>NZ_CP015863.1:0-1200000 GCF_002163755.1 Vibrio campbellii CAIM 519 = NBRC 15631 = ATCC 25920
TCAGTTCCCCCGGTTCGCCTCGCTGCGCTATGTATTCACGCAGCGATACTAGCTTATGCTAGTGGGTTTCCCCATTCGGAAATCCCAGACTCAAATGGTTTTTACTACCTAATCTGGGCTTATCGCAAGTTAATACGTCCTTCATCGCCTCTGACTGCCAAGGCATCCACCGTGTACGCTTAGTCACTTAACCATACAACCCGAAGGAGTTTCGAATTGAAGTTAAACAACCAAAGTTGCTATCTCATTATTTGAATGAGCGAGATAGCTTTCGATTTTGCCGGACTCAAATTCCAAGAACACTTGAATGTGTTGTATTGGTGTTTGTCATAAAGACAAACATTGAGAACTTTACAATCAACAATAAATTGTTGATTTGTCAGCTTTCCAAATTGTTAAAGAGCTAGATTTCTTAATGAAACCATTTTTAAAAGCACTCTACTTTCTATAGCAAAGAAAGTGCGCTTAAAGATGGTGGAGCTAAGCAGGATCGAACTGCTGACCTCCTGCGTGCAAGGCAGGCGCTCTCCCAGCTGAGCTATAGCCCCATCAAGGTGTCGATACTGTATGCCAATTCCTTGGGAAGGGAATTGGTGGGTCTGAGTGGACTCGAACCACCGACCTCTCGCTTATCAGGCGAACGCTCTAACCACCTGAGCTACAGACCCAGTATCGTCTCTTTCGTATAAACCGTATCAATCTGTGTGGACACTCATCGTGAGTAATCATCGTATAAGGAGGTGATCCAGCGCCAGGTTCCCCTAGCGCTACCTTGTTACGACTTCACCCCAGTCATGAACCACAAAGTGGTAAGCGTCCTCCCGAAGGTTAAACTACCTACTTCTTTTGCAGCCCACTCCCATGGTGTGACGGGCGGTGTGTACAAGGCCCGGGAACGTATTCACCGTGGCATTCTGATCCACGATTACTAGCGATTCCGACTTCATGGAGTCGAGTTGCAGACTCCAATCCGGACTACGACGCACTTTTTGGGATTCGCTCACTCTCGCAAGTTGGCTGCCCTCTGTATGCGCCATTGTAGCACGTGTGTAGCCCTACTCGTAAGGGCCATGATGACTTGACGTCGTCCCCACCTTCCTCCGGTTTATCACCGGCAGTCTCCCTGGAGTTCCCGACATTACTCGCTGGCAAACAAGGATAAGGGTTGCGCTCGTTGCGGGACTTAACCCAACATTTCACAACACGAGCTGACGACAGCCATGCAGCACCTGTCTCAGAGTTCCCGAAGGCACCAATCCATCTCTGGAAAGTTCTCTGGATGTCAAGAGTAGGTAAGGTTCTTCGCGTTGCATCGAATTAAACCACATGCTCCACCGCTTGTGCGGGCCCCCGTCAATTCATTTGAGTTTTAATCTTGCGACCGTACTCCCCAGGCGGTCTACTTAACGCGTTAGCTCCGAAAGCCACGGCTCAAGGCCACAACCTCCAAGTAGACATCGTTTACGGCGTGGACTACCAGGGTATCTAATCCTGTTTGCTCCCCACGCTTTCGCATCTGAGTGTCAGTATCTGTCCAGGGGGCCGCCTTCGCCACCGGTATTCCTTCAGATCTCTACGCATTTCACCGCTACACCTGAAATTCTACCCCCCTCTACAGTACTCTAGTCTGCCAGTTTCAAATGCAATTCCGAGGTTGAGCCCCGGGCTTTCACATCTGACTTAACAAACCACCTGCATGCGCTTTACGCCCAGTAATTCCGATTAACGCTCGCACCCTCCGTATTACCGCGGCTGCTGGCACGGAGTTAGCCGGTGCTTCTTCTGTCGCTAACGTCAAATAATGCAGCTATTAACTACACTACCTTCCTCACGACTGAAAGTGCTTTACAACCCGAAGGCCTTCTTCACACACGCGGCATGGCTGCATCAGGCTTGCGCCCATTGTGCAATATTCCCCACTGCTGCCTCCCGTAGGAGTCTGGACCGTGTCTCAGTTCCAGTGTGGCTGATCATCCTCTCAGACCAGCTAGGGATCGTCGCCTTGGTGAGCCCTTACCTCACCAACTAGCTAATCCCACCTAGGCATATCCTGACGCGAGAGGCCCGAAGGTCCCCCTCTTTGGCCCGTAGGCATTATGCGGTATTAGCCATCGTTTCCAATGGTTATCCCCCACATCAGGGCAATTTCCTAGGCATTACTCACCCGTCCGCCGCTCGACGCCGTTATCGTTCCCCGAAGGTTCAGATAACTCGTTTCCGCTCGACTTGCATGTGTTAGGCCTGCCGCCAGCGTTCAATCTGAGCCATGATCAAACTCTTCAATTTAAGATTTTGTTCGGCTCAATGAATACTGAACATTACATAAAGTAATGTTTGAATTGACTGTGCTGAATCTTTTGATTCAATGGTCACTTCGTTTCATTGAAACCTAATTTGAAGCCGAAGCTTCTAATTGGATTATCATCAACGAGTGCCCACACAGATTGATAGGTCTATATTTTTAAAGAGCTTGCTTATCGAGAAGATTTTCTCTCAAAGCGGAGGTGCATTCTAACGAGATAATTGAGAGTGTCAAACACTTTTTTCAATTTATTTTCTCAGAAGCTTTCACCTCTCCGACTCTGCTGAAGCCTTATGGCGTCTGCCGTGTCGGTGGATGCGCATTATAGGGAACTCTGATCCGTTCGCAACCCTTTTTTGAAAAAAAATGGAAAAAACTGACTGTTCGATGACTATTTCATCAAAAAAGCAAAAAAGAGGGTAAAAAACCCTCTTTTTCTGCCTCAAAAGCCGTATTTAAATGAATGCGTACGCGTCTGCGAACATACGTTCACTCTTCGCTTTCTTGTTCTGAGTGAACTGTTCACGAGCTGCGCCAGCCATTTCGAAACGACCTGCAATATAGATATCGTAGTTTTCTAAGCTTTCGAAATCTTCACTCACCGCTTGTAGTACGTTACCAACTTTACCTTGCCAGTCGGCAGGTGCTTCTTCTACTACTGGAATAAAGTGAACGTTAGCAAACTTTGCAGCGATCTCGACTAACTCTTCTTTAGCGTAAAGTTGGCAATTGTCGCGCGCACCCCAGTATAGATAGATAGGATTGGTTTTGCTCTGTGCAACACAGTGATCCAGAATCGAACGCACGTAACTAAAGCCAGTACCACCAGCAATCAATAATAGTGGGCGTTCGCTTTCTTCTTGAACCCAAGCATCACCATGTGGAGCATCAATCTCGATATGACCATCTGTTTCTAGTGCCGCTTGCATTGCTTCAACGACTTCTAGTGCATAAGCGTTGTGTTCCGCCGCACCGATGTGCAGTTCAAGTTCACCTTCATGACGACATGGGCTGCTCGCAATAGAGAAAGGACGTTTGTCTTTTTCACCCATCACTACCATAAGGTACTGACCTGCTTTGAAAGGTACAGGTGATTCTGGATGAAGAAGGATTTGATAAGTATTACAAGCTAACGGCTGAATAGACTTTACTTTACATTGGATGGTCATGGTGTTCCTCTCGCTTACTCATCAAAAGTAAGCACTAAATTACTTTCTGTATAGGCTTGGCAAGGGAATATCCAACCTTGCTGTTGCTCTTTTTCGGTTAGCATCGGTTCGAGGTGGTAACTCACCTCGCCCGCTAGCTTTTTACACATACACATGGCGCAAGCGCCAACTTGGCAACGGTGTGGGAAGCGAATATTGTTGTTGAGCGCAGCTTCCAACACCGTCTCCCCTTCTTTTACTTGGAACCTAACGTCCATTGGTAGAAGGTGGACTTGATGACTCATAGAATACCTAACTGGTCCCAAATCTCATCGACTTTAGCCACAAGTTTAGGATCTTTTTTGATAGGCGTACCCCACTCGCGCGTGACTTCGGATTCGAACTTGTTGGTCGCATCCAGTCCTAATTTGGATGAACTATGAGTCTTACCATGCACTTGAATAGTGTCTCTATCTGGATCCATCCGGGTTGTTACAGCCCAAATGATGTCATTCCAATCTCGTGCATTAACGTCATCGTCGCACAAGATAATGAATTTGTTATCCGTGTACTGAGCAAAGAAGTCCCACAGGTATTCCATCAAGGCTTGCGATTGACCAGCTTGGTCTTTCTTCATGGTCACAACAGCGAACTGGTTATTAGCTGTTGCAGGTAGATAGATATCGACAATCTCAGGGCGTTGCTGTTTCAACTCATTCAGTTCTGTTTCAGTAATCGCTTTGCTGTCTCGCTCAGTGACCCCGGTTCGCGTCGCTAGCTCGGCATCCCATTTAATAGTTGCATCTAACCCCATCTTGGAGCCAAGACCAACCACAGGCGAAGCAAAGTCAAGTGAGTCGATTGGCGTGTTGTCTATCATCAAGGTGTCACGTACAGGATCCATATGCTCTGACATGGCTTTAACGACATCATTCCAATCTCGCGCGTTTACCGATTCATCGCACACAATAACAAACTTGGTGTACATGAATTGACGCAAGAAAGACCACACACCCATCATTATGCGCTTGGCATGTCCTGGGTACTGCTTCTTCATGGTGACGACCGCCATTCGGTAAGAACAACCTTCTGGTGGTAGGTAGAAGTCTTCAATCTCTGGGAATTGCTTTTGCAGAATCGGCACAAATACTTCGTTTAATGCCACACCCAATACAGCGGGTTCATCTGGCGGACGGCCTGTGTAGGTACTGTGGTAGATTGGGTCTTTACGCATGGTAATGTGCGTAATGGTAAACACGTGGTGCTTTTCTTTTTCGTTGTAGTAGCCAGTGTGGTCACCATAAGGACCTTCATCGGCAAACTCGTTCGGGTCAATATAGCCTTCCATCACGATTTCAGCGCTCGCTGGCACTTCCAAATCATTACTAACTGACTTCACGACTTCCGTTTTGCTGCCACGTAGCAAACCTGCAAATGCGTATTCCGATAGCGTATCTGGCACTGGCGTTACTGCACCAAGAATGGTAGCTGGGTCTGCACCAAACGCGACCGAAACTGGGAAAGGTTTACCTGGATGGGTTTCCATCCAATCGCGCAGGTCAAGCGCACCACCACGATGAGCTAACCAACGCATGATGATTTTGTTCTTGGCAATTTTCTGCTGACGGTAAATGCCTAGGTTCTGACGTTTCTTATTCGGACCCTTGGTCACGGTTAAGCCCCACGTAAGCAATGGCGCAACGTCTTCTGCCCAGCAACTCATCACCGGGATTTTATCCAAATCGACTTCATCACCTTGCCACACAATCTCTTGGCACGATGCTTTTCTTAAGCGCTTGGCTGGCATGTTCAATACTTGCTTGAACACTGGCAATTTTTCCAATGCGTCTTTGAAGCCTTTTGGTGGCTCAGGTTCTTTCAAATAAGCCAGCAGCTTACCGACTTCTCTTAATTCTTTAACGTCTTCACGTCCCATACCAATCGCGACACGCTCTGGCGTACCAAATAGGTTCGTCAAAACAGGTACGTCGTAACCAATTGGGTTCTCAAACAACAGCGCAGGGCCACCAGCACGCAAGGTACGGTCGCTAATTTCTGTCATTTCGTAAGCGGGGTCGACGGGGTGAGTGATGCGTTGAAGTCGACCTTTCTGTTCTAGGTGGTCGATAAATTCACGTAAATCCTTAAAACTCATAGGCCTTCATGCTGGCTGATTAAACTGTCCGCAGTATAACAAATAGGAGGACGCTAAGATCCTCCTATTTTGTGTGGGTATGTGAACTCGATAGCGACAAGAATCGTTACTTAAAGAACATCAACAGCAGTTATTCCAAGAATTCCGCAATCTGTCGTGTTTTTACTTGGTGATTGTTTGAGACCAACTCTTCTAACCACGAGTGATGCCCTTGCTTTGCGAGTTCTCTAGCAACCAAAGTAGCTTCTTCTGAAAGTGCCATCTTGGCCACTAGGAATTGTTTTACGTCATGAGAGAGTGGATTGGATCTTGTGAGCAGTTCAATCGCATAAGGTTTTAAGGTTGGATTGACGGTGGAATTCATCAACTGTTGTAGTGAAAACTCATCACCAACTTCTGCTAATCTGGCTAACTCTGTTTGGCTGTTGTAATCAGCAC
Source organism: Vibrio campbellii CAIM 519 = NBRC 15631 = ATCC 25920 (assembly GCF_002163755.1). Classification (NCBI taxonomy): domain Bacteria; kingdom Pseudomonadati; phylum Pseudomonadota; class Gammaproteobacteria; order Vibrionales; family Vibrionaceae; genus Vibrio; species Vibrio campbellii. The sequence goes on from NZ_CP015863.1 coordinate 6,044, forward strand.
GCATACGCCACAACAGATCGTACATCGCCTGATTTTGGCTTACTTGTGCCAAACGCACAATCACGGCTGTAGATGGCAGCCAGCTGGTAACATTAGCATGGGTTAATTGTTTGGTCAGTGCTTCAAGCGCGTCTGGCGATAAGCTGTCTAGCTCACGGATAAGTAACGCTTCTCTGGTTTGCACTTGATGCGTCGTACCTGTTAACCAATCCCTGAGGCTTAGCTCCTGCCGCTCTGCTTCCAAAACAAATTCTAACGTTCTCTGATCCTGCTTCCAGCGTTTTATCAGACGGCTAGCAATGGCCGGGAAATTAAACGCAGGTACACTGAACTCATAACCATCCCCTCGCTCAAGCACTTGGTAAGTTGGAGTTATGCTGATTTGGGATTCGACAAAAATCGACATTCTTGGGGTAAGGATGAGTTCTTGTTGCTCTAGCTTTTCGAGCAAAAGGAAACGGACGACTTCTTGTTGAGGAAAGGCAAGCCGGTCTAGGGCAAATTTAAGCGAGTCAACCTCGTCCCTGACTGCGTAATCAAGCAGTTCAGATACTTTGGTCTGTATTTGAGAGTCCTGAAGCCACTGCTCTACCACGGTTTCCTGCATTTCCTTGGCAGTTGACGTCGCGGGTAGTGTGATAAGTGACAAGCTCAGGAGTAATGACGACAACATTCCTTGTTGCATGTTAACCTCCCGATAACATTTCCTTCATTCTGCTGCTTCTATCGGGAGAAAGCAATAAAAAAGCCACCGATATACGGTGGCTCTTCGCAGAATTGCTTATCTGAGACTATTGACGACGCATTGCATCGAAGAACTCGTCGTTGGTCTTAGTCATCGCTAGCTTGTCGATTAGGAACTCCATCGCGTCAGTTTCGCCCATTGGGTGAACGATCTTACGTAGAATCCACATCTTCTGAAGTTCTTCGTTCTTAGTTAGAAGCTCTTCACGACGTGTGCCGCTGCGGTTGAAGTCAATCGCAGGGAATACACGTTTCTCTGCAATCTTACGGTTCAAGTGGATTTCCATGTTACCTGTACCCTTGAACTCTTCGTAGATAACTTCGTCCATCTTAGAACCAGTATCGACTAGAGCCGTAGCAAGGATAGTTAGGCTGCCGCCTTCTTCTACGTTACGCGCAGCACCGAAGAAACGCTTAGGACGGTGTAGTGCGTTTGCATCCACACCACCAGTTAGTACTTTACCTGATGAAGGCACTACGGTGTTGTATGCACGAGCTAGACGAGTGATAGAGTCAAGCAGGATAACCACGTCTTTCTTGTGTTCAACAAGACGTTTTGCTTTCTCGATTACCATTTCCGCAACTTGTACGTGGCGAGAAGCTGGCTCATCGAACGTTGACGCTACTACTTCACCTTTAACTAGACGCTGCATCTCTGTTACTTCTTCAGGACGTTCGTCGATAAGAAGTACCATCAACTCACACTCTGGGTGGTTGTACGCGATGCTTTGAGCGATATTTTGCAGAAGCATTGTCTTACCCGCTTTTGGCGGAGCAACAATCAGACCACGTTGACCTTTACCAATTGGCGATGCCAAGTCTAAAACACGTGCTGTGATGTCTTCTGTAGAACCGTTACCGCGCTCCATAACCATACGCTCGTTAGCGTGTAGAGGCGTTAAGTTCTCGAATAGGATCTTGTTACGAGCATTGTCTGGTTTGTCGTCGTTTACTGTGTTGACTTTTAGCAGGGCAAAGTAACGCTCACCGTCTTTTGGTGGGCGAATTTTACCAGCAATTGAGTCACCAGTACGTAGGTTGAAGCGACGAATCTGACTTGGCGAAACGTAGATATCGTCAGGACCAGCAAGGTATGAGCTGTCCGCGCTACGTAGGAAACCAAAGCCGTCTTGCAGAATCTCCAGAACCCCATCGCCAAAGATGTCTTCGCCGCCTTTTGCGTGCGCTTTAAGAATTGCGAAGATGATGTCTTGTTTTCTTAGACGAGCCAGGTTCTCAAGACCCAGGCTTTCGCCAAGCTTTACAAGGTCAGACACAGGTCTGTTCTTCAGTTCAGTAAGATTCATGGTGGTGGATGCTTGTTTAGTCAAAATAAGATCTGTTTTCTAGTTAAGATGGATTTGGTCTCAGGATCGACCAAGAAGAGAAATTTGTTCAATTAACGCGCGATACGGTAGCACTAATTAATATTCTAGTCCAGAGTTAGAAAAACAAAACCGCGCATTGTCATATTGCACGGTTTTGTTTGTAATCACTTGGTGATTATAGGTTTGCGTCTAGGAACTCTTTTAGTTGAGTCTTAGACAGAGCACCAACTTTCGTTGCCGCTACGTTACCGTCTTTAAATAACAGTAGCGTTGGAATGCCGCGAATACCAAACTTAGGTGGTGTACCTGCGTTATGGTCAATGTTTAGTTTACCGATAGTGAGTTTGCCTTCGTACTCGTCAGCGATTTCGTCCAAGATAGGAGCGATCATTTTACAAGGACCACACCATTCTGCCCAAAAATCAACTAGAACCGGGCCTGCAGCGTTGATTACATCGTTTTCAAAACCGTCATCAGTAAGCTGCAAAATCTTATCACTCATCTTCCACTCCAATGTGTTTTTCGAAACTGGTTGGATGATAACCAGTAAATAGATGCCCTATTGGAATGTATTTACTTTCTTATTGCAAGCTTTAGCTGATATTCTATCGCCATGAAAAAGACGCATATCACAGAGCAAAAGTTCGCCGATTTGGGTTTAAAGCCCCAAGTTATTGAAGGATTGGAGAAAAAAGGGTTCGAATATTGTACCCCTATCCAAGCCTTGGCGTTGCCGGTACTGCTCACCGGCCAAGACATTGCAGGCCAGGCCCAAACGGGTACTGGTAAAACCCTCGCGTTTCTTACTGCTACCTTCAACCACCTTCTGACCACACCAGAGCACGAAGGTCGTAAGCCAACTCAACCGCGCGCAATCATTATGGCGCCAACGCGTGAGCTAGCGATTCAGATCTTTAACGATGCTGAGCCTTTGATTGCGAGCACAGGTCTTAAAGCGGCTTTAGCTTACGGTGGCGAAAGCTACGATAAGCAACTTGCCAAGCTTCAAGATGGTGTAGACATTCTTATTGGCACTACTGGCCGTATCATTGATTTCTACAAGCAGCGCGTATTCAACCTAAACAACATTCAAGCCGTTGTTCTAGATGAAGCGGACCGTATGTTCGATCTTGGCTTTATTAAAGACATTCGTTTCTTGTTCCGTCGTATGCCTGAGCCAAAAGAGCGTTTGAACATGCTGTTCTCAGCGACGCTGTCTTACCGCGTACAAGAATTAGCTTTCGAACACATGCACAACCCTGAGCATGTTGTGGTTGAGCCAGAGCAAAAAACTGGTCATCGCATCCAAGAAGAGCTTTTCTACCCTTCGAATGAAGACAAGATGGCACTGCTTCAAACGCTTATTGAAGAAGAATGGCCAGACCGCGCGATCGTTTTTGCTAACACTAAGCATAAGTGTGAGTCGATTTGGGGTCACCTAGCAGCCGATGGTCACCGTGTTGGTCTACTGACTGGTGATGTACCACAGAAGAAGCGTGAAAAAATCCTTGAGCAATTCACTCGTGGTGAAGTTGACCTACTAGTCGCAACTGACGTTGCAGCACGTGGTCTTCATATTCCTCAAGTTACACACGTATTCAACTTCGACCTACCAGATGACTGTGAAGATTACGTTCACCGTATCGGTCGTACTGGTCGTGCTGGCGCAAGCGGTCACTCTATTAGCTTTGCTTGTGAAGATTACGCAATCAACCTGCCACCAATCGAAGAATACATTGAGCACGCAATCCCAGTTTCTGATTACGACGCTTCGGCTCTAATCCAAGATCTGCCTGCACCACTTCGTATGCGCGCGCCTCGTTCTCAGCAACGTCGCACCAATACCGGTGGCACTCGCTCTGGTAACCGTAAGCCGCAAGGACGTCGTCCTCGTCAGCCGCGTCAATCAGCGCCAAAACAATCATAAAAGGAAACTGAAGTCGTTTATGAGTCAAGCAGGATCATCACCGCTATACGCCGCCATCGACCTCGGGTCGAACAGTTTTCACATGCTCGTTGTGCGTCACATCGATGGCAGCGTTCAAACTATGGCTAAAATTAAGCGCAAAGTTCGTCTGGCCGCGGGCTTAGATGAACATAACTCTCTTAGTATGGAAGCTATGCAGCGAGGATGGGACTGCTTAAGTCTATTTGCAGAACGCTTGCAGGATATTCCTAAAGAGAACATCCGCATTGTGGGTACCGCGACATTGCGAACCGCGACCAATGTGGATGTTTTTCTAGAGAAGGCGAACCAAATTTTAGGTCAGCCTATCGAAGTGATTACCGGCGAAGAAGAAGCTGCCACTATATATAAAGGTGTTGCACACACCTCTGGCGGTAGTGGTCGTCGCCTTGTGGTCGATATCGGCGGTGCAAGTACCGAGCTGATTATCGGTGAAGGTTTCGAAGCCAAAGCACTGACCAGTCTGAAAATGGGCTGTGTGACTTGGCTAGAGAACTTCTTCAAAGACCGCCAACTGAACGCACGCAACTTCGACGCTGCCATTGAAGGCGCGAAGCAAACTCTGATGCCGATATTAGAGCAGTACACAGACCTAGGTTGGGATGTATGTGTTGGGGCATCGGGTACCGTTCAAGCACTACAAGAGATAATGCTAGCGCAGGGTATGGACGAAGTAATTACTCACTCCAAACTTAAGCGCCTACAAAAGCAGGCGATGCTTGCTGATCACTTGGAAGAACTCGATATTGAAGGTCTGACCCTAGAGCGTGCTCTGGTATTCCCAAGTGGCTTATCCATTTTAATTGCGATCTTTGAGCTACTAGAAATCGATGCCATGACACTGGCTGGCGGCGCACTGCGTGAAGGCTTGGTGTACGAGATGGTTGACGAGCTTCGTCAAAACGACATCCGTGCACGCACCATTTGCAGCGTACAAAACCGTTACCAGCTAGATTGCCAATACGGCGAACAAGTCGCAAAACTTGCGGGTAAACTGCTTGAGCAAGTTGGCGGTGAAGCTTGGGTTGCAGAACCTCAGGGTAAAGTCCTGCTGGAAACAACAGCCAAACTGCACGAAATCGGTCTAACTATCGACTTCAAAAAGGGCGGTGAGCACAGCGCTTACCTGCTACAGCATCTGGATTTGCCTGGTTACACCCGTGCACAGAAGTTCTTTATCGGTGAAATTGCTCGCCGTTACCGTGAACAACTGACGTCACTGCCTGAGCAACATGCCCTTTCAGGCACCAGTGGTAAACGCGTACTGCGCCTATTGCGTCTTGCGGTTTTACTCAGCCATCGTCGTAATCCAGATCTAGAGCCATGTGTGACTCTCACTGCGGAAGGCGACAAACTGACGCTAAGTATTGATGCGAAATGGCTAGAGGCAAACCCACTGACAACCGCTGAGTTGGAAATTGAGTCCAACCGTCAAACAGACATTGGCTGGCCGTTAAGTATCGTGACTTGCTAAACCTCACGATAACTTATTGCTTAGTTGAAGGTCCCTATCGGGGCCTTTTTTATTGCTCATTTTTACCTTCGTACAGCTTAGGGAGCTTTTGGACACCCATGATCTAATTACCCCCACGCTGTACAAAACGCTCCAAACCCTAGTAAACAGATACAAAAAAACCGCTTGATTTGAGCAAGCGGCTTTCGGGGTTCCCACTGATATTAAGACTGAACGCTTGTCGTCACCTTAAAATCAGGGTTCACCGCAGTCAGTTTCTTAATTAGGTAATTCAGTAATACGCCGTACATAGGAACGAACAAACCAAGACTGATAATCAGTTTGAAGCCGTAATCTACCAGCGCGATTTCCGTCCAATGCTCCGCCATGAATGGATCTGGACTTTGGTAGAACGCAATGGCGAAGAAAGCGATGGTATCAAGTGCATTACCGAAAAGCGTTGAACACGTTGGTGCCACCCACCATTGCTTCATTTGACGTAGGCGGTTAAACACGTGCACATCCATGATCTGACCAAGTAGGTACGCCATGAAACTAGCAATCGCGATACGAGCAACGAATAAGTTAAATTCCCCTAGGTGACCAAAACCTTGGAATTGACCTTCGAAGAACACCACCGATAGGAAGTAAGACACTGCTAAAGCAGGCAACATCACTAAGAAGATGATTTTACGCGCCAACTGAGCACCGAAAATACGCACAGTTAAGTCAGTCGCTAAGAAGATAAATGGGAAAGTGAATGCACCCCAAGTGGTATGGAAACCGAAAATAGTAAACGGTAGCTGAACTAGGTAATTGCTAGATGCAATAATGACTAGGTGGAATAGAACCAGATAGATAAGGGCGTTGCGCTGCTGCGCAGGGGTAAAGTTACTCATGCGATACCTTTTTAGTTTGGTTTGGGGGTGAGGGAACCCAAATCGAGTCACTGAATAAAGTGGCTCTTACCAACAATGTAAAATGAAAAATAAACTGGCTTGGCTCTTTCTGAGCGAAGCGGTGGGCGATTATACATTAACCACTTTCCGCCGCAAGCCGTCTGTTTTACGCAAACGTTTGAGCATAAAAAAGGGTGTTTCATGTGAAACACCCTTTTTAGAAAGATTCTATTTTTAGAAGCCGCGTTGGAACAATCCTGCAAGATAATCCAGCTCTTCCCTGCTCTCATCAATCGCTAGGGCTTCAAACCAAATCGCTTCGCTGTAATGCTCTGCTTTCATAAACAGTCGGCAACCTTCAAAGTCGATCAGCCAAGAGTGAATATCTGCATCCCACTGCTTTTCCACCACAGTAGCAGAAAGCAAGCCGACTAAACGCTCACCTAAAGCAGGAAAGCTATCAAGGTCAAAGCTCGGCGCGGTAATGATTAAGCGACCTTCTTGTGCCATGTAGTCCGCTAAGCCAAATTCCTTTTGCATCTTGGTTCCTTATCCGTGGTGAGTAATGTGTTCTTGAATCAAATCGAGGAATGGATCGGCGTACTTCTCCAGTTTGCGCTGACCAACGCCGCTGACTGCCAGCATTTCGCCGTAAGACGTTGGCAGAATTTCCGCCATATCAATCAGAGTAGCGTCACTGAAGACCACGTATGGTGGCAAACCATCTTCATCAGCAATCGACTTACGCAGCTTACGTAACTTAGCAAACAGCTTTTTGTCGTAGTTCTTACTGGTCAGTTTATCTGATTTAGCCGCACGTGCTGCGGTGTCTAAACGTGGAACCGCTAATTCTAGCGTCACATCGCCACGTAGCAGCGGACGCGCCTCTTCAGTAAGTTGCAGCGTTGAGTTACGCGTGATGTTTTGGAACAGCAGCCCTTTGTGGATTAACTGACGGAAGATACTCACCCAGTAATCGTGGCTGTGGTCGCGACCTATCGCGTAGGTAGAAATCTTATCGTGCCCGTTTTCACGTACACGAATGTTTTGCATGCCACGTAGCACTTCTACCACGTAGCCCATACCAAAGCTCTGATTCACTCGGTACACACAAGACAACGCCTTACGCGCTTCTTCCGTGGCATCAAAGTGTTTCGGTGGATCTAAGCAAATATCGCAGTTGCCACATGGCTTCTCTCGATACTCACCAAAGTAATTCAATAGCACCTGACGACGACAAGTCTGCGCTTCAGCAAAGGCACTCATCGCATTCAGTTTGTGGGTTTCCACCTGCTTCTGTGGACCGTCGTCTTTCTCGTCTAACATACGACGCAGCCAACTGATGTCCGCAGGGTCATACAACATCATCGCTTCCGCAGGCAAACCATCACGCCCTGCACGACCGGTTTCCTGATAGTAAGACTCGATATTGCGCGGGATATCAAAGTGAACCACAAAGCGCACGTTTGGTTTGTTGATGCCCATACCGAATGCCACAGTCGCCACTACGATTTGGATGTCATCACGTTGGAAAGATTCTTGAACGTAAGCGCGCTCATCAGCATCCATACCGGCGTGATAACCAGCAGCACGAATGTGGTTGTTACACAACTTCTCGGTCACCATCTCAACTTTCTTACGGCTACCACAATAGATGATGCCGCAGTTACCCTTTTGGGTTTCAAGATAACGAACGATTTGCGAAACTGGCTTGTGCTTCTCAACTAAGTTGTATCGAATGTTAGGACGGTCGAAACTGCCTAGATAAACCTCTGGATTATTCAGTTGCAGGCGCTCAAGAATATCTCGGCGCGTTGCGTCATCCGCCGTCGCTGTCAGCGCCATAAATGGCACATGGGAAAACTGCTGCTTAAGTTGACCAAGCGCGGCGTATTCTGGACGGAAGTCGTGTCCCCATTGGGAAATACAGTGCGCTTCATCAACGGCAATCATCGATAGCGGCAGGTTTTCCAAGCGCTCAATAAAGTCACGCATCAATACGCGTTCTGGCGAGACGTACACCAACTTAATATGCCCGGTATACATACGGTTATACACACTGAGCAATTCTTCACGAGGCATGGTCGAGTTGATGCACTCAGCTGCCACGCCGTTGGCTTTAAGCTGATCGACTTGGTCTTTCATCAGCGAAATCAGCGGAGAAATCACCAAAGTAATCCCAGAACGAACCAAAGCAGGGATTTGATAACACAGCGATTTACCGCCACCAGTAGGTAGGATAACTAAGCTGTCACGACCTTCTACTGCAGCATCAATCACCAGTTGCTGACCATCTCGGAACTCTTGGTAACCAAACACATCCTCCAACACACGTTGAGGCGTCAAAGGCGAATCAGATTGTTCGGCTAGCAAAGTCGAGGTCATGAAAAATCTCAGATTGGGTCTTAAAAAGAGGTGCTTATGCATGCCACTAGCACGCAAAGTGAGGGCACATTGTAATGGGGTTTCATGGCGAATAAAACCGCAAATTGTTAGGTGATTCTGCTCACGACTCGTATACTGATTTTCTGCTCTATAAAAACTCAATTAGGTGACATCCCATGACACCAGAAGAAGAACAACGCGCACGGCAAGGCGTCCTGCTTGCAGTTGGTGCGTACACCATGTGGGGCATCGCACCCATTTACTTCAAATCGATTGCTGAAGTCTCACCACTTGAGATCTTAAGCCACCGAGTATTTTGGTCTTTCTTTTTACTAGCCGCACTCCTCCACTTTGGTCGCCAATGGCGCTCGGTTCGAGACATCATTAAAAATAAAACCAAAATGATGTATTTAGTTTCCACCGCCATTTTGGTCGGGGCTAACTGGCTGATCTTCATCTGGGCGGTCACTTCAAATCATATGCTCGATGCCAGTCTCGGCTATTACATCAACCCGTTAATCAATGTGTTACTCGGGATGGTATTTCTGGGAGAGAGGTTACGTAAGCTGCAATGGTTCGCAGTCGCGCTGGCGGCTTGTGGTGTATTAGTGCAACTGATCGTGTTTGGCTCTGTCCCTGTGGTTGCTATCGCACTGGCAATGAGCTTTGGTTTTTACGGCTTACTGCGTAAGAAAGTCAGTGTGGAAGCACAAACGGGGTTATTCATTGAAACTCTCGTCATGTTACCTGCGGCAAGTATCTTTCTGTTTTTTATTGCCAGCACCCCGACCTCAAACATGTTTGAGAACCCATGGCAGTTGAATACTCTATTGGTTGCCGCAGGTGTCATCACTACCTTGCCGCTACTGTGCTTTACCGGTGCAGCTACGCGCCTAAAACTCTCAACTTTAGGCTTTTTTCAGTACATTGGACCGAGCTTGATGTTCTTATTGGCGGTACTGATTTACGGCGAACCGTTCACCAGTGATAAAGCCATCACCTTCGCCTTTATTTGGGGTGCCTTGGTGGTATTTAGCTTTGATGGTCTGCGTAACAACCGTAAGTCACGCAAAGCCATGCAGGCACAGTGATCGTTTTTTACAAGACATTTAAGAAATTGATGGATAAGCTTGGTTATATTGTGACCAAGCTTTTTTCTTTAATGGAACATATTCAATACTACGCAACCGACCATAACGACTTGAGTCTGATTGAGGCGAAATACCAGACCTTTACTTTCCAAAGGCATTACCATCTGGATTTTCACCTCGGTCTGATCACGCATGGCGCGCAGAAGTTCCAATTCCAAGGCAACAGTCACCATGTCGGCCACGGGCAAATCGTGCTTATGCCGCCAGATGAGCTGCACGACGGGCAATCTAAGCTAGAGAGTGGCTATGAAGTAAATGTGTTTGCGATCGAACCTCACCTATTGAGCGATCTGGCTGATCTTAAGCAAAACGGTCAAATAATACACTTCAACGAGCTGATCATCTCGGATCCGCAGATATTTTCACAACTTAGTAACTTGCACGGGCTACTTCGTCGTGAAAACCTCAGCCAGCTCACCAAAGATTGCCTTCCTTTTGAAGGATTTAACCAGCTTTTTGATCGCTACGGATCGCTTGAGCGAGAGAAAGTGGTGCCGTTAGGAAATCAATCGCTTGGAACATTAAAAGATTATCTAATGGCGAATCTCGACCAAGCGGTGCGTTTGGATTCACTTTCAGAGCTGTGCCAACTGAGCCCAACTCAGTTCCAGCGCCACTTTAAAGCGCAAACAGGCATGACACCTTATGCTTGGTTTGCTCGCTTGCGCCTCGAGCAAGGCATGAAGTTACTGCAATCTGGCCAATGCGGCACCGACGTCGCCCATCAAATCGGTTTCTATGATCAAGCGCATTTCAGCAAAGCATTTAAACAGACCTACGGCGTTTCCCCTTCTCAAGTGACTCGATAATTTCATTGACCGAAAAAGCTGTCAGTTTTTTACAAGCGCGACACGATGCTTGATACGACAATAGCCACATTGGTTATATTTGAGATGTATTATGAATGAATCCACTATATTGCTGACATTGGCCAGCATCCACTTTATTGCCCTAATGAGCCCAGGCCCAGACTTTGCGCTCGTGATACAAAATGCAGCGCGCCACGGGCGCCAAACTGGTTTGTACATCGCATTGGGTTTGTCTGCCGGTATTTTGCTGCACTCTTTGTTCAGCCTGACAGGCGTGAGTTATATCGTCCACCAGCACCCAGTGTTGTATTCCGTAGTGCAGCTGCTCGGTGGTAGTTACCTGCTCTATTTAGGTATTGGTGCATTGCGCGCCGTGATCTCAATGATCAAAAACCCAAAGGCGGATCAACCTAAGAAGCAAAATAACCTAGTGATCAGCAACAAACGTCAGGCATTTGCTAAAGGGTTCGCGACCAACATTCTTAACCCGAAAGCCTTGGTTTTCTTTATCAGTTTAATGTCGAGCTTAGTCCCTGCCAGCATGTCAGTGACTGGTAAAGGCATGGCTCTGGTGATTCTGTTTGGTTTATCTCTGCTTTGGTTCTCTAGTCTCGCGTGGATGCTATCAACACAGCGCTTACAACGTAAATTGCAGCAAGCGGGCATCTACATCGACGGTCTGTGTGGGGTGGTATTTACCCTAGTGGGTGGCAGTATTTTGTACCAAACGATCAGCACTTTTATCGGATAAAGTACTGATTTAAAAGCGTAGCACAATCGACATTTCTAAGATTGCTGACTCGACGTGACTCTTCATGACTGCCAAGCTGAAAGCACAAAACTGGCAACATGGAGAGTCATCATGCATTGGACGTTCAACCGACTCGTGACCACGGGTCTTTTTCTTACTTCCCCACTCGTTTTATCTACCTCAGCCTTTGCTAACCAAGCAGCAGATGCCGTTGCACCGGAGCACAGTACTGGCTTCGAGCAAAAGCAATTGGTCAAAGCCAAAGACTATATGGTCACCGCAGCCAACCCACTTGCCACCCAAGCTGGTGCGGATGTTCTTGCACAAGGTGGTAATGCTATTGATGCCATGGTTGCCGTGCAACTGATGCTGGGCTTGGTAGAACCGCAATCTTCTGGCATTGGTGGCGGTGCCTTCTTAGTGTATTGGGACAGTGAGAAGCAAAAACTAACCACGTATGATGGACGCGAGACCGCACCGCTCGCCGCGACGCCGAAACTCTTCCTGGATGACAAAGGACAACCACTGCAATTTTACGATGCGGTTGTCGGTGGGCGCTCTGTTGCCACTCCTGGCACTGTGAAACTACTGTGGGACACGCACCAAAAATACGGCAAGTTGGAATGGAAGAAGATCATCCAACCTGTGATTACCATGGCTGAGCAAGGTTTCGAAGTCAGTCCTCGCCTCGCGAGTCTGATTGAGAAAGATGCCAAGCGCCTATCACGCTTCCCTGCGACTAAGGCTTACTTCTTTAATCCTGATGGCTCACCAAAAGCTGAAGGCACGTTGTTGAAGAACCCGCAATACGCGCAAACTCTGACGGCAATTGCAGGGCAAGGGGCAAAAGCTTTCTATCAAGGCGATATCGCCACAGACATTATCAAGACAGTACAAAATGCACCGGGCAATCCTGGCGTATTGGCACAACCTGACTTTGATGCGTTCCAAATCAAGCAACGTGAACCGGTTTGTGCGGCTTACCAAAGCTATGATATTTGCGGTATGGGACCACCAAGCTCTGGCGCATTGACGGTTGGCCAGATTCTCGCGATCACCGAGCAATACGATCTTAAAGGTTGGGGAGCCGAGAGCGCGAAATCATGGCAAGTGATCGCCGACGCATCTCGCCTTGCGTTTGCAGATCGCGGTAAGTACATGGCAGACCAAGATTATGTGCCAATGCCGACCGAAGGCTTGCTTGATAAAGACTATCTCAAACAACGTGCTGAACTTATTCAAGTCGGTAAAGCGTTAACTAAGGTTGAAGCCGGCACCCCTCCTTGGTCGCACACGATGAACTTAAGCATGGACCAATCAATCGAGCTGCCTTCCACCAGCCATTTCAATATCGTCGATAAGCAAGGCAATGTAGTTTCAATGACAACAACCATTGAAAACGCTTTTGGCTCACGCTTGATGGTGCGCGGCTTCTTGCTCAACAACGAACTGACCGATTTCTCTTTCCGCACTCATCAAGATGGTGTGCCAATCGCGAACCGCTTAGAACCGGGCAAACGCCCACGTTCATCCATGGCACCAACCATTATGATGAAGGATGACAAGCCTTACATGGCAATTGGCTCACCGGGTGGCAGCCGCATCATTGGTTACGTTGCACAAGCCATTATCGCTCACACGCAATGGGATATGGACATCCAGAGCGCGATTAATCAGCCACGATTGCTGAACCGTTTTGGTACCTTAGATATTGAGCAAGGTACCGCAGCAGAAAGCTTGCAACCTGCGTTGGAGAAGATGGGCTTTAAGACCGATGTTCGTGATTTGAACTCTGGACTGCATGCTATACGTATAACTGGGCAAGGCCTAGAAGGTGCGGCCGATCCAAGACGTGAAGGTGCCGCTATCGGACAATAAGCGCATTTAGCTCGACCCTTTGTGCGAGATCTCTCACAAAGGGTTGAGCAAACCTCTCTTTTTTAATGGCAAAACTACGCACAAAAACCCATAAAGCATTGATTTAAATGGTTATGTATCTTTTTTAAACGCTAAGAGAGTAAAAAAATGTGAGATTTGTCCGTTGTTGGAAACCGTTAAACACGTAATATTAAACCTGTCGGAAGGATGCTGACACGGAACAGGAAACACCACGGACTTGGTGAACTTCAGGAAGAAGAAACGGTTATTCAGGATGAATGGTCGGGCATGGATTGCAAAATTGGACATTGAACGGAATCAATAGTGACTAGGATGGTTGCTACTAAGGACGGGAAATGGACACCTCTGGACGAGGCAAGGATTTGAACATCAGGATGATGTCAGGGACACCGCTCAGGGAACAAGTGATGAGAGCTAACGGGGATAGTTAGCAGACCAGGATAAGGTCATTAAGGACACCGCTAGGAAGGCGACGTAAGGATTAAGCTGACGGATTCAGCACACTATCATGGATTAGATGCATGGAGCACTCTTAGTAGCCGGATTGCTGCGAGTAAGACTATAACCCCGATGGGCGCAAGCCCTCGGGGTTTTTCTTTGCTTAAAATTTTTCTCAGCAGCCCTGCAGAAAACAGACATTCACTAACAACACCCTACTTTCACTTAAAACGGCATCGTTAAATCGCGCTTTTGCACTCCATTTATCATTCCATTTTTTACTGCGTTAGCGACACAAAAACAGCACAAACAAAAAGAGCCGCCGAAGCAGCTCTTAAGTTGATTAGTTTTGTTAAAGCCTTACAGCTTCTCTAGTCGTGCGTAAGCAGTCACCAACCATTTGATGCCCTCACCATTAAAGGCAATCTGTACGCGGCTCTGTGGACCACTGCCTTCGAAGTTGATGATGGTGCCTTCACCAAACTTTGGATGCATCACACGAGAACCTAGCGTAAAGCCAGTTTCATTAAAGCTCTCTTTCACCGCCGTTTGGCTAAATCGACCGCTGCTTGCAGGACGGCTAACTTGCGCCTTCATGCGTACTTCGTCTAAACAAGTTTCTGGCAGTTCACGGATAAAGCGAGACGGTTTATGGTACTTATCCTGACCGTACAAACGGCGCATTTCAGCATAAGTGATGTACAGTTTCTGCATTGCACGGGTCATGCCTACGTAACACAGACGGCGTTCTTCTTCTAAACGCCCAGCTTCTTCTGCCGACATTTGGCTTGGGAACATGCCTTCTTCCACACCAACCATAAACACCAATGGGAACTCTAGACCTTTCGCACTGTGCAATGTCATAAGCTGAACCGCATCTTCAAACTCGTCCGCTTGTCCTTCGCCCGCTTCTAGTGCCGCGTGGGTTAGGAATGCCGTCAGCAGTGACATGTCTTCGGCTTCTTCTGGTTTCTCGAATTGGCGAGTTGCGGTCACCAATTCCTCCAAGTTCTCAATACGCGCCTTAGACTTTTCGCCCTTCTCTTGCTCGTACATCGCGAACAAGCCCGAGTATTTGATCACATGGTCAGTCTGGTGATGCAGCGGCATCTCGATGGTGTCGTCTTCTAGTGCCGTAACAAGCTCGATAAAACGACTTAATGCACCAGCAGCACGACCAGCAAGCACCTTCTCATCCAACATAGCCATACTCGCTTCCCACATGGTGCAACCACGGTCACGAGCCGCAAAACGGATGGTTTCAAGCGTCTTATCACCCAAACCACGTGTTGGCGTATTCACTACACGTTCAAATGCCGCATCATCATTACGGTTGGCAATCAGACGCATGTAGCTCAAGGCATCTTTGATTTCCTGACGTTCGAAGAATCGCATGCCGCCGTAGATACGGTAAGACAGACCAGCTTGGATTAATGCTTCTTCAAGTACACGCGACTGGGCGTTGTTACGATAAAGCATTGCAGCGTCATTCAGTGCACTGCCCTTGTCTTGCCACTCTTTGATTTTGTTTACCGCAAAACGTGCTTCGTCTAGTTCGTTGTAAGCGCTGTATACCGAGATAGGCTCACCGACAACGCCATCAGTCCAAAGCTCTTTACCCATACGCTCGGTGTTATTCGCGATCAGAGCGTTGGACGCTTCCAGAATGGTCTTGGTTGAACGGTAGTTTTGCTCAAGACGAATGGTATTCACGCTTGGGAATTCCAGCGTAAATTTCTCAATGTTCTCGACTTTTGCACCACGCCAACCGTAAATCGACTGATCGTCATCACCTACGATCATCACGTGACACTCAGGGCCCGCCATCATACGTAGCCAAGCGTATTGAATGTTGTTGGTATCTTGGAATTCGTCCACCAAGATATGCTTGAAGCGTGCTTGGTAGTGTTCACGGACGAACTTGTTATCACGCAGTAGCTCATGTGCGCGCAGCAAGATTTCCGCAAAATCGACTAAACCAGCACGATCACACGCTTCTTGGTAAGCGGTGTACAGCTGCAGATATGTCTTGGTCACTGGATCATGGTACGCATCAATGTGCGACGGGCGCAGACCTTCGTCTTTCTTACCGTTGATCCACCATGCCACTTGGCGTGCTGGCCACTGCTTCTCATCAAGGTTTTGCGCTTTGATCAAACGCTTTAGTAGACGCTGTTGGTCGTCACTGTCGATGATTTGGAAATCTTCCGGTAGCTTGGCATCAAGATAGTGCGCACGCAGAATACGGTGACAAATGCCGTGGAAAGTACCATTCCACATACCGCCTGCACTGCCCATCATTAGCTCTTCGATACGTCCACGCATCTCTGCCGCCGCCTTATTGGTAAAGGTTACCGACATGATTGAGAACGGAGAAGCCTGCTCTACCGACATCAACCAAGCGATACGGTGAACAAGAACGCGTGTCTTACCACTCCCTGCACCAGCAAGGACGAGCAAGTTTTCTAGAGGTGCTGCAACGGCTTCACGTTGTTTGTCGTTCAAACCGTCGAGTAATAGAGATGGATCCATCATGATGAGAGCTACTGGTTATTTATACATAAAAATAGATTATAACCTAAACAACCAGTTCAGATTAGACAAAATTTCATAAAAAAATCGTTGAATTTTCACTCTAAACATCAAGGGTTTATATAAATTCTACCTTTCAAATCTATTGATTTCTAAAATATTTATGAAAGTTTTTTAGTCCGTTTCCTATCTCTTAAATTAAGCAAGCTGATAACAAAACGCCAGAACAGGCGGTTCACCTTGCCAACTTAAAGTAAAGGACATCATTCAGAGGAATTTATTATGAAAAAGTCGAATCTAGCCGTTACTGCTGCTGTTACTGGTCTTCTAGCACTTGGCGGCACAATGCTAACCGCGGCTCCAGCGGTGGCTGCTGAGAAAGAAAAGTGCTACGGCGTTTCTAAAGCAGGTAAAAACGACTGTGCAACGAAAAGCAGCTCATGTGCCGGTACTTCTAAAGAAGATAACCAAAAAGACGCATTCGTAGTCGTACCAAAAGGTCTGTGTGACAAACTGACTGGCGGTAGCACTTCTTCTTCGTAATCTTTCATCGCTAATTGCTGCGAGGGTGCGTTGATGCTCAAGCAACGCACTCTTCTCTTCCCGACCGCTTTGAAAAAGGAGTTTCACGTGAAACACCACACCTTCCACGACCATGTTGGAGTTGGATTAAGAACCCCTCACCTCGATTACTTTAGCCAAAACAGACCCAAGTTGTCTTGGTTAGAAATCCACAGTGAAAACTATTTTCAACCCAACGCTGCAGAGCGCAATCAACTGCACGCGCTGCGCGAGCAGTATCAAATTAGCTGCCACGGCATTGGCCTGTCATTAGGTTCGGTGGAACGTGTGAATCAGAAGCACCTTGCTCAACTTAAAGCGCTGATTGACTCGATCAACCCGATTCTTGTTTCTGACCATTTAAGTTGGAGCGAGAACGGTGGTCATTACTTTAATGACCTACTTCCACTTCCGTATACGGAAGAAGCGCTCAAAGTATTCACGCGTAACGTGAATGAAGTACAGGATTATTTGCAACGCGAGATCTTGATAGAGAACCCATCTAGTTATGTGAGGTTTCAACATTCGACCATCAGCGAATGGGAGTTTCTTACCGAAGTGCAACAGCGCACTGGCTGTCGTTTGTTGCTCGATTTAAACAATGTTTATGTTGCGGCGTTTAACCACGGTTTTGATTGCGACACATACCTAGATGCAATTCCAGCCGACAAAGTAGATGAAATTCACTTGGCAGGTTTTACCATCAAACAACTCGACAAAGGTGAGATATGGATTGATACCCATAGCCGCCCAGTTAGTGATGAAGTTTGGCAGTTATTCGCGCAGTGGACAGAGAAACACGGTCCACGCCATACGTTGATTGAATGGGATTTGGATATCCCCGCGCCAGAAGTCTTGCTCGGAGAAGCGCAGAAAGCATCGCAACTGCTATTGCAAGGCACAATCCCAAGTGAACAAAGCGAATCAAGGAAGGCATCATGAATCTAGCCACCTTACAAAGCCAGTTTGCTAAAGCTCTACACTATCAAGCACTCGGTGAAGATTGCGATATTGCCAGTGATGAGTTTACCGCTGATGAACGCATGCAGATTTACCGCAATAACTTTATCGTCAGCTTAAGCGAGGTGTTATCCGCGACCTACCCGATGGTTGAAGCGCTGCTTGGTAAAGAATGCTTTGAACAGATGGCTCGCCAGCATGTTCTCACTTATCCATTAGAAGAAGGAAATGTGGCCCATTATGGCGAAGGTTTTCAAGACACCATCATGCAGTTTAGTCAGGTGATCGCACAAGCACCATACAGCCCTGAAGTCGCTCGCTTCGAGTGGCATATCGACCTTGCTCGTCAAGCGCAGTATGAACAATCCAATGCAGCAGAATTCAAACCGCTTGCGGCACTTGGCGAAGTGAGTGAAGAGCAACAGCCCGCTTTGATTTTGCACCTTAAAAAAGGCTGCCGCAGCTTTGACTCTAGCTACGCCGTATTTGATTTGTTTGGCGCGATTCAAACTGGGCAATTCGAACAACTTAATATCAACCAATTACAGCAAGGTGTCATCTCGATTCAAGCCAATGGAGAAGCCTTGTGTCACGCACTCGACGCCGATGCGTTCCAACTGCTGCAATGTTTCGAGCAGAAACAGAGTTTGAGCGAAATACCTGAAGTTTTACTCGCTCACCTCAATAGCATCATGGCACTCGATCTCGTTGACGGCTTTGCATTGAAATCAATCTAAGGAGCACTCTATGACGGATACGGCTAAAAACTTAGTGAATCGGTACGACGATTTAATCAGTACCCTACAAGCTGGCTTTGTCCCTTTACTACTTCTCTTTTGTCGCTTGTGGGTTGCATGGGTGTTCTTCAATTCAGGGCTAATCAAAATCTCGTCTTGGGATAGCACACTGTATTTATTTGAGCTGGAGTACCAAGTACCAATACTACCGTGGGAGTTGGCAGCTTACTTAGGTACGGCGGCGGAATTGGTTCTACCTGTGCTCTTAGCACTCGGATTGATTACCCGCCCGATGGCTGCGATTCTGTTTGTGTTCAACATCATCGCTGTAGTCTCTTACCCATTGCTGTGGGAGAAAGGTTTCTATGATCACCAACTTTGGGGATTGATGATTCTTGTTGTAATTGTATGGGGGCCAGGACCGTTATCCTTCGATCACATACTGAAGGAGAAAATCACTCACTAAAAAAATCCCCGCATGAAGCGGGGATTTTTTATTATTTGTTTAAGTAAGCCATTAGCTCTTCAGCTGAGATACCTTGCTGAGCAAGGTCTTTCGCCATCAACTCAACCTGCTCACCTTTGCGTGACTCAATCACTTGCTGAAATTGATACACAAGGTCACGTAAGACTGGTACAGGAACTTGTTTTGCCGCGCTACGAATACGCTCAGAGCTTTGGTTGCCTAATTCATTTAGCAACTTACCAAACATCACTTTTTCTGGTGATTCTTCCATTTGCTCTAGGATACGAGCCATTTCATACGTGGTTAACGACATTACTTTATGAGTTCCGTTATGGTGTCGAGAAAAGTTTGAACGACAAATATACACGCGTTAAGTGCATTGGAAAATACTAAATTGTCGAGTTTTATGCATTCGCCAATTTTGCATGCCAGCTCTTACCTGCTTTACTAAACAGAATCACCAACGCTGGAAGCAGTACCCACATATGAATCGCGATCAGGGTTTGTGGTTCAAGTGATAGGCGTTGCAGTGTACCTACCAATAAACCAGAGCCACTCATCTGGAAAAGACCAATTAGTGCTGCCGCGGTCCCCGCCTTATCACCAAATGGTTCTAGTGCTTTACCTGCAGCCGCACCAAGAATCCAAGCAAAGCCAACCGATGAGATAAAGATTGGCAACATGAAAGCCAACGCCGTATTGTGCTCTTTCATTACCATCATGATCACGCCAGCAATTGCTAACAAGCTGATACCAACCACAAGCGAGTTATGTGTGCCCCAGCGATCCATAAACTTAGGCGCTAGCATACATGCCGTAATATTAAATACCGCGTTAAGGCCAAACCAGAAAGTAAATTCGTTCATCGACAAACCCATACCTGTAATCAAGACGCCTGGAGCAGAAGTCACGTAAGCAAGAATCACGGCCATCGCCATCAAACACAGTGAAGCGTGGAAGATGAATGATGGTGTACTTAGTACAGACCAATAGCGGCTGAGCTTAAACACGGCTTGCTTTTCAGTTGCCGGGTTAGTTTCCTTCATGCCGAAGAACATCATCGAGCCAGCAATCACAGCGAAACCTGCCATAAAGCTGAAGTTTGCACGCCAATCAAATTGTTGGGTTAACCAGCTACCAAGAATTGGTGCTAGTGCCGGAATAAAGCAGATCGCACCGTTAAGGTAACTGATCATTTTGCCGCTTTTTTCCGGACCAAAGATATCGCGAACTGTTGCAAAGGCTGCCACAGATGTTGCACATGCACCTAAGCCTTGTAGCAAGCGAGCCGCCAACATCCACTCAATATTTTGAGCACTCCACGCCAATAAAGCGCTCAATGCGTAGATGGTGATGCCTCCCAATGCAACAGTTCGACGTCCGAGTTTATCTGCCAAGGGACCAGCAAATAGCTGACCAACACCCATAGCAAATAGGAACCAAGTGATGGTGTCTTGTGCCAATGCATTTTCTACCTGAAAAGTGGACGCAATAAGAGGCAAAGCGGGTAGATAGATATCAATCGCAAGTGGACTGAACAGAACTAACATGGTCAACAGCGCCATCTGTTTTTTGCTATTTGTAATATGGCTAGACACAAAACACTCCAAATTGAACAAGAACTTTTGAGCGAAGCTTAATCATCTGATGATATGAATGGAAATGATGTATACTCATGACCATTATTCCAATGGGGAAAATCACTGTGAACGTAGAGAAACTGGCACGCATCGACCTCAATTTGCTGGTCTGTTTTAAAGTGCTGATTGAAGAGTTGAATGTCACCCGAGCCGCCCATCGACTGTGCTTGAGTCAGTCTGCCGTGAGCAAATCCTTAGCGAAATTACGTACCCAGTTTGATGATCCCCTATTCACTCGAAATTCACACGGATTGACGCCAACACCGCGCGCATTGTTCCTTAAACCGAAACTGGATCTGTTGATAAACCAACTTGAGGTGCTGACTCAACCCGAAGAGTTCTCGCCGCAGAGCAGTGAGTACCGATTTCAAATCGCAGCGGTAGAGAGTGTCTACCCGCTCATTCTGCCTCACTTCTTGCCAGCGATTTTCCAACAAGCGCCAGGCGTGACAATCAGTACCCACTCTTGGTCGGAGCAAACCTTCAAGATGATTCAGCGTGGTGAAATCGATTTGGGCATGACAGGTCGAGACATCGACATCAACGATGCCAAGCTGACTATGCTGCCGCCAGATGACATTTGTGAGCAGGAAATCTATCGTGACCACCAAATGTGCATCGTTCGGAAAGACCACCCGGCTTTGCGTGGAAATTGGAATTTAGAAGCTTATCTAGCCCTGCGTCATGTTCAGGTACGTTGTGATGGCAACGACCGTTGGCTGCTCGACTATCGTTTAGCCGACATTGGTCGTGAGCGTGACATCGCAGTCACCGTCCCGGACTTTAACAGCGCTGCCAGTTTGTGTTCTTACACCGATTTTGTGTTTACCGCGCCAAGCCACTTTGTGAAGCTGGCAGCCAAACAACATGACATGGCATTGCTGCCGCTGCCACTCGAATTCCCGCCAATGGCTTACACTTTGTTCTGGCACCGAGACAGAGAAAATGACCCGGCTTTAACTTGGCTACGTACCATGATCACGCAAAAAACCGATCATCTTAGATAAAAATCCCGGACGCGATTTGCGCTCTTACGGTAAAATGAGTAGCTTAACAGTCGATAGTCCTTTTTGGCTCATCTATGGCCTGTTGTACTCCGACTCTATTGAAGTGATTGCGAACCTCAATGGAATCGTAAACTGCATGAAGCAGATGGAAACAGCTCCCACACCTGAGCATGAAGGAGCGGTAATTTGAAGGAATAACACAGATGCACAACGATACCCAAACCCGCGTGAATGCAATTCGCGAATGGCTAGCACAACATAATATTGATGCCCTACTTGTCCCTCATGAAGACGAGTACTTGGGCGAATACGTACCAGCGCACAACGAGCGTTTACATTGGCTAACTGGTTTTACCGGTTCTGCTGGTGCTGCGGTAATCACCAAAGACAAAGCCGCTATCTTTGTTGATGGTCGCTACACGGTACAAGTCACTAAGCAGGTTCCTGCTGATCTATTCGAATACCGTCACCTGATTGAAGAGCCTGCACTAGATTGGATTAAAGACCATCTTGCAAATAGCGCCTCTGTGGCAATCGACCCTCGCATGCACAACTCTGCTTGGCTAGACATGGCACAAGCAAAACTTGCAGGTGCACTTGAGCTTAAGATTCTCGACAGCAACCCAATTGATGAGCTGTGGCACGACCGCCCTGCTCCTGTGGTTTCTGATGTTCGCCTAATGGCAACAGAAGCAGTTGGCCAATCAAGTGAAAGCAAACGCCAAGAAATCGCAGAACTGGTGAAAAAAGCCGGCGCAGACAGCGCAGTGATAACAGCACTTGATTCTATCTGTTGGTTGCTCAACGTTCGTGGTCTAGATGTATCACGCCTACCAGTTCTGCTTTCTCACGCGATCCTGCACTCAGATTCAAGCGTAGAATACTTCCTAGATCCAGCTCGCCTACCTGCTGAGTTTGACGCTCACGTAGGTGCAGGCGTAACAGTTCATCACCCAGAAGCATTGCAAGCACGACTAGAAACTCTAACTGGCAAGAATGTACTGGTTGACCCTGCGACAAGTAACGCATGGTTTAAGCTGGTTCTACAAAATGCTGGCGCGTCAGTGGTGAGTAAGGCTGACCCATGCCTAATGCCAAAAGCGGCGAAAAACGCAGTTGAAATCGCAGGTATGAAAGCGTGTCATATCCGTGATGGCGTGGCGATGAGTAAGTTCCTATCTTGGTTAGATGCGGAAGTCGTTGCGGGTAACCTGCATGATGAAGCGACGTTGGCAGACAAACTGGAAGCGTTCCGTAGCGAAGACCCAACACTTATGGATCTTAGCTTCGATACTATTTCGGCAGCAGGTGGCAATGCAGCGATGTGTCACTACAACCACGAGAACCAACCTGAACCTGGCAAGCTAGAGCTGAACACACTTTACCTAGTGGATTCAGGCGGTCAGTACCTAGATGGCACAACAGACATCACGCGTACTATTGCGATCGGTCAGCCTTCACAAGAGATGATTAAACAATTCACTCTCGCGCTAAAAGGTCACATCGGTGTTGCTCGTGCACGCTTCCCGAAAGGCACACGTGGTTACCAAATCGATACGCTAGCTCGTCAGCACCTGTGGGCGGAAGGCTACGATTACGATCACGGTACTGGTCACGGGGTTGGTCACTTCCTAAGTGTTCATGAAGGTCCAGCGAGCATTTCGAAGAAGCAAATCGACGTGCCTCTAACAGAAGGTATGGTGTTGTCCAACGAGCCAGGTTATTACCGTGCAGATGCGTTTGGTATACGTATTGAAAACCTAGAGCTTGTTGTTGAAACACCAACTAACGGTGACTTCCCTGTTCTGTCATTTGAGTCGCTAACACGCTGTCCAATCGACAAGCGCAATATCAACGTAGATATGCTAACTCGCCCAGAACTTGCTTGGCTGAATGACTACCATCATAAAGTATGGGATGAGATCAGCCCGCTGATTGAAGGTGATGTGAAAGAGTGGCTTCGTCAAGCAACGCTACCAGTAGCACACAGCTAGAAGCTAGAAGCTAGAAGCTAGAAGCTAGAAGCTAGAAGCTAGAAAAAAGTAGAGGGTTGATGTTTTGCATCAACCCTCTTTTTTTGCCTATGTTTCACGTGAAACATAACGATGACCAGTGGCTTTCTTTGCTACTTAACCAGAATACGCTGAGTGCCAATCTCGCCATACAGGGTCAAATCCTTTGGCTCGAATCATATCTTCCACAGAACCCGCGCTTCGCTCATCGCTGATCTCAAACTGCTCGAGTTCAACATCATCCATCGCATAACCCCCCGGCTGAGTTTTCGATGCAGCAGACATACTGGTGATGCCTAACGGCAATGCATTGTCTCTGAACTTGGGTGATTCACGAGTCGATAATGACAACTCCACCTCTGGATTCAACAAGCGATAAGCGCAAATCAACTGAACAAGTTGCTTATCCGTCATGACTGATTTTGGCTGCTTTCCGTTTAAAGAACTGGCCCCCTCACAAGGACGCAAACGCGGAAATGAAATAGAGTAACGAGTCTGCCAATACGTGCGCTCAAGATAGTCTAAGTGCGCTGCCACATAAAAGCAGTCGGTACGCCACTCTTCCAATCCTATCAAAGCGCCAATACCGATCTTATCGATGCCCGCTTTTGCAAGACGATCGGGTGTATCCAATCGGTATTCGAAATCCATCTTATTGCCACGCAAATGGTGCTCGGCATAAGTCGAAGGATGATACGTTTCTTGATAGACCATCACCGCATCCAAACCCAATGTCTTAAGCTCGGCGTATTCGTCTTGATCTAGCGGCTGTACTTCCATCGCTAAATAGTTAAAGCGTTGCTTAATCATCGGCACCATTTCGCGAAAGTATTTCATGCCCACTTTGGTTTCGTGCTCGCCAGTCACCAGCAATACGCTATCAAACTTCATGCGTTTAATAGCTTCAACTTCTGCAGCCACTTCGTCCCTATTCAAGGTACGACGCTTGATTCTATTCTCCATTGAGAAGCCACAATAAGTACAAGCATTGGCGCACAAGTTAGAAAGGTACAATGGAATATAAAGCGACATGGTATTACCAAAACGCTTACGAGTTGCCGAGTATGACAGCTGCGCCATTTGCTCTAAGTATGCTTCAGCCGCTGGTGAAATTAGCGCTTTAAAGTCTTCTAAATCACGCTTGGGTTTATTCAATGCTCGCTCGACATCTTGTGCCGTTTTCGCATAGATCGACATCGAAATGTCATCCCAATTAAGCTGCTTAAATTGTTCAACGAAGCTCATTTTTTCCTCGCTTAATAGCTAAACCAATCTAGGACTAAAGCTCATTTAGGAATGACGTCAGTGGACTCGACGCAACCGCATGAGAAACCTTACCGGCAAGTCCGGCTTCATAAGCCATACGCCCCGACTCTACCGCCAACTTAAATGCCTTCGCCATCGCAACGGGATCGCTCGAAGCTGCAATCGCAGTATTGACGAGCACAGCATCCGCACCCATTTCCATCGCACGCGCGGCATGTGAAGGAGCGCCAATACCCGCATCCACAACCACAGGAACATTAGCTTGGTCGATAATAATCTCTAGGAAATCGTGAGAAACTATCCCTTTGTTGGAACCAATCGGTGCACCTAATGGCATGACCGCAGCACAGCCTACTTCTTCCAATCGTTTACACAGAACCGGGTCAGCATGACAGTAAGGAAGCACAATAAAGCCTTCACGAACCAGTTGCTCAGCGGCTGCAAGTGTCTCAATTGGATCTGGCATCAAGTACTTCGGGTCTGGATGAATTTCCAGTTTTAGCCAGTTAGTGCCCAACGCTTCTCGCGCCAGTCGTGCAGCAAACACAGCATCTTTAGCATTCTTTGCACCCGAGGTGTTCGGCAATAAGTTCACCCCCGCTTGTACTAACGGCAGCAAAATATCGTCTTGTTGGTCGTTCACATCCACACGCTTCAACGCCATGGTCGCAAGTTGAGAACCCGATACTTGAATCGTTTCTGCCATTAATCGGCTGTTGGCAAACTTCCCTGTTCCCGTGAACAGTCTTGATTCGAATTGTTTATCACCAATTTTAAGCATCGACGTTAACCCCCTGCGATCGCTTGAAACAAAGAGATGCTATCTCCCTGTGAAAGAACTGTGCTAGCCCACTCACTGCGCGGCACAACATTGTTATTAATTGCAAAAACACAGCCCATTTCAGGCAGCGCAAATTGACTAATGATTTGCTGTAGATTTGACTCACTGGCAACTTGATGTGACTGGTCATTGATGACAATAGTGATCACATCTAAGTCAGCAGCTGTTATTTGTGTTGTTTGTTGTTCTGATAACGTCATTGCTTCCAACTCTCTTAATTCTGCCCATTACTCGTAAACTAAATCTGAGCACACACTTGGCACTGTTTATCTTTACTTATCGCCATGGTTTGCCATTGCAGCTTCAATCCATCGAACAGGTGTAACTTGGCAGTCTCGACATGAAACTTTCCCGTCGCCAGTTTTTGAATTGCCGCTATCGCTTGGTAGTTGCCAAGTGTACCCACCACCGGACCAACGACACCGCTCTCACTGCACTTTTGCGTTTGCGGTAATTCGTCGAACGGATACAAACAGCGGTAACAGGCTTTACTCTGCGCTTCTTGTTCACTTGGTGTTTGGTAATCAAAGACAGCGAATTGGCCTTGCCAACCAATTGCCGCCGCCGAGATGAGCGGCGTATTTTGCTCGAAACAAACTTGGTTAATTAGCTGGCGCGTTGGCATGTTATCGGTGCAGTCGAGCACCAAATCCGCTAGCATCACCTCAAGCTGCAGCTGTGCTTTGTCTAATCGCTTATTAAGAGCGCGAATTTGAACCATAGAATTAAGGTCACTCAGTTGCTTTACAGTCGCTTTTGTTTTCGCAACTTGGAGGTCTTGTTCGCGATAAATGATCTGGCGTTGCAGGTTACTGCTATCAACTTCATCGTCATCGACCACAACCAATTTACCAACACCCGCGGATGCCAAGTACAAACTCGCTGCGCTCCCTAACCCACCACAACCGATGATCAGCACATGAGATTTGCTCAAACGTTCTTGCCCAATTTCGGTAATTTCAGGCAGAGCGACTTGGCGCTGATAGCGAAGAAACTGCTTATCCGTGAGCATGCTCGCCTCTCTTGTTATGCGCCAATTCACTATTCTGATCAGTAAACGTTAGCTGTCTTTCCTTCATCAGTTTTGCGAAGAACTCGATGACGGACTGAGGTGATTCTGCCAACGTAATAGCTCGCACAACTGCCAAACTAGAAACACCTGTTTGCCAAACTTGGGCTGCATTAGATTGGTCAATACCACCAATCGCAACCGTCGGAAAGCCAAGCACATAGTCACTACCTGCTTTGTCTTTTGCTGGACGGAAAGCAGCCTCTGTATTTGTATAAGGAATGCTATCAATCAGCTTTTGATACAGTGCCAAGCGCACTAAACCTTGTGGTTTCGATGGCATCTGTTTTGTGGTGGTTGGGAAAATATGCCCTAGCGCGATGTAGCTAGGATGAATTTGTACGATGCGCAGTAGTTCGTAATATCCATGAGTAGAAAGACCAAGACGAATACCGGCTTTAGTTAGCTGAGCCAAATTCGATTCTTCTATGTCTTCTTGTCCTAGGTGAACGCCATAAGCGCCATGCTTGATTGCCAACTGCCAATAGTCATTGATGAACACTTGTGCTTGATACTGACGACCTAGCTCAATTGCTCGAATGATCTGTCGTTCTAAATCGGCTTGTTGTGGGTTCTTGATTCGCAGTTGGATAGTGTTGATGCCTAGTGGCAATAGACGTTCAATCCAAGCAACATCATCAACGACTGGGTAGAGCCCAAGACTTTGCTTGGTTAGAGTTGGAAAGCTAACGCACTCCCCTTGTGCAGACCAACCAACTTGAATATCGAGTCGGTTATCCTCCAGTACAGGTGTGGGGAAATCATCAAATTGGTCAGCCCACTGAGTAGATCTTCCCTCGTCAAGGTTGTCATTCAACAGTGTTTCACGTGAAACATTCGCTTGTTGAGTTAGCATTCCTCGAGCAAGTGTTAACGCATCTTCGATAGGAAAGTCGAGGACTGTCAGCGTTACAATCCAAGCAAGGTGATGTTCGGGATCGAACATTGCGTTGAATTTGGACTTAACGGAAAGCGCTCTCACTTCGTTGTTAATGGGGTGACGCCAGATATCAAACTGAAGCACTTTCTCTTTTTCATCGGATACCTGCGTATCAGCAATGCCAATATAAATCGCTTTCGACGGTTGCTTAGCACACGCTTCTACCGATAAAGAAGAGCGGTAGTAGAGCACAAATGAACTCTCATGCTCGGAGTCATAACCATCAACAAGATCTGTCGTTATGCGTGTGGTCTGTTGGTTGCGAACAAGCTGAATAGATTGAGTTGGGCTCACACCCAACTCAACGTCTTCGATGCTAAAACCCTGTTCTTTCGCCAACAACAAACATTGTTGAACTAAACCAGTTAGTTCAATCAATGATGACGGAATAAGGATTTTGCTCATCAGTCACTTACCTCGGCATGTACTGCAGGGTGGTATAACTCAGAACCTGTGTCTCTAAATTCTTGCGATTTCTGACGCATCCCCTCAAGAGGATCATCTAGCATTTTGATTGAGATAGCTTGGTCCGCAGCAACTTGCTTAGTGTCTTTCGCATATTCTCGGACTTCTTGCGAAATCTTCATGGAGCAGAACTTTGGTCCGCACATCGAACAGAAGTGAGCAACTTTTCCAGACTCTTGAGGCAAGGTTTCATCATGGAAGGCACGAGCAGTATCGGGGTCGAGCGACAAGTTAAATTGGTCTTCCCAGCGGAACTCGAAGCGAGCCTTAGAAAGCGCGTTATCACGAACTTGTGCACCAGGGTGTCCTTTCGCCAAATCAGCGGCGTGCGCAGCAAGCTTGTAAGTGATCATACCTACCTTTACATCTTCTTTGTTTGGTAAGCCAAGATGCTCTTTAGGAGTTACGTAGCAAAGCATTGCACAGCCATACCAACCAATCATGGCAGCGCCGATGCCTGAAGTAATATGGTCGTAACCTGGAGCGACGTCTGTCGTCAATGGACCAAGGGTATAAAAAGGAGCCTCATGACAGTGCTCTAACTGCTCTTCCATGTTCTCTTTGATCATATGCATTGGAACATGACCAGGACCTTCGATAATCACCTGTACGTCGTATTCCCACGCAACCTTGGTCAATTCGCCAAGAGTACGAAGCTCTGCAAATTGCGCTTCGTCGTTAGCATCGGCAACCGAACCAGGACGAAGACCATCACCGAGAGAAAGTGCCACATCATACTTAGCACAGATTTCACAGATCTCTCGGAAGTGAGTATATAAGAAGCTTTCTTGGTGATGTGCTAAACACCATTTAGCGATGATAGAACCACCACGAGAGACGATGCCAGTAACGCGTTTTGCTGTCATCGGTACATAGCGCAGTAGTAAACCGGCATGGATGGTGAAGTAATCAACGCCCTGCTCTGCTTGCTCGATCAGAGTATCGCGCATCACCTCCCAGTTAAGGTTTTCCGCCACACCATTCACTTTCTCAAGCGCTTGATACATTGGTACGGTACCGATCGGAACTGGACTGTTACGTAGAATCCACTCGCGAGTTTCGTGAATATTACGTCCAGTAGAGAGATCCATAACGGTATCTCCACCCCAGCGCGTTGCCCATACTAACTTCTCTACTTCTTCTTCAATCGAAGAAGTGACCGATGAGTTACCGATGTTGGCGTTCACTTTGACCAAAAAGTTACGTCCAATGATCATTGGTTCGGATTCTGGGTGGTTGATATTAGAAGGGATAATCGCGCGACCTTCGGCGACTTCTTTACGCACAAACTCGGCGGTAATGTCTTTTGGAAGATTCGCTCCGAAGCTTTGACCCGGATGTTGTTGATTCAGCACTTCATCACGGTATTGAGCACGCCCCATATTTTCACGTAGAGCGATGTATTCCATTTCTGGGGTGATTATACCTTGGCGAGCATAGTGCAATTGAGTCACGCATTGCCCATCTTTGGCACGTCGAATACGTGGTAGATTTCCGTAACGAAGATCGTCTAGCGTTTCGTCTTCTAAGCGCTCTTTGGTGTACACCGAGCTTACTTCATCAAGTAGCTCAGTATCGGAGCGCTCTTCAATCCACCCTTCTCTCAGCTTAGGTAAGCCGTTGTAGAGGTCAATGGTGTGTTCTGGATCTGTGTATACACCCGAGGTATCGTAAACGCGTACTGGCTCATTAGGCTCGAAAATAGGCGCTTCTTTTGTGCCTCCAATAAGGCTATCAGCGAGTGATATTTCACGCATTGGCACACGAATATCAGGACGTGAACCCTCTACGTAGACTTTGCTTGAATTTGGGTACGGTTGTACCGAGAGTGTATCAATGAACTGTTTTGCTTCCAGTCTCGCTTGCTTGCGACTCGACATAGCATTTTTCCTTGCTTTGTTATGCTTAGATAAAAAGTATTGGGATAAAAATGCTTGGCGGATAGATGCGACAAGAGGAATCGAATTAAAGACAAGTCGAGCGAGTGCTCTTCGTCTATAACAACATTCGAATATTTGATAGGTCAACCAGATAGAACTCTGGTGTAGATATCTTCTCTTGTTCCCTTCGCAGATTCTAATCTGATCAGGTTCAACGGATCCCGAATTAACGGTCTCAGCCTTATGGCACTCCGACAAGTGAGATCAGTATATAAAAACGGCTTGGTTAAACCAAGCCGACCTGATGAAGATTTGAGTGTTTTTGCTAGCTACGCATCAATAATTGGAAACCAATCCACGCAGCCGAAATGCTTAACACGACATTCAGCAATACGTTCAATCCCATCTTAAAGAAAGCTCCCTGCTGCATAAGCAACACGTTATCCATTGAGAAAGTCGAGAACGTAGTTAATGCGCCCAAAAAGCCAAGCCCGATAATTTGACGCCATGGGTCAGTGACCATTAACTCAGTTTCAAACGCAGCAATTAGTAGACCCATAATAAATGAGCCAACAACGTTAACCGTTAATGTACCGTATGGAAAACCACGACCAAGTAGCATCACACAAAGTTCAGAAATTAAGTAACGAGAACATGCACCAAATGCCCCACCCAATGCAATAAAACCCAAAATGGATAGTTGCCCCATAATTCCCCCAGAAAAGTTAATGGCGACATTGTAATCAAATTTACGGCAATAGTGATTATACAATCTTAGAATTCAGCAAAGTATAGCGCTTAAAACTTATCAAGATTTAAAAAGTTACAGGAGTCACTTTACTTCAATATAACCCATCAACCCCGTCTTCATGTGTTCGATCACATGACAATGGTACATCCAACGCCCTGGGTTATCTGCAACAAATGCCGCTTTCGCACTGCCATTTTTTCCAAGTAAGACCGTATCGGTATGAAACGGCTCATCGAGTTTTTTGCCATCTAATTCAAGAACGGTAAATGTATGTCCATGAAGATGAATAGGATGATGATATTGGGTGACGTTCTTAAGGTTGAAGATATAGGTTTTTCCCACCTCCAATGTTGAAAGCGGCGCAGGAATATTATCTTTGCTCATTCCCTCCCAAGCTCGTTTATTCATTAGCCAAAACTTAGGTATCGCTTTGCCCGATTTATCGGCAGGAGTGACTGCCCCCTCCCATTCAAACACATAATCAATTTGCTCAGCATTTTCCAAATCAAGATCAGGCACAGGGTTAAGAGGCAATAAAGGCAGTTTCTGATTGGTCGGCAGGTCAGACTCAACAACTTCGAACTCACACAAAGGGAATGGGAAGCGCCCTTTCATTTGACGCACATAAACACGTTCTCCTGCCCTCGGAGCAATCAATCCGACATCTAACCTCATTCCCGGACCAATTTTGTGTTGAGTGAGCATATAAGGCGTTTTAACAGGATTCCCATCAATAGCAATAACCCAAGCCTCTGTGCCTTCTATAGCGATCGGGTAAGTAATGGTGTTATCGACATTAGCAATTCTTAAACGTGTGGTAGCATTCTGCTTCAACGCATAAACAGGCTCATGAACACCATTAACACTACTCCACTCTCCTGGCGTTCCCATGCGTGCACTCAAGCGCGGCACCATTAGATTCTTCCACTGACCTTGTTTGTCTAAATGCCAATGCTTGAGAACGACTTCATGCTCTTCATTAAACTGAACGGGCTCAGCCTCTTCAACGATAATTAGACCAACTAACCCCATACCAAGCTGCTTAACGCTATTCATGTGTGGGTGATACCAAAATGTGCCCGCATCTGGCGGTGTAAATTCATAAACAAATGTTTCACCCGGCATGATAGGCGGCTGGCTCAAGAAAGGGACACCATCCATTTCAATAGGGATTCGCAAGCCATGCCAGTGGATCGTAGTTGGCTCTGAAAGCTTGTTGGTAAATCGGATAATAACTTTCTCGCCTTGGCGACAACGAATCGTAGGAGCTGGAATCGATCCATTAAACGCGAGTACATCCGTATTAAATCCTGGTACCAATTCAGCAATAGAGGGCTCTGCAGTGATGTCGTATATATGCTGACCTTGTTTGTTAGTGCCCCTAGATAGAGAACATGCAGGCAGAACGGTAAGCGCAGAGATCGCTAAGGAAGATTGAAGAAAGCGTCGACGAGATATATCCATGTATTTAGTCACCCATTATTCCAATTGATGTGAGTGTAACTAAATATTAATAATGATTCTCAGTTATCTTTTAAAGATGTGCAGTCATAATGCTTAGATTCAGAGATTATAAATGAAGACCTATATTTAATGGTCACTAACAAGATAGTAAGCACCCACACACATATAGTAAATAAAAGAGATCGGTTTAAGAAGAAGAGAGTCTAATGGTAAATAAGGCTAAAGCAAGTAGGAAATTGAAGGCTTCAGAAACGACGAAAGCCTTGCTATTTCTAGCAAGGCTTTCTAAATAAGTGGCGGAGCGGACGGGACTCGAACCCGCGACCCCCGGCGTGACAGGCCGGTATTCTAACCAACTGAACTACCGCTCCGCACTGGTTAGACCTTAAGTCTAAATTTAAAGCCTGGCGATGTCCTACTCTCACATGGGGAAGCCCCACACTACCATCGGCGCTAATTCGTTTCACTTCTGAGTTCGGAATGGAAATCAGGTGGGTCCAAATCGCTATGGTCGCCAAGCAAATTCTTTATCAATTTGCTCGCAAATTCAAACGTACTTTAGTACGGCCCTTTAGGGTGAGATTTGCTTGCAAATCGAATAATTCGGAAAACTGATTTTAAGTTCTATTTATACACATTCAATTCGTTCTTGCTTTGAGTCCATCAAAACCCCTTGGGTGTTGTATGGTTAAGCCTCACGGGCAATTAGTACAGGTTAGCTCAACGCCTCACAACGCTTACACACCCTGCCTATCAACGTTCTAGTCTCGAACAACCCTTTAGGATACTTAAAGTATCAGGGAAGACTCATCTCAGGGCTCGCTTCCCGCTTAGATGCTTTCAGCGGTTATCGATTCCGAACTTAGCTACCGGGCAATGCGTCTGGCGACACAACCCGAACACCAGAGGTTCGTCCACTCCGGTCCTCTCGTACTAGGAGCAGCCCCCTTCAATCTTCCAACGCCCACGGCAGATAGGGACCGAACTGTCTCACGACGTTCTAAACCCAGCTCGCGTACCACTTTAAATGGCGAACAGCCATACCCTTGGGACCGACTTCAGCCCCAGGATGTGATGAGCCGACATCGAGGTGCCAAACACCGCCGTCGATATGAACTCTTGGGCGGTATCAGCCTGTTATCCCCGGAGTACCTTTTATCCGTTGAGCGATGGCCCTTCCATTCAGAACCACCGGATCACTATGACCTGCTTTCGCACCTGCTCGAATTGTCATTCTCGCAGTCAAGCGGGCTTATGCCATTGCACTAACCTCACGATGTCCAACCGTGATTAGCCCACCTTCGTGCTCCTCCGTTACGCTTTGGGAGGAGACCGCCCCAGTCAAACTACCCACCAGGCACTGTCCGCAACCCCGATAAGGGGTCGACGTTAGAACATCAACACTACAAGGGTGGTATTTCAAGGACGGCTCCACTAATACTGGCGTACTAGTTTCAAAGCCTCCCACCTATCCTACACATGTAGGGTCAATGTTCAGTGCCAAGCTGTAGTAAAGGTTCACGGGGTCTTTCCGTCTAGCCGCGGGTACACTGCATCTTCACAGCGATTTCAATTTCACTGAGTCTCGGGTGGAGACAGCGTGGCCATCATTACGCCATTCGTGCAGGTCGGAACTTACCCGACAAGGAATTTCGCTACCTTAGGACCGTTATAGTTACGGCCGCCGTTTACCGGGGCTTCGATCAAGAGCTTCGACCGAAGTCTAACCCCATCAATTAACCTTCCGGCACCGGGCAGGCGTCACACCGTATACGTCATCTTACGATTTTGCACAGTGCTGTGTTTTTAATAAACAGTTGCAGCCACCTGGTATCTGCGACTCTCAATAGCTCCATCCGCAAGGGACTTCACCGTCGAGAGCGTACCTTCTCCCGAAGTTACGGTACCATTTTGCCTAGTTCCTTCACCCGAGTTCTCTCAAGCGCCTTGGTATTCTCTACCCGACCACCTGTGTCGGTTTGGGGTACGATTCCTTACAATCTGAAGCTTAGAGGCTTTTCCTGGAAGCATGGCATCAATGACTTCACTACCGTAGTAGCTCGACGTCGTGTCTCAGCCTTAAGAGAAACCGGATTTACCTAATCTCTCAGCCTACGCACTTGAACCTGGACAACCGTCGCCAGGCCCACCTAGCCTTCTCCGTCCCCCCATCGCAATTGTAAGAAGTACGGGAATATTAACCCGTTTCCCATCGACTACGCCTTTCGGCCTCGCCTTAGGGGTCGACTTACCCTGCCCCGATTAACGTTGGACAGGAACCCTTGGTCTTCCGGCGAGGAGGTTTTTCACCCCCTTTATCGTTACTCATGTCAGCATTCGCACTTCTGATACGTCCAGCATGCGTTACCACACACCTTCAACCGCTTACAGAACGCTCCCCTACCCAATGCACTAAAGTGCATTGCCGCAGCTTCGGTTTACTACTTAGCCCCGTTACATCTTCCGCGCAGGCCGACTCGACCAGTGAGCTATTACGCTTTCTTTAAATGATGGCTGCTTCTAAGCCAACATCCTGGCTGTCTGAGCCTTCCCACATCGTTTCCCACTTAGTAGTAATTTGGGACCTTAGCTGGCGGTCTGGGTTGTTTCCCTCTCCACGACGGACGTTAGCACCCGCCGTGTGTCTCCCGGATAGTACTTACTGGTATTCGGAGTTTGCAAAGGGTTGGTAAGTCGGGATGACCCCCTAGCCTTAACAGTGCTCTACCCCCAGTAGTATTCGTCCGAGGCGCTACCTAAATAGCTTTCGGGGAGAACCAGCTATCTCCAGGTTTGATTGGCCTTTCACCCCTAGCCACAAGTCATCCGCTAATTTTTCAACATTAGTCGGTTCGGTCCTCCAGTTGATGTTACTCAACCTTCAACCTGCCCATGGCTAGATCACCTGGTTTCGGGTCTATATCCAGAGACTGAACGCCCAGTTAAGACTCGGTTTCCCTACGGCTCCCCTAGATGGTTAACCTTGCCACTGAATATAAGTCGCTGACCCATTATACAAAAGGTACGCAGTCACACCACGAAGGTGCTCCTACTGCTTGTACGTACACGGTTTCAGGTTCTATTTCACTCCCCTCACAGGGGTTCTTTTCGCCTTTCCCTCACGGTACTGGTTCACTATCGGTCAGTCAGTAGTATTTAGCCTTGGAGGATGGTCCCCCCATATTCAGACAGGATATCACGTGTCCCGCCCTACTCGATTTCACTTTAAATGCGTTGCCGGTTACGGGGCTATCACCCTGTATCGCACAACTTTCCAGAAGTTTCACCTGACGCATAAAAAGCTTAAGGGCTAATCCAATTTCGCTCGCCGCTACTTTCGGAATCTCGGTTGATTTCTTTTCCTCGGGGTACTTAGATGTTTCAGTTCCCCCGGTTCGCCTCGCTGCGCTATGTATTCACGCAGCGATACTAGCTTATGCTAGTGGGTTTCCCCATTCGGAAATCCCAGACTCAAATGGTTTTTACTACCTAATCTGGGCTTATCGCAAGTTAATACGTCCTTCATCGCCTCTGACTGCCAAGGCATCCACCGTGTACGCTTAGTCACTTAACCATACAACCCGAAGGAGTTTCGAGTTGATGAACAAGTCACCAAAGTTGTCTGCAATTTTTATACATGATGCAGACTCGATTTTGCCGGACTCAAATATGTTTTGTTTTACTTAAACAGTAAGACAAAACCCAAGAACACTTGAATGTGTTGTTTGGAGTATTCAATTAAGAATACTTTGAGAACTTTACAAACAATCTTAAAGATTGTTTTGTCAGCTTTCCAAATTGTTAAAGAGCTAATCACTTCTTATGAAGTAACCATTTTTAAAAACTCTCAAGAGAGAATGTTTAAAGATGGTGGGCGATACCGGGCTCGAACCAGTGACCCCCTGCTTGTAAGGCAGGTGCTCTCCCAACTGAGCTAATCGCCCACATAAGTTTTTCGTCTTGTGGTAGACGTCAAGAATGGTGGAGCTATGCGGGATCGAACCGCAGACCTCCTGCGTGCAAGGCAGGCGCTCTCCCAGCTGAGCTATAGCCCCATCTTGATAGTCATTCTTAAAGAATGGTGGGTCGTGCAGGATTCGAACCTGCGACCAATTGATTAAAAGTCAACTGCTCTACCAACTGAGCTAACGACCCAATGGTATCCCGTAGGGGAGTCGAACCCCTGTTACCGCCGTGAAAGGGCGGTGTCCTAGGCCTCTAGACGAACGGGACACTAAGTTGAACATCTTGGGAGATGTTCTATCTCTTTTACTTTATAAACCGTATCAATCTGTGTGGACACTCATCGTGAGTAATCATCGTATAAGGAGGTGATCCAGCGCCAGGTTCCCCTAGCGCTACCTTGTTACGACTTCACCCCAGTCATGAACCACAAAGTGGTAAGCGTCCTCCCGAAGGTTAAACTACCTACTTCTTTTGCAGCCCACTCCCATGGTGTGACGGGCGGTGTGTACAAGGCCCGGGAACGTATTCACCGTGGCATTCTGATCCACGATTACTAGCGATTCCGACTTCATGGAGTCGAGTTGCAGACTCCAATCCGGACTACGACGCACTTTTTGGGATTCGCTCACTCTCGCAAGTTGGCTGCCCTCTGTATGCGCCATTGTAGCACGTGTGTAGCCCTACTCGTAAGGGCCATGATGACTTGACGTCGTCCCCACCTTCCTCCGGTTTATCACCGGCAGTCTCCCTGGAGTTCCCGACATTACTCGCTGGCAAACAAGGATAAGGGTTGCGCTCGTTGCGGGACTTAACCCAACATTTCACAACACGAGCTGACGACAGCCATGCAGCACCTGTCTCAGAGTTCCCGAAGGCACCAATCCATCTCTGGAAAGTTCTCTGGATGTCAAGAGTAGGTAAGGTTCTTCGCGTTGCATCGAATTAAACCACATGCTCCACCGCTTGTGCGGGCCCCCGTCAATTCATTTGAGTTTTAATCTTGCGACCGTACTCCCCAGGCGGTCTACTTAACGCGTTAGCTCCGAAAGCCACGGCTCAAGGCCACAACCTCCAAGTAGACATCGTTTACGGCGTGGACTACCAGGGTATCTAATCCTGTTTGCTCCCCACGCTTTCGCATCTGAGTGTCAGTATCTGTCCAGGGGGCCGCCTTCGCCACCGGTATTCCTTCAGATCTCTACGCATTTCACCGCTACACCTGAAATTCTACCCCCCTCTACAGTACTCTAGTCTGCCAGTTTCAAATGCAATTCCGAGGTTGAGCCCCGGGCTTTCACATCTGACTTAACAAACCACCTGCATGCGCTTTACGCCCAGTAATTCCGATTAACGCTCGCACCCTCCGTATTACCGCGGCTGCTGGCACGGAGTTAGCCGGTGCTTCTTCTGTCGCTAACGTCAAATAATGCAGCTATTAACTACACTACCTTCCTCACGACTGAAAGTGCTTTACAACCCGAAGGCCTTCTTCACACACGCGGCATGGCTGCATCAGGCTTGCGCCCATTGTGCAATATTCCCCACTGCTGCCTCCCGTAGGAGTCTGGACCGTGTCTCAGTTCCAGTGTGGCTGATCATCCTCTCAGACCAGCTAGGGATCGTCGCCTTGGTGAGCCCTTACCTCACCAACTAGCTAATCCCACCTAGGCATATCCTGACGCGAGAGGCCCGAAGGTCCCCCTCTTTGGCCCGTAGGCATTATGCGGTATTAGCCATCGTTTCCAATGGTTATCCCCCACATCAGGGCAATTTCCTAGGCATTACTCACCCGTCCGCCGCTCGACGCCGTTATCGTTCCCCGAAGGTTCAGATAACTCGTTTCCGCTCGACTTGCATGTGTTAGGCCTGCCGCCAGCGTTCAATCTGAGCCATGATCAAACTCTTCAATTTAAGATTTTGTTCGGCTCAATGAATACTGAACATTACATAAAGTAATGTTTGAATTGACTGTGCTGAATCTTTTGATTCAATGGTCACTTCGTTTCATTGAAACCTAATTTGAAGCCGAAGCTTCTAATTGGATTATCATCAACGAGTGCCCACACAGATTGATAGGTCTATATTGTTAAAGAGCTTTCCTATTGAGCTTTGCTCAAATCGGACGGCCATTTTAGCGAGTTAAAGTTTAGTGTCAATCACTTTTTTCAAGCGTTTCCGCTTGGCTAATTGGCTTGCTAACTTGGCTTTCGTTTCTTTCGAAGCGTTGCCGTGTCAGCGAGGTGGCATTATAGAGATTGCGATCACATTGGCAAGCCCTTTTTCTCGTTTTTTTTGTTTTTTTTATCGTTCGGATAAATTTGCATCAAAAGCGGTCAAAAGAGCACGTTATTTCTACAGTTCTTTGAATTTATCTGCGAAAAGAGCCACTTTTTCCCAATTGGTGTATTCCACCTCTTTAGTCGTATCGGTTTCGCCACCAGTCATCGACATAATGAACTTAATCATAGTTCTATCGAACCAGCTGTAACGTGGGTAATAAAGTGCACCAGCAAAAACACCAATTAAGGTTGGTTTCCATGGCGACTTAATTAGGAACTTACGAATGTAAGCACTGCCTTCAGGCGTATCCTTTCCTTGGTCTTCTTTACGAGCGGTTAGATTCACACAGAAAAATGCCACTTTACTTTGCTCTAGTTGAGTTAGGTTTTTCTTAATAAACTGGTATAGCTTCTTATTAAGATGGCCATAACGAATAGATGCGCCAATCAATACTCTGTCGTATTGGCTGAAATCCATCGCCTCTACATTATGTAAATCCACCAGCTCGCAATCGAAGTCTGGTAGTTGTTCATCTATATAGTGGAGAATTTTTTTCGTCTGCCCTTCACGGGAAGAGTATAGAAATAATGCTTTTGCCACGATTTCCCCTTAGCTACGCCAAAACGTCGGCGTAAGTAGAATAAGTAAGGTAAAGATTTCCAAACGTCCAAACAGCATAGAAACAATCAATACCCATTTTGCTTTGTCGTTCACATCACCAAAGTGAAGCGCAACTTCACCCAAGCCAGGACCTAAGTTGTTGAGCGTTGCTGCAACCGCAGAGAACGCGCTTAGCTCATCCATCCCTGTAGCAATCAAGCCCAACATACAAACCACGAATACCAAAGCGTAAGCAGAGAAGAATCCCCAAACCGCATCAACGACTCTTTGCGGTAGCGCACTACCACCCACTTTGATGGTGTACACCGCACGAGGGTGCACCAAACGCTTCAGCTCACGCGCACCTTGTAAGGTCAGTAGCAGAATACGGATCACTTTCATGCCGCCGCCAGTCGAGCCAGCACAACCACCTATAAAAGAAGAGAACAACAACAGCACTGGTAAGAATAATGGCCAATCAGCAAACCCGGTTGTGGTAAAGCCAGCCGTAGTTGAAATGGACACGGTCTGAAAAAGCGCTTGATCGAATGCGTCATAGGTTGAGTCGTAAGAATGGTGATTCAACAATAATAAGAAGCACACCAAGAACAAAACAACTTGTATAAAGATGAACGCGCGGAACTCTGGATCTTTCCAATAGTATTTAGGATGCACGCCGCCAGACGCGAATGCGGCGAAGTGCAAAGAGTAGTTACATGCCGAAATCAACAAGAAGACGACGGTAATCATGTTAATCGCATAGCTATCGAAATAGCCCATGCTGGCATCGTGGGTAGAGAAACCACCGATAGCAATGGTTGAGAAGCTGTGACTAATGGCATCAAACGGTGTCATACCTGCTAACCAAAATGCCAAGGCACACGCAATAGTCAGACTCAAATAGATATACCACAGTGCTTTTGCTGTCTCAGCAATACGCGGGGTCATCTTAGTATCTTTTACCGGTCCTGGTATTTCAGCTCGATACAGCTGCATACCACCGATACCAAGAACAGGAAGAATGGCTACCGCCAACACGATGATACCCATGCCGCCAAACCATTGCAGGAGCTGGCGATAAAATAAGATCGCTTTTGGCAGTTCGTCGAGCCCAACAATGACCGTCGCTCCCGTTGTCGTTAAAGCAGAGAAAGACTCAAAAAATGCGTCAGTCACAGATACATTGGGATTATCTGAGATAAGGAAAGGGATAGAGCCCGCACTGCCAAGTACAGTCCAGAAAAGAACAACAATAAGGAAGCCATCGCGTGCTTTTAGCTCGTGTTTGTGCCTGCGGTTTGGGAACCAACAGATCCCACCACATACGAGAAGTACGAAGAAAGTCGTGACAAAAGGTACACCCGCACCATCTCGATAAATAAGCGCAACCAGCGCAGGCGCGAGCATTGTGACGCTAAAAAGTGCGAGCAATAGCCCGACGATTCGAATAATTGAACGAAATTGCATGGATTGATTGACTAGCGAAGCTGTCCCTGTGGCTTCCTATTTTTCATTATTTTCCGTCTAGTGGGGTGACAATTGCCTTTGCACCACTTTTGTTGATGATAGCTTGGGTAAACGCGCTCACTTCACGTAGCTCAATTTCCACCACTAATACCACCTGATCGCTGTATTCAGCATCCACTTCAACCACACCAAACTGGGGCATAAGCGACTGTGCGATAGGCATAAACCCATAGTCTAACTCTAGTCGGAGTTTTGTGGTTATTTTTTTCTCAATTGTTTGAAGCAGCTTGAGCGCTTGTTGCACTCCACCACCATAAGCTTTGACCAAACCGCCTGTGCCAAGCTTAATGCCGCCAGAGTAACGAGTGACCACCGCAGTGATCTCTCCAACTCCAGAGCCAGACAGCTGCGCGAGGATTGGTTTACCTGCCGTCCCTGAAGGTTCTCCATCATCACTAAAGCCCCACTTCATCGAATCTTCTGGTCGACCAGCAACAAATCCCCAGCAGTTGTGCCTTGCATCAGAATGTTTGGTTTTGATCTGCTCAACGAATGCTTTCGCCGCTTCCACGCTTGGTGTATGCGCTAAGTAAGTAATAAAGACACTCTTTTTAATCTCTTCTTCAAATTGAGCTGGTTGGGCAGGAATCAGATAAGGCAGGTCATTCATAGGATTAGCTCACTTTTCTCTTTGTTCAAAGTCTATCACGAGACGGAATTGTGAGTCGCATAAGATCTGCACCAGCGCACAATGTTAAACACTTGTTTAAGAAATGTATTGAAATTAACCAATCCGAGGTCCAAACTAACTCCACTGGTCAAACCAGAACAACAAATATAACGACTTTCCTCTATATCTATTTGTTGCCCTACAGGCGCTCAGCCCGCATCAAATCGGTATACAGACAATCCAAGATTGTATGTCATGGAGATAGACAATGATTTACCAAGCCGAAACCCTACAGGTAAAGGAAGTACAAGATGGTATTGCAGAACTAAGCTTCTGCTCTCCAAAATCCGTTAACAAGCTCGACCTAGCGACACTAGAGTCACTCGACAAAGCCCTTGATGCACTAAAAGCGCACCAAGGACTGAAGGGCTTGATGCTCACCTCAGATAAAGACGCGTTCATTGTTGGCGCTGATATCACCGAATTCTTGGGTCTTTTCGCTAAGACAGACGCTGAACTCGATCAGTGGCTGCAATTTGCTAACAGCATCTTTAACAAGCTGGAAGACTTACCGGTTCCGACTATCTCGGTACTAAAAGGTCACACGTTAGGTGGCGGTTGTGAGTGCGTGCTTGCCACTGACATGCGAATTGGTGACAAGACCACCAGCATCGGTCTACCAGAGACAAAACTGGGCATCATGCCAGGCTTTGGTGGTTGTGTGCGTCTGCCACGTGTTATTGGCGCCGACAGTGCGATGGAAGTGATCACACAAGGCAAAGCGTGTCGTGCGGATGAGGCATTAAAGATTGGTCTTCTGGATGCGGTTGTCGATAGCGACGCACTTTACGAATCAGCACTCAAGACACTGACCTCCGCAATCAACGAGAAGTTGGACTGGCAAGCTCGTCGTAAGCAAAAGACATCACCACTTACGCTAAGTAAGCTCGAATCAATGATGAGCTTTACCATGGCGAAAGGTCTGGTGGCACAAAAAGCGGGTCCTCACTACCCTGCTCCAATGACAGCCGTTATTACTATTGAAGAAGGTGCTCGCTTTGCTCGTAACGAAGCACTCGACATTGAGCGTAAACACTTCGTAAAACTGGCTAAGTCTGAAGAGGCAAAATCACTGGTTGGTTTGTTCCTTAACGACCAATACATTAAAGGGCTTGCTAAAAAATCCGCTAAGTCAACGAGTAAAGACACGCAACGTGCGGCTGTGCTTGGTGCGGGCATTATGGGCGGCGGCATCGCTTACCAATCTGCATTAAAAGGCGTACCGGTGTTAATGAAAGACATCGCGCAACCTTCACTCGATTTAGGCATGACTGAAGCATCTAAGCTACTAAATAAACGCTTATCTCGTGGTCGCATTGATGGCTTTAAGATGGCTGGTATTTTAGCGTCTATCACACCAAGCCTACATTACGCAGGCATCGAAGAATCAGACGTGATTGTTGAGGCCGTAGTAGAAAACCCGAAAGTAAAAGCAGCAGTTTTGAGTGAAGTGGAATCACATGTCGGTGACGACACGGTTATCACCTCAAACACCTCGACGATTCCTATCAATCTATTAGCGAAATCACTAAAACGCCCAGAAAACTTCTGTGGCATGCACTTCTTCAACCCAGTGCACCGCATGCCTCTTGTTGAGATCATCCGTGGTGAACATACCTCTGATGAAACCATCAATCGTGTTGTTGCGTACGCAGCGAAAATGGGTAAATCACCAATTGTCGTTAATGACTGCCCTGGGTTCTTTGTAAACCGCGTGTTATTCCCATACTTTGGTGGCTTCAGCATGCTACTTCGAGACGGTGCTGACTTTACGAAAATCGACAAAATCATGGAACGTAAGTTTGGCTGGCCGATGGGACCTGCATACTTGCTCGATGTTGTTGGTATTGATACTGCTCACCACGCACAAGCCGTTATGGCGCAAGGTTTCCCAGAGCGTATGGGTAAACAAGGTCGTGATGCGATCGATGCACTGTTCGAAGCAAGCAAATACGGTCAGAAGAATGGCAGTGGCTTCTACAGCTACACCATAGATAGAAAAGGTAAGCCGAAGAAAACCTTCTCTGAAGAGATCTTGCCGGTGCTCGCTGACGTTTGTGCCGATAAGCAGGACTTT
Organism: Vibrio campbellii CAIM 519 = NBRC 15631 = ATCC 25920; assembly: GCF_002163755.1. NCBI lineage: Bacteria > Pseudomonadati > Pseudomonadota > Gammaproteobacteria > Vibrionales > Vibrionaceae > Vibrio > Vibrio campbellii. The sequence goes on from NZ_CP015863.1 coordinate 49,578, forward strand.
GACGATCACACCATCATTCAACGTATGATGATTCCAATGATCAACGAAGTGGTACTGTGTCTACAAGAAGGCATCATTGCCACTCCACAAGAAGCGGATATGGCATTGGTTTACGGTCTTGGTTTCCCTCCATTCCGCGGCGGCGTATTCCGCTACCTAGATAGCGTAGGTATTGCTGAGTTTGTTGCAATGGCAAAACAATACTCAGAGCTTGGTGCTATGTACCAAGTACCACAGATGCTGATTGATATGGCGGCGAAAGGTGAAAGCTTTTACGGTGCACAACAGCAAGGTTCTATCTAAGGAGGGATTCTAAAATGACTAATCAAACAAGAAATGTTGTCGTAGTCGATTGTCTACGTACGCCAATGGGTCGCTCTAAAGGTGGTGCTTTCCGTCATACACGAGCAGAAGATCTATCTGCGCGCCTGATGAAGGGCATTCTTGCGCGTAACCCACAGGTAAACCCAAGCGAGATTGAAGATATCTACTGGGGCTGTGTACAACAAACCCTAGAACAAGGCTTTAACGTTGCCCGTAATGCGGCGTTGCTTGCTGGCCTACCAATTGAGATTGGCGCCGTGACGGTTAACCGCCTGTGTGGTTCATCCATGCAAGCGCTTCACGACGGTACACGTGCCATTATGACGGGTGACGCTGAAATCTGCCTAATTGGTGGTGTTGAGCACATGGGACACGTACCAATGAACCACGGCGTGGACTTCCACCCTGGCATGTCAAAGACAGTTGCAAAAGCAGCAGGCATGATGGGCTTAACGGCAGAAATGCTTGGTAAGCTGCATGGCATTAGCCGTGAGCAACAAGACGAGTTTGCTGCGCGCTCTCATGCTCGTGCACATGCTGCAACCGTAGAGGGTCGTTTTAAAAACGAAATCCTACCAATTGAAGGTCATGCAGCTGACGGCACGCTGTTCACTTTGGATTACGATGAAGTGATTCGCCCTGAAACATCCGTTGAAGGTCTGTCTCAACTTCGTCCTGTTTTCGACCCAGCAAACGGTACAGTAACAGCCGGTACATCATCGGCGCTGTCTGATGGTGCATCAGCGATGTTGATCATGAGCGAAGAAAAAGCCAATGAACTTGGTTTGAAGATTCGCGCACGCATTAAAGGTATGGCAATTGCCGGCTGTGATCCTTCTATCATGGGTTACGGCCCTGTACCTGCGACGCAAAAAGCACTCAAACGTGCTGGTCTTTCAATTGAAGACATGGATGTGGTTGAGCTAAACGAAGCATTTGCCGCGCAATCTCTACCATGTGCTAAAGACTTGGGTCTGCTTGATGTGATGGATGAGAAGGTCAACCTTAACGGTGGTGCGATTGCATTGGGTCACCCGCTTGGTTGTTCTGGCTCACGTATCTCGACGACTCTGATCAACCTAATGGAAGCCAAAGACGCGAAATACGGCCTGGCAACCATGTGTATCGGTTTAGGTCAGGGTATTGCGACGGTATTTGAACGACCATAGTTTGTATAAGAAACGCTAGGTTGTAGTGATCAATCCAACAATCACGAGCAAATGAACCAATACTGAAAATTTTTAGTATTACACTTAAGGGCGGCATCTGATGTCGCCCTTTGTTTTACGCCAAACATTGCTTACATGCACAATAAGCATACATTAAATGCTCAAGTTTCATTTTATTCATAGACAAAGAAGACATACACTTAGCAGCAGTTGATATCTTGCTGCATGTGACCCAGAGTCACGCCACCGCACAATCGGAGAACCTTATGTTTAATGCTCTAGTTCTTAATCAAGAAGACAAACGTACTATCGCTAGCATCGAGCAAATCGATGAAACACAACTGCCTGAAGGCGACGTTCTGATTGACGTTGATTACTCATCGTTGAACTACAAAGACGGCCTTGCAATTACAGGTAAAGGTAAAATCATCCGTAACTTCCCGATGGTGCCGGGTATTGACCTAGCAGGTACAGTAGTAAGCTCAGAAGACGACCGCTACCAAGCAGGCGACAAAGTTGTTCTTACTGGTTGGGGTGTAGGTGAAAACCATTGGGGCGGTATGTCTCAACGTGCTCGTCTAAAGGCGGATTGGCTAGTACCACTACCAAAAGGTCTAGACAGCAAGAAAGCAATGATGGTGGGTACTGCTGGCTTCACTGGCATGCTATGTGTTCAAGCACTGCTTGATGCAGGCATCAAACCTGAAAATGGCGAAATCCTAGTAACTGGCGCAAGTGGCGGTGTAGGCTCAGTAGCCGTAACGCTCCTAGCACAGCTTGGCTACAAAGTTGCTGCAGTGACAGGTCGCGTAGATAAAAATGGCCCACTACTAGAAAAACTTGGTGCTAGCCGTATCATCGACCGCGTTGAATTTGAAGAGCCAGCACGCCCGCTTGAAAAGCAAGTATGGGCAGGAGCCGTTGATACTGTGGGCAGTAAAGTACTAGCAAAAGTATTGGCACAAATGGATTACAACAGTGCAGTTGCGGCTTGTGGTCTTGCAGGTGGCTTCGATCTACCGACGACAGTGATGCCATTCATTCTACGTAACGTTCGTCTACAAGGTGTGGATTCTGTTTCATGCCCATTTGAAAAACGTACTGCAGCATGGGAAAAATTGGTTGAGCTACTACCAGACAGCTACTTCGAACAAGCTTGTACTGAAGTTGAACTGGCAGAAGCACCAAAATACGCTGAAGACATCACAAACGGTCAAGTAACTGGTCGCGTGGTTATCAAGCTATAAGCGTTAACTCTTTAATAGAATGAACAAAGCCGGGTCATCACCCGGCTTTTTGCTATTTGGATTCTAGGAAAAATTAGTCCAATCCCATATCTTCAATTCGTTTGGCAATAAGACGGCTACATTCTTCTCGAACCACCGCACGCAACCATTCTTGAGCGGGAGAGAGCTCGCACCGTGCATGCCAAATCATCGAATATTCAAACGGCGTGAATTGGAATGGTAATGGCTTCACCACCAAGTCATAACGATCAGCAACCAAGTACGCTAAATCGGCTGGTACGGTAATGATGATTGGCAAAGTATCAACAATCGCCAGCGCCGCTTCCAAGTGATAAGCGCGCAATACCATCTGACGTTGCGGCTTCTCCACGAGCGCTTGTTCAATCAGTGCCTTAACCCCATCACTGATGGCAATCATGGCATGCGGATGACTGAGATAATCATCCAGACTCATCTCTTTCTCAGCTAGCGGATGCTGCTTAGATAGCAGACACAACACACCAACTCGCCCTAGCACTTCACTACGCAGTGGCTCCACAGGACCTGTAGGACGACAAATCGCTAAGTCCGCGCCTTCGTATGTTAATTGATCAGATAAACGGTCATGTTGCAGCGGCAAGAAGTTAAACGACACGTTCGGCGCTTCCTTATAGATACGTGGCAAAGCGAAAGGCAGAATGGTTTGCATCGCGTAGTCAGTCGTGGCGATATTAAACGTCTGATCGCAACTGCGTGGATCAAACTCGCGTGGAGAAAGTAATTGGCGCAGTGATTCCAGCGGCTCACCCAAAGAGCGATCGATTTCTAACGCTTTTTGGGTTGGGATCAAGTGCTGACCTTGACGAGTAAACAGTGGGTCACCAAGCAGGTCACGTAAACGCCCTAGTACACGACTCATAGCCGATTGGCTTAAATTGAGACGCGTTGCAGCTTTACTTACACTACTCTCTTCGATCAGCACACGTAACGCAACCAATAAGTTCAGATCTCGACGATAGATGTCTTCTAATTCCACGATTTACCACTTAACATGTAGGGGATTTAGATAAATTGTACTCTTCAGGCAAAAAAAATCCCGCCTTTCAGCGGGGAAGCCCAAGAAAAATGGGGATAGTGTCGGAATGAAGTGTCGTTAAACTTGGTGAGCGGTATATAAATAGGTTCCGATTACAGCAAGAAGCGCTAATTTTCTTGCTCAGATGCACCTGACCATTTGTGCATCTCAATCCAAATCCCAATAATTGTTGCACTCATGCCTACGAGAGGCATCAATGAGGTTTCACCTGGCGTCCTAAGTACCAATGCACAGAACGAGATGAAACATAAAACCGAATAGATGGTTAGTCTGTCTAACGCTGTTAACATCGTCTCTCCTTGCCAGTTGTTACCAAATTGTTAATTTAAGGTAAATCAAAAAATTCGGTTTGCCAAGTGGTTATTGAATATTTTTTCAACGAAAGTAAAATTCAATGCTCAGTTAGTTACGAGAATCACACTATGAGTTTTAATCCTGAACTGGCGACCAAAACATTAGAGGCGGAAGGATTACGCTGCCCAGAGCCAGTGATGATGGTCAGGAAGACAATTCGAAACATGCAAGATGGTGAAGTATTGCTAGTGAAAGCGGACGACCCATCTACGACTCGAGATATCCCGAGTTTCTGCCGATTTATGGATCACCAGTTGATTGCGGCACAAACGGATCAACTTCCATACCAGTACCTGATCAAGAAAGGTTTGGAATAATCTCAGCAAGATCAAAAACGGCAGCCCAATAGGCTGCCGTTTGTTTATTCATCGTATTCTAGTGTGCGAACTTCAGATTGTAGCTTTTTCAGTTGCTTTCTCATTGCACGCATCTCTTCGTGCATTGGGATAATATGCGCGACTCGAATCCAAGCCTCTACCGTTAGACCGGTAAGAATGAAGGTCCCTGCCACAATCGGCAACCACATATCAGTCAGCACCATAGCCAACAAGCACAACGCCAAACCAAAGGTGAATAAATAACTCTGACTCTTTGGGGACATCCCCATATAACGTGTAAGCATCAACTTGCCCTCTCGCCATCATTCACACCATTAAAGTACCATGACAAGTATGGCACTAATATGTCACCCGTCACGGTCTTGAACGATTTTAAGCCAGAGTTTTAATTCGCGCACTAGTTCACAAAGTATTGATAATTAACACTATTTATGTAAAAAAGTCAGAATAGTGCTGCACCGATAGCAAGAGCAACAAATAGGAAAGCGGTTACCTTACGAATCAACCCTAAAGGCATCTTATCCGCCGATAGCTTACCGATTAAAACTACAGGCACATTAGCCAGAAGCATACCGATCGTAGTACCAAGAATTACCCAACTCAACGCATCTGCGTATTGCGCACCCAAGATAGAAGTCGCAATCTGAGTCTTGTCGCCAATCTCCGCAACAAAGAAAACAATAAAGCTGGCAATGAATGGACCACGGTTGGAGATCTGCTCGTTGTCATCCAGTTTATCTGGGATCAACACCCAAGCCGCCATGGCGACAAAACTGACCACCAGCACCCATTTGAGAACTTCAGGCGAAAAATAATCGGCTACCACCACACCTAACCATGCAGCCAAAGCGTGGTTGGCAATAGTTGCCAAAAAGATTGCTGCAATAATAGGGATTGGCTTGCGGTAACGACTGGTAAGTAATAGAGATAGCAATTGGGTCTTATCGCCAATTTCTGCTAACGCTACAGTAGTAATTGAAATAGCTAAAACGCTCACGACATGCTCATTGGGGCGGGATAATTATTTTTAACCTAAGACAAATCTCACGCCCCACCCCGGTTCGTGATGATTTGTCTAAGGTCTTGCTAAACTCATCGGGCTGATGAGTCTCGAACGCCATGGTGATTTTGCACCAATTATGTTGACGAACGAACTGGATGAAACAGACATTTCATCGAGTAAGCTACTCCCCAAAGACAGCGCAATTCTAGCCATGTTTCCTCATCACCTCAAGAGTGAAAGCCAGTGAAAACTCCCTTTTAGGAAAAATTCAGCAGATAAAGCGGTAAAAATCCATTAAAGGAGAAAATTGCCCACGAATTAATCAAGATTAGCTCTACTCCCATGCTCAATATCTGGGTATACTTGATTGTTAATTTATTCAACCGTAATTACTTTGAATCGCCATTGTTGGGACAAGAAAAACCAACAAAAAAAGAGACGAATTCACGAGTAATAAGAGAATCGCGCGAACCTGACTTATGCAAAAATACGATATCAAAACCTTCCAGGGAATGATCCTCGCGCTGCAGGATTATTGGGCTCAAAATGGTTGTACCATTGTTCAACCACTAGATATGGAAGTTGGTGCGGGTACCTCTCACCCAATGACCTGTCTACGAGCACTTGGCCCAGAGCCAATGTCTACAGCTTACGTACAACCTTCACGTCGTCCTACTGATGGCCGTTACGGTGAAAACCCTAACCGTCTTCAGCACTACTACCAATTCCAAGTAGCGCTAAAACCATCGCCAGACAATATCCAAGAGTTGTACCTAGGTTCTCTAGAGGTTCTTGGTGTCGACCCACTTGTTCACGACATCCGTTTCGTAGAAGACAACTGGGAAAACCCAACACTAGGCGCATGGGGTTTAGGCTGGGAAGTTTGGCTAAACGGCATGGAAGTGACTCAGTTTACTTACTTCCAACAAGTTGGCGGTCTTGAGTGTAAGCCAGTAACTGGTGAGATCACTTACGGTATCGAGCGTCTAGCAATGTACATCCAAGAAGTAGACTCTGTTTACGACCTAGTTTGGAACATCGCACCAGACGGCAGCAAAGTGACTTACGGTGACATCTTCCACCAAAACGAAGTAGAGCAATCGACTTACAACTTCGAGCACGCAGACGTTGAATTCCTATTTGGTTTCTTCGAACAGTGTGAGAAAGAGTGTAAAGAGCTGCTTGAGCTTGAAAAGCCACTGCCACTGCCTGCTTACGAGCGCATTCTAAAAGCTGGTCACGCATTCAACCTACTAGACGCGCGTAAAGCGATCTCAGTAACTGAACGCCAACGTTACATCCTACGCATCCGCAACCTGACGAAAGCAGTTGCAGAAGCATACTACGCATCGCGTGAAGCTCTTGGCTTCCCAATGTGTAAGAAAGAACAAGCGTAAGGGGTAGAGTAACATGGCAAAAGAATTTCTAATCGAGCTAGGCACAGAAGAGCTACCACCAACACAACTTCGCACTCTAGCTGAAGCATTCGCAGCAAACTTCGAAGCAGAACTAAAAGGCGCTGAGCTTGCTCACGAAGGCGTTAAATGGTTCGCGGCGCCTCGTCGTCTTGCACTTAAAGTTGCAGCACTAGCAGACAGCCAGTCTGACAAAGTTGTTGAAAAACGAGGCCCTGCGGTTTCTGCAGCGTTTGACGCGGAAGGCAACCCAACAAAAGCGGCTCAAGGCTGGGCACGCGGTTGTGGCATCACGGTTGACCAAGCAGAGCGCATGGTTACAGACAAAGGTGAATGGCTACTGTTCAAACAAGAAGTGAAAGGTCAGCCAACGTCTGAGATCGTAGTTGAACTTGCAGCGAAAGCACTAGCAAACCTACCTATCGCAAAACCAATGCGCTGGGGTAACAAAACGACTCAATTTATCCGTCCAGTTAAGACGCTAACCATGCTAATGGGCAGCGACCTAATCGAAGGCGAGATCCTTGGTGTCGCTTCTGACCGCACTATCCGTGGTCACCGCTTCATGGGTGAGCAAGAGTTCACTATCGATTCTGCTGAACAATACCCTGCGATCCTAGAAGAGCGCGGTAAAGTAATGGCAGATTACGAAGCGCGTAAAGCAATCATCCTAGCTGACGCACAAAAAGCGGCAGCAGCGGTTGGCGGTATCGCTGATCTAGAAGATGACCTAGTAGAAGAAGTAACGTCTCTGGTTGAATGGCCAGTAGTACTAACAGCGAAGTTCGAAGAAGAGTTCCTAAAAGTGCCTTCTGAAGCGTTGGTGTACACCATGAAAGGTGACCAAAAATACTTCCCTGTTTACGATGACAACAAGAAGCTACTACCTAACTTCATCTTCGTATCGAACATCGAATCAAAAGAGCCTCGTTACGTAATCGAAGGTAACGAGAAAGTGGTTCGTCCTCGCCTTGCTGACGCAGAGTTCTTCTTCAACACAGACCGTAAGCGTCCGCTTATCGACCGTCTGCCTGAACTAGAGCAAGCGATCTTCCAAAAGCAGCTGGGTACGATCAAAGATAAAACAGACCGCATCACAGAACTTGCTGGCTACATTGCTGAGCAAATCGGTGCTGACGTTGAGAAATCAAAGCGTGCTGGTCTACTAGCAAAATGTGACCTAATGACCTCAATGGTATTCGAATTCACGGATACTCAAGGTGTTATGGGGATGCACTACGCTCGTCACGACGGTGAAGCAGAAGAAGTTGCAGTAGCACTGAACGAGCAATACATGCCTCGTTTCGCAGGTGATGAACTGCCATCTAACGGCGTTTCAACTGCAGTTGCAATGGCAGACAAGCTAGACACTATCGTAGGTATCTTCGGTATTGGTCAAGCACCTAAAGGCAGCGACCCATTCGCACTACGCCGCGCATCTCTAGGTGTACTACGTATCATCGTTGAATACGGCTACAACCTAGATCTTGTTGACCTAGTAGCGAAAGCGAAGTCACTGTTTGGCGACCGCCTAACCAACGACAACGTTGAACAAGACGTTATCGAGTTCATGCTTGGTCGTTTCCGTGCTTGGTACCAAGACGAAGGGTTCAGCGTAGACATCATCCAAGCGGTTCTAGCTCGTCGTCCGACGAAACCAGCAGACTTCGACCAACGAGTTAAAGCGGTTTCACACTTCCGTGAACTAGAAGCAGCAGAGTCTCTAGCAGCAGCGAACAAACGTGTAGGTAACATCCTAGCGAAATTCGACGGCGAGCTAGCAGCAGACATCGACCTAGCACTTCTACAAGAAGACGCAGAGAAAGCACTAGCAGAAAGCGTTGAAGTAATGACAGAAGCGCTAGAGCCAGCATTTGCTACAGGTAACTATCAAGAAGCCCTAAGTAAGCTAGCTGACCTACGTGAACCAGTTGATGCGTTCTTTGATAACGTAATGGTAATGGCAGACGACGAAGCACTTAAGAAGAACCGTCTGACACTACTGAACAACCTGCGTAACCTGTTCCTACAGATCGCAGACATTTCTTTGCTTCAAAAGTAATTCATTGCTCTTCGAAGTGATTAAGAAATAAGTAAAAGGGAAGCATCTGCTTCCCTTTTTTGTTGCTCTTTTTTCCTTTTTATCTCGTACCTCTGGTTTGATGACAGAGTTTTTTCTTTTTCGGCTTAATTCACACTTTGCGTCGTATAGACATTAAGGTAAGGTCAAGGATTATCCTATTGACCAGTCAAAGACTGGCGTTAAGACACATAAAGCAATCACAATGAATTAGGTATAACGACAAATGCAGTTCTCAAAGTTTGGTGAAAAATTTAATCAGTATTCAGGTATCACGCAGTTAATGGACGATTTGAATGATGGTCTGCGCACACCGGGTGCCATCATGCTCGGTGGAGGCAACCCAGCCGCCATTCCTGCCATGCTCGATTACTTTCGCCAAGCCAGTAAGGAAATGCTCGCCAGTGGGGAGCTTGTCGCCGCCCTCGCCAACTATGATGGTCCGCAGGGTAAAGACGCGTTCGTTAAAGCGTTGGCTCAGTTATTCCGTGAAACTTACGGCTGGGATATTTCCGAGAAAAACATCAGCCTAACTAACGGCAGCCAAAGTGGCTTCTTCTACTTGTTCAACTTACTAGCAGGTCAGCAGCCAGACGGTTCGCACAAGAAAGTGCTACTGCCTATCGCGCCTGAGTACATCGGTTATGGTGATGCGGGCATTGATGAAGATATCTTTGTCTCTTACCACCCAGAAATCGAGCTGTTGGATAACGGTCTGTTTAAATACCACGTCGACTTTGAGCAGCTCACCGTCGATGACTCTGTTGCGGCAATCTGCGCGTCTCGCCCAACCAACCCTACGGGTAACGTACTGACAGATGAAGAAGTACGTAAGCTGGACAAGCTAGCACGTGAGAACAACATTCCGCTGATCATTGATAATGCCTACGGTCTGCCGTTCCCGAATATCATTTTTGAAGATGTCGAATCGTTCTGGAATGAAAACACCATCCTTTGCATGAGCCTATCTAAACTTGGCTTGCCGGGCGTGCGTTGTGGCATTGTGATTGCGAGTGAGGAAATCACGCAAGCGTTGACCAATATGAACGGCATCATCAGCTTAGCTCCAGGCAGTGTTGGTCCAGCGCTGGCAAACCACATCATTGGTAAAGGCGATCTGCTTAAACTGAGCTCAGAGGTGATTAAGCCGTTTTACAAGCAGAAGTCGCAACGTGCGGTTGAACTGCTCCAAGAAGCGATTACCGATGAGCGCTTTCGTATTCACAAACCGGAAGGCGCTATCTTCTTGTGGTTATGGTTCGATGAACTGCCAATTACGACAATGGAACTGTACCAACGCTTGAAAGCGCGTGGGGTCTTGATTGTTCCGGGTGAATACTTCTTTATTGGTCAGAAGGACGAGTGGGATCATGCGCACCAATGTTTGCGTATGAACTACGTTCAAGATGATGAGATGATGCAAAAAGGCATTGCGATTATCGCAGAAGAAGTGGAAAAGGCTTACCGCGAAGGTAAATAGACTTGTTAACTCAGCCGTTGTTCTCTTTGAAATTACGGCTTTGAAATAGCAGCTTTGAAAGCCCCAAACTAAAAAGAGCGCCCATATGGCGCTCTTTCTCATTCTATAACCGGGTGGTTAACTGAAATGTCATCAGCTGATTAGCTGTTTTCAATCAGATTGTTGCCACCGATAGCAATCTTACGCGGTTGCATCGCTTCTGGAATTTCACGAACTAAATCGATATGAAGTAGACCGTTTTCCATTGATGCACCAACGACTTTTACGTAATCCGCAAGTTGGAATTTACGTTCAAAATCGCGCTCCGCAATACCTTGGTAAACGTAGTTTTTACCTTCTTCGGCTTTACGCTCGCCCTTCACGATCAACATGTTTTCGTTTTGAGTCAAATCGAGCTGATCTTCAGCAAAACCAGCGACTGCCATAGTAATACGGTAGTTATGCTCGTCTTTTTGCTCGATGTTGTATGGAGGGTAGCCGCCAGAAGTGTTCTTCGCAGAGCTTGCTTCCATCAGGTTAAACAGACGGTCGAAGCCAATTGCATTACGGTATAGTGGTGAGAAATCTACATTACGCATAATCTATCCTCTTTTAAGCAATAGTCTTAGCCCAGATGAAGGTCATCCACGTGGCGTATTTATGCAAGAAAACGCCGAGCTAAGGGATCCGATGATTCATTCCTCTGACCTACTCTTTAGGTGCGGGGACATGATGTCGAATCTAGGGTCAAGTTGTGTACTAATACTGAGCATCCTCTCCTGAGCGACCTCGTTTAGCGATTCCAGAGGCGCTGTTCTTCTCTTGTTGAGCAAGCTAGCCATCTCTCTTCATAACTAGATATAAGGTCGAAAAATGGGCTTTCAAGGGCTCCAGTGAAAATATTTTTAGCTCCCCGACTCGATCACCCCTCCCTCTCGAAGCGTTCCCATATTCATAGGCGCAGTCGTTCTCGTATCTCGACTCTTTTATCTCGTTTCTAGCCCAATAAAAAAACGCCACCTCTTGCGAGATGGCGTTTTTAGTATGATTTGACTGAGTCTGTCCGACTACACGTCTAGGTTTGCTACTTTCAGCGCGTTTTCTTCGATGAAGTTACGACGCGGCTCAACTTGGTCACCCATTAACGTTGTGAACAATTGGTCTGCGCCTACCGCATCCTCAATAGTTACTTGCATCATGCGACGTGTCTCTGGGTCCATTGTGGTTTCCCAAAGCTGATCTGGGTTCATCTCACCTAGACCTTTGTAGCGCTGTAGGCTTAGACCACGACGCGACTCTTTGATTAGCCACTCAAGTGCCGATGCAAAGCTTGATACCGACTGAGTACGCTCACCACGCTTGATGTAAGCGCCTTCTTCTAGCAGGCCGTCTAACGCTTCAGATAGATCCGCTAGCTTGCCGTACTCTTTCGAGTTCAGTAGGTCGATGCTCAGTGCGTAGTCGTGAGTCACACCGTGAGTACGTACGATGATCTTAGGTAGGTTTAGACCTAGCTCTTCGTGTTGCTCAACTTCGAAACTGTATTGGCTTGCGCCTACTTCTTTCGCGTTTAGCTGTTCAACTAGCTGTTTTGTCCACGCTTCTACTGCTGCAGCATCGTGACATTGCTCTGCCGTTAGACGCGGCGTGTAGATTAGCTCATGAACTAGCGCGCTTGGGTAACGGCGGCTCATGCGAACCGCTAGCTTGATACCTGCGTTGTATTGCTGAACTAGCTTCTCTAGTGCTTCGCCTGCCAATGCTGGCGCTTCTGCGTTTACGTGTAGCGATGCGTTATCAAGTGCCAAAGCAACTTGGTATTGGTTCATCGCGTCTTCATCTTTGATGTACTGCTCTTGCTTACCTTTCTTCACTTTGTAAAGCGGTGGCTGAGCGATGTACACGTAGCCACGCTCAATAAGCTCTGGCATTTGACGGTAGAAGAAGGTCAACAGTAGCGTACGGATGTGCGAACCATCGACGTCAGCATCGGTCATGATGATGATGTTGTGGTAACGCAGTTTGTCCGGGTTGTACTCGTCACGACCGATACCACAACCTAGTGCAGTAATCAGCGTTGCTACCTCTTGAGAAGAAAGCATCTTGTCGAATCGCGCTTTTTCTACGTTAAGAATCTTACCTTTTAGCGGTAGGATTGCTTGGTTCTTACGGTTACGGCCTTGTTTTGCGGAGCCGCCTGCCGAATCACCCTCCACTATGTACAGTTCAGAGAGTGCAGGATCTTTTTCCTGACAGTCTGCAAGTTTGCCTGGTAGACCTGCTAGGTCTAGAGCGCCTTTACGACGAGTCATTTCACGAGCTTTACGCGCAGCTTCACGAGCACGAGCTGCGTCGATGATTTTCGAACAAACCATCTTCGCTTCTGTCGGGTTCTCAATCAGGAACTCAGACAGTTTCTCACCCATTGCTGATTCAACCGCTGACTTCACTTCAGAAGAAACCAGTTTGTCTTTCGTTTGGCTAGAGAACTTCGGATCTGGCACTTTAACTGAAACAACCGCAGTTAGACCTTCACGCGCGTCATCACCAGACGTTGCTGTTTTCGCTTTCTTAGAGAAGCCTTCTTTGTCCATGAAAGAGTTCAGTGTACGCGTTAGCGCCGCACGGAAACCGGCAAGGTGAGTACCACCGTCACGTTGTGGGATGTTGTTAGTAAAACAGTAGATGTTCTCTTGGAAACCGTCATTCCACTGCATCGCAACTTCTACCGAGATGCCATCTTCGCGCTCAAAGTCGAAGTGGAAGATTTTCTCGATGATTGGTGTTTTGTTAGTGTTTAGGTGCTCAACGAACGCTTGGATACCACCTTCAAACATGAAGTGGTCGCTCTTGTCTGCTTCGCGCTCATCAACCAGTTTGATTGAAACACCAGAGTTCAGGAAGGAAAGTTCACGTAGACGCTTCGCTAGGATGTCGTAGTGAAATTCTGTGTTCGAGAATGTTTCTGCACTTGGCCAGAAACGGATTTGTGTACCCGTTTTTTCAGTATCACCAATTACTGCTAGTGGCGCTTGAGGCTCACCATGATGGTAAGTTTGCGTATGGATATGACCGCCGCGGTGGATAGTCAGAACCACTTTCTCAGACAGTGCGTTTACTACTGAAACACCTACGCCGTGTAGACCGCCTGATACTTTGTATGAATTATCATCGAACTTACCACCAGCGTGAAGTACCGTCATGATAACTTCTGCAGCAGATACGTTTTCTTCTGGGTGCATTTCTGTTGGAATGCCACGTCCATCATCCGTAACTGAAACCGAGTTGTCCTCATGAATTGTCACAACGATGTCTTTACAGTGACCTGCCAACGCTTCATCAATTGAGTTATCCACCACCTCGAAGACCATGTGGTGAAGACCAGTGCCGTCGTCCGTGTCGCCGATGTACATACCTGGACGCTTACGTACCGCATCCAGACCCTTCAGTACCTTAATACTCGATGAATCGTAATTTTCAGACATGAGTTTCTCTCTTCTAGTTTGACTCTATCCTGCCATGTTCCACATGAAACAATTTGCCATTATCGTCCAACATATCGGCGATTTGGCTTTCAGTGATAGAGCTTACAAATACTTGTGCGCCCGTCTCTTTCAAGCAGTCCGCTAGACGCTTGCGACGTTGGCTGTCTAATTCCGACGCAAAGTCGTCAATTAGGTAAATACATTGTTTGCCGGTCATTTCGGTAAGGTGTTGTCCCTGCGCGACACGCAATGCACACACCATGAGTTTTAATTGACCGCGTGACAAAACGTCCTCAACGGGCGTTCCGTTCACTTTAATGCGCAGATCAGCCTTGTTCGGACCGCTAAAGGTGTAGCCCAACGACTGATCACGCTCGAAATTTTTTTCTAGTATCTCATGATAAGGGGTATCTTTGTCCCAGCCACGATAATACTTTAATTGGATCTCAAATTCTGGCAAAAACGTCTGGCAGATAGTTTCCGCTACGGTTTTCAACTGTTCGATGTACAATGCTCGCCATTGACTGATGTTTTCAGCCAAATGTGCCATCTCTTGATCCCAATAACTGAGTTCACGATAACTTCTGGCGGTTTTAAGCAGAGCATTGCGTTGCTTGTTAAGACGCTTGAAACGTCCCCATGCATCATAGAAAGCAGGCTCAGTGTGAAACACACCCCAGTCGATGAATGCACGACGATGTTTTGGACCATCGGTCAGTAGATCAAATCCTTCTGGATGTATCAACTGCAAAGGCAAAACTTGTGCAAGTTGCGCCAGTTTTTGTCCAGATTGACCGCCTATTTTAACCTCTGTTGAGCCATCACGCTGCTTATTAATGCCGATAGGTAGCTCAAATTGATCCGAGTTCAAAAAACGACCATGAACAAACAGTTCGTCACACTCATTTTGGATAACTCGACCCGTCAACGAACTTTTGAAAGAGCGCCCGTGTCCAAGCAAATAAATTGCTTCTAGAACACTGGTTTTACCGCTGCCGTTCGGCCCAATAAGAAAGTTAAAGCCTGCTGATAGGTCAATATCACAGGCTTTAATATTTCGAAACTGCTGAATGATGAGGCGAGAAAGTGGCATTCAGATAACTTATAGACGGATTGGCATCACCACATACATTGCACTGTTGTCGTCTGCGTTTTCAATCAACGCACTGGCGTTGGCATCCGACATCGACACACGCACGTTGTCGCAACGCAGGGTATTAAGTACATCAAGCACGTAGCTTACGTTGAAGCCGATCTCGATAGCGTCACCTTCAAAGGTCACGTCGAGCATTTCTTCCGCTTCTTCTTGCTCTGGGTTGTTAGCAGTAATGCGCATTTCACTGCCCGCAAGATTTACACGAACACCACGGAATTTTTCGTTAGAAAGAATCGCGGCACGTGAGAAAGCCTGACGCAGTTCATCACAACCGGTTTCCAACGTTTTGTTGGTACTTTGTGGCAATACGCGGCGATAGTCAGGGAAACGACCATCAACAAGCTTAGAAGTGAAAATAAAGTTGTTCACTTCTGCACGCACATTTGAGCTACCGATTTGTAGTACAACAGGTTGCTCTGGTGCGTCCATCAGTTTAACCAACTCTTGTACACCTTTACGTGGCACGATGATTTGCTTCTGTGCAAAATCCGCACCGAGCTGAGTTTGAGATACCGCCATACGGTGGCCATCGGTTGCCACACTGCGTAGCGTCGTACCGTCGATTTCAAACAACATGCCGTTTAGGTAGTAACGAACGTCTTGGTTCGCCATTGAGAATTGCGTTTTTTCGATCAGCGTACGCAGATCAGACTGAGTCAGTGAAACTTCCACTTCACTCTGCCAATCTTCGATGTTCGGGAAATCGTTCGCTGGAAGTGTTGCCAATGAGAAACGGCTACGGCCAGAACGAACTTGCACGCGATCGCCTTCTAGTACGAAGGTGATGATAGAGTCATCCGGCAAACCACGACAGATATCAAGAAACTTACGAGAAGGAACGGTAATGCTGCCCGCTTCGAAATCCCCTTCTAGAGTCACTTTGCTCACCAATTCCACTTCCAAATCGGTCGCGGTCATGGATAACACGTTCTCTTCTACTTTAAGCAGTAGGTTACCCAGAATTGGTAGGGTTGGTCGGCCACCTAGTGCGCCCGAAACCTGTTGTAGCGGTTTGATTAAATGACTACGTTCAATGGTAAATTTCATGCTTGGCTCTTTACGCTGTCAGCTCAATTAATGATTTGCTTAGAATACTGTCATTCTAACCGATTACGAAGACAGGGTGCGAATCAAGTTAGAGTAATCTTCTTTAATATCGTGGCTCTCTTCACGCAGCTGCTCAATCTTGCGACATGCATGCAGTACCGTGGTGTGGTCACGACCACCAAACGCATCACCAATTTCTGGCAAGCTGTGATTGGTCAACTCTTTTGCCAACGCCATCGCCAACTGACGAGGACGAGCAACCGAGCGAGAGCGGCGTTTAGATAGTAGGTCAGCAACCTTAATCTTGTAATATTCAGCGACTGTCTTTTGAATGTTATCGATCGTTACGAGCTTCTCTTGTAGAGCAAGCAGATCGCGCAGCGCTTCACGAACAAAATCAATCGTAATTGGACGACCAGTGAAGTTTGCGTTTGCGATTACGCGGTTCAGTGCACCTTCCAGTTCACGAACGTTAGAGCGTAGGCGCTTAGCAATAAAGAACGCCACTTCATCCGCTAAGTGGATTTGGTGGTCTTCCGCTTTCTTCATCAAGATCGCCACACGAGTTTCTAACTCAGGCGGCTCGATCGCGACGGTTAGACCCCAACCGAAACGTGATTTCAGACGATCTTCTACACCGCTGATCTCTTTTGGATAACGGTCAGATGTCAGGATGATCTGTTGGTTACCTTCTAATAGTGCATTGAAGGTATGGAAGAATTCTTCTTGTGAGCGCTCTTTATTAGCAAAGAATTGGATGTCATCGATAAGTAGCGCATCAACACTGCGGTAGTAGCGTTTGAATTCTTCAATCGCGTTGTTTTGCAGTGCTTTCACCATATCTTGCACAAAACGCTCAGAGTGCATGTACACCACTTTTGCGTTGGGATTGTTATCCACAATCGCGTTACCTACTGCGTGCAAAAGGTGGGTTTTACCCAAACCTGTACCACCGTATAAGAATAGTGGGTTATAGGCTGCGCCTGGGTTATCCGAAACTTGACGAGCAGCAGCAAGACCCAATTGGTTCGACTTACCTTCTACGAAGTTGTTGAACTTGTGTTTTGGGTTCACGTTTGAACGGTGGTTGATGTCAGCGATCGCTTGCGCGTCGTCATCCCACGTTTTATGCACAGGCTTACGTGCTTGCAGTTGAGCAGGCGCTGAAGATTCTGCAGCCACGTCTGCCGGCGTACGTGTCGGTGCCGGTTTTGGTGCTGCAACTGGGCGACTGCCCACTTCAAAGCGCAGGCTAGGTACGTCGTTACCGCAGTATTCTTGCAGTAAACGATTGATGCTGTTCAGGTACTTGTCGCGAACCCAATCCAACACGAAGCGGTTAGGTGCGAACAGAGTGAGAGTATTGTCATTGAGCTCCGCTTGTAACGGACGAACCCACATGCTGAATTCTGTAGCTGGTAGCTCTTCTTGAAGCTGCTGCAAACATTGCAACCAAAGCGAAGATGACACGGTGCCCCCACTGAGTATTTGAATTATCGGAAAAGACTGGCAATTTTACCTGTTGATAACCAAGATCGCCAGCAATTGATCGACGATCCAGTGAATAAGATCTAAGTTATTCACAATATTTTCGCTCAACTTAGAGAGATCAACACATCTTGCCCCAAATTTGCCCACACAACGATCCACATTTGGGCAAAATAGGCCAGATCGAGCGATTGGTGATAACTCTGTGTATGAATTTCTGTTCACTGATATTTTTCGATCGTCATTTCCACTCTTTTCGATCGTTTTTTCATCATTTATTGCTAATTTTTGCTTACTCTCTATACCAAATACGATCTTATTACTCTCAGGACTAGGTTATTGCACTTGGTTATTTATTTAATTGAGCTAACTGACAGTAGTATTTCCAACCATAAAAGTATGGAGATGTATTATGAAAAACTGGATTAAGGTTGCCGTTGCAGCCATCGCTTTGTCTGCCGCGACCGTTCAAGCGGCAGTCGACACTGCCGCTACTGAAGTAAAAGTAGGTATGTCTGGCCGTTACTTCCCATTCACCTTTGTGAAGCAAGATAAGCTGCAAGGCTTTGAAGTGGATATGTGGGATGAGATCGGTAAACGTAACGATTACAAGATCGAATACGTCACAGCGAACTTTTCTGGTTTATTTGGCCTACTAGAAACGGGCCGTATTGATACCATCTCGAACCAGATCACCATGACAGATGCGCGTAAGTCGAAATACCTATTTGCTGACCCATACGTAGTAGACGGTGCGCAAATTACCGTGCGTAAAGGCAATGACAGCATCCAAGGTGTCGAAGATCTAGCAGGCAAAACCGTTGCAGTTAACCTAGGCTCTAACTTTGAGCAGTTGCTTCGCAGCTACGACAAAGACGGTAAGATCAACATCAAGACTTACGATACAGGTATTGAACATGATGTGGCACTAGGTCGTGCTGATGCCTTCATCATGGACCGTTTGTCTGCTCTAGAACTGATTAAAAAGACAGGTCTACCGTTACAACTTGCGGGCGAACCATTTGAGACGATTCAAAACGCTTGGCCATTCGTTGATAACGAAAAAGGTCGTAAGTTACAGGCAGAAGTGAATAAAGCGCTTGAAGAGATGCGTGCCGACGGAACAGTAGAGAAGATTTCAGTGAAATGGTTTGGTGCCGACATCACGAAGTAAAACTTCTCTTCTTTTAGGACGCAGGGCTTTATCTCGCGTCCTTTTTTAACTCAATGACAAGGTGGAACTTCGTATTCCACCTTTTCTTTTCTCAAGGTAAGTCGTATGGGATTTGATTTTAATTACATGCTGGAGCTGCTACCGATACTGCTCAAGTATCTTGGCACAACCATGGAAATGGCCACATGGGGATTGGTCTTTTCACTGATTCTAGCCGTTATTTTAGCGAACATTCGCGTATTTAAGCTGCCAGTTCTCGACCAATTGAGCCAACTTTACATCAGCTTCTTCCGTGGTACTCCGCTTTTGGTACAACTGTTTTTGCTCTACTACGGCTTACCACAAATCTTCCCATTCATGGTGGGTATTGATGCCTTTTCCGCGGCAGTGATTGGCTTAACGCTCCACTTTGCCGCTTATATGGCAGAGAGTATTCGTGCCGCCATCATTGGTATCGATCGCAGTCAGATGGAAGCGAGCTTGTCAGTAGGGATGACAACACCTCAAGCAATGCGTCGGGTGATTTTGCCACAAGCAACGCGCGTCGCACTGCCTTCTCTTATGAACTATTTCATCGATATGATTAAGTCCACCTCCCTCGCCTTCACGCTTGGAGTGGCTGAAATCATGGCTAAAGCGCAAATGGAAGCCTCTTCTAGCTTCCGCTTCTTTGAAGCTTTCCTTGCCGTTGCTCTGATTTACTGGGGTGTGGTGGTGATTCTGACTCGAGTACAAATTTGGGCAGAGGCGAAATTGAATAAGGCGTACGTACGATGATCAAATTAGAAAATATCCACAAACGCTTTGGCGAAACAGAAGTCCTCAAAGGTATTGATCTCGATATCAAGCAAGGTGAGATCATCGTTATTATTGGCTCAAGTGGTACGGGTAAATCGACCCTATTGCGCACCGTTAACTTCTTAGAGCAAGCGGATGAAGGTCGCATTACCATTGATGACATTTCGGTCGATACACAAAAACATACCAAAGCCGAAGTATTGGCTTTACGCCGCCGAACTGGGTTTGTTTTCCAAAACTATGCCCTATTTGCTCATATGAACGCGCGTCAGAACATCGCTGAAGGCTTGATCACGGTACGCGGTTGGAAAAAAGAAGATGCTCTCAAGCGTGCTCAAGAAATTCTGGATGACATCGGTCTTGGCGATAAAGGAGAAAGTTATCCAGCGGCTCTGTCTGGTGGACAACAACAACGTGTGGGTATCGGCCGAGCGATGGCATTGCAACCGGAACTGCTGCTTTTTGATGAGCCAACGTCTGCGCTGGATCCGGAATGGGTCGGAGAAGTTCTCTCATTAATGAAGAAGTTAGCCAATCAACATCAGACCATGTTGGTTGTTACACACGAGATGCAATTTGCCAAAGAAGTGGCTGACAGAGTGATCTTTATGGCCGAAGGTAACATCGTTGAACAAGGTTCTCCACAAGATATCTTCGATAATCCACAAGATCTTCGTTTGAAAAAATTCCTTAACCAAGTGGGAATAGAGTAAAGATCAAGCATCAAGATCAATCGATCCTTGAGATTTTACTCACACTACGTATAATCGCCCGGCCGGAATTTCGTGCTCATGAGTCATTGACACATTATGTGAGTGTGATTACAATTCCGCCTCTTTGTTGAGAGGCGTCGGTTGTTCTTCTTTAATAAAGAGCTTCTTTGTATAAAGAAAGCAAAATGCCCACGCCGGGTTTAACAAGAACCTAAAACTACTGATCAGTAAAGGTAATTATCATGAAACGCACTTTTCAACCTACAGTTCTAAAGCGCAAGCGTACTCACGGCTTCCGTGCTCGCATGGCAACTAAGAACGGTCGTAAAGTTATCAACGCACGTCGTGCAAAAGGCCGTGCGCGCCTATCAAAATAATCGCTAGTTTATTTTGAACACGTACGCGTTTAATCGGGAGTTACGCTTGTTAACTCCCGAGCATTATCAAAACGTCTTCCAGCAAGCTCATCGAGCTGGCTCGCCTCATTTCACCATCATTGCTCGCAATAACAAACTTTCTCACCCACGATTAGGTTTAGCTGTTCCGAAAAAGCAAATCAAAACTGCTGTCGGTCGTAACCGTTTTAAGCGTTTGGCTCGTGAAAGCTTTCGTAACAATCAACATCAGCTTCCAAATAAAGATTTTGTTGTGATCGCGAAGAAAAGCGCGCAAGATTTAAGCAATGAGGAATTATTTAAGTTGTTTGATAAGCTATGGCATCGCCTGTCTCGCCCTTCACGTGGATAGCCATTGGGCTCGTTAATCTTTATCGCTGGTTTATCAGCCCTCTGATTGGTCCTCGCTGCCGGTTCACACCAACTTGTTCCACTTACGCGCTAGAAGCTTTGAGAGCTCACGGTTTTGTAAAAGGATGTTGGTTATCAGGCAAACGTCTATTAAAATGCCACCCTTTGAATGAAGGGGGGTATGACCCCGTTCCACCAGTCCAAAAACAAGACAGAGATAACTAACGATGGATTCTCAACGTAATATCCTGCTCATTGCTCTGGCACTGGTTTCTTTCTTGCTGTTCCAACAGTGGCAAGTCGCAAAGAACCCAGCACCTCAAGCAGTTGAACAGGCTCAATCAAGCAGTACTCTACCTGCACCATCTTTTGCTGACGAGCTAGACCCAGTTCCTGGTCAACAGCAAGCTTCTGCAAAAACTATCACAGTAACGACTGATGTTTTAACTCTGTCGATCGACACCGTTGGTGGCGATGTGGTACATGCCGACCTAAACAAATACTCTGCTGAACTTGATTCATCAGACCCATTCGTTCTGCTAAAAGACACTAAAGGTCACCAGTTCATCGCGCAAAGCGGTCTAGTGGGCCCTCAAGGTATCGACCTAAGCAGCACTAACCGCCCTCACTACAACGTGAGCGCAGACAGCTTTACTCTAGCTGACGGTCAAGACGAACTACGCGTTCCAATGACATTCACTGCGAACGGTATCGAATACATCAAGACTTACGTATTCAAACGTGGCAGCTACGCGCTAAACGTAGAATACGATGTCGTGAACAACTCTGGTAACAACGCAACATTTGGTATGTACGCTCACTTGCGTCAAAACCTAATGGACGCTGGTGGTAGCATCACAATGCCTACTTACCTCGGCGGTGCTTACTCAACAGAAGACGTTCGCTACAAGAAATACAGCTTTGAAGACATGCAGGATCGTAACCTGTCTATCAACCTAGCAGATGGCCAAGGTTGGGCGGCAATGATCCAACACTACTTCGCTGCAGCTTGGATCCCACGCAACGAACCAGGTACTAACCTGTACACTCGCGTAATTGGTAACCTAGGTGATATCGGCGTACGTATGCCAAACAAAACTATCGCAACGGGCGACCAAGCGAAGTTTGAAGCAACACTATGGGTTGGTCCTAAGCTACAAAACGAAATGGCAGCAGTAGCAGAAAATCTAGACCTAGTAGTGGACTACGGCTGGCTATGGTTCATCGCTAAACCACTTCACTCACTGCTTGCTTTCATCCAAAGCTTCGTGGGTAACTGGGGGGTGGCTATCATCTGCTTGACCTTCATCGTTCGTGGTGCAATGTACCCACTAACGAAAGCGCAATACACGTCTATGGCGAAAATGCGTATGCTACAGCCTAAGCTGCAAGCAATGCGTGAGCGCATCGGTGATGACCGTCAGCGCATGAGCCAAGAGATGATGGAACTGTACAAGAAAGAGAAAGTTAACCCACTGGGTGGCTGTCTACCTCTTATCCTACAGATGCCTATCTTCATCGCACTATACTGGGCACTAATGGAGTCGGTTGAGCTACGTCACTCTCCATTCTTCGGTTGGATTCATGACCTTTCAGCGCAGGACCCTTACTACATCCTGCCTCTACTGATGGGTGCGTCAATGTTCCTAATCCAGAAGATGAGCCCAACAACAGTAACGGATCCAATGCAGCAGAAGATCATGACCTTTATGCCGGTTATGTTTACCTTCTTCTTCTTGTTCTTCCCATCAGGCCTAGTTCTATACTGGTTGGTGTCGAACATCGTTACGCTTATCCAGCAAACTTTGATTTACAAAGCACTGGAGAAAAAAGGCTTACACACTAAGTAACCTTGATAGAAAAGCATAAGAAAGGCGGCCAAAAGGTCGCCTTTTTGTTTTTGGCTGATTACAATTCAGCTAATTAATTGGTTCTGGCTCCCTAGGGGTGTAACCCTATAGCCCAGCTCAAAAGGCAAGATTATGACTACAGATACGATTGTCGCTCAGGCTACCGCACCCGGTCGTGGTGGTGTCGGCATTATTCGTGTTTCTGGCCCTAAGGCCAATCAAGTGGCGCTAGAAGTCACAGGTAAGACGCTAAAGCCTCGCTACGCAGAGTATCTGCCATTCCAAGCGGAAGACGGCACAGTGCTAGACCAAGGCATTGCCCTGTACTTCCCTAACCCACACTCGTTTACAGGCGAAGACGTACTTGAACTGCAAGGTCATGGTGGCCCTGTTGTAATGGATATGCTGATTAAGCGTATCTTGGGTATTGACGGTGTGCGTGCCGCTCGACCAGGTGAGTTCTCAGAACGCGCTTTCCTAAACGACAAGATGGACCTCACTCAAGCAGAAGCGATTGCCGACCTGATTGATGCCAGCTCAGAAGAAGCGGCAAAATCAGCACTACAATCACTGCAAGGTCAGTTCTCACAACGCATCCAAACGCTGGTGGAGTCTCTGATCCACTTACGTATCTACGTGGAAGCGGCAATTGACTTCCCAGAAGAAGAAATCGACTTTTTGGCCGATGGTAAAGTATCTGGTGACCTACAAGCGATCATCGATAACCTCGATGCGGTACGTAAAGAAGCCAACCAAGGTGCGATCATGCGTGAAGGCATGAAAGTCGTGATTGCTGGCCGTCCTAATGCGGGTAAATCTAGCCTTCTGAATGCCCTATCTGGCAAAGAATCCGCTATCGTTACCGATATCGCCGGTACCACTCGTGATGTATTGCGTGAACACATCCATATCGATGGTATGCCTTTACACATCATCGATACCGCTGGTCTGCGTGATGCTTCTGATGAAGTAGAGAAAATCGGGATAGAGCGTGCATGGGATGAAATCGCCCAAGCAGACCGTGTTCTGTTTATGGTAGATGGCACCACAACCGACGCAACGGATCCAAAAGACATTTGGCCAGACTTCGTTGATCGCTTGCCAAACAGTATTGGCATGACGGTGATCCGTAACAAAGCGGATCAAACAGGTGAAGAAATGGGGATCTGCCATGTAAACGATCCGACTCTGATTCGCCTTTCTGCAAAAACAGGCGCAGGTATGGATGCTTTGCGTACTCACTTAAAAGAGTGTATGGGCTTCTCAGGCAATACGGAAGGCGGCTTTATGGCTCGTCGTCGTCACCTAGATGCGCTAGAACGTGCTGCTCAACATCTTCAAATCGGCCAAGAACAGCTTGAAGGCTATATGGCTGGCGAAATCTTGGCAGAAGAGCTGCGCATTACTCAGCAGCACTTGAATGAGATTACCGGAGAGTTCAGCTCTGATGACCTCCTCGGCCGAATCTTCTCCTCATTCTGTATCGGTAAATAATCAAAACACGCGGTGTTAAGCATAGGTTTAACACCGCGTTTCTTTTTGTACTGGCGCTAATAACACGTTGGCGTCAGTGAGGCTCAATAAAGGAAGACACATGATCCACATTATTACAGGCAGTACGTTAGGTGGCGCAGAATACGTTGGTGATCACCTAAGTGATCTACTCAATGAGAACGGTTTTGAAACAACGATCCACAACCAGCCGGAGTTGTCTGCGATCGAAAACCAAGGCACTTGGTTGGTGATCACTTCAACTCACGGCGCAGGTGAATACCCAGATAACATTCAGCCTTTCATTGCTGCATTACAAAACACATCGCCTAAGATGGCAGACGTAAAGTTTGCTGTGATAGCGATTGGTGACTCAAGTTACGATACGTTCTGTGCTGCAGGCCAACATGCTTACGACCTGTTAGAAGACATTGGCGCAACGCCAATCACAGACTGCTTGAAGATTGATGTACTTAGCCACGACGTACCTGAAGACGCAGCAGAAGTGTGGTTAAAGGAAAATCTGGCTCGCTTTTCTGCTTAATTTCTCTATAACAGAGTCGCATTGCGGCTCTGTTTCTCCCCATTGTGAATAACTCCCCTCAAAAAATCTTGTTCAACCGCTCAAAAAACGCCCAAACCATCTGTGGATAAGTCAGGTAAGATCCAGTGATTTTCCTTTAGTTATCCAAAGAACAACTTAGATCTTTTTTTACCCCTGTGTATAAAACCTCATTTTGATCTCAGGAAATCCTCGATCTGATCAAGCCATGATCACAAGATATGATCCAAAGAAGATCCATGATCTTGTTGATCATTTTCTAGTTATCCACAGAAACGTGCGATCCTAATAATAGATCCAATAAAAGATCATATATATAGATCTTATATATATAGTCTTAGGGACTAAAATTTGAAAAGCGAGAAAACGATTCTCTCTCACACAGAAAAAAGGTAAAATACCGCTCTTTTTTATCTGTTCATTAAATCCTTTGAATACCTGAGGTCAGTTCATGCTTTATCACGAAAACTTTGACGTCATTGTTGTCGGTGGCGGACACGCAGGAACGGAAGCCGCGCTCGCATCTGCACGCACAGGACAAAAAACACTCCTCCTTACCCATAACATCGATACATTAGGCCAGATGTCTTGTAATCCGGCGATTGGTGGTATCGGTAAAGGTCACTTAGTAAAAGAAGTGGATGCTATGGGCGGTCTGATGGCTGAAGCCATTGACCATGCGGGTATTCAATTCCGAACACTGAACGCCTCTAAAGGTCCAGCGGTTCGAGCAACACGTGCTCAAGCTGACCGTGCATTGTACAAAGCGTACGTACGCAACGTGCTAGAAAACGCACCAAACTTAACTCTGTTCCAACAATCGGTTGATGATCTGATTGTGGACCAAGATCGTGTGGTTGGCGTCGTAACGCAAATGGGCCTGAAATTCCACGCCAAAGCGGTGGTATTAACCGTAGGTACTTTCCTTGGCGGAAAGCTCCATATCGGTATGGAAAGCTCTTCAGGTGGTCGCGCTGGGGATCCACCATCGATCGCACTGGCGGATCGACTACGTGAACTGCCATTCCGTGTC
Source organism: Vibrio campbellii CAIM 519 = NBRC 15631 = ATCC 25920 (assembly GCF_002163755.1). Lineage (NCBI taxonomy): Bacteria > Pseudomonadati > Pseudomonadota > Gammaproteobacteria > Vibrionales > Vibrionaceae > Vibrio > Vibrio campbellii. Next base: position 75,585 of record NZ_CP015863.1, read on the forward strand.
GATCGGTTGAAAACAGGTACACCACCACGTATCGATGCACGCAGCGTGGATTTCTCAGTGTTGGAAGCACAACACGGTGATAACCCAACACCTGTATTCTCATTCATGGGCAAACGTGAGCATCAGCCGCGTCAAATCCCATGTTTTATTACTCACACCAATGAGCAAACTCATGATGTGATCCGCAACAACCTTGATCGTAGCCCAATGTACGCAGGCGTGATCGAAGGTATTGGCCCGCGCTACTGTCCTTCTATCGAAGACAAAGTGATGCGCTTTGCGGACAAGAACAGTCACCAAATCTTCATTGAGCCAGAAGGCCTAACCACGCACGAGTTATACCCTAACGGTATTTCCACCAGCTTGCCGTTTGACGTGCAAGTGCAAATCGTTCGTTCAATGAAAGGTTTTGAGAACGCACACATCGTTCGTCCAGGTTACGCGATCGAGTACGATTTCTTCGACCCACGTGATTTGAAGCAAACCTACGAGACCAAGTTCATCAGTGGTCTGTTCTTTGCTGGTCAAATCAACGGTACGACTGGCTACGAAGAAGCTGCAGCACAAGGTTTGATGGCAGGCTTGAACGCAAGTTTGCACAGTCAAGGCAAAGAAGGCTGGAGCCCACGTCGTGACCAAGCTTACATGGGCGTGTTAATCGATGATTTGTCGACCATGGGTACCAAAGAGCCATACCGTATGTTCACTTCTCGTGCGGAATACCGTTTGTTGCTTCGTGAAGATAACGCCGATCTACGTTTGACGGAAAAAGCGCGTGAACTTGGTTTGATTGATGATGCTCGTTGGGCACGTTTCAACGAGAAAATCGAGAACATGGAAACCGAGCGCCAACGTCTAAAATCGACATGGATGAACCCGAATTCTGTGGGTATCGATGAGCTGAACAAGCTCTTGAAAACACCAATGGCTCGTGAAGCAAGTGGTGAAGATCTTTTGCGTCGCCCTGAGATCTCATACTCAGATCTCACTCAGCTTGATGCATTTGCACCAGCTCTGGAAGATCAGCAAGCGTCAGAGCAAGTTGAGATTCAAGTGAAGTACGATGGCTACATCAAGCGCCAGCAAGAAGAGATAGAAAAATCGCTGCGTCATGAGCACACTAAGCTCCCTGCAGACTTGGATTACAAAGACGTGAAAGGTCTGTCTAACGAAGTCGTTGCTAAGCTGACAGAAGCCAAACCAGAAAGCATTGGTATTGCTTCTCGTATCTCAGGTATCACGCCGGCAGCGATCTCTATTCTGCTTGTTCACCTGAAGAAGCACGGTTTGCTGAAAAAAGGCGAGGAAGAGTAATGAGTGCTTTACGTACCAGATTAGACGAGCTGATCGCGCAAACCGATTTGCAAGTGTCTGAAAAACAACGTGAGCAGTTGGTCGGTTACGTCGAACTGCTCGACAAGTGGAACAAAGCTTACAACCTAACGTCGGTTCGTGACCCACTTGAGATGCTAGTGAAACATATCCTTGATAGCATCGTCGTTAGCACTCACTTACCAGGTGAGCGTTTTATCGATGTTGGCACAGGACCAGGTTTGCCAGGTATTCCATTGGCAATCATGAATCCAGAGAAAACCTTCTTCTTGCTCGATAGCCTTGGCAAACGCATCCGCTTTATCAAGCAAGTTGTGCACACGCTAGGGCTGAAAAATGTGACGGCAATTCAAAGTCGCGTCGAAGAATTCCAGCCGGAAGAAAAATTTGATGGCGTTTTGAGCCGAGCTTTTGCTTCAATGACGGACATGGTGGAATGGTGTCATCATCTGCCTAAACAAGATTCCGGGGTGTTCTTAGCTTTGAAAGGGCTTCACCCTAAAGATGAAATAGATCTGCTTCCTGAATGGTGTAGTGTGACAGAGATCATATCTTTAGCTGTTCCTGAGTTGGAAGGTGATCGTCATCTAGTAATCTTATCGCGCAAGGAAAATTAGCGAGGTAATCGTGGGTAAAATTGTGCAATCGCCAACCAGAAAGGTGGGGTCGGCAAAACAACAACGTGCATTAACTTAGCAGCTTCGATGGCGGCAACAAAGCGCAAGGTTTTGGTGATCGATCTCGACCCTCAAGGCAACGCTACGATGGCCAGTGGCGTCGACAAATATATGGTCGACGCAACGGCGTATGATCTTCTGGTTGAAGATACCCCGTTTGATCAGGTGGTTTGTACCGAAACCACAGGGAAATACGATCTGATTGCAGCGAACGGAGACGTTACCGCTGCAGAAATCAAATTGATGGAAGTGTTCGCGCGTGAGGTGCGTCTGAAAAACGCCCTTGCGTCAGTTCGCGACAACTATGATTTCATCTTTATTGATTGTCCTCCTTCTCTAAACCTTCTTACAATCAATGCTATGGCCGCAGCCGACTCTGTGCTGGTGCCGATGCAATGTGAATACTTTGCGCTAGAAGGTTTAACTGCTCTTATGGATACAATCAGCAAGTTAGCGGCCGTGGTCAATGAGAACCTCAAAATCGAAGGTTTACTACGTACCATGTACGATCCACGTAACCGCCTGTCTAATGAAGTATCCGATCAACTTAAAAAACACTTTGGTAGTAAAGTTTACCGTACTGTGATCCCACGTAATGTGCGTTTGGCCGAAGCGCCGAGCCACGGTAAACCAGCCATGTACTATGACAAGTACTCTGCTGGCGCCAAAGCGTATCTTGCTTTAGCGGGCGAAATGCTCCGCCGCGAAGAAATCCCAGTTTAACTCTAACCTAAGGAATTCCTCCTATGTCTAAGCGTGGTCTAGGAAAAGGACTGGATGCGTTGTTGTCGACCAGTTCGTTAGCTCGTGAAAAACAGCACATTGCATCGCACAGCCAAGCATTGTCGGCTGACGGTGAACTGACGGATTTGGCGATTGGTCAATTGCAGCCGGGTGTTTACCAACCGCGTAAAGATATGGCGCCAGAAGCGCTAGAAGAACTGGCAGCTTCGATTCAATCACAAGGCATCATCCAGCCGATCGTGGTTCGCCAAGTTGCGGGTGGTCAGTTTGAAATCATCGCTGGTGAACGCCGTTGGCGCGCTGCAAAACAGGCTGGTCTTAAACGTGTGCCTTGTTTAGTGAAAAAGGTCGAAGACCGTGCAGCGATAGCAATGGCACTGATCGAAAACATTCAACGTGAAGATTTGAATGTGATTGAAGAAGCGCAAGCGCTTGAGCGCCTGCAGGATGAATTCACGCTGACGCATCAGCAAGTGGCCGATGTGATTGGCAAATCAAGAACCACAGTAAGTAACCTATTACGTCTAAATCAGTTGGAAATTGATGTAAAGGGTCTGGTTGCAGATAAAAAATTAGAAATGGGTCATGCTCGAGCTCTGTTAGCGCTAGAAGGTGAACAGCAAGTCGAAGTGGCTCAACAGGTGGCTAAGAAGCAAATGACGGTTCGACAAACCGAACAGTTAGTAAAAAAGTGCTTAGCCCCACAAAATGAGCAAAAAGCTCAACAAGAAGATACCGAAGCGGAGCAAATGTCGCATAAATTGAGTCAACTGCTTGATGCCAAGGTTTCTTTGGTCCGTTCTGCAAACGGCAAAGCGAAAGTGACGATAAGTCTTGATGAGCCTCACAAATTGAATCAACTGATTGCCAAGCTAGAGGCCTAGATGAGATAATTGATTTAGGTCAATTAATCAAAATAATCGAATTTTGTGTGAAAGTTGTCGGATTGTAAACAAAACTGTAAGTTTTTGATGCAATATAATTGCATTCAATTGTTCTCACCGTATAATTTTCGCCAATTTCCCTGCACAGAGAGTTTAGTGCAAAGTGGATATTACTAGAGGTACGAATACATGGTAGCTGCGTTAGCTAGACCAGGACGAGAGCTCGCAAAGCAATTGTTAATGATCCAGTCTGGCGCGGTTATTTTTGTGGCTGCAGGAATGGCGATGGCCGTGAATCCTGAATGGGGAATTTCAGCGCTGGTTGGTGGGGGCATTTTTGTTGTTGCCAATGCTGTCTTTGCGCTATGTGCTTTTATGTTTAGTGGGGCTCGTGCTGCCAAGCGCATCGCGGCGTCCTTCTACACAGGTGAAGTTCTGAAAATCCTCATCACGGTTGTGTTGTTCTACGTAGCCTACATGTATATGCAGGTGGAACTTGTTCCCCTCAAACTAACCTATTTGCTGGTACTAGGTATTAATATCTGTGCACCAGTGCTATTCATTAACAACAAAAAATAGGATGAGTTATGGCTGCGCCAGGTGAAGCGCTAACATCGTCCGGTTACATTGCCCACCACTTATCAAACCTATCTTTAGCTAAGTTAGGCTTGGTAGCGGATGAAGCAAGTTTCTGGAACGTACATATCGATAGCCTGTTTTTTTCTTGGTTTACTGGTTTAATCTTCCTCGGAATTTTTTACAAAGTAGCAAAGAGAACAACAGCGGGTGTACCGGGTAAGCTTCAGTGTGCTGTAGAAATGATCGTTGAATTTGTCGCGGAAAACGTCAAAGACACGTTCCATGGACGCAACCCACTGATCGCGCCTTTAGCACTGACTATCTTTTGTTGGGTATTTTTGATGAACGTGATGGACTTAGTTCCGATCGACTTCTTACCGTACCCAGCAGAGCATTGGCTAGGTATCCCTTATCTTAAGGTTGTACCGTCTGCTGATGTGAATATCACCATGGCTATGGCTCTAGGCGTTTTCGCATTGATGATCTACTACAGCATCAAAGTGAAAGGTCTAGGTGGATTCGCAAAAGAACTTGCACTACATCCATTCAATCACCCACTGATGATTCCGTTTAACCTACTGATTGAAGTGGTATCGCTACTAGCGAAGCCTCTATCACTTGGTATGCGTCTATTCGGTAACATGTTCGCGGGTGAGGTTGTATTCATTCTTTGTGCGGCAATGCTACCATGGTACTTGCAATGGATGGGTTCACTACCGTGGGCAATCTTCCATATCTTGGTTATTACGATTCAAGCCTTCGTATTTATGATGTTGACAATTGTTTACCTGTCAATGGCACACGAAGATTCTGATCATTAATTTTTTAAGCTTTTTATTTGGGCACATAAGCCAACAACTATAAATTGGAGATAGTAATGGAAACTTTACTGAGCTTTTCTGCAATCGCCGTAGGTATTATCGTCGGTCTTGCTTCTCTTGGTACAGCGATTGGTTTCGCACTACTAGGTGGTAAATTCCTAGAAGGTGCAGCACGTCAACCAGAAATGGCTCCTATGCTACAAGTTAAGATGTTCATCATCGCAGGTCTACTTGATGCGGTTCCAATGATCGGTATCGTAATCGCGCTACTATTCACATTCGCAAACCCATTCGTTGGTCAACTAGGTTAATCACCTTTAACTCGGGACGAGCTCAGGCTTGTCACTGATTAACACTAAGTCCAAATAGAGGGGTAGCTGTTGTGAACATAAACGCAACTCTGCTAGGTCAAGCAATCTCGTTCGCACTATTTGTGTGGTTCTGCATGAAGTATGTATGGCCACCGTTGATGCAAGCGATCGAAGAGCGTCAGAAGAAAATTGCTGATGGTCTTCAAGCAGCGGAACGTGCTGCAAAAGACTTGGATCTAGCACAAGCCAACGCTTCTGATCAGTTGAAAGAAGCGAAGCGCACAGCAACTGAGATCATCGATCAAGCGAACAAGCGTAAGTCTCAAATTATTGACGAAGCTCGCGAGGAAGCTCAGGCAGAACGCCAGAAAATCCTAGCGCAAGCAGAAGCAGAACTTGAAGCTGAACGCAATCGTGCACGCGATGAGCTGCGCAAACAAGTTGCTACTCTGGCTGTAGCTGGTGCTGAGAAAATCCTTGAGCGTTCTATCGATAAAGACGCTCAGAAAGATATTCTCGACAACATTACTGCAAAACTTTAAGTCTGGGGGCGCATATGTCTGATTTGACTACAATCGCACGCCCCTATGCTAAAGCAGCCTTCGACTTTGCTGTAGACAAAGACCAGTTGGACCAATGGGGCCAAATGTTGTCTTTTGCTGCTGAAGTCGCTAAAAACGAGCAAATGAGCGAACTTCTAACGGGTTCGGTTTCTGCTGACAAAATGGCAGAGATTTTTGTTGCAGTTTGCGGCGAACAAGTTGATACGCACGGCCAAAACCTGATTAAGGTAATGGCTGAGAATGGTCGTCTAACGGCCCTTCCTGATGTTTGTGAACAATTCTTCCTATTGAAGAAAGAGCATGAGAAAGAAATTGATGTTGAAGTGATTTCAGCAAGCGAACTTTCTGATGAACAACTTGCAAACATTGGCAGCAAACTTGAAGTGCGTCTAGAACGCAAAGTGAAGCTGAATTGCAGTGTAGATGAGACCCTACTTGGTGGGGTTATTATTCGAGCCGGAGACCTAGTCATCGATGACTCAGCGCGTGGTCGTTTGAACCGCCTGAGCGATGCATTGCAGTCTTAATGGGGATTGGAGCATGCAACTTAATTCCACGGAAATTAGCGATCTGATCAAACAACGTATCGAATCTTTCGACGTTGTTAGTGAAGCTCGCAACGAGGGTACTATCGTATCGGTAAGCGATGGTATCATCCGCATCCACGGCCTAGCGGACGTGATGCAAGGTGAAATGATTGAATTACCGGGTGGCCGTTATGCACTAGCACTTAACCTTGAGCGTGACTCGGTTGGTGCGGTAGTAATGGGCCCATATGCTGACCTTAAGGAAGGCATGAAAGTTACAGGTACTGGCCGCATTCTTGAAGTGCCAGTTGGTCCAGAACTTCTAGGTCGCGTAGTGAACACACTAGGTGAGCCTATCGATGGTAAAGGTCCAATCGAAGCTAAATTGACTTCGCCTGTAGAAGTAATCGCACCAGGTGTAATCGACCGTAAATCGGTAGACCAACCTGTGCAAACTGGTTACAAATCAGTTGACTCAATGATCCCAATCGGTCGTGGTCAGCGTGAGCTTGTAATCGGTGACCGTCAAACTGGTAAAACAGCAATGGCGATCGATGCGATTATCAACCAGAAAGACTCTGGTATTTTCTCAATCTACGTAGCAATCGGTCAGAAAGCATCGACTATCGCTAACGTAGTTCGCAAACTAGAAGAGCACGGCGCGCTAGCTAACACTATCGTTGTTGTTGCATCTGCTTCTGAATCTGCAGCGCTACAATACCTAGCGCCATACGCAGGTTGTGCGATGGGTGAATACTTCCGCGATCGCGGTGAAGACGCACTGATTGTTTACGATGATCTATCTAAGCAAGCGGTAGCTTACCGTCAGATCTCTCTACTACTAAAACGTCCACCAGGCCGTGAGGCATTCCCAGGTGACGTATTCTACTTACACTCGCGTCTACTAGAGCGTGCAGCTCGTGTAAACGAAGAGTACGTAGAGCGTTTCACTAACGGTGAAGTGAAAGGTAAGACTGGTTCTTTGACTGCTCTTCCTATCATCGAAACTCAAGCAGGTGACGTTTCAGCATTCGTACCGACTAACGTAATCTCGATTACCGATGGTCAGATCTTCCTACAAACTGAGCTATTTAACGCAGGTGTACGCCCAGCCGTTGACCCAGGTATCTCAGTATCTCGTGTAGGTGGTTCAGCTCAGACTAAAATCATCAAGAAGCTATCTGGCGGTATCCGTACTGCACTAGCTCAGTACCGTGAACTAGCGGCATTTGCACAGTTCTCGTCTGACCTTGATGAAGCGACGAAGAAACAGCTAGACCACGGTCAAAAAGTTACAGAACTAATGAAGCAGAAGCAGTACGCTCCAATGTCTGTATTTGACCAAGCACTAGTAATCTTCGCGGCAGAGCGCGGCTATTTAGCAGATGTTGAACTAAACAAACTGCTAGATTTCGAAGCGGCTCTACTATCGTACGCTCGCGGTCAATACGCTGAATTTGCAGCTGAGATCGACAAGACGGGTGCATACAACGATGAAGTTGAAGCTCAGTTGAAGAAACTGACTGACGACTTCGTAGCAACCCAAACTTGGTAATTAGGTCGGTGGCAGTTTCTGCCACCAACTAACGGAGAGTAACGATGGCCGGCGCAAAAGAGATACGTAATAAAATCGGTAGTGTTAAAAGCACGCAGAAAATTACGAAAGCGATGGAAATGGTAGCAGCTTCAAAAATGCGTCGTTCTCAAGACGCAATGGAAGCTTCTCGTCCATACGCTGAAACAATGCGTAAAGTGATCGGTCATGTGGCTAACGCAAACCTAGAGTACCGTCATCCGTACCTAGAAGAGCGTGAAGCTAAACGTGTTGGTTACATCATCGTTTCGACAGACCGTGGTCTGTGTGGTGGCTTGAACATTAATGTGTTCAAGAAAGCCGTTACAGACATGCAATCATGGAAAGAGAAAGGTGCTGAAGTTGAGCTAGCTGTAATTGGCTCAAAAGCAACAGCTTTCTTTAGAAATGGTGGCGCAAAAGTTGCGGCACAGGTTTCTGGTCTGGGTGATAACCCAAGCCTAGAAGACCTAATCGGTTCTGTTGGCGTAATGCTTAAGAAATACGATGAAGGTGAACTGGACCGTCTATATGTAGTGTTCAACAAATTTGTGAACACTATGGTTCAGCAACCAACGATCGATCAATTGCTACCTTTGCCTAAATCGGACAGCGAAGAGATGCAGCGTGAGCACTCATGGGACTACATCTATGAGCCTGAGCCAAAACCTCTATTGGACACACTTCTAGTGCGTTACGTAGAGTCTCAGGTATACCAAGGTGTGGTAGAGAACCTTGCTTGTGAGCAAGCGGCTCGAATGATTGCGATGAAGGCTGCAACGGATAACGCAACCAACTTGATTGAAGATTTAGAACTTGTGTACAACAAAGCCCGTCAGGCTGCGATCACACAAGAACTATCAGAAATCGTTGGTGGTGCATCTGCGGTTTAAGCTTAGGTAAAACGAAATAGTTTAGAGGATTAACGATGGCTACAGGTAAGATCGTACAGATCATCGGTGCGGTAGTCGACGTAGAGTTCCCACAGAGCGAAGTACCAAGTGTATATGACGCTCTAAACGTTACGGACTCAAAAGAGCGTCTTGTTCTTGAAGTTCAACAACAGCTAGGCGGTGGCGTAGTTCGTTGTATCGTAATGGGTAGCTCTGATGGTTTACGTCGTGGCGTTGAAGTGGTTAACACTGGCGCTCCAATTTCAGTACCAGTAGGTACTAAAACTCTAGGTCGTATCATGAACGTCCTAGGTGACGCGATTGATGAGCGTGGTGAGATCGGTGCAGAAGAGGTTTACTCTATCCACCGTGAAGCACCAAGCTACGAAGAGCAATCAAACGAAACAGCACTTCTAGAAACTGGTGTTAAAGTAATCGACTTGGTTTGTCCATTCGCTAAGGGTGGTAAAATCGGTCTATTCGGTGGTGCAGGTGTAGGTAAGACCGTTAACATGATGGAACTTATCAACAACATCGCACTTCAACACTCAGGTCTATCAGTATTTGCTGGTGTTGGTGAACGTACTCGTGAAGGTAACGATTTCTACTACGAGATGCAGGAAGCGGGCGTTGTAAACGTTGAGAATCCTGAAGAATCTAAAGTAGCGATGGTTTACGGTCAGATGAACGAGCCACCAGGCAACCGTCTACGTGTTGCACTGACTGGTCTAACAATGGCAGAACGTTTCCGTGACGAAGGTCGTGACGTACTTCTGTTCGTTGATAACATCTACCGTTACACGCTTGCAGGTACTGAGGTATCAGCACTTCTAGGTCGTATGCCTTCTGCGGTAGGTTACCAGCCAACTCTTGCAGAAGAGATGGGTGTACTACAGGAGCGTATCACGTCAACTAAGCAAGGTTCTATCACGTCTGTACAGGCGGTATACGTACCTGCGGATGACTTGACTGACCCGTCTCCAGCAACAACGTTCGCGCACTTGGATGCAACGGTTGTACTTAACCGTAACATCGCAGCAATGGGTCTATACCCAGCGATCGACCCACTAGATTCGACTTCTCGTCAGCTAGACCCACTAGTAGTTGGTCAAGATCACTACGACACAGCTCGTGGCGTTCAGCAGACACTTCAGCGCTACAAAGAGCTGAAAGATATCATCGCGATTCTAGGTATGGACGAGCTATCTGAAGAAGATAAGCAAGTTGTATCTCGTGCACGTAAGATTGAGCGTTTCCTAACTCAGCCTTACCACGTAGCGGAAGTATTTACAGGTGACCCAGGTGTTTACGTACCTCTTAAAGAGACACTACGTGGCTTCAAAGGTCTACTAGCTGGTGAATACGATGACATTCCAGAGCAAGCGTTTATGTACTGCGGTACGATTGACGATGCTATCGAGAATGCGAAGAAGCTATAAGGCTAACTAGGAGGCGATATGGCACCAATAACCTTTCACCTAGACGTAGTAAGCGCTGAGAAACGTATTTTCTCTGGTCGCGTAGAAACGTTTCAGGTGACCGGTAGCGAAGGTGAGCTGGGTATTTTCCACGGCCATACTCCGCTGCTGTCCGCTATTAAGCCTGGTATGGTGCGTATTGTGAAACAGCACGGCCACGAAGAGTTCATTTATGTCTCTGGTGGTATGGTCGAGGTTCAGCCTGGTACTGCTACAGTACTGGCTGATACAGCGATTCGTGGTGAAGATCTAGACGCAGCGAAGGCAGAAGAAGCCAAGCGCCGCGCTGAGGAGCAAATCCAGAATCAGCATGGTGACATGGACTTCGCACAAGCGGCCAGTGAACTGGCTAAAGCCATTGCTCAGCTACGAGTTATCGAGCTGACCAAAAAGCGTCGCTAAGCTCAATTAGCAACGTTGCATAAAAAAAGGCGGCCATTTGGTCGCCTTTTTGATTAATTTTAGTTGTAAATTTACATCCTGCCATTAACTATTCCTTCCAAGCTGTTTAAAATAACGCCCAATTAAAATAGAACGTCAACAGGTTATCAATGAAATTCAGTGCTGTGATTCTTGCTGCGGGTAAAGGTACCCGTATGTACTCGAACATGCCTAAAGTGCTTCACACTTTGGCAGGGAAGCCAATGGCAAAGCATGTTATCGATACATGTACAGGTCTTGGCGCACAAAACATCCACCTAGTATATGGTCACGGTGGTGATCAAATGCAGCAAACGCTAGCAGAAGAGCCTGTGAACTGGGTACTGCAAGCGGAGCAATTAGGTACTGGCCACGCGGTTGATCAAGCGTCTCCAAAGTTTGAAGACGATGAAAAAGTACTGGTGCTTTACGGTGATGTTCCACTGATTTCACCTGAAACAATTGAAAACCTATTAGATGCACAGCCAACAGGTGGTATTGCACTACTCACAGTAATGCTAGATAACCCAATGGGCTATGGTCGTATCATTCGTAAAAACGGTCCTGTAGTGGCGATCGTTGAGCAAAAAGACGCGACAGAAGAGCAGAAGCTCATCAAAGAATGTAATACTGGTGTTCTGGTGGCGACAGGTGGTGACCTGAAACGCTGGCTTGCTGGTCTAAACAACGAAAACGCACAGGGCGAATACTACCTAACAGACGTTATCGCGGCAGCGCACGATGAAGGTCGCGCGGTTGAGGCAGTGCACCCAGTAAATGCGATTGAAGTGGAAGGCGTTAACGATCGTGCTCAATTGGCTCGTCTTGAGCGTGCATTCCAATCAATGCAAGCGCAAAAGCTACTAGAGCAAGGCGTAATGTTGCGTGACCCAGCACGTTTCGACCTACGCGGTGAGCTGCAATGTGGTATGGATTGCGAAATCGATGCAAACGTGGTCATCGAAGGCAAAGTATCACTGGGCGATAACGTTGTCATCGGCGCTGGCTGTGTACTGAAAGACTGTGAAATCGACGATAACACAGTTGTGCGTCCATACAGTGTAATTGAAGGGGCAACTGTTGGTGAAGAATGTACAGTTGGTCCATTCACACGCCTGCGTCCTGGCGCAGAGATGCGTAACGACTCTCACGTGGGTAACTTCGTTGAAGTGAAAAACGCGCGTATCGGTGAAGGCTCTAAAGCAAACCACCTGACTTACCTGGGTGATGCAGAGATCGGTCAACGTACTAACATCGGTGCTGGTACTATCACTTGTAACTACGACGGTGCGAACAAGTTCAAGACCGTTATCGGTAACGACGTTTTTGTTGGTTCAGATAGCCAGCTTGTTGCGCCAGTGACGATTGCTGATGGTGCAACGATTGGTGCCGGCACGACATTGACCAAAGATGTTGCTGAAGGTGAGCTTGTGATCACTCGCGTGAAAGAGCGCAAAATCACTGGTTGGCAACGCCCAGTGAAACAAAAGTAAGCCTTCGCTGCTTTCTTTAACCGAAATAAACCAAAGCCGCTCATCATGAGCGGCTTTGTTGTATCTAGTGGTGTGAACGGACAGTTTAGTGACTTGGTATCGCGATGCGCTTCTCTAGCCAACGCACCGCTTGGGAGACCAAAAGAATCAGCACCAAATACTCTAAGACGAGAAACGTATAGATCTCTAGTGGTAAGTACTCATTCACCACCAATTCATTAGCTCGTCTCGTTAAGTCACTTAAACCAATCACGCTGACCAACGAACTCATCTTGAGGATATAAACGAATTGATTACCCAGTGGCGGTAATATTTGGCGAAAAGCTTGGGGAAGAATTACCAATCGCATTTTTTGCCTGTAGTTTAGCCCAAGCGACTCTGCTGCTTCATGTTGTCCGCGGCTGATGGCTTGGATTCCTCCTCTAAACACTTCCGCCATAAAGGCACTTTCTGCAATGGTTAATGCAATCACACCTGCCCAAAAGTGGTTTAGGGACACATCGAGTAGCGTTGGCATTCCGTAATACACCCACAGCAACAATACCAAAACTGGAATAGAGCGGATCACTTCTACATAAACACGGTTGATCCACTTAAGTGCTGGAGAATCTGACAGGGCGGGAAGGGCAACGATCAATCCTATGGTCATCGCAAACAGCATACTGATTAGCGACACTTGGATCGTGTCATTAAAGCCTGCGACCAGAAACTTTATGTTTGTCAGGCCTTGCTCGGTTGATGGGTCAAGAACATACCAACCCCATTGATAATCGGAGCAACCAGTGAGAAGCAGCAACGAAATCAGCCATAGATGTCTATAGTTCACATTTACTCCCTGAACTGACTAAAAAACTTCCTTTGTTATTGCTATGTTATCAATGAAGTTGCATTAATAGTTAATAATTAAAGGGAATATCTCCCATCATCATTCTTTTAAGGGAATTGAAATGAAAAAAACGTTGCTTGCGCTAGGAATGTGTTTACTTGCGATGACCCAAGTCGCTCATGCTAACAGCCGTTTACAAGAGGTGTTGGATAAGGGCGTTTTGCGTGTCGGAACGACAGGGGATTGGAATCCGATGACAATGAAAGATCCCGCTACCGATAGTTATCGTGGTTTTGATATCGATGTCACCACTGAGCTCGCCAAAGATCTTGGCGTTAAGGTGGAATATGTTGCGACCGATTGGAAAACGCTAGTCAATGGCATTACTGCCAACAAATACGATATTACCGGTAGTGCGTCATTGAACATGTCACGCGCAAAAGTAGCAGGTTATAGCCAACCGTATTTCTATCTTGCGTTTGTGCCTGTGGTGCAAAAGAAAGACTTAGCGAAATTCTCAGATTGGGCAGACTTTGACAAGCCTGATGTAAAAGTGGCGGCTACACTGGGCACTGTGCAAGAAAAGATGGTCAAAGACTTCTTCCCATCTGCACAGCACATTGTGATTGAAGCGCCGGCGCGTGATTTCCAAGAGCTTCTGGCTCGTCGTGCCGATGTCTCCGTGACGTCCAACGTTGAAGCGGCAACGCTGGTGGAGAAATTTAAACAGTTAGCGATTGTCCCAGTCAAAGAGCCTCGCAAGCCAACGCCTATTGCGATGCTGTTGCCCCAAGACGACCAAGTCTGGATTAACTATATTAACCACTGGGTTGAGTTGAAGAAAACTCAAGGCTTCTTTAAGCAAACCGCCGAGAAATGGGGACTGAAGAGTATGTAAGGTTTTGCCTTATTCTTTCGCTCATAAAAGACAAAGAGCCGCATTAAGCGGCTCTTCTTTATTATGTAGTGGGATTGAGTTTGACGAAGAATTAGAGCTCGTCTTCACTCACTACGCGAGCGTTGTCCGGAGTCGTGAAGTGCTGAGACAATACACGGTTAGATAGGATATAACCTATCCACAGACCGCCCATACAAATCACAAGCGCTACACCCGTTACCATTTGAGCTTGGCTTGCCATCGCCGCAACCAGTGCGCTTGATAGGCTGCTTACGGTAATTTGTAGGCTGTTCTGTAGACCAGCTGCGGTTGCTGGACTTTGCTTTGCACTCGCTAATGCACGGTTTACTACGATTGGGTAAAGAGCACCATTTGCCACCGCAATCAAACAGAATGGCGCCAGGATTGGCCAGATAGAGGTCAGTTGCCACTGTGATGCAGCGAAGATAAGCAGTGCTGCAACACTAAACAAACCAATCAACTGACGCAGAATCTTCTCGTCACCGTATTTGCGAACGCTAACCTTACCTAAGTAACCACCCACCATGAAGGCGATAGTTTGTGGAATAAAGCTCAAACCAATGTCCTTTGCTTCATAGCCAAGTTGAGACATGATTTCTGGCATACCCGTTAGGTAAGCAAAGAAAGCCGCAGACGCTGTAGCAAACATAAAAACATTACCTAGGTAAGTTTTAGAACCCAGTAGTGATTTGATGTCTGAAGACATACTGGTTTGTTTTACTTCTACTTTTTCATTTTTTTGCGCCATTGTCGCAACAACAAGCAGTACACCCATCAGTGTCAATGCAACAAAAATACTGTGCCAACCAAAGCTGTCAGCCAGTAGTACACCTAATTGAGGTGCAAGTGCTGGCGAGAGTGCAACCAAAGGCATAATAGTGGCAAAGATCTGTTGGCTCTGGCCAGAGTGACGCTTGATCACCATCGCTTGCCAAATAACGGCTGGCGCACATACACCAATCGCTTGAACGAAGCGTAGCGCGAGTAGTTGCCAAACTTGCTCACTGAATGCGAGGCCAAATGAGGCGACAGTGAACAGCGCCAAACCAGCTGCTAACGTGTTGCGGTGACCGAATTTGTCTGAAGCCAAGCCCCACATCAATTGACCAAAAGCCATACCAACAAGAAAGACAGTCAATGAAAGTGCGATCTGTTCAGGGCCTGTAGCAAAGTCGACTTCCATCGCTTTGAAGGCAGGTAAGTACATATCGGTGGCAATGAAGCCGAGCATAGACAGGGCTGCAAGGTAAACGAGTTGTAGTTTTGAGATTTTCATGATTCAACCAATCAAATTATTTAATCATTTTTTGTTCAGTATCAGTTGGCGCCAACCCTGATTTCTTTACCTCACCATTCTATTTTTCGATTTTGAGAAAATAAAACGCTAAAATTGTTGGTTATCAATCAAATTTTTTGAAAGGTAGAGGTCATGTTCTCCAAATCTTCTCTGGAAATGCTCGATACCGTTGCTCGATTAGGCAGTTTTACAGCGGCTGCAGAAGTACTGCATAAAGTCCCTTCAGCGATCAGCTACGGAGTGCGTCAAGTGGAGCAGGAGTTAGATGTGGTTCTGTTTCGTCGATTACCGAGAAAGGTTGAATTGACGCCTGCAGGTGAGTTGTTTATCGAAGAGGCGCGCTTACTGCTCAGACAAATGGCGGAAGTGAAAGCGCAAACTCGTCGCGCGGCACATGGTTGGCAATCAACATTGAAGCTCACGCTGGATAATGTGGTTAAGCTGGATAAGCTCAAACCTTTGGTTGAAGACTTCTACCGTGAGTTTGAATTCGCAGAGCTGCAAATCAACATGGAAGTGTTTAACGGCTCATGGGAAGCCATCGCACAGGGGCGTGCTGATATTGTCGTTGGAGCAACGTCAGCGATTCCCGTTGGTGGGGATTTTGAGGTCAAAGACATGGGCGTGCTCGATTGGGCATTCGTGATGTCGCCAGCTCATCCATGCGTACGCCAGCAAGTCTTGACCGAAGAGTTTGTCAGTCAATTTCCGGCGATCTGCCTCGATGATACCTCGAACGTGTTACCAAAACGCCACACTGGACATTATGCAAAGCAGCGTCGTTTGCTCCTACCAAATTGGTATAGCGCGATTGAATGTCTGAAAAATGGAGTCGGAGTAGGCTACATGCCACGCCATATTGCGATGCCTCTTATCCATGAAGGCGTGCTGGTGGAAAAAGTTCTGCAGGATGATAAGCCACTGAGCCAATGTTGCTTAGTATGGCGTAAAGACGACAATCACAAGTTGATTCAATGGATGGTGGATTACTTAGGTACACCAAATCAACTGCATCAGGATTGGCTGCAGTACTAACAAAAAGCCACTTTCAAGGAAAGTGGCTTTGTTGGTTCTATGACAAGAAAAACTGGTAAGACGGGTTATCTGTTTCGTCTTTGCATTGATAACCAAGTTCGCGCAAATGCGCAGAAAACTGTGCTAAGTCGCTTTCATCTAACTCGAAACCACATAAAACGCGTCCGTAGTCAGCGCCGTGGTTACGGTAGTTGAACAAGCTGATATTCCAATGAGTACCGAGTGTGCTTAAGAACTTAAGTAGTGCTCCCGGATACTCTGGAAACTCAAAGCTGTAGAGACGTTCTTTAAGCGGCTTAGACGGCTTACCACCAATCATGTAGCGCACGTGTAGCTTCGCCATTTCATCATCAGACAGGTCAACCACAGGATAGCCACCTTCACGTAAATCATGAATGATGTTTTCTAGCTCCTCCTGACCGCCTTGCAAACGAACACCGACAAAGATATTTGCCAATGCGTCATCGTTGTAGCGGTAGTTAAACTCCGTTACGGCGCGGCCACCAATTAAGTTACAGAACTCAAAGAATGCACCTTGACGCTCAGGAATGGTAACGGCAAGCAAACCTTCACGTTTCTCACCAAGCTCGCAACGCTCAGAAACATAACGCAAACCATGGAAGTTAGTGTTGGCACCAGACAGCACGGTGCCTAGATTTTTGCCTTTGAGTTTGTTTTGCTCAGCAAACTTCTTCAAACCTGCCAGAGCAAGCGCCCCTGAAGGCTCAGCAATGGCGCGAGTGTCTTCAAAGATGTCTTTTACTGCTGCGCAGATTTCATCGCTAGAGACTGCAATATGGCCATCAATGTACTTTTGGCATAGACGGAAAGTCTCTTCGCCAATGCGTTTTACAGCGACGCCATCGGCAAACATGCTGACTTGGTCTAGTACCACTGGCTCACCAGCATCCAATGCTGCTTTGAGGCATGACGAATCTTCTGGCTCAACTGCGATTACTTTGATTTCTGGCATTAACTGCTTCACAAGCACCGCAACACCGGCAGCCAAACCGCCGCCGCCGACAGGAACGAAGATGTAATCAAGGTGACCATTTTGCTGCAGCATTTCCATGCCAATTGTGCCTTGACCTGCAATCACCAGTGGGTGATCGAAGGGAGGGACAAAGGTGTACCCGTTTAACTCGGATAGACGCTCTGCCTCGGCTTTTGCCTCATCAAAGTTACTGCCGTGCAGCACCACGTTGCCACCGAAACCACGTACTGCATCAACTTTGATGTCTGGCGTAGTTTTTGGCATCACGATAGTGGTTTTAATGCCCAGCTTAGTGCCAGAGAGCGCCATACCTTGAGCATGATTACCCGCAGAGGCGGCAATCACACCTGCGGCTTTTTGGGCTTCAGACAGGCTTGCCACCATGTTGTATGCACCGCGTAATTTGAACGAGTGCACGGGCTGGCGATCCTCACGCTTTATTTGCACATTGTTACCAATACGTGCAGCAAGGCGAGGCATCTCTTGCAGTGGTGTCACTGTCGCGACTTCATACACAGGAGCACGCAAGATCTGGCGCAGATAATCTGCACCAGATTGGTTTTCCTGTTTTAAGGGAAAGGGTTGACTCATAAAGCTAGCCCTCGAGCTTAGATTTGTCTCGTACTGCACCTTTGTCAGCACTGGTCGCCATACTTGCGTACGCTTTGAGTGCAAATGAAACTTCACGTTGGCGGTCTACTGGTTTCCAGCCTAACTCGTCTTGTTTTGCACGGCGCTCAGCAAGTTCTTGTTCAGACACTTGAAGTGAAATTGAACGGTTTGGAATATCAATCGCGATCATATCACCTTGTTTAACCAAACCAATGGCACCGCCGTTTGCAGCTTCAGGAGAAGCGTGACCGATAGACAGGCCAGATGTACCGCCAGAGAAACGGCCGTCAGTTAGAAGAGCACACTCTTTACCGAGTCCCATCGATTTCAAGTAAGTGGTTGGGTAGAGCATTTCTTGCATGCCCGGGCCACCTTTAGGGCCTTCGTAGCGGATAACAACCACGTCGCCGGCTTTGACTTTGCCGCCTAAAATACCTTCTACGGCGTCTTCTTGGCTTTCAAATACTACGGCCGGGCCTGTGAACTTATGGATGCTCTCATCAACGCCTGCTGTCTTAACGATACAGCCATCTAATGCAATGTTGCCTGATAGAACCGCTAGGCCACCTTCTTGGCTAAAGGCATTTTCTTTAGTTCGAATACAGCCTTCTGCGCGGTCGTCATCAAGGCGATCCCAACGACAATCCTGAGAGAATGCCTGAGTGGTACGGATACCAGCAGGACCTGCGCGGAAGAACTTTAATACCTCTTCATCTTCGGTCTGGATGATGTCGTATTTTGCCAGCTGCTCTTTCATTGAAAGGCCAAGTACGGTGCGAGCTTGGTTATGCAGTAGACCTGCACGGTCTAACTCACCAAGAATCGCCATTACGCCACCAGCGCGGTGTACATCTTCCATGTGATATTTCTGGGTAGATGGTGCCACTTTACATAGGTGTGGTACTTGGCGAGATAGGCGATCGATATCTTCCATATCGAAATCCACCTCACCTTCTTGCGCTGCAGCCAGTAGATGCAGAATGGTGTTGGTTGAGCCGCCCATTGCGATGTCCAGTGCCATGGCGTTTTCGAAGGCATCAAACGTAGCGATGTTGCGTGGCAGTGCTGCTTCGTCATCTTGCTCGTAGTAACGACGAGTCAGTTCAACGATACGACGACCTGCATTAAGGAACAGTTTTTCACGGTCAGCGTGTGTTGCCAGCATAGAACCGTTACCTGGTTGAGAAAGACCCAGGGCTTCCGTTAGACAGTTCATTGAGTTTGCAGTGAACATGCCTGAACACGATCCACACGTTGGACACGCACTGCGTTCGATCTGCTCACTTTGCTCATCAGAGACTTTTGGATCCGCGCCTTGGATCATCGCATCAACAAGGTCTAGTTTGATGATCTGATCAGAAAGCTTGGTTTTACCCGCTTCCATTGGACCACCAGAGACAAAGATAACAGGGATGTTAAGACGCATAGATGCCATCAACATTCCCGGAGTGATTTTGTCACAGTTAGAGATACACACCATCGCATCGGCACAGTGTGCGTTAACCATGTATTCTACTGAGTCTGCGATCAGTTCGCGTGAAGGCAGTGAGTACAGCATGCCGCCGTGACCCATTGCGATACCATCATCAACCGCGATGGTGTTGAATTCTTTAGCGATGCCGCCGGCTTTTTCGATTTCACGTGCTACAAGCTGACCCATGTCTTTTAGGTGTACGTGGCCCGGAACAAATTGAGTAAACGAGTTTACGACAGCGATGATTGGCTTACCGAAGTCTTCATCTTTTACGCCTGTTGCACGCCACAGTGCGCGAGCGCCCGCCATGTTACGACCATGTGTGGTGGTAGCTGATCTATATTTTGGCATTTCCTAATCCTTCTTACTTCTGTTCTGGGTACACATAGTCTAACCAGCCCCACTTATCTTCCGTGGTGCCGTTAAATAGGCCAAAGTAGGCCGCTTGTAGTTCTTTAGTGATTGGGCCGCGTTTGCCGGTGCCCACTTCAATTTTGTCGATGGTTGCTACTGGCACAACTTCGGCTGCCGTACCTGTCATAAAGACTTCATCGGCAAGGTAAAGTGCTTCACGCGCAATGTTCGCTTCGCGCACTTCATAACCTTTATCGCGTGCGATGGTCATAATTGAATCACGAGTGATGCCCGGCAAAATTGCACTGGTTGCTGGTGGTGTGGTGATCACGCCGTCTTTGATAACAAAGATGTTTTCACCAGCACCTTCCGATAGATAACCGTCTACGCTCAGTGCGATACCTTCGTCATAGCCGTGACGACGCGCTTCACCACCGACTAGTAGCGAAGATAGGTAGTTACCGCCTGCTTTAGCCGCAGTTGGGATGGTGTTTGGCGCTGCACGGTTCCAGCTTGAAATCATTGCATCAACGCCAGCTTCTAGCGCTTCTTCACCCAAGTAAGAGCCCCAAGGGAAAGCGGCAATGATTAGGTCCATCTCTGTGCCAACAGGTGGGCACACGCCCAAGCCAACATTACCGACAAAACCTAATGGACGAATGTAAGCGCTGTCGAGTTTGTTCTGGCGCAGGGTTTCACGCGTCGCTTCCATGATTTCTTCTACAGAAAACGGGATCGGGAAGCGGTAAATCTTGGCAGAGTCTTTTAAACGTTGTGCATGTTCACGGTGACGGAAGACAATTGGTCCTTTCGGCGTGTTGTAGCAGCGTACGCCTTCAAATACAGAGGTACCGTAGTGCATCGCGTGAGTCAAAACGTGAACGTTCGCCTCTGCCCATGGAACCATCTCACCATTAAACCAAATGAAATCTGCAGTTTTCGTTGCCATTTATTGCCTTCCTTATGCACTCACGTGTTGTTGTAAGTTGTGATTTGGGAGCTCATCGCTGCGGATTTTGAGTACCTCAACGGTGCGAATATCCCACAACTTCTCAATTTGATTGACCAAAAACGAGATAGGTCGATCGCTGTCGACGATGATCTCTACGCTGGCTACTTTGCTTTCGTGGTTTTGGGTAGCAGCGACTTGTTTGATCACAAAGCCTCGGTGACGAATCACACGAAGAACGCGCTCCAACAATACCGGTTTATCGTCGGCTTTGATGTCGAGTAAATATCTGTCCATGCGATTGTCTCCTAAGTGTTTTCCAACATATCACTGTTTGATGCACCAGGTGGTACAAGTGGCCACACGTTCTCTTCTTCATCGATTAAAACGTGAAGCATGTAAGAAGTCTTACTTTCTAGCATCTCTTTGAGAGCTGGTTCGACTTCTTCTTTCTTGGTGATGGTTTTACCCGGGATATCGAACGCTTTTGCCAGCATCACGAAGTCTGGGTTGTCATCAAGAATGGTTTCGCTGTGGCGGCCGTCAAAGAACAATGACTGCCATTGGCGAACCATGCCAAGACGTTGGTTGTTAAGAAGGACAATCTTTACTGGAATCTGACGACGCTTCAGCGTACCCAATTCCTGCACGTTCATCATAAATGAACCGTCACCTGTAATAAGGATAGACTGATCATCAGGACGTGCGACAGCTGCACCCATAGCAGCTGGCAAGCCGAATCCCATTGTGCCAAGACCAGCAGAGGTGATGAAGTTTTGTGGATCACGCGGCTGGATGTGTTGCGCTGCCCACATCTGATGCTGGCCGACGTCAGTCGACACAATTGAGCTATCCGGCATCATGTCAGACAGCTGTTTAAGCAATAGCGGTGCGTAGATCAATTCGCCTGGATGGTCGTAACGCCATTTAAATCCGCTACGCAGGCTCTCACTGTGATGTACCCAAGGGGTGATGTCTTGAGTCAGCTCTAATTGAGGAAGAATCTTGCTGATTTCGCCACGCAGTGGTGCATTGGCGTGGCGAAGCTTATGGATTTCAGCCGCATCGATGTCGATATGGATTACTTTCGCATGCGGTGCAAACGTGTCGAGCTTGCCTGTCACGCGGTCATCAAAACGTGCTCCAACTACAATCAAAAGGTCACATTCTTGAACCACTAGGTTTGCGGCTTTGGTGCCATGCATGCCCAGCATGCCTAAGTAGTGCGGGTCGTGGCGTTCAATGGTGCCCAAACCTTTTAGTGTGCTTACTGCAGGCATTGGGTTTAAACGTAGGAATTCGCGTACTGAGTCTGTCGCTTTGGCAATTTGCACGCCACCGCCGACGTATAAAACTGGTCGAGTTGAAGCGGCTAGTACTTCTTGAGCGCGCTTGATATCAGCATCAGTGACTAAAGGTGCAGCTGGTGGAACAAAAGGAGGCAGCAGTTCGGTTGGCGCTTGAGCAAGCTGAACGTCTTTGGCGATATCAACAATCACCGGGCCAGGTCGACCTGCTTTTGCTACTTCGAACGCTTCGGCTAGCGTTGGGGCAAGGTCTTCGATCTCAGTCACTAGATAACTGTGTTTGGTACAGGCTAGAGACATTCCGATCACATCCATTTCTTGGAACGCGTCGGTACCGATATGAGAGCTAGCAACCTGACCTGTGATGGCCACTAGAGGAACGGAATCGAGGAAGGCGTCGGCAAGGCCTGTAACAAGGTTGGTGGCGCCTGGGCCGGAAGTGGCCATACAAACTGCAACATCTTGCGTTGCGCGGGCCATCCCGATGGCGGCCATTGCAGCCCCTTGTTCATGACGGCATAAGATGTGCTCGACACCTCCGTCATACAACGCATCGTAGATTGGCATGATGGCTCCACCAGGATACCCAAACACCGTTTCGATGCCTTGTTGTCTTAAAGCGGCTACGACTAGTTCTGCACCGGTCATCGTAAACCTCCTTTGCTACGTTGTGGCTCGTAGCTATCGCCATGTGTTTTGCACTTCATGTGCACTCCCATTCTTCCCGTTAAGCTGTCTAAGGGTTAGACAGATGACAACTTGTAGTTGTAAAAAAACCCCCGGACTTCTCAGTGCGGGGGTTTTTTGTAATTTGTGGTTACCTTTCGCCCACAATACCCCGCGCGGTGTCAATAATGACCACGATAATCAGGGCTAGCAGTGAGTTGATGTGAGCGAATAAGTTCATCTGTCTGTCGTTCTGTTTTCGTTAATAAGTCTTGTGTAATTTTCTACGAAAATGTTTGCGTCACTAGTGTTAACACACAAATCTGCTGCATGACAAGCAAAAAGTCATTCTTTTTTCACATTAAGTACCCATCTGTACAGGCTATATAACATATCCATATAAAAAACATTTGGTTAGATAACGTACAATAATTTGAGGGAATTATGGGGCTGGCAATCATTCATAGTCGAGCAAGTGTGGGTGTGCAAGCGCCATCGGTAAGCGTGGAAGTCCACATCAGTAATGGGATGCCGGGCTTTACCTTGGTGGGGTTACCTGAGACCACAGTAAAAGAATCCAAAGATCGCGTACGAAGTGCGATCGTCAATTCTAACTTTCAGTTTCCTGCAAAACGAATCACGGTCAATTTGGCACCGGCGGATTTGCCCAAAGAAGGCGGGCGCTTCGATCTGCCGATTGCATTGGGAATTTTAGCGGCTTCAGAGCAAATCGCGACAGATAAGCTCAAAAACTACGAATTTGTTGGTGAATTAGCTCTTTCTGGTGGATTGAGAACGGTAAAAGGCGTGCTGCCAGCTGCGTTGGCTGCGAACAAAAAACAGCGCCATTTAGTGGTGCCTCATGCTAATGGCGATCAGGCGGCACTTGTCGGCAAAGAGCAGCACAAATCTGCCCAATCACTATTGGAAGTTTGTGCTGAGCTGTGTGGCCAACATCAACTGAACTTGTATCAAACGCCCAAGAAAAAAGAGCTCAAAGCACACGGTCGTGACTTGCAGGATATCATTGGTCAGCAGCAAGGAAAGCGCGCTTTAGAAATTGCGGCTGCTGGCAATCACAACCTGCTTTTCCTTGGCCCTCCAGGCACTGGCAAAACCATGTTGGCCTCTCGATTATGCGATTTGTTACCTGAGATGAGTGATGAAGAGGCGATGGAAACGGCTTCTGTGGCGTCACTGACTCAAAGTGAAATCAATGAACACAACTGGAAGACGCGGCCGTTTCGTGCCCCGCATCATTCCAGCTCCATGGCGGCTTTAGTTGGTGGTGGATCTGTGCCGAGACCGGGCGAAATATCTCTAGCTCACAACGGGTTATTGTTTTTGGACGAGATGCCGGAGTTTGATCGTAAGGTGCTCGACTCTTTACGTGAGCCATTGGAGTCTGGTGAAATTATTATATCTCGGGCGCAAGGTAAGACGCGTTTTCCTGCTCGGTTCCAAATTGTCGGGGCGCTTAACCCGAGTCCGACAGGGTATTACGAAGGCAACCAAGCTAGAACGAATCCGCAAGCCATCCTGCGTTACCTTGGCCGATTATCAGGCCCACTTCTTGATCGCTTTGATATGTCATTAGAAATTCCTGCATTGCCGAAAGGAACTCTCTCTGAAGGCGGCGATAGAGGGGAACCAACGGCTATCGTCAAAGAGCGGGTGAATCAAGCACGTGACTGTATGCTGGCTCGCAGTGGTAAGGTGAATGCATTATTGGGCAGTCGTGAAATTGAAGCCTTCTGCCCGCTGCAAAAAAGTGATGCGGAGTTTTTGGAAAATGCGCTGCATCGCCTTGGGTTGTCGATTCGTGCTTATCACCGCATCATCAAAGTTGCGCGTACTATTGCCGATCTGGAGGGCTCACCGCAAATTGAGCGAACACATCTTGCAGAAGCTTTGGGCTATCGAGCAATGGATAGGTTACTTAAACAGTTAACCGCGCAAGCCGTTTAAACCCGAACGTTTAGCCTTGCTTGCGAGCGTGCTTGTCGTGATACAGTGCTTTATCAGCGTCTTCTAGACACTGCTCTAGATTGTCATTGCAGGCCATCAGGCCAAAGCTAAACGAAATACCATGGAGGTGAATGTCGCTTTCCACGGCTTGGCGGATTTGCAATAAGGTTTCTCTTGCATCAGATACCTGAATGCAATCGAACACAATCACAAATTCATCGCCACCAACGCGATAGAGCGTGCCACTTTCTCCCAGCTGTTGCATGGTCAGTGTGGCGAAGTCTACTAGGACTTTGTCACCAATCGCGTGCCCATAGGTGTCATTGACCTGTTTGAATTTATCCAGATCAAGGTACGCCACGAGGCAACAATCACAGCCTTTTTGTACCGCAGACATCAAGGCTTTTTTGTTCATGGCACCAGTGAGGTGATCAAAATGAAGGCTTTGTTTGAGGCGGTTTTGCTCCTCAATGCGGGCTGTAATATCCCATGCCATTAGTACAATGTGGCGGACACCATTCACATCAGTAAGGTAGCGCATGGACTCAAAATGGTGATTCTGAAAGGTTTCGATATCGACACGCATAGGTGCGTTACCGTCGAGCAATGCCTGATCGTTGCGCTTACATTGCATCAGCAAGTCACACAAATCATTATTTTGGCAGTTTGCGATCATAGTATCTATGCTGACGCCGAGAATGTCTTCTTCGAAGAAAGCGCGATAGCGTTGGTTGAGAGCGACATGCTTGCCATTTTCCTTACGCACAGCGATAAACCCAGGGAAGTTCTGAGAAAGAACACTCATTAAGCTTTGCTCTGAAGCGTAGTTCGGATCAATGTGCACAAATCACTCTCTTAAATAGTTAACGGGTCGAACATTATCCATATGAAAATAAGTTTGGCTATTGTTTGAGCTATGAATTGTTTTTATTGTGACGTTCAGGGCATTTTATAGTCAAGGGGGAGAGTCCCCCGTGCTTAGAAGCTGTAGCTTAAACCAGTTGATAGCAGAAATTCTTTTTCATCGTAGAAGGTGATGTTTGAACTGGTACTGCTGTAACCTGCGAGTGAGATGAATGACCAGTTTTGCCAGTCAAAGACATTTTTGTACTCGTATGCGGTGAAAAAACTCAGAGTGCCATCATTGCGAGTTTTGCCAAATGTCGTGCTGGCTGCGTCAAAGTCTTTAGCGGCATAGCCTGCTGTGAGTGCGATGCGGTGTCGCTGGATAAACTTGAACCAGCTAAGGTCGAGCCCATACGAGTTATAGGATTCAGCATCACCATCCGCATCATGGTGGATGTAGGTAAATGCTGGCTGCAGCATTGACGTGCGACTCAGTGGAATACGGTAGTCACCTTTGATGTGGTAGATCTTTGCATCACGCAGTAGTGATGAATCCGTCACGGTATCTTTCTCTACGTCTTTATCTGCGTAAGCCAAATCAAGATTAAAGTTGTTGTCTAAGAAGCAGTTGATTTGGAAACGAAACGCATTGCCGCCTTCATCGGTGGTTTTTCTCGATTGCCCAGTTAGGTATGGGTCTTGCCATGTTTCTCCTTTCAGGATGGTTGGTAGATAGGAAAAATCGAGTACAGTGCCTGAAGCGAGTTGGTACTTGTAACCGAGCTGGAAGGCGAGGGTACCGATCGCGATATCGGAGCGTGTGGTACCGGCATACACTTGGTGATTGAGCTTGTTGCCAAAGGTATATGCTGCGCTGCCTAGGGGCGCAACGATAAAAGATTCATCACTTTCGGCACGTTGATTTAGTGATGGAATGGTACTATCTCCATCTGTGTTGAAGTTGGACTCTGATGAGAAGAAGCCTGCGTTTAACGAAATTTCACCGCTAAAACCTGCGGTTTCTTCAAGTTGAGCTTGTGCTGAACTGACGATAAAAGCCAAAGGCAGTATGGCTAGCCTTGGATTCATTCGCTTTCTCCTTGTTTGTCGAATGAAAGTGGTAATTAGAGTGGAGCGTTGGTCTGGTTTTACAGTGAAACAAATCTGACCATGCTTACAAATATTCCAATGTGACAACGGATTCGTATAATTACACGCTGTTTTATTATTCACGCGATATAGTTACTGATTGATTCCCATGCTGACCTATTTGTTACTCATTTTTAACGCTTCCTTTGTGATTATAAACTCTGCGGTTTGTTCCATCGCAATTTGTATCATCGCAATTTTTAAGTTGTTGCTTCCAACAGCTAAGCTCAAAGCGAAAGGTACCGAGGCTGCCAACAAAATGATGTGGGTTTGGGCCACGGTCAACGCTGGTATTCTTGCCTTGTTCAACCGCGTTGAGTGGGATATTCAAGGTGGCGAAAATCTCAAGAAGGACGGTTGGTATCTGCTGATCAGTAACCATCTTAGTTGGACTGATATTGTTGTACTGTGTTGTGTATTTAAAGATCGCATTCCAATGCCAAAATTTTTCTTAAAACAGCAATTATTGTATGTGCCTTTTATTGGTATGGCTTGCTGGGCGCTGGATATGCCATTTATGCGTCGCTATTCTCGAGAGTATTTGATTCGCAACCCACACAAGCGCGGCCAGGATTTGCAAACTACGCGCCGTTCTTGTGCAAAATTCAAACACACGCCAACTACGGTAGTAAATTACGTTGAAGGCACTCGTTTCACCGAGGAAAAGCAACGCAAGAGTCGTGCGGGTTATCAACATTTACTGCAGCCAAAATCAGGTGGTATTGCTTACACATTAGCGGCCATGGGCGATCAGTTTGAAAACATCATTGATGTGACCTTAGCGTACCCAGAAAACACCAATAAGCCATTTAAAGACATGATGATGGGACGTATGACGAAGATTGTCGTGCGCGTAAATGTTTTACCAGTCGATGAACGCGTGTTGGGTGATTACTTCAATGACAAGCCATACAAGCGCCAATTCCAACAATGGCTGGGTGATGTGTGGCAAGAGAAAGATCAGTTACTGCAAGATATTCATAAGTAACCAGACCTAAAGGATATACCCAAGTGACTTCAAAATGCAGGATTCAGAGCGTTGTTATTGATTCGAGGTCAAGGAAAACGACGCCGCGTAATAGCCAGCTCTTTCCAAGTTGTTTGACGCAGAGATCGGGGCAATGACACGCTCCCGAAGGGCGAGCTGTCTTGGCTTGTATACTTTGTTGTCGATTCTTGATTTAGAGTGACTAGATCTTTAAATCGCCGCCGCGTCTACAAACCAAGTCATTCTCGCTGAACCTAGCATCTCGAGGTTACTTGGGTATAACAAATTAAAAAGGGGAGCAAGATGCTCCCCTTTTGTTTGATGTTCGACTCGAGTTACTTAAGCGTCAGTAGGTAATCAACCAAGGCAAAGTATTCCTCAGTGGATTTAATACCTTGTGCTTGAACTAGGTACTTGTTGTTGACGATAACAGCAGGAACGCCAGTTAGACCACTATTTTCAAATTGCTTGTCCATACGACGAACCATTGAATCAACCGCAAAACCTTTGAATGCTGCATCGAATTTCTTCGCGTCTACGCCTTCATCAAGGAAGATTTGACGAAGCTCTGCGTCATCACGGGGTGCTTTACGCATGTTGTGAATGCGGTTAAACATTACTGGCACCATCTTATCCTCAACTTTAAGTGCAACCATAGTCGCGTAGGCTTTGCTCATTGAAGGGCCCATATTGCCGCCCATGAAAGAAACGTGGTTCTTTTGTAGCTTCGCGCCTTCAGGTAGCTGCTTCTTAAGTTGCTGGATGATTGGTTCAAACGTATTACAGTGTGGACAGTAGAAAGAGAAGAACTCAGTCACTACAGGCTTTTTCGACGCCTCTAAATCCAATACTTTGTAGTGCTCACCTTCTTTGAATTGCGCTGCATGTGCCGACAGGCTGAGCATCAGCATAGAAAACAGTGCGAACAGTTTTTTCATTTAATAATCTCCATTTCGAATTGTTCGGCCTGACTTACCATTGAGGCATTAAAGACAGTGGTGCTTCTTCTAAGCTGGCAATCTGCTCTTTAAATGCAAGGACCTGACCTTCCCAGTATTTTGGCTCATTGAACCATGGAAAAGCGAGCGGAAATGCCGGGTCATGCCAACGTTTTGCTAGCCATGCCATATAGTGCACCATTCGTAGACCGCGAAGAGGCTCGATTAGTTTCAATTCTGCCGAGTTAAAATCGCAAAACTCTTGGTAACCTTCTAAGACAATATCTAATTGCATCAGTTTGTCTTGGCGTTCGCCGTTGAGCAGCATCCATAAATCTTGGACCGCTGGGCCATTACGTGAGTCATCCAAATCGACAAACATTGGGCCATCACGCCATAAGATGTTACCTGGATGGCAATCGCCATGCAGCCGAATGGCGTTGAAGCCTTCTTGCCAGTAGTTTTCAATCGACTTGATCAGCATATCCAAGTCATTGAAGAAGCTGTTCTCCAAATGCATCGGAATCATGTTGGCATTTTGCAGAATTTCTCTCGGTTGGTAGAGGTATTCTTGTAAGCCAATGGTTGGTCTATGTTGGAAGGCTTTTCGGCTACCAACTTTATGGATGCGGCCGAGGAAACGACCTACACCTTCGAGCTGATCTAAGTTGTCGACTTCGTATTGACGACCGCCGACACTTTCAAACAAAGCAAAGCCATAACCTTGATAATGATGCAGTGTTTCACCGTTGATAAGTACAGGTGGTACGACAGGGATTTCGTTGTCGATCAGTTCAAGGGTGAAGTCGTGTTCTTCTTGAATCTGCTCATTGCTCCAGCGTTCTGGACGGTAGAACTTCACTACGTAGCGCTGGCGTTCTTCGTCAGTAAACTGGTAAACGCGGTTTTCATAGCTGTTGAGAGCAAGAAAGCCTGATTCTGCTCGAATGCCGATGCTCTCTAGCGCATACCACATAAAGTCGGGCGTGAGGGCATCAAAGTTGAAAGTACCTTGGGACATATAAATAAAAAGGCTCATTGCTGAGCCTTTTTCCATTAGTCATCGAAGTTATAGCTTCTTTATAAATCGGCTTTCTACTTCGATAGTGAATTCGTTGCTCTGATCGGTGAGTATAAACTGAATTGTCGTGATCGCAGAGTCTAGCTTGTCAGGATCTGCGCCGAGGCTCATTGGTAAGTTCAATACTTCACCCGGTTCAACTTGAATGGTTTGTTTGCCATACCAGCTGACATCACTTAGTCCTTCTACATTCAAATCGTATTCTTGAACTTGTTGAGTTTTGTTGATGACTTTCAGCGTGTAGGTGTTTTCCACTTCGCCAGAGCTGTTCACTCGGAATAATTGGTTACGGTCACGCAGTACGCTCATGCCTGCAGGATCAACCGATGCGACTTGGAGGAAGAACAAACCAATCATCACTAGTAGTACCGCACCATAGCCAAGCAGTTTTGGACGCATGACCTTGGTACTCTTACCTGAGAGACGATGCTCTGTGGTGTAATTGATCAGACCTTTCTCGTAACCCATGCGTTCCATGGTGTTGTCACACGCATCAATACATGCACCACAGTTGATACACTCATACTGCAAACCATCACGGATATCGATACCAGTTGGGCATACCTGAACACACAAATCACAGTCGATACAGTCGCCCAAACCAAGTTGTTTTGGATCGGCTTTGCGTGAGCGAGGGCCGCGTTTTTCACCACGTTTGGAATCGTAGCCCACGATAAAGGTGTCTTTATCGAACATCGCCGATTGGAAGCGCGCGTAAGGACACATGTGAATACACATAATAGAACGCATCCACCCAGCGTTGCCGTAAGTACAAATGGCAAAGAACATCACCCAAAATACTGGCCAGAAGTTAGCATTAAAGGTGAAAAAGTCGATAACCAGTTGCTTCATTGGCACAAAGTAACCGACAAAGGTAAAGCCAGTTGCGAGGGCTATCGAAAACCACGCTATGTGTTTGAGGGCTTTACGCATCGCTAAGTTAGCGGTTAGCTTGTTGGAATCCTGTTTACGACGCTTATTGGCACTGCCTTCTAGTTTTTCCTCAAACCATATATACATAAAGGTCCACACGGTTTGCGGACACAGATAGCCACACCAAACCCGGCCTAAGAAGGTAGTGATGAAGAACAGTCCAAACGCGGCTATCACAAATAGCAGAGCGAGTAGGGTGAGGTCTTGTGGGTACAGCGTGGTGCCGAAAAAGTTGAACTGCTGGTTACCGATGTCCAGCAAAATGGCTTGGCGCTCGCCGTACGGAATCCAAGGAATCAGGGCAAAAAACAGCAACAAAAACCAACCGCCATAGCGACGCAGTTTTTGGAACGTACCTTTGCTTTCGCGAACATAGATTCGATTGCTTGGGTTGAAACGATCCCTGTTGCCTTTGTGGGTCTTGGGGTTAAAGGTCTTTGGAGTCACATCTTTGATATCAATCTTATCCTGACTCATGCACTCATCCTTCTTTAGGCTTTCTTATAATGTACGGCGGCACTTCTAATGATGTCGCTCGAAGACATTGCTGTTTGGTCCAAACCATGACACATGGTTGAACATAATTATTTTAGTAAATACTGATGAACGGCGATTATACAATCAATAACAATTCCGTTTCTTTAACGCAGTCAATGTTTAACAACAAAAGCCAGTACAGTTAACCAGATAAATGACTGAACAGTTATAACTGCCGTTTGAACTGTTTGATTTAGTTATAAAAAAAGCGACTCAAATGAGTCGCTTATCAATGCTAGGTGTTGAGCTGTTTACTTGATGATACCGCGCGCGCGTAGAATCGCGGTCTTAAAGTCGTCTTCTTGATCTTTCTTTAGACCCGGGATCATTTCGTCTTTACCGCTGTTGCGCATTTTTAGGTGGTAGATCAGCACGTCATCGGTCAGATCTTCCAATTTACCTTCATAACCTGCTTCGTTCGCCAGCTTCATGATGAATTGTAGCAAGTTCATTTCTTGGTCTTTGTGCCACTCAGGCTCGAGTAGCTCAAGCAGCTCTTCAATACGATGACACTTCATTTCTTTCTCCACATAATTTATAGGTGTTATTTGCTACTAAAGGTATCAAATTGCTCGGCGAACACCAAATAGGAAAAGGGTAGAGAGAAAAGAAAAAAGCGCGGTGGTTGCCGCGCTTTTTAATTAAGCTGCTTTGATAACTTTGTTTGGAACACTTGGCATAATCGCTGTTTTCTCAACCAGAGTCATTGCTGGCGCAACTTGTTTTGCCTTTGGCGCAGCAGTGAAACCACTGCGACGGCGCATTGCACTACGATTTGTATGTGCGAACCTGACTGTTGTTGGGCGCATTTAGATACCTAACTGCCAGGCATATCCATTGCCGATGTAATGGCCTGAGTCACTATGAGTTGAGCTTCAACTGCTTGAAGGGTGGCTCTGCTGGCTTTCGCCAATCCAAATAATGAATCAGGAATAACGATATGCATGCATATCATGTATAGGTTAGCATTCCTGCCATAATTGGTCGATAGTTGAGCAGTTGAATTGTATGGATTTTATGGTTTTTAGTGCGAAATCGAGACGAATTTTGTTTTGATCCGGTGATCAGCAGTAGTAGTATGAGATTTCTACAAAGGAGGTGCATATGTCATTTTTGAAGAAGACACTTGCGAGCTTTGGGATTGGCAGTGCGAAGGTTGACTCGATCCTGAACCAAGACGTGCTGTATCCGGGTCAAAGCGTGGATGTTTCAATCCATGTTTATGGCGGCGCAACGGAACAAGCGATCGATAACATCGATCTTAAGCTTTGCTGTCGTTACATCGCAGAAGCACCAGATGATCGTGGGGCGCGAGAAGGACACAGTATGCGTCGTGAACCGCAAACGCATGTGCTGGCCAAGTGGAACCTCCCGTACGCATTTACCATCCATCCGGGTGAAGATCGCACCTTTGCGGTCAAACTCGATGTGCCTTGGAACACCCCTGTCACCATCGGTGATGCCAAAGTTTGGTTAGAAACCGGCTTAGACGTTGCGATGGCGCTCGACCCAACCGACA
This sequence comes from Vibrio campbellii CAIM 519 = NBRC 15631 = ATCC 25920, assembly GCF_002163755.1. Lineage (NCBI taxonomy): Bacteria > Pseudomonadati > Pseudomonadota > Gammaproteobacteria > Vibrionales > Vibrionaceae > Vibrio > Vibrio campbellii. The sequence goes on from NZ_CP015863.1 coordinate 108,272, forward strand.
AAGACATTCTTACCGTTAGACCCGATCCACTCATGGATGCCGTTTTGTCTGCTTTTGAATCACAAGGTTTACGCATTCGCCAAGTAGAGTGCGAAGAAGTCAAAGGCTTCGATCTACCATTTGTGCAAGAGTTTGAAATGGTGCCAACCGATGGCCCATATCATGGCGTATGGCGAGAGTTGGAATTTGTTGCTCATCGTGACGAGCAAAATCTCAAACTGTGGTTTGAAGTTGACCGTACTCGTACTGGTGCAAGTGGCATGCTGGCAAGTTTATTGGGAAGCGGAAAACTCAAACGTGAGCTGAGCATTCCGGTAAACACCAAACTGGACGAAGTTGGCTCGCTGATCCTCAATTACCTCGAACGAACCACGGCTGCCCACGAGTCTTAATTTAAGCTTACACGTGTACGCTTAATGTGCCATACTAGGGTTAATATTCAAAACTCTAGTAAAGGCGCGTTCATGTCCTCACCACAGAAAGCACAATACAGTCAGGGCGAAGAGCTAGCCAACTCCATTACTCATGGTATTGGAATGATCTTCGGTATTGTCGGTTTGGTTCTGCTTCTTATCAAAGCCGTCGATCATCAAGCAGACACACTGACCATTACCAGTATGGCGATCTATGGTTCTAGCATGATTGTGCTATTTCTGGCATCCACGCTCTACCATGCTATCCCATACCCTAAAGCCAAGCGTTGGCTGAAAACCTTCGACCACTGCGCCATCTATCTTTTGATTGCGGGTAGCTACACACCATTCTTGTTAGTAAGTCTGCGCACACCGTTGGCGATTGGGTTGATGATTGTGATTTGGACCATCGCGCTGATCGGCATCATCATGAAAGTCGCGTTTGTCTATCGATTCAAAAAATTGTCTTTGATGACGTATCTGGTGATGGGCTGGTTATCATTGATTGTGATTTACCAACTGGCGATAAATCTGGATATTGGTGGTTTGACGCTTTTAGCCGTGGGTGGGTTGGTGTATTCGATAGGGGTGATTTTCTACGTTGCCAAGCGAATCCCATTTAATCACGCAATTTGGCACGGCTTTGTGTTGGCGGGTTGTGTGTGTCACTTCTTCGCGATTTATTACTTTGTCGAGCCTATCTAGCTGATAGAGATAAACCCGACAAAGCATGTCTTGTCGTATTAGCGTGTTTTGACTTCTAATACTTCTGCTGAGAACTGGTATTGCTGCGATTGTGGCACTGCCAATTTGATCGCTTTACCTTGCTCGGCCTGTTGTGGGCGAAGGTAGGTATCTGCCAAACGTTTGATAGATTGCCAAACTGCGACGCTTTGTTTCGTCAATGGTTTGCCAGCCATATCGAATACCTGTACTTCCACTTCTACCTGAATCACCGATTGTGAGCTTTGGTTGGTGAGAGAAGTAGGGAAGATCAGTTCACCATCTTCGTATCTTGCCGAGCCAATCAATACATCCACACCTGAATCAGACAGCTGCATGGTTGGCTTCTTCGCGTTTACCACTACTGTAGTTCCGACTTTCTTATTCACAACCGGAATCGTCGCAACCTCTGTTGTAGGGGTTGGTGTTGCCACGGCTTCAACGGCGGTGGTTGAGGCTACGACAGCCGCCGCTTCTACTGCTTCAACTTTTTCTAGCGTGGTCTCTGTGGCTTTTGGCGTGGCCTTTTTCACGATATATTCCCACGTGAAGTCGTCGTTCAGTTTTACTTCGCGTCCATCCGCCAGTTTCACAACTTCGGCTGCGTAAACCGATGAAGAGGCGAGTAGGGTCGCCAGAGTGATCCATGTTTTCATTGTTATACCTTTTATTTGAGTCTGTTTAACGGCGCCAAAACGCAGGGAAGAACAGTACAAGAATGGTCAGAATTTCCAAACGGCCCATTAACATACCAAAGCTTAGCAGCCACTTAGCAGCGTCTGGTAAAGGCGCAAAGTTACCTTTTGGGCCAATCACGCTGCCCATGCCCGGACCTACGTTCGCTACCGCGGTAATCGAACCAGAAATACTGGTCACAGGGTCTAGGCCAAGTGCACTTAAGCAGCCTGCAATAAAGATGATGGTGATAAAGAACATCAAACCAAATGCCACTACTGAGCGAACGATATCGTCATTTACTGGGCGTTGGTTGTAGCGCTGAACGAACACGCCTGATGGGTGAATCAGCTTCATGATTTGCTTGTTAAGCAGCGTCATCGCGATCTGGAAACGGAAGATTTTAATCCCGCCAGAGGTCGAGCCTGAACACGCGCCCGCCATCATTAAGAAGGCAAACAGTGTGGTGGGCAAAGCGCCCCATGCGGTGAAGTCTTCTAGACCAAAGCCCGTTGTGGTGACGACCGACACGATGTTGAACATTGAAACGCGCAAAGCATCCAAAATGGTGTAACCATCGCGGAGCACCAGCCAAGCTGATATCACTAAGCTAGAGAACAAGAATAAGTAGGCAAAGCCACGAACTTGGGCGTCTCTAATTAACACCTCGAGGCTGCGTTTACGTAATGCTGCGACAAACAGTAGGAATGGCAGACCACCAAGGAACATAAAAGTAGTAGCAACCCAATGTGCACCATTGGAGAAATGGTTCATCGAACCATCTGACGTTGAGTAACCGCCTGTTGAGAGGGTTGTGAAGGCGTGGTTGATCGCTTCAAAAAGGTTCATGCCAGTCAGCAAATAGCCGACGATACACAAGCCTGTCAGCATCAAGTACACCAATACGATGTTCTTCGCGACGGTTTTGGCTCTAGGGCTGCTTTTGTCTGACCAATCGGAGGATTCAGTTTGGAACAGCTTCATACCACCAACGTTAAGCATCGGTAGGATAGCTACTGCCATTACGATAAAGCCAATACCACCCAACCATTGCAAAATAGAGCGCCACAATAAGATGCTTGGCGCCATATTATCTAAGCCACTTAACACGGTCGAACCCGTAGTAGTGATACCTGACATGGTTTCGAAGTAGGCGTCGGTAAAGCTAATGTGGTTGATAAACACAAACGGCAATGCAGCAAACGCACTGGCGATGGTCCATACCAGACTGGTGATGAGGAACATATCACGCACGCTGAGTTTGAATTTGGCGGTTCGACCAATCGTCAAACAGATGAATGCGGCAAGGTGGGTGATCACTACGGCTTGGGCGAAATCGAGGAATCCGCCCGTACCGGTGAAAAATGCGACCAAAGTCGGCACGTACATAAAAAGGGCCAGTTTGGATAGAACCAGCCCGATAACAAACAGTACGGGACGTAAGTTGACCATAGGAAAATCCTAGAGGAAGAATGGGCTCGGCTGGAACAGCGCTTCGACGTCTGGTACGTACTTTTTGTCGACCAGGAACATCACGACGTGGTCATCTTGCTCGATGACGGTACGATCGTGTGCGATAAGTACTTCTTCGCCACGAACGATGGCACCAATGGTGGTTCCTGGTGGGAGTTTGATATCGCCAATTGCGCGACCGACCACTTTAGATGTGGTTTCGTCACCGTGCGCAACGGCTTCGATGGCTTCTGCTGCGCCACGACGCAGAGAAGAAACGTTAACGATGTCAGCACGACGAACGTGCGTGAGTAGGGCAGAAATCGTCGCTTGCTGTGGGGAGATCGCTACATCAATCACGCCGCCTTGTACAAGGTCGACATAAGCGCCGCGTTGGATCAGCACCATCACTTTCTTTGCGCCCATGCGTTTTGCCAACATCGCTGACATGATGTTGGTTTCATCTTCGTTAGTCAGCGCAATGAACACGTCTACTTGGTCGATGTTTTCTTCGGTCAGCAGTTCTTGGTCTGCCGCATCGCCACAGAAAACGATGGTATTTTCTAGTTGCTCAGACAGCTTTTCTGCACGCTGATAGTTACGCTCAATCAGTTTAACACTGTAAGTTTGCTCAAGGCGTTTGGCTAAACTCGCACCGATGTTACCACCGCCAACAATCATGATGCGGCGGTAAGGCTTCTCAAGTCGCTGAAGCTCACTCATTACCGAGCGAATGTGGTTACTTGCAGCAACGAAGAACACCTCATCATCAGCTTCAATGATGGTAGTGCCTTGCGGGCGAATAGGACGTCCCTGACGGAAAATCGCAGCAACATGAGTATCGATGTGTGGCATGTGCTCACGCAGAGCAGACAGAGCGTTGCCCACAAGCGGACCACCGTAATAGGCTTTAACGGCTACTAGGCTGACTTTTTGCTCGGCAAAGCTTACTACTTGCAGCGCGCCTGGGTATTGAATGAGGCGCTCGATGTAGCTGGTTACCAACTCTTCTGGTGCGATAAGGTGATCGACAGGAATAGCACCAGACTTAAATAGGGCTTCTTTTTCTGCCAGATATTCTGGAGAACGAATACGTGCAACACGGTTGGGGGTATTGAACAGAGTGAACGCAACCTGACAGGCTGCCATGTTGGTCTCGTCGGTGTTGGTTACTGCGACAAGCATATCAGCGTCTTGCGCTCCTGCTTCATGCAGAACGTCTGGGTGGCTTGCGTGACCGTTGACCACTCGTAGGTCGTACTTGTCTTGCAACTCACGCAGTCGGTCGCCATTTTTGTCGACGATGGTGATGTCGTTATTCTCACCAACTAGGTTTTCCGCCAGTGTGCCGCCAACCTGACCAGCACCAAGAATAATGATTTTCATACTCTTTACTCGTTATCTGAAAAAGGCGATTGAATTCACTTCAATCGCCCTATTTAGCATGCTGTTACGCGTGTTTTTTTGTTAGCACTGCGTAGTAGAAACCATCCATATCTTCTTCACCTGGCAGAATCTGACGACCAGGTTGCTTTGGATCGGAGTCCACTAATTGCGCGTTTGCAGTGCGCGCTAAGAACGCTTTTACTTGTTCCACGTTTTCTTGTGGTGTGATTGAACAAGTTGCGTAAACCATGGTGCCGCCAGGTTTCAGTTGCGTCCACATTGCATCAAAAATTTCGCTCTGTAGTTCCGCAAGTGCGGCAATATCATCAGCACGACGTAGCCATTTGATGTCTGGGTGACGACGAATTACGCCCGTTGCAGAACATGGTGCGTCCAGCAAAATGCGATCAAATTGTTCGCCTTGCCACCATTCTTGAGGATGACGTGCATCGCCGCAAACCACTTTTGCCTGAAGGTTGAGACGTTTCAGGTTTTCGTGCACACGTTTAAGACGTGTGTCGTCGCAGTCAATGGCAACCACTTCGCTGCCAGACGTACGCTCAAGAATGTGTGCCGTCTTACCACCAGGTGCTGCACAGCAGTCTAGGATCAGCTCGCCATCTTTTGGTTCAAGATAGTTAATCGACAGCTGCGCTGCCGCATCTTGCACCGATACCCAACCTTTTTCAAAGCCCGGCAGTTTCATCACATCGCATGGCGCCGCCAATTTTAGGGCGTCCATTGCTTGTGTGTGTGGCGTGCTATCAATGTTTTCATTTTTGAGTAGCGCAAGGTATTCATCACGAGTGTGGTGCTGGTGGTTTACACGCAGCCACATTGGCGCTTTCTGGTTGTTGGCTTCAACAATGCTTTCCCACTGCTCTGGGTAAGCTTCTTGCAGCAGCTTTAGTAACCAGCTTGGGTGGCCATACTTGCCCGCATTGTTGCTGACCGCCATTTGGTCTAGTTCTTCTTGGTTGCGCTGGTAGTTACGCAATACAGCGTTGATAAGACCACGCAAGCGAGGGCCTTTCAGCTCTTTCGTGCCTTCAACCGTTTCACCGACTGCAGCGTGCGCAGGAATACGCATGAAGCTTAGCTGGTAAATACCAACCAAAATCAGGTGATGGAAAACGCGTTGTTTGCCTTTTAACGGCTTATCCATCAACTGGTTTGCAATCATTTCTAGGCGAGGGAGGTAACGTAGAGCGCCGTAACAGATCTCTTGCAGAAGAGCGTGGTCACGTGGTCGTACGTTTTGTTGAGCCGCTGGAAGAGCGCTTGAAAGTGAGTGGCCCTTGTCGACGACAAGATACAAGACGTTGGCAGCCGCAGCGCGAACATTCATGATGAGTACCTTAAAGTAAAGGAGGGCATCTCTGCCCTCTAAAAGTTCGTATTATTGGTGTTTGACACTATGGTTGGTTTTTTAAACCAGTTGAGTGCCAACTTCAAACCAAGATGCACGTGAGTTCAGAATATCTTGAACTGACATGGCTTTTTTACCCGGAACTTGCAGTTGTTCCAGTACCAATACGCCGTTGCCTGTCACAACATAGATACCGGTCTTATCTGCTTGCAAGATGGTGCCCGCAGGTTTGTCGCTGGTTTGCTCTTCAACACGGCTTTGCCATACCTTGATGCTGTTTTCAGCGGCTTCAAAGTGGCTCATTGGCCATGGGTTGAATGCGCGAACACAGCGTTCAATATGTGCCGCGTCGTCATTCCAATCGATACGTGCTTCTTCTTTGCTCAGCTTCTTCGCGTAGTTTGCTAGCTCGTCATCTTGCTTCACTGGCTTTGCTTTGCCAGCGGCGATATCTGCTAGACAGTCGATCAGTGCATCTGGGCCTAAGCCAGCCAGTTTCTCGTACATCGACGCACTGGTGTCACTTGCTTCAATCGGCAATGTCGCGATTTTTAGCATGTCACCCGTGTCCAGACCGATATCCATCTGCATGATGGTTACGCCAGTTTCTGCATCACCTGCCCAAATTGAACGTTGGATAGGGGCCGCGCCGCGCCAGCGAGGAAGAATCGAACCGTGTACGTTGATACAACCTAGTTTAGGTGTGTCTAGTACAACTTGTGGAAGTAATAAGCCGTAAGCAACAACTACCATGATGTCGGCGTTCAGATCGGCAAGCTCTTGCTTTGCTTCGTCTGATTTGAAGTTTTCTGGTTGATATACCGGAATGTCGTGCTCAAGCGCGATGGTTTTTACTGGGCTTGCAGTAAGCTTCTTACCACGACCTGCTGGGCGGTCTGGTTGAGTGTAAACCGCAATTACTTCGTGCTCCGAAGACAACAACGCCGCCAAGTGACGGGCGGCGAAATCCGGAGTACCTGCAAAGACAATACGTAAAGACTGACTCAAGGTAGGCTTCCTTCTAATTAAATTGTATCGAGATTAAGCGTTTTGCTGTTTCTCGTTAAAGCGTTTGATTTTCGCAAGCTTGTCTTGAATACGCTTACGCTTCAGTGGCGATAGGTAATCCACGAACAGTTTGCCCATTAGGTGGTCTAGTTCGTGTTGAACACAGATTGCTAGCAGATCGTCGGCTTCAAAGGTGTATTCTTTGCCATCGCGATCTAGCGCTTTAACCGTAACTTCAGCAGCGCGAGGCACAAGTGCACGCGCACCTGGTACCGATAGACAGCCTTCTTCGATGCCATCTTCGCCACGCTTTTCTAGAATCTCAGGGTTGATAAGCACCATAGGCTCATCACGAGTTTCAGAAATATCAATCACTACGATACGTTCGTGGATATCAACCTGCGTTGCAGCCAGGCCAATACCTTCTTCGTCGTACATGGTTTCAATCATGTCATCGACGATTTTTTGAATCTCAGGTGTCACCTCTTCTACAGGTTTTGCAACGGTACGCAGGCGATCATCTGGGAATGTTAATACTTGTAATACAGACATATTCACTCGAAATATTGAACTGTGCCGTAACAGCACAAACCTTGTTGGCTCAATTCTAGACATTTTATGACCTAAATGACAGCATCCTGATACCAATTTCCATTCTGGTAACTGCCTAACAGACCAAGGACGAGGGTCATGAATCGAATTTTCCGCAACGTTTCTCGTATTACGTTGCCGTTACTTTTCTCTTTCAGTGCCGTAGCAAACACGGATTCCCAACCACTTACCGTTAAAGATGATGCACCCAAAACTTACGTTGTGGTTAAAGGTGACACGTTGTGGGATATTTCGGCGATGTATCTGGATAGCCCTTGGTTGTGGCCTCGTCTATGGCAGGTAAACCCAGAAATTGATAACCCACATCTGATTTACCCTGGCGATAAGTTGTCGTTAGTGTGGATTAATGGCCAGCCAGTTTTAAGCTTAAAACCGGTCAAAAAGCTCAGCCCAAAAGCCCGTATCACGGAAAAGAAAGCAGTACCGACTGTGGCGGAAGGGTTGGTGATGCCATATCTGAAGTCTGATCGTTTAGTTGATGATGAGACACTAGATAATGCAGTGAAAGTGATAGGTAGCAGCAAAGGCAATAAGTTCCTTACTGCAGAAGAAACGCTGTACATCAGTGGTCAGCAAACTTCGACTGGGTGGGCCATCTATCGACCGGTGGAGACCTTTTCTCGCGAGGATGTATCACAAAAAATTACGGCTCTGCGTTTGATTGCGAAAGGAGAGCTTGTTGAAGCATCCAGTGAGTTTTCTGGTTTGAAGATCACCACGCAGCTGCAAGAGATTATCCGTAATGATATTGCTTTGCCGGTACAAGCGTTAGATAACGGCGACTTCACGGCGACGTTCTATCCTCTCCCATCCCCACAAGGCACCTCTGCCAAACTATTGGGTAACATTGAAGGTATTCGTTATAGCTCAACCAACCAAGTGGTGGTGATTGATAAAGGTACATCGGATGAACTTCGCCAAGGCAGCGTGTTTGACTTAAAAGAGGACTCGCATCCAGTATTCAAGAATGGAGACGACTTTGCTAAAGATAACGGTGTACTCGATACTGAGATTACTTTGCCAAAAAGCAAAGTAGGTGAGCTGCTTGTCATTCGTCCTTATGAATACTTTAGCCTCGCGCTGGTTACTAATAGCACCAAGCCAATTAATCAAGAGGTGTCTGTGGTTTCTCCTCTGGCTGAGGAATCAACCACCAATGACACCACAAAATGATATTGATCTCGCTGCCTGGTTAAAGCTTAGTTGTTTACCGGGCATCGGTGGGGTCAAGATGAATAAGCTGCTCAGCAAAGATACGCCGAGCAATATTGTCCAATACTCGACAGAGCAGCTTCAGCTTTTGGGCTTAGCGGCAAAACAGTTGCAAGCATGGTCGCAGGTCGATAAAGAAGTCGATGCTTGTCTGACTTGGGTTGCAGCTTCTTCTCATCATCATATTCTTACGTTGGCGGATGCTTTGTATCCGCCACTTCTCAAACAAACCGTCGCACCGCCTCCTTTACTCTTTGTAAAAGGAGAGGCGAGCTGTTTGTCTCAACCTCAAATAGCTATGGTTGGCAGCCGTAATGCCAGTGTGGATGGGCTACAACACGCAAGAACTTTTGCATCTGACTTGGTGCAACACGATCTGATCGTCACTAGTGGCTTAGCATTGGGTATTGATGGCCATGCTCATGATGGTGCGCTGTTAGCTGGAGGTAAAACCATCGCAGTGCTTGGCTCGGGATTAGAACAAGTGTACCCAGCAAGACACCGCGGCTTGGCGCAGCGAGTGGCTGAAACTGGAGCGCTTGTTTCAGAGTTTCGTCCAGATGCTAAGCCTCGCGCAGAAAACTTTCCACGTCGTAATCGAATCATCAGTGGTTTGTCACTGGGTGTTTTGGTGGTGGAAGCGGCTGAAAAAAGTGGCTCCCTGATTACGGCGCGTTATGCTTTAGAACAAGGTCGAGAAGTTTTCGCTCTGCCAGCTTCGATTAACGCACCCAACGCCAGTGGCGGTAATCAATTGATTCAGAACGGGGCTTGTCTCGTACAAAATACTCAAGAGGTGCTGAATGAAATACAGTCTTTGCTCGACTGGTCTATTAATCAGAGCTTAGATTTATTTTCTGCGCCAATTGATGAAGAAGAATTGCCATTTCCTCAGCTGTTAGCTAACGTAGGAAATGAGGCTACACCAGTTGATATTCTTGCAAGCAGGACCAATATACCTGTCCAAGAAGTCATGATGCAGCTCTTAGAGCTTGAGCTTTCAGGGCATGTTGTTGCAGTATCCGGTGGCTATATTCGAAAGGGGAGGGGCTAGCTATGATGATGGATATACTTATGTATCTATTCGAAACCTACATCCATAGCGATGCAGAGTTACAGGTCGAACAAGACGAGTTGGAAGATGAATTGCTTCGTGCAGGCTTCCAGCAAAAAGACATCTACAAAGCCCTTGTCTGGTTAGAAGAGCTGGCGGCATTGCAACAAAGCGATGAACATTCAGCCATTTCAACCTGCATTGCATCGGCATCGACACGTATCTATACCGCATCTGAGATGCAGCGACTAGACCTCGAATGTCGTGGTTTCTTGTTGTTCTTAGAACAAATCAATGTTCTGACCACAGAAACGCGTGAGATGGTCATCGACCGTGTGATGGGTCTTGAAACCAATGAGTTTGAGCTTGAGGACCTTAAATGGATCATCCTTATGGTGCTGTTTAATGTTCCAGGCAACGAAAACGCCTACACGCTGATGGAAGAGCTGCTGTACACCAAGGAACAAGGTATTCTTCATTAATATCTTCGCTTGAGCGGTGAGTATGAGTAGTAAAATCGATCACAACCTTTTCTCGGCACACGAGCATGCGCTTGAGCGCGAACCTTGCCCTAAATGCGGTGGGGAAGTTTCGCTTAAGCACGGTAAACACGGCCCTTTTCTAGGTTGTAGCCAATACCCAAGTTGCGATTACATTAAGCCGCTACACAGCAATGATGGTCACATTGTGAAAGAGTTGGGTGTGCCTTGTCCTGAGTGTGGCAACGAGCTGGTACTCCGCCAAGGGCGCTACGGCATGTTCGTTGGTTGTAGCCATTACCCAGCATGCCATCATATTGAGTCGATTAACCAACCTGAACCACAGCAGCAGGCAAAAGAGCAACATGCTTGCCCTGAATGTGGTAAAGGGCATTTGGTTGAGCGTAAGACCCGATTTGGTAAAACATTCTACGCGTGTGATAACTATCCGAAGTGCAAGTTTGCGGTAAACTTGCCGCCTGTAAGAGGCCGCTGTGAGGAGTGTGGATTTACCTTGTTGGTCGAAAAGAAACTTGCCAGCGGGGTTAAACTGCAATGCGCGAGCCGTAAGTGCCAGCATACTCAATCACAATAACTTTCAGTACGAATTAAAAAGGGTCGCATCATGCGACCCTTTTGCTATTTATTCCGATGCTTTTCTAGGCTTGCCACTGCTTGGCAAATTCATGCACAGCAGGGAAAGCCTGTTCACCCAAAACATCTGCTAATGCACAAAGTTTGCGATTAAGTTCGCCAGTATAGTCACCACATACGTTGATGTGACCCATCTTGCGACCCGCACGTTTTTCTTTGCCGTACCAATGAATGTGGCAACCATTCATCGCTAACAATGCTTCTGGTAGTGTGTCTTCACCAAGAATATTAATCATCGAGGTTTCACGAACCAGTTTCGTGCTACCCAAAGGCATGCCACACACGGCGCGTAGATGGTTCTCAAACTGACAAGTTTCTGCACCCTGTTGAGTCCAGTGGCCAGAGTTGTGCACGCGTGGTGCGATTTCGTTAACCAGCAAAGTGCCGTCAACGTCAAAGAACTCCAAAGTTAACACGCCAACGTAATTCAAGTTGTTGGCAACAGCTGTTAACATCTGTTTTGCTTGCTCTTGCAACTCTGGCGCATCAATCGCAGTAGAAAGGCTCAATACACCATTGGTATGGACGTTCTCTGCAAGTGGGTACACTTCAATGCTGCCATCTTTACCGCGAGCACCAACCAGTGAAACTTCGCGGTTAAAAGGGACAAATTCCTCAGCAACAATCGCTTGAGTTGGTGTTGCCGCGATGCACTCTGCCATCTCTGTCCAAATGTTTTCGACTTGAGAAGCTTCTTTTAAGCGCCACTGGCCTTTACCATCGTAACCACCCAAGGCACTTTTCAGAACCATTGGCATTCCAACATGTTCAATTGCGCGGTCAAAGTCTTCGCGAGTTTCGATGACGTAGTATTTCGCGTTACGCACGCCAGCAGCATCAAGTAATGCCTTTTCAATGCGGCGATCCCCACCTGCTTTGATGGCTTGCGTACTTGGTAGGAACTTGCCGCTCGCCTCGCAAACATCGAGCACATCATGTGGGATATGCTCGAACTCAGCAGTAATGACGTCGACTTGTTCAATTGCATTCTCTAAGCCGCTGCCTAGTACGTGCTGAGTCAGTGGGTGAACGATATTACCGCTGCCCACGTCGTAAGCTGAGATTTGAATATTCAGTGGCGCACCAGCCAGAGACATCATACGAGCCAACTGACCCGCACCAAGAACCAGTACATGCATCTGATTAGTCCTCAGCAGGGTTTGGGTTTGGGTTTGCCAATACGGTTTCCGTTTGTTCGTTACGGAACGCTTCGACTTTTGCCATGATCGTTTCATCATGTGTACCAAGGATTTGAGCTGCCAGGATGCCAGCGTTTGCTGCGCCTGCTTCACCAATCGCCAATGTACCAACCGCAATACCTTTTGGCATCTGTACGATAGAAAGCAGTGAGTCCATGCCTTTCAGAGCACGAGACTGAACAGGGACGCCAAGTACCGGAACGCTAGTAAACGCCGCCGCCATACCTGGTAGGTGAGCAGCACCGCCAGCCCCTGCGATGATGACTTTAATGCCACGTTCTTTCGCGCTGCTTGCGTAATCAGCCAACAATTGAGGAGTACGGTGAGCTGACACCACCTTTGTTTCGTAAGACACGCCAAATTGATCCAGCATGTCCGCTGCTAGTTTCATGGTTGGCCAATCTGATTTAGAACCCATGATGATACCGACTTTCATCTCAAACTCCTTCAAGCTGCAAAATTAGGTGAGCTGATAAATTTGTGCGCATTATACGGGGATTTTTACCTCAAGCAAACGTTTGCGTGTGTTTGTAAATGCTATTGATACATTTTATAAACAAATTGCTTTAGTCTCTGAGAATGAATATTTGTACACTTAGTACAAACACAACAGAAAAGATTATCAGGAAGTATCGGTGGAGAACTTTGAACAGGTGCTAAAAGCACTACAAACAGGTGAAGTGATTGCCTACCCAACAGAGGGGGTGTTTGGTGTTGGATGTGACCCAGATAACCCGGAAGCGATTCAAAAACTGCTAGAGCTAAAACAGCGTCCAGTAGAGAAAGGTTTAATCCTTATTGCTGCGAGCTATGAGCAGCTTCTGCCTTATATTGATGAATCTCAGCTGACTCAAGAGCAATTAGATCAAGTCCATGCAACTTGGCCTGGGCCATACACGTGGATCATGCCTGCAAGTGACAAAGTTTCTCACTGGGTATCGGGACAATTTGATTCAATCGCAGTGCGTGTGACGGATCATCCTTTAGTACAAAAGATGTGTAATGCGTTCGGAAAGCCGCTAACCTCTACCAGCGCGAATCTTACAGGTCAGCCTCCTTGTATGACGACGGAAGAAGTTGAAGAGCAGTTAGGCGATAGACTTGTGGCGATCTTACGTGGTGAAACCAGCGGTCGTGACAAGCCGAGTGAAATTCGTGATGCTAAAACCTCGCAAATATTAAGACAGGGCTAACCCTGCTAGTCAGCAATTAATAGGTACTACACGTATGTCAGCAATCGATAAGCACGCCGTAAAGCAGTTCTTGATGTCCCTTCAAGATTCCATTTGTCAGCAGTTAGAACAAGAAGATGGAAAGGCCGTCTTTGTCGAAGATGCATGGCAACGTGAAAAAGGAGAGCGTCTTGGTGGCGGTGGCCGTACTCGCGTATTGCGTGATGGTCATATCTTCGAGCAAGGAGGAGTGAACTTCTCTCATGTAGAAGGTAATGAAATGCCAGCATCAGCGACGGCACATCGTCCAGAGTTAGCGGGTCGCCGTTTTGAAGCAATGGGTGTCTCCTTGGTTATTCACCCTAAAAACCCTTATGTACCGACTTCGCACGCCAATGTCCGCTTCTTTATTGCAGAGAAAGATGGCGAAGACCCAATCTGGTGGTTTGGTGGTGGTTTTGACCTTACGCCTTTCTATCCTTTTGACGAAGATTGCCAATCATGGCACGACACAGCAAAACAGCTTTGTGCGCCATTTGGTGACGAAGTTTACCCAGAGCACAAAGCGTGGTGTGACAAATACTTCTTCCTTCCACACCGAAATGAAACTCGTGGTGTTGGTGGCCTGTTCTTTGATGACTTAAACCAGTGGGAATTCGACAAGTGTTTTGACTACATCAAAGCGGTTGGTGAGGGATACTGCCAAGCGTACCTACCGATTGTTTCTCGTCGTAAAGACATCGAGTTCGGTGAGCGCGAGCGTGAATTCCAGCTTTATCGTCGTGGTCGCTACGTTGAGTTCAACCTAGTGTACGATCGCGGCACGCTATTTGGTCTGCAAAGTGGCGGTCGTACAGAGTCAATTCTTATGTCGATGCCACCACTTGCACGTTGGGAATACAGCTACGAGCCACAGACTGGCTCTCCAGAAGCTGAACTTTACGAGCGATACCTAACTCCACGAGAGTGGTAAGCGTTGAATCTCCTTTTCTACATAGATAGATAGTGATAGGGTCATCGGTACTCAGATGGCCCTATTTTTATATATGGGTAAGGAATAAAGGTAAGGAAATGACTCTGCAAATTGATCGTTATGCCGTGTTTGGTAATCCTATCGGACACAGCAAGTCACCATTCATTCACACCTTGTTTGCTCGTCAAACCAATCAGTCATTGGTGTATACCGCAGAAACTGCCCCTGTTGATGGCTTTGTAGAAGCAGCAAAAGCTTTTTTCGCTGACGATGGGAAAGGGTGTAACGTGACAGTTCCTTTTAAAGAAGATGCTTATCGATTTGCCAATCGTCTTACTGAGCGAGCAGAGCTAGCCGGTGCTGTGAACACACTGAAGAAGTTAGACGACGGAGAAATAATTGGTGACAACACCGATGGAGAGGGCTTGGTACAAGACCTACTCCAGCATCAAGTCGTATTGGAAGGCGCGAGAATTCTGGTCATTGGCGCTGGTGGTGCTGCTCGTGGTGTGATTAAACCACTCCTTGATCAGAAACCTGCTTCTTTAACGATTACTAACCGTACTTTTAGTAAAGCACAACAGCTTGCAGACTTATTTGTCTCACACGGTCCTATTGTAGCGAAGGAGATGACTACAATAGAAGAAGCGTACGACGTGA
This sequence comes from Vibrio campbellii CAIM 519 = NBRC 15631 = ATCC 25920, assembly GCF_002163755.1. NCBI lineage: Bacteria > Pseudomonadati > Pseudomonadota > Gammaproteobacteria > Vibrionales > Vibrionaceae > Vibrio > Vibrio campbellii. The sequence continues at coordinate 123,313 of NZ_CP015863.1, forward strand.
TTATTAACTCAACCTCTGCTTCATTAAACGGCGAGTTGCCAGCGGTCTCTTCTGCTATCTTTTCCACCAATAGCACTAGCTACGACATGATGTATGGCAAGGGGTTAACAAGCTTTAACCAGTGGGCGAAAGAACACGGAGCGGCTCATGCTTATGATGGCCTTGGAATGTTGGTCGGACAGGCGGCTGAAAGCTTTATGTTATGGCGTGGTTTGCGTCCTGGCGCGAAGCAAATACTCAGAGAATTAAGAAAGAACCTCGAAGGTCAATAAGAGATGAATCAATCCATTCTATTCCCAGACATGCAATTATGGGATGAAGCATCACAATCAATCAATTTCGCAGCCCAACAGGCTGGCGCATTGATTGAATGCTACGTAACCAAACAAAAGTTAGAAAAGTTGAGTGGCTTAATCATAGCTAATGAGCAAGCTGCTATTGAGGCTTTCGTTGATAATCGCTTTGATCTAGAAGAAATAGCAGAAGAGTTAATAGAAGATGAAGCCTTCAATGAAGAAGGCCACATCATCATCGACTAGCTGACTCTGCCAGACTACTTATTGATGTCTTCCACCTCATTAATGTAGTCGTTTTTGTTTTGTACATAATTGTTGGCAGACTTTTGTAGGAAAGCTTGCTCTTGTTCTGATAATGGGCGAGCTTGTTTTACTGGGCTTCCCACATATAGATAGCCGCTTTCTAACCTCTTCCCTGGTGGGACTAAACTGCCTGCACCTATCATTACGTCAGATTCTACAACCACATTATCCAAAACTATCGCACCCATACCTACTAATACGCGGTCGTGTATCTCGCAGCCATGCAACATTACTTTGTGACCAATGGTGACATCATTACCTATGATGAGAGGATAGCCGAGTGGGTTATCCGCATTCTTATGTGTCACATGAAGCACGCTGCCATCTTGAACGTTGGTACGGTCACCGATATGAATGTGGTTTACATCGCCACGAGCTGCAACCAATGGCCAGATACTAGAATCATCACCAATTCGGATATCACCGACTAAAACAGAGGTTGAGTCGACGTAGACACGCTTTCCCAACTGAGGACGTATACCTTTATAACTTCTAATTGAACTCATCTTTATTCCTTATAAAGCGCTAATAACGGTGATATTTGATAAGAAGAATAGTAAAAACTCGCCTTTTAGAATAAAAAACACTCAAACGGCAAAAAAATCAAAAAAAACGAGAAAAAGGGCTTGCCAATGTGATCGCAATCTCTATAATGCCACCTCGCTGACACGGCAACGCTTCGAAAGAAACGAGGTTGAGTTGGCAAGCCAATTAGCCAAGCGGAAACGCTTGAAAAAAGTTTGAAAAAAGTGATTGACACTAAACTTTAACTCGCTAAAATGGCCGTCCGATTTGAGCAAAGCTCAATAGGAAAGTTCTTTAACAATATAGACCTATCAATCTGTGTGGGCACTCGTTGATGATAATCCAATTAGAAGCTTCGGCTTCAAATTAGGTTTCAATGAAACGAAGTGACCATTGAATCGAAAGATTCAGCACAGTCAATTAAAACATTACTTTATGTAATGTTCAGTATTCATTGAGCCGAACAAAATCTTAAATTGAAGAGTTTGATCATGGCTCAGATTGAACGCTGGCGGCAGGCCTAACACATGCAAGTCGAGCGGAAACGAGTTATCTGAACCTTCGGGGAACGATAACGGCGTCGAGCGGCGGACGGGTGAGTAATGCCTAGGAAATTGCCCTGATGTGGGGGATAACCATTGGAAACGATGGCTAATACCGCATAACGCCTACGGGCCAAAGAGGGGGACCTTCGGGCCTCTCGCGTCAGGATATGCCTAGGTGGGATTAGCTAGTTGGTGAGGTAAGGGCTCACCAAGGCGACGATCCCTAGCTGGTCTGAGAGGATGATCAGCCACACTGGAACTGAGACACGGTCCAGACTCCTACGGGAGGCAGCAGTGGGGAATATTGCACAATGGGCGCAAGCCTGATGCAGCCATGCCGCGTGTGTGAAGAAGGCCTTCGGGTTGTAAAGCACTTTCAGTCGTGAGGAAGGTAGTGTAGTTAATAGCTGCATTATTTGACGTTAGCGACAGAAGAAGCACCGGCTAACTCCGTGCCAGCAGCCGCGGTAATACGGAGGGTGCGAGCGTTAATCGGAATTACTGGGCGTAAAGCGCATGCAGGTGGTTTGTTAAGTCAGATGTGAAAGCCCGGGGCTCAACCTCGGAATTGCATTTGAAACTGGCAGACTAGAGTACTGTAGAGGGGGGTAGAATTTCAGGTGTAGCGGTGAAATGCGTAGAGATCTGAAGGAATACCGGTGGCGAAGGCGGCCCCCTGGACAGATACTGACACTCAGATGCGAAAGCGTGGGGAGCAAACAGGATTAGATACCCTGGTAGTCCACGCCGTAAACGATGTCTACTTGGAGGTTGTGGCCTTGAGCCGTGGCTTTCGGAGCTAACGCGTTAAGTAGACCGCCTGGGGAGTACGGTCGCAAGATTAAAACTCAAATGAATTGACGGGGGCCCGCACAAGCGGTGGAGCATGTGGTTTAATTCGATGCAACGCGAAGAACCTTACCTACTCTTGACATCCAGAGAACTTTCCAGAGATGGATTGGTGCCTTCGGGAACTCTGAGACAGGTGCTGCATGGCTGTCGTCAGCTCGTGTTGTGAAATGTTGGGTTAAGTCCCGCAACGAGCGCAACCCTTATCCTTGTTTGCCAGCGAGTAATGTCGGGAACTCCAGGGAGACTGCCGGTGATAAACCGGAGGAAGGTGGGGACGACGTCAAGTCATCATGGCCCTTACGAGTAGGGCTACACACGTGCTACAATGGCGCATACAGAGGGCAGCCAACTTGCGAGAGTGAGCGAATCCCAAAAAGTGCGTCGTAGTCCGGATCGGAGTCTGCAACTCGACTCCGTGAAGTCGGAATCGCTAGTAATCGTGGATCAGAATGCCACGGTGAATACGTTCCCGGGCCTTGTACACACCGCCCGTCACACCATGGGAGTGGGCTGCAAAAGAAGTAGGTAGTTTAACCTTCGGGGGGACGCTTACCACTTTGTGGTTCATGACTGGGGTGAAGTCGTAACAAGGTAGCGCTAGGGGAACCTGGCGCTGGATCACCTCCTTATACGATGATTACTCACGATGAGTGTCCACACAGATTGATACGGTTTATAAAGTAAAAGAGATAGAACATCTCCCAAGATGTTCAACTTAGTGTCCCGTTCGTCTAGAGGCCTAGGACACCGCCCTTTCACGGCGGTAACAGGGGTTCGACTCCCCTACGGGATACCATTGGGTCGTTAGCTCAGTTGGTAGAGCAGTTGACTTTTAATCAATTGGTCGCAGGTTCGAATCCTGCACGACCCACCATTCTTCTCCACGAAGAATTAAAACTTATGTGGGCGATTAGCTCAGTTGGGAGAGCACCTGCCTTACAAGCAGGGGGTCACTGGTTCGAGCCCGGTATCGCCCACCATTCTCTAAGTATTTTTGGATAGGAATTCCAAACCACTTCAGTAAAACGTACGTGGTTAGAATTTTCGTCTCTGAAAGTATTTAGAAAATGTACTTCCTTGTGAAGAAACATAGCTCTTTAACAATTTGGAAAGCTGACAAAACAATCTTTAAGATTGTTTGTAAAGTTCTCAAAGTATTCTTAATTGAATACTCCAAACAACACATTCAAGTGTTCTTGGAATTTGAGTCCGGCAAAATCGAGTCTGCATCATGTATAAAAATTGCAGACAACTTTGGTGATTTGACTTCAACTCGAAACTCCTTCGGGTTGTATGGTTAAGTGACTAAGCGTACACGGTGGATGCCTTGGCAGTCAGAGGCGATGAAGGACGTATTAACTTGCGATAAGCCCAGATTAGGTAGTAAAAACCATTTGAGTCTGGGATTTCCGAATGGGGAAACCCACTAGCATAAGCTAGTATCGCTGCGTGAATACATAGCGCAGCGAGGCGAACCGGGGGAACTGAAACATCTAAGTACCCCGAGGAAAAGAAATCAACCGAGATTCCGAAAGTAGCGGCGAGCGAAATTGGACTAGCCCTTAAGCTTTTTATGCGTCAGGTGAAACTTCTGGAAAGTTGTGCGATACAGGGTGATAGCCCCGTAACCGGCAACGCATTTAAAGTGAAATCGAGTAGGGCGGGACACGTGATATCCTGTCTGAATATGGGGGGACCATCCTCCAAGGCTAAATACTACTGACTGACCGATAGTGAACCAGTACCGTGAGGGAAAGGCGAAAAGAACCCCTGTGAGGGGAGTGAAATAGAACCTGAAACCGTGTACGTACAAGCAGTAGGAGCACCTTCGTGGTGTGACTGCGTACCTTTTGTATAATGGGTCAGCGACTTATATTCAGTGGCAAGGTTAACCATCTAGGGGAGCCGTAGGGAAACCGAGTCTTAACTGGGCGTTCAGTCTCTGGATATAGACCCGAAACCAGGTGATCTAGCCATGGGCAGGTTGAAGGTTGAGTAACATCAACTGGAGGACCGAACCGACTAATGTTGAAAAATTAGCGGATGACTTGTGGCTAGGGGTGAAAGGCCAATCAAACCTGGAGATAGCTGGTTCTCCCCGAAAGCTATTTAGGTAGCGCCTCGGACGAATACTACTGGGGGTAGAGCACTGTTAAGGCTAGGGGGTCATCCCGACTTACCAACCCTTTGCAAACTCCGAATACCAGTAAGTACTATCCGGGAGACACACGGCGGGTGCTAACGTCCGTCGTGGAGAGGGAAACAACCCAGACCGCCAGCTAAGGTCCCAAATTACTACTAAGTGGGAAACGATGTGGGAAGGCTCAGACAGCCAGGATGTTGGCTTAGAAGCAGCCATCATTTAAAGAAAGCGTAATAGCTCACTGGTCGAGTCGGCCTGCGCGGAAGATGTAACGGGGCTAAGTAGTAAACCGAAGCTGCGGCAATGCACTTTAGTGCATTGGGTAGGGGAGCGTTCTGTAAGCGGTTGAAGGTGTGTGGTAACGCATGCTGGACGTATCAGAAGTGCGAATGCTGACATGAGTAACGATAAAGGGGGTGAAAAACCCCCTCGCCGGAAGACCAAGGGTTCCTGTCCAACGTTAATCGGGGCAGGGTAAGTCGACCCCTAAGGCGAGGCCGAAAGGCGTAGTCGATGGGAAACGGGTTAATATTCCCGTACTTCTTACAATTGCGATGGGGGGACGGAGAAGGCTAGGTGGGCCTGGCGACGGTTGTCCAGGTTCAAGTGCGTAGGCTGAGAGATTAGGTAAATCCGGTTTCTCTTAAGGCTGAGACACGACGTCGAGCTACTACGGTAGTGAAGTCATTGATGCCATGCTTCCAGGAAAAGCCTCTAAGCTTCAGATTGTAAGGAATCGTACCCCAAACCGACACAGGTGGTCGGGTAGAGAATACCAAGGCGCTTGAGAGAACTCGGGTGAAGGAACTAGGCAAAATGGTACCGTAACTTCGGGAGAAGGTACGCTCTCGACGGTGAAGTCCCTTGCGGATGGAGCTATTGAGAGTCGCAGATACCAGGTGGCTGCAACTGTTTATTAAAAACACAGCACTGTGCAAAATCGTAAGATGACGTATACGGTGTGACGCCTGCCCGGTGCCGGAAGGTTAATTGATGGGGTTAGACTTCGGTCGAAGCTCTTGATCGAAGCCCCGGTAAACGGCGGCCGTAACTATAACGGTCCTAAGGTAGCGAAATTCCTTGTCGGGTAAGTTCCGACCTGCACGAATGGCGTAATGATGGCCACGCTGTCTCCACCCGAGACTCAGTGAAATTGAAATCGCTGTGAAGATGCAGTGTACCCGCGGCTAGACGGAAAGACCCCGTGAACCTTTACTACAGCTTGGCACTGAACATTGACCCTACATGTGTAGGATAGGTGGGAGGCTTTGAAACTAGTACGCCAGTATTAGTGGAGCCGTCCTTGAAATACCACCCTTGTAGTGTTGATGTTCTAACGTCGACCCCTTATCGGGGTTGCGGACAGTGCCTGGTGGGTAGTTTGACTGGGGCGGTCTCCTCCCAAAGCGTAACGGAGGAGCACGAAGGTGGGCTAATCACGGTTGGACATCGTGAGGTTAGTGCAATGGCATAAGCCCGCTTGACTGCGAGAATGACAATTCGAGCAGGTGCGAAAGCAGGTCATAGTGATCCGGTGGTTCTGAATGGAAGGGCCATCGCTCAACGGATAAAAGGTACTCCGGGGATAACAGGCTGATACCGCCCAAGAGTTCATATCGACGGCGGTGTTTGGCACCTCGATGTCGGCTCATCACATCCTGGGGCTGAAGTCGGTCCCAAGGGTATGGCTGTTCGCCATTTAAAGTGGTACGCGAGCTGGGTTTAGAACGTCGTGAGACAGTTCGGTCCCTATCTGCCGTGGGCGTTGGAAGATTGAAGGGGGCTGCTCCTAGTACGAGAGGACCGGAGTGGACGAACCTCTGGTGTTCGGGTTGTGTCGCCAGACGCATTGCCCGGTAGCTAAGTTCGGAATCGATAACCGCTGAAAGCATCTAAGCGGGAAGCGAGCCCTGAGATGAGTCTTCCCTGATACTTTAAGTATCCTAAAGGGTTGTTCGAGACTAGAACGTTGATAGGCAGGGTGTGTAAGCGTTGTGAGGCGTTGAGCTAACCTGTACTAATTGCCCGTGAGGCTTAACCATACAACACCCAAGGGGTTTTGATGGACTCAAAGCAAGAACGAATTGAATGTGTAAGAACTGAAACAGCTTTCCGAATTAAAGAATTTGCTTGGCGACCATAGCGATTTGGACCCACCTGATTTCCATTCCGAACTCAGAAGTGAAACGAATTAGCGCCGATGGTAGTGTGGGGCTTCCCCATGTGAGAGTAGGACATCGCCAGGCTTTAAATTTAGACTTAAGGTCTAACCAGTGCGGAGCGGTAGTTCAGTTGGTTAGAATACCGGCCTGTCACGCCGGGGGTCGCGGGTTCGAGTCCCGTCCGCTCCGCCACTTATTTAGAAACCCAGTCTTCGGACTGGGTTTTGTCGTTTTAGAGCATAATAATTTCCCTTTCAGGGAACGAGTCCCGGTTGCCCGCAACCCCGACCGTCCGCCACTTATTTAGACAAAGCCTTGAACTGCGCGTCCCGGCAGAAATGCTAGGGCTTTTTCGTATCTGATATTCTCAAATCTTTGTACTGTGCTGAAGAGCTCATTCAGTCAGGTAAAGATCATATTTCTCTTCGATAGAGCTTATTTTCTAAATCTTAAAAGTAGCTAAATGTAAGTGCTTACTTGTTCTAAACACATTTCTAATACTGCCTTTCTTATATGAGTACTGGTGTTGCGCTCTATATTTTGCATTCGACGTTTACTGTAACTAAAAAGCCCGTTACTTGTGTAACGGGCTTCGAATACTTATTTGAATGATGTATGCCTACAGTGAGATATATTTACTTTCTGCTACTTCCCATAATGCTTTAACCAAAGGGTTTTCCAGCTGGCTTCTAATGCAGCAAACACCGAGCTCGAATGGTTTGATAGGTAAAACTTTAAGCCTATTTATCTTCTCTCTGACAGGGCTGTTGTTGATTACCACATCTGGTGCAATACCGACTCCGCAGCCCAAGGCCACCATACTGACAATGGCTTCATGTCCTGCCACCTGTGCGTAGATATTTGGTTTAATCTTCATTTGCTTGAACCAAACATTCGCTCTTTCTCTTGCTGTGCCTGCTTCTGGGACAATGAAAGGGATCGTTGACCAATCCGGACTTTCTTTCTGCAGTTCTTCTGCAAAGCTGCTGACTCCAACTGGCGCTATCACCGACAGGGGAATCTCACTGATTGGTTCAAAGGAGACCTTAGCGGGCAGTTGGTCTGGCTTAGCAGAGATCGCGATATCAGCCTCATCTGCCAATATTTTATCGATGGCTTGCGCTGGATCGCCAGTAGAGAGTTTGAATTCGATAAATGGATGCTGAATGCGGAATTCAGAAATTAGCTCTGGGAGGTGGCTGTAACTTGCGGTTACCGAGCAAAATAAACGTATCTCACCCTTTAACTCGTCTTCTGTCCCTTTGACATAACTTTGGTACTGCTGCCACTCACCTAAGATCTTCAGTGCTACGGGTAATAGCTTCTTACCTTGAACCGTTAATTCGACACTTCGGTTATCACGCAAGAACAGCTGTTGATGTGTTTCTTCTTCCAATTTCTGGATCTGCCGACTCAGTGCGGAAGGGCTGATGTGCATTGCTGCTGCTGTCTTAGCAAAGCTCTTGCTATCACATAGATGAATGAATAATTGCAGGCTTTTGATGTTCATTAAATCTTCACGTCCATGTTGCATTAATTGCAATAAGTAATTGTGAATATATCACTTTCAGCAACAGAATGTCTGTTTTAGTATGAACTCATTCGGTAACATAAATACCTACCTCTATGGAAGAATGTTAAGGAGCACCCAGATGGCTAACTATTTCAATACCCTAAACTTGCGTGAGCAATTGGACCAACTTGGTCGTTGTCGCTTTATGGACCGCGAAGAATTCGCATCAGAAGCAGATTACCTAAAAGGTAAGAAAGTGGTCATCGTAGGTTGTGGTGCTCAAGGCCTTAACCAAGGTCTGAACATGCGTGACTCTGGTCTAGACGTTGCTTATGCACTTCGCCAGGCAGCTATCGATGAGCAGCGCCAGTCATTCAAAAACGCAAAAGACAACGGTTTTGAAGTAGGTAGCTACGAAACGCTAATTCCACAAGCTGACCTAGTTGTAAACCTTACTCCAGATAAGCAGCACACAAACGTTGTTGAGACAGTAATGCCGCTAATGAAAGAAGGCGCAGCACTAGGTTACTCACACGGTTTCAATGTTGTTGAAGAAGGTATGCAAATCCGTAAAGACCTAACGGTAGTAATGGTTGCACCTAAGTGTCCGGGTACGGAAGTTCGTGAAGAATACAAGCGTGGTTTTGGTGTACCGACTCTTATCGCTGTTCACCCAGAGAACGACCCTAAAGGCGAAGGTTGGGATATCGCGAAAGCCTGGGCTGCAGCAACAGGTGGTCACCGTGCTGGCTGTCTAGAGTCTTCTTTTGTTGCTGAGGTGAAATCTGACCTAATGGGTGAGCAAACAATCCTTTGTGGCATGCTACAGGCTGGTTCTATCGTATGTTACGAGAAGATGATTGCTGACGGTATCGATCCAGGCTATGCAGGTAAGCTTCTTCAATATGGTTGGGAAACCATCACTGAAGCACTGAAGTTTGGTGGTATCACTCACATGATGGATCGTCTATCAAACCCAGCAAAAGTAAAAGCATTTGAGCTTTCTGAAGAGCTAAAACAGCTGATGCGTCCGCTATACAACAAGCACATGGATGACATCATCACAGGTCACTTCTCTAGCACTATGATGGCTGACTGGGCGAACGACGATGTTAACCTACTAGGCTGGCGTGCAGAAACGGGTGAAACTGCTTTCGAAAACTACCCAGAAACTGACGTAGAAATCTCTGAGCAAGAGTACTTCGACAACGGTATCCTGATGGTTGCTATGGTTCGTGCGGGTGTTGAGCTAGCGTTTGAAGCAATGACGGCATCTGGCATCATCGATGAGTCTGCTTACTACGAGTCTCTGCACGAGCTACCACTGATTGCGAACACTATCGCACGTAAGCGCCTATACGAGATGAACGTGGTTATCTCAGACACTGCGGAATATGGTAACTACCTGTTCGCTAACGTAGCAACACCGCTTCTACGTGAGAAGTTTATGCCAGCAGTAAATACTGACGTAATTGGTAAAGGGCTAGGTGAAACTTCTAACCAAGTAGATAACGCGACTCTTATCGCTGTAAATGATGCTATCCGTAACCACCCAGTGGAGTACATTGGTGAAGAGCTACGTGGTTACATGACTGATATGAAGAACATTGCAGTAGGCGGCTAACTCCTATCCAAGTTAGTAAAGAACTCTAGATAGACTGGGGTCAATAAATACAAAATAAAACACAACATCTAATCAAAAGGCTTGGTCGCCGTTGACCAAGCCTTTTTGTTTTTATGGAAACGATTTTTTCTTCGAACTGTGGGACACCTTCGCTGTTGGAGTCGAGATATGTTCGTTGGGATAGAATTGATAGAAGTAAAGGTATCGTAAGTGTTGACTGAATTTGTCCTTAAGAAGACAAAATAGATGTGAATCCCGAATCCCGAATCCCGAATCCCGAATCCCGAATCCCGAATCCCGAATCCCGAATCCCGAATCCCGAATCCCGAATCCCGAATCCCGAATCCCGAATCCCGAATCCCGAATCCCGAATCCCGAAAAACAAAAAGGGTTGACGTGCACACGCCAACCCTTAAGAATTTTCTCGCTTCTCGCTTCTCGCTTCTCGCTTCTCGCTTCTCGCTTATTTATCAGCTAGCTTTTCTTCAAGCTCTGCCAATTTCTTTTCCATTTCTGTCAGCTTTTGACGAGTACGCAGCAGAACTTGAGTTTGTACGTCGAATTCTTCGCGGCTAACTACGTCTAGCTTGTTTAGCTGACCTTGGATTACTTGGCGAACTTTTTGATCAACATCCGCGCCTAGCTCTTTTACTGGCTGTGGCATTGATTCGTGAATTTGTTTAGCGATTTGCTCTAATTTCTTTGGGTCAAACATAGTGGCTAAAACTCCTTTTGATTTGCCCACATTCTATGTAAATGATACGGGAAAGTCGCCATTTAGATGGCAAAAAAGAGAGCAGCAATAAAAAAGGTCACCGAGGTGACCTTTTTCTTAGTGCTTTATGCTTACTTGTTATCAGCTAATTCGCGATGAGCAGCTTTTGCTTCATCGACTCGAGCGAGCTTTTCCAAGTCTTTGTCTTCAACAAACACTGGTAGTGGCTTGTGTTTCTCAGCTAGGTAGCTGTAAATCACAGGCAATACGAATAGCGTAAACAGTGTACCGATCGCTAGACCAGCAACGATTACGATACCGATACTGAAGCGCTGAGCCGCACCTGCGCCTGTTGCGTACATCAGTGGGATCAGACCTGCAATCATCGCCGCTGTTGTCATCAGGATTGGACGTAGACGAACTTTCGCCGCTTCCATTACTGCATCGATACGAGACAGTTTGTTGTGTAACTGCTCTTCTTTCGCTACTTCACAGATCAGGATACCGTGCTTGGTGATCAGACCAACCAGAGTAATTAAACCAACCTGCGAGTAGATGTTCATCGATGCCGTACCCCACGCCAGAGCAATCAATGCACCACATACCGCTAGCGGCACAGATACCATGATTACGATTGGATCGCGGATAGATTCAAACTGAATCGCCAGTACTAGGAAGATGATCGCCAAAGCCAAGCCGAATGTGGCGTATAGTGCGCTACCTTCCGTTACAAACTGACGAGCTTCACCCATGTAGTCATGGTTGTAGCCCGATGGCAGTTTGTTTTGTGCCACGTCTTCGAACCAGTTGATCGCATCACCCATTGCAACACCTGGTGAAGGTACTGCACCAACGGTTGCTGAGTTTAGCTGGTTGAAGTGAGGCAGTGAGCGAGGCTCTGCTACAACATCAATCGTGATCAAGCTACCCAGTGGAACTGCTTTACCGTCAACTGAGCGAACGTAGTAGTTCTTCATCGACTCTGGGTTAAGGCGCCATTTACGTTCAACTTGAGGGATAACCTCGTATGAACGACCGTTTAGGTCGATACGGTTCACGTAACCGTCCGCCATCATGGTACTTAGTGTTACACCAATGTCTTGCATGGTCACGCCGTACGCACCAGCCTTGTCTTTGTCGATGCTGATCTTCATCGTTGCTGAATCGTAGTTTAGATCCAGATCTGAGTAGACAAATAGTGGGCTAGTAGATACATCAGCTAGGATGTCACTTGCGATAGTAAACAAGCTCTCGAAGCTGTTTGGCGTAGTGATAACGAACTGAATCGGTAGACCTGAACCGGCACCAGGAAGCTCTGGCATCTGGAATGCGGTTACAGACATGCCCGGTACGTGAGAAACCAACTCACCTACACGCTTGGTAATATCTGCCTGGCTTGCCTCACGCTCACTCCAAGGTTTTAGAGTCGCTAGACCGAACGCTTGGTTTGAGTTTGGTACACCATTAAACACTTGAGCATATTCCACTTCCGGCTGATTAGACAGAATCTTATTCACGTCTCTCATGGTATGTTCAATGTAGTCCAAGTTTGCATTCGATGGTGCTGTTCCCATCAGTACCACTACGCCTTTGTCCTCTGAAGGAGCCAATTCACTTGGAATAAACTTAAACAGGATTGGTAGCGTTGCGAACACGATGATAGCGAAAGCAATGATCACTGGGCGGTGTGCCATAACAGCGGTCAGCATTTTTGCGTAGCGGTTGGTCATGCCATCCAATACGTGGTGTACTTTTTGTTCAAACTTGCTTGGCTCTTCGTTTGCCCTAAGCATTTTTGAACACATCATCGGTGACAGAGTTAGCGCGATGATACCGGACACAAATACTGCACCAGCTAGGGTTAATGCGAACTCTTTAAATAGAGAGCCCGTGATACCGCCCATCAGCGCGATCGGCGCGTACACTGCACCTAGGGTTAGCGTCATTGCGATTACTGGTACGGCGATTTCACGAGTACCTATGATGGCTGCACGGAACGGCGATTCCCCTTCTTTGATGTGGCGGTCGACGTTCTCAAGAACCACGATCGCATCATCCACTACCAGACCGATGGCGAGTACCATTGCCAGAAGTGTCATCAAGTTCCATGAGAAGCCCATTGCCTGCATCACCATCGCAACACCAATCAATGAAAGCGGGATAGTAACGATAGGGATAATTACCGCACGGAATGAACCAAGGAACAAAGTGATCACAACAAGTACGATCACTGCCGCCTCAAGAATGGTTTTCACAACTTCGTGAATAGATTCATTGATGGCGATCGTTGAGTCGTACATCACGTTCATTTTGATGTTACTTGGCAAGTTACGCTCTAATTGAGGCAAAAGCTTCAGTACATCTGCCGAAATGTTGATTGGGTTAGCGCTTGGTGCCGCGTTGATTGCAGCAACTACTGCCTCCTGACCGTTCGCATTCGCACGGTAAATGTCGTGGCTCTTTTCTAATGTGACCTTTGCAATGTCGCCAAGACGAATTACGTCACCTTCACCTGTTTTAACAACTAGTGCCTCGAGTTCAGCAACGTTGGATACCTGAGTATCTGCGCTACCGTTGTAAAGTACGAATTCACCTGTCGCCTGGCCAGTTGCCGACTGATAGTTGTTGGCGTTTAGTACCGTCATCACGTCGGTTGCTGTCAGCTTAAGTGCGCCCATTTTCGCTGGATCTAGCCATACGCGGAGCGCGTATTTCATACCACCGTATAAGTCCACCTTCGACACACCGTTTACCGTAAATAGCTGAGGGTTAATTACACGCTCAAGGTAGTCAGTGATCTGGCTAGAAGACAACTCGTCACTGGTGAAACCGATGTACAGTACCGCGGTAGTCGAGCCAGTCGACATGGTTACTGTTGGGTCTTCCGCTTCTTTTGGAAGCTGTGAACGAACCGAGTTGGTTTTCGCCAAGATATCAGACAGCGCTGCATTTGGGTCAGTGTTCAGCTTCATGTTTACAGTGATGGTAGATGTACCAAGCACCGAGGATGAAGTCATATAGTCGATGTTATCGGCCTGAGCGACGGCTTGCTCCAAAGGCTGGGTAATAAAGCCTTGGATAAGGTCGGCACTCGCACCGTAATAACTGGTGGTTACGGTAACCACCGTGTTTGTCATTTCAGGGTATTCACGAACTTGCATCTTGAATACGGCTTGCAAACCAAGCAACGCAATCAAAAAGCTGATCGATACCGCTAAAACTGGACGTTTAATAAAAACATCAGTAAAGCGCATTATGCCTCCAATTAAAGCATTGGTGTTTCAGCAGGTGGTGTAAGTGCGGCATCTTCAACGATGGTCACTTTTGCATGGTTACTAAGGCGAACTTGCCCAGAGGTTACTACGAGGTCACCCGGTTTCACGCCATTTAGGATATGCGCGATGTCTTTTGTTCGTTCACCCACTTTCACAACGTGCTGTTTTACCCGTTTTTCACCGTCTTCTTCAGTAACAATGTAGACGTTATCGCCGTACAGCGTAAACGTGATAGCCGTTTGCGGCAGCGTTACTTGGTTCTCTAGCTTTGGTAGAATGATATTGGCACGAGCGAACATACCACTGCGAAGTTTGCCATCGCTGTTTGGAATGTCTGCCTGCACTTGGATCAGACCGCTTTGAACGTTAACTGCTGGTTCAATCGCCGAGATAGAGCCTTTGAATGGCTTGTCAGGGTAAGCATCAACAAAGATGTCTACCTCTTGGTCTAGCTTGATGCGAGAGATATCTGTTTGGGAAACAGTGAAACGTAGACGCATCACGCTGGTGTCTTCAAGGCGCACGATATCGGTACCAGCTTGTAGGTACTGTCCAAGATAAACATTACGAATACCAACTACACCAGTAAATGGTGCTTTTATTTCACGGCGGTCTATGGTTGCTTTAAGGCTTTCAATATCCGCTTTCAGCGAGAAGTAGTTTGCTTCAGCCTCGTCGTACGCTTCCTTGGATACAGAGCCTTTTTTGAAGAGACCCTGGTAGCGTTTATATTTGGCTTTTGCGGCAGGCAGTCTGGCTTGTGAGCTCTGAAGGTTTGCCTTTTCAACATCGGAGTCTAGGTGTATTAAAGACTGACCAGTATCCACTTGAGTTCCTGACTCAAACGAAATCTTATCGATTACTCCACTAGTTTCGTTGGCGACAGTCACACCTTGATTAGGTTCAATAAAGCCGATCGCTTCAATAACGGGAACCCAATCTACCGCTTGTACTTCGGTCACGGTTACAGGGAATTCAGGCTCTGGACGGTTTGCCATGTATTCGGCAATTTTTTGCTGTTTGAATAAGTTGAAGCCTATCACACTCCCAAATAGGAGAATTGCGATTAGCACCATAAAGAAAGTCCACTTTTTCATTCTATTTAGAACTCCAAATTAGTGTTTAATAATTGCGTCCCAACTGGCTTCAATTGCCGCGTCTACTGCATGCTTATCCAGTTGATAGATCCCCAAGGCATGTTTCCTTGCAAGTGCCACGCTTGCTTCGAAACTAAGCCCAGATAGCACCTCATTTGCGAGAGGTTTAAAAAGCCCTTCTGCTTTTCCTTGATCAAAGAGACGATCTACGTGAATGAATAGTTTCCTCTCATGTTCTCTCGTACAAGCTTGTGTTGGGCAGGGTAATGCGTCGTATTGAAGACGGTTGCTCAAGGTATTTACATTAGCTCCGGCAAAGTGCCAGATATTCATCCACATTGTTCTAAAGCGTTGTTTCAAAGGCATACTATCATCCACATTGCACTGTACTGCCTCTGCTATTCGTGTCGTGACTATAAGACGCACTTCTTTGAGTAAGTGTTCTTTGTCTGAGAAATAACGATATATCGTACCAGCAGCGACACCTGCTTCATCGGCAAGCTTTTGCATTGAGAGTCCCTGAAACCCTGATTCTGCAATTAGACGTTCAGCAGCGATAACGATTTGCTCTCGTTTATCTTTGCGAATTTGATTGGTAGCCATAGTCTTATCAGTGGAATGAATGAACGTTCATTCATTATAGCGTAGATTTTGGGCATTTACGCTATGTAATATTAAACTCTTTGTGTAAAAGTTAGGTGAAAATCAGCGTAGCTTTCCCACGGTCACCCCTTTATCATAGGCGCCACTATTTCCACCCGCAGAGAATTTTTATGAAGCTGAACCCTAGACAAGACGAAGCCGTTAAGTACGTATCAGGCCCATGCTTGGTACTTGCTGGGGCGGGCTCGGGTAAAACTCGTGTAATTACCAATAAAATCGCTTATTTGGTTCAGCAGTGTGGCTACAAGGCACGTAATATTGCTGCGGTAACCTTTACCAATAAAGCTGCGCGTGAGATGAAAGAGCGTGTTGGTCAGACACTAGGTAAAGCTGAATCGAAAGGTCTGATGGTCTCGACCTTCCATACCTTAGGGCTCAACATCATCAAGCGTGAGTACAAATATCTTGGCTTGAAAGCGGGCTTCTCACTGTTTGATGATCAAGACCAGCTTGCGCTTCTTAAAGAGCTGACAGAAAAGCAGCTAGACGGCGATAAAGATTTGTTGCGTCAGTTGTTAAGTTGTATTTCCAACTGGAAGAACGACATGCTGACACCAGAGCAAGCCAAAGCGTTGGCTCAAGGTGAGCAACAACAACTGTTTGCTTTCTGTTTTGAGATGTATCAGAAGCAGATGAAGGCATACAACGCGCTCGACTTTGATGACCTGATTTCTCTGCCAGTGCAATTGCTACGTAACAATGAAGAAGTGCGTCAACGTTGGCAGAACCGCATTCGTTACCTATTGGTGGACGAATATCAAGATACCAACACTAGCCAATATGACTTGGTGAAGCTCATCGTTGGCGAGCGTGGTCGTTTGACCGTCGTAGGTGACGATGACCAATCTATCTATTCATGGCGTGGTGCTAAACCGCAAAACTTAGTTTTGCTTGGTGAAGATTACCCAAATTTGCGCTTGATTAAGTTGGAGCAGAATTACCGCTCGACCAGTCGTATTCTTCGTGCGGCAAACATCTTGATTGCGAACAACCCACACGTATATGAGAAATCGCTTTTTTCGGAAATTCCTGATGGCGAAAAACTCAAAGTGTTGTTGGCGAAGAATGAGGAACACGAAGCAGAACGCGTAACGGGAGAATTGATTGCGCATAAGTTCCTAAACCGCACCGAATATAAAGATTATGCGATTTTGTATCGTGGTAACCACCAATCTCGTTTGATTGAAAAGTCACTGATGCAAAACCGTGTGCCATACAAACTGTCTGGCGGCACGTCTTTCTTCGCTCGAGCAGAGATCAAAGACATCATGGCTTACCTGCGCGTATTGGTGAATCCAGACGATGACAACGCGTTCCTACGCATTGTGAATACGCCGCGTCGTGAAATTGGTCCCGTGACTCTAGAGAAGCTAGGTAGCTACGCCAACATGCGTGGTAAGAGCTTGTTTGAAGTCAGCTTTGAAATGGGATTGGAGCAGCACCTAACCGGCCGTGGCTTAGAGAACCTACGCCGTTTTACTCAATGGTTGGTGGCGATTGCCGATCAAGCCGAGCGTGGTGATACGGTTGAAGCGGTACGCTCACTTGTACGTGATATTCATTATGAGGACTGGCTATACGAAACGTCAGCAAGCCCGAAAGCGGCTGAAATGCGCATGAAGAACGTTTCTGACCTTTACTCTTGGATTGTGGCCGACCTAGAAGGTGATAACTACGACCAAGAAGAGAAGACGTTAAAAGAGGTAGTTCAACGTCTTACTCTACGTGACATGATGGAGCGCGGTGAAGAAGATGAGGACAGTGATGCGGTTCAATTGATGACCCTGCATGCTTCAAAAGGTCTTGAGTTCCCGTTCGTGTACTTGATCGGTTCGGAAGAGGGCATTCTGCCGCACCAGACCAGTATTGATGAAGATAACGTTGAAGAAGAACGTCGCCTAATGTACGTGGGTATTACTCGTGCGCAGCGTGAGCTGACGTTTACCATGTGTAAGGAGCGCCGACAGTTTGGTGAATTGATCAAGCCGACGCAAAGCCGCTTCTTGGATGAACTACCATTTGATGACGTTGAATGGGAAGCAAACAAAAAGCCAGTATCGGCAGAAGAGCGTATGGCAAAAGGACAAGCACATATCGCCAATATTCGAGCAATGTTTAAGAAATAGAACAACGTGGTTCTAACTTGCTAAAAACAAAAAGGCTTGCCAAGTGGTAAGCCTTTTTCGTTGATATCTTTATTATAGACCTTTAATCATGTGGTCGATGGCTGCGATGATTTCGTCATCAGAACAGTCCATACACGTGCCTTTTGCTGGCATCGCGTTGAAGCCTTGGATTGCGTGGTTAGTCAGCACGTCTTTGCCTTGTGCAATACGTGGTGCCCAATCGCCCGCATCACCAGTTTTTGGTGCGCCGTTTACGCCTGATGCGTGACAAGCAATACAGAAAGTACCATAAACTGCCGCACCATCACGCGGACCAGTTGGCTCTGCTTTTACCGGTTCTGCACCTGCAAGATAAACATCACCGACAGGTTTGATGCGTTCTGCGATCGCATCGTATTCAGTTTGGCTGATGTCAGAAGCTAAAGCTGCCGTAGAAAAAGTTAAGGCAGCGAACAAAACGCTAATCATTCGTCGAGACATATCCATTAAACCCACTTCACATTCCCGAGGTAAGTGACTTACCTATTTATATAGTTAGAGTATTTAGAGCCGTTGGAGAAAGTTGTGCGCGATTGCTTCTATAGTGAGCAGAAAACCTTATCTAACAGTCTAGAGTGATCGAACAACCAGGTTGCAGCTGTTAAATCAATGTAAATAATGGGTAATTATATCCCGATAACTTGTTGCAATAAACAACAAGTTATCCATGACAGGGCGTGAATCACATCAAAAATGCACTTTAAAGGCAGATAACTGTCGAAAAAGAGACCAAACGAGAAAAAAAGTAAAAAAAGTACTAGACGGCATAGTGTGATATCCGTATTATTCCTCTCCGCCGATGGGGCATGCGCCCGTAGCTCAGTTGGATAGAGCGTTGGCCTCCGGAGCCAAAGGTCGAAGGTTCGAATCCTTTCGGGCGTGCCATTCCGGAATACAAATTAACGGCACAAACAATAGTGGTGGCTATAGCTCAGTTGGTAGAGCCCTGGATTGTGATTCCGGTGGTCGCGAGTTCGAATCTCGTTAGCCACCCCATTATTTTGGTAACCCATTAAATTAATGAAGTTTCCAGTTTTGATTCAAATATCCCAAGAATCGAAACAAAATTCGTCGGTGAATAGCGCAGCTTGGTAGCGCATCTGGTTTGGGACCAGAGGGTCGGGGGTTCGAATCCCTCTTCACCGACCACTATTTAGTTTATGGCTATAATAAGCGGTAAACATAAAAATTGATGGTGGCTATAGCTCAGTTGGTAGAGCCCTGGATTGTGATTCCGGTGGTCGCGAGTTCGAATCTCGTTAGCCACCCCATTAATTTGGGTGACTTCTTAGTTGAAGTATCCAGTCTGATTTGAGAGAATCAGAAAATACAGTTCGGTGAATAGCGCAGCTTGGTAGCGCATCTGGTTTGGGACCAGAGGGTCGGGGGTTCGAATCCCTCTTCACCGACCACTATTTAAAGCCTCAGTCGAAAGACTGGGGCTTTTTTACGTTTGAAATTTAGAATGTTGGGACCAGAGGGTCGTGGGCTGGAGCGCCAGTCCGATCGAATCTCTCTTCACCGACCACTATTAGAAAGCCTGCTTCTTAGCAGGCTTTCGTCGTTTTAGAGCTAGTGATATCGCTTGGACTAGATGAGTCGGCAGTATTTCAATGGGTTTGAACCCAAGTGGGTTCGCCTGAAGTTAGAATATGGCTCTTCATCGACCGCTATTTAAAGCCTCAGTCGAAAGACTGGGGCTTTTTCCATTTTTTCTTCTCAAAAATCTTCACTCTATTTTCAATTCTGCCAACAATGTACAGTTCTGGGAGCTTTTGACCACCCATGATCCAAATGCTTTTCGAGCTGATAAAAGAAACCCCAGCACGATGGCTGGGGCTTTGTATTTCTTGAGTTGAGCGCTTTATTGAGCGAGCGTTTTTAGAATTTCTTTGAGCTCAACCGTCTCTTTCACTTCATAGCTTGGTTTGATATCGGTTGGATTCGCTGCGCCTGCCTCGTTAACCCATACACTCAGAATGCCCATATTGTTGGCACCCGCGATATCTGCTGGTAGAGAGTCGCCAATATGAATCGCCTCTTCTGGTTTTACATCTGCAAGGTTGAGTGCTTTGTGGAAGATGCTTGCCGCAGGCTTCTCTTCTGGCTCTTCGCCACCCACGATGATGTGATCCACCCATTCACTCATTTGTGTCGCTTTGAGCTTTGGATGCTGCGAGAAGATAGGGCCGTTAGTGATTACCACCAATTTGTAGTGTTGGCGTAGCTTAGTCAGCATTTCCTTCACGCCTGGGAAGAAGGTAAAAGCCCCCATTCGAGCTGAATCGAAGAAGCTTTGTGCCTGCTGCGCTTGTTCTGCATCGATCTCGATACCTTGTTCTGCCAAGATGCTTTGGATTAAACCGCAGCGGAACGCATTTTCGTCTGGCAATAGAGCAATAAGCTGAGGGAATTCGTCGTTTAGCTTCTTATACACACCTTGTAAGTAGCGTTGCACAAAGGCTGTGGAGTCAGTGATCTGAGGGTAAGTTTGAGCAATCCAGTCCGCAAACTCTTGTCCTGCTATTTTATCGGCTTGAGATGTGCCACATAAAGTCTCGTCCATATCAAAAAATATCGCTTTAAGCATAGGGGCTCCTTTATTCACTGCTCAACGTTAGAGTTTGATTATCTCTTATCTCACTCAAAATGACAGTGGAAAGCGCAAAATCAATGCTTCCACATCGTTTTTAATGCCTAAAAGAAGATGAACAGCCATGTATTTTTTCTCCTGCCCGAAGTGACTTAATCATGAAATCGCATAACTGACGCATAACCAAGATTAAGTGACGGATTCCATTTTTTTGCTGAGCTGCTCACGTTTTCATCGCTTTAGTTGTGTGGAGATTTTGGCTTTTTATGTATGCAGACTATTTTGTTAGTAGCATTTTATGTCGAACATTACCAATTGGAACGGAGTATTGTTTGGTAAATGTTAATGGTATTACGTGAATAATAGGGATACTGTCAATAGTGGCTTTATGCATTAACTTAGAGCATTTTTCTGTTTTTATTGGTGCATAGCGCACAAAAGTGGTGTGTTATGAAAATGGTTAAATACTTGTTAATGCATTTTTATTCGCTAATAGTGCGTGTAAATAATGTTTTTCCGGCGAAATATACTTTAATTGTTGCTTTTTTGTGTAATTTTTGCCAAATTGTCTCCGCATTAAGATTTCAGAGTATTATTCTGAATTTGAACGGATTCATTCAGGTGATGAATGGCGCTTTTTTTGCGCGATTCGATACCACAGACAAGGCAGTAGAGGTCTGAAATGTCACTATTAGAGGTGAAAAACCTTCGTATTGAATATCCATCCCGTCACGGTGTCCATGCGGCCGTGAAATCGCTTTCTTTTCATATTGATCGTGGCGAAATTGTGGGTGTTGTTGGCGAATCAGGTGCGGGTAAATCCACCGTTGGTAACGCCGTTATTGATTTGCTTAGCCCTCCGGGTCGTGTTGCCAGTGGCGATGTGTACCTTGATGGCGAAAAAATATCTGGTTTAACACCAGAAGCGATGCGTAAGGTTCGCGGCTCTAAGATTGGCTTTATCTTCCAAGACCCAATGACCTCGCTTAACCCTCTGTTTACGGTTGAGCAGCAACTAAAAGAGACCATCCACGCCAATATGAAGGTGTCGGATGAAGAGGCGTATCAACGCGCGCTTTCTCTTATGCAGCAGGTTGGTATTCCTCAACCTGAAAACCGTCTTAAACAGTACCCGCACCAATTCTCTGGCGGTATGCGTCAGCGCGTGGTTATTGCTATCGCACTGGCTGGGGAGCCAGACCTGATCATTGCCGATGAGCCAACTACGGCACTCGACGTATCAATCCAAGACCAAATCCTAAACCTTATCCGTGAACTGTGTATCAAGAACAACGTAGGTTGTATGTTGGTGACGCACGACATGGGTGTGGTTTCAAACGTGACTGACCGTGTGGCAGTTATGTACCGCGGTGATTTAGTGGAGTTTGGTCCAACCGCTAAGGTGTTGGGCGATCCTGATCACCCATACACACGCAGCCTAATTTCAGCCGTTCCGCGCTCTGATGTAAAACTCGATCGCTTCCCGTTGGTCAGCTATATCGAAGAAGCGACAGAGCTACAAGAACTGGACATTAAGAACCACTGGCTAGGTCAAAGCCAAGATCAGCGTGAGTACACGGGCCCACTTTTGGACGTGAAGAACGTGAATCTGCGCTTTGTGACCAAAGATTCACTGTTTGAAAGCCGCCGTGAATACGTGCAGGCCTCGAACAATGTCAGCTTTGAAGTGCACGAAGGCGAGACGTTTGGCTTGGTGGGTGAATCTGGCTCAGGTAAATCGACCATCGCACGCGTGATTGCTGGCCTGTATGAACCAAACTCAGGGCAAGTCAGCTTTGAAGGCATTGACCTAACAGCGCTGAAATCAGAAAAAGAGCGTCGTCCACTGCGTCGTCAAATGCAGATGGTCTTCCAAAACCCGTACACGTCGATGAACCCGCGTATGAAGATTTTCGACATCATCGCGGAGCCAATTCGTTTCCATAAACTGACCAAGAATGAAGCGGAAACGCGTCAGATTGTGAATGACTTACTTGATCACGTCGGTTTGGGCAAAATGGCGGGCGTGAAATACCCTCATGAATTCTCCGGTGGTCAGCGTCAGCGTATTTCTATTGCGCGTGCACTGGCGACTCGTCCTCGACTACTGATTTGTGATGAACCGACATCAGCGTTGGATGTATCGGTACAGGCACAAATTCTGAACTTGCTAAAAGATCTGCAAAGTGAGCTCAACCTCACCATGCTGTTTATCAGCCACGACTTACCGGTTATTCGCCAAATGTGTGATCGAGTGGGTGTTATGCAGATGGGTACGCTACTGGAAGTGGCGCCAACTGAGCAGTTATTTACCGCTCCTCAGCATGAATACAGCAAGAAACTGATTTCTCTGATGCCTGAGTTCACAGGCTTGAGAGAAGAAATCAAAACGGCATAAACCAAGTTTTTCGCTTGGCTGACCATCAAGGTCAACAAACCTTAGTCATAACAAAGACGCAAACACAACAAGGGATTCGAATTCCCGCATGAAGGAGTTATGCAAATGAAAACCATGAAAAGCAAATTAGCAGTGGCGCTAATGGCAGCGGGCCTAAGCTTTAACGCATTGGCAGCAGATATCAAAGTTGGCTACGCAGCTGACCCAGTATCGCTAGACCCGCATGAGCAGCTATCAGGCGGTACACTGCAAATGTCACACATGGTATTTGATCCACTAGTTCGTTTCACACAAGACATGGACTTTGAACCTCGTCTAGCTGAAAGCTGGGAACGTGTGAACGATACAACGGTACGTTTCAAGCTACGCCAAGGTGTTAAGTTCCACTCTGGAAATGACATGACGGCGGACGACGTAGTATGGACTTTCGAACGTCTACAAAGCTCTCCAGATTTCAAAGCGATCTTCGACCCGTACGAAAAAATCGTGAAGGTTGACGACTACACAGTGGATCTCGTGACTAAAGGTCCTTACCCACTTGTGCTGCAAACAGCGACTTACATCTTCCCAATGGACAGCAAGTTCTACTCTGGTAAGACAGAAGACGGCAAAGACAAGTCTGAGCTAGTGAAGCACGGTAACTCATTTGCATCGACTAACGTATCTGGCACGGGGCCATTCATTGTGACTTCACGTGAACAGGGCGTAAAAGTGGAATTCGAACGCTTTAAAGATTACTGGGACAAAGAGTCGAAAGGTAACGTTGATAAGCTAACGCTTGTACCAATCAAAGAAGACGCGACTCGTGTAGCTGCACTACTTTCTGGCGGCGTTGACATGATTCACCCTGTTGCGCCAAACGATCACAAACGCGTGAAAGATGCAGACGGCATCGACCTAGTAACGCTACCAGGTACGCGTATCATCACGTTCCAACTAAACCAAAACAGCAACGAAGCACTGAAAGATGTTCGCGTTCGCCAAGCGATTGTTCACGCAATCAATAACGAAGGCATCGTGAAGAAAATCATGAAAGGCTTCGCAACGGCAGCTGGTCAACAAAGCCCTTCAGGTTACGTGGGTCACGATGACAAGTTGGTTCCTCGCTACGATCTGAAGAAAGCGAAAGCGCTGATGAAAGAAGCGGGCTACGAAGATGGCCTAACGCTAACGATGATCGCGCCAAACAACCGTTACGTGAACGATGCGAAAGTCGCGCAAGCGGCGGCGGCAATGCTGTCTAAGATCGGCATCAAGGTTGATCTGAAGACGATGCCAAAAGCGCAATACTGGCCAGAGTTCGACAAGTGTGCGGCAGACATGCTGATGATCGGTTGGCACTCAGATACGGAAGATTCAGCGAACTTCAACGAGTTCCTAACTATGACTCGTAACGAAGAAACGGGCCGTGGTCAGTACAACTGTGGTTACTACTCAAACCCAGAAATGGACAAAGTGGTTGAAGCAGCGAACGTAGAAACGGATCCAGCGAAACGTGCAGCAATGCTGAAAGGTGTAGAAGCAACGCTATACAACGACGCAGCATTCGTACCGCTACACTGGCAAAGTGAAGCGTGGGGCGCGAAGTCTAACGTGAAAGCGGCAGACATCGTTAACCCAATGGTAATGCCTTACTTCGGTGACCTAGTGGTTGAATAATCACGGTTAGTCGACCTTGAGGAGGGATGGATGTCCCTCCTCAACTTAAAGCACTCGACTCAGTTTTGTTTCAGTCGGACTGAGTTGGTTTTACAGACTGAATTTTCTCTCTGAATAGAGATCTATGGATAGTTAAGGGGCAAGGAATGTTTTCGTTTCTGGTCAAGCGCCTGTTTCAGGCACTGATAGTGATGTTTGTGATCAGTTTGGTGGCGTTTGCCATTCAGGATAACCTGGGTGACCCGCTGCGTGAGCTTGTAGGTCAGTCGGTTTCAGAATCGGAGCGCCAAGCGCTGCGTGACGAACTGGGCCTGAACGATCCCTTTATCACAAAGTACACTCGCTTTGTGGGCAATGCACTGCAAGGTGATTTAGGTACATCTTACTTCTTCAAGCGACCTGCGGTTGAGGTGATTCTCGATAAGCTGGTGGCTACGCTAGAGCTCGTGTTTGGTGCGACGCTCATCATTATTGTTTTTTCTATACTGCTTGGGGTGTATTCCGCGATCCATCCTAAGAGTATTTTTACGAAATTCGTCATGGCGATGAGTAGTGTCGGTATCTCGATTCCGGTGTTCTTAACCGCAATCATGCTGATGTATGTCTTCTCCATAGAACTCGGCTGGTTACCTTCCTACGGGCGGGGTGAGACCGCTAATGTGCTAGGTTGGGAATCTGGTTTCTTTACCATTGATGGTATCAAGCACCTTATCCTGCCGTGTATTGCGCTAGCGTCTATCATGCTGCCGTTGTTCATCCGTCTGGTACGTTCAGAAATGCTGGAAGTACTGAGCTCGGAATACATTAAGTTCGCCAAAGCAAAAGGCCTGAACTTACAAAAGATTTATTACCAACATGCACTTAAAAACACCATGCTACCTGTACTGACGGTTGGTGGTGTGCAGATTGGTACTATGGTGGCTTACACTATTCTTACTGAAACCGTGTTCCAATGGCCGGGCACTGGCTTCCTTTTCCTAGAGGCAATCAACCGTGTAGATACACCGCTGATCACTGCCTACGTTATCTTTGTTGGTCTGATCTTCGTGGTAACCAATACCATCGTTGACTTGCTGTACGGCATCATCAACCCAACTGTGAACTTAACCGGAAAAGGAGCTTAATCATGAGCCAATCAAATGTAACACCAGCTCCTGCAGCCGCACCGTCAGCGTGGCAGCGTTTCAAAGAGTCGGATTTCTTGTATTACTTCAAGCGCGACAAAGTTGCGATGGCAAGTTTTACCGTCTTTATGATGTTCTTAGTGTTGGCGTTGGCTGCGCCAATTCTGGCACCGACAGATCCGTATGATCTGACGTCCATTGACATCATGGATTCTGAGTTGCCACCGTCTTGGATGGAAGATGGCGATGAGCGCTTTGTGTTAGGTACTGATGAGCAAGGTCGCGATATTTTATCGACCATTCTTTATGGCTCTCGCCTGTCTTTGACCATTGGCTTCCTTGCGGTTGGTCTTCAGTTGGTACTGGGCATCATCATTGGCTTGTCTGCAGGTTACTTCGGTGGCCGTATTGATAGCTTCTTGATGCGTTTTGCTGATGTGCAGTTGTCGTTCTCGACCATGATGGTGGCGATCATCGTCTCGGCAATCTTCAAAGCCAGCTTTGGCAGTGATTTTTACAGTCAATATGCAGTGGTCATGCTGGTGGTGATTATCGGCGTGGCAGAATGGCCGCAATACGCACGTACCATTCGCGCCTCGGTATTGGCAGAGAAGAAGAAAGAATACGTCGAAGCGGCGCGTGTGATGGGCTTTAAAGCGCCTCGCATCATGTTCCGTCATATTCTGCCGAACTGTCTATCGCCAATCTTGGTTATCTCGACAGTACAGGTAGCGAACGCGATCATGTCGGAAGCAGCACTGTCATTCCTAGGCTTAGGTCTACCAGTCGACCAGCCGTCACTGGGTGCCTTGATCAGCATCGGCTTTAACTACATCTTCTCTGGTGCATGGTGGATTACTGCCTTCCCAGGTATCGTACTAGTGACATTGGTATTGGTGATTAACCTACTGGGTGACTGGCTACGTGATGTATTTAACCCGAAAATCTACAAAGGTTAGTCATCAAATAAATTGGGCTGTATAGGTTGCCAATTTAATAAATTTCTTCCTAAACTGAGAGCCGGATGCAATTCCGGCTCTTTTTTTGCTTATCAGTTTTATGCATATTTTATTGACGCTTTGTCGCGATAATTTCATCACCTACTGTTTAGAGTGAAGCGTATGGAAATGAAAAAGGCACACTACTCCTCTCGTATCGTCCAATCCGGCTTGAGCCTTGGGTTGCTGGTGGCGTGCGCCCAATTTGCGAGTCCTGTATTGGCGGACGATTTTCTTTGTCAGGCCTCTCAAGCCAGCAACAAAGAGCTGCCAGTTCTAGAGCAATCTTGTCCGATCGGGAAAGGGCTGTGGGGAAAGAAAATGCCGCAAGGAGGCAATGACTTTTTCTGGATCCAGTGTGGTTTGTTGCCAAAGCCGATGTCTTTAGCCAAAGCCAAGCCGATCTACGGCAAAATCACCACCGATGTTTGGATGAAGCCAGAGCAAAAAGGTTATCGTTGCCTTATCGGTCCTTATACTGAATTTGCCAAAGCCTCGCAGGACTTGCAGCGAGTTAAAACTTTGTCGACCTATAAAGAAGCGTTTATTCGTGTGGTTGGCAAAGGTACGTCAGAGCCAGTGAAGCAAACTAAGCCGATGCCGAAGCCTGCCGCGAAGGCAAAGCCTGTGACACCCGTTGCTCCAGTAGCCGCGACTCGTCCGAATACGGATGCTTTCAAAACTAAAGAGGCGCCAGCTAAGGCAGTATCGAAGCAAGCTTCTCAACCAGTGGCGAAACCTACCCAAGCGCCTAAGCCTGCTCAGCCTATTATCAGTAACGATACAGTGCAGGTACGATTGAAGACGATTCTGCAAGGTAAATCGTTTGTGGTGCCGTACTTGGTCGAGAACAACAACCAGTTCTATATGGAACATGGAAAGCCTTGGAACCGCTTAAACTATGCGAGCTCACAAAAGGTATGTCAGCAATTAAGTATGGAGTTAGCGAGTGTCTCGGAATTCAAAACGCTGCGTGCGTCTGGGGTGATGGAGAAAAATAACTGGCCGCTGCAGTTGCCTTACTGGGGTAAAGATAAGAAGGGCTTGTTTGCCGACCGAGAACCTAATCAGCTCACGGGCACTTCGTTACTTAACGTGGTTTGCGTTAAGTAATTAAACGGATACAAAAGAGCCCCGCAAGTGCGGGGCTTTTCAGTAGCATCAAATAGAAAAGTTATTTGAGATAGGTTTCCCCGTGGCAATTAGAGCAGCAATACACTTCTTTGATGCCTTTGCATTTTTCCCAAAAGGTTCTGCGTCGGCGTTGTAAGTGAATATGATTGCAACAAGGTTTTGCTCGAATTGAACCGTATTTACTCATTAATCTTCAATTAAAGGCAGTGATTCCATCACTTTTTCTATTGCTTCTTGAGAGTGTGAGTACAGACCGAACTCTGGGGCTGATACCCAACCGTTTTGTTCAACGCTTGAGTTGATGCCGATGTAGAAATCGCCAAACTCGCGGTTTACATTACGGTGACGAGTTTTGTAATCAGACTCTGAGCCTGTTTCTTCTAGAATCAAAGTTTCGCGATTTGTTTCGTTATCTAGAGAGATAGTCCAGTTACCTGGAGTGTAGAAGCCTTCTGGTTTGATAGACTCGTATTCGTAAACACCGTTAGCGTACTCAAACTTACCTGCAGCATAGAATAGTTCGGTCCCGTCCTGAGCAACGGTCTCGCTTTCTACCATCATATCAAATTCAACCTTACCGTTTGCGACCTTTGCGCTCACCGGTAGTGCTTGTGCGAAAGGTGCATCGGTTGAATCAAACCAGAACAACTCATCACCATCGATTTTCACAAGGATTTGGTATTCGCCTTGTGTGGTTTTGTTTTGGTAAAGCATTTCGTACTCAGAACCTTCATCGTCGTACAATTTGCCGTCTTTGATCTCTACGTCCCAACAATCTTTGTTTTGGTAAGCCGCGTAGTTTGGTAGCTTGTCCAGTTTTGCCAAAATCGCGTATGGGTCGTACTTTGATTCCCAAGAGTTACTTAGGTTATCACTGATGTTTGCCGAGTACTCTTCGCCTTGCTCATCATCGTTTGACCCCCAACACCATAGTAGGCCTTCGTTATCTTTCATCAGAATCGTATGGCCGATTTCACCATCGTTGCGTGCGAAGCTGCCCATTTTTGCCACTTTGCCGTTAAAGTGGTCGATAGTGAAGCCTAGCGATGGTACAACTGGCGGCGGTGTAGCGCCTTCTTTCACTTCTGGTAGTTTAAAGGTTACGCGAGTTTTGCCATCTTCGTTATCTTCTACGTTAACGATAAAAGTTTGGCCTGCAGCGTAAGCTTTTTCTGGTGTACCTTCGATAGTGATGATTGCGTTGTCGTTTTCATCGATAGACAAGCCGTCGATAGAGATCGATTCCGCTGAATACTCTTCTAGTTGGCCATCTTCGTCTTTAAATAGACCAGAGATATCAAGAGTTTGCTCAAAAGCTTCACCTCGTTGTAGCTGCCAGCCATCAACGATACTTTGAAGGCGTTTTTGCTCTTCTTCAATGACGATTGGTGCTTGGTTTGCTGTTTCGATGTCCAGCTCAAATACAGTGCTTACAGTAGAAAGCGCTTTGCCTGCAGAGTCTTTATCTTCCGCTGTTAGGATGATTTCGAACTCACCTGCTTTGGTGACTTCAGCAGCTGGCAAAAGAATCAATTGGTTGCCTTCAATGCGAATGTCGATGCCAGTTCCACCTAGATTGTGAGACAGTTTAGGCGTCACCAGGTTTTGGTCTTTGTCTTTGAATAGACCTTCGATGTTCAGCTCTACACCATCGAAGCTCGCGCCTTTTACGGTTTCAGGTAGGTTATCTAGCTTCTCTTCGGCTGCTTCTTCAACGTCTTCGTTAACAACAAGCTTGTTGTTGACTATGGTTTCTGGCGCTAGGTTTTCGCTTTCTGGTGTGCTGTCAGTGATCACTGGGCGTAGGTTTGGATCATTGATATCTGCACCAGACTCCACCAGACGGTCTACTTCTTGATCAGCTGCTTGCGCGAATTCAGTCGCTTTTTTCTCGTAGTTCGCCGGGTTTTGCGCTTTAGATTCAGTCAGAATCTGAGCGGTTTTATGTAGTTCGGCACTTTTATCTACACCCGAAACGAAATCGCTGTATAGGTCGATAGGTGCTTCTTCCGTACCACCAAGTGCTTGGTTTACTTTTGCTACTGCTTCTTCTTCCGTTAGCGCACTGTCGTTTGCCATTTCAATTGCAACAAGGTCAGTGATTGGTGAGATAACGTTAGAAGAGTTTGGTGCGCGGAAAACGAGTTCGTGTGCCATCGCTTGGCTTGGGTGATCCATGTCTACAGTGTAAGTACCTGCGTAAGTCGGATCTAAAGCGATAAGCTGTTTCTGTTTTGCGCCGTTTGGCGTGATAGTTTGCAGTGCCAGAGTGCTTTCTGGTTTTGCTTTGATTTTAAGCTGACCTTTCTCATCGGTTAGGCCAAGGAATGTATCATTAGCGTCCCATTGACCATTGTTGTTCAGATCTTCAAATACCACAGCATTTTTGAAGTAGCCATCGAAGCCAGTGATCACTACACCAGAGTTGCCACCGTTTGAACCACCATCTGAACCACCACAACCTGTTAGCGCGATAGCCACTGACGCTGCTAGTAAACTCACCTTATTCATTGTTTTAATCCTTGTTTCGTTTCCGAATGAGAAAGTCGCTTTTTATTGTTTTATCTTCCAATCTCACTAGTGAGATTGAAAAAGTAGCGCATTTTGGATCGGTTTTGGAAGCAGCTTCAAGATACGAAAAGCCACAAAAAAACCGTAAAAAAACTTTGAATATTTTTTGTGGCGTTGATTAGTAGTGTGAATGGCGGCTTGAGGTGGCTGTCATTTAATAAAGATACTTATTTTGATTCTTTGCTCATTTGTGAGTGGTTTTTGAACCAATAGGATCGTAATAAATCATATTTATCTTCAACTCCTCTACGCTATTTGCGTATTGAGGAAGTGGGCGCAAGATGTAGCTATAAGCTTCACCCTGAAGAAAAACGTCATTGGCATGGTAGTCATTGTTGAAATAGACATAAGCGTATGCCGACGGTTTAGGAGCAGTCGCGCAATAGGTATTGTTGGAATAAGAAATCACATCGCTAAACATCCCTTCACCAGCGATGATTGAGGTGTCCCAAAACTGACAGAATTCATGAGCAAATAAGTCGTTATTAGACGCGACTATGTTGAGATCTGAGTCGAAACCGTCGTAATACTCATTACCTTGAGCGAAGCGTCGGTCAAAAATATAGTTACCAGCAAGCGCATGGCGATAACCACCGGCAGTCGGAATGAGCAGATCAAATCGGGCGGATTGATACAGCTTCTCTCCTGTGTTGACGTTCAAACGCTCCTCCATTGATCGTTTGTTCTTCTGCATGGTGTAGCTTTCGAAGCGATTATTATCGAAAACAGTGATGAAGTAGTTTTCGGTTTCTTTGTGAACGCGTGAGGTGTAGACCTTTTTGGTGGTCCAGATTTGTTGTGAGTCGCTTGTTTGCACTATTAATGATTCATCGCTGATCTGATACTGACCGACTTTCTTTAATTCATGCTCTTCAGGGCAAC
Source organism: Vibrio campbellii CAIM 519 = NBRC 15631 = ATCC 25920 (assembly GCF_002163755.1). Lineage (NCBI taxonomy): Bacteria > Pseudomonadati > Pseudomonadota > Gammaproteobacteria > Vibrionales > Vibrionaceae > Vibrio > Vibrio campbellii. Next base: position 154,550 of record NZ_CP015863.1, read on the forward strand.
GAGTTTTGTTGTTGGAAGCCGCATAAAAGACCTCTTCTTCGACAAATTTAAACGCCTCACAGTACACCACTTCATAGGCGTATTTCTTTCCACCAAGCAATGTTGTGGATTCAAGACGATACACAATGCCATCGATCAGAGGGTGTTCAGTATCATTTTGTTCTTCGGTTACTGCTGGCAGTTCAAAGCGTGTCGTTACCCAAGCATGGTCTTCTATGCCGTGGTGGTCATCACGAGCTGATACAGCCAGAAAGGTCGTTTGGTTGAAGGACTTTGGTGCGCCTTGCAGCATGATTTGTCCTTGATTAAGGACACTTAACCCATTGGCGTTTTCCAACCAAATTCGGGTGGTGAGAAGGTTGCCTTCTGGATCTTCAAACAGCTGCTCCAACCCCAACGAATAGTTGATCGGGTTGTTCTGTGCTAGCTCCCAACCAAAGATGATGGTTTGAAGCTGCTGTTCCACCGCAAGGTTAATGATCGGTTTGCCGTTGTCTGTCGAATCATGGTTTGGGTTGTTGCTAACGTAGGTTTGAGTCAGATTTCCGGAGTAATTGACCACCGATGATCCAAAAGCATCTGGAACCTGTTCAGGATGCTCTGACAAGGTTGATTCGAGAGCTTTTTCAAAGGCGAGATCGTTGCTCCGCTCTAGTGATGACGAGGTTAAAGCTTGTTTTACTTCAATCAAAGAAGTGCGCTCACCATGAGCGGTGTCTTTCTTATCAGTACTATTTTGTGCAGGTTTGATATTGGCAGCGACAGCTGTCGTTTGTTCATCTGAAAGCCAATAGCTTGCCATCAAGCAGATACCAAGTGCGCCTGCAATCCAGTATTTTTTTGTCATGATGTTACGCGTGCGCCATTCTTGAGTGCAGCCAACTGCGTGAAAACTTTAAGTCTTTTTCAATCAAACTGGCGCTGCATTCCAGCAGTTCACAGATCTCTTGGTTTTTCATACCCATCAGGTACTTGAGCTTCAAAGCGTTAGACTGGCGCGGATAACGCACACTGAAGTTGTCGAGCGCTTTATCCATGATGATGAGTTGCTCGAAGCGATCTTCTTCCTCCTTCATCAAGGTGATGTGTTGGCGCTTCTGCGCTTGATGGGCGCGTGCGTTGTCGATCAAGATTTGGCGCATCACTTTGGCTGCCATTAAGAAGAAGTCGCGCTTGGTTTCAATCTCACTCATGTCGCAGTTAGACATTTTCAAATAAGCATCATGAATGAGCGCCGTGGTGCTGTTTACGCTATCGGCCAGTACCTTGTTGTCGGTGCCGTATTTCTCTGCGTTGCGTTCACGTTCTTGCTGAGCAATCTTACGCAATTGTAGGTAAGCGAATTGGTACAACTCACTTTCCGCTTTTTTATCGCCGGCTTGCCACTGCTGGATAATTTGCGTCAGGGTAGATTTAGAAGCCATGGCTATACGTCCTCACTTACTTTTACAAACTCAGAGATAGAATGGGTTTCGATACGATCAGAGCCATCGCGATTACGACTGATGTCTTGCTGGTAACGATACAAAATGCCTTGCTCCCACGTTTTACCTGCTGGCAGGTATTCCCACGTGGTGTAGTTGATTTCTGAAGGGGCGGGTGACCAGCGAACCATCACGTTCATCTGTGCTAATTCGGCGTTTTCCTGCTCGTTGTTAACCCACCACATATCTAAGTATTCGTTAGTGACGTCTTGGGTGTATAGGCTGATATCTGTAGGGCAGGTAACGGCATCGACAGGTAAACGCAATACTTGGTTATGGCGCATTAGAAGACACGATTGTTTCATCGAGTCTTGTAGGTATTGAGTTTGCTGCCACACGCCTTGGTAGGCAATTTGGTTATCAACCGAATCAGGGTAGGTAAACCACAGCATTTCAGTGCGGTTGTGGTGTTTAACGTGTTCATTTGGCCCCAAACCTTGCACTTTTTCCATCAACAGTTGGGTATTTGGATCGAAGTTGAGTGCGACCGAGCGATATTTCCAGTCGCCTTCATCATCATAATCTTCCAGCGAGAAGCCATTTAGATCATTGCGGGTGCAACCTGTATCCGCGCAGCCGAAAAAGCTTTCCCAATCTGAGAACTTTTCAATTGGTTCGATAATGTCTTCGGTGACGCTTTGATTAAGTGCTAAGAAACAGCCTTGGAAGTAGTCCCCCACGCTTGGGTGCTGGATCAGGTTTTCTTCAGTGATGGTGAAGTTGACCTCACCGATTGGTGGGCGATAGCGGGGATGGTGCTGATAACGGACATCGAATGCACAGGCGCGACCTTGCCAATCCTTCTTCTTGATGATGATATTCTTAAAGCGCACATCACGAGGCTCAAAAATGATTTCATCTGAGGCAAAGTTTTTCTCGATGTAGCGTTGGCTTTCATTAAGGTGTTCGACCGCTTCTTGTACCGAAACCCAATCCAAATTGAGTTGTTGTTTAGCGTCATCTAGAAAGTTGAGGTCGAGGCGCTTGAGCTGCGCTTGGAAAGTGGGGTCGGAGAGTACTTTATTGGCCAGTACTATCTCTTGGCGGTTTTCTGGGGTGCTATCGAGAGAGAGCAATAAGCGGGTCATGTTGATGCTGCGACTTGGCTTGGTGGTCGCCATGGTTGGCGTGAGCACTTTTTGGCTCGACATCGTAGTGAGTAGGTAGCCTTTGTCGTCATTGCCGAGGAAGAAGCTGATGACATCGCCAGGGCGATACTGAAACGCGCCTTTATCGGTGTGGCCAAAGAGGTTGGAGCTGGTTTTGTAATACAGACCAGTCACCGGTGAATCGATGAAGAAACCTTGCTTTATGGTAGGCGTTGTTGCTTCTAACGAGGGAGTCGCAGAAGTTGAGCTCGCCCATGCTGGCGCTATCGCTAAAGCAGACAGCCAGATCGCAACGGAACGTGTGTACATCTATGTTTTTAAGCCTTTTTCTTGTTTAGCCTTACTGTTGAGTGCGGTCCTTTGGAGCACAATTTGGCTGACAACTTATTGATTTAGTGAGGTGCTTCTCTGGCACCGGCGTCATCATCGCCAACAACATTTTTTGTTTTATGTGTTTGGGAATATCTGGGTTAGACAGAATTCGCCTGCGTGTCAGCTCCATCATGGCACTGACGGACATTTGCTCGACGTTTTGCCCCTTGGCATGAAAGACAAGGCGCGTGACTTCGTACATGATGTCTTCTGCAATCTTCTTCTCTTGCTTCAGTTGTATGTTCTTTTGAATCAGCGTATTACCAAACAGCAAGCCAGATAACACTAAGATTGCGGACAACACCGATGGCAGCGGTCGGCGTTGTACTAAACGAAGCGTGCTGTACAGCGGCCAGTGCTTCTTTTGCTCAATTGGGCGTCGCTCCAAAATGCATTCAATATCTTGGCGCAGCGCGCGAACATTGAGGTAGCGCTGTTTCGCTTTGGTCCGCGTCGCGCGTCTCACCACCCAATAAATATCTGACCACATTGGCTGATCAGGAAACATCAGCGCCAGAATCTTACCCAGTGAATACACATCACTTTGCTCAGTCAAAAATGCTCCGGCTTGTTGTTCTGGGCTGGCGTATTTCTCACTGAAGGCGATCAATGCTGGAGACGCATCATCACTGCTTGATTGCACCTTTTGTGTCAGGTTGAAATCGAGCAGTTTTGGTCGTTTATTGCGATCAATCAGGATGTTTTCTGGTTTGAGGTCCGCATGTAGAACTTGATGCTGGTGGGCGTGTTCCATTGCCAAACAAATCTGCTTGAACAGCAACAATTTGTCGTTCTCTTTCATTGGCGTGAGCAACAAATAGGAGTCTAGAGTCTGACCAAAAACGCGCTCCATCACGATATAAACCGAGCCGCCGTGCAAGCCGCCATCAAACACTTTGGCAATGTAAGGGTGGTTCAAACGAGCCAGGAGCTGGGCTTCATCAAACAGCGCGCGTTTGCCCAAAACATTACTGAGATTGGCTTGGATGAACTTGATCGCCAGATCTTGTTCAAACGTCTCGTCAGCGCGCAATGCCGCATATACCACCCCCATGCCTCCACGACCTAACTCGTGGGTAAGACGGTACTTGCTGATCACTTCCCCCGTGAGATCGACCTCTTTTGTGGTCGCCAAGCTAGCACCGAAGCCGAGCAACTGTGTCAGTTGTTCTTCTTCACTTTCGCTGGCTAAAAGAGGGGCGACTTGGAGATACAGCTCAGGTTGACTCTGCTGCAATTCGTCGAGGTATTGCTGCTTCTGAGAGTCGTCCAGATCAAGCAGGTGATAGTAAATCTGGGTTTCGCTGGAGATTAACGGCACTGTGCTTCGTATCTTATTGTTTTAGGTACGGTATTTTATAAGAAACTCAATATTAATGTCATTTATTTATTAAGCTCTAAATCACAATGTTAGCATTGCAATTTGATGGCTATTTGAGCGTTAAGGTTATGATTTTATAAATTTTTTAGCAGAAAAAGTTGGCGTGACAAAAATGACCATCTCGCGTTACATGCGCATTTTAGTTATAACGAACTGGAGGAAGAACGTAAATTCGCGTCGCTGCTTTTTTATCAAGTTGACGGCTTAATCTTGATCGAAAGTCACCATACTCAACGCTCTTTGCAGAAGATTAAGAACGCAGGTGTGCTTGTGGTCGAAACCATGGAACTGCCAGAGCTGCCGATAGATATGGCGCTGACTCGCTCTAAAGGCTTTAAGCACAAGAGATGGAGTATTACTGCGATTGAAGGTGCTTTGCAGTTCAAATAAAAACTTAAGCCAATTGGCTGGTTTGGTATTTTTGTCGTGATTGCTGTAGTTATGGTGATGAGGACAGCATAAAAAGCTTTAGAGCTTCCAACAAAGAGTGCGTAGTAGAGTGCTTTCCTCTCGCTTCATAGCACTCTCATATTAGATTCCTCATCTCGCTTAGGCTCGTAGGAATGACGAGGGCTTTCTCCCAACAATACAGCTGGCGCCTTCTTCTGCGCTCGAAACGCTTTGACGAATCACGCTAAAAAACTACGTCCCCAAGTCTGATGTTTGGCTTCTGTCGTATTGCTGGTTAGCCTTGGTGAAATGTGATCGGTAAGATTTTGGGAGTAACTGGCGGTGCGCAAGTACTGCTAATCTGTTTAGACACAGAACTGAACACGCTAGCGGTTGCAGGTGTGATTGATGGCAAAACAGCTCTGGTTGAGTTCCTACGTATGCTAGGTAAAACACCGGTAGCACTTCTGATTACTCTGCTAGTATCTCTTGCGGTATTCGCGAAAGACTACGGCATGACAAAACTTGAGAAGCTGTGTGGCGACTCATTGGCTCCGATCTGTTGCGTTATCCTCGTAACCGGTGCGGGCGGCATGTTTGGTGGCGTATTGCGCGCAAGTGGTATCGGTGATGCACTAGCAGACGTATTAACTGACACAGGTATGCCAGTGATCGTAGCAGCGTTTGTTATCTCTACCAGTCTGCGTGTTGCTCAAGGCTCAGCAACCATGGCACTAACGACAACTGCAGCACTTATCGCGCCAGTAGTGGCAGCATCAACTGGTTTGAGCGAGCTAGACCTATGCTTTATCGTTATCGCGATTGCAGGTGGTGCAACAGTGCTTTCTCACTTCAACGACTCTGGTTTCTGGCTAGTATCTCGTCTACTAGAGATGGATGAGAAAACAACGCTAAAAACCTGGACGGTAATGGAAACTTTACTTGGTGGTATCGCGTTTATTATCGTAGCAACATTAAGCTTTATTCTTTAGAGGTTCCCCATGACAACACTTGAACAACGATTAAGAGAAATCAAAATCGTCCCAGTTATCGCAATCAACGATGTAGCACACGCTCTGCCACTGGCAAAAGTGTTGGTAGAAAACGGTTTACCATGTGCGGAAGTAACATTCCGTACTGAAGCGGCGGCTGAGTCGATCCGCATCATGCGTGAAGCGTACCCAGAGCTGCTGATCGGTGCTGGTACAGTACTGACAACAGAGCAAGTGGACATCGCGATTGAAGCCGGTGTGGACTTTATCGTGAGCCCTGGCTTCAACCCAACGACAGTGAAATACTGTCAGCAACGCAACGTGACAATCGTACCGGGTGTGAACAACCCAAGCTTGGTTGAGCAAGCGATGGAAATGGGTCTACGTACCCTGAAGTTCTTCCCTGCTGAGCCATCTGGCGGCGTAAACATGCTTAAAGCACTAACGGCGGTTTACCCAGTGGAATTCATGCCAACAGGTGGTGTAAGCCCATCTAACGTGGAAGATTACCTAGCGCTGAAATCAGTTGTCGCTTGTGGTGGTACTTGGATAGTGCCAACCGCAATGATGGACAACGGCGATTGGGAAGGTATTGCTGAATTGGTTCGCGCAGTTAAGTAAAACGCGCAAACGGCTCCGAAATACCCCCGAACGTTTTAAAACGTGAATAGAAAAAGGGTCATCAAGTAATTGATGACCCTTTTTGTTTATCTGCTTAAATCAGCAAAGCGATTCACGCGTGATTAACGCATCGTCACGAACTCTTCTGAGCCTGTTGGGTGGATAGCCACAACAGAGTCGAAGTCTGCTTTGGTTGCGCCCATCTTCATTGCTACACCGAAGCCTTGAATCATTTCATCAACGGTAAAGCCGATGCCGTGTAGACCAACAACCGTTTCTTCTTCGCCAGCACACACTAGCTTCATCTTACATGGTTGACGGTGCTTAGTAACCGCTGTGTACATCGCAGTGAAGCCAGAGGTGTAGACTTTGATGTTGTCTTTGCCGTACTTCTCCTCTGCTTCTTGAGTCGTTAGACCGATAGTGCCGATTGGTGGGTGGCTAAATACCACAGTTGGTACCAAATCGTAGTCCATCTTCGCGTTTGGTTTGTTGTTGAACAGACGCTCAGAAAGTTGACGACCCGCTTTAACAGCCACTGGTGTTAGCTCGATACCGCCTTCCATGATGTCACCTACACAGTAGATACCTTTCACGTTCGTTTCTTGGTACTCGTCTACCTTGATGTAGCCACGATCGTTCGTTGCAACGCCAGTTGATGCTAGGTTGATAGCGTCAGTTGCTGGGTGACGACCGATTGCCCAGATTAGGGTATCAACGTTTTGGCTCTCACCGTTTTCTAGGTGCAGAGTTAGGCTTCCGTCTGCTTCTTTTACCACTTCTTTTGGAACAGAGTGGGTGTGCAGAGTTGGACCTTCTGCGTCCATCACTTCTACTAGCGTTTCGATGATCATTGGATCGAAGCTACGTAGTGGTGATTCTTTACGAACGAATAGGTGTGTTTCTGTGCCAAGTGCATGCAGTACGCCAGCGATTTCTACCGCGATGTAACCTGCACCGATCACTGCAACGCGTTTTGGTTGCTCAGCAAGCTCGAAGAAGCCGTTTGAATCGATGCCGTATTCTGCGCCTGGGATGTTTGGAATCGTTGGACGACCACCTACTGCGATCAGGATGTGATCTGCTGTGTAGTGTTCACCGTTTACTTCAACCGTTTTCTCGTCAACAAACTTAGCAAAGCCTTTGATAACGTTTACTTTGTTGTTGCCAAGAACGCGGTCGTAAGATTGGTGGATACGACCAATGTAAGCCTGACGACTCTCAACCAGTTTGCTCCAGTCGAAACCTTTTACATCTACATCGAAGCCGTAGTCTTCTGCGTACAGGTTCATTGCTTCTGCAACTTGCGCACCGTGCCACATCACTTTCTTAGGCACACAACCAACGTTTACACAGGTACCGCCAAGGTCTTGAGCTTCGATAAGCGCTACTTTAGCACCGTACATTGCCGCACGGTTTGCTGATGCGATACCGCCGCTGCCGCCGCCGATACAGATATAATCAAAATGAGTCGCCATTACTTTCTCCAAGAGCTTATTAATTTTGTCTGACAACAACTACATTGGGGTGGTGGGTGATGAACTCAACAGCCCAACGGAATTGTTGTTAATTCCATGTCCCTATCATAAATCGAGTCTAGCAATTTCCTAAATGGGAAAAAGTGACATTGCTTATGACAAATAGCGATGAAAGGGTAGCAAAGCGGAATAAGGCGCTATTCCGCTTAGTGTTTTTCATGCTCAGGGTAGGGGGAAATCATTAACCGCAGCAGCTTGATGTGCCACAGCCTGACTGGGCTTGCACGTCTTTACCATCCGCTAGGTAAGTGTTGGTTAGGTAGAAATCGCTAAACAGCTGCACGAAGTCTTCCGATACCGTCTTCTCTGCTAATCCTGATTCTAGGATGTGTTTTTGCCATGCCTGCATTTTTGGTAGACCACAGAAGAAGTCGTAACCAGAGTGCGCGTTGAACAAATGGGCAAATTTTAAAACTGATAACTTTAAGCATGGTCATTTCTCTCTATGGTTTAGCTTGTTTACATCCCTAAGACGCAGGCAAAAAAGAAAAGACGAAGCGCAGTCGATAATTTTTGAAAAAATAAATAAAAAAAGCGCAACGAGGTCATCGTTACGCTTTAATATTCTGAAATTCGGTGTTTTTTATTCTGGAACGATCCAGTCGACTTTCCAGTGACCTGTTGCTGGCGCGATCGCTTCTTGCAGGAATGGCAGAATTTCTTTCATCTGGCTTTCCAGTTTCCACGGTGGGTTAATCACGATCATGCCTGATGCCGTCATGCCACGCTCGTTGGTGTCTGGAGAGACGCCCAATTCGATTTGCAGGATTTTGCGAATGCCCAGTCCTTCCAAGCCTTCAATCATATCTTCGATATCACAGCGGTTTACCACTGGGTACCAAATCGCGTAGATGCCAGTTGCCCAACGCTTGTGGCTTTGGAAAATCGCTTGCACGACGTCGCGGTATTCTTTCGCTAGCTCGTATGGTGGGTCAATCAGCACCAAACCACGACGTTCTTGCGGTGGCAGGCTGCCTTTCAGACGCTTGAAGCCATCTTCTTTGTAGATGCTCACTTGGCGATCGCGGTGGAACTCTTGCTCTAGTAGCGGGTGATCGGCTGGGTGCAGCTCAGTCAGAACCATACGGTCTTGCGGGCGGATTTGCGCACGTGCAACGCGCGGTGAGCCTGGGTAGTAACGCAGCTTCTCACCGTTGTTCAACGTTTTGATTGAATCGATGTAGCTTGCGATGTCTTCAGGAATGTTTGGGTTGTCCCAAATGCGCGCGATGCCTTGTTTGTATTCGCCCGTTTTCTCAGACCATTCGTGAGTCAGATCGTAGCGTCCCACACCCGAGTGGGTATCGTGATAAACAAACGGCTTATCTTTCTGCTTTAGTGCATCAAGAATGAGGCTTTGAACGATGTGTTTTACCACGTCAGCATGGTTGCCAGCGTGGAAGCTGTGGCGGTAACTTAACAAATTAAACTCTCGAAACACTCTTTGACTGAGTGTGGTCTGTGATTTTCGCGATATGGCGGTATTATACTCAAGTAACTTAAAGAAGTAGAACTTCGATTCAAATCAGTATCACTGATAGGGATTCGCTATTGAAATTTCTTTAAGTCACCCATACTTAGTATGAGTAAACAAATTGAACCTAAGTGGGATTGCGCCGCTCCAATAGAGTGCCAAACCGAACTTAGGCAGAACAAGACTCAAGGACAGAGTAAGCGCTCTTTGACCCATTCGGTCATTGCTGCATCGAGAAAGGGAACGGAAATCCCCCCATCCATGTTGTCGGCTTGCCTGTGCATTGAGTTCGCCTACTGTTTTGCAAATACCAATAGATTCTTTGCAAATGCGAATAGGCAAATACAGAGCCAAAACACAAAAGGAATTATTCATGTCTAATCCACTTCTTACGTTTACGGATCTTCCTCCGTTTTCGCAAATCAAACCAGAACACATTAAACCTGCAGTGGAGCAGGCGATTGCGGATTGTCGTGTCAAGATTGACGAGGTACTAAAAGACAACGCAAACCCAAGCTGGACCAGTGTGATCGCGCCTATTGAAGAAGCGGATGACCGCTTGAGCCGCATTTGGTCACCAGTGGGTCACATGAACTCAGTACTAAACAGCGAAGAACTTCGCGAAGCTTACGAAAGCTGCCTACCAATCCTGTCTGAGTACGGTACTTGGGTTGGCCAGCACAAAGGTCTTTACGAAGCGTACAAAGCGATCAAAGCAAGCGAAGAGTACGCGACGCTGACGCGTGCACAGCAAAAGACCATTTCGGATTCACTACGCGACTTCGAGCTTTCGGGCATCGGTCTACCATCAGATGAGCAACATCGCTACGGCGAAATCAGCAAGCGCATGTCTGAGCTGAGCTCAAAATTCTCTAACAATGTGCTGGATGCAACCATGGGTTGGACGAAGCACGTTGCCGACGAAAAAGACCTAGCGGGTATGCCAGAATCTGCACTTGCAGCAGCAAAAGCGGCAGCAGAAGCAAAAGAGCTGGATGGCTACCTAATCACGCTAGATATCCCGTCTTACCTACCGGTGATGACGTACTGTGATAACCAAGACCTACGTAAAGAAGTGTACGAAGCGTACGTAACGCGTGCTTCTGACCGTGGTCCAAATGCAGGCAAATGGGACAACTCAGAAATCATCACTGAGCAGCTAAAACTGCGTCATGAAATCTCTCGCATGTTGGGTTTCAACACTTACAGTGAGAAATCTCTGGCAACTAAAATGGCAGAGAATCCAGCGCAAGTTCTTGGCTTCTTGAACGATTTGGCAACCAAAGCGAAACCACAAGGTGAGCGCGAAATCGAAGAGCTACGCCAGTTTGCTAACGCAGAATTTGGTGTTAGCGAGCTAAATGTCTGGGACATTGCGTACTACAGCGAGAAGCAAAAGCAGCACTTATTCCAAATTTCGGATGAAGAACTTCGTCCTTACTTCCCTGAATCAAAAGCAGTAAGTGGTCTGTTTGAAGTACTAAACCGCGTGTTTGGTATGACAGTGACAGAGCGTGAAGGCGTGGATACTTGGCACGAATCAGTGCGTTTCTTTGATATCTTCGATGGCGAAGGCACACTGCGCGGCAGCTTCTACCTAGATCTATACGCACGTGAACACAAACGTGGCGGTGCGTGGATGGACGATTGCCGTGGTCGTCGCGTAACGCTATCAGGCGAGCTACAAACACCAGTTGCTTACCTAACGTGTAACTTCAACCGTCCTGTGGGCGACAAGCCTGCACTGTTTACGCACGATGAAGTCGTGACTCTGTTCCACGAGTTTGGTCATGGTATCCACCACATGTTGACGCAAGTAGAAACAGGCGCGGTATCGGGCATCAACGGTGTGCCTTGGGATGCGGTTGAGCTACCAAGTCAGTTCCTAGAAAATTGGTGCTGGGAAGAAGACGCGCTGGCGTTTATTTCTGGTCACTACGAGACTGGTGAGCCGCTACCAAAAGCGATGCTAGACAAAATGCTAGCAGCGAAGAACTTCCAGTCGGCGATGGGCATTCTACGTCAGCTAGAGTTCGGCTTGTTCGATTTCACTCTGCACACAGAATATGACCCAGAAGTGGGTGCTCGTGTACTTGAAACCTTGGCAGAAGTGAAAGAGAAAGTGGCAGTTGTACCAGCGGTTGAGTGGGCGCGTTTCTCACACAGCTTTGGTCACATCTTCGCTGGTGGTTATAGCGCAGGTTACTACAGCTACCTATGGGCAGAGGTGTTGTCTTCTGATGCGTTCTCTCGCTTTGAAGAAGAAGGCATCTTCAACAAAGAAACCGGTCTGAGTTTCTTGAACAACATCCTAGAAATGGGTGGCAGTGAAGAACCAATGGAGCTGTTTAAGCGCTTCCGTGGTCGTGAGCCAGAAATCGATGCGCTACTGCGCCATTCTGGTATCGCAGCGTAATCTCGATTGAGAATGAAAATGGGCAGCCAAGTGGCTGCCCATTTTTTGTTCTTAGATTCAACTTTTAGTATTTGATTCAGGGCATTATGGATTTACGCTGCGATTGATCGGGTTTTGCAGTGAAATTAGCGTTTCAGTGGACTGCACTTCATCGATCGCTTGAAGCTTATCAATCAAGACAAATTGCAGTTCTTCAATCGATTTGCACATCAATTTGACGAATATGTTGTACGCGCCCGTGGTGTAGTAAGCTTCCACCACTTCATCGAGGGCATTGAGCTTTTCTAGCGCTGAATGATAGTCACGCGCGGCATTCAAGTTGATGCCAATAAAGCAACATACGTCATATCCTAGCTTTTTAGTATTGACGATTACCTCAGTACCTTCGATGATGTCTGCCGCTTTCATTTTCTCGATACGAACGTGGATGGTCGCTGGGCTTACATTAAATTGTTTTGCCATTTCCGCGTAAGGCTTACGCGCATCCGCCATCAGAGTTTTGAGAATAGCGCGATCGAGGTCGTCGAGTTTAGGCAGGCTCGCATTCATACAATTATTTCCGTTGGGTATGAGGTTTGGAGTTCATTTTATACCCACAGCGGACAGGATTCACAAGGTTTACGCAGGGATAACCGCGAGGTAGCTCTGAAGTCATGGAGTTGATGTGCCACTTTTTCTGTTTTTCATAGCGCTTATTTTCAGTGCTGTCGCTACGGCGCAAGAACAAAAAGTCCTCGTTGTTCACTCTTACCATCAAGGTTTTTTTTGGACCGACTCTATTCAACGTGGTTTCGCCCAACAACTTGAGGGGCACCCGCTTGATATCCGTATTCTGTATCTTGATTCTAAGCGCAGTCAGAGCCAGCAATTCTTCAATCAGCTGGAATCCCTTTATCGTACCAAACTGAGTGAAGAGCATTTCGACGCGATCGTCGTCAGTGATAACAACGCACTTTCTTTAATGCAGCGTCTGTCGGACGTGCTAGAAAATACTCCTGTCATTTTCAGTGGCATCAACAATTACGATCCCTCTTTGCATCGGGGATTGAAAGCCACAGGCGTGATTGAAGATGTCGACCTGCTTGCTAATCTTGCTCTTATCGAACGATTACACCCCAAGCACAAACAGATTCTTGTCGTCAGTGACCATTCGGTAACGGGATCGGCACTTCGTGCCCAGATCGAGAATTTTCTCGATAATAACCCCATATATCGCGACAAAGTTCGCCACTTCGTTCCTGACAGTGTTGAAACTCTAAAGCAAAAAGTGTCGAAAATGAACATCGATAACGTGGTGTTGTTCTGGACTTACTATCGAGATATCCATGGCAATATCGCGACCGATAAGGATTGGCGTGATATCAACCAAGCCTCCAATGCTCCTGTATTTATGGTGCATGATGTTGGACTAGGGCATGGCGCGGTTGGTGGCGTTATTCAAAGCGGTTACCGCCAAGGTTTTGAGGCGGCGAAGTTGCTGACGCAAGTCCTCGATAACCCAGCGCAGCCTTTGCCTGCGGTGGTGAGTGCAGAGTCGGACATCAAACTCGATTATCAATCGGTGGTGCGTTGGGGCTTAGGAGCAGAGCAAGAAGCTTCATCGGTGTTCTTCAATAAGCCGGCAGACTTTACTGAGCGGTACGCACGAGAAATTAAACTGTTTGGCAGTGTTTTGGTGGCGATGACCATCATTATTTTGCTGCTCAGCTACTATTTACAGCGAATTCGTCGCAGCGAGAGCATCGCCCGTGAAAGCCAAGCGATTTTAGAGTCGGTTTTTGATCAGAGTATGCAGTACATGGGTATTCTCGACCAACACGGTTTGCTCAAATCAGGTAACGATCGTCTGCAATCTTTATTTAATCGTCAGGAAATACGTGTCGATCGTCCACTTTGGCATCACAAAAACTGGAGTGAGGAAGCGCGCCAATTACTCGCCAGCTATTTTCACTCTAGTCATCGCCAAGTGGCCACTTTTGAGGCTGAAATCTGGAGCAAGGAACACGGTGCCATGGTGCTGGAAGTGTCTCTCAAACCGTTTTCACAACAAGTGGCGAACCAAGAGCAATATCTATTTGAAGCTCGCGATATCACCAGCCGTAAAGCGATGGAAGACAAGCTCTATCATCGCGAATCAAGTCTGCGTAATTACTATGAGCAGCAGCCTGTGATGATGGTGACGCTCGATAGCAATAACCGCGTGCAAGAGGTGAATCGTTTTGCGCAGCAGCTTTTAGGCTATCAACCGTTGGATATGCTAGGGCAATACTTATGTTCATTCTATTGTGATGAAAAAGCACTCTACCCGCGCCAAGTCTTGTTGCAGCCACAGCAGGTGATGAACGGGGTTTGGCGTCGAGAAATCGAATATCGTCACGCCGATGGTCATAGCGTATGGGTACGTGAAAACATTCGCCCATTACGAGATTCCGACCAATTGTTGATCGTTGGGGAAGACATCACTGAGACAAAGAAGCTCGCCAAGCAGCTCGAATATCAAGCGCGCTACGACTTACTGACCGATACCTACAATCGCAACTACTTCGAGCTAGAGCTGCAAACGGCGCTGAGAGAAGTAGAAAGCCACCGTCGAGTGCATGCGATGTTGTACCTCGATCTTGATCAACTCAAAGTACTCAACGACACCGTGGGCCACGATGCGGGTGATGCCGCGATCCAGTTCTGTGCCAGCATGTTAGAGGAAGTCTTGCCGTACAATGCGGTATTGGCGCGCATGGGCGGTGATGAATTTGCGGTGTTATTGAAAGACTGCGATGAGCACGGCGCGATTAACATTGCTAAGCAGATCATCACTACGTTGGGTGAGCAGATTTTCCGTTGGGAAGACACGCAACTGTTTATGAGCTGCTCGGTGGGCGTTCGCATCATCGACCATACGGCAGAAACGCCACAAATGGTCCATGCTCAGGCGGACTCGGCTTGCCATGCGGCTAAAGAGCAGGGGCGTAACCGCTATAACTTGTTTAGCTTGGACAACGAAGAGTTGCGACATCGCCAGCTGGAGATGCAAAGCGTTAATCTGGTGCATGAGGCGCTATCAAGTAAGCGTCTTGAACTGTTTGCTCAGCGTATTTTGAATTTGAGTGGGGAAGGTTCACCGTTGTGCTTTGAGATTTTAGTGCGTATTCGCGATGCTCAAGGCAATTACTTATCCCCCGGCGTCTTTGTCCCTGCCGCTGAGCGTTACAACATTGCTCACTGGATTGATAAACAAGTGATTAGCCAAACT
Organism: Vibrio campbellii CAIM 519 = NBRC 15631 = ATCC 25920; assembly: GCF_002163755.1. Lineage (NCBI taxonomy): Bacteria > Pseudomonadati > Pseudomonadota > Gammaproteobacteria > Vibrionales > Vibrionaceae > Vibrio > Vibrio campbellii. The sequence continues at coordinate 169,577 of NZ_CP015863.1, forward strand.
TTAGAGTGGTTTGAAGCGCGTCCAGAAGTCGTGGAGCAGCTCGGTCGCTGTGCGATTAACTTGTCTGGTCAATCAATGGGTAACCAAGAGTTTATCGACTTCCTTCTAGCACGTTTGCAGTCGTCTTCGATTCCTTGTGAAAAAATCTGTTTAGAAATCACTGAAACGGCAGCGATGAGCAACATCGATCAAGCGCTCGACTTCTTCACTCGTGTTAAAGCGCTGGGATGCTTGATTGCGTTGGACGATTTTGGCTCCGGTTTATCGTCTTTTGGCTACTTAAAGAAACTTCCTGTCGATATCGTGAAAATTGATGGCCTTTTCGTGCGAGATGTCAACGTAAACGAGATGGATCGCGTGATGGTGCGGTCAATTAACGATTTAGCCAAGCAAATGGGTAAAGTCACGGTGGCAGAGTTTGTTGAGAATGACCAAGTTAGAGCGTGTTTGGTCGATCTTGGCGTCGACTATGGCCAAGGTTATGGCATCGGTCATCCTAAGCCTCTGGCTGAGCTAGTCAACGAACTCCAACAACTTGAGCCGAAGAGTAGAAAGTCATCTAACTTATCCCCAGCCTAGCAATTAGAGGTGGGTTGGGTATACACTCAGCGCCAGTTAAACCGATTTTTACTGGAGCCTCCTTTTGCAACTGCAATTGATTTGTGAAGACCCTTCTCAACAGTCTCACCTTGATGAACTCGCTGCGCGTTGGCAGCTCTCTCACACTGACGACAGTGACTTTGCCCTAGTCCTAACGACTGAGCGCTTAGAGCTGCGTAAAGTGGACGAGCCAAAACTGGGTGCGATCTTTGTTGATTTGATTGGTGGTGCAGTCGGGCATCGTCGCAAGTTCGGCGGCGGTAAAGGTCAGGCGATTGCGAAAGCCGCGGGTTTGAACAAAGGCGCAACTCCAACCGTACTGGATGGCACAGCGGGTTTAGGGCGGGATGCGTTCGTATTGGCGTCGCTAGGCTGTAAAGTGCAAATGGTAGAGCGTCATTCGGTGGTCGCTGCATTGTTGGATGACGGCTTGGCACGTGCGAAACACGATCCAGAAATCGGGACTTGGGTATCAGAGCGCCTGTCTTTGATTCACGCTTCTAGCCATGATGCACTGGAGCAATTGGCGCAAGATAAAGACTTTATCCAGCCCGATGTGGTTTACCTCGATCCAATGTACCCGCACCCTGAAAACAAAAAGAAATCGGCATTAGTGAAGAAAGAGATGCGTGTCTTCCAATCTTTGGTTGGTGCAGATCTTGATGCAGATGGTTTGCTGGCTCCAGCAATGGCATTGGCGAGTAAGCGTGTAGTGGTCAAGCGCCCAGATTACGCAGACTGGCTTGATGAGCAAAAGCCAAGCATGGCAATCGAAACCAAAAAGAACCGTTTCGATGTGTATGTGAAGGCACCAATGGCGTAACTCGCCTAAACGCCTGACGACAAAAGCTTCTCCTCACAGCGCCTGATTTGGCGCTGTGTTTGTATCTGGCGTTTACTCCGCTTATTGATACTTTTCTCTTGCTAATTCGGCACACTGACTGTATATCTAACTAAGAATTATTATTATTACACTTGTGTGATGTCGTAGAGTAAGACTGTCGAGAATTGGGAAGCTGGAGTAGTAGCATGGCGAAACGATTATGTAAGATGAGCCGCAAACAGATTGCTGAAAGTCTGGGTGATATTCACCGTCTAGTGGTGGCGCCTAAGTTTGTCTGTCGTTCGTGTGCCCGTTCTTCTGCCTCGAAAGATACCTTGTGTAAGCCTGCTGCGATTCCTCCTCAAAAATGCCAAGACAAGCCGCTGTCCGAGCAACAGGCTTGTGGTTTGTTGGTGGAAGCGCTGCCAACCTCGTCCTTGACTCAAGATTCGCCAATTATTATGGCGCCAGAACAAAGCGCAGAGAAAGCCGCGATCGTGAAGCGTGTAGTGGAACGAGTGAAAGAGAAAAAATTGGCAGCAAAAGTCGCAGCCGTAACCTCAACAACTAAGCTAGAGGCGCCAGCAATGTTTGATTTATCAGATAAGAAAGCGCTGAAGAAGGCGAAAAAAGCGGTTAAGAAACATTATAAACAGCAGAAAAAGTTGCTTAAGTTAGCCAAAAAGCAGCAAAAATTGCTAAAACGCCAACGCAAGCTTGAAGCGCGAAATGCCAAACTAGAGGTGTTACTGCCAACGCCACCAAACACGTTGATGAGCACAAGCTCGCAAGCCAAAGTGCATTAATCGAATCACATCAAAAAAACGCTCTCCAGTTGGAGAGCGTTTTTTATTTTTCGGGACTGAATCTGGCTACTTGTTGGCGTAACTCATCTCTACGCGTTTTTTCACCCAAGTTTCGTTGATCCACAGCGATAGCATGATGATTGCACCACCAATGGCAAGTCGCGTCACATCGACATCGCGGTTCCAAATCACGATATTCACAATCAAACCAGCAGGGACGAGTGCGTTGTTCATTACCGCAAGTGCACCAGCATTCACCATGGTTGCGCCTTTGTTCCACGCGAAATAACCAAAACCCGATGCGATCAAACCAAGGTAAGTCAGAATGCCCCATTGCGTTGCTGTGGTTGGCATCTTATCTAGGTTCCCCATCAGAGCAAAAGCAACGGTTGCCACACACAGTGCACCTAAGTAGAAGTAACCAAATACTGTGTGCTGTGGCAGCTCAACCGATTCGGTTTCCATAATGTACTTGTAGCCGACCTGACCGATGGCAAAACACAGGTTCGCCCCTTGCACGACCAAAAAGCCCATCAAGAAGTTCTCATTGATGCCCGCAAACTTAATCCACGCCGCGCCCAGTACCGCAATTGCCGCCGTAACCAAATACCAAGGCGAGAATCGACCTTTCAAGAAGTCATAAATCAAGGTGACGTAAATAGGGGTAAATACGGTGAACAGCAGTACTTCTGGTACAGAAAGGAGTAGGAAAGACTGGTAGTAGAAGCAATACATTAAGCCGAGTTGGAAGCCGCCCACGATCATCAATTTCGCGATCAGCGATTTGCTTACGCCACGGAATTTTAAGAAAGGAATGAAGACCAAGCTTGCCAGCGCAACGCGCATGAAAACTGAAAACCAAGAATCTACCTGACCGGCAAGGTAAACGCCGATCAGGCTAAATGAGAATGCCCAAAGTAGGGTAACTGCGGATAGATAAGCCATGGATGAGAATCTTTATCAACAACAAATGTGCCCGCAGTCTAACCAAGTTTTAAGGTCGAGCCAACGCAAATCAGTCTTTTAGCGGTACGACCAGCATGTCGACAGGTGAGCAGTTAATAAGCTGACGCGTCGAAGAAAGAATCTTGCTCCAGAAATCTTGGTGATGACCACAAACCACCAAATCAATGTTGTAGTCCTGAATGGTATCGCACAGCTCGTTACTCAAATCACCGCTACCGACTAACGTATGCGTGATTGGGTACTCTGCATATTCTTCAAAGTTCGCTAATTGTGTACGAGACGCTTCCATCGCTTGGTGCTGCGCCTCTGCCATGTTGATGTCGATAAGCCCGGTGTAAAGCTCGGCGTAATTCACATCGATATGAATGAAAGAGACTTTCGCATCCAGAGGTTTAGCCAGCGATACGGCTTTCTTAATCAACACTTTACTGTCGTCTGAGAGGTCGACTGCCACAAGTATGTGTTTGTAACTCATATTGCTATCTCCTTGATAAGGTCATAGTGTCAGATTAGCACTAAGTGTCAGAAAATTTTGCTGAAGTGATCTCATATCAATATCGTAGGTACAAAGTCTTGCCTCAGTAATCATGTTATAGTGGCGCAAAACGTATGCACATAAATAGGAGTTAACATGCTGTCTCAAACTATGGTTCAACAATTGAATGAGCAAATTAACCTAGAATTTTTCTCATCCAATCTATACTTACAAATGAGTGCTTGGTGTGAAGACAAAGGTTTTGAAGGTGCGGCTGAATTTTTACGCGCTCACGCCGTAGAAGAAATGGAGCACATGCAACGTCTTTTCACTTACGTGAGCGAAACTGGCTCAATGCCAATCCTAGGTGCAATTGAAGCACCGAAGCATGATTTTGCGAGCCTAGGCGATGTTTTCCGTGAAACCTACGAACATGAGCAAATGATCACGGAAAAAATCAATAAATTGGCACATGGTGCATTTACAAGCCAAGACTACTCTACGTTTAACTTCCTACAGTGGTACGTGGCTGAACAGCACGAAGAAGAGAAGTTGTTTAAAGGCATTTTAGATAAGATCGAATTGGTAGGTGAAGATGGTAAGGCATTGTTCTTCATCGATAAAGATCTAGCACAAATGGCGAAAGAAGGTTCATCTTCAATTATGGATGCTCCAGCTGCATAACGCGTTCTCAACGCGCTAAGTAGCGGGTTAAGGGCGAAGCATTGATCGTCTTTATCTCTTAAGCATCACTGAAGATGTAGGGAGGAAAAGATGATCAGTGGAGACACAATCTTATTTGCGCTAATGGTGGTAACTGGGCTCAACATGGTCCGTTATCTTACCGCTCTTCGTTCTCTAATTCACATCATGCGTGAAGCGCATCCTTTGCTTTATCAGCAAGTGGATGGCAATGGATTCTTCACCACCCATGGTAACGTCACCAAACAGGTGCGGTTGTACCATTACATCAAGAGTAAAGAATATCACCATCACCACGATGAAATCTTTACTGGCAAGTGTGAAAGGGTGCGTGGGTTATTCATTTTATCGACCGCTTTACTAGGTTTAACGCTACTGGCTGCCTTCATTTTATAGGCCACCGAGCAGTGATTGGAATTTAAGCGCTTTTCCCTCTCGACTTTTGTAGTTAGAATAGCGCCCGCAGAAAGCAAGGATGTGCATTACGCACATCCTTTTTTATTTTTGGATTTTGGACAAACCAATCTAAATAAGTAATTGAGCGTTACCAATGAGTAAGAAATTTGATGTTGTTGTAATCGGCGCAGGTGCGGCAGGTTTGATGTGTGCAGCAGAAGCAGGCAAACGCGGACGCAGTGTGCTCGTGCTGGATCATGCAAAAAAGCCAGGACGTAAAATCCTTATCTCAGGGGGTGGTCGTTGCAATTTCACTAACTATGATGTGACTGCAAATAACTATCTCTCACAGAATCCACACTTTTGTAAATCAGCATTATCGCAATACACTAATTGGGATTTCCTTGCTCTAATTGCTAAGTACAACATATTGTTTCATGAGCGAGAGCATGGGCAACTATTTTGTGATGATAGTGCAAAAGATATTGTTAACTTGCTTACCAGTGAATGTGAAGAAACTGGGAATGTACAGTATAAGTACCAATCTGAAATTATCTCGATTGAACGTATCAATAATAATGCTTTTGAAGTCAAAACTACTCAAGGTACATTCAAATGTGAATCGCTAGTTATTGCCACCGGTGGGCTATCAATGCCACGCCTTGGAGCTACGCCATTTGGCTGGAAAATTGCGGAGCAGTTTGGTTTGGCTGTTGTACCGCCTCAAGCAGCATTAGTACCGTTTACATTAGATGGGCGTGAGAAAGGGCTTACGGAGCTAACCGGTACAGCTTTACCAGTACGTATAAGTTGTAATAACAAAGAGTTTCTTGAGGCTCTATTGTTCACTCATAGAGGTATATCTGGTCCATCTGTACTACAAATATCTTCGTATTGGAACCCTGGTGATTCTGTTACTGTAGATTGGTTACCGGAAACGAATGCATTGGCGTTTTTAGAAAAGGCAATTGCTAAGAACCCCATTCAGGAACTAAAAACGGCACTATCAAAACTGCTACCCAAACGATTAGTTGAATACTTTATTGAACTAAATGTTTTTGAAAATAAACCTCTTCGTCAGTTTAACAAGAAGCAAATTGAAGATATTGCTTTAAATCTTCATAACTGGAAGATAAAACCCAACGGCACTGAGGGGTATCGAACAGCTGAGGCCACTTTGGGGGGGGTTGATACCAATGAGCTTTCGTCTAAAACAATGGAATGTAAATCAATAAAAGGCCTATATTTCGTTGGTGAATGTATGGATGTTACTGGCTGGTTGGGTGGTTACAATTTTCAGTGGGCATGGTCATCTGGGTGGGTTGCTGGTCAGAATGTTTAATTGTTGTTTTAGAACAATAAAGATTGCACACTGTCGATAAAGTTTGTACAAAAGTCCATTTTGGAATAATAAAGTTTGTACACTAGGCTATAATAGTAAGTGTTCACCAAGCCCTATTGACACAAGAAATGTGATTTCGCGCACTTGATCCAACTTTAGCTGTTGAGTGCTCATTTTGGCACTTCATCATGGCTCCATGACCAGAAAGAAAACACCTAAATACCAAGAAGCACCGCCTGAGGTCTCCAACTTGAACGAGGCTAAAGTCCTTATTGATGAACTGTGGGAGCAACTTCGACATTATGAAGACAAGCTCAGTATCAGTTCTAAAAATTCATCAAAGTCTCCCTCATCGGATAGCCCGAAAGAGCGTTATGAGCGAAAAAAGATGAAAGCTCTGGTGGTCGCAATTCGAGAGGAGCTAAGGAAGGCCACACAGGGCATCAAAGAAAACTCTAACCGTTAAAAGACACCGATGTCGTTATCGACTGTTTTCCTGAAACTTGCCCTTGCTGTGCTCGGTCTGATATTGATGTTCAAGGTGGCCCTTACTACCGCCATCAAGTATTTGATATACCTAAGCCCACCGTCTATATCACTGAATACCGCTTGTTCTCCGGCCAATGTCGTCGCTGTAAAGAAACCGTGAAAGCACAAAAGCCTGAGAATGCATCGCAAGGCATTATTGGGCCGAACTTATAAAGTTACATCGGTGTGCTAGCTGGGCAATACCACTTAAGCGTTCGAAAAATACAATCACTACTCAAAGAGCAGCTTGGTACAACGTTTTCTGTCGGTGCGATTAGTGAAGCCCAAACGAAAGTCGCCTCGGCCTTAACCCCGCTGCATCAAGCGATAAAGCAAGCCTTAAAGAAGGCACCGCTGATTCATGCTGATGAAACCTCACATCATCGAAATGACGAGCAAAGTCTCCGTTGGTGTTGGTTAGTCGCTAGTGATGACCTTGTCTATGAGCAGATACTATATTCTCGCTCAACCTCGTCAGCCAAAAAAGTTATCGATGAAAACTACGCAGGGATTGTAGTCAGCGACCAATGCCCAAGCTATAACTGGATAGCAGCAGATCGCCACCAATTGTGTTGGGCGCATGTTAAGCGCAATCTTCAACAAATGGCCGATTATAGTGGCGGTGGACACACGGCTTACATAGGAAGACGCCTCTGCCTACTGACCAATGCTCTCTTCCATACCCGACATCGTTATGAACAAAGTGAATTAGATTATTCACTGTGCTTACGGCGGATGCGGCGCTTGCAAAAATCATTCGATCATTGGTTGAGTAAAGGTACCGATACCATGGTTCAACGATATCGGGGACGGTGTCAGCTACTAATCAAACATAGAGAGAGCTTGTGGGTTTTCCTCAAACAAACCTCTATTCCGTTAACGAATAATGAAGCAGAGAGATGCATTCGAGGCTTTGTTATCCAAAGAAAAATCAGCTTTGGGACAACCTCAGATGCTGGCGATAAATTCCGAAGTTGGATCCATACGCTCATCGAAACCTGCAAAAAGCGTAGACTATCAGCCATGTCAGTGTTGGCAGACATCATCACATCTGTCGTTGAGAAGAAACCGTACCCAAACGTTTTTAATCTGTAGTCTTGCTCCCTTCAATGATGACAAGTCAAGCTACCTTGGTGAACGGTTACGATTTTGCAACCAAACTGAACATGTTCGTAAACACGGCAAAGGTGTTACAGGTTTTCAGCGTTTTCGTTGTATTGAGTGCAAGCGCTCCTTTCAGCTTGATTACGCATACGAAGCATATAAGCCCAATATCAAAGAAAAAATCATTGATATGGCGATGAATAGCTCTGGTGTTAGAGAAACAAGTCGAGTATTAAAGGTGGGCTATAACACCGTGCTACGCACTTTAAAAAACTCTCGCCAAGGCAAGTGACTTCGATGCCTTTCGATAAAGAAAATATCTCTCTCATCTGTGAAGTTTGAAGTTGATGAGCAATGGTCGTTCGTAGGTAATAAGAAAAATCGACGTTGGCTTTGGTATGCATGGGAGCCCCGCTATAAACGTATCATTGCTCACGCATTTGGTAAGCGTAATACTGATGCACTGCGTTCGTTACTCGCTTTGCTCAAACCGTTCGATATCAGCTTCTCTTTTACAGATGACTTCAGCGTTTATGCAAAAGAACTATCGAGGGAAAAGCATTTTGTCAGTAAAAGGTTCACTCAGCGAATTGAGCGAACCAATCTGACTTTACGCTCCAGATTAAAACGTTTAGTACGCAGAACTATCGGTTTTTCCAAATTAGGGATGCACGACAACGTGATAGGAACATTCATTGAGCGGGAGTTCTATCTTTGAATCAACTGATTGGAGTCATGACCCAAACTTTCTCGACCATTTACTCAAGAGTTAAAAGGGTAAAAAAGTTACATTTTCTATCTCAATTTCCTAAATAATGCATTATTCTATTTAATATGTTTCACTTGACTAAAAACTAGAAGAATAGAAACTAAAACTTGAACCGAAAAGCACGAAACAAAAACAGTGGAGATTCCAAAATCAGCAACAAAAAAACCTGACAACCCCAAACCAATAGGCATAAGTAATTTAAACAAAGAACCAGTAATACCGGACACTTTACCTATCACGTCATGCTCAAACTTTTCCTGGCGATAAGTCCATATACAAATGTTGCTATATAACCCTACTGCAGACACCCAAAAGAAGGATAATGCTAATGATAGAGCGCTAGGATATAAAACGGGGAGTATAAAACCAAATGATTCTAGAAAAATTGACATAATCAAAAGTCGGCCTAAACCAATTCTCTTTCTTACTATTTCGGCACTAAATGAACCAATGATTCCTCCAATTCCTGCGCCAGCAAAAAGATAACTTACCTCCAAAGCATCAAAACCAAGAGTTGATTTTCCAAAGTATATAGACTGAATCCAAAAAATAGCTCCAGTAACATTAATAAACATCACTGCCAATGTAATATCAACCATACATTTATCTTTTTTGAAAGCCCACCAACCTATTTTTAAGTCAGAAAATACACCATTGTTTTTTTTAGTTTTAATTTCTTCAATTCTAATTTTTCTATTTTGTATAAGAGCGATAAAAAATAATAAAGAAACCAATGGGAAGATGTCATAAGCAGAAGAGTAAAATAAGACTGCCCCGGAAATTATAGGGCCAATTGAATCCATAAAATTATAGAGAAAACTGAAGCTAGAAGTTGCTCTATTTTGAAGTTTACTTGATATAGCAACCTTCATCATTCTCCCTCTGCCTATATTATAACCGTAGCTAAATGCGCTCATGAGAAATGCGCACGGGATTAAATAATATACAGCATCGTTACTAAATCGGACAAATATATAAGATAACAAAATGGTTACCAATTGCCCCAGCAGCATAAGGTTAGACCAAGATTTTGGATTTCTATTGTCTACTAAAACACCGATGAAAGCAGCAAATAGCAGTCCAGGTAAAAACTCTACAGCACGGATCAATCCCATAAATTCAGACGAGCCTGTTAAATCAAAAACTAACAGAGGCAAAGCTATGTCATAAATTTTCGTGCCAAGAACTACGAATGCGGTGCTAAAGAAAGCGTAATAAAACGTCTTATTTACCCATATGCTCTCAGATTTTGATACACTTTCCATCTAATCCAATTCCTTTGATATTATTGTACTTACAATATTTAGTAATTCATCGATGTGATAGTCATCTGCATTTTCTATAACATACCAATTTCTAGCTTTTGCCATAGACTTGAGAGCATCGAGTGAGCGAGATTGATACTCCATGAAACTATCTTGACCTAATTTTCGTTTAGAAAACTGGGGGGAATGTAACCCTAGCTCAGTCGGTCTGTAAATTTTTCGCCCCCAAGCGATTTGTGGAGAAGTACACAACAAAATAGTAACGTCTGGTTGTGGTACTAGAGAATAAAGCTCTTGAAGGTCAATATCTTTACTTTCCCACCCATTTGCTAAGAGCTTTGATAGGAATTTATAATACCAGCCATCAACAACAACTGAAGTTTCATCTCGGAATCTATTGTATATACTGTTTCTAAGCAATACATGCCAACTAGCTTGCAAATACAGCCAAAATTCATCTGGCAAGTCTCGACTATCTCCACTATTCCATAAAACGTCTTTCAGCTTACTACCAACCTTATTAATAAATTCACTTTCACATAGGAACTCTTTTCTTTGTGTAGTTGCAATGGATAGTTCTTGAGATAGTCTAGTAACCAAAGTGGTTTTTCCAGCACCATCAATGCCTTCCAATGAAAATATCTTCATGCTTCCTCTCTAAAAAATCTATAGCTAAATCTCCAAGTGGCGGGTAATAGCTTCCACCATTAATTTCTTTTGTTAAAAGCGTCTTTTTCTCTATGATAGTTACTTTGGTAATATCTATCATAATAGACGAAGTTACATTACTGAATTCCATCTTACGTCCTGTTTCAACTTGACGCGAACAGACTAAGCTCCCCAAGTCAAACTCACAATTAATTTTATGAGCGCTAACACCAAAAGGTTCAGACAATAAGAATGACCACCCAGGAGAGTCTAAGCCTCTAAAATAAGGTAAGAATCCATTATGGATATTGATAATACCGTTTTTAAATATATCTATGACGTCTCTGGAGAACTTACCGCACCCCATTGTAAAAACTAAGCTACGAGAAAATTTATATTTGCATGCTTTAATAAGCTCATCTTCAGTTTGAACAATGTCAATTAAAACAATATCATTGTCAAATCTAACATTTTCTTTTTTTTCACTAGGATACCAAACTTTACTTTTACAAGAATAAGGCTTATTTAAAGTAAAATTGTTAAATAATATTATATTACAATATATGCCAAATTTTTCCTTTAGACAGTCTGCGTAACGTAAAATCTTATCACTTATAGATGGGGAAATAATGAGAATATCTGTGTAATGCGACTTCTCATTTGAGTTAGACAAATCATAGCTATAAGCTCTATTCTTACTCTTATTTTTAGTTGCTATTTCGAATAGTTTTGACTCTAATGAAAATAAATCATCTTTCATGCATAAAGTAGGGTTGTTAGAAGTGAAAATATCTATCAATTTAAATAACTTAATGCATTCTTCTACTGTTGATACGTTTAAAATAGCATTCTTTAATGTAGATACGTGATTTATTTTTAATTCATCAAATCTGAATTTATATAAATCTATGATATTGGAGGCAAGTTTTCTATTAAGCATTCTACTTCTCTATCGCTCAGGATAATACTCTTTGAGTCGGACTTAGACTCGAAATTGATTTTCGAACCTTGTTGATCGTACATTGCCCAACTTTCAAATACTCTAGGACCTCTAATTAATATTGTAATTAAGTCATTAGATGGTACAACTGTATGAATCTGACCAGCAGTCAGTTTGTAAGTGTCACCACAAACAAGATGATTGACATCGGAGATAAAATTTGATTTAAAGTCTCTTTTATATATAGTATGAGTTAAATCTCCTCTAAGTATAGTAGATATAAATGACCATTTGTGATCATGGAGATTCTCCTGATATGAATATGATTTATCACCATATATATTTACTCTAATTTCAATATCTTCGTATTTATCATAATATAGGCATATCTTAGTAAGAAATGGATTAGACTCACTTCGTCCAGACACAAAAATTCTTTCTTCTATACAATGGTTATAAATCGAAAGAAGCTCCCTCTTGAGAGCCTCTCGTGAAGAAGAAGTAATGTCTTTAAATATATCTTCTTTAAATAACTTCATTATTGTTTACACAGACATTTTTTTTATAAAATCGGCATAGCGAAGAATAATTTCTTCGGCTTTCCCATTATTTGGCTTTCCGAATAATGGTAGCTTCAGCAGTCGTCCACTAACATTACTAGCGTTTTTAATGTTAACTTCATAGGCATTAGTAGAAAGTCTATGGAAAACAGACTTTTGACCGAAGAATAATGGCTGATCTATAAGCGGTCTAGTTGACCCCGGACTATCTACGTATCCAAACCCTTGTTCTTCGGAAACTTTAAGAATGTCGTTCTTTAAACTTGAATGCTCGTTCTTGATCATAAATGGGAACGTGTATAATCCAGGCTCAAAATCATATGGAGGACAGATGTTTTCAAAATAGGTTGACTCTTCAACAGCATCAAACAATGTTTGATAATTCACTCCACGTTGGCTTTTAATGACTGGAACTCTAGCGAATTGTTCTTTAAGAATAGCAGCACCAATTGTACTTCCGCGATACTTTAATCCTAGCCCTGTTAAAGAAACTGTAGTTAAATTCCTATCAGTCACTTCTTGCTTTACTCTTTTATTGTAATGGCCTAAAATTATTGATTTCTCGAATATTTCTTTATGGTTAGTGATCAAGTAACCACCTTCACCTGAAGTTAGCACTTTCTGGTTGGTGCTAAAGATACCGACATCACCAAAAGTACCTACTTTTTTTCCTTTGTAAGTGGCTAAATGAGCATGTGAACAGTCTTCTATTAACTTGATTTCAAGCTTTTCGCAAACTCGGCATATCTCATCCATATCACATGGTATCCCCCACATATGTGTAAGAACAACGGCTTTAGTATTATCCGTATGTAATCTCTCTATTTCACTTGCACTTATATTTCCGTAGTTATCGCAATCCGCTTGTATAATATTAACCCCTTCATAGGCAAATGGAGAAAATGTTGCAAAAAACGTATATGAGGGAACGATTATTTCGTCACCAGGCTTAAAGTCAAGAGCGTAGTATAAAGAGTGCATTGCACCCGTTGCGCAACTAAAAAATACGGCATATTCTGTTTTATAATAATCTTTAATAACTGATTCGACCTCTCCAATAACACCTTTCGAATCAATGTCAGAAAGAGACCTTTTCAATTGATCAATTACTACCTTTTCTAATTTTTCATCTATAATTGGCCATTCGTACATCATTTATATCCTTGTTGATATTATCAATAGCTTCTTGAATTTTATTATATACTTCGTCTGATATTTCGTTAGAGCAAAGAAAATCATTCAATTGGTTTGAGTTTCTTATACCAATAACTTGTATAGAATTTTCTTCTTTGAGACATCGTTTCAATAAGAAACTAATTGTTTCTGATTTCTTAAATTTTTTTAAATGTGTGTGGATTATTTTTTGGTTGTCAATACTATAAATAGACTTTCCAAACCTAGTGTCTCCTTTATTAAACTTTCTCGGCTCATTAAGCATTACGCCTTGAAATAGTGTTTTATTAAGAAGGGAGATTTTTTTATCATTGGAATCGTTTTCTCTATCAGGTATCGGAGAAAAATTGTTAGCAACGAAAGAAGGATCTAATTTATCTAATAAAAAGCATTCGAAATCATTTCTAATCACTAACTCTTTTTGGTTGGTAAACTGATGTGACTTTCTTATACAAGTAGACTTTATAATTCCACTTTCGACGCAACTTAAAATGAAATCACTGGTTTCTTCAAACTGCCTTCTATTTAAAAAATAGTTATGGTGAAATGCAAACACGTCTAAAGAATCAATTTTTAAAATATCCATTGTTCTGAATAATCTTTGTTTTACAAGTTCCTTGTCTAGATAGTCATACTTATCTGTCTTCGTGTAACCGACTTTCAATGATATACTGCAATTTTCTGCTTTGATCGTTGAATTCAACGCGTGAGAAATTTTCCTTATAGAACTATAGTCCGGTCCATAAGAATCTGAAGAATCTATAAAGTTAATCCCATTCTCTAAAGAGTAAACTATTGCTTCTATGTACTTTTTTTCATTAATACTCTGCCAGCCAATATGTCTTCCATTTTGGATATAAGAACCTCCTCCCTGCCACGTGCCTAATGCAATTCTACTAAGTTTTTTGTTTAACTTAGCGCAATACAATGTGGAATAATTAGCCATTATGCATCCTTTAACTTCCAGCCTTTATCTTTTCTAGACAGAAAATGCTTGTAGCCATCAGAAATAATCGTCATTAATTTACTGCTAATATTCCCTCTCAATAAGGTTAGCGATGTTTCAATATCTTCTGTTTGCTGTTTTAATTTAAGGTCTATGATTTTATAAAGAACAGAGTTAAGATTTTCAATAGTATTATCTTTTGAATATTCTTTCCTCTTTTCATCGATGAAATCGGAAAATCTGATATCTCTGTGGTTATCAAGTATTTTTTTGTCACCTATAACTACATACAAAAAGCATCCCAGTAACTCCCAACTGTTTCTTCTGATAATTTTCCTTGTTCTATGAATTGCTTCCCTTTCGTCGCTATTTGATATTTTCTGAACACTTTTTAGCGTATAATCAAAAGGATATGACATATCAATCCACAATTGGCTATAGTAACTAAACCTACCTATTCTTCGGTCCAGATAGTTAGCATCGACTCTACCCATCGCTTCATTAAACCCTGTGGCTAGTCCCAGGCTTATAACTTCTTTCGTATAGTTTGCACCTTGAAGGTTTTCCATTGAACCTAGCATGTAGGACACGTCTTCATAGAATGCTCTGCCTGTTGAATGAACACTGCAGTAATCATTATTCTGTGCTAAGAGGTAGGCATCTTTTGGACTTATTGAAAGATCACTACTGACAATTAGATCTTTTCGACCTAGAAAATAATACGTAGCAAGCAGTTCTTCCATTGACATTAGATGGTCATAAGTAATGTAAGTGTATCTTGTCTTTATTCCCATCATACTTAGGATTCGAATCGCTAAGATGTTCTGCAACGATGTTGTTTTTTTATTGAATCGCTCTAAAATTGAATCGACACCTGACTCTACACCGAACAAACACCGGTCTAAAGATGTGTCTCGGAGCTTTCTCCACATATTCAATCGCTTTTGATGCCAATCTACATTTTTGTTTAATCGAACTACTTGATCTACTCTTGAGTTTGTTTCAAACTTAAATCCAAACCTATGTATTTGGTCTGCCAAGTCTTCAATTCTTTTTTGCGACTCTCTGTTGTAGCCTAGAAACTCTTCATCTACTAAGAATATTTTTTTCGGTAGTAAGTTATTTTTATTAAACTCACTTTCAATATATGGCATTAGAGATTTTATAGATTGGACCGAGTCACCTGCCCATATTCCTTTGTGCTGACGTGGACAAAATGAACACGCATAGCTGCAACCTCGGCTAGATTCAAGCTGCATTACTCCGTTTAAATTTAATGTTTTAGGTAGGAGGTCTAGCTCTGGTAATATGTCTAATGACACTCGGTTATTTATAGCTTTTGTTTCATAAAATTTGCCATCATTAATATAAGCAACACCAGGTACATCTGAACAATCGGTATTGTCAATTGCGGCACGAGTAAAGTCGACCATCGTCGATTCACCCGATGACGTACCAATGTATATATTTGGATATTTATCAAGAAGAATATTCTTATTCAAAACAGCTAAGCTGCCCCCAACTATAATCCTTGACGTTAAATCAAGGTTTCTCTCAACTAATTCAGAGAGTATATATTCTAATACATCTTGCTGACCAAATGTTACTGATATAGCGATAACCTTAGGTTTTTTAAGCACAATTGAACTAACAAGTTCATGAGAACTTAGTTCTAATTGCATATCCAATAGGCTTACGTCTCCGAGATGGTTTGATCGCAAAGCTCTAGCAATACACGATATTCCAAGAGCAACTCTCGGCAATGGGAATATTTCAGGATGATATAAGCCAGCTAACACTATCGGTGACTCAGTTGTCTGCCTTATTAGGTCTGGGCTTATATAACCTTCACCATAGTATTGATTAGCGTTGACTACCGTAACAAGATTATTTGATACAATATCCACATCCCTAATTGGTTTCCCCAAACTCAATGCATGACATGATAAGTCGATAGAATAAATAATTATTACACGTTCATCTACAGAACCAGATACTATAGTTTTATAATCTTTAGGTAAGTTATTGTTAATTAACTCTTTAATTTTTTCCGGTTCGCATTGATGCAATATAATATTATCGCTGAGTTCATCAGGTTCTTTTATGTAATCAATTTTTGTCAAAAAGGAATTAATTTCTTTTTTTCTATCTCTATAGTTTAGTAGATTGTGTTTTACGCTTACGACTTTTATTATTTGAGCCTTGCCTGCCGCACCACCAATATTTTCAATTTTATTTAACGTAGCCAACTTAAAGCTCCATTTTTAGTTATTTTTTTTATTTATGTTAAAGTCCATTTATCTGTAAGGTATATATCACAAGATATTTTTTCTGTAATTACTCCTTCTAAGGGGATACCAATATCATGGTGTTTTTTTACTTCCTTTATTGTTAAATTATAATTTTCGTTCTCTTTTCTTCTTCTCAAAATATCGTTGTAAATAATTTGATCATTCAATCCTTGGCACTTTACATAGTCAATTGCATGGTGTAGTTCACAATCATATTTGTTATTTTCTACAATATCTTGGTGTTCAGAGATAAAGCTAGAATGTGTTTTTATTTCTTGTAATAAAAATGCTAACTTTTTTTCATGTCTTAGATAGATATTCTGGTCTGTTAGATATTTATTTATCAAGAGTAGGCTGAAATGCAATGATTCTTTACAAACAAATCTGGAAATTGTTAGTAGTTCTTGATCAGTTAATGATTCCAATAAGTAGTTAAAATCAATTGCATCTCGTATAGAGAAGCTTTTTGCCTTGTTATCTCTGTTAATGATTTCAACCATAAATGCGATCATCATTGATACTTGAAAAGGTTTAGTAGCAAAGACTTCTATTAGATTAACACCTGAATAGAATGTTCCTGGGTAGTTTTTGTAGTGAACTTCAAGCCATAACTTGTCACTGTATTTCCAAGGAAAAGGGTGGCTCATATCATGTTGAAATATCCCAGATAAAGTTTCAATTTTATTTTGTTTCATCAGCCATAGCTTTGAATTTCTGTACGACTTTGCTAATATCAAAGATACAAACTTTATATAATCGGTTTTGCTATCAAATAACAAATCTAAATCTCTAACTTCCCTAATCATCCCTTTCGGGTATAGATACGAATAGTTTGGTCCTTTAACATACATTACCTTTCCTACAAGGTTCATTTCTTCCAAGTAACTATCAATCTTCAGTTTGTGTGCTGATATTTCGTCGTAGGCTTTCAGTAGATTAGACAACTCCTGGGATAGGCTATCTCGAAAGTAACTAAGATAACCGTATAAGATCTTTTCTTTTCTTAAGAAATTCACTTTTTGATCTTCAGTTTTGAATTCACACTCGAGTAATCTTTCAAGCTCTATGTAATTCTGATCTAGCACAAGATCATAAACCATTGATAAAAAAGTATTTTTTCTAAATTTCACCTAAAGCATCCTTGCACAACATCACATTTACCCAGTGAAACTACATTGACCAATGTATTTACTTCAATATCAACATTGTTGATATGTGATCCGTTGCTATAAACCAACAGGCTATTCACTAAGGTGTGTAAAATTACTTTGCTGTGTTAAATGTTTGTGGTATTAATCAAAGGTCTCGTTACATAATGGGCACTTTTATATCATTGATACAACATAAGAAAGGAGGTACTTCATGAAGTTAGTTCGTAAAGGGAAAAAAGTTTCATTTGAAAACCCACGCCTATAATTAACCTGATATAAACCACTCAGCTTCTTGAGTGGTTTTTTACTTACTGCGTGAACCTAAGGAGGTTTTAGATGTTTCAAAAGTATCCTATCTTGTCGCCAGATGTTTGCTATAAATCTACTGGAAAATCTATAAAATTTGAGATTGGGAATGATAGCTTTGAATTGGAATTGGACAGTTTGTGTTTGACAAAAAATGTCAAAAAGGTCTTAGAACACTTAGAGTTAAAAGAGCTAGATCTAGCCAAAAAAGTTGACTTGTCCCCTTACAGCTTTGAGCAACTGATAGAAATTCTTGATTCCGAATGTATTATTACTGAATTTGACCCAAAAGATATTCGTGTATTCTCAGGAAAAAAGTTAATCTGCGACCAGGAAAGGTACTATTACAAACATGTGCTATCTCAGCTACATCCTGATATTTTTACTCAACAGCTTGAAGATAAGTCAGTTTCGAATGAAACGTTGTTGCGATGGGCGCTGCAATATAGCTTTATTACCCAAAATGCAGAAAGTTGTATAGCAGCATCTTTAATTAATAAAGACTTAAATGACCATCTACGAGAACAGTTGTTTTCTTTTTTTCGAGAAGAGATTGGTCACCAAAAACTACTCAAAAGTGCTTCCGATTATAGCAAAGCTGAGTTAGAGAGTGTTGTTGTACATGTGTCAACATTGAGTATAGTAGGGAACCTATTGTACTATTCAATCTTCGACCTTCCTTCTTTTATCGCCATGGTAATGATGTTAGAAGGAAATGCTTCAGATTCACAAAGATATATTGATGTTTTGGATTCATCAGACTTAGGAGAAGAGTTTACAAGAGGACAAAAAAAACACGAGCAAATTAACATTGATGCTTGTCATGGTGATGAAGCTCGAGAGATTGCTAAGTATCTCCCATATATCTCAAAGGACGATATTGAACGCTCTAAGCGTAGTATTAAAACCCATGTTTTTAATAGACAATATATGAATAGTTATTTAATCAGTGGAACATATCATCCAAATTTATCCAAGGGATTTATCAGAAAAATCCTAAAAGAAAATTGGGGTTATTTATTATCTAGAACAGCTTTCACAGCTATTGCTAATTCAAATGGAAAAATTAAAGAACAACTAGTGGCTATGGTTTCTAGAGCTAAAATTAGAAATGATTGTGACATAGAAGGAAAATCTTTCCCAATAATAGAAATGTATTGTTCAGCAATATGGTTTATAGCTTACTCTGACCCAGAAAAGTACCTTTATACGATATCTTCAATCGAAGGTGATAAGAAAAACACTAATGCATGTGAAATAATATCTAGTTCTATTTGGTAAAATTTGGTATTGGACTACACATTTGTATACAAAAAACACTAATATTAGTAGCTCTGCTCTGCTAGACATCATTTGCTCAGTTCCCGAAATTAATAGGGTATTTGATGAGATCGAACGTCTAAGGTTAAATAATGCCTACATTGCAGGAGGAGTGATTACACAAATAGTTTGGAATAATCTACATGGTTTCCCCTTACTACATAATATTAAGGATATCGACATTGTTTATTTCGATATGCACACAAAAGTCTCCGATAAGAGACTAGAAATAAATATAATGGAGGCTGTAGGGGGGGAGGTAAAAATTGATGTTACAAATCAAGCGTTTATCCATAGGTGGTTTAAGGACGAATACGGGGTCATTACACCGCCACTTGTTAGTGCTGAAGATGGTATAGCTACATGGTTACCGGCGTTCTCCATTGGGGTACAGAGAACTGAGAATATTTATTATGTATACGCCCCTTTTGGGTTGAACGATTTATTTAAAATGATTGTTCGCCCCAATAGACGTTCAATGCAAATATCAGTTTATCAAGAAAAAACTAAAGGTTATAAAGAGCGATGGCCGAATATCACTATAATACCATGGAGTTAGTATGAATAATTATAGTCTAGACTTGACAAATAAAATAGATAATGACTATACAACTAAAAGTTCGCTTAAAATACTATCCTGGAACTTACAGTCTCCTTCATTAAGTAGGTTTAAAGAACAAGTTGACTACATATGCTCTTCAAAAGCCAATATCTTGGTATTAACAGAGCTTAAAAGCAAAAATATTGAGCAATACGCGTCTTTATTAGAAATGAATAATTACAACGTTCATCACGGTATGAACCTGGAATGTAAGTACACAACCATTATTGCCACACGGAATCTGAAAAGCAACAAATGCAAGCTATATGACAAATCTGATGACAACCCTCGTTCAATTATCGTTAATATATATTTCTCACTAGGTATGGTTACTATCTGGGGGACATACATGCCATCATATCATCCTTTATATGCAACACCTGAAAGGATATCGTTAAAGAAGTCTTTTAGTGATAATGAACTATTTCGTTTAAGAAAGTATTTCTCTGGCCCATCGAACCGTCTTATTTTTACAGGTGACTTAAACATTCTCGAGCCAGAACATATCCCAAGAATTGACGGTTATAAACAGTGGAACTATGTGTACTCAGATTTATGCGGTCTTGGGTTAATAGATTGCTATACAGTGTTAAGGGCTGGGAAAAAAAATGAGCATAGCTGGGTTTCGCAGGAAGGAGAAGGCCAGAGACTAGATCATATGTTTGTTGATACTAGAATGGATAAATCTATAAGAAGTTGTTATTTTGATCATCTTCCCAGGTTAAACAAACTAAGTGATCACTCGGCTATGTATCTGGATATATTCTAGATTCACATTTATTGACGACAACCCAACGAACCGGAAAATAAACAATTAGCAGTGTGATTCATAGATATGTTTTCATTTTTCTTAGCTGAATATTCAGCTTGTAATACTGCTCTTGAAACCTCTCTTTCCAGAGCTGTCAATGACTCAAATCGGTTGAATCACCAGTGGAGTGCCCGTTAGATAAACGTCCCTTAAACTTGCCATGCATCTCTTCTGATTTTGGAAAACCGATCGTTTTACGAACCAGTCGCTTTGATCTTCTACGTAATGTCAGATTGGTGCGCGCAATTCGCTGAGTAAACCTTTTCCCTACAATGTGCTTTTCTCTTGGTAACTCTTTCGTGTAGACATTGAAGTCATCTGTGAAAAAGAAGCTGATGTTGAACGGCTTTAGTAAAGTAAGTAACACTCGCAACGCATCCGTATTGCGGTTACCAAATCCGCGAGCAATGATGCGTTTATAACGCGGCTCCCATGCATACCAAAGCTAAGCTCCTAACAGGTCCATCTCTGATGGGCCTATCTGAAACTTAATGTTGAAACATGTGGTAAATTTGTATCTTGACGAGTACCCTGGGCAGCACACATCAAAATCGAGTAATGCTATTGCGATGATCAAGAAGTTTCGTTTCGACATGAAAGTTGGTGATCAGGCGATAACATATGACCCATCTCGCAGAGAATATTTAGTAGGCGAGGTAGTTAGTGATTATGAATACACTAGTGAAATTATCGATGATGAGGATTTTAATCATATTCGAAAGGTTAAATGGCTTGGCTGTGTAAGCCGCGATTCTCTGGGTGTTTCCTCGCGCAATACACTAGGCAGTACATTGACAGTATTTTCTGTAAACGATGATGTTGCAGCTGAGATAAATACATTTCTCAATTCTCAGAACGATACTCCATCAGTTGCCGAAGTTCAGGAAGAAAAAGAACAAGCGATTGAGCAGTCACGAAACGATGTAATTGAACAGTCTAGAGAGCTAATAAAAGACCGAATTGTAGATGTTTCTCCGGATGATATGGAGCACTTAGTTGCGGGCGTTTTACGGGCGATGGGTTATAGAACCATTGTCTCAGCTAAAGGGATGGATCGTGGTGTGGATATCTTTGCTTCACCAGATGGCCTAGGGCTAGAGTCTCCTCGAATTAAAGTGGAAGTAAAGCATCGTAAAAATACGGCTATGGGTTCCCAGGAACTACGCAGCTTTATTGGAGGTCTTCGTAGTGACGATCGCGGTTTATATGTTAGTACAGGGGGCTTTACCAAAGATGCTAAATACGAAGCAGAACGTTCAAACGTCCCGGTTACACTAATCGATATCGACGGATTGATGAAGCTAATCATCGAGCACTATGATTCATTTGATATCGATACAAGAATTTTGCTGCCTTTGACTAAGGTTTATTGGCCTAGGTAATAATTGTTTTAATATTTAGATTTTTGACAACTTTGTGATCGAGTTCGGAAAACTGCAGAAGTGACCCTAGGCGGGGTAGATAACGATCACCTGTCTTCAAAAACTATGGAATGCAAGAACATCAAGGGCTTGTACTTCATCGGTGAAGTGATGGACGTAACAGGCTGGTTAGGTGGCTATAACTTCCAATGGTGTTGGTCGAGCGGCTTTGTTGCGGGTCAGTGGGTGTAATTATGTGCAGAGACAATAAAGTTTGTCCATAGTGATGGTTATCACTATGATTTGTAAAGTGAAGCTTTATTGGATTAAGTGTGGGGCGCGGTCGAAAAATCGAGTCGTTGGATGACTATCAACCTCACTGTACTCGAAGAGCGTTTGGCGCATCTCATTTCTTGTCATGATCGGTTCGTATTGGATCGCCTCGACTTTCATCGAATGGAAAAAGCTCTCAACACACGCATTATCCCAACAGCTACAGCAGCAATGACTGGAGAAGTTGCAAAGTTTATTGATTCGGCTCTTGCCGAAACTGATGACAATGATATTTGTAAGGGATGATTTTCAACATGGTTAATATATGATTGGCTTATATAAGATATTTTTCGTTCTTTTCCTTGTTTTTTAGTCGGAGCAGCTTATTTTATTGAGCCTTATTTGGAAATAAAATGCTTAATAACAATAATATTAGTTTCTTTTTTTATATTGGGCATTGCCAGTATTTATGTTAAGGCTGGTGTACCCTAAGTGTGAGCTATTTATATCGATTATTTTATTTACGGTGATGCATTTATTTGTTTATTTATAAATAAATAAATGAAAATTGGTTTTTACAAGTGTTTTTTGTTATATGCATGCTGTTTTTAATATATACTTTTTATGTTTTAAAAAAGAAATCAATTATGTGAATATATTTGATATTTCTGAATTTTAAAAACCAACTAAATTAGTAGTTGGTTTTTTCTACGTTAGGCTTGGTTTATACCTCTAAATTAATAGTTGATGTGTAAGTAATCATTGTTTTTGAGTGAACCGCACTCGCATCTTTGTACACAGAGTTAAATGAGTACAAGCACTAGTGTGGTGAGCTATGACAAGCAAGAAAAAACGTGTTATCCACCCTCCTAGACTTAAAACTGTCCCTCTGAAACTGGCTGGGAAAGTGAGATTCGTTGAATCCGAAATCGACTTTCCTTACATGAACTTTATTTTTCGGCTGTTGTGTTAAACATTGATTTGCCTTTCAATAGTGATAGGTTATTAAATAATTAAAGCGTGAAGGTGAGAGGAGTGAAATGTCAGTATATCTATCCAATTGGCCAATTTATTTTTCTGATATAGCGTAAATAGATACAGTAGCGCATAAATATAGGCAAAAATAAGCTTGTTGTACGAAAGGGGTATTTTGGGGGAGTGCGTATTTTAGGTATTGTTGGATTGTGATGGGAACTAAAAGCAAAGCTACACAAAAAACTTAAACTCTAACGCTTACGGGTACGAGTATGGTTAATTGATGGGTGCAAAGTTCAATACTTCGACGTAATGAAAATAAGACTATCAAATTCCTTATTTCCGCTTGCAGGGACTTTTTGTATTGATACTTTCTAATCATTCTTAGAAACTCTGCAAAAATAATACAGTTAGTAGTATACAACAACTGTAACGAAAGTTTCATTTTGAAGCCTGTGGCATTACAGAAGATGACATCAAAAATTGCGATTGGTTAACCCATCCCATAATTTATAATGAACTTTTTCCATGTGATCTGTTCTTTGGTTGTTATATTCCTACAATTCGGGATCTTATCTTTTAAGTAAAAGTATAAGAAATAGTTACATAGTTTTTCAATTCAGTAGATTCTAATACTAATCCCAACGAAACACACAGAGGGATGAATCATGAAAAGACTAACAGTATAAAATACTGTTAGTGGGGGTGGCTACTGGGGCCGTTTTGACTGCTGCGGCAGTCGCTGCAATAGGCTATGGTATCTAAGCTTTTTGATTAAGTATTAAACCTGGGTGATTTGGTTAGCTGTTAACGTCGGTTCAGCCCTTGAAAAGCAATGTACAATGATATTGAGAGTAAAGATGGTTGCTATGTTTTGTATACGCAACGGAAGATGCTGTATCTAACAAGCCAGTTGCTGTTATTTATAGAGGGCAAACTTTATTGTCTCATTTGAGCCTTGTGGGCAAACTCTATTGTCCCTGCACAGTTAACAATTTCTCCGCAACAGCGATGGACTCATAATGACGACCATCGCTGCTGTTCAATACCATATTAGACTTTCCCGAAAGCTAAGGGCTTATGATGCTTTGCTTGCTGGTGGGGCGTTTAGTTCTACACAACGGCCTCGATATAAAATCTCACTGTTTGGGTCGCGATTAGCGGTCACTAGCAGTTCAGAACTGTTTTTAAGCGTTTGCCACTCAGTTGGCGACATATAGCGGACGTTATTTACATTTTCTAGGCTATCAATGAGTTTGAGCTCACCGGTATTTCCATCTCTCATCCACACCATTGCTCTATCCATAGGTACTTTCGCCATCGCACGATTTCGCTGCATGCGGATGCTTGATTGCCCGGGCTTTTCTCCTTGATAGGCGACCAAAGCAAAATGGTCTTTTTGGCTCTCAGAAGACATC
Source organism: Vibrio campbellii CAIM 519 = NBRC 15631 = ATCC 25920 (assembly GCF_002163755.1). NCBI lineage: Bacteria > Pseudomonadati > Pseudomonadota > Gammaproteobacteria > Vibrionales > Vibrionaceae > Vibrio > Vibrio campbellii. The sequence continues at coordinate 194,127 of NZ_CP015863.1, forward strand.
ATGGCTAAGTAACTAATAGGGCGCACCTGTGCGATTTCTGTTGGTTGCGAGGTTGGTGATACAAAAGGTTGTAGCGACAACCCTATGAGCAGAGAAAAAGCCATGCTAATAGGGAGCCACCACCAACGCATAGTCTGAGTCTGCTTCGATGGTTTGATTGTTTGGGATGCGATGTTTTTCCATACTTGGCGTGGCGGAGGTTTCAAGTTGCCTTCAGAATGTGTCATATCGATTGCTGGGGTTAAGCTAGACAAATGCTGATGCCAAAGGTCGATGTGTTCCCACCAAGTGGGATCTGATCGCATGAGGGTTTCCAACCTCTTTCGTACGAGTGGCGTTAATGTTCCCAGAACGTATTCGCCGGCAAGTTTATCTCTTAGCTCTTGATTTTGATAACGTGCGTTTTTTAATCGGTTAGGCATCGTTTTAGCTCCTGTAAACCTCGGCGAATCCACGATTTCACTGTGCCAAGTGGAGTGCTCACATGGTGGACGATCTCTTGATGACTCATCCCGTGCTGATAGGCCAAGATAATCGCATTCCTTTTTTCTTCAGCGAGCGAGTTTAGGCAGTATGATAAGTTGGCTCCTGAGTCAGATGTTACTTCGAGAGCGACCTCTTCGGGGGGCTTTACCAGTTGTTCTTCCCCTCGATTGTTCCGCTTTCTAATTTCATCTATAGCGAGGTTTCTCATACTTTGGCATAACCAAGCCCAAGGGTGATTTACTGGATATTGCTGGTTGTTGTGCCAGAGCTTTACGAATCCCTCTTGAAGTATATCCGCTGCAACGTGTTCGTCTTTTACGACGCCGAGGATAACGTTAAAAAGCCGGGTACTGGTCAACTGGTATAGCGCTTCGAACGCAGCTTGGTCTCGAAGCGCTACTTGGGAAAGCAGTAAACCTATCTTATGTTTATCGGTGTTCACGCTTTCCTCATTATTGTTCTACAATGTGCCAGACTTGTTTTACGCCATTGCCGCTAGTGTCGCCGGGCTTTTGGTCTTTTATCCAACGATAAAGCGGTTTGTTGTGATATGTCCATTGATATGAGTGGTCGTTGCGCTGAGTCACACCAAATCCTCCCGTCAGCTTTAGATTTTCTATCCCCTTTTGAGTTATCTCTGTATCCACAAGAGCAGGTGGCCACTTAGAGGCGCAATCATCGTAGCAAACGGATTGGTTGGGCTTATCTTTATCAAAGGTATAGAGAGTCTTATTATGGCTATCGACCAGATAACGTTGCTTACCATCATTGAACAGTCTGATGGTGACATCATCCGCTCGGGCTAGTGGCCAAACGCCTTTGATGCCCGCACCTGTGATCTCTCCTTTCTGAGAGTCTTTAAGCCAGCGATAAAGTGGTTTTCCGCTCAAAGCCCATTGTTTGTTGCCGTCTTCTCTTGTTATTTGGCTGAAGCCTGCTTGCGTACCGAAGTGCTTGCTGGATTGTGCGGTTACAAGAACAGGCGGCCATAACTTCTCACATTGATCAGTACATACAGATTTCCCAACTGGATCTTTAATAAAGGTATAAAGTGATTTGCCTGAGGCATCGGTGTATACCTCCCCAACTGACGTAGTTGTTGTTGGCGCAGCAAAACTAGTTGAGGTGACCAGTAATGCCGAAAATAATAGTTTTTTCACAGTCGTTTTCCTTATTAACGAGTCCAACCTTCGCGAGTGAAAAAGGTTTCTCCCTCACTGCTGTTAACGAAATCAATGAAAGCTTGAGTTTGTGGATCTGCACCTTTTGCCTTTGCTAGGGTGAGATCTCGGTAGATGCGTCTTTCTGGCTCAATTTCTACATAGTCGACTTTATCGGCATGGTTGAGCGGCCAGTGAATCCAAGTGATCCACGCATCAGCCTTTTGTTGTTGAAAAGCTTTGAAACTTGCTCCGCTGCCTTTGGCGTAAGCAATGATTTTTTTGCGAAAGTTCTGTACGTCAGCCAGTGAACCCGTGCGTCCTGCGACATCTTCCCAAACGCCTGTACCGGAAGTGTTGTAAACCCCTAGACCTTCAGTCACGACTATTCGCGCTGGTTTTTCGAGTAGGTCTTTAATCCCGTTGATATTTTTTGGGTTCCCCTTTGGGACCGCAATCACTGCACGGCGCAAGTACACTGGCTCAACATCTTGATCGGTAATAAAGGGGTAGGTTTCAACAAAAGCGCTCATGGATTGTTCTGCGGATCCAAAGATTAAGTCAGCATTTTTCTGTGCATCTTTCGTCCACTTTGATTCAGGCCCAGCGATCACGTTTACCGTCACCTTACTTTTTTTACTGAAAGCTTCTGCGGCATGACGGAGAGCGGTATCGGGGCCTCCTGGGCCATAGACATTGATTTCACCATCGTTTGGTTTATGGATAATGCTCGGGTCGAGCAGTGGTGACGCCAGTGTTGAAGTACTGGTGAGCAGAGCGGTCAATCCTGCCGCGATTATGTGATATTTCATGTTTTCTCCTAACCATTAATGTAAACAAGCGGATAAGAGACGAAAGAAACGGTCGATTGGATGCAGGTAAGTAAAAAATTTTTGTATAACTAAAAATGGGCGCGTTGTTCTGGGAAGTAACCATTTGTAGAGAAAGTGAAAGACCGAGTCAGTGCTCGGTCTGTTCTATTTGAATAACTTCTCCGCGCGAACTGGGGCGCTAAAGCGGAAGCCTTGTCCGTAGATGCAGCCGCGCTCGAATAGGTATTGGGCTTGCTCGTCGGTTTCGATGCCTTCAGCAACCACTTTTAACGAAAGGGTTTGTCCCATAGCGATGATGGCATTCACGATCGCATTGCTGTCGGTGTTGTTTGGAACATCGCTTACGAAAGAGCGGTCGATCTTCAATTTGTTGATTGGCAAACCTTTGAGGTAAGACAGTGACGAGTAACCGGTGCCAAAGTCATCAAGAGAGATTTCAATGCCCATCTCGCGCAGTAAATTCAGCGATGCGATGGCTTGTTGTGGATCGATCAGTAGGAAGCTTTCGGTGATTTCCAGCTCTAGGCGGTGCGCCGGGAATTCGGTTTGTTTCAGAATAGCTCCAAGTTTGCTGATGAAGTCCGATTGCTGTAGCTGAAGAGCCGATACGTTCACCGCGAGCTTGCCAAATTCAATGCCGTTATCCAGCCATGTGCGACCTTGCAAACAAGCTTGCTCCAAGACCCATTTACCAATGCTTTGAATCAAGCCGGTTTTCTCTGCAATCGGGATAAAGTCCGCTGGAGAAATCATCCCAAGATCGGGATGCTGCCAACGCAGTAAGGCTTCTACGCCAACCAGTTCGTTGGCACTTAAGTTGTATTGCGGTTGGTATGCTAAATGAAGTTGGTTTTTCTCAATCGCTTCATGCAGAGCAGACTGCATACGCACGTGAGATACGGATTTATCGGTCAAATCTGGTGAGTAGAATGCGTAGCCGTTACGACCGTTTTTCTTCGCCAAGTACATGGCGGTATCGGCATTCTTGAGCAAGGTTTCGCTGTCTTGTCCGTCTTGAGGATAACGTGCCACGCCTACGCTGGTGGAGATACGTAAAGATTCGTTCTTACTGACTTCAAAAGGACGGTTGAACAGGCAGAGTATGTCCTCAATAGTGTCGATAAGCTGCGAATCTGATTCGATATTCGGCAATATAATCACAAACTCATCGCCACCAATACGTGCTACATGAGCGCGTAAGTGCAACACATCTTGCAGACGTTCAGCGAGCTTAGTCAGGAGCTGGTCGCCACAGAAGTGCCCCATACTGTCGTTGATGTGTTTGAAGTGGTCGATATCGAGGAACAGGGTCGCAAACGCGTGTTGATGTTGCTGACCACTCTCGATGTGCTGTTCGAGCAAGCTGATCAAATGGGTACGGTTAGGCAGGTTGGTCAATGGATCGTAAAAGGCCATGCGTTGCAGTTTTTCTTCATGAGCTTTACGTACCGAGATGTCCTCGAACACACAGATGTAGTTAATCAGATGGTTTTTATCGTCCATCACCGCGCTGATGGTGGCGAGCTGCGGGTAAATGCTGCCATCTTTTTTACGGTTGATGAATTCGCCTTTCCATTGCCCCTTACTTTCTAATTGACGCCACAACTGTTGATAAAATTTGCTGTCATGGTGCCCAGAGCGCAGGATGTTGGGGTTCTTACCGATCACTTCTTCGGCTGTGTAGCCAGTGATGTGGGTGAAGGCGCTGTTCACATCGAGAATATTGGCTTTACGGTCGGTGATCACCATCCCTTCGTGGGAGTTATCGAAGATTTTCGACGCCAATGACAACTGAGTTTCCACCATCTTTCGACGAGTGACGTTACGTGTCATGCCTAAAATGCCGACGAGCTCACCAGTTTGGCTGCGGATTGGCGATTTGATGGTTTCCAACCAGGTTGGGTTGTTGTTGTCATCAATGAGAGTGCATTCTTCGACGGTATTTTGGCTGCCAGTAGCAATGACCAACTGGTCGGTATCAATGAACTTCTTCGCTCGACGACTGCTAAACAACTCGAAGTCATTCTTGCCAACAATGTCACTGCCCGTCATTTGCCAAGAGTCTTCAACGCTGCGGTTAGTCATCGCATAACGACCATCGGTACTTTTTATCCACGTGTGATCTTCTAAGCAGTCGATGAACTCTTGCAGTGAAGGCAGTAACTCTGGCAATTGAACATCGTGGCGCTTCTGCTCCTTATGATAAGTCTGAGCAACATCAAAGCCGATGCGTCCCGCTAACGCGCTTAACCAACCAGAAATAACAGTATTTTGCTCAGTTGGATGAACCAAGGCGAGCGCAGCAAACTGCTCACCACTCGGTAGCCATACCGGGCAGTAACTCAAGGTTTGGCTTCGAAAAGGCGTTTGTTCAACAACGAGTTGAGGATAGGCAAAGTGCTTGGTGGCAGGATCGAGAATCGCGATAACTTCACGATCATGCAGCGGCGATGTGGCTACCTCACTCAAACGCCATTGGCGAGTGTAGCTGAACGTATAAAGCTGACCGTGCGCCTGTGTGGCATCACAGCATTGCTGCAGAGCCTGTTTCCAGTCAGTCATCAATGCAGGGGAGATAGCGAAGCGAAACATAATTAATAAAGCATCCTGAAACGCCCTTGGATTTGAATGTTGAACATCTGACTAGACGTAAATATCGGGCTTTGGCTATATCGTATCCAAAGCCCAGACAAATCCAAGCAAGGAACACTTCATTAATCGGGTAAACTGTTAGCTAGCTCTCTTTTTTATAAATCGCGTCTCATTTTTGCAATGGTTTCGGGCGATGTTACTGAGCGTTGTTTGCCTGTTTTTGCTGCTTGCCAAACTTCACTTGTTGAATGACCAAGCCGCTGATGATCAGCACCAAGCCAATCAAAGTGGATGGGTGAATCTCTTCGCCAATGATAGTAGAAAGCAGTATGAGTGAGATGAATGGTGAAGCAAAAATTAGATTGCTGATGCGCGCTGTGTTCTCGGTTAACTTCAGTGCAGATAGCCATAACACGAAGGTTACGCCCATCTCAAACAGACCAACATAGGTCACTGCCGCCCAACCTTTCGCGGTGATCTGGCTCCAATTTGCGCCTTCGTAAATGCTTAAGCCAATCGCAAAGGGAATCGCCACCAGAAAGCCCAATAGTACACCTACTACAGGGTCGGCTTTGTTTTTGGTGTTGAGAATCCAGTAACTTGCCCACAGTAATGTAGAAAGCAGCGCTAGTCCGACACCAAGTGGGCTTTCGAACTCCATTCCCAACACATTGCCTTTGGTGGCAATCACGATAACGCCCAAGTAACTAAAACCACAAGCAATCCAGTCTTTGCTGCGGATCTTCTGACCTAAGAAAACCGCTGCCATTAAGGTGAGTGTGATCGCCCAGCTGTAGTTGATTGCCTGCGCTTGAGAGGCTGGCAGTAAGTCGTAGGCTTTAAACAGAATAAAGTAGTACGCTAGCGGGTTAATTAGCCCAAGTAGTAAGTAGTACCAAGGGTTGGAAAGGAATGTTGAGCTGAGCTGATTCAACTTCCCCTGTACACCACATACCATGATGAGTGCGATGGCCGAGACAATACTCGCCATGGTCAGCATCTGAATCGGTGTGAATTCCGCCAAAGTCAATTTAAATGCGGTCGCTACTGTTGACCAAAGTAATACCGCTGATAGCCCAAATCCTAGGGCGCGACGCTCGTTCATGATGCCTCTGTGTGATGATGTACCGCTCATTGCTGTTGGTTTGAGCTAGTGTGAGAATGTTGTACGGAGCGCCTAGTGTATGCGAGGATTTTTCATCCAACAAACTGGACATTTATCCAGTATGTAAATACCATTATTAGAGATAAAAAACACAGGCTAACTCGCTATTATGCAATGGATTCTTGAGCATCAATCTCTCATTTTGTCTTCCCTTTTTACCGCGACCATCAGCGGTGTTGCAGTGGGTTGGTGGGTCAAACAGCGCTTTGCCACACAAACTCAATTGCTCGAACAACAGCTCTCCTCTGAAAAACAGCTTCATCAACAACAACTTGAACAGGTGAAGCAAAACCTCTCCGATGCGCAGCAGGAATTGGATGAGCTCGATGATGAACGCGATAAAGCGGCATTCGAGGTGCGCCAAACTCATGGTAAATTGATGGCGGCGATGGAAAAACTGCGCTATTTCGAAGCTGTGAAGCAAGAGCGTCAGCAGTATTTTGATGAGCTAGGGCAGATGCGTGAACACAAATCGCGCCTTGAAACTCAGCTTCGTGAGCAGCAAGCGCGCCACGAGCAAATCAACCAAGCCAATGCGGAAAAACTGCAAATTCTTGAGCAAGCAGAAACGCGTTTGAAGCAGCAATTTGAGCACTTAGCGAATCAGTTGTTTGAAGAGAAAACCGCCAAAGTCGACATGCAAAACCGCCAGAGTTTGGAAGGTTTGCTGTCTCCACTGAAAGAGCAGTTAGAAGGGTTCAAAAAACAAGTTAACGACAGCTTCAGCCAAGAAGCCAAAGAGCGTCACACCTTGGTGCACGAGCTTAAAAACCTACAACGCTTGAATGAACACATGACCCGAGAAGCGGTCAATCTGACTCAAGCGCTGAAAGGTGACAACAAACAGCAAGGCAACTGGGGTGAAGTAGTTCTGGCTCGTGTCTTGGCAGAATCTGGCTTACGTGAAGGGCACGAGTATCAAACTCAGGTGAGCTTGCAAAACGAAGCCGGCAAACGCTATCAACCGGATGTGATTGTTCACTTACCGCAAAACAAGCAAGTGGTGGTCGATTCGAAAATGGCGTTAGTGGCGTACGAGCGCTACTTCAACGCAGAGAACGACATTCAACGTGAGCAGGCGCTGAGCGATCACTTAGCCGCGCTGCGCGCGCATATCAAAGGCTTGAGCCTTAAAGATTACCATCAGCTTAAAGGCATCCAGAGCTTAGACTACGTGTTGATGTTTATTCCGGTAGAGCCTGCATTCCAAGTCGCAATTCAAGCTGCCCCGAGCTTGGTTAAAGATGCGATGGAACAAAACATTATTTTGGTCAGCCCTACCACTTTGCTGGTGGCGCTACGTACGATAGATAACTTGTGGCGTAACGAACGCCAAAACGAAAACGCCCAATTGATCGCTGAACGAGCGGCGAAGTTGTACGACAAACTGCGCTTGTTTGTAGACGATATGGAAGGGCTTGGCGGAGCATTAGACAAAGCGAACCAAACTTACCAAGGTGCGATGAATAAGTTGGCGACAGGGCGTGGCAACGTGATCCGTCAGGCGGAGAGCTTTAAGCAACTTGGTGTTGAGGTAAAACGTCCTATTTCTCCTGACCTTGCTCAGTTGGCGCAGACGGAGTCATTTTCGGAAAATGCTTCTTTAGTAGAAAGACATCCGGCTGAGGATAAAGTAAACTAATCTCCCGCAGTACAGTGGGCGAATATATTTGTCAGCAACCGCCCCGAAGTGAGAAAGTGCTGCCCAAGAGGAATCAGAATGACGGACACAAGTGTGCAATCAAATACAGCGTTAGATAACGACACTACCCACTTTGGTTTTACCACAGTGGCAAAAGACGAAAAAGTGACCAAAGTTGCCGAAGTTTTTCACTCAGTGGCAGCGAAATACGACATCATGAATGACTTGATGTCCGGCGGCGTTCACCGCCTTTGGAAGCGATTCACTATTGATTGCAGTGGCGCTCGTCCAGGTCAACGTGTTCTTGACCTAGGTGGTGGTACTGGCGACCTGACGGCGAAATTCTCGCGCATTGTTGGCGACCAAGGTCACGTGATTCTAGCGGACATCAACAACTCAATGCTGAATGTAGGCCGTGACAAACTGCGCGACAACGGCATTGTAGGTAACGTGCATTACGTGCAAGCGAACGCAGAAGAACTGCCGTTCCCAGATGATTACTTTGACGTGATCACGATTAGCTTCTGTCTACGTAACGTAACTGATAAAGACAAAGCGCTGCGCTCTATGTTCCGCGTATTGAAGCCAGGTGGTCGTCTGTTGGTGCTTGAGTTCTCTAAACCAATCCTAGACCCACTATCCAAAGTGTACGACGCTTACTCTTTCCACCTGTTGCCGAAAATGGGTGAGCTAGTGGCAAATGACGCAGACAGCTACCGTTACCTAGCAGAATCTATCCGCATGCACCCAGACCAAGCTACGCTGGAAGACATGATGAAAGAAGCGGGCTTCGAAAACACCAAATACTATAACCTAACGGGTGGTATTGTGGCGCTGCATCGCGGCTACAAATTCTAAGGATAAGCGGTATGCCATTTGAACCTCTTATCACTGCCGTTATTGAAACGACGCTAAATACGCTGATTAAAGACGATCCTGAATTGGGTCGTCGTTTGTCACGTCTTAAAGGTCAGGTGATTCAAATTCACCTCAAAGAAATCAACAAGACATTGACGTTCATCTTCAGCCAGCAAATCGATGTTTTAGGTAATTACGAAGGTCAGCCAGACTGTTATTTGTCACTGAATCTAAGCGTGTTGCCTGAGTTGCGCGATCAAGCCAACATCACTCGCCTGATCAAGCAAGATAAACTTGAGCTTGAAGGTGACATTCAATTGGCACAGAAATTCTCTCAATTGATGGTGGATTGCAAACCTGATATCGAAGAATGGTTGTCTCGCGTGACAGGTGATGTCGTGGCACATACCTTTGTGCAAGGCACAAAAAACGTCGGTGGTTTCTTTGCCTCTCAAGCAGAAAAACACCAACGTCATCTTGCTCAAGTGGTAACAGAAGAGTGGAAACTGGCGCCAGCACCGCTGGAAATCGCCCACTTCTGTGATCAAGTGGATGACGTTCGCAGTCAAGCTTCTCGTGTTGAAGCGCGCCTAAACGCACTACTAAACAAGTTCGACTCGGATAAGCCTGCGCTGGAGAACTCATGACGCCAGCAGAAATAAAACGCTTATACCAAATCATTAAAGTTCAGCTGGAATACGGCTTGGATGAGTTGCTGCCTGATCATCAATTGACTAAAGCGCCGCTTTTGATGCGCAAAAGCCTATTCTGGATTAAGAACAAGCACCCAGAGAAACCGCTGGGTGAACGTCTTCGTCTCGCTCTGCAAGAACTTGGTCCGGTTTGGATTAAGTTCGGTCAGATGATGTCGACTCGTCGCGATCTTTTCCCTCCGCATATCGCTGATCCTCTTGCGCTTTTGCAAGACCAAGTTGCACCATTTGATGGGCAGTTAGCAAAAGAACAAATGGAACTCGCTCTGGGCGGTCCGTTGCAAAACTGGTTTACTGAATTTGATATTAAACCGTTAGCGTCCGCGTCGATTGCCCAAGTGCATACAGCGCGATTAAAAGACACTAACCAAGAAGTTGTATTAAAGGTCATCCGTCCAGATATTCGTCCGGTCATTGATTCAGATCTAAGACTGATGCACCGAATGGCGCGTATAGTCGCCGGAGCGATGCCTGAAGCACGTCGTTTAAAACCCGTCGAAGTGGTTCGCGAGTACGAAAAAACCTTACTTGATGAACTCGATTTACGTCGTGAAGCGGCGAACGCGATTCAACTGCGTCGCAACTTCGAAGGCAGCGAAGAGCTTTACGTACCAGAAGTTTTTCCTGACTTTAGTAATGAAACTGTCATGGTTTCTGAGCGAATATATGGCATCCAAGTCTCTGATATTGAAGGCTTGGAAGCGAATGGCACCAATATGAAATTGCTCGCGGAACGCGGCGTGAGTGTGTTCTTCACTCAGGTGTTCCGAGACAGCTTTTTCCATGCAGACATGCACCCGGGTAACGTATTCGTTAAGCCGGAGCATCCAGAGAACCCGATGTGGATTGGGCTGGATTGCGGGATCGTTGGGGCACTTAATACGGAAGACAAACGCTATCTGGCGGAAAACTTCCTCGCTTTCTTCAATCGTGACTACCGCCGCGTAGCGGAATTGCACGTTGATTCGGGCTGGGTACCAGCTGATACCAATGTCGATGAATTTGAATTTGCGATTCGCATTGTGTGTGAGCCAATCTTTGCCAAGCCACTTTGTGAGATCTCTTTCGGTCACGTATTGTTGAACCTGTTCAACACAGCGCGTCGATTCAATATGGAAGTGCAGCCGCAGCTTGTATTGCTACAAAAAACGCTGTTGTACGTCGAAGGTCTGGGCCGCCAGTTGTACCCGCAACTTGATTTGTGGGAGACCGCTAAGCCTTTCCTTGAAGAATGGATGATGAACCAAGTTGGTCCGCAAGCTTTAGTGAATGCCATTAAAGACCGCGCGCCGTTTTGGGCAGAAAAGTTACCGGAACTGCCGGAGCTGCTTTACGATAGCCTGAGACAAAGTAAAGCCATGAATCAACGCATGGATCAGCTTTATCAAGGTTACCGTCACAGCAAGCGTCAGCAGGCGACAGGAAAGTTTTTATTTGGCGTTGGAGCCACTTTAGTCGTATGCTCGGCAATATTGGTGGATAACGCTTATGAGCAGCTATCGATTGCTAGCGGTATCGCAGGGGTCACATTTTGGCTGCTTAGTTGGCGAGCTTATCGTCGATAGACGTTAAACTCTTGAAATAATTTTGTTTAAAGACCCGAGGTAAAAAGAATGGGTGGTATCAGTGTTTGGCAACTTCTAATCATTGCTGTAATTGTTGTATTGCTATTCGGAACTAAGAAACTACGCGGTATCGGTGGCGATCTGGGTGGTGCCGTTAAGGGCTTCAAAAAAGCAATGAGCGAAGATGAGCCTGCGAAGAAAGACGACAAAGACGCAGACTTCGAGCCAAAAAGTCTAGAAGAGCAGCAAAAGAAAGAAGCAGCTCCTGAATCGAAAAAAGACAAAGAGCAGGCGTAAAACGTGTTTGATATCGGTTTTTGGGAACTGGTATTAATATCTGTTGTTGGTCTGGTTGTTCTTGGTCCCGAGCGTTTGCCACATGCCATCCGCAGTGTCTCTCGTTTTGTCGGTGCAGCGAAGAGTATGGCAAACAGCGTCAAAGACGAGTTGTCACACGAGCTGAAAGTTCAAGAACTGCAAGAAAACTTGCGCAAAGCTGAGCAAATGGGGATGGATGATCTGTCTCCTGAGCTGAAATCTTCGGTCGAAGAATTGAAAAAAGCGGCGCAATCTGTAAACCGCCCTTACGCGGAGCCAACCAAATCAGAAGCGGAGTCTAAACAAGAGGCACCAGCGACTGAAACCGTTGAGAAAGCGGAAGAGATTAAGGTTACAGCGGCAGATAAGAAAGCCGAATAGTCTCATTAGGAGGAGCTACTAGTGATTGGTAGCTCCTTTTTGATCAGGTTTTAAAAAAGAGGTTTGCCATGTCTACCGTCGAGCAGACACAACCTTTAATTAGTCATTTATTAGAACTTCGCAACCGACTGCTTAAAGCCATTGCTGCAGTATTGGTGGTGTTTGTTGGACTAATTTACTTCTCTAACCACATCTATGAGTTTGTCTCAGCGCCTTTGGTAGAGCGTCTACCTGAAGGTGCTACGATGATTGCAACCGATGTGGCTTCACCGTTTTTCACGCCTTTGAAGCTAACCTTGATTGCTTCGGTGTTTATTGCGGTGCCGTTTATCTTGTACCAAGTGTGGGCATTTGTTGCACCGGGCTTATACAAGCATGAACGTCGATTGATCATGCCATTACTGTTCTCTAGCTCACTGCTGTTCTACTGCGGTGTGGCGTTTGCTTACTTCGTGGTATTCCCACTGGTGTTTGGCTTCTTTACCGCCATCTCTCTTGGTGGGGTGGAGTTCGCAACCGACATCTCGAGTTACCTCGACTTTGTACTGGCGCTGTTTATGGCGTTTGGTATCGCGTTTGAAGTACCTGTGGCGATAATCTTGCTATGTTGGACTGGCGCAACCACACCACAAGACTTGAAAGAGAAGCGTCCATACATCATCGTGTGTGCGTTTATTGTCGGTATGCTATTGACGCCGCCGGATATGATCTCGCAAACCCTTTTAGCAATCCCTATGTGTTTGCTGTTTGAGGTAGGCTTGTTCTTCGCACGTTTCTACACACGTAAAGACGACGAACAAGAAGAAGTGGAAGAGTAACTCCAAACATCAATATTAAAAAAGCGGCGCACAGCCGCTTTTTTAACTTCAATCATCACCTGATTCGTCTGATGTGCCCGCATTGAGAACAGACATATACTTCTTTAATTCCAATCAATTTTTGAAACCAACTGCGCTGTTGACGTTGTAAATACACTCCGTGATTACACATTGCTAATCCTATCTTTCTTATTTTATAAGCCGGCTGGTATTTTATGTAAAACAATGCATAACTCAATAGGACTAACTATATAGTTGAGTATGAGATTGTATGATTATGAAATGATTGGTTTGTAGCACTAAATTATCCATACCAAGACTATGTAATTTTGCGGATGTATCCACATTTAGTGCAAATGTAGATCTCTTTAATGCCGATCAGTCTTTGCAGTAGCGTGTGCTTTTGATGTTTTAGGTAAATACCATGCTGGCAAGTATTCATCGATTGCCCACCTTGTCGAATGTGTGGGCAATATTTTAAGAAGGACAGGAGTTACATCTCAATAGCACATTATTTATACTTTCAAATATAATGCCATGAAATATAAGAAGTTGTTTGATTTTAACTTATATAAGTGCGGGTATTAGCTCAGGTTAAACAATGCCTCAGCATTTTTGGTCGTTAGAGTATCAATCACTTCAAGGCTTTCCCCACGCAGTTCCGCCACGCGCGCTGCCACCAGAGAAGTGTAAGCCGGCTCGTTGCGTTTACCACGATGCGGTACCGGTGCAAGGTAAGGACAGTCTGTTTCTAGAATCACCCAATTCATGTCCAGATGCGGGATAACCTTATCCATACCGCCATTTTTAAACGTAGAGACACCACCCAGACCTAAGTGGAACCCAAGCTCATTGATCGCTTGCGCTTCTTCTACGCTGCCACCAAAACAGTGGAATACACCACGCAAGCTGCCATCTTGTTCTTGACGAAGTAAGGTCAGCGTTTCTTCAATTGAGTCACGTGTGTGGATAACGACAGGTAAATTCATCTCTTTTGCCCAGTTTAACTGAGTCACAAACGCCATCTCTTGTTCTGCTCGGAAGGTTTTATCCCAGTAAAGATCGATACCGATTTCACCCACTGCAATGAAGTTGTGCTTTTCAAACCAGCCACGAATGATTGCTAGTGTTTGCTCGACATTGCCATCTACGTAACATGGATGCAAACCCATCATAGAACGACAAATCTCAGGATAAGCTGCCTCGGTTTTTAGCATCGGCTCAATAGATTCAAGATCGATGTTCGGCAGCAGAATTTTATCAATGCCTTGTTCTAAAGCGCGCTTCACCACCTCGTCGCGGTCGTTATCAAATTCGCTAGCGTAAATATGAGCGTGAGTATCGATCATGGTTAGTCTCTATGGGTTATCGGTGCATGGAATTAGTGAGAAGTATACTTGAGTGTGAGTGCTGGGTCATTTTCGGTTTTTTTCATGCCGTTTTTCCATATTGCTGCTCGCAAGGTGCATCAAGAGTGATATGATTTTGCCACCAGATGATTTGATCATCGTAACCTTCCAGACAAGGAGAAAGTGGTGTCTGTATCAATTCAAGGTCCATTCCCTGCACGCCGTATGCGTCGTATGCGTAAGCACGATTTTAGTCGTCGTCTGATGGCTGAAAACCAAGTTTCAGTAAACGATTTGATTTACCCAATGTTCATCCTGATGGGCAAAGATCGTCGTGAAAGTGTTGAATCGATGCCGAGTGTAGAACGTTTGTCGATTGATTTAATGCTAGAAGAAGCACAATACCTAGCAAACTTAGGCGTACCAGCAATCGCGCTTTTCCCTGTCGTAAACCAAGACGCTAAAAGTTCATGTGCTGCTGAAGCTTACAACCCAGAAGGTTTGGTTCAGCGCGCAGTACGTGCATTAAAAGAGCACGTGCCTCAAATCGGCGTGATCACAGATGTGGCACTCGACCCATTCACTACACATGGCCAAGATGGCATCATCGATGAAGATGGCTATGTAATGAATGATGAGACAACTGAAGTACTTGTAAAACAAGCGCTGTCTCATGCAGAAGCGGGTGCAGATGTGGTGGCACCATCAGACATGATGGATGGTCGTATTGGTAAAATCCGTGAAGCACTAGAAGAAGCGGGTCACATCCATACTCAGATCATGGCTTACTCTGCGAAGTACGCATCAAACTACTACGGTCCATTCCGTGACGCAGTTGGTTCATCAGCGAACCTAAAAGGCGGCAACAAGAAAAACTACCAAATGGATCCTGCGAACACGGATGAAGCGCTACATGAAGTGGCTCTCGACATCAATGAAGGCGCAGACATGGTGATGGTTAAGCCAGGCATGCCTTACCTTGATGTGGTTCGCCGAGTGAAGACTGAGCTTCAAGTTCCAACCTTCGCTTACCAAGTTTCTGGTGAATACGCGATGCACAAAGCGGCCATAATGAATGGTTGGTTGAAAGAGCGTGAGACTGTGATGGAATCGCTTCTTTGCTTCAAGCGCGCAGGTGCTGATGGCATCCTGACTTACTTCGCGAAAGATGTAGCAGAATGGCTAGCGGAAGAAAACGCACAAACTGCAGAGCACTTAGTGAAAGCGCAAGAAGCGGCAGACGAGTAATTATCGCTCAATGAGAAAAGCCAGACCGACAATTGTTGTCGGTCTGAATATACCCAAGTACCCTCAAGACGGAATACAAACGGCTTGAAGTTACTTGGGTATATTTATTTCTGGAGAGTGAGACAATGACAATGCTGATTCGTGAAGGCACGCTGGAAGAAGCGATCCAAGTGGTGGCTCGTGTCACTGAGTTTGCTCGTGGTGAAACGGTTGAATCTATGGCGGAGCGCCTTGGAGAGAAAAAGAGCCTAATCTTAGTGGCTGAGAAAGCTGGGACGATCCTTGGTTTTAAAATTGGCTACGAATTAGATAATTACACCTTCTACAGTTGGTTTGGTGGCGTGGCCCCAGAAGCGCGCAATGAAGGTGTGGCGCAGATGTTGTTGGAAGCACAAGAAGACTGGGTCGCTGAGCAGGGTTATAAAACGTTAAAAGTAAAATCGCGCAACCAATTTCCTGCCATGCTTCGTCTATTGCTAAGAAATGACTATATTATTGAAAAAATTGAAGAAAATTCGAATTTGCGTGAGTCTCGAGTCCACTTCATTAAAGCGCTATAAAAAATAAATGAGATTTTTTCTCATTTAGTTGTTGACTGTCAAATGAGAATCATTATTATTAAACCTGTCTTAGGGAATGAGGAAAGTTCACAAGGACGTTGATTTGCTAATTAACTGCAGTTTATTAACTGAGTGTTGAGAAGGTGATGAAACAATTTTCCCAGAACTTGCACGAATTCTTTTTGACACGACATTGCTCACATTGCTTCCAGTGTAATTTATAGCTTCTTGGTTAAGCTGCCATACAAATGGAAATAGCTTCACCACTTCTGCTAGGCGACCCAATTGGGTCGCTTTTTTCTTTTCTGAGATTTCTAATTGACGCCTCTATTGGCAACTTTTCCACATGACATGATCATTTTAGGATCGTTGATCTTTTCGCCTGTTGGTATTTATTTTTAATAAAAACAAGTGTTTATTGCTGTGTTTTGTTGGTTTTATTTCCGTTGGATAACCAGTGGATAATTTCTATAAACAGAGTTATCCACAAGAGAGTGCAAGTTTCGTGAATAATATCGGAAAATTTCCGCGACCTCGATCGAGCGAACAAGATAGATTCAGCTTAGCAGTCATGGCATTCTAAGCAGATCTATTAAGTACTGATTTGGATACAGACAATTATGGCAAGTATTCCTGAAAATCCGTTGATTCTGATCGACGGCTCTTCTTATCTATATCGCGCTTTTCACGCTTACCCAGGCACGATGAGTAACGGTGAAATTCCAACTAACGCAGTTTACGGTGTAGTAAACATGTTACGCAGCATGATGCGTCAGTTTGCTTCTGATCGTATCGCAGTAGTTTTCGATGCGAAGGGTAAAACCTTCCGTGACGATATGTACCCGGAATACAAAGCGAATCGTCCACCAATGCCGGACGATCTTCGTTGCCAGATTGAACCTCTGCATAACGTTATTCGTGCTATGGGTCTGCCATTGATCTGTATTCCAGGTGTAGAAGCCGATGATGTGATTGGTACTCTGGCTTATCAAGCATCGCAGCAAGGCATGCCTGTTTTGATTAGTACTGGCGATAAAGATATGGCGCAGTTGGTGGATGACAACGTTACCTTGATCAACACCATGACCAACGTCGTGATGGATCGTGAAGGTGTCGTTGAGAAGTTTGGTATCCCACCAGAACTGATCATCGACTACCTAGCGTTGATGGGCGATAAAGTCGATAACATTCCTGGCGTTCCGGGCGTGGGTGATAAAACCGCAACTGCCCTGCTACAAGGTATTGGCGGTCTGACAAAGCTGTATGAAAACCTCGATGATATTGCAGCGCTTGGCTTCCGTGGTTCAAAAACCATGGCGAAGAAGCTAGTCGATAACAAAGACAACGCAATGCTGTCTTACGAGCTTGCGACCATCAAGCTGGATGTGGAACTGGAAGAGACGCCAGAATCATTGCTAAAAGCAGAACCAAGTACCGATGAGCTGATCAAACTGTACGGTCAGTTGACGTTCAAGTCTTGGTTGAACGAGCTATTAGAAGGCGGTACAGGTGTGGTTGAAGCGGATGAATCAACCGGCGCAGCGCGTGGTGGCTCTGCTGCATCTAAAACTGATATGGATACTTCAGCGGTAAAAATAGACCGTAGCCAATACGAAACCATCCTAGATGAAGCTTCATTCAATGCTTGGTTAGACAAACTAAAAGCATCGGAGTTATTCGCGTTTGATACCGAAACTGACAGCCTAGATTACATGGTGGCAAACTTGGTTGGTTTGTCATTTGCAACTGACGAAGGCATTGCTGCTTATGTACCAGTGGCCCACGACTACCTAGATGCGCCGCAGCAGCTGGATCGTGATTGGGTACTGGCACAGCTAAAGCCGATTCTTGAAAATGAGGCTCAGGCGAAAGTTGGTCAAAACCTAAAATACGATGCATCTGTGTTGGCTCGCTATGGCATTGAGATGAAAGGCATCAAGCACGACACTATGTTGGCGTCTTACGTCTACAACAGTGTAGGTGGCAAGCACGATATGGACAGCTTGGCACTGCGCTTCCTACAGCACAGCTGCATTTCATTCGAGCAAATTGCAGGTAAAGGTAAGAACCAGCTGACCTTCAACCAAATCGATCTGGATGAAGCTTCACCATATGCTGCGGAAGATGCAGACGTGACACTTCGTCTGCATAACCGTTTGTTTGCTAACATCGAACAAGATGAAAAGCTCAAAGCCGTATACGAAGAAATCGAAATGCCACTCGTGCCCGTGCTGTCTCGCATAGAGCGTACTGGTGTGTTGATTGATGACATGAAGCTTAGTGCGCAATCTGTAGAAATTGCTGCACGCCTGGATGAGCTTGAGCAAAAGGCTTACGAGATTGCTGAGCAAGAGTTCAACATGAACTCACCGAAGCAACTGCAAGCGCTTCTGTTTGAAAAAATGGGTCTACCAGTCATCAAGAAGACGCCATCAGGCACGCCTTCTACTAATGAAGAAGTGCTGCAAGAACTGGCTCTGGATTACCCACTACCAAAACTGATTTTGGAATACCGTGGTCTGGCGAAGCTAAAATCAACTTACACCGATAAGTTGCCGAAGATGATCAACCCATCGACGGGTCGTGTGCATACTTCTTACCACCAAGCGGTGACCGCAACGGGTCGTCTATCATCCACCGATCCTAACTTGCAGAACATCCCAATTCGTAATGAAGAAGGTCGTCGTATTCGTCAGGCATTCGTTGCCCCTACGGGTTACAAGATTCTGGCAGTCGACTACTCTCAGATTGAATTGCGTATTATGGCGCACCTATCAGGTGACCAAGCACTGCTTGATGCGTTCCGTGACGGTAAAGATATCCACGCGGCAACCGCAGCAGAAATCATGGGCGTTTCTATTGAAGACGTTTCAAGTGAGCAACGTCGCCGTGCGAAAGCGGTTAACTTCGGTCTTATCTACGGCATGAGTGCGTTTGGTTTGGCGAAGCAACTGGGCATTCCTCGTGGTGAGGCACAAGCATACATGGACAAGTATTTCGAGCGCTACCCAGGCGTAATGCAGTACATGGAAGACACGCGCAGTGCGGCTTCAGAGCAAGGTTTCGTCGAGACAATCTTTGGTCGTCGCTTGCACCTTCCTGAAATTCAATCTCGCAACGGCATGCGTCGTAAGGCGGCAGAGCGTGCAGCGATCAACGCGCCGATGCAAGGCACCGCTGCGGACATCATCAAGAAAGCGATGCTGTTAGTTGATCAGTGGATTCAAGAAGAAGGCAATGGTCGAGTGAAACTTCTGATGCAAGTACACGATGAACTGGTGTTTGAAGTTGAAGAGTCGTCTTTGTCCGAAATTGAAAGTAAAGTACAGAATTTGATGGAATCTGCAGCAGAGCTGAAAGTGCCTCTAGTGGCAGAAGCGGGTCACGGTGACAACTGGGATCAAGCACACTAGTCATTTTTAAGCCAATTTAGCCGATTTAATATGAGCCAGCGCACAAACGCTGGCTTTTTTGTGCCATTAAAAAAGCAAATCCGATCTGAGATTTAATGTTACTTAATAAAACTTTCATGAAAAAAAACTACAAAAGTTCTTTGCATATCTGACCAATTGTTGTACATTATCTCTCGTAGGGTACAGAGGTAAGATGTTCTATCTTTCAGACCTTTTGTTTCACGTTATTGGATTAGGCTGATTCAGCCGCCCCAGTCAGTTTTTGACTGGGGCGTTTTTTATTGGGCGAAAGAAAATTTTCTTTTTGATCAATAAGTTAAACTAAATCCTCAAAAAACTTCTCTTTTGACCTCTCTAAGTCACTGCAAAATCACAAGTTTTCCTTCAAATTTATTGCGTTATTCATGCTGTAAATTTACGCCAGTCACACTATTATTTTTTCTTGAAAGAAACTAAGTTACGTACTTCTGATACTTTTTTTAACTTAACTATCTGAATATTAAAGTTATTGGATGGTTTGAGAGGAAATGTTTGGTATGAGGCAGGATGTAAGATTGCTTTTTAACCTATTGAAATCGAATCTCAGTTCAGTAATGCTTCGCCACATAACAATAATTACCAATTTTTCTCTCCCGTTATCCCTGCCAGGAAGGTGGGGATTTTTATTGCCTGAAATTCACGTTTTTCGATAGCGGATAAACAAAAGCCCCACCAAAAGGCAGGGCTGTGTCGAAAAATTTTAACAAATTTTGTTAATTATTCTTCGCCGTTCTCTGGAACGTCTTGCTCGTCTTCTTCAATCAAGTGTGCAAATGCTGGTGCAAACCAAGTGTCCAGTTTGGCACGAAGCTGATCGACACCTAGACCTTTCAGTGAAGAGAAAACATCTACCGATACGTCACCACCAAACGTTTCCACTTGTTTGCGAATTTTTAGCAACGTTTGTTTGCGAGCACCGCTTTTCAGTTTGTCTGCTTTAGTCAGAAGAACTTGAACAGGGATGCGGCTGTCGATTGCCCAGAAAATCATTTGCTGATCGAGGTCTTTCATTGGGTGACGGATATCCATCAGAACCACCAAGCCTTTTAGGCACTCGCGTTTCTGTAGGTATTCACCTAATGATTTTTGCCATTTGTTCTTCATCTCAACCGGTACTTGAGCGAAGCCGTATCCTGGCAAATCGACAATGTGACAACCTTCTTCCACTTTGAAAAGGTTGATCAATTGAGTACGACCGGGTGTCTTTGATGTCTTCGCTAAGCTTTTTTGGTTAGTAAGACGGTTAAGTGCACTCGATTTACCAGCGTTTGAGCGTCCTGCAAACGCAATTTCGACACCTTCGTCCTCAGGTAAGTGACGAATATCGGGTGCGCTGGTGATGAAATGCGTGTTTTGGTAATGAATTTTTACGCTCACTGTTAACTCCATCTCGACTTTGTGTAGTCGATTGATTACTTTTTTGTGAAATTGTGTAAAATAACCGTGCTCGGCATAAGGTCGCCTATTGTACCATGAGTGTACGCGGTATGTTCACATTCCGTGGTACTGGAAGCTTGATAATTATAATGGAATGTCATGAAGAAATTAGCGCTAATTTTGAGTCTTTTAGCCAGTTGCTCAGTATGGGCCCAAGGTAATATTGAAGCTGGTAAAGCAAAATCACAAACTTGTGTCGCCTGTCACGGAGCGGACGGTAACAGTGCAATCGCAATGTACCCGAAACTTGCAGGCCAACACGCTAAGTATCTTGAGAAGCAGTTAAAAGACCTGAAACTAGGAATGACTAGTGGTGGTAAGCAAGGTCGTTACGACCCTGTAATGAGTGGTATGGCAATGCCACTGAGCGATGAAGACATCGCTGATCTATCTGCATACTACGCCTCTCTACCAATCTCAGAGAGCTCAACACCAGAAGAAGTTGTTGAGAAAGGTAAAGTACTGTACACCGCTGGTGATGCAGGACGTGGTCTAACCGCATGTATCGCATGTCACGGCCCTCGTGGTAACGGCACTGAGCTTTCAGGTTTCCCTAAAATTTCTGGTCAGCACTCTGACTACATCAAAGCTCAGCTAGAGAAGTTCCGTGATGGTAACCGTGGTAACGATATGAATGCCATGATGCGTGACATCGCGAAGAAAATGACAGACGAAGACATCGAAGTTCTGTCGAAATACGTTGGCGGTCTGCACTAAACCCCTACAAAGTTCGAGCACAGTTATACAAATATGCCCTAGCATTCTCGCTGGGGCATTTTTGTTGGTGTTGCATTGGCTAATGTCCGGTGCGTTAGTGATCTCAGTCACACATGGTTATTCAAGGTAAAGAGATAGTTCGCTCGGGGCTTTGTGAGATATTTGCCATACTTGTTCGATACTATTTCTCTCTCTTCGTTTTAAGTTATTGATAGAAATGGCTATTTATTTTCCTAGAAAAATTCGTATCAATAATTGCTTTCAATGACTTGTTGGTTTTTATCCAATCCGTAAAGTAGACATTGTTCACAGGGAGTGAATCACAGGAATTTAGACCATGGATATGAGGTCTCCAAGGATGCAAACGAAGGACGTTTGGTAGTAGGAAAAGGGACTTAGATAGGCAAGGAGCCTATCAGATATGGATGGTCGTCTCGTCTAACGGTTAAGACAGTGAAACGGATCAAGCTCAGGAAGTAGCTCAGTAGACAGGAAGTAAACGGATAGCCAAAACTCATCAGGAAGATGAAGAACAACACTTTTTGGCAAGGAAAGCTCGAAAAACAAAAGGATTCTTGGTGCACCAAATGAGTGCAACACAGTTTCGCCACTAATGGTGGCATTCAGAAAGCGGCAGTCTCACTGTCGCTTTTTTTATATCTATTTTTCCTAATCAAAGTTTTTTTAATAAAAACTGCTGAAAAAGTATCCAGTAACACTCCAATCTGAGTCCACTTTCTGGTATGTTTCGCATCCCTGTTTGAGGAAGTCAGCATGCACACCTGTCCTTTATGCCAGAATCAGCGCACTCACCACTTTTTTGAAGACAAGCAACGCGACTATCTTCAGTGTGAGCAGTGCAGTTTGGTATTCGTCAATCCAGATCAACGTTTGGATGCGGAAACTGAAAAAGCTCACTATGATCTGCATGAGAACAATCCTGAAGATATGGGATATCGCCGCTTTTTGGCGAGAATTGCTGATCCAATCTCAGAGCGAATTTCACCACAATCGAACGGAATCGACTTTGGTTGTGGTCCGGGCCCAACGCTTTCCTTAATGTTAGAAGAAGCGGGGCACAACATGGCGTTGTACGATCTTTACTATCACCCAGATACTTGTGTGTTAGAAAAGCAGTATGACTTCATGACAGCAACAGAGGTGATCGAACACCTCTACCACCCAGATTTGGTGTGGAAGCAATGGTTGAATTTAGTTAAGCCAGGTGGCTGGATAGGCCTGATGACGAAAATGGTCATCGACGTAGAAGCCTTTCGGACATGGCATTATAAGAACGATCCTACGCATGTGGTGTTCTTTAGCCGTGACACGTTCCAGTTCCTAGCAGAGCGGGATAAGCTCGAACTCGAATTTATTGGTAATGATGTAATTTTACTGAGGAAGACCCAGTAATGAGCCGTAAAAAGAAATCAAGAAAGCCGGGTGCCTCTGGCGCACCTGAGTTTGTCGTCACTCGTAACCGTACAGAGTCAGATGTAGAAGGTCGTCTACGCAAGCGTGCGAAAAAGCGCAAAGGCTTGAAGACTGGTAGCCGCAACTCTGATGCTGAAGAGCAGAAGAGACAAGCAGCAGCACAGAAACGCGATCCTCGCCTAGGCAGCAAAAAGAAAATCCCTCTGATTGTTGAACCGGTGAAGAAGCAAACTAAACAAGAGCGTCGTCTATCTGCAGAGCAAGAGCTGGAGATGCTAGAGAACGATGCGCAATTGAACGTGTTGTTGGATCGCATCGAAGCGGGTGAGAATCTAGGCACTGGTCTACAAAAATACGTAGACGAGAAGCTAGATCGCATCGAGAAGCTGATGGATCAACTGGGTCTACTAGAGCCGGAAGAAGACGAAGACTTCACTGCACCAGCGGTGAAAGGTTCTCGTAACGACGATGATCTGTTAGCAGACTTCGACGATATCAACTTCGACGACTACAAAGGATAAGTAATTCATGAACGTAACCTTATTAGCGATTGCGGGTGCAGTGATCATTATCGCGCTGGCTTCTTATGCAGGTTACCTTCTGCTTCAATTGAAAAAGCAAAAGGAATTGCAGCTGAAGCATCAAAAATTGGCGATCGATAAGCGTAACGCCAACATTTTTGAGAACGTGCATACCTTGTGTCAGGCGGGCATCCAAGGCCAGTGTGATTTGTCGGAAATCAGTATTCGTGTTTACAACATCATGGACTATGTTCAAGGTGAAGACCGTGTTGATTTTGACGCCACATATCCTGCGATTTCAGAGCTTTACCATGTCGTGAAAGATATGGCGCGTGGCGAAGATCGTCAGCAGCTTGCCAAGAAAGAACGTATGCAGCAGAACCTGACGCGTCATAAAGCAGAACAGCGCTTAACGGACGCGATCATCGAAGAGCTCAAAGTGTTGCAAAAAAACGTTAAGCCACTGAATAACCAAATCAATATTCAGATGATCTAATTGCTGCCTCTAATGGTTTCCTTATAACTATTAGGGGTATCGTGATCACGCTAGCACTTCTTTAGTTTTATACTTAAAAAGCCGCCTGTGGCTGCCGTAGTTGTCATCGTCGTATGGCAGAATAACGGTTTCTGAATATTGGGGGACGGCTTTCGTCTCCCTCGCATTTTACGGAAAGTACCACCATGTCGAATCAACATACTGAATCGAAACAGCAAATCGTCTGGGATCAAGCGGTATTGGATAAGTACAACTATTCCGGTCCGCGTTACACGTCGTACCCGACAGCACTGGAGTTTCATGAAGCGTTTACCATTTCGGACTACGATATGGCATGCACTCAGTACCCAGATCGTCCGTTATCTCTGTACGTTCACATTCCGTTCTGTCATAAGCTTTGCTACTACTGTGGCTGTAATAAAGTGATTACTCGCCATTCGCACAAAGCTGACGAATATTTGGATGTACTTGAGCACGAGATCCGCCAACGCGCGTCACTATTGGGTGAACGCCAAGTGACTCAATTGCATTTTGGTGGTGGTACACCAACTTTCCTATCTGAGAAGCAGATTACGCGTGTGATGGACTTGTTGCGCCAAGAGTTCACTTTCAGTGCCGATGCGGAAATCAGTATTGAAGTTGATCCACGTGAGATTGAGCTCACTATGCTGGATCACCTACGCAGTGAAGGCTTTAACCGCCTAAGTATTGGTGTTCAGGACTTCAACAAAGAAGTTCAGCAGCTTGTGAACCGTGAGCAAGATGAAGAATTTATCTTTGCGATGGTAGCTCGTGCAAAAGAGCTTGGCTTCCGCTCTACTAACCTTGATTTGATTTACGGCTTGCCGAAGCAAACCAAGGCATCTTTTGCGAAGACACTAGAGCAAGTGCTAGAAATGCAGCCGGGTCGTTTATCGGTGTTTAACTACGCGCACATGCCACAACTGTTTGCTGCGCAGCGTAAGATTAAAGATGAAGATCTGCCAAAAGCGGAAGAGAAGATGGCGATTCTGCAAGATACCATCGCAACGCTAACAGGTGCTGGTTACCAGTTTATCGGTATGGACCACTTTGCGATGCCGGATGATGAGCTTGCTGTGGCTCAGCGTGAAGGCATTTTGCACCGCAACTTCCAAGGCTACACCACGCAAGGTGAATGCGACTTGGTTGGCTTTGGTGTTTCGGCGATTTCAATGATTGGTGATGCGTACGCGCAAAACCAGAAAGAATTGAAGAAGTATTACGCACAGGTGAATGAATCTCGCCACGCGCTGTGGAAAGGTGTGTCACTGGATGCGGATGACTTATTGCGCCGTGAAGTGATCAAACAGCTTATCTGTAACTTCAAGCTGGATAAGAAGTCGATTGAGTCTGAGTTCGGCGTGAAGTTCGAGCAATATTTCAAAGAAGATTTAGGTCTACTGCAAACCTTCATCAATGATGAATTGGTGGAAGTGGATGACAATGAAATTCGCGTAACACTGCGTGGCCGCCTTCTGATTCGTAATATCTGTATGTGCTTTGATAAGTACCTACGAGCGAAAGCGCGTCAGCAACAATTCTCTCGCGTGATTTAATCTCTTACAGATTTCGGATACAAAAAATGCCAGCATCTGCTGGCATTTTTTATACCTTTCGCGGCAATTATACGCGATCTTTCACTTTTTCTTTCAGTTCAGTTTTCTCTGCATCTGATAGGAAAGCGATGTCTAGACCGTTGATTTGCGCTTGGCGAATTTGCTCTTGAGTCAGGCCTGCTGCTGGTGCCGCCACTTCGTATTCGTATGGCAGTTCAATACCTTCAACCGCAGGATCGTCCGTGTTTAGACACGCTAGCACACCGTGCTCTAGGAATTGCTTCAGAGGGTGGTTTGCTAGTGACTCAACCGTACTAGTTTGGAAGTTTGATGTTAGGCACGATTCAATACCAATGCGGTTTTCTGCAAGGTAGTCCATCAGTTTAGGATCGTGGATTGCTTTCACACCGTGGCCGATACGTGTTGCACCAAGCTCTTGAATTGCTTGCCACATGCTCTCTGCACCCGCCGCTTCACCAGCGTGTACGGTCACGTTCAGGCCTGCGTCGCGAACTTGTTTGAAGTGAGACACAAAACGATCACCCGGTTGACCAAGTTCATCACCAGCTAGGTCAACGGCAACCATATGGTCCTTCTGACTAAGAATCGCATCCAGCTCTTGCTGACAAGCGTCAGTACCGAAAGTACGGCTCATGATACCGATTAGGTTTGCCTTGATGCCGAAATCACGCATACCCGCTTGTACGCCATCAACCACAGCTTCTACCACACCTGCTACAGGTAATTTGTGTTTCATTGCCATGTAGTAAGGTGAGAAGCGAAGTTCAGCGTAGTCGATTTGTGCGTTAAGTGCGTCTTCTACGTTTTCGTAAGCTACGCGGCGACATGCGTCTAGATCGCCCAACACTGCCACGCCCCAATCAAGCTTAGAAAGGAAAGCAACAAGAGATGGCTCAGCTTCAACAATTTGAACGTGTGGTGTTAGCGACTCGATATCGTAAGCTGGTAGAGCAATACCAAATTGCTGGCCAAGCTCAAGAATAGTCTTAGTGCGAATGTTGCCGTCAAGGTGACGGTGCAAATCAGTTAGGGGAAGATTCTTAGTTATCATTATGTCGATCCGGGTTGTTTGTTGTGAACAGGAACTCAGCCCAAACATTATCAATGACAATACATGGGGAAGATTTGCAGTTAAGTATAAATAACAATTAGGTAGATTGTCAGTAGACGATGACTAGGAAATCAACGATTTCAGCTGTTTTCTACTTCATGTTAACCAAATGTGTTGGCCATTCTTCCATCGCCATCGGGCGGCTATAGTAGAAGCCTTGAACTTGGTCACAGCCAAGTGAACGGAGCAGTTGTGCTTGTACTGCGGTTTCTACTCCTTCCGCGACCACATTCGCTTTCATACCTTTCGTGATATTGATGATCGCCGCTACCACTGAGCTGTCGAGATTCTCTTTGGTCAGACGGTTAATGAAGGTGCGATCTATCTTCAAGCAGGTGAATGGCAGAGCATGCAAGTAGGCGAGTGACGAGTAACCCGTACCGAAATCGTCAATTCCAATACCCAACCCCATCTCTCTGAGCTTGATTAAGTTATCTAGCGTGGTTGGTGCGCTATCAATGATACGCGACTCGGTGATCTCTAATGTTACGTTAGTTGCCGATAGACCTGTTTTAAGCAGTATTTTCGCGACAGATTCGACGAAGTTAGGGCTCGATAACTGATGAACGGACACATTGACGTGTAGCTGGAAGTCTTCAGGCCATTGCTTATTATCGATGGCTTTACGAGTGTCACTACAAGCTTGGAAAAGGATTTGTTGACCAATGGTTTTGATCATGCCGCTTTCTTCTGCGATAGGGATGAAGTCGAGTGGTGAAACCATGCCTGATTCACTGTGCCAGCGAGCCAATGCCTCCGCGCCACAAATGTTCCCCGTCGCAAGGTCAATGATCGGCTGATAGAAAGGCACAAACTCTCGGTTATCAATACCCGTCTGGATTTTCGCCAGCATCTGAGTTCTGAACTTAGAAGCACTCGCCATTTCAGGGCTGTAATGGCAAACGCTGGTACGGGAATCTTGTTTGGCATAGCTGAGCGCAATACTAGCGTTACGCAGCCATAACGACATGGTTTGCTCTGGTTGTGTGCGAACGACACCAACAGAAATTTTGACGATAACGGTTTCACCATCAAGCATGAATGGGGCTGCCAGCAGCTGTTGTAGGCGTCGCTCCATTAAACTGATGTCTTCATCTGAGTGTGTCGTTGGCATGAATACCGCAAATTCATCACCACCAATTCGAGCGAGTGTCGCTTCATCATGAAGTTGCTGTTTGAGTCGCTCGGCAATATGAATCAGCAACTGATCGCCATTGTGATGGCCGATACTGTCGTTGATATCCCTAAATTTGTTGATCCCAATAAGATACAAACTACCTTGGCCTGAATGAGTCAACGTTTCGCTCACTTCTATCAAACCTTGGCGACTGTATAAGCGCGTAAGAGAATCAAATTCAAGCTGTTCACGTAGCGCTTTAAATGAGGCTTTTAGATTCCCCTTCATTTCATTAAAGGCTTGTACCAGGGCGGTAGTCTCGTACACGTAGCCCGGCTTAGGCATGGTGCTATCCCAATCCCCTTTGGCTAAGTGCTGCGCCGCTGTTGCCGTGGCATTGATAGGGCGAGTAACGCGATTGAATATCAGTAGGCTAATCCCAATACCAAATAAGCTCACCAAGGCACCGACCATCCAACTTTTCTGTTGGCTATTGGGCAGGTTGCCGAGTAGATCGGTTTCAGAAACCGAAGTGCCAATAAACCAAGTTAAGCCATTGGCGTCATGATATGGTGTGATACGGCTAAAGGTGCGTTGACCGTTGAAGTCGAACTCGAATGTGTAAGGTTTGTCGCTGTGGCTGAGGTCTTGGCCCATTAGGCGAGACGCACTCATTTGGATGATAGGATCTGCACTTTCCGAAGCCAGTAAACGCTGTCCCTTTTCTGAGAACTTCGTTCCCCAAGAAATCACACTGCCTTGCCCTGAATGCGCCACTAAGCGGTGTTCCTGATCCATGATGTAAACGGATGCGCTGGTATCTCGCTTGAGATCTTGTAAGAACAAGTTAAAGGTGTTGATGCGAATGTCGGTAACGAGGACTCCTGCAAACTCACCCAGCTCGTAAATGGGAGTCATGGCCGAAAGGGTTATGTCTTGGCGCTCATCGGCATTGGCGTAAATCGGTGACCAACGGGCTCTGTGGTCTTGAGCGACGGGCTGATACCAAGGGCGGGTGCGAGGGTCGTACGGAGCAATCACAGTACGAATATCATCACTGACGTCTTCACTGCCGTAAATAACCAAATTACCATCAGTACGATGGTCTTGAACCATCAGCGTGTAGCTGTCACCCGCTTCGCGTCGGAAGCCGGTAAAGTCACCGGATTCAGATCCAAATGCAATCACATCCAGCTGCGGTATTGAGTGGTACAAATCTTTAAATGCACTCAACAAATAAGCTTGGATATCTTTGGTGTCGTTAGGATGATATAAGTTGTGGTAGCTAACGTTGTGCCCCAGCGCATTGACTGCGGTGAAAGGTTTACGCAGGTAGTCATTAAGGTGGTCGTGAACACTTTCGGTCAATACTGAAAGTTGCTTATCACTGATGTCGGTGACAACTTCCTCATAGCTCTGTTTTTGGACATAGACAATCACACCGATAGCCAGCAGAAAAATCATCACGAAAGGGATGAGAACAGCAGTACGTAGTGTAATTTGAGTCGTCGCGTTTGACATTGCCTAGTCACATAAGAGGTGTCGTACCATAATTTTACTGACACTTAGGTTATCAAGCGAGGGAAAAATTGTGCGCTTGATAACCATTAGCCAAACTCGTATCCGTTCGGGATCAGTACAATTCTTTCAATTTTCGGGTTAGGGTATTGCGTCCCCATCCTAGTACTTTAGCGGCATCTTGCTTGTGACCTTTAGTGTGCTCTAACGCAGCTTCCAATAAAATGCGTTCAAACTCAGGTAATGCGTAGGAAAGCAGCTCTTTATCTCCAGCTTCTAACGCTTGGCGAGCCCAATCTGCTAATTGATCTTGCCAGCTGCCGCTGGTGGCTTCCGTGGCGATTTTCTTCTCTTCCAGCAACTCTGCGGGTAAATCACTTGGCAAGACTTCACTGCCGCTTGCCATAACGGTCAGCCAACGACAGATGTTTTCCAATTGACGCACGTTACCTGGCCAGTCAAGGCGGTTCAAAATCTCCACCGAAGAGGGGTGCAGGGTTTTGGTTTCAACACCGAGTTCATCCGCCGCTCGAACGAGGAAGTGTTGTGTCAGCTTCTCTATGTCTTGCTTACGCTCTCTTAGTGCAGGGATCTGAACACGAATGACATTCAAGCGGTGGAATAAATCCTCACGGAAATCGCCTTCGTGAACCAATTTTTCAAGGTTTTGGTGGGTGGCTGCAACAATACGTACGTCGACACGAATTGGAGAGTGGCCGCCGACGCGGTAGAACTGACCGTCCGCCAAAACACGTAGCAAACGAGTTTGGATGTCTAGCGGCATGTCACCGATTTCGTCCAAAAACAGGGTGCCACCATTGGCCTGCTCAAAACGACCTTGACGGACGCTATTCGCACCAGTAAACGCCCCCTTCTCATGACCAAACAGTTCCGATTCAATCAAGTCTTTCGGGATTGCAGCCATATTGAGGGCAATAAAAGGTTTGTTGGCGCGCGGGCTGTGGCGGTGTAAGGCATGAGCAACTAACTCTTTACCGGTACCAGACTCACCGTTGATTAGAACGGAAATAGAAGAACGCGATAAGCGACCGATGGCGCGAAACACTTCTTGCATCGCTGGTGCTTCACCAATGATTTCAGGCGTATCGGTTGGGATGTCGTCCGGCAGAAGTTGCTCACGCTTATTCTCTTGGCTATGGGCTATCGCACGCTCTACCAGCGTTAGTGTTTCATCAATATCAAACGGCTTAGGCAAATATTCAAAAGCACCTTTTTGGTAAGCGTTCACCGCCGCATCCAAATCGGAATGTGCTGTCATGATGATCACGGGTAGGTCTGGGTAATCACGTTGAACTTGTTTGAGTAGCTCTAAGCCATCGATACCCGGCATGCGAATGTCTGAAACCAAAACGTCTGGTACTTCGCGCTCTAGCGCCATTAACACGCTTTCACCATCCGCATAGGTTTCGCATTTGATGTTGGTAGAGGAGAGGGTTTTCTCCATTACCCAGCGAATCGAACTGTCGTCATCGACGACCCAAACATATCCTTTACTCATGTAATAAATCCTTGCAGCAAAAGCCTAAAACTGACTAATCGAAAAGCCATTTAATCAAGTCAGATTGGCAAATAAATTGTAAAAGTGGTGTGACCTGGCCAGCTCTCGACATCAATCTTGCCGTTGTGCTGGTCGATCAAATTTTGTGAAATAGACAAGCCAAGTCCCGTTCCGCCCTCACGGCCACTGACCATCGGGTAGAAAAGCGTGTCTTGTAACTCGGGTGGAATGCCTGGACCGTTATCGGTGATCTCGACGCGAGCCGCGAGTCTGCAACGCTGACCATGAATATTGGCTTGATGCACCGTTCTGGTGCGTATGGTGATTTCGCCATGCTCTTGGTGAGAGAGGATTTGCGCCGCATTGCTAACAATGTTGAGCATCGCCTGCTCGATTTGGTCAGCGTCCATCAAGATCTCCGGCAAGCTCGGGTCGTAATCACGCTCAATCACAACCGAATGCTGAGATTCTAATTCCACCAATTGACGCACCTTTTCAAGCACTTGGTGTAGGTTCTCTTGGGTCTTTTTGCCCGGTTTTTGAGGCCCTAGCAAGCGATCGACGAGTGCCCTCAAGCGGTCGGCTTGTTCAATAATGATGTGGGTGTATTCCGTCAAAGAAGGATCGGGCAGCATTTTCTCCAGTAACTGTGCTGCGCCGCGTAAACCGCCAAGTGGGTTTTTAATTTCATGCGCCAAACCACGCACTAAAAGCTTCGCCGCCTGTTGTTGGGCATGTTGGTTAAGCTCTTGAGTGAGTCGGCGTTGCTGATCAATTTTGCGCATCTCAACCAGCAGCATTAACTGCTTCTGCCATGTGATCGGGCTGACAGTCACTTCCAGCATCAAAGGGCGGCCATCAACCACAAAGGTCACGTCACTGTCAGTGATACTTTGTCCGCTCTGCAATGGCTGAGTGAGCAGCGCAAGATCCAATGACGCATGCTGAATCAGCTGAGACAACGACTGCTCGACAATACGCTTGGCGCTTTGTGAGAACAATAACTCAGCCGCAGGGTTGGCGTAGCGAACGGCTAATCCATCATCGAGAATCAGCGTTGCTGTCACCATGTTGTTGAGAATGGCACTGGAGAGACTGGTATCCACATTACGTCCTTGCTTGCGTTGTATTTGTGCACTGCACTATATTGGTGCAATAGAACGTAAGTATGGCGAATAAACCTAAGAAGAAAAAGTGAAAAGCGCCATCAGAGTGCGGTTTTTTTCACTTAATATTCTACTTTGCCCCTTTAATGGTCGGCTTGATACTCGCTCTATGTAAATGCACCGTTATAGGGCTAGTAGATGCAATAAGCTTGCCGCTTCTTTTGGCTTGTACCGCGAGGGTGTGTGTACCACGATCGATGTTCTTCAATTGCCAAGTTAAACGGCTTTGTGGCGCCCCATATGGCTTACCATCAAGGAAGAGTTGCAACTGCTCGCCAAT
This sequence comes from Vibrio campbellii CAIM 519 = NBRC 15631 = ATCC 25920, assembly GCF_002163755.1. Lineage (NCBI taxonomy): Bacteria > Pseudomonadati > Pseudomonadota > Gammaproteobacteria > Vibrionales > Vibrionaceae > Vibrio > Vibrio campbellii. The sequence continues at coordinate 226,181 of NZ_CP015863.1, forward strand.
CCCCAATTTACGGTTGGCTTCGAGTTGGATGTTGATAGCGCCAGAGTTGCTGCGAATGGTTTCATCATGCTGTGGCGTGAGCATAGAAAGGGAAAGAGGCAGTGGCTTTTCTGCCTTTGTTTGCTCATCTGTTGTGGGCTCTGATGTCGTTTTTGCTTGTGGTGCCAGAGACTCCGTGCTTTCTACTTTTGGTGCTGGCGCACTGGATTCTAGATTAGGTAGCGAAATGGCTTTTGCGCCTTGGTTTGGAGTATCGCTAAAATGCACAACGCCGTCTTTATCGACCCAAGTGTAGGCGACTTGAGCAGAGGCTGTTGCGGCGATCAGTAAGCCACTTAAGACGCATAGCGATGGTAAAAGCTGAACTTTCATTGCTCACCTTCTTTTGATAGATGATTTCACGTTTGGATTGCTTAGCTCTTTGACTTATCGAGTAAAAGAGTTTGAGCGTATTTGAGTTTTCCCTCCATGTTAAACGCCCATATAGGGCGAGCGAATACAAAAAAGGCCCGCCTGCGAGGCGAGCCTAATATTTTGTTTCTGTGTTTACATTTTACACAGTTGAGACCTTATACAGAGTAGTAAAGTTCGAACTCAAGTGGGTGAGTTGTCATGTTTACTTTCTCTACATCTTGAGACTTAAGACCGATGTAAGAATCGATGAAGTCATCAGAGAATACGCCGCCTGCTGTTAGGAACTCACGGTCAGCATCTAGTTCTTCTAGAGCATCTTTCAGTGAGTATGCAACAGTTGGGATTTCTGCTGCTTCTTCAGCTGGTAGGTCGTAAAGGTCTTTATCCATCGCTTCGCCTGGGTGGATCTTGTTCTTAATACCGTCAAGACCAGCCATTAGCATTGCTGCGAACGCTAGGTATGGGTTAGCCGCTGGGTCACCAAAACGAACTTCGATACGACGCGCTTTAGGGCTTGGTACCACTGGGATACGGATAGAAGCAGAACGGTTACGTGCTGAGTAAGCTAGCATAACTGGCGCTTCGAAGCCTGGTACAAGACGCTTGTACGAGTTAGTTGATGGGTTAGCAAATGCGTTGATTGCGCGAGCGTGCTTGATGATACCGCCGATGTAGTAAAGTGCAGTTTCAGATAGGCCGCCGTACTTGTCACCAGCGAATAGGTTTACACCGTCTTTTGCTAGAGATTGGTGAACGTGCATACCACTACCGTTGTCACCAACTAGTGGCTTAGGCATAAATGTCGCTGTCTTACCAAACGCGTGAGCAACGTTATGTACAACGTATTTGTAGATTTGGATTTCGTCAGCTTTCGTTGTTAGCGTGTTGAAGCGAGTTGCGATTTCGTTTTGACCCGCAGTTGCTACTTCGTGGTGGTGCGCTTCAACAACTAGGCCCATTTCTTCCATTACTAGACACATAGCAGAACGGATGTCTTGAGATGAATCTACTGGAGCTACTGGGAAGTAACCACCTTTAACGCCTGGACGGTGACCTTTGTTACCTTCTTCGTAATCAGAGCCTGTGTTCCACGCTGCTTCTACGTCGTCAATCTTAAAGAAAGAACCAGACATGTCAGTCGCAAACTTAACGTCGTCAAATAGGAAGAACTCTGGCTCAGGACCTATAAGAACAGTATCTGCAATACCAGTAGAACGCATGAAGTCTTCAGCACGCTTAGCGATAGAGCGAGGGTCGCGGTCGTAGCCTTGCATTGTTGCAGGCTCGAGGATGTCACAACGGATGTTTAGCGTTGCATCTTCAGTGAATGGGTCAAGCACTGCAGAAGATGCGTCTGGCATCATAACCATGTCTGATTCGTTAATGCCTTTCCAGCCAGCAACTGATGAACCATCGAACATTTTACCTTCTTCGAAGAAGTCTGCGTCGATTTGGTGAGCAGGGATAGAGATGTGTTGCTCTTTACCTTTTGTATCAGTGAAGCGTAGGTCAACAAACTTAACTTCGTTTTCTTGGATCAGTGATAAAACGTTTTCTACTGACATCTTGGATAACCTCCAGTGTTAATAAAGCGGTAAAAGCTCGATTTATGAAAAATTGATTAAATCCAGCATTAATTAATTTATTTGACATTTTATTAATCGATGCTGTTTTCTCTAAAGCCAAAACCGTGCCAAAAAAATTATTCCATTAATTTCAAGGAATTATGTTTTCAGATACGAGTTTGGTGCAAACGATTGCACCAAAATGATCTTTGTATGCACTGTAATGGTGCATATTTTTATTATTGCACCACAATGTGACAACCATGTTGCTTATCTAGCCCAGTTTTTGAGCAAGAGTCAATTTCTGATAAGCAACGATTGGAATAAAATTGCGTTGAATCAATTCGCTGGGCGAGAGAAAGTGGGCGCTAAGCGTAAATTTGCTATAAAAGCTAAGGAGTAGATCACATATTTCTAGGCTTTTTGCTAAAATCTGGTACATTATGGCCGTTTTTTTAATCAGCAAATGTCGCCAGAGAGCACCCGTTCTCGGCATGGGGGCATTTCATCTATCTAAGTGAATCAATATCCATGGCTACTCCACAGATTGATAAATTAAGAAATATCGCGATTATCGCGCACGTTGACCACGGTAAAACAACGTTGGTTGACAAGCTGCTACAACAATCAGGCACGCTAGAGTCTCGCGGTGAAGCTGAAGAGCGAGTCATGGACTCGAACGACATTGAGAAAGAGCGTGGCATCACCATTCTTGCTAAAAACACAGCAATTAACTGGAATGACTACCGCATCAACATCGTAGATACTCCGGGACACGCGGACTTCGGTGGTGAAGTAGAACGTATCATGTCGATGGTAGATTCAGTACTACTTATCGTTGACGCAGTTGATGGCCCAATGCCACAAACGCGTTTCGTAACGCAAAAAGCATTTGCTCACGGCCTTAAGCCAATCGTTGTAATCAACAAGATTGACCGCCCTGGTGCACGTCCTGATTGGGTTATGGATCAAGTATTCGACCTATTCGACAACCTAGGTGCAACTGACGAACAGCTAGACTTTAAAGTTGTTTACGCGTCAGCACTTAACGGTTGGGCTGCGCTAGAAGAAGGCGAAACTGGCGAGAACATGGAACCACTGTTCCAAACTATCGTTGAAGAAGTAACTGCACCTCAAGTTGACCTAGACGGTCCTCTACAGATGCAAGTTTCTCAGCTAGATTACAGCTCTTACGTTGGTGTTATCGGTGTTGCTCGTGTAACTCGTGGTAGCGTTAAGCCAAACCAACAAGTAACGGTTATCGGTGCTGACGGTAAGACTCGTAACGGTAAAGTAGGTACAGTAATGGGCTACCTAGGCCTAGAGCGTCACGAAGTTGAGCAAGCGAATGCAGGTGATATCATTGCAATCACTGGTCTTGGCGAGCTAAAAATCTCTGACACTATCTGTGCACAAAACCAAGTTGAAGCATTACCACCGCTATCTGTTGATGAACCAACAGTAACGATGACGTTCCAAGTAAACACGTCTCCATTCGCTGGTAAAGAAGGTAAGTTCGTAACTTCACGTAACATCCTTGAGCGTCTAGAGAAGGAACTGGTACACAACGTTGCACTACGTGTTGAGCAAACAGACGATCCGGACAAATTCCGCGTATCAGGCCGTGGTGAACTTCACCTATCTATCCTGATCGAAAATATGCGTCGTGAAGGCTTTGAGCTTGCTGTATCTCGTCCAGAAGTAATCATCAAAGAAGAAGATGGTCAGCTAATGGAACCGTTCGAGACTGTAACGATCGACGTTATGGAAGAGCACCAAGGCGGCATCATGGAGAACATCGGCCTACGTAAAGGTGAGCTGAAAGACATGTCTCCAGATGGTAAAGGCCGTGTACGTATGGACTTCGAAATGCCATCACGTGGTCTGATCGGTTTCCAAACTGAGTTCATGACACTGACTTCAGGTTCTGGTCTTCTATACCATACATTTGACCACTACGGCCCACACAAAGGCGGTAACATCGGTCAACGTGTTAACGGTGTACTAATTGCTAACGCAATGGGTAAAGCGCTAACTAACGCACTATTCAACCTTCAAGAACGTGGTCGTCTATTCATCGGTCACGGTGTTGAAGTTTACGAAGGCATGGTTATCGGTATTCACAGCCGCGATAACGACCTAACAGTAAACGCACTGAAAGGTAAGCAGCTAACTAACGTTCGTGCATCTGGTACAGATGACGCACAGGTTCTTACTCCGCCAATCAAGATGACTCTTGAGCAAGCACTAGAGTTCATCGATGATGACGAACTAGTAGAAGTAACACCGGAAAGCATCCGTATCCGTAAGAAATTCCTAACGGAAAGCGATCGTAAACGTGCTTCACGTTCAGCAAAATAATCTGCTGTAACGGATTCGATTAAGAACAAGCCCCGAGTCATGCTCGGGGCTTTTTGTATCTAAAGGAATAAGGCTATGCAGCCAATCGTGATTACGGGTGGTCCTGGGGCGGGTAAAACCACCTTACTGAATGCGTTAGGTGGGTTGGGCTATGCCACCTTTGCTGAGGGCTCTCGCGCCTTGATTGAACAGCAAAGCCAGCTGGATAACGGTGTCTTGCCTTGGACCAACCTACCTGAGTTCGCTAACTTATGCCTTGAGTTGATGGGTAAGCAAAAGCAAGACGCACTGAGTCATGAGGTCGCCTTCGTTGACCGTGCTATCCCAGACATCTTGGCATACCTAAAAGTGGGCGGCTGCCCTGTTGAGCAAACCTTCTTGACCGAGAGTGCTGGGTACCAGAGCAAGGTGCTCACTTGTCGACCTGAAGCCTCTATCTATGTTCAAGATGATGTGCGTCCACACAGTTTTGAAGAGGCCCTGCAAATCCATCAAACCTTAGTCGATACCTATGCTGAGCTGGGCTATGAGGTGATCGATGTTCCATGGGGTAGTGTCGAAAAGCGTGTTGCGTTTGTTCGCCAAGTAATGGGCTTAGTGGTCGGGGGAGATGGGGAGAAAGGTGAATAGAGGTCGGTAGGTATTCAGCTCACTTAGCGAAGAACTGAGTTTGGTCGCCAGATAGCAAAACCTCCTCACGAGGAGGAGGCTTTATCGAATTACTTTTGATTCAGCTGTTGCAAGAACTTGTCTGATTCAGCAATCGCGGCATTCATTTGCTTAATTGCGTATTGAATGTCTTTCTCCAGGCTAGAGAACTCGCCTTTCAGTGAGCCGATCGCGCTCGCGTTCAAGTTATGCTTGAGGTAAAGCGTGTTGTCACGCAGCGTATTCAACACTGGCGTCATCTTGTCTTCTGCACGCTTCATCGCGCTTAGCATACTCTTGTAAGAGGCTTTGGTTTCACGCAGCTTTTGTTCGCTAGAGCGACGCAGTTTGGCGCTAGTATACAGGTCTAGCTCACCTTGCCACTCTTCAAATAGTGCATCCGACACATCTTCAATTGCAGCAATACGGTCGCGCACATCTTGCGCCGCTTTTTCGCTGTCTTCGTATTTATCGTTAATGTTGTTGTAGACGCTTTCTAGCTCACCACCATCAAAGTTGGTCAGTGCCGAGAGGGCTTCTAGCGCACTGGTAAATTCTTCTTGTGCATCTTGTTGAGACTCTTTGGCGTCTTCCACGCGGTCAACCATAATGTCGCGTTTGTGGTATCCCACTTGCTCCATTGCTGAATAATATGCGGATTGACATCCTGTCAAAGTGAAAATTGATAGTACAATTGCTAATAAATAAGGCATTCTTATGTCCTCGACGCTAATTTATGGGATGAACTATGAACCAGTTATCAGAGAGTTACAAGGTGAGATTGAGCAAGCTCGTGCCGGGGAGCGTCGCGTTTTTCCAATATTTGCTCAAGCGCATGACGCACGATCGCGTCAATGTTAACGCAGGCTATTTAGCTTACATCACTTTGTTGTCTATTGTGCCGATGTTGACGGTATTGCTGTCGATATTGTCGAAGTTTCCGGTATTTGAGAATGTGGGCGAAACCTTGCAAGGGTATATCATTGATAACTTCGTCCCCGCTTCTGGTGATGCGGTAAGAACCGCATTGCAAGAGTTTGTATCGAATACAGGCAAGATGACCGCCGTGGGTGGTGCATTCTTGTTTGTTGCTGCCTTGATGCTGATTTCCAACATCGACAAAAACTTAAACTACATTTGGCGAGTGAAAGACAAACGTCGCCCAGTATTCTCATTTTCTATGTACTGGATGGTGTTGACCCTTGGTCCGATTCTGGTCGGCGCGAGTATTGCCGCAACCTCTTACGTAACATCGCTTAAGCTGATTGAAAACGAAACCTTGTCGGGCGCTTATAACCTGTTTTTGCGCTGGCTGCCTCTGCTGCTGTCATTCTTCGCATTCATGGGGTTGTACTTCTTAGTGCCAAACAAGAAGGTTTATCTGTCTCACGGCGCTATTGGTGCAGCCATCGCTGCGGTGTTGTTTGAATTGAGTAAGAAGGGCTTTGCTTTCTACATTACTCAATTCCCTTCTTACCAATTAATTTATGGCGCACTTGCTGCGATTCCGATTCTGTTTGTGTGGGTGTATTTGTGCTGGTTGATTGTGCTTATTGGTGCGGAAGTCACGGCCGCTCTGGGTGAAAGAGAGCACTGGAGTGACGACTTAGAAATGATACACTCGACCGCTGAATTACAATTAACAGATGAAGGAAGCGAGAGTCGTGATAGCGCTAATTCAACGAGTCAGTGAAGCCGCCGTTCGTGTAGACGGTGAAGTTGTCGGTGAAATCGACCAAGGTCTACTTGTCCTACTTGGTGTAGAGAAGGACGATGATGAAGCAAAAGCAAAACGTTTGATGGAGCGCGTAACCACTTATCGTGTGTTTGAAGACGATGAAGGCAAAATGAACCTCAACGTCAAACAAGTGAACGGTCAGGTTTTGGTGGTGTCTCAATTTACGTTACCAGCGGATACCAAAAAGGGCACTCGCGCAGGCTTTTCTCGCGGCGCGCATCCAGCGGATGCAGAACGTCTGTATGACTACTTCTCGGACTTGTGTGAGCAAGAACTGCCAACACAACGCGGTCGTTTCGCGGCGGATATGAAATTGTCATTAATTAATGACGGTCCAGTGACTTTTTGGCTACAGGTCTAATCTGGTAACCACAACATCATGGTCTAAGCTTTAAGCCCAAGTAAATTGAATTTGCTTGGGTATTTTCTCCTAAGGCTTTCATTTGATTTGTGCTTTCAAAGGATTGATATGTTCAAACTCATAACTCCAAAAACAGAAAATCAGCTCAACAAGTACTATCAATTTCGTTGGCAGTTGCTACGCGAACCTTGGCGTATGCCTGTAGGTTCCGAGCGTGATGAGTACGATGGCATGAGCCATCACCGCATGATTACCGACAGTCGTGGTCGTCCGATGGCGATTGGTCGGTTGTACATTACCCCAGATAACGATGGCCAGATCCGCTATATGGCGGTGAAGAACAACCGTCGCAGCAAAGGCATGGGCTCATTAGTGCTGGTGGCGCTTGAGTCGTTAGCTCGGCAAGAAGGGGCGAAGCGTCTGGTGTGTAATGCCCGTGAAGACGCGATTGCCTTCTATGAGAAGAATGGTTTTGAGCGTCGCGGTGAGCTTACCGATGAACGTGGTCCCGTGCGTCACCAACAAATGGTTAAACAGCTTGACCCAATGGCGGATGTGCTACGTCGCCCTGATTGGTGTACCGAGTTGCAACAGCGTTGGGAAGCGCAGATCCCGATCGCGGATAAAATGGGGATCAAAATCAACCAATACACAGGTTACCAGTTTGAGTGTAGCGCGCAGCTTAACCCAAACTTGAATCCACACAATACCATGTTTGCGGGCTCTGCTTTTACTCTGGCGACACTGACTGGGTGGGGCATGACGTGGCTGTTGATGAAAGAGCGTGGTTTGCACGGTGACATCGTATTAGCAGACAGTTCAATTCGTTATCGTCATCCGGTCGAGCAGAACCCAGTAGCGAGTACCTCGCTCGATGGCATTAGTGGTGATTTGGACAGGCTCGCATCAGGGCGTAAAGCGCGTATTGTTATCCATGTGGTGATTTACAGTGGAGACGTACCAGCGGTTGATTTTGTCGGCACGTACATGCTGTTGCCGAATTACTCTTAACTACTTAGCTGTTAGTGGGGCAGGGGGGGCTGGTGTTTCTTGTGGCGCATCTTGGTTAGCTGATGCGCCTTGTTCCGTCACTGAATGGTTCGTCTCTGGTGTATTACGTTCTTCTGGAGACGCTTATTCGTTAATCTCGTTGTTCACTGAGACTTCTCGGACAGAGATAAGCTGCTCTTCGGAATGTGATGTTGCGGTTGGCTCTTCCTCCTCCATCACTTCTTCACTTATCTCTTCTTCATGCTGTTCTAAGTTGATTGCCGCAATGCGTGTAACCTTGCTTGGTTCGGGGGCGCTTTGTTCTGGCTCCGTTTGCTCTTTCTGTTTTGGCTTATGTTGGCACTCATTTGTTTCGATTTCGCCACTCAGCACATCACCTTTAATCACTCCACACGTGTCTTTGAGTTGATAAATCACGCCAGAAAGCGGGTTGTTTGCCATATCAAATTCACCTGACAAGTTACCCGAAACAGCCTTGCCTGAGATGGTCACTGGTTGAAGTTTTACTTCACCACGCTGAGCACGTAAACGTAATGGGCTGAAGGTGACCGCCTTGAGTGAATCATCCGCTTGTGACTTCAGGGTGGTATCGCGTAGGTTAGCTTCCACTTCTCCCGACAAGCTGTAAGCAAGCATATTTTGATCACCCGCCAAGCCTTTTAAATCGAGGCTTAAATCAGAGAAGCCATTGACCGCGAGTGCTGTTGGTAAGTAGGGATGAAGCAACTGCAGAGGGATTCCATCCGCATTAAGGCTAAGCGCCCAAGGTTGGCTGGTGGTACTGAGGTCGATTTGACCTAAGCCTTCAACATAGCCTTGCTCTAAAGGAGCAAAAAAACGCGTTAGTTGCCAGAATCCATCATCACTTTGTGTCGCAATCGCAGCGTGTGATGTGATGACTTGGTCGTAACTTGCGTTTACCACGCTGGCATCAAGCTTGCCACTCCAAATACCCCAATGACCGTTGTTGTGCTTTACTTCGAGCTGGTCACCTTCCAAATTCAAGCCAGAAAGCTGCCAGTAAGGCTGTTTGGATAACTGGATAACTTGGCTGCGTTCAATCTCTAATTGCTTCACATTGACTTGCTGGAGCCTCTCCGTGGCTTTTTGCCACCAGTCCACCTTGTCATCTGGTTGGATCGCCCATTTCAATCCACTGATAGTCGCGTTGTTGATTTTCCAATGCTCAGGCTCAAACTCACCAGATACCTGCACACGACCTTGTTGCCAATCCAAACTCAGTTCTTGCAGTTGAATCGAACCTGACTTTAGCGTGGCATTTAAGCGAGGTTCAATCGCAGTTTGATCTTGAAAACTGACGCTATCAGCTTGCAGAGAAAGCTGCGCTGTTGTCCCCCATAGTGATAGCGGTAAAGAGGCGTTTTCTAGCGATAGCTCTAGGTTTTGCCAATGCCAATCTCCATATTCGATATCTGCATTTAACAGATCGAGACTGTTGATATGGCTGATATGAACGGGCAGGGCCTGCCAAGGCTTAGCAAGCAAAGATTGTAGCTGTATGTTGTCGATTTTTAGTTTATCGACGGTCATGTTTATGATTGACCAACCTTGTGGGTATTGTTCGCCTTGACCCGATACTTCGCTGCCACGCCAGTTAAACGAGGCGCCGTAAAGGGTGCTGTCTTGCGCTTTGTAATCCACGTCGATGAGTAATTTATCAAAGGCTTCGCCATTCCAATGCAATTGTTCGGCAGAGAGCTGAATCTCACCGTATGGCACTTGCTGAGTGTCGCTCGACCATATTGGATCTTGGATTTGCACATCTACCCCCGTAATGCTGAATGCATCATCGGCGTAATCGATATTCTTCAAGGCGATTTGATGGAAGTAAACGTTGCCCAGCGCCGGCAGTGTTGGCATACCTTGCTGTAGACTCAACCCATCAATCAGCAAGCTGTCGACAATCCATTTTCCATCGCGACGAACATCTGGGTTCAGCCAGAGATCGACTTGCTCAATGAAGGGTAGATTTTGTTGTTTGGTTGCCACGCCATTGAGTGTGAGGTGGTAAGGAAACTCGTATTGAACGTTATCCGCTTGCAGTGGCAAATCGACTAAATCGGAAAACAGATTCCACGTTTGGCGAGAATGCGAGGTGGTCAGCATGCCTAAAAAGACGGCCGGAACTGCGATCGCCAGTATGAGTATTAGAAGTAGAACTCGACTTGCTGTTTTCATCCCTGCCCAAACCTATACATAAATTGGAGTAAGTGAATATTGAATTACTTAGATAGGCTTAAGCTTGTATCAATCTTGGGCTGGATTCAATAAAAAGCCCCTCAAAAGAGGGGCTTGAAGATTGTTTTTGTAGCTAGGTCACTAAGGTCTAGTGAGTGGCTTAATTCAGCTGAGGACCTGCTGCCACTAGTGATTTACCTTCTGCGTTGTCAGTGTACTTATCAAAGTTGTTGATGAAGCGCTCTGCCAAGTCTTTCGCTTTGCTTTCCCATTGTAGAGGGTCAACGTAGGTATCACGTGGGTCAAGGATGTTTGGATCGACGCCTGGCAGTGAAGTTGGTACTTCTAGGTTGAAGATCGGAATGTGTTTGGTTTTCGCATCTTCAATAGAACCATCAAGGATTGCATCAATGATGCCGCGTGTATCTTGGATAGAGATACGTTTGCCGCTACCATTCCAGCCCGTGTTCACTAAGTAAGCTTCTGAACCTGCTGCTTCCATACGTTTCACTAGCACTTCAGCGTACTTAGTTGGGTGTAGGGTTAGGAACGCTGCACCAAAACACGCCGAGAAGGTTGGTGTCGGCTCAGTGATGCCACGCTCTGTACCCGCTAGCTTAGCGGTGAAGCCAGACAGGAAGTGGTATTTAGTTTGCTCAGGCGTCAGTTTTGAAACCGGAGGTAACACGCCGAACGCATCAGCCGATAGGAAGATCACTTTGTTTGCGTGACCGCCTTTTGATACTGGCTTCACGATGTTGTCGATGTGATACAGTGGGTAAGACACGCGGGTATTCTCTGTCTTAGAGCCATCATCAAAGTCGATAGAACCATCGCTACGAACCGTCACGTTTTCTAATAGTGCATCGCGGCGGATTGCGTTGTAGATATCAGGCTCGGCTTCTTTCGATAGTTTGATGGTCTTCGCGTAACAGCCGCCTTCGAAGTTGAATACGCCGTCGTCGTCCCAGCCGTGCTCGTCATCACCAATCAGTGCACGTTTAGGATCGGTAGATAGGGTAGTTTTACCTGTGCCAGACAGGCCGAAGAAAACCGCTACGTCGCCTTCTTGGCCCATGTTTGCACTACAGTGCATCGATGCGATGTCTTTCAGCGGAAGGAAGTAGTTCATCATTGCGAACATGCCTTTCTTCATTTCGCCGCCGTACCAAGTACCGCCGATCAGTTGCATGCGCTCTGTTAGGTTGAACACAGTAAAGTTTTCAGAGTTCAGACCGTGTTCTTCCCACTTGTCGTTCGTGCACTTCGCGCCGTTCATTACCACGAAGTCAGGTTCAAACGTCGCCAACTCTTCTTCTGTTGGGCGGATGAACATGTTTTTCACGAAGTGCGCCTGCCACGCTACTTCGGTGATCACTCGAATGCTCAAACGTGTGTCTGGGTTTGCACCACAATAACCGTCAATCACAAATAGACGCTTACCTGAAAGCTGGTTGGTCACTAGCTCTTTTAGGTCGTCCCATACTTCTTTGTTGATTGGTTTGTTGTCGTTTTTCACTGCGTCAGAAGTCCACCACATGTGCTCTTCTGTCGTTGCATCTTTAACAATGTACTTATCTTTTGGTGAGCGACCAGTAAAGATACCAGTGTCTACGGCAACCGCGCCGAGTTCTGTAACCACACCACGTTCATAACCTGTTAGGTCAGCACGGGTCTCTTCCTCAAACAGCATTTCGTAGCTTGGGTTGCGAACAACCTCTTTAACGTTATGCAGTCCGTGTTTGGTCAGATCAATTGTTGCAGCCTTTGTATGTTCCATAACGGTCATAGGTGCTCCTTATAAGGATTTTTGTAGGGATTTTGTAAGAATGTTTTAATTTTTATCTGCTCACCATGCTAGCAACGGGGTGGGGATAAAACAGGGATATAGTTCAAAAAATACCCACGATTTAAGTGGGTTTTAGGTGGCCCGTCACATATTGGTGCGAATAGTTTATCGTGGGCGCAAACCTTTGCGCTAGGGGAAAAGAATTATTAATTATTTAAAATTAAGCGGTTGCTTTATTACGTCTGAGGTTAGGTAATTAGAGGGTTTGATCACAAAAAGGCCAGCATGATGCTGGCCTTTTGAAGGGTAAATTACAAGCTTGTTAAGCTATGAAAATTAATGCAGTGTTTTCTTCTCTGGAGCGGCTTGTGCATAGAGCTCAGTGATCTCCGCTTCGTCAAATGAATATGACGTGCCACAGTAATCACAATGTAAAGAAACTGATCCTTCTTCCGCTAAAATGTCATTAATTTCAGCACGCTCAACGGTAATGATCGCTGCACCACTACGTTCACGAGAACAGCCACAGTGGAACTCCACTGGTTGCGGTTCGTATAGACGAACAGAATCTTGGTTGTACAAGCGGTAAAGCAGTTCGTTTGCCGGTAGAGTGAACAGTTCTTCGTTCTTCACGGTTGCTGTTAATTGCTCTAGGTGCTCGAAGTCTTCGGGTGTACCCGTGCCGTCCGGCATTACCTGAATCATCATGCCTGCTGCGTGAGCTTTACCTTCGTGTTCACCAGTACGGATCCACAGGCGCGTCTTCAACTGCTCTGAGTTTGCGAAGTAGCCTTCGATAACGTCAGCCAGTGTTTCACCTTCTAGGCCAACGACACCTTGGTAACGTTCGCCTTTCTTTGGCTCGATAGTGATCACTAGGTAGCCTTTACCCATCATTTCGTGCAGGCTTGCGTCATCCGCAATGTCGCCTTCCCAACGTGCAACGCCACGGATCTTCTGATCGTGATCGCCATTGATTACAGCCAGTGATACAGGACCATCACCTTGTAATTGGATAGTGATTGAGCCTTCGAACTTCAAAGTTGCCGTTAAAAGAGTGGTTGAAACGAGTAGCTCACCCAACAGTTTTTGCAGTGCTGCCGGATATTCCTTGCTGGAGATAATACGTTGGTATGCTTCATCCAATTGAACCAACTCGCCACGTACTGAAAGATCTTCGAATAGGTAGCGGTTTAAAACATTATTTGCCATGGAGTGCTTTCCTCGTCGGTAATTCCGGCTTTTATTGGTGTTTGAACTTAATGATGTCACGGCGCTGCTTCTTATCTGGGCGGCGTTCCGGACTTGGGTTGTGGGCGTTGAGTTTACGCTGTTTCGCGAACTCTTCGCGTTGGCTGACGCTTTCGTCAGTTTCACGATAGAGCGTTTGAGCGATTGGTGCACCCATGCGACGATCAGAGATTTTCTCGATAATCACCGTCTTCTCTTCATTACCTTGGCGAAGACGAATCTCAGCGCCCAACTCAACGATTTTGCTTGGTTTGCTTCGTTGCCCATTATAGTGGACTTTACCGCCATCGACCATATTGCGTGCGATGGAGCGGGTTTTATAAAATCTGGCAGCCCATAGCCATTTATCTAGCCTTACGGCTTCATTTGCGGAACTCATACGACTCTACACTATCTAATCACTGCAATAATAAGGCAGTAACTGGTGGATTATTCACCTACAGATGGAGCCAAGGCTGTTTTTTTTCAAGGGAGTTGGCAAAAACTGCATAAGAAAAAGGCATGAAAAGGAACTTGTGATATAGTTCACTGCTCTTTGTTGAGTAGTAATTTTATTGAAAATTTAGCAAGATAGAGTCGACACTCTCTACTTATACTTAAGGTCGACCGACGTCAGAATAAAGGAATCAATTCAGTGAAGCGTTTAGAGCTAAGTGCAGGATTAGCAAGCAGCCCGCTACTGGCTCAGATTAAGTCCAACAATCACACCATACAAGCGAAACTCAGTTTGTTCTTAACTTGTCTATTCATAGCAATGACAGGTTGGATATTGGGTAAAGTGGTGTGGCTAGCAATGCCTCAAACTTCTGATGTGACTCAATGGAAGCCATCAGCAGGTGCTGTTGCGTCTACGAATAAAAAGGACGCGATTGATTTCAATGCCCTTCAAAATGCGAACTTGTTCGGAAAGTACACCGAGCAAAAGCCGGTCGTAGTAGAGCAGCCTGTCGTGCAAGATGCGCCTAAAACTCGCTTAAACCTAACACTTGTTGGTGCAGTTGCGAGCAGCAACGCAAAAACGAGCCTAGCGGTGATCGCCAATCGAGGTAAGCAAGCCACTTATGGTATCGGCGAAGAAATTGACGGCACACGTGCAGAATTAAAAGCGGTATTGGTTGATCGTGTGATCATCGACAACCAAGGTCGTGATGAAACCCTAATGCTCGAAGGTATCGAGTACAGCAAACTGTCTGAAACACGTCCAGCAACCCGCCCGCAAGCGGCGAAAGCGGATAAATCATCAGCGGTGAGCGAGAAGGTCGACCAAATTCGTGCGGAGATTTCCAAAGATCCGCAAAGCGTATTCAAGTACATCAACATTTCTCCAGTCAAAAAGGATGGAGGAATCGTCGGTTATCGCGTCTCACCAGGTCGTGATGCGGCGTTGTTTAATGATGTCGGTCTAAAACCTGGTGATATTGCGGTGCAATTAAATGGGATCGATTTAAGTGATCCTTCATCTTCAGTAGAACTGATGCAAGTGATGAACGATCCGCAAGAACTGAATTTGACTGTTGAGCGCGATGGCCAACAGTACGACATCTATATCCAATTGTAATACTTAGGCAAGCTGCGTAAGTTCAGGGAGACATACGTGAAACATTGGTTTAGCAAAAGTACTTGGTTACTTGCAGGGACACTACTCTGCACTCCGGGTGCAATGGCGAACGAGTTTAGTGCCAGCTTCAAAGGCACTGATATTCAAGAATTCATCAATATTGTTGGTCGCAATCTAGAGAAGACCATCATCGTTGACCCGTCTGTGCGCGGTAAGATTGACGTACGTAGTTACGACGTTCTTAACGAAAAGCAGTACTACAGCTTCTTCTTGAACGTTCTGGAAGTGTACGGTTATGCCGTTGTCGAAATGGACAATGGTGTGTTGAAAGTCATCAAAGCGAAAGATTCAAAAACCTCAGCAATCCCAGTTTTGGGTGATGACAGTGCGCAAGGCGACAGCGTGATTACCCGTGTGGTTACGGTGCGAAATGTGTCGGTTCGTGAACTTTCTCCGCTACTGCGTCAACTTATTGATAACGCAGGTGCCGGTAACGTGGTGCACTACGATCCAGCTAACATCATCTTGATCACGGGTCGTGCTGCGGTAGTAAACCGCCTGGCGGAAATCATCAAGCGCGTTGACCAAGCGGGCGACAAAGAAATCGAAGTCGTAGAGCTGCGCAATGCGTCTGCTTCTGAGATGGTGCGTATCGTTGATGCCCTGAACAAAACGACCAACCAAAAGAGCACACCTGAATTCCTAGAGCCAAAAATCGTAGCGGATGAGCGTACTAACTCCATCCTGATTTCTGGTGACCCTAAAGTTCGTGCGCGCCTGAAGCGTTTGATTCGTCAACTTGACGTTGAAATGGCGACCAAAGGCAATAACCGTGTGGTTTACCTAAAGTACGCGAAAGCGGAAGACCTAGTTGATGTACTAAAAGGCGTATCTGACAACCTACAGGCTGAGAAGCAAGCAGGTCAAAAAGGCGCATCAAGTTCACAACGTGGTGAAGTGGTGATTGCCGCTCATGAAGCAACTAACTCGCTAGTTTTGACTGCGCCGCCAGATATTATGATGGCGCTACAAGACATTATTTCTCAGCTTGATATTCGCCGCGCGCAGGTTCTAATCGAAGCCTTGATCGTTGAGATGTCAGAAAGTGACGGCATCCAACTTGGCGTTCAGTGGGGGAACCTGGAAACCGGTGCAGTGATTCAATACAACAATACTGGTGCTTCTATCGGCGGTGTGATGATTGGTCTTGAGGAGGCCAAAGATACAGAGAAAGTCGATAGTCGCTGGGATGAAGATATAAAAGATTGGGTTGACAGAAAAACAACAGAAAAAGGCGATTATTCGACTTTGGCAGCTGCACTTAGTGGCGTTAATGGTGCGGCGATGAGTATTGTGATGGGGGACTGGACCGCGTTGATCAGTGCTGTCTCATCGGATACCAACTCAAATATCCTTTCCTCTCCGAGTATTACGGTGATGGATAATGGCGAGGCGTCGTTTGTTGTCGGTGAAGAAGTACCTGTACTTACAGGCTCGACGGCAGGCTCAAATAACGACAACCCATTCCAAACGGTAGAACGTAAAGAGGTCGGTATTAAACTGAAAGTGGTACCTCAAATCAACGAAGGGAACTCAGTTCAATTGAATATTGAACAAGAAGTGTCTAATGTGTTGGGTGCAAATGGTGCAGTAGACATTCGTTTTGGTACGCGTCAGCTCAACACATCAGTAATGATTGAAGACGGTCAAATGCTAGTGCTTGGGGGATTAGTCGATGAGCAGGCTCAAGAAAGTGAGTCAAAGGTTCCACTACTAGGTGATATCCCAGTCATCGGCCAGTTGTTCAAATCAACCAGCACTTCAACTTATAAGCGAAACTTGATGGTGTTTATCAAACCGACGATTATTCGTGAAGGAATGACGGCAGACGGCATTACTCAGCGCAAATACAACTTTATGCGTGCTGAGCAGCTATACAAAGCGCAGGAAGGTTTGAAACTGATGGATGATTCCAATATTCCGGTGATACCTGAATTTGGTCGTGAGCGTGAGCACCCTGCTGAAATCCAAGCGTTCATTGATCAGATGGTAAAGAATGATGGTTGATATGTTAGACACCGCGCCAAGTATGCGCCGTCTGCCATTCAGTTTTGCCAATCGCTTTAAACTGGTTTTGGAGACGGAGCACCCTGAGCGCCCTCCAATTCTGTATTACGTAGAGCCGCTAAACCCTGCGGCTCTGGTTGAAGTACGTCGAGTACTGAAACAAGACTTTATTCCTCAAGTGATGGACAAAGAAGCGTTCGATAAAAAGCTCACTGAAGCTTATCAACGTGATTCTTCTGAAGCCCGTCAGTTGATGGAAGACATTGGCGCAGACAGCGATGACTTCTTCTCATTAGCAGAAGAGCTGCCTCACGACGAAGATTTGTTGGAATCGGAAGATGATGCGCCAATCATCAAATTGATTAACGCCATGTTGGGTGAAGCGATCAAAGAAGGGGCGTCGGATATCCATATTGAGACGTTCGAGAAAACCCTTTCGATTCGTTTCCGTGTCGATGGTGTATTGCGTGAAGTCTTAACCCCGAGCCGCAAGCTAGCACCTTTGCTAGTTTCTCGTGTGAAGGTCATGGCGAAGCTGGATATTGCGGAAAAACGCGTACCTCAAGATGGTCGTATTTCACTGCGTATCGGTGGTCGTGCGGTGGACGTGCGTGTATCGACCATGCCTTCATCGCATGGTGAGCGTGTGGTAATGCGTCTACTGGACAAGAACGCCACTCGTCTTGATCTGCATAGTTTGGGTATGACGCCTTCAGTGCATGACAACTTCCGTCACTTGATTGGTCGTCCTCACGGCATCATCTTGGTGACCGGTCCGACGGGTTCGGGTAAGTCGACGACCTTGTACGCGGGCTTGCAAGAGATCAACAGCAATGAACGCAACATTCTGACTGTTGAAGATCCTATCGAATTCGATATTGATGGCATCGGCCAAACGCAGGTAAACCCTAAGGTTGATATGACCTTTGCGCGAGGTCTGCGTGCGATTCTTCGTCAAGACCCGGATGTAGTGATGGTCGGTGAGATCCGTGACTTAGAGACAGCACAGATTGCGGTGCAAGCCTCTTTGACTGGTCACTTGGTTATGTCGACACTACACACCAACACGGCTGTGGGTGCTATTACTCGTCTGCGCGATATGGGTATTGAACCCTTCCTGATCTCTTCTTCGCTATTGGGCGTGTTAGCACAGCGCCTAGTTCGAACCCTTTGTTCTGACTGTAAAGAGCCATACGAAGCGGATAAAGAACAGAAGAAATTGTTCGGTCTGGAAGAGCACGAATCGCTGGTTCTGCATCGAGCAAAAGGGTGTGAAGTATGTAACCAAAAAGGTTACCGCGGTCGTACTGGTATTCACGAACTTCTAATGGTGGATGAGAAAGTTCAAGAACTGATCCACAGTGAAGCGGGTGAACAAGAAATTGAAAAAGCCGTACGAGCACACTCGCCAAGCATTCGCAGCGATGGCCTAAGCAAAGTCAGTCGTGGTATCACTTCTCTTGAAGAGGTGATGCGAGTGACTAAGGAAGCGTAATGGCAGCATTTGAATACAAAGCGCTAGACGCGAAAGGCAAACAAAAGAAAGGCACCATTGAAGGAGATAATGCTCGTCAGGTGCGCCAACGCCTAAAAGAACAGGGCATGATCCCTGTAGAGGTGATGGAAGCCAAAGCCAAAGCTGCGAAGTCTTCAGGTGCATCAGTTGGATTCAAACGTGGTATCAAAACCGCAGAGCTCGCCCTAATTACGCGTCAGTTATCAACGCTTGTGCAATCTGGCATGCCATTGGAAGAGTGTTTGAAAGCCGTTTCAGAGCAGGCTGAAAAGCCACGTATTCGCTCAATGATTGCGGCCGTGCGCTCGAAAGTCACTGAGGGTTATCCGCTTGCAGACAGTTTGGGTGATTACCCACATGTGTTTGACGAGCTATTTCGATCTATGGTGGCGGCTGGTGAAAAGTCCGGTCATTTAGATGCGGTATTAGAGCGTTTGGCGGATTATGTAGAAAACCGTCAGAAGATGCGCTCTAAACTGCTTCAAGCCATGATTTACCCAGTTGTGCTGGTGGTGTTTGCGGTGGGCATTGTGTCGTTGCTGCTTTCTTCAGTGGTGCCGAAAATCATTGAGCCAATCATTCAAATGGGGCAAGAACTACCACAGTCGACGCAAATGCTATTGTCTGCGAGTGAGTTTGTCCAAGAATGGGGCTTAATCATTTTTGTTGTCTTTGTGGTGTTCTTTTACGGTTTAAAACTGGCACTACAGAAACCAAATTTTCGTTTGGCTTGGGACCAAAAAATTCTTAGCTTACCACTAATTGGCAAGATTTCTCGCGGTCTGAATACCTCACGATTTGCTCGCACCTTATCGATTTGTACTTCAAGTGCGATTCCTATTCTTGAAGGCATGCGTGTGGCAGTTGACGTTATGTCGAACCGTTATGTGAAACAACAAGTGTTAGTGGCGGCAGACAACGTACGTGAAGGGGCAAGTCTGCGTAAAGCGCTCGACCAAACTCGCTTATTCCCACCAATGATGCTGCATATGATTTCCAGTGGTGAGCAGAGTGGTGAGCTTGAAAGCATGTTGACACGAGCGGCGGACAACCAAGACCAAAACTTTGAATCTACAGTGAATATCGCTTTAGGGATCTTCACTCCAGTGCTGATAGCATTGATGGCTGGTCTCGTTCTTTTCATCGTAATGGCGACATTGATGCCAATGTTGGAAATGAATAACTTGATGAGTGGATAAAATTCGAGTTAAGTCGTGTCTACTAATGACATGGTTTGAATCTAACTTTCGGAGAAAATAATGGAATTTAAACGCAGTAAACAACAAGGCTTTACACTTCTAGAAGTGATGGTTGTTGTGGTTATCCTAGGTATTTTGGCAAGTGTGGTTGTTCCTAACCTACTAGGCAACAAAGAAAAAGCAGACCAACAAAAAGCGATTACTGACATCGTGGCGTTGGAGAATGCGTTGGACATGTACAAGCTGGATAACAGCGTTTACCCAACAACGGACCAAGGCCTAGATGCGTTGGTGAACAAGCCTTCTAACCCAGAGCCACGCAACTACCGTGATGGTGGTTACATCAAGCGTCTACCATCTGATCCATGGGGCAACGAGTACCAATACCTGAGCCCTGGTGACAATGGCACGATTGATATCTTTACTCTAGGCGCGGATGGCCAAGAGGGTGGTGAAGGTCCTGCGTCGGATATCGGCAACTGGAACATGCAAGATTTCCAATAAGCTCTAGCTTAAACCAGCACTAATGAAGAAAATGCAAAAACATCTCGGTTTTACATTGATAGAAATTCTATTGGTGCTGGTTTTGTTATCTCTTACCGCCGTTGCGGTGATCGCTACCTTGCCTACCAGTCAAAAAGACCTTTCCAAACAATATGCACAAAGCTTTTTCCAGCGCTTACAACTGCTTAATGAAGAAGCGGTACTAAGTGGTAAAGACTTTGGCTTGCGTGTTGATGACGTTAAATTCACCTACACTTTGTTGAGCCTGACCCAAGACGGTTGGCAACCACTTGAGTTAAAGCAAATCCCAAGCGAAACAAAGCTTGAAGGGGATATCTCAGTGCAATTGGAATTAGGCGGTGGCGCATGGGGTGACGATGACCGATTGTTCGAGCCCGGCTCGCTGTTTGATGAAGACATGTTTGCCGAGGTGGAGGACAAGAAAAAGAAGAAAGTGAAACCACCTCAAGTGTTCATTTTATCAAGTGCTGAAATTACGCCATTCACCTTATCTTTCTTTCCTGAAGAAGGGGATGCATTCAACGATGGCTGGCGAGTCATTGGTAAAGAAACAGGTGAAATCAAATTGTTAGCACCTGGAGAAGAAGCGGAAGACGATGACAATTCAATATTCTAAGCCAAGCCGTATTGGTTTATCGTACCGCAATGTTCGAGGTATGACGCTACTTGAGGTGCTAGTCGCACTGGCGATTTTTGCTACTGCTGCGATCAGTGTGATTCGCTCAGTGAGCCAGCACATTAATACCGTCAGTTATTTAGAAGAAAAAATGTTTGCAGCCATGGTTGTGGATAACCAAATGGCCAATGTGATGCTCTCGACGGAAAAACTCAAAGCTAAAAAAGGCACTGAAGAGTTGGCGGGGCGTACTTGGTATTGGAAGGTCACTCCTGTTGCCACCGCGCAGCCATTGCTGAAAGCATTTGATGTCAGCGTCGCAACTGAGAAAGAAGCGAGCCCTGTTGTCACGGTGAGAAGTTATGTTGCTGAGTAATAAGCGATATAAGGCGCCAACAATGAAATCAAATCGAGGTTTTACCTTGATTGAGGTACTGGTTTCGATTGCGATTTTTGCCAGCATGAGCGTGGCCGCTTACCAAGTCGTATCGCAAGTGCAGCGCAGTAATGTTCTGTCGCAAGAACGCACCCAACGCTTGAATGAACTGCAGCGTGCGATGGTGATGATGGATAGTGACTTCCGTCAAATGGCTATGCGCCATGTGCGCACCAATGGTGAAGAGCCATCAAAGCAGTTGCTGTTTTGGTCCGAATACCTGCTGGATTCGGATGCGAAAGGTGTGCTGTTTGCGCGTTTGGGGTGGCACAACCCACAACAGCAATTTCCACGTGGTGAAGTCACGAAAGTGGGCTATCGCATTAAAGATGAAGTGCTGCAACGTGTGTGGTGGCGCTACCCAGATACGCCAACAGGGCAAGAAGGCATTGTGACGCCATTGCTTACCAATGTCGAAGAATTCGATATGCGCTTCTTTGATGGAAAATCATGGAAGAAAACGTGGGAAAACGGCAGTGAGTTACCCAAAGCTGTGTCTGTGATATTGAAGCTGAAAGACTACGGAGAGATCTCTCGTACTTACCTGACACCAAATGGAAAACTAGTATCAAGTAGTCAAGATAACTCTGGTGGTGGTAATTCATCTGGAGACAGCAACTCATCTGGAGGCAGTAATGGCTAGTCGTCAACGTGGGGTCGCGCTCCTTATCGTGCTGATGTTACTTGCCATCATGACCACGATAGCCGCAAGCATGTCAGAGCGATTGTTTCTGCAGTTTCAGCGTGGTTCGAATCAAATTAATTACCAACAAGCTTACTGGTATAGCTTGGGGGTAGAAGCGTTGGCTGAGATTGGTATCGAACAGAGCTATGAAGACGACGATAACATCAACTTAAGTCAGCCTTGGGCGATAAAAGAGCAGGTCTACCCGTTGGATTATGGTCAAGCCGCTGGTCGCATCATCGATAAACAAGCCTGCTTCAATTTGAACGTGTTAGCGAGTGTACAACCCTCCGGGGATTCAACAAATCGTCCATACTTAGTACAAGTCTTCCAACGATTGATGGAAGAGAAAGACGTTGAACCTTATCAAGCTGAAGTGATTGCAGACTCGACTTGGGAATATGTCGATAGTGACAGCACGGTACGTTCTACGGCTGGTGTTGAAGACAGCACTTATGAAGCAATGAAACCACAATACTTACCACCAAATGGTTGGATGGCCGATGCGAGTGAGTTACGTGCGGTTTACCAAGTAAGTGGCGATATCTACCAGAAGATAGCCCCAATGGTTTGTGCGCTCCCTAGCGATGACTGGCGCTTGAACATCAATACCATTGAAGTCGAACAAGCGCCTATTTTGGTGGCAATGTTCACGCCGGGCCTTAGCAGCAGCGATGCGGTGCAACTGATAGAAAAGCGTCCTTTTGATGGTTGGGACAGCGTAGATGAATTTTTGTCTGAGTCAGAATTAGCTGGCTTAAGCGATGACGTAAAGAAAAATGCCAAAGGTTACTTAGGAGTCGACAGCGCTTTCTTTGAGCTGGATGTTCAAGTACTGGTGGATGAATCCCGAGTACGCCTCCGTAGCCTTTTACAAAGTACAGATAGAGAAACGGTGACTGTCGTTCGCCGTCGTTTTGGAGGAATCAGTGAGCGAGTTTCTGACCGTTCGGCTGAGTAGCGAACAACAAAGTACCATTCCATGGTTGGTATGGTCGACACAACAGCAAGAAGTGATTGCTAGTGGTGAGCTTGCCGGATGGGAACATCTGGACGAACTGATTGCTTACGCCGATCAGCGACAAATTGTGGCGCTACTGGCGAGTAATGATGTTGTGTTAACAAAAGTGGATATTCCGCCAGGTGCTGCGCGTCAGTTTGACAGCATGCTGCCTTATTTGGTGGAAGATGAAGTCGCGCAAGACGTGGACAACCTGCATTTCACAGTATTAGACAAGCAAGCGGAAGCAGCACAAGTGTGTGCTGTCGAGCGTGCTTGGATTCAAACCATTTTGCAGCGTTTCTCCAGCCAAGGCCTTGTTATCAAGCGTATGCTGCCTGATGTTCTGGCGATGCCTGTTGATGAAGAAAGCAGTTCTGCGGTCCAATTGGGTGAGCAATGGCTGATTCGTCATTCTCAAACTCAAGGTGCGGTTGTCGATGCGTCTTGGCTTGACCTGTACTTATCCTCTTACTTACAAAGTCATGAAGGCTGGAAGCTCGATTGCTACAGTTCTGTGCCTGAGTCTGCAGTGTCAGATATCTGGGTCGCCAAGCCAGAAGAAATGGCGATGGCTCTTCTGGCGAAAGGAACGACAGAAAGTAAGGTCAACCTACTGACTGGTTCTTTCAAGCCAAAATCCTCTTGGGGTAAGTACGTTAAGGTTTGGCAAAAGGCCGCGATTGCTGCGGGTGTATTACTTGTCGTGTTGGTTGGTCAGCAGTTGTTGATGGTGCATAAGTACGAAGCACAGGCCCAAGCGTATCGTGAAGAGAGTGAACGTATCTTCCGCCAAGTTTTCCCGAATAAAAAACGCATTCCTACCGTTAGTTACTTGAAGCGTCAGATGACCGATGAAGAGCGTCGTCTGTCTGGTGGTTCGAGTGATGTGGCGATGCTATCTTGGATTGCTGCACTGCCTTCGACATTAGGTCAGGTTAATGATCTTCAGATCACTAGCTTCAAATATGATGGTCAACGTGGCGAAGTTCGTATTCAAGCGAGCAGCTCTGACTTCCAGCCATTCGAGCAAGCTCGTGTGAAATTGGCAGAGAAGTTTAACGTTGAACAAGGTCAGCTGAACCGCAACGGCAATGTTGTGATGGGCAGCTTCGTGTTGAAGCGTCAGTGAGGTGATGATGAAAAACTTAATCGCACAAGCTCAAACTTGGTGGAGTAGCATCTCACAGCGTGAACAACGTTTGGTGATGGGCTGTGGCGCAATTGCTGTGCTAGGTATCATTTATTGGGGCATCTTGCAGCCAATGAATCAACGTGCAGAGCTAGCGCAATCTCGAATTCAAAGTGAAAAGCAGCTATTAACGTGGGTGCAAAACAAAGCCGATGATATTACCGCACTACGTAAAAGCGGTGGTGTCAGCTTCTCTAATCAACCATTGAACCAAGTAGTCTCCTCATCGGCTCGCCGTTACAAAGTTGAGCTCATTCGCGTACAGCCGCGTAATGACAGTGTCCAAGTGTGGATCAAACCATTGGCGTTTAACCAGATGGTGGATTGGTTGCGTTATCTAAAAGAACAACAAGGGATTGAGGTGGAATTCCTAGACATCGACCGTACCGACCAAGCCGGTATGATTGACGTAAACCGCCTGCAATTTAAGCGAGGTTAAGGTGAAGAAAGCCGTTCTTTATGTGGTGATTTTTATTGCCTTTTTCTCGACCAGTTTGATCGCTGGCTTGCCAATCTCTTGGGTATTGCAACAAGTGCCGACGGTAAAAGGTTTGGATATTCAAGGTGCGCAAGGCACGGTTTGGCAAGGCAGTGCATCCAATGTGCGTAGGCAGCGTCAAAACTTAGGTGAAGTGAACTGGGACTTCCAACTTTCTGGCCTATTAACTGGTAAAGCAGAATTCGCGGTACGTTTTGGTCGTGGGAGCGATATGGACGTGCGTGGACGTGGCTTGGTTGGCTACAGTCTTACCAGCGGTCCATACGCAGAAAACTTAGTTGCGTCGATCCCAGCGGCCAAAGTGGTGGAGCAAGCTCGCCTTCCTGTACCTGTTGGTGTGGATGGGCAGTTTGAGTTGAACATCCGTCATGCGACGTACGCAGCACCCTGGTGTAAGACAGCTGAAGGCACGCTAGTTTGGAGTGCAAGTGGTATTCAAAGCCCACTTGGCAGTCTTGAACTAGGCCCCGTCATTGCTGATTTAAACTGTAAAGACAGCGTGCTTTCGGCATCGGGTGAGCAAAAGAGCAAGCAAGTATCAGCGGCGTTTTCTGCTGAGCTAATGCCAAATCAACGTTACTCTACCAAAGCGTGGTTTAAGCCAGGAGCAGAGTTCCCATCAGGCATGAGTGACCAGCTGAAATGGTTAGGTAATCCAAACGCTCAAGGGCAATACGAGTTTGATTACAAAGGGCGTTTCTAGCCAAATCTGTCATTCAGAACATTATCAAAGAGCTGCCAGTGTGCAGCTCTTTTTGCTTTTGGGTCATGGTAGGCCAAACCCTCTATTCGCTGTACAAGAAATCCAGCTGATTATGGGTTTTGGGCTAAGTTGTTGATTTTTAATTGAATAATTTAAGTGTGTACAGCTAAGGAAGCATTTAGATTATAGTAGGCCAAATACTTATATCGCTGTACAAGAAGAAAAAAGAAAGGCCACGAACTCGATTCGTGGCCTTTAAAATCTAGCAATGGGGCTGATTGGATTGGGGTTAATCTTTGCGCTGGAGAATCTCATCCCATGGCAAATCCGCGTCACCCAGTACGATGAAGTTCGGGTTCTCCAACGTCTCGCGCTCATTGTAAGACAGCGGTTCAAGTTGCGTACTAAGAATTCGTCCGCCCGCTTCTTCTACAATGCATTGTGTAGCAGCGGTATCCCACTCGCCAGTTGGACCTAGACGTAAGTAACAGTCCACTGCACCTTCAGCGACAAGGCAGGCTTTAAGTGCGGCAGAGCCGAGTGGAATTAAATCATAGTTCCAAGCGCTACTCATGCGGCTCGTGATGCGGTTGATGTCTTGGCGACGGCTGATTGCGATAGCGATGTTTTGCCCAGGTTGTTCATGTTTGTGAGTGTGGATTTTCACGCTCTCAGACATGTCTGGAATCTTCCACGCGCCCTTGCCGTTGTAAGCATAATAAGTCACGCCAGAAACCGGACCGTAAACCACACCCATGGTTGGCTTGTTGTTGTCGATAAGGGCGATAATGGTCGCGAAGTCACCGCTGCGCGCGATGAACTCTTGTGTACCATCAAGTGGGTCAACCAGCCAGTAGCGTTCCCATTGCGCACGTTGCTCTAAGCTGATGTCCGCGGCTTCTTCAGAAAGCACGGGGATATCTGGCGTAAGCTCGCTTAAACGCTCGGTGATCAGCTTGTGCGCTGCGATATCAGCACTGGTGACTGGGGTCTCGTCACTTTTGGTGTAAGCTTCGTACTGCTTTTTCTCGTAAATATCGAGAATCAATTGTCCCGCGCTGCGAGCAATTTCGATGACTTGCGGGAGCAGGTGAGATAAATCTTTTGTCATTGGCATAAGTAATGGTCCTTTCTCACAATTATGGTCCAGCTCTTCGGCTGCGATTAGTTTTGTTTGTGAGTGGTGTTTTGTAAGTGTTTCAGTGCCAACATCAACGCTGTGATACTTCGTGCTTCACAAAAATCTAAGTGCGTTAATAGTTCTTCCGCTTGCGCTAATGGCCAGCGAACGATTTCTAATGGTTCTGGCTCGTCACCTTCTTGTTTCTCAGGGTATAGGCTCTGTCCTAAGAACAGCGTCATTTTGCTGGAGAAGTAAGAAGGTGCAAGGATCACCTGTTTTAACGGCGTTAGCTCATGAGAGCCAAAACCAATTTCTTCTTTTAACTCTCGATCGGCCGCTTGTAATGGTGTCTCTCCTGGGTCGATAAGACCTTTCGGAAAGCCCAGTTCGTAGCGTTCTGTGCCTGCCGCGTACTCGCGTACTAACAGTAAGTCTCCTTGCTCAGTGACAGGCACAACCATCACGGCATCGCGACCACTTGGTTTCATGCGTTCATAAGTACGCAGTTCGCCATTAGAGAAGCGAAGGTCGAGGGCTTCCACAGCAAACAGCTTAGATTGTGCGACCGTCTGACAAGAGAGAATCTCTGGTGGGGTCCTTTTCGACATAACGCTGGCTCCTTAGTGTCGTTAACTCATCGAGGGAAATGAGATTTCTTAATATATGAGAAGAAAGCTCGAGTTTCTAGCGTGATGATTCAGCTTAACTCAATTGAAAACAAAAAATGGGAGGCAAACGCCTCCCATTTCTCGTCGATATGCATTACTAGCAAGCCATGAACGACTTAGTAGTAAGAGTGATCACCACGATCGTGCTCAGTTGCATCGCGAACTGCTGTCAGTTCACCAACGAATTGATTAAGAAGCTCTTTTTCAATGCCTTCTTTTAGTGTCACATCGACCATTGAACAGCCGTTACAACCACCGCCAAATGCAACGATTGCGATGCCATCGTCCGTGATTTCAACTAGGTTTACGTGACCACCGTGACCGGCAAGTTGCGGGTTCACTTGAGTTTGGATCACGTACTCAACACGCTCTACAAGCGGTGCATCGTCAGACACTTTACGCATTTTTGCGTTTGGCGCTTTTAGCGTTAGCTGAGAGCCCATTTTGTCTGTCACAAAGTCGATTTCAGCGTCTTCTAGAAACGGTAGGCTTAGCTCGTCAATGAATGCTGAGAAACCGCTGTAAGGGATTTCTGTGTCAGTGCCTTCAACCGCTTCTGGTGGGCAGTAAGATACGCCACACTCTGCGTTTTGGGTTCCTGGGTTAACAACGAAAACTCGGATGTTAGTACCTTCAGGTTGTTGACCTAAAAGGTTGGCGAAATGCGTTTGCGCAGTTTCTGTAATAGTAATATTTGACACGACGAATACCTGAGTAAATTTGTAGGCTATTGCTGCTATTCTACTCCTGTTACCGCCTCGGTCTAGTCTTTTTGATGCTAAGACATGGCGAAGCGATCTAGAGCGAACCGGGCGCAGGAGTTCTGCAGATGCAGTAAATATCGATGCTTTCTACGCCAACTTCAAGTAGTAAATGACATAATTGTCGGACTGTACTACCTGTTGTAACCACATCATCCACAATCGCGACGTGGGAAAAGTCCACCTCACCTCGTAGGGCAAATGCCCCTTGCAAATTTTGCTCGCGACTGGCTTTTTTGTTTCCTCGTTGTGATTGGACGTTTTTGACGCGTTTAAATACCTTGTTTTCATAGCGCACATCTAAATGATGGGCGAGGTGTTTGGCCAAGATGTGGCTCTGGTTGAAACCTCGTTTTAAGAGGCGCTGCCAGTGAACGGGCACACTTGTTATCACTGGGGCAGGCTGCTCAACTCGCTCTGCTAATAATTGAGTGAGCGCGCCCACATGCCAGACTTCGCCGTGATCTTTAAAACGCTGTACTTGTTGAGAGAGCGGGAAGTCATAATCCCCCAAGGTATACAAACGCCGCCATGGTGGTGGCTCTTTCAGGCATTCTCCACACTCTGTGGCGGCTTGTGATTCCTCTTCTGTCATTTTTAAACCACAACGCATGCAGCGCTCAATTGGTGTGAGGTGATCAAAACAGCTGTCACACCAACGCATTAGGTTGGGCGTTTGGCGGTGAGGTATGGGAAATCGGCATAATCCGCATTGGCTACTGAGTACGCGATGCATGATGTTTTGCCATTGATGAGATAACATACAATCCATCCGAGGTGTGCGAGTCATTAGACTAAAGCTTGGATTGCGTGGTAAGGAATAAGATAAGTGGGAGAGAACGAGAGCATGAGCACGAATTTACACTGGCAGTCATTTGGTCAAGGACCAGATTTGGTGTTGCTTCATGGTTGGGGTATGAATGGTGCGGTATGGCAGCAGACCGTTGAGTCTCTTCAACCTTATTTCCGAGTGCATGTGGTCGATCTTCCTGGATACGGACACAGCGCAGAATCTCACGCTGAAGACTTAGCAAAAATCGCTGACCTTGTTCTGCAAGACGCACCAGAAAAAGCTGTCTGGCTTGGCTGGTCATTAGGTGGCTTGGTGGCAACCCACATTGCACTTAATGCTCCGCAGCGTGTAAGCAAGTTAATCACGGTAGCCAGTTCACCAAAATTTGCCGCTGAACGCCCTTGGCGTGGCATTCAACCTAACGTGTTAACCGCATTCACCGATCAATTACTGGAAGATTTCTCTGTCACTATTGAGCGCTTTATGGCGCTGCAAGCGATGGGCAGTCCGTCTGCGCGCAAAGACGTTAAGCAACTCAAGCAAGCTGTATTATCGCGTCCGCAGCCGAATCCTGATTCATTGTTGGTTGGCTTGAATATTCTTGCCGATGTGGATCTGCGTGATGCGCTGACTTCTCTTTCTATGCCGATGCTGCGTCTTTATGGTCGACTTGATGGTTTGGTGCCAATCAAAGTGGCAAGTGATTTAAATGAGCAATTGCCAAGCACTCAGCAGTTTGTTTTCAATCAATCCTCTCATGCACCGTTCATGACCGAACATGAAGCGTTTTGTCTCCAAGTGCGAGAATTTGCTGCTTAATTAGCGAGTCTACAACTCTAAGCGAATAAAACCCTAAAGCTGCTTAAAAATTGGTCGATATAAGTTTTAGCGAACTCTTCTTGCGGGAGGAGTTTGCTGTATTGACGAGTTGGGCGACTCTGAGGAGGGTTCGCAATGATTGTGTCACCGGCTAACGTAAGCGTGCCACTGATCGCCCCATCCGTTAATGTGCAGACGGAACAAGCTGCTCGTGACAATAAAGTCCGAGAACCTGTGACGCCAACAGTCGCACTGGCGAAAACCAATGCGGAGCGCAAAGTAAAAAGTGATGAGAAGCGGCGACGCCAATCCTCGTGGGACCCATCGGAGCATCCAGACTACGAAGTGGAACCCGAGGTGGATACCCGTTATCACGAAGAACCAGAAGACACGCTAGAGCGTCTGTTCGGTTTGCTTGCGCTCAAGAGTTACAGCGAAGATCAGGGTAAGGGTTACGCGATACGCTTTCGATTACCTAAGCGCATTTTGGATGCTGCGGTCAAAGAGGGATTGATGGAAAAGCGCAGGAAGGTGATTAAGTTTCATTATGGTCACTCGGTCGCGCCCCATACACCGTCAGAAGTGATAGCAGTATTATGACGACTCAATATCCTACTCAAATAAAAACGCTCCAAGCGGAACAACTGATTGGAGCGTTTTCTTTTTAGCTATCAAAGCTCGTTAGCGGTGAAGCCTCGGCGAGATTACTTTTTCGCTTTAGCAAACGCGGCTGCAAAAGCACCGCCCATTGCGCTGTTAGATGACGAGTCATCACGGCGAGGCTGACGACGTTGCGGTTGGTCATTACGACGCGGCGCTGCTGATGAGCGTTGGCTACGGTTGTCTTGGCCCGGTTCGTCGTTCATACGCATCGACAAACCAATGCGCTTACGCTGCACGTCCACTTCCATCACCTTCACTTTTACGATGTCGCCCGCTTTCACCACTTCACGTGGATCAGACACAAAGCGGTCTGTCAGTGCGGATATGTGCACGAGACCATCTTGGTGAACGCCGATATCAACGAAAGCACCGAAGTTGGCTACGTTCGATACCACGCCTTCTAGAATCATGCCCGGCTCCAAGTCAGAAACCGAGTTTACGCCTTCTGCGAACGTTGCTGTTTTGAATTCTGGACGCGGGTCACGACCCGGCTTATCTAGCTCTTTGATGATGTCTGTAATGGTTGGAACACCAAAGTTATCGTCGGTGTAATCGACCGCATGCAGACCTTTTAGGAAGCTTGAATCCCCAATCAGTGCTTTGATGTCTTTGTTGTTCTTCTCAGAAATTGCTTTTACCACTGGGTACGCTTCTGGGTGAACCGCAGACGCATCAAGAGGGTTCTTACCATCCATAATACGTAGGAAACCTGCACACTGCTCGAACGCCTTAGGGCCTAAACGAGGTACTTTCTTCAAGGTTGTACGTGCTTCGAAACGACCGTTTTCATCACGGAAGTCGACAATGTTCTGCGCAATGGTGCTCGACAAGCCCGCTACGCGCGTCAGTAGCGCCGCAGAAGCAGTGTTCACGTCTACACCTACTGCGTTTACACAGTCTTCCACAATCGCATCTAGGCGTTTTGCCAGCATTGATTGGCTAACATCGTGCTGGTATTGGCCCACACCGATCGACTTAGGATCAATTTTCACTAGCTCAGCCAGTGGGTCTTGTAGACGACGGGCAATAGACACCGCACCACGCAGAGACACGTCCATATTTGGGAATTCTTTTGCTGCAAGCTCAGACGCTGAGTAAACCGATGCACCCGCTTCACTCACAATGATCTTCTGAACTTTCAGGTTGCCACG
Organism: Vibrio campbellii CAIM 519 = NBRC 15631 = ATCC 25920; assembly: GCF_002163755.1. Lineage (NCBI taxonomy): Bacteria > Pseudomonadati > Pseudomonadota > Gammaproteobacteria > Vibrionales > Vibrionaceae > Vibrio > Vibrio campbellii. The sequence continues at coordinate 257,492 of NZ_CP015863.1, forward strand.
TTTGATGACGTCTGCGACAAAGCTATCGGTTTCACGTGAAGCCGTGCCGTTGCCGATAGCAATCAAATCGACGTTGTATTTGCGCACCAACTGATCAACGATTTGCGCTGATTTGTCGTATTGTTTTTGTGGTGGATGAGGGTAGATGGTTTCGGTTGCAAGCACTTTACCAGTCGGGTCAACAATTGCGATTTTTGAACCGGTACGCAGACCCGGATCGAGACCAAGTGTTGCACGAGGACCTGCCGGTGCTGCCATCAACAAGTCTTTTAGGTTGGTGGCGAATACTTCAATCGCTTCGATTTCTGCGCGCTCTTTCATTGCGCCCATTAGCTCGGTTTCCATGTGCATCGATACTTTGATGCGCCATGCCCAGCTGATCACTTGCTTACGCCACGTATCCGCGGGTGCGCTGCTGAGTGTCACGCCGTAGTGGTCAGCGATAATCGTTTCGCAGTAAGACTGACGCGCGCCTTCTTCCTGTTCTGGATCGGCATTCATTGCCAATGTCAGGAAGCCTTCGTTACGACCACGTAGCATCGCCAGTGCGCGGTGCGATGGTACTTTGCTTAATGGCTCGTTGTGGTTGAAGTAATCTTTAAACTTCTCACCTTCTTGCTCTTTGCCTTCAACGACGCGAGCACCCATTTCCGCATTACGGTTTAGATGACCACGGATTTTCTCTAGCAGGTTTGCGTCTTCCGCGATGCGCTCCATGATGATCGCGCGAGCGCCATCCAGTGCGGCTTTGGTGTCTGCTAAGCCTTTGTCTGCATCAAGGTATTTGCTTGCTTCGCTTTCTGGTTCAGTTTGCGGATGATTCCAAAGCTGGTCTGCCAGTGGCTCAAGGCCGGCTTCAATCGCGATCTGACCTTTGGTGCGACGCTTTGGTTTGTAAGGTAGGTACAAGTCTTCAAGGCGAGTCTTGCTGTCTGCCTGAGTGATTTCTTGTTCGAGTTCTGGGGTAAGTTTGCCTTGTTCTTGGATCGACTTCAGGATGGTTTGACGGCGGTCATCCAGCTCACGAAGGTAAGACAGACGGCTGTCTAGAGTACGCAGTTGGGTGTCATCAAGTCCGCCCGTCACCTCTTTACGGTAACGTGCAATAAATGGGACCGTGTTACCGTCATCAATAAGGGTTACAGCAGCGTTGACTTGCTCAGGGCGAACATTCAGCTCTTGAGCAATCATGCGACAGATAGCTTGGCTCATCCGTGTATTCTCTTTAATTCTGTTTGGGTATTGGTTGTGTATAGAACATTGGGGTCATTCATGGAATTTGCAATGTTTTAAACTAGACACACAAAAATTTACCGAGCGCTGGTGGACATCAGTCAGATTTGTGTCAAAACTGTAATTAAATTGAGAACTTATACGTTTGGTTATCGACTAACCCCTATACCTTGGCTCATACGGAAAACAATGATGAAGAAACTGTCTTTGGCTCTGGCGCTCTCTGGTGCCTTATTGGCGACGCCGCTCGCTTGGTCGCAAACACTTTCCGCGACCACTCAAGATCCGATTTACCAACTTGATGATAAAGTCGTATTGGGACGAGTAGAGAGTGTTTACTACAATGATATTCCTGAGCTAAGTGATGTTCCATTCATCGGTAAGATTGATACTGGTGCAGATACCACCTCGATGCACGCAGAAAACATCCACGTTAGCAGCAGTAATCCCGAATACAAAAGCCTCAAAGATGACAAGCTGATGTGGGCCATTATTGATGATCTTGGTGGCACCAAAGCCAAATGGGATGCTGATAGTTTTAAGCCTTACCAAGTGACCGTGAGCTTCACCATTCATCATCCTTACACAGGTAAAGAAATTAAGATCACTGATGATCTTGAGCGCATCAGTGCTATCCGCAGTCGTACCAGTGAAAAACCAATTTTACGTCCGACAGTGAAAATGCCGATGACCATTGCAGGGCACACTGTGGATACCGTGGTCAACCTAACCAAACGCACTCAATTCTCAGCACCTATCTTGATTGGTAAGACTTACCTCGACAACAACGCGTGGGTGTTTGCTGGTTACGATTACCTGCAAGAGCAACAAAAGGCGCAGATGATCGGTAAAAAAGAAACGGTGAATGTTGAAGGCGTGCCATACAAAGTAAGCATTTCGACCACCAGTCGTTACACCAACGTGCACGCGCTTAACATCAAAGTCGATAAGAAGAAAAAACAAGTTTCTTTCACTTTAGAGGGCGAGAACGGTAAGCGTCATCCAATGACATTGCCACTCGTCCGTATGTTGAAAACCAGCAAGAGTGAGCGCCCTTTGGTTTACCTTCCGGTGCAAGTGAGCGAAACCGAGACGCAACAATGGCTGGTATACCTGCGTGATCGCAGCGGTTTTAGTTCGCAAATCCGTTTGGGCAAAGACGTGGCGAGTCAGCACTTCGTGATTGATACCGACAAAGAAAACTTGCTTGGAGGTGTTGAAAAGTCATTTAAGAGCGCGCTGAAATCTAAGCCTCTGGTTATCTCGCCAGAAGAGTCAGTCAACATTGATGGCCACGTACTGCCAGCGTATCCAACTTTCGCGGTGAGAACACCGCTGTTGCGTGTGGATGGCTTTGAACTGACCGAGAAAGACAAAAAAGAAGTCGTGACCTTCTACCTGCCAAGCTCGAAGGGTAAGGAAGAGAAAATCACCAAACGTGTACTGAAGAAGCTCAAAGTAGGGGATTCGGTTCGCCCAGTTGTTGAGGGGGAATTCCTGTTTGGTGATGAAGAGAAGACCATCGAATTTGCCATTGATGTTTTAGAGAAAGATGACCAAGAGCAACCGTTCTTTATCTTCGGCCACAACATGGCGAAAGGTGGTGTGCTGCTGAATACACGTGCAGACCACTTACTCGATGCGCGTCCACTGTTTAAAGCCGGTCATATTGAAGTGGCAGAAGTGGAAGGCATATCTTTCCCGGTGAAGCTGGATACGGGCGCGGATGTGAGCTCGATTAATGCCAAGAACATCAAACAGTTCAAGAAAGATGGCCAAGACATGGTGAGCTTCACTTACGAGAACGACAGCGGTATGAAGAAAGAATTTACCAAGCCTGTTGTCGACGTGATGCGTATTAAAGCCAAGAAAGGTGAGAAAGCCAACGTACGCCCTGTGGTGGAAATGCACGTTAAGCTTGGCGAATTAGAGAAGAAGATTCGAGTTAACTTGCAAGACCGTAGCCGCTTCCATTACAGCATGATTCTGGGTAAGAACTTCTTGAAGCACGGTGCGATCGTTGCCAGCGATACCAACTACATTGTGACCGAGAAGCCTGACTACGAGGAGTAATCCTCAAGGTTGCTATTTAAAACGCAAAAGCCGCACTAAAGAGTGCGGCTTTCTTTGTATCGGGTCATTCAATCAGTTTCTTCGGCTTGATAGCGAATACTATTGATAAACCATTCTTTGTAGCCTTCCGGCGTTCTTACTGCGAATTCGTCATCGACTTCTTTTTTTAGTAGCGCACGAGCCATTGGGGAATCAATCGAGATATAGCCTTTTGCATCGCCATAGATTTCATCGGGACCAACGATGCGGAAATTCTTCACATCGCCGGTTTCATTCTCAATTTCCACCCAAGCACCAAAGAACACTTTGCCTTCTTGCTGAGGTGAGTAATCCACCACTTTGACTTGCTCTAGGCGCTTACGTAAGTATCTGACACGACGGTCAATTTCACGCAGGCGTTTTTTGTTGTATTGATAATCAGCGTTTTCACTTCGGTCGCCCAAGCTTGCTGCCCAAGTGACTTTTTTGGTGACTTCTGGGCGTTCTTCTCGCCATAAAAAGTCGAGTTCGGTTTTTAGGCGATTGTAGCCTTCACGGGTAATTAAATTGGTTTTCATTAGAAGTAAATCAGCCTTTATTGGATTCTGTTGATCATAGTAGCCTTGATTTTGTCTGACTGTAAATTGTTGTGATGAGAAGAAAAACGGCGTGAAACATCGAAAAAATTCATCAAAACCGTGGCTAAGATAAAAAGAGTAACAATTTGCACAAGCACGTTTGAAAAAACAGTGATACATTTTTGGCTATAGATGTCTCTGAAAGGATGTTTCAATGCAGGAAAATCATAAAATATTAGTGGTTGATGACGATGCTCGTTTGCGTGCTCTGTTGGAGCGTTACCTTTCTGAGCAAGGTTTTCAAGTGAGAAGTGTCGCTAACGGCGAGCAGATGGACCGCCTTCTGACCCGTGAAAACTTCCACCTTATGGTGCTGGATTTAATGTTGCCGGGCGAAGATGGCTTATCGATTTGCCGTCGTTTACGTCATGCGAACAACATGCTGCCTATTCTGATGTTGACGGCGAAAGGCGATGAAGTCGATCGTATTGTTGGTCTAGAGGTGGGTGCAGACGATTACTTACCAAAGCCGTTCAATCCGCGTGAATTGCTGGCTCGTATTAAAGCAGTACTTCGCCGCCAAACAGTTGAACTGCCCGGTGCACCAAGCACAGAAGAGAAAGTCGTTGAATTCGGTGATTTTCGTCTGAATCTGGGTACGCGTGAGATGTTCCGTGGTGATGAAGCGATGCCACTGACCTCGGGTGAATTCGCGGTGCTGAAAGCGCTTGTGACCAACGCTCGTGAGCCGATGTCGCGTGATAAACTGATGAACATGGCTCGTGGTCGTGAATACTCAGCGATGGAACGTTCTATCGACGTTCAAATCTCACGTCTACGCCGCATGCTAGAAGACGACCCAAGCAAGCCACGCTACATCCAAACGGTATGGGGCTTAGGTTATGTGTTCGTTCCAGATGGCAAATTAGCGTAATTACCTTTAAGGTCTGCCGATGATCCTCGGCTGCTCATATTCCACCCTCAATGTTCCTTTCTGTTTGAGGGCTGGAAACTCGCAATTAATGTTGTTTACTAGGAACAGTCCGTTAGGAACTCTCCATGCGAATCCGAAGTTCATTTACACAATCCATTCTGCTGTTCATCTCTTTGCTTCTCGCGAGCCAAGTCTTTTCATACTACGCCGTTTTTAACTACGCGTTGATGCCAAGTTTGCAGCAGTTCAACAAAATTCTTGCTCACGAATTGAATTTAGTCCTAGATCAGAACGAAGCCTCAAAATCGGATGCACCACTACGCCATGAGTTACTCGAGAACCTTGGTGTAACAGTACACAGCGTTAAAAGTGATATGATGAAAGAGTTTGATAGTGCTGTGCCGATTGATTTAATGTCGGAAGAAATGACACAGCAGCTTGACTCCCCAACAGAAGTCCGTTTGATGCTAGGTAGTGAAAGTTACATTCTGTGGATGCATATCGACCAGCTACCAGATTCTATTATTCGAATTCCTCTCTCCGAATTACAAAAAGAAGATTTCGTCCCTTTATTTAGCCACAACTTGATTATGGCATTGGTTATTGTGGCTGGTGGCTGGCTGTTCATTCGTTTGCAAAACCGTCCATTAATCGCGTTAGAGAAGGCTGCAGAAGAAGTAGGACGAGGCGAGATCCCTCCGCCCCTACCGCATAGAGGTGCTTCTGAAATACGTTCAGTAACCCGAGCATTCAACCAAATGTCGAAAGGCATTCAAGAACTGGAAGAAGATCGTGCGCTATTGATGGCAGGCATCAGCCACGACTTACGCACGCCACTGACGCGTATTCGTCTTGCGACAGAAATGATGTCACCTGAAGACAGTTACCTAGCCGAAGGCATCATCAGTGATACCGAAGAGTGCAACGAGATCATTAGCCAGTTTATGGACTACCTCAAACCAGTAAATAAAGAGTCGTTTGAGCAGGTGGACATCAATACCATTACCAGCGATGTGGCAACGTCGGAAGGGGGTTATGAAGTCGAAATCGAAACGGACCTCAACCCAACGATGCTAACCGCAAAAGGCAGCCCAATCGCAATTAAACGCGCGGTGAGTAACCTTGTAGTCAACGCTCTACGATACGGTAATGGCTGGGTGAAAATCAGTACGGGCGTCACTGCCGACAAACAATTGGTGTGGATGTGCGTTGAAGACAATGGTCCGGGCATCGAGCAGTCGCAAATCGCCAAGCTGTTTGAACCTTTTACTCGTGGTGACACGGCGCGAGGCAGTGAAGGGACCGGATTGGGCTTAGCCATTGTGAAGCGTATCGTTAGCCAACATTCTGGTTCGGTTGTGGTGCGTAACCGCAGTGAAGGCGGGTTAAGCGCACAAATCAGTTTCCCAACCAAATAAAGCGTTCTTCGCTCAATCGATTCCAATAAAAAAGCCCAACCAAAGTCTGGTTGGGCTTTCCGATCATCCTAGTGCAAGGTTAGGATTCTTTTACCTCTTGAGCAACCAGCTCGTCTTCCTCTTCCAGTTTCTCTGGAAGCAGTAGGTTCAATACGATAGCGGTGATGCCGCCTGCTGCCACACCCGTGGAGAAAATGCTCTTAATAAACTCAGGCATGAATTGCAGAATTTCTGGTTTTTGTGCAATGCCCAAACCCATCGAGAACGACAACGCCATAATTAGGATTGCGCGGCGATCGAGGTCGACACGAGAGATGATGCGCACGCCTGCTGCGGCAATGGTACCGAACATCACGATAGTCGCGCCGCCCAGTACTGGCTCAGGAATCAGCTGAACAAAGCTTGCCACGCCTGGGAACAGACCCAGAATCACCAACATGCCTGAGATGAAGTAACCCACGTAACGGCTTGCTACGCCAGTGAGCATGATGATGCCGTTGTTTTGGCTGAAGGTAGAGTTTGGGAAGCTGTTGAATACCGCAGCAATCGCTGAGTTTAGACCATCAGCTAATACGCCGCCTTTGATGCGCTTCATGTAAACCGGACCTTTCACTGGCTCACCGGAAACTTCAGACGTTGCGGTGATGTCACCTATTGCTTCTAGTGCCGTGATGAAGAAAATCAGAACCAGTGGAATAAACAGCGACCAGTCGAAGCTTAAGCCGTATTGCATTGGGATTGGCAGCGCGATGAGGTCAGTTTCGCCCAGTGTTGAGGTGTCGACCATGCCCATGAAGTACGCCATGACGTAGCCAACCAGCATTGCAATTACAATTGATGCAACACGTAGGTATGGGTTCTTTGAACGGTTAAGGATTACGATCAAGCCAAGTACTGTACCAGCGAGAGCCAACTTGTCTAGGCTACCAAAAGATCCATCGCCCATTGCTGCGTAGCCACCGCCCATTGATACCAAACCCACTTGGATAAGCGTCAGGCCGATAAGCGTCACGACAATGCCTGATACCAGTGGCGTGATGATGCGGCGTGCGTGTTCTAGGACGCGAGATAGCAGGATTTCAGCAAAAGACGCGACCAAGATAGTACCGAAAATCGCTGCCATCATGGTGCTGAGATCAGCGCCGCCTGCCTTAAGAGAAAGACCCGCCCCAATGATTGGACCAAGGAAGTTAAAGCTGGTGCCTTGCACTGAAAGCAAGCCAGAGCCGATAGGACCAAAGGTGCGAATTTGAATAAAAGAAGACACGCCAGATGCAAACAACGACATGCTGATGATGGTGTTGGTTTGGTCAGCAGGCACACCCAAAGACTGACAAATGATCAGAGAAGGAGTGATAACGGCTACGAACATCGCCAATAAGTGCTGAAGTGCAGCAAAAATGGTCTGAGGTAGTGGTGGACGATCGTTTAACTGATAGACCAGTTCCGAAGTTCGGTTTGAAGTTGTCATGTTTGTCTCGCTAGTCGCAATAATTCTTGCCCCAGAGCTCGCTGAATGGGAGTGCTGGGTGGAGTTGACGTTATGACCTGTGATTGCTGTTAATCAGTGTCAACTCAGGTTGGTTTGATGTGACAAGGCGCACACCATAAATTTTGAGCGCGATTATAGAGGGATTTATTCAAAAAGCAAACGTTTGCTTTGAGCTAAAAAGAAAAGGCGATAACGGAATGGTTATCGCCTTTAAGGTTTTACTTTGGGAGTTTAGTTTTTTAAGTGTTTATCGAAGAAGCCCAACACATGAGCGTAATATTTAGCTCGGTGTTCATCTTTGTAAAAGCCATGTCCTTCATCGTCTAGTACAAAAGATTCGTATGGGTAGTTGAGCTTGTCGAGTGCTTTAGCCATTGCCTCATAATGTTCAATAGGCGCACGTTGATCTTTTCCCCCATGCACGAGAAGGATAGAAGCTTTCAACTTTTCTGCATTATGAGTTGGAGACATGGCTTTCCAGACTTTAGGGTCGGTTCCCAGTACTTCTTTCAAAAAGCTTAATCCCATGCGGCTATCGGGCACATCACCTTCGGTGAACATCAACTCAAGATCATAAACACCGGCACTGCCCACGGCGCACTGAAACAACTCAGGTGCAAGGGTGGCTGATTGCAATGCACTGTATCCGCCAAAGCTTCCGCCAGAAATACAGATGCGTTCTTTATCTGCGATGCCTTCTGCGACAATGTGTTTGGTGGCGTCGATGATGTCATATTGAATGTTCGTTCCCCATTTACGATAGCCAGCCTCTTCAAACTGCTTACCGAAACCACCACTGCCACGGAAATTTACTTGCATCACAGCATAGCCATTGTTAGCAAGAAATTGATTCTCCTCGGTAAAACGCCACCAATCTCGTGGACCATGAGGACCGCCATGCGGATTGACGATAAGAGGGAGATTTTTTGCTTCAGTATTTGGTGGCAACGTCAGATAACCAGAGATGGTTTTCCCGTCGCGACTGGTGAACTCAAAAGGCTTCACTTCGGCCATTTTCTCTGGGTCTAACCACTCTCGTGCCGAGAACAGATAACGAATTTCTTTTGGCTCGGTTGTAAATAAGTAGTAATCCCCAGGGTTTCTATCGTTAAAGGCCATAATGACGTAAGCATCACCAGCTTCTGTTTCACTGACTAGGCGAACTTGATGACCAGGTAGAGAAGTTAGGATCTGCTTTAGGTACTCGCTGCGTTTGTTTTTTGGATCAACAAAGGCATAAGTAGGGTAATCACTTTCAAACTCGACGGCGTAAAGTTGCTTTGAGTCTGGATCTAACCAATATTCCTTCGGATCGACGGTATCATCCGAGGCAACTTTTGTACTTTTACCGGTTTTTAAGTTGAGGTGATGGATTGCTCTTGGCTCACCTGACTGACTAATCGCGGCATAAACGGAATCTTGATTCTCTGCAAAGGAGATAGGATAGAACTCTTTGAAATTTTTTAAAGCCGCCAATTTATCGGAGCTTTTCCATTGATCGTTGACGCGATAATAAAGCTCGACTTTGTTATTGCTATTCAAACCTGAAACAAAGCGAACTTCACCATCATGGTCGGTGAGAAACCGACTAAACGGGATGGGTGCTGTCGTTATCTTCGAGCGTCTACCGGTGTATACGTTGACGCGGTACACCTCTCTTGGTGCTTCCAAGTTGAAACTGAATTCACCGAAAGGAAGAGCTGAAACTAAGATATGGCGGTCGTCCTCAGGCAGAATATCTAAGACATCACCATAAGCTCTTACGATAGAGGATGCTCGCACTAGGCGGCTAGTTTGAGGAGGGTTATAACCAAATATATAAGCGTATTTGTTTCCATCCACATTGGCCGAGACGAGTTCGCCATAGTAGCGAGGAGCGGTAGACCAACTCTTTAAATATTCTTTGGATGCGACAACTCGTTCATTATTGACCCAGTAATAATCACCCACTTGCTCGTTACCTGAGAAGCGCAGCACACTGCTCGGCTGCATGGTTTTACTGTCGAGTATAACCAAAGCATCTTTACCATCGATACTGGATTCAAAGGCTAAGTGCTTGCCGTCAGGTGATATTTTTGGATTAAAGTAAGCCGAACTTTTGGCAAAAAACTCAGCCGACTGAAGAATCGCGCTCTGTTTATCTTGCGCTGCTATGGGGGCGGAGTGTACAGAGCTAGCTAATGCTGCTGTGACCGCAAGCAAGGTACCTTTTTTCATGCATCTATCCTTGATGACATTGTGTATTTATGAACTTTTATATCCGCTTGGAGTATTAACTTTATGTAGAGTTTACTTGCTCTAACTTGTCGTAATTATTGAATAAAGTCGAGTTGGCTTTTATTAAATGAGATATTCATTGGTACAATGAATGTATGCGAAGCCAACCTTACAGAACAGTGTCTGTAAGGAGGTTTGTTAATGGAGTGAGGGTCGGTGAGAAAAGAAGCGTTTACGCCTTAGAGTAAATGTCACGCTCACCTAACCAACGGTCAATAATTGCTGTCGCATTCGTTGGGTAGTTGTCATGAATGTAACGCGCGATGCGTTGAACTTCCGGAATCAAGCGCTGATCTCGCACTAAGTCGGCAATTTTAAAATCTGCCAAGCCAGTTTGTTTGGTACCAAGAAGCTCACCCGGTCCACGAATCTCTAAGTCTTTCTGTGCAATCACGAAGCCGTCGTTGCTTTCACGTAATACGCCTAAACGTTTTTGGGCGGTTTTTGATAGTGGTGAGTGATACAACAACACACAATGGCTCGCCACTGAACCTCGACCAACACGACCTCTCAACTGGTGCAACTGAGCTAAACCTAAGCGCTCTGGGTTCTCGATGATCATCAAACTGGAATTGGGCACGTCCACGCCCACTTCAATCACCGTCGTTGCGACCAGCAAATGCAGCTTGTTGTCTTTGAAATCCTGCATCACCGCTTGTTTTTCTGCGGGCTTCATTCGTCCGTGCACTAGACCAATTTTTACGTCAGGCAGTTTACGTTGCAGCTCTTCTGCAGTGTCAGCAGCAGCTTGAGCCTCCAAGACTTCGGACTCATCAATCAAGGTACATACCCAATACGCTTGCTTGCCTTCGTTTAAGCAAGCATTGCGCACTCGTTCGACGATATCATCGCGTTTGGTGTCTGGAATCGCGACCGTCTGGATTGGTGTTCGACCCGGTGGTAACTCATCAATCACCGACGTTTCTAAATCAGCATAAGCTGTCATGGCTAACGTTCGCGGAATCGGTGTTGCTGTCATGATGAGCTGATGTGGATAAGCGCCTTGTTTCGCGCCTTTCTCGCGTAGCTCTAAGCGCTGGTGGACACCAAAGCGGTGCTGTTCATCAATAATGACCAAAGCAAGATGATGAAACTCAACATGCTCTTGGAAAAGGGCGTGAGTGCCCACTACCATTTGTGCTTCACCACTGGCAATTCGGGCTAGTTCGGCTTCTTTGGCTTTACCTTTCAATTTGCCCGCCAGCCAACCGACCTGAATGCCCATTCTCTCGAACCAATTAGCGAAGTTAATCGCGTGCTGTTCGGCGAGTAGCTCGGTCGGTGCCATTAAAGCGACTTGATAGCCGTGTTCAATGGCTCTGACTGCTGCGAGTGCGGCAACTAAAGTTTTCCCCGAGCCTACGTCACCTTGAACAAGGCGCATCATTGGGTGCGTTTTTTCTAAGTCAGCTTCAATTTCTTTGACGACTCGTGCTTGGGCATTGGTCGGTGAGAAAGGCAATTGAGCTAGTAGTTGCTTTTTCAGCGAGTTACACAACGCCAAAGGTAATGCAACGTCCTGTTGTCCTTTGCTGCGCACTGCCAGCATAGAGAGGTTCTGTGCCAGTAACTCTTCTATGATCAACCGAATTTGAGCTGGATGTTTACCTTCATCAAACTCATCCAAATTAATGGTTGGAGGCGGTCGATGAATCGTATGCAGCGCTTGCGACATGGTGATCTGGTGATTGTACAAACCGGAAGGCAGCAACTCTTGTACTGCGGCTTTATCGAGGAGTGATAAGGCTTGCTCCGTCAGGTTACGCAAAGTGATTTGGCGTAACCCATCGGTGGTTGGATAAACGGGGGTTAAGCTCTGTTCCACATCCGGCTTTTGCTCACTTACATAAAACTTGTAGTCAGGGTGAACAATTTCTAAGCCCATACCGCCACGCTTAATTTCACCGTAAGCGTGTACTAACTTACCATTCGAGAAATTGTTCTTCATCGCGGCAGTAAAGTTAAAAAAGCGTAGAGTAATGGTGCCATTGCCGTCACTGATTTTTACCGTCAGCATTTTGCGTTTGCCGAAAGTAGTATCGACAGCCATGACTTTGCCTTGTACCGCCGCCCAGAGCCCGGCATGCAGTTTGGCGATTGGGTAAATGCGAGTGCGATCTTCGTAACGAAGAGGAAGATGAAACAGTAGATCTTGAACGCTATGCAAGCCAACTTTGGCGAGTTTTTCTGCGACTTTAGCGCCAACTCCAGACAGAGAGGTTAAAGGAACAGCAGATAACATTTGGGCAGACATAGTGGGCTCAAGAAAATAGTTAACATAGCAGTATGTTAACCACTAAGCTGTGTTTTTGTACAGGATTAAGTTAGAGAAAGGGATATGGGAACGCTTACGCTCCGAGATTCGAGAATGCTTCGCTTTGGGAATCGGGATGTGTGCACTGGGGTATTGACTGAAAGAAGCTTAAGTATAGAAATAGTTGACAGAACTTGTCCCCAGAAAGGCAAAATAGAGTCGAATCCCGAATCCCGAATCCCGAATCCCGAATCCCGAATCCCGAATCCCGAATCCCGAATCCCGAATTTATTTCTTCTGCATCTCTTTCCACCATGATTCGTCAGCCACAATTTGGCCTTCTTCATCAAGTTGTGGATATTCTAGCCCTTTGCGTTTCGCTACCTTTGCTAAGACCGGGTGTCCTCGTTCAAACAGAATGCGGTTGATGGTCTCTTTTGGCAGAGCGCTTTCTTCACGTTCGTACATCCCAGCGGCTTCACGCTGACGCTGCGCTTCATAAAGAATCACAGCACTGGCGACTGAGACATTCAAAGACTGCACCATACCGATCATTGGGATAATGATGTCTTGGTCCGCGAGTTTCTTCGCTTGCTCTGAAGCACCAATTTTTTCGCTACCAAGAATGATCGCCGTTGGCTTGGTGTAGTCTATTTCTCGAAAGTCGACCGCGGTGTCCGAAAGGTTGGTGACCAGAACTTGCATGCCTTGCGCTTTGAGCTCGGTAATCGCAGTTTCAATCGAATCGTGAGTATCCACTTCAACCCAGTTACGAGCACCTGCTGAGGTGTGAGTCAGTGTGCGCATTTTGTCGGGCCAAATCGCATGAACTTTGTGTAAGCCTGTTGCGTCTGCTGTGCGGATCACGGCAGAAACGTTGTTCGGCTTATGGACTTCTTCAAGACATAGAGTGAGGTCGGTTTGGCGTGCTTTTAGCACCTGATGAATGCGGTTGTAACGTTCTAAATTCATAATAAATAGGGATATAAAAAAATCGCCACCCAGAGTGTGGGTGGCGATAGAGTTTAGTTCTTTCTTCGTCTGACTCGAGTCGCCTGTGGCATGGTCTTAATCTTACGCATGATGCCAGCAAGGTGAACACGATCTTTGGTGGTTAGCAGAACGGTAACGGTATACAAGCGACCGTCGCGTTCTTCAGTTGAAAGACCGTGAATGTTCGAACCGGTTTTCGAAATCACATTGGTCAATTCCGCTAACGCACCTTGGTTGTTGAGCATATCGACTTTCAGTTCCGCGATGAACTCTTTGTCGTACTCTTCAGACCAAGCGACTGCCATGTATTTGTCTGGTTCTTTCTGGTATCCGCGAACGTTTGGACATGTTTCACGGTGAACCACAAGGCCACGACCTGGTGATACGTGAGCAATGATGTGGTCATCCGGGATAGGGTGACAACAATTTGCGAAAGTCAGTAGTAGACCTTCTGCTCCACGGATTGGCAGTTTCTTGTTAGATTCGTTTGGAATCGAGCTCGTGGTGGTCAATTCATCAGTGTCGCCCAATAAGCGACGTGCGATGACGATACTCATCAATTCACCCAAACCAATGGCTGCTAGCAGATCATCGACGCTTTCTAGGCGCAGATCAGTCAGCACTTCTTGGATGTTTTCTGGGTAGATTGAATCAATCGAATGACGACCTAAAGCGTGATTCAGTAGACGACGACCCAAGGTAATCGACTCTTCACGACGCATGGTCTTCAACACTTGACGAATCTTAGTGCGAGCGCGAGAAGTCACGACATAGTTTAACCAAGCCGCGTTTGGACGCGCACCTGGTGCACTGATGATTTCTACTGTCTGACCGTTCTTCAGTGCCTTACTCAGTGGGTAAGGGTTACGGTCAACACGAGCACCAACACAAGAGTTACCGACATCAGTATGTACGGCATAGGCAAAGTCGACAGCCGTTGCGCCTAATGGCAATTCAACGATACGACCTTTTGGTGTGAAGACGTAAATCTCATCTGGGAATAGATCCGATTTTACGTTTTCAATGAATTCGAATGAGTTACCAGCGCTTTGTTGCAGCTCAAGCAGGCTTTGCATCCAACGCTGAGCTTTCACTTGCGCAGTTGTGCCAGACTTGTCGCCCTTGTCTTTGTATGACCAGTGCGCAGCGACACCTTTGTCCGCCATTTGATCCATATCTTCGGTACGGATCTGAACTTCAACTGGCACGCCATGTGGGCCAACCATAGAAGTATGCAGCGATTGGTAGCCGTTCGCTTTTGGTACCGCAATGTAATCTTTCATGCGACCAGGACGCGGCTTATACAAGCTGTGTACTTGGCCTAGAACGCGATAACAAGTATCGGCAGTATCAACAACCACTCGGAAAGCGTAGATATCCATGATGGTGTGGAAACGCTGTTCTTTGGTTTTCATCTTGTTATAGATGGAGAACAGGTTCTTTTCACGACCTAACACGCGCGCATTCAAGCCAACATCTTCGAGTCGACCTTCAATTTCGCTGTGAATACGTTGGATCATCTCTTTACGATTACCACGTGCCGCTCTTACCACTTCTTTTAGAACGCGGTAGCGGTTCGGGTAAAGCGCTTCGAAGCCAAGCTCCTCAAGTTCCGTTTTGATATTGTGAATACCAAGACGGTGAGCCAGTGGCGCGTAGATTTCCAGTGTTTCGCGAGCAATACGGCGTTTTTTGTCGGGGCGCAGGGCACCTAACGTGCGCATGTTATGCGTACGGTCAGCCAGTTTGATCAGGATAACGCGGATGTCTTGCACCATCGCCAGAACCATCTTACGGAAGTTCTCGGCTTGAGCCTCTTTCCTATCGCGGAATTTGAGTTTGTCCAGTTTAGATACACCATCAACCAGCTCAGCGACGGTATTGCCGAATTTCTCTTCGAGATCTTCTTTTGTAACGTCACAGTCTTCGATGACGTCATGCAGCAACGCAGCTTGGAGGGTTTCGATATCGAGGCGCATTTCGGCCAAGATCCGAGCCACAGCGACTGGGTGGATGATGTATGGTTCACCGCTTGAGCGGGTTTGCCCTTCATGGGCATCTCTTGCTACCACATAAGATTGACGCAGAGCCTCAATTTGAGGCTCTGTTAGGTATTCTTGGGCAACGTCTTTGAGGCTATCGAATAGATACAAATTATAGGCCCGGGAGGTTGTTGAATTCTAAAGTCAGAATTAACGGTTGTGAGCGATGCTGCTTACTGCCGCTAGCTCTGCCGCTTCTTGCTCTTGCTGTTCTTGACGTTCACGAGCGTCTAGAACTTCTTTAGTAATTAAACCTTCTTCGATTTCGCGTAGAGCGATAACCGTTGGCTTATCGTTCTCTTCTGGCACTAGTGCATCTTTACCGCCAGTTTGCATTTGACGAGCGCGGCGAGCCGCAATCAGTACTAGGTCGAAACGGTTGCCAACTTTTTCAACAGCGTCTTGAACAGTTACGCGTGCCATGAGGACTCCAAATAGTTAACTAAATTTTGAATGACGAGAAAGTATACAGTCTCAGCGTAATATTTACTAGCGATAAGACGTGCAACAACAATGACTTTCTATATAAGCAATATAAGCTTCCTTACCGTAATAAAGAAGCGAAAATTTGTGTTTCAGTGCAGAATTACTCTGCTAGAAGCGCGTCAAGCATACCTTTATATTTAGCAGCTTGCTTTTCTTCCTTCAATCTTTCCGCACGTAGAATGGCTTTAAAGTCCATTAATGCAGTATCGAAATCGTCGTTTACGATTACGTAATCGTACTCGTTGTAGTGTGAGATTTCAGATTTTGCTTCTGCCATGCGTTTTGCGATCACTTCTTCGCTGTCTTGACCACGAGTGTTTAGACGGCGTTCTAGCTCACCATTTGATGGTGGTAGGATAAAGATGCTTTTCGCTTCTGACATTTGCTTACGGATTTGACGTGCGCCTTGCCAGTCGATGTCTAGGAAAACGTCGATGCCTTTGTTTAGCGTTTCTTCAATCCATACGCGTGATGTGCCGTAGTAGTTACCAAACACTTCTGCGTATTCTAGGAAGTCGCCTTGTGCAATCAGAGCTTCGAACTCTTCTTTTGCAACGAAATGGTAGTGGATACCGTTTTCTTCGCCAGGGCGCATGCCACGAGTAGTATGAGACACAGACACTTTCATTGCGTATGTTGGGTTACGTTCCAACATTGCTGAGATCAAGCTAGATTTACCTGCGCCGCTAGGTGCAGATACGATATAGAGAGTACCTTTGCCCATTGTACTGTTCCACTTTTGGTTGGATTGAGTGAATGCCGAAAGAAGTCTCGACCTTGTTGTCATGCCAATGACGTTTATTCACGAGATTGGTATAACGATAGCACTGGCGTTGATGATTTCCTCATCAAACTGCTTGAGATTGGTGATAAACCCGCCAGAAAAATGGAGGCGAAGAGTATCATGATCTCCCTGAGGTTGCTAGCCGATCTTTTGGATCTTTGAGGTGTGGTATGAATTCGCCTTCTTTATACAGAAACGAAAAAAGGGGAAGCTTTCACTTCCCCAGGCGTGCGACTGACTCACACTTAATTTTCGGAGCAACCACAACCACTTTGGTTACTACTTTGCAGATGTTGGTTTCCTGTTAGCCTTGGGACTCTAGGAAGTTGATCCAAGGGCTCGCGACAGGCTTCATGTCAGGCGATTGCGCTGCACTCTTCATTGCTTTTAGTGCATTACTTGGCTGATTTAATTCGAAGTACGCCATACCTCGAATGTAGTTCAGTTCACCTTTATCATCACGCTTGGCGTCTGGCGCAGCATTCTTGGCAAACTTGGTTGCTGCAGAGTACTGCTTATCTAAGATCATCAAACGAGCAATCTTGATCTGCGTTTTTGCTTTTGGCGCTAACTTATAAGCCGCAACATAGGTTTCAATCGACTTATCGAGCTCCTGCGCTTGCTGCCAGAAAGAAGCCAGCTTCTCCAAGTTTTTAGCATTACGCGTGATCTTACCTTCATCCATCGACACTTGCATTGTCTTGGCTGCACGGAAAGGTACACCTTGATAAGCTTGGAAGTTCACTAAACGTAAGTACTCTTTTTCTTCCTCTAGAAGGCCTAATTTATGAGCCATCTCCAAAGTAGAAAGTGCATTTCGTTCTTGATTTAACTCCATATAAATACCAGACAATTGAGTCCAGTAGCGCTTATTTTTTGGATACTTGGTGGTTAAAATTTTCAGTACGCCAGCAACACTTTTGAATTGCTTAAGTTCATAGTGCGCGGACATCAGCAATTGATACCAAGACTCACTTGGGTTCTTACTCATTGCGATTGCTTTTTTGGTCGGTGGAATCGCATTTTTGTAATCAGACAACTGAACATAAGCACTCGCTAATGTTATGTATGCGTGTGCTTGTGGCTTTTCTTCCGTCGTTTCAGCAATCTTGAACCATTCCTTCATCGTAACGACAGACTTTTTAAACTGGCCTTCTGCTAGATAAAGCTGAGCTAAGCTATAACGTACTTGTTGTGCTACTGGTACCGGTAGAGCGTCTAAACTCAAAGCTTGAGCAAAGTACTTCGCGGCCTTAGGGTAGTCGTCCTTTAATGAATATAGGAACCCCATTTGTTGTAGCAAAACGGCTTTGTCATATTGCCTCTTGCCAGAGCTTTCCAGCGCTGAGTTAATCTTTGAAATCGCTTTAGAGTAATTTTCTTCGGCGATAAGTTCTTGAACTTTATTTACCGTTCGAAACGTTCTGTCAGACAACTCTGGTGTTTTTGCTAGGGCAGGTGCGCTGTACGCACCTGCAATAACCAATAGAGAAGCTAACAATTTTGTATATGTTTTCATGTTGCAACTCCTTAGTTTGTAGAGAACTCAATTTCTTGCGATAAGCGTGAAGTAACCGGCTTTCCATCAACCATTTTTGGTTTAAAGGTCCACTTTGATACGGTTTTTCTTGCTGCTTTACCCAAGCCTAACTTACGTGGAGTTTCTTTTAAGACTTTGACATCTTGAACACTGCCACGCTCGTTAACAGTAAACTCTACTAAAACGATACCTTTCTCAATCCCTGCTCGTGCCGCTTTACGTGGCATTTGAGGTTGGAATGTTGCAAGAGGAACAGGGCCTCCGCTTCCAGCCAGTTGAGCACCACCACCTTGCGAGTAGTGACCGAGTACGGAACCACCTGTAACATTGACTGGTAAGTCAAGTTTTGGCATGTCCATCGGGATTTGATCCATCACCGGCTTGACCGTCGCTGTCACCTTCATTTCAGGTGGTGGCGGTGGGCGTTTCGGTGGTGGTGGTTTCGGGAGTTCGCGCTTTTTCTCCTGTATTTTTTCGTCCGGTTTAATGCGAATGAATTCAACCATACGGAGATCATCATTCGACACTAGCTCGTGGCGCTCTTTGTTTACTAGCTTGTCCATCCCCCAGAACAATCCGAGGGAGACAATGAGCGCCAGTGCAATTGAGGCCAGATACCGCATAGGCTTAATCCTTATTGGTTGCGGCGATGGAGATGCTTTCTACACCTGCCATCTTAATCTGGTCCATAACCTTCACGACTACACCAGCGTTAGCTTCAGTATCCGCTTGGATAACAACCGCACCGTCTGGGCTTTCTGCACGTAGACGTTCGATGTTGGCACGTACGGCATCTACTTCGATGCGACGTTTATCAACCCAAACATCACCCGCAGCGCCGATGGCAACCATGATGTTACCTTTCTTCACGGTTTGCGCTGAGCTTGCCGTAGGGCGATTTACTTCTAGACCGGCTTCTTTAACGAACGATGTTGTTACGATAAAGAAGATCAACATGATGAAGACGATGTCGAGCATCGGTGTCATATCGATAGCAGCTTCATCACTGCTGTCATTGCTATAGCGTCTCTTCATGACCTATACCTCTAATTCCGTTTACTCAGGCAATATGCTTTAGCTTGTCTTCAAGCTTCTGCGTGGTGACTTTGGCTAAATGATCAAGACGAGTACTAAAGAACAGTCCTGATAGAGAAGCCACCATTCCCGCTAATGTTGGGATTGTTGCCTTTGAGATCCCCGAGGCCATTGCTCGAGGGCTTCCTGTACCTGTAACCGCTAAGATATCGAATACTTGAATCATGCCGACAACGGTGCCGAGTAGACCAAGTAAGGGACAAAGTGCAATCAATACTTTAACGATTGGTAGTCCCTTTTTATTCTCAATATCCTGACAAGAAACGATTTCTTGTCGGATCATCTTAGCGTTCCAGCTTTTATGTTCTGAGCGCTCTTCCCAAAAGCTAACGGCTTTTTTCATTGCTTTTGGAGCGACGGCAGCGAAGTAAAACCAACGTTCTAGCAATACTGCCCACAACATGAAGCTGAGGATAAAGATGACGACAAGCACGTCGCCACCCATTCCCAAGAAGCGCCTAATTGATTCAAGTTCTCCAACTAACCACCACATAACGCCTCCTTAGCTTTCGGCTTTATGCAGTTTTTCCTGATAGCGAGCGATGAAGCCTGCACTCTGTTCTTCAAGAGTTTGAACCAAACGACGACCTTTACTGTGTACGATGGTGTACAGGAACAGCAGAGGAATTGCGACAACCAGACCAAGCATCGTAGTAACAAGTGCTTCTGAGATACCGCCAGCCATTAGCTTCGGATCACCTGTACCAAATAGTGTGATTGCTTGGAACGTACCGATCATACCCATAACCGTACCTAATAGACCTAGAAGCGGTGCTACAGAAGCGAACAGTTTGATTGAGCTGATAAAGCGTTCAATGCTCGGTGCGTTACGTAGGATGATCTCGTCCAGCTTCGCTTCAAGATCTTCAAGGTTGTCACCTTTGTGTTCTTGGTAAGCTTGGATAACTTCACCTAGAGGGTTGCCAGGAATAACAGTGTCGGATTTCGCTTGCTTACGCATCTTGCCACCGATAACCAATAGGCGTAGGTAACAAGCGAGTGCGATCAGTGCACCAACTGCACCCATAGCTAGGATTACGTAGCCAACGATACCACCTTGGTCAATACGTTCCTGAACGGTAGGGCTTTGCACAAGTAGAGACAGAATCACACCACGAGATGGGTCGATAAACAGTGGTTCGTATGTGCCGTCTGCTGCTTCAAAACCGCCAACTAGAAGAGTGATGTTTTTGCTTGGTTGGCGTGATAGCTCTTCGAACTTACCAGTTTGAGGTACGTAAGTTACGTATTTGCCATCTGCGATTGCGTTAAACTCACCCACTAGGGTTACATCACGTACCGCTTCTTTACCTTCACCATATACAACGGTTGCTTCAGCTGTCGTTGTATCACCTGATGCAACTACCTGTTGTAAAATAGTGTGCCAAAACGCTTCAAGTTCTTGCGTTGATGGCAGTTCTTTACTTTCTGCTAGCTTAGACAGCAGAGCATCACGCTCAGGGAAAAGAACGGCGTTTTGCGAAGCGGCGAATAGACCTTTAAACTCACCAGCATACTGGCGAACCACACCAAACATCTCACCTAAAGTACCTGAACGAACGCGCAGTGTTTCAGTCAGTTCAGTTAGCTGCTTGTCGTTTTCATCAAACGTGGCTTTTAGCTCATCACCAAGTGCTTGTTGCGCTGCAAGTTCTGCACGAGCTTTTTCAAGAAGTGCAGCTTGTTGGTCACGGTTGTTTTTGAACTCAGCTTCACGAGCTTTGTTCTCTTTTGATTCAACAATACTTTCTGATTTTACGTTTTTTAGTAGCTCAGATAGGTTCTGCGGTGCTTCAGCTTGAGCACCAGAAATCATGAATAAGCTCGCTAGCAAACCAGCGGCTAGAGTTTTGAATCCTTTCATTTCTTATTCCTCCCCAGCAAATACAGGCAGTTTGATCAGCGCTGGTGGCGCTTGTTTCTTAGCGATACGAAGGCCTTGCTGTACAGCGATACGGTAGTTTTCAGGTAGTGACTCCCATTGACGGGTTTGTTGATTCCACATTCCTGTTTCACCGCCATCCGGAGATTGGAATAAAAGCGCAGTACGACCAATACGTAGGAAGTCGTAAGTCACGGTCTCACCGTTGCGCTCTAGGCTAGCTTTGTAAGATTCAATTGAGCGAGAGAAGCCTTCTTCGATTTGATACGCTTCCATCACTTTACGGAATTTTTCTGAAGTCGTTACGTCTGCACGGTCCATTAGGTCACGCAGTTCATTGACACGCTTAGTACGCTCTTCTTTTTGGAAAGGAAGGTCGAGTACGACGAATTCATCAAGTGCATCAATCATTTTCAGCGTCAAAGGTACAACCTCAGTCGCCGTTTGGTCGATTTGAGCAATCTGACTGTTCAATGAATCCAGCTCTCCCTGCTGAGATTGAACCATGCGATTGATTTGTTCGTTGTAGACTTTCATGCTGTCAATTTGGCGAAGCAAGCCTTTGTATTCAGCTAGCATGCTTTCCGCACTTTCAGCATATCCGTCGATTTTTTGTTGTGAAGCCTGAGAAGACTTCGTTGTCTTTGTTTGGTTAGCGACAACAGTACCGGAGTCTGCAGCAATAGCTGCTCCACTTACCGATAAAATTGCGGCAGTAACTGCACTTACGCCAAATTCCTTTAACGTCATAGTAGCATCCTTGTCAGTGTATAAAAGTCAGTCGAATGGGGCGCAGGAAAGACTCCTGCGCCAAAGTT
Source organism: Vibrio campbellii CAIM 519 = NBRC 15631 = ATCC 25920 (assembly GCF_002163755.1). NCBI lineage: Bacteria > Pseudomonadati > Pseudomonadota > Gammaproteobacteria > Vibrionales > Vibrionaceae > Vibrio > Vibrio campbellii. Next base: position 279,370 of record NZ_CP015863.1, read on the forward strand.
TTTAATTAAAAGTTTTGAGAGTAGTTAACGAAGAATACACGGCCTTGAATACTGTACAGTTCATCGTTGTATGTAACACCATCTGCTTCAAATGCTGGATCTTCGTCAGTTAGGTTACGTACACCTGCTGTTAGTTTTGCATCCCAAGGTGCCATGTAGTTGTAGGCTACGTTGAACGTTGTGTAGCTTGGGATCTTGCCGGTCTTGTTGTAGTTCTTATCTACGTCTTGTGCTTGAGAGGCAATGTGATCAGCCGATAGGTAAATATCGTGATCACTCAAGATATTGAAGCCAACACCCGTTTGGAAACGGTACTCAGGAAGACCGTTACGGCCGACTTTGTTGTTTGTTGGGCCATTAACATATTCAGGGCTGCTGTAATCTAGTACGTAAGTACCAGCAAAGTCATAACGTACAGTTGCAACATCAAAGTCGTATAGGTAGTTTACTTTCAAGTCGATACCCGATGTTTCAAGGTCACCGATGTTTGATAGTGGAACTACAGCGTGCGTAATGCTGCCCGCAGAGTCACGCGTAATATTCGAGTTTGGCTGACCACTGCTACGCTCTTGGTCAATCATGCTCTGTAGCGTGTTCATCACGATAGTGTCTTCAATACGGATATTGTAGTAATCCGCTGTTAACGCTAGATCTTCGATTGGCGAGTAGCTTACACCGAAGTTAAATGATGTTGATGTTTCAGCATCTAGATCTTCATTTGATGTACGCGTTGTTGTGTACTGCTTCTCAGGACAATCTGCATCAGAGATACCTTGGTCTTCACAGTAAACGTAGTCTTTTGCGTAGTCATTTGATTCGCTATCCGCACCGTAAAGGTTGCTTAGAGAAGGAGCGCGGAAGCCCATACCTGCGCCAGCTCGGAACATTAAGTTGTCGAGAGGCTGGTAACGGAATGATGCTTTTGGTGAAACAGCACTACCGAAGTCGCTGTAGTGGTCGTAGCGTAGTGCTACGTTCATTTCTAGCTCATCTGTGAATGCGATCAGAGACTCTGCAAAGAGTGCGTATGTTTGGCGGTCACCAGCAGCTGAGTTACCAGCACTACCAATGATGTTACCCGCTTCACTTTGTGAATCGTATTGGTCAAAGTAGTCATACGTTGTTGCTTCAGCACCAATGTATAGTGGAATGGTTACATCACCGATATCTGCTAGGTCGAACTGTAAACCACCATTGATCTGGTGCATTTCCATTTGCGATTCACGAGCAGTAGTCGCGGCCAGATCTTTAGTCGCGTCAGCACTAAACTCGCCATTTACGAATTGACCAGAGTTAGCCAATGCTTCTGCTGGTGAGCGTAGAACATAGCCAGTACCGCGTTCATTACTGTTTGAGTAGTTAAGGTGGTAGCCTGTTTCCCAGATTACCTCACCAAATCCGTCAGTATAGAAGGAGCCGTCTAGACCCGCTTTCATATCCGCTTGGAAATCCGTAACGTTTGTGTCACGCGTACCTACGTTCGTAAAACGGTAGTAAACACTTGCAGGGCCCTTAGATGGGTCCAAGCCGTTCTCTGTAAAGAAATCAGCGCCGCCTGATGTTGTAGGATCAACTTCAAAGTAACCCGCTGCTGGGGCAAAACGACCGAAGCTTTCGTTACGGCTTAAAAGCATTTGTGCGTTAAAGGTTGTTGTATCTGATAGGAAAATATTACCATTTACAAAAACTGTATTTCGTTCAAGAGAAGCGGTTTGAGCTGCTTCTGAGGTGTAATCATAACCACACATAGGGCCAAGACCAGGGTATTCAGTAACACCCACGAAGCCTTTAGAAGAGTCACACTTCGCATCAGTTTCATAACCGTTCAGAGGCTTTAGTTTGCCATCATGATATACGTTACGGCCGTAAATACTTACGCCAGACATGTCAAAGTAGTTATCTGAGCTAGTATTCTTTGAGCTCAAGTAGTCACGGTCTCTTTGGTAGATCTCGCCTTTGGAATCGTGTTCAAACGAGAAGTAAATATTACCTTTTTCGCCAGAAGTACCCGTTACGATAGAGAAGTTTTGTTCGTCACCGCCTTCTTGCGAAGGGATGCCGCCACCAACAGTTACGTTAATGCCGTCAAACTCGTCTTTTAGAATTACGTTCACAACACCTGCAACAGCGTCTGAACCGTATACTGCAGAACCACCATCGGCCATTACCTCTACGCGCTCAACGATAGCTGCTGGAATGACGTTCAGGTTTGCTGCGCCGCCGCCCATTGTTGCAGAACCTGGTAGACGCTTACCGTTGATTAGAACAAGTGTTCGTGAAGCACCTAGACCACGTAGTGACATGGTTGCTTGGCTCTGCCAAGAGCTACCTGAACTTTCGCTGTATGAACCGAAAGAGTTGAATGAAGATTTACGTAGTACATCAGCGATAGAGATATCACCGGCGCGCTCAATTTCTGCTCGGCCGATAACCGCTACTGGTGTGCTTCCTTCCATAGACGCACGCGTTAGACGCGAACCAGTAACTTTCATTTTTTGAAGTTTTTCAACTTGCTGCTCTTCTGCCTGTGCTGCTAGAGGTGCCACTGCTGCGGTTCCCAGTGCAAGGCTGATCGCAACAGATAAAGCGGTTGTGTTTTTATACATCCTTGTTGCTCCGATTATTATTATTTCCTATGTGCGGTCATATAAAGACCAATTATGACGTTAATATTTCGTTAACGTTCTGGACATGTATAACCGAGATGAAAAAAGGAAGTCAAACCAGTGGTAAACAGAGATAAAGAAATGTAAAAAAGATGTAAAAAACCAAAGCTGATATAAATAACAGCATATTTTGCTGTTTAGCTTTTATAAACCGAGATTAAATTTTAATAAAACACCGTATTTTGTGTTTCTTGTAAAGATTAATGACTTATCTTGCCTGTAGTTTTTAAGTGGGCGATTAGTACTGAAAGTTGGTGTATATATAGAGAATTATTCTTTTATGAGGTTTTTATGGAATGCTCTGTATGTTAACTCGATCGCATGGGGTGGTATCAGAATATGATACCCACCGTAATAAAAGGGCTCACTCGTATTTTAGGGTCAAATGGAAGTTAGGTTGTTTTGTCTATTTATTCTCCATATTTGCATGTTTATATAGGGTTTTGGCTCTAGAGTGCCTAGGTTGATATTCTGTGTGAATTGGTTTTGTGGTTTTTTATAATTATTTACAAAAACATTTCTATTTTTCGACATCGGAAGAAGTTTGTCATGTTTTGGATTCAAACACTTGAAGCTTACTCAGATTCAAGATAAATATGACGCTGAAATTATTGCAGTAGTGGAAAAAACTGGCTTTTGAAATTCAGGGAGTGTGTTTCAACAGCTTTAGTTACTACAGGATAGAAATGCACCATTTTGGGCCGGATTTTTCCTATCCAACCCCGCCTAATAATGGACAGTAGACAAGGAGCAAGTTGTATATGCTGTCGTACTTTTTACGCCGTTTAGCGCTGGTGATCCCAACGTTTCTCGGAATTACCATTCTTATCTTCGCGATCACTCGATTTGTTCCCGGTGGGCCAGTAGAGCGAATGCTTTCGCAAATGCAAGCACAAGGTGATGGCGCCGCTTCAATGACCTCAGCTGGTGGTAACACCGCACTTTCTGATGAGCAAATCGCAGAACTTAATGCGTTTTACGGTTTAGATAAACCAGTTATGGAAGCGTATGTTGAGTGGTTGAGTCGCTTGGTTACGCTTGATTTGGGTGAATCTACCCGATACTACGAACCGGTATCTGACATGATTGCCGAGCGTTTACCTGTATCTCTGTTTTATGGCGGAATGACCTTTTTTATCAGTTACTTTATCTCAATTCCGCTTGGTTACTATAAAGCGTTGAAGCATGGCTCCGTGTTTGACTCCGCTTCTTCCATTCTTATCTTCGTTGGCTACGCCTTACCGGGTTATGTGGTTGGTGTTTTGCTGATTACGCTATTCAGTTATCACCTAGAATGGTTCCCAATGGGGGGCTTTGTTGGCGATGATTTTGATGATTACGAAACCTTCTTTGAGCGCGCAAAAGACATTATGTGGCATGCTGTATTGCCTCTGATCTGTTACTTGATTGGTGACTTCGCAACGCTGACGATGACGATGAAAAACAACCTGATGGAAAACTTATCGTCAGATTACATTCGTACTGCGATAGCTAAAGGTTTACCGTTTAAGAAAGCGGTACGTAAGCACGCTTTGCGCAATAGCTTGATTCCTATCGCTTCTCACTTTGGTAATTCACTTTTGTTTTTTATGACAGGTGCGTTCCTTATCGAAGTAATCTTTAACATTGATGGTATCGGTCTGCTTGGTTATGAATCCATCATGGAGCGTGACTACCCTGTAGTAATGGGCATCGTAGCTATCAACGCGGTATTACTGCTGATTGGTAATATCATTTCAGATATCTGTGTTGCTTTAGTCGACCCACGTGTGAAGTTTGGAGCGTAATATGATTAAAGTTAGCCCATTAACTCAAAAGAAAATCCGTCACTTTAAAGAAATCAAACGTGGCTACTGGTCGTTTTTGATCTTATCCACCATGTTGATCCTTTCTCTGTTTGCAGAGCTGTTGATCAACAGTAAAGCTTTAATGGTGAAGTACGATGGTAGTTACTATTTCCCAGTCGTCAGTGATGTACGTTTAGGTAGCGAGTTTGGCCAAGCTTCTTCGAGTGAAGCCGATTATCGAGAGCTGCAGAAAGTATTTGAAGCTGAAGGCGGCGATAACTTCGTGATTCTACCGATTGTTCCTTGGAACCCATACGAGCAAGACTTCAGTGGTGATTTCCCTCCAACGGCACCCGATGCTGAAAATAAACACTACCTAGGTACGGATGTAATCGGTCGTGATATTTTGGCTCGATTGGTTTACGGCTTCCGTACTGCGATGGGATTTGCGCTACTAACAATGGCAATCTCTTATGCGATTGGTACTGCCGTTGGCTGTGCTATGGGCTTCTGGGGCGGTAAGTTCGACCTGTTTGTTCAACGCTTGATCGAAGTGTGGTCTATGGTGCCGTTCTTGTACGTCATCATGATCTTGGTATCCATTGTGCAACCCACCTTTACCTTGTTCGTCGCCATTAACGTACTGTTTGGTTGGATGGGGATGACTTGGTACATGCGTACCATGACTTATAAAGAATCGGCTCGCGAATATGTGATGGCAGCGCGTGCGCTAGGAGCATCAACAGGTCGTATTCTGTTTAATCATATCCTACCAAACACCATGGTGATGATAGTGACGCTTGCGCCATTTACTATCGCGGCCAATATCACGGCACTGACCGCACTAGATTACCTAGGCCTTGGTCTGATGCCACCAACACCAAGTTGGGGTGAACTGCTGCAGCAAGGTAAGTCAAACCTAGACTCGCCATGGATTGTGTCTTCAGTAGTGACTTCAATTGTACTGGTGCTGGTGATGGTGACCTTTATCGGTGAAGCAATCCGAGCAGCTTTCGACCCGAAAAAATTCACACGCTATGTTTAAGCAAGCATTGTGAGCAAAACATAAAAAAGGGAAGTTTTATGAAAAAATTATTTTTAGCGTCCACGCTGAGCGCCCTAAGTTTTGGTGCGATGTCAGCAACGCTACCGACTGACTTAAACTGGCAAACAAACTGGGATGAGCCGCAATATGGCTCGCCTGAAGCGAAACGTGGCGGGACTTATCGTACTTACATGTCGAGCTTTCCGCAGACTCTACGTAGCGTCGGCCCGGATGCGAACTCTGGCTTGCGTTCGTTCATCTTGGACGAGACGCCAGGGTTGGTGGTTCGCCACCCAGACACCCTAGAATTTATCCCTGAGCTGGCCAATGAGTGGGCACTAGCTGGTGATAATAAGACGGTTTACTTCAAACTAAACCCAGAAGCGAAATGGTCCGATGGCAAACCAGTCACGGCAGACGATTTTGTTTTCATGCTTAAGTTCTATCGTTCGAAAGACATTCTCGAGCCTTGGTATAACGATTACTACAACAAAACTGTCGCTGATGTGATTAAGTTTGATGATCATACGTTCGCCGTTGAGGCAGCGAAAGAGCTTAATCCTGAAGAGTTACTGTTAAGAATGGGAGCGCTGCGTCCTCGTCCTGCTCATTTCTATGCGAATCCAAAGAAAGATGAGAACGGTGATGGTATTCACGACAACTTTGTCCGTTATTACAACTTCAAGAGCGAGCCTACGACCAGTGCTTACTACCTAGACGATATCAAAAAAGGTAAAAGCGTAACCTTTAAGCACGTCGGTGAGGACTGGTGGGGTTACACCAATAAGTACTACGAGAACCGCTATAACGTAGACAAGATTCGCATCACGGTTATTCGTGATAACGACATCGCCAAGAAGCACTTCGAAAAAGGCAGTTTAGATGCGTTTGGCCTTGTGCTACCAAGTTTATGGCATGACAAGTCCAATACCGCACCTTATCAAAAAGGCTACATCCAGAAGTTTTGGGGTTACAACCAATACCCTGTTGGCGCTGGCGGCGTTTGGATGAACACCGCAATGCCATTATTGGATGATTTAAACATCCGTAAGGGTATTACATACGCGATCGATTTTGATGGCATGATCGAAAACATCATGCGCGGTGATTACAGCCGTAAGCCGAACCCAACAGGCTATGGCCACGGTAAATACACCCTGCCAGATGCGAAAGCACCAAAGTTTGACCCAGAAAAAGCGGCTGAAGCATTTGCAGCAGCTGGTTTCGATAAGATTGGCTCAGACGGTATCCGTGTTAACGACAAAGGCCAGCGTTTGAGCTTTGAGCTGACCTACGCGACACCTGTTCATACACCACGTATTGCCTTTGTGCGTGAGCAAGCCAAGTTGGCTGGCTTGGATATTGAACTTAAATTGATCGATGGCTCATCGATGTTTAAATACGTACGCGAGAAAAAGCACGATTTAGCGTTTTTCGATATGGGTACGTCTGAGATCCCAACATATTGGGAGTACTTCCACTCAGTGAATGCCAATAAGCCACAGACTAACTCGTTCACAAACTACAGCACACCAGAGCTTGATGAGAAAATCATCGAGTACCGTTTCAATATGGACATGGATAAGAAGATCCAATTGGGTCATGAAATCCAACGCGACATCATTGACGCGCACGTGATTGTTCCGGGTTATATGGTGCCATACGTTCGTTACGGCCACTGGAGCTGGTTGAAACTGCCAGAGAAGCCAATGAACCGAATGACAGAAGCGTTGTTCAGTGGCGGCATTATTGGTGATGGTACGTACTGGATTGATAAGGACGCTAAGAAACAAACCCAAAAGGCGATGAAGTCGGGTAAAACCTTTGAACCGGTTGTTGTCGTTGATGACACGTATAAGCTGTAAGGATGTGTTATGGAAAACGATGTAATCCTGAGTGTTAAAGATCTAGAAGTTGAATTCACTACTGATGACGGCCCAGTGAAAGTACTGCATGGCGTGAACTTTGATGTTCGCGCTGGACGTACCCTTGGCCTTGTTGGCGAATCGGGCAGTGGTAAGAGTGTGACCTCCATGTCCATCATGGGTTTGCTGCCGAAACCTTACGGTAATATCGTCAATGGTGAGGTTGATTACCGCGGTACAAACTTGGTGACACTGCCGGCAGAAGAAATGTATGCCATGCGCGGTGATCGCATTTCAATCATCTTCCAGGATCCAATGACGGCGCTTAACCCAGTGCATTCTATTGGTCGTCAGCTTTGTGAGGTGTTAGAGCTACACCGTCCTGAGTTGGATAAGAAAGAACGTGAAGCTTACGCTATTGAAATGTTGGCGAAAGTGAAAATCCCAATGCCAGAAAAGCGCTTGAATGAGTATCCACACAATCTGTCTGGCGGCATGCGTCAGCGTGTGATGATCGCCATGGCGTTGGCGTGTAAACCCGATATTCTGATCTGTGATGAGCCAACCACTGCACTGGATGTAACGGTTCAGGCGTCTATCCTTGAACTAATGAACGAGCTTCAAGAAGAAACGGGCATGGCGATGATCTTCATTACCCACGATCTAGGTGTAGTTGCCGAAGTGTGTGATGACGTGGCGGTGATGTATGGTGGTCGTATTGTTGAAAAGGCAGAGATTTTCGAGCTATTCGATAATCCGCAACACCCATACACTGAACGTTTGATGGGCTTGATGCCAAGCTTGGATAACGAGCCTAAGCAAATGATCGACATTAAACCGATCGATGCCAGCATGTTTGCTAGCTAACTGGTGCAAAGTGAACAAGTCATAAAAGAGGATGTTATGGCCAAAGAAGTATTAAGAATTGAAAATCTTAAGCAGCACTTTGTATCTGGTAAAGGACTGTTTAAGAAAGGCTACACCATCAAAGCGGTAGATGGTGTGTCGCTATCAGTAGGTGAGGGGGAAACCCTTGGCCTAGTAGGTGAGTCTGGTTGTGGTAAGAGTACCCTTGGCCGCACGATTCTCAAGTTGTACGAGCCAACGGAAGGTAAGATTTTCTTTGAAGGTAAAGACATCACCAAGTTTTCTGTCAAAGAAATGCGTTCATTGCGTAAAGACATGCAGATTGTCTTTCAAGACCCAATGGAATCACTCAACCAACGTCATACCATTGGCATGATTCTCGAAGAGCCGTATGTGATTCACAATATCGGTACTTCTGCAGAGCGTAAGCAGTGGGTGAAAGAGCTACTGGTTAAAGTTGGCTTGCCAGAAACCGCAGTGAACCGCTACCCGCATGAGTTTTCCGGTGGTCAGCGTCAGCGTATTGGTATTGCACGTGCGATTGCGCTTAAGCCTAAGTTGCTGATTTGTGATGAATCGGTGTCGGCACTGGACGTATCGGTTCAGGCGCAAATCCTAAATTTACTGCTTCAACTGCAACAAGAGATGAATTTAGCAATTATCTTTATCTCTCATGATTTGTCTGTCGTGAAGCATGTCTCTGACAAAGTGGCGGTGATGTATTTTGGTAAGGTAGTCGAAGCGGGTAACGCGAAAGAAATCTACGCGAACCCTCAAAATGACTACACCAAGAAGCTCCTCTCTGCGATCCCAATTACTCATCCGAAGTATCGCAAGAAAAAGCGCTTAGCAGAAAAAAAGCAGCAAGTGGCGTAATGCCACCCGCCGAGTAAAATCATAATAAAAACGCTCCACTTAGTTGGAGCGTTTTTATTATGAGCGTATCTTTATAACTGGAGGGAAGACGCGTCTTCAGCTTCTTTAAAAGAGCATGCTACACTGCAAGCTTATTACTTTGATTTTTTGGATAGTTGGCCATGCCGTCGCATTTACCTAAATCATTCAGTCGTCCCTTTCTGAAAGTCTTTCATCTGCTCGAAGCTGTGCTTTTGGTCGCCATTACACTGGCAACTGTGTGGGCGATGGTGGAAGAGTTTGTCCACATTTACGTCCAGAAGCGTGTTGCACTCGATGACATCCTATTAATGTTCATCTATTTGGAAGTGCTGGCCATGGTCGGGCAGTTTGTGATGAACGGTAAAATACCGGTTCGATTCCCGATCTACATTGCCATGATGGCGATTGCTCGTTATATCACTTTAGGTATGAAAGAGCTCGATTCAGTAATGATCGTGTGGTTATCTTCAGCGGCATTTATTCTGGCGGCTGCAACCTTGGTTATTCGAGTTGGTCACCATTATTGGCCGTATATCGATAATCAAACCGCCGAAAAAGACGAATGATGTTAAGCCTCGCTCAGTGCGAGGCTTTTTGATATCTCATCAAGGTCTTTTATTACTCGATATTCTGGATCTAAATCAATAGTTGGCTCTTAATTTTTTGTTATATATTAACTTTATTTAATTTCTATTAATTATGTCACCAAATCTGTCACCACTTTGATATGGTAGTGTCTAGATTTGCTCAAGAGAGCTTTTTTATCGTCTCTAGTTGAGCGGAACCTTCTTCTTCCTCACAAAGCTACAACCTTTTAGTCCTGGTATTTTGCTAGTTTTTCTTTAGAATAATACTATACATATGCAATTAAGATTTAAGAGTATTTTCTAGATGTCATGTCAGCCAGACTCAGCACAAAAAGCAACATATATTGACCTTTTCTCTGGATGCGGAGGGCTTTCGTTAGGCCTCGGCAATGCAGGCTGGCATGGTCTTTTTGCGGTAGAAAAAGATCCTATGGCGTTTTCTACCTTTAAACACAACCTTATAGATGGAAAACATGCGCACTTTGATTGGCCTAATTGGTTACCTGAAGAGGCGACGACTATTCAAAACCTTTTAGAGAAGTATCCTGAACAACTAACCGCTTTAAAAGGAAAGGTTGATTTGATTGCAGGAGGACCACCGTGTCAAGGCTTCTCCCTTGCTGGACGCCGGAATGCCAAAGACCCGCGTAACAAGCTCTCCGATGAGTACATCAAGATGGTAGAGATTGTTTCACCTAAGTATTTGCTACTTGAAAATGTTAGAGGCTTCAATGCTTCTTTCAAAGCTCTTGAGGGTAAAAAAGCAAAGAAACCACATTCCATGATAGTTAAAGCCAAGCTTGAAAAACTTGGATATAAGGTGTTCACCGACTTTCTGTGTAGTGCTGACTTTGGAGTACCTCAAAAGCGAACCCGTTTTATCATGATTGGCGTCAAGGATGACCTGGTAGATAAGAACTTCGAGAATCCTTTTGAAGTCATATCTCATAGTCGACGAGACTTTTTAAATAGGAAGAAGTTACCATTGAGACCAGTGAAAGTGAGTGATGCGATTGGAGACTTGTTGGTGCAGACCAATGGTCTTGTTCACCACTCTGGAAACGATAAAAGTGGTTTCAAGAAAGTTGATTATAAGTTGCCGTCTAAACCTTCAAGATATCTCCGAGTAATTAGAAAAGGCTCCGGTAAGTCAAAACCGAATAGCCTGCGCTTAGCCAGACACAAGCTTAGCACAATTGAGAAGTTTACTAAGATACAAGAAATTTGTAAGCCAGGTGTCAGTTTGAATGATCAAATGCGCTTGGAAATTGGAACCAAGAAACAAGCAATAACAGTCTTAAATGCTGATGAGCCTTCTAAGACTCTTACAACACTACCAGATGATTTACTTCACTATAGCGAGCCGCGAATTCTAACTGTGAGGGAAATGGCTCGTATTCAATCATTCCCAGATAGCTTTGACATATTAGGCAAATATACGACTGGTGGTGAGAGAAGAACTCAGGAGTGTCCACGATACACTCAAGTTGGGAACGCTGTGCCTCCATTGCTTGGAGAAGTGCTGGGCGTGTATTTGAAAAGGTTGAATGATGAACAGTAATAGCTTAGATGCACATTTTGTAGCGAATGCTGGTGTGAAAGATATTGTCGGAAGAGGACTAATTTATAACGACAATGTAGCGATGATTGAGTTAGTAAAGAACTCAAAGGATGCAGATTCATCGAAGGTGATTATCGAACTCAGTGATGTAAATATTGAACCTGAAGGTGATATCTTATCCGAACTATTTAACCCTGAGATATCTATAAAAGATTTTGGCATTGGCATGACCAAAGAAGATATTCAAGATAAATGGTTAAATATTGCATATTCAGAAAAGAAAAATGCAAAGAATAAAGAATATGCTGGTAATAAAGGCGTTGGTCGTTTTAGCTGTGATAGATTAGGAAAAGAGTTAACTTTATATACAAAATCGTTGGATGGTGATTTCATTAAGTTATATATAGACTGGACTCTATATGAAGATAAGGGGCTAAATGATGAAATATCAACCATCCCACTAAAAATTGAAATATTAAGTAAGCAAGATTTCCTAACTAGTGTAGGGGAAGAAGAGTTCTCTCAAGGAACTGTTTTAAAAATATCACACCTACGTTCTGTTTGGGATGAAAAAAAACTAACAAAATTGCTCTCTGAATTAGAGAAGTTCTCTCCTGCTCTTGATAATGGATTTGAGATACATATAAAAAGCAACATGTATTTTGAAAACAATGAACCCCTAAATGACAAGTTGAATTCTAAAGTTGATAATGGAATTTTAGATAAGCTAAAAATAAAAACAACTTACATTGAGTCTAATATAGATGACAAAGGTGAGTTTATAAATACGGTGTTATATTATCAAGGTGAAGAGTTATATAGGTATACGGCTGAAAATCCATTTAAACTATTATCAGGAATTAGTATAGAAGCTCATTACTTAGATACTTTATCTAAAAGCTACTTTACGAGAAACGTAGGAATCAACCCAAATAAGTATGGTTCTATGTTTCTATTCTATAATGGGTTTAGAATTTCACCTTATGGAAATGAAAAAAATGACTGGCTTAACTTAGATCAGAGAAAAACGCAAGGTGTATCTAGAAACCTTGGTACTCGTGATATTTTTGGTAAGATTACTATCAAGGATAACAGAGACTTATTTAGTGTTATTACCAGCAGGGAAGGTTTAGTTCATAATAATGCTTATTATGAACTTGCTGCTTCAGATGAAGAAGAAAAAGTTGTTCTAAAAAATAGCCATAAGGAGTATGGCTATATTTTGGTCATCTTAAGGCAGTTAGAAGCATTTGTTGTTGATGGTTTAGAGTGGAATAGGCTAGTCGATACTTTAGATCAAAAGAAAGCTGTTTCTGCACAAGATGCAGTAAGAGATCCAAATAGATATATACTTAAAGAGCTTTCAACAGATAAAGTAAAGAACTCAATAGAAAAAATGGTAAGTAGCAACTTTAATGTTATTAACTATGATTTGAATGATGAGTTGATTCTTAAGCTTAAAGCTATCAATGAAACAAAATATAATGAGTACCTCGATGAGTTTGTAGAGTCTTTAGGCAATGATAGTTTTGCTGACTTAACTAAGCATAAGAAAACACAAACAAAGAAAATCATACAAGAGTTAAAAGTTAAGAAAGACATTGCTGTTGAGCAGAAAATTGAAGCTGAAAAAATAGCTGATGTAGCAGTCAAAGAAAAAATAGTCACAGCAGAAAGGCTTAAGAGTGAAGAAAAGAGAAGTGTTTTTCTCGAAAGGTTAGTAGACCCAGAAAAAACACTAGATGCATTGATTACTCATGTTATCCAACAAATATCTGGGGGTATAGAAAAAGATGGTAGATCTATACTTAACGCATATTATGAATCACCAGAATTGGTTTCTAAAGAAGAATTAATTGAAGTTATTGAACATGCGGTTCTTGATATAGCTACGATAAAAGAAACTGCCAACATGGCAACTAAAGCTGATTTCAATATAAAAGTATCATCAGTTAAGCAAGATATTATTTTCTTTATTGAAAGCTACATAGACAAGGTTGTATCCCGAAGCGGAAAATGGGGAGTAAAAATCTCATTTGAAAATTCTGGAGGATACGAAAGAATCATTAATTTCAAACCTGCTGAGGCATGTGTTTTATTTGTAAATATTTTAGAGAATTCTCGTAGAGCCGGGGCAAAAAGCTTAAAAGTTCTTTGTGATGAAAGTTCAATAAAATTTATTGATGACGGTGAAGGATTTGATTTTGAAAGACTAGATCGAGAAGCCTATTTCAAAAAGGGCATCACCACAACAACAGGTGGTTCAGGGTTAGGCTTATATCATTGCCGAGATATTGCTAGGTCTTTAGGTGCAGAATTAACAATTGATAATAACAACAAATTTGGCGCAGTTGTTGCTTTGGAGTTTAAATGAAGCTTAAGTATAATATCGTCTGGATAGATGACCAAATAAGTTTAGTTAGAGGGGATCGTAGAACAATATCCACATTTTTTAGGAGCAAAGAAATTGAACTAGATCTAGTTTCTATAGAGGCTAATGCTGGTAGTAGCCTCGTAGACAATGAAGACTTTATTAAGGCACTTGAATCCCAAGAGTTAGACTTTATCTTGATCGATTTTAACATGCCTGGTTTAAATGGTTCAGATGTTATTGAGTATATAAGAAAAACACTTCATGATTATCATACTCCAATTCTATTTTATACCGGAGATGATCCTTTAGATTTGGCTAATGCAATTAATAGTAAGAACACTGATGGAGTTGAGTTTATTGACGGCATTTTTTATTGCCACAGAGACAATATTAGTGACAAATTCTTAAAAATAGTAAAGTCCCAACTGAGAAATGATGAAAGAATTAACTCTGTTAGGGGAATGCTAATGGATAGAGTTGGATACGTTGACCATTGCATTTTGAGGGCTTTGGAACACTGTAAAGAAGATGTCTTGAGCGGTTCAAGGGAGAGAGTTAGCAACCAAATAAAAGCTCGTTTAAGAAGAAAAAAAACAACCTTAGAAGATGCCTTAGAAAATATAGATAATTGGAGCTATGAGGAAGTAGTCGATTTTCTGAAAGACAACCCAAGGATCACTGATTGTCATACACGGGCTGAGTCTCTACGTGAAATGTTAAGGAAGTCACAAGACTTCAAGGATCATGGCAATATTCTGTCAGATTTTTACAATAGAACAGAGCGAGGAGATAGTCTTAATAATCTGAGAAATATTTATGCGCATGAACCATGCGAAGCGATTGAAGCAGTTCATACAGAAGAGAACATTAAGCTGATTCGCATGGAAACTAAGCGTCATATATCAAATATAGAGACGTTATTGGGTATTGAATGAAAACTGTGATCGTTGATTTAGATGGAACTTTAGCCCTAAACAAGCATAGAAGCCATTTTATTGATAAGTCCAGTGGTCGGAAGCCTGACTGGGTTGCCTACTTTGAAGCTTGTGATAAGGACTTACCCAATCATCCAGTAATTGAGGCTGTCAACGCACTTAAGGCACAGGGAAATCGCGTCCATATTTTTTCTGCTAGAGGTGACATAGTAAGAGATAAAACTGTCAATTGGCTATCTCTTCATGGTGTCCAGTATGATGATTTAACCATGAGAGAAATGGATACATATACAGCAGATGAAATACTAAAGCGCTTCTGGCTTCTAGACCTATATCCAAATTACAAGAATGATATTCTTTGCGTTTTTGACGACCGAGATAAAGTTGTGAAGATGTGGCGTGAGTTGGGGCTGATTTGTTTTCAAGTTGCTGAAGGAAACTTTTGATGATCACGACTTTCGTGCAGAGCCATGACTAGTTGGAAGAAATACGAAAGGTTTGTTGCTGAGTTGTGTTCTGAAGACTATCAGTCTACGAGTACAACTGTAATACCAAATGCGAAGATTAAAGGCTGTTTAAGTAAAACTATCCGACAGGTAGATGTACTCATTGACTCTCGTTTTGGTGATGATAGAGGCCGAAGAATCATTGTCGATGCAAAGAAGTATAATCGTCCCCTAAATGTCAAAGATGTCGAAAGTTTCCATGGCATGATGATCGATTGCTCATCTAAGGTAGGAATTCTAGTTTGCCCTAATGGATATAGTGCTGCTGCAAAAAAACGAGCACAGGACTTTATTAACCTTAAGGTTGTGTCTTTGGAAGAGCTAGAGGGTATTGATCTTGAATCATGGGATGATTGCCTCAGTGATAATTGTAATGAAAAATCTAAAAGAGGTTTGGTTCTTTGGGATACCCCTATGGGAATCGGGGCACCTGATTCGCCGGTCTCTATTTCTTGTACTGGTAAGTGTGATGTTTGTGGTGACTTTCATATTTGGTGTTGGGATTGCGGTAAGAAGTTCTCCCTGAGTGATGAAAGTGAAGCTAAATGTAACTGTAAACATCCCTGGTTCTGGCTGACCGCGACTGAAGACGATGAAGCTAGCTCCAATGATCATGAGCAATCTAAGTCGGTTTATTTGCTGTTAGTAACCCCTTTAGATGCTCTAATTGCTGATAGAAAACCATTGAGTTAGAGCTGCCCTTTTCTTCACTTCATCTAGATAGTTACCTCTTCGATAAGATTGTGGTTAGGTATTTTTTCGCACTGCTTGAATACTTTTAGGTGGTCAATAGCTAGGGTCGCATGTCGGTCCTGGGCCATCATTTTTTCTAGTTCCGCATGTCTTAGCGGAGCAGTTGGTTTTATGCCATTTTCAAATGCTCTAATTCGTTCGTTGATTTCTGCTTCATTAATATAGATGTGAGATCTGTCTTTATGACGACTGAGGGCTACGTAGGTATTTGCTCTATCCATTTGACCGTTGTAGAGGATGAAAGTATTTCCGTCGACGGTTGTTCCTTGAGAGCTAAAAACAGTCAGGGCGTAAGCATGGCATAGGTTTACACCGATTTCATCGCTGTACTCTGATGCCAGAAACGAGACTTCTCTACAGTTGTCTAGTTCGATGACTAACCTTGCATCGTTATTGAGGCTATCTATTTGTTTGATTGTTCCAATGGTTCCATTAGCCACTTGGAGTGTACGATACTCGTTACGGCAGAATTTTACGCGATCACCGACGGAAAATTCATAATTGAAAAGCTTATTAGCCACACTGCATTTTAGCGTTAGGCCCTCTGCCCCGACTAGTCCTTCTTCAATATGTATGGCCCGAATGGCTTCGCTTAGCACTTTTACATCTTTCCATTCCTGAGCGATTACAAGTGACTGTTTCTCTGGATGTGCTTTCTGATATTGATACCAGTCGTGAATTAACGCCTCTTTTGCTTTGTCTTTCGTTTCTTCCCAATGAAGGCATCCCCTGTCACCTAAAGTTTTCAAAGCACTTTCTGAATTACCATCTCTCAAATCTGCAACCACTTGTCTTGCCCAGATTTGTCGCTGTCTCCGTATGGTTTCAACTCTTTGCGTCCCTAGTATTTCAGGGCGTGATAAGTGGCGTAATGCCCCCCCTTTATTGATAGCTGTGAGCTGCTTGTCTTCACCTGTCAGGATTAGCTTGCAGTTTGCTTTTCTCGCTTCATACAGAAGGGTTTGAAGGTCTGTACTGGGAACTAGCCCTGCTTCATCTATGACTAATACGTCTACGTTTTTAAGAGGATTATGAGCCTGTTCAATTGAATGGATGTAGCTAGCTACAGTACGAGAAGCAATCCCTGTCTCTTCAAAAAAATTGTCAGCGGCTTTCTTGGCTATACTTGCCCCGACTATGCGAAGACCATTCTTTTCATAAGCTATTTTCACAGCTAGCATCAAGGTGGTTTTCCCTGCCCCTGCACTTCCTTGTATGGTACAAAAATCTCCGCTTTGAAGAGAATACTTAATGGCGGATTGCTGTTCTTCATCAAAAGAAAAACCAAGTTGTTTTTCGGCTGCTTGAATAGCGAGTTGAATTTGATCATCTTCAATACATTTAGAACGGCTAGCGGCTAAGAATCTCGCATCGTCAATCATTAGGTTTTCCATCTGTATTACGTCTTTGGTCGTAAATCGAGGAGCATAGATATCTTCTCTACTTAATGAAACTACAGACTCATTTTCGAGTATCAGTTCTGCAAAAGCTTGGGCTTCCTTTGCATTGATACCACAATGCGATGCTTTTACACCAACTCGATAGAATAATTCTTGCTCGGTAAATGTGGATTGTCGTTCGGTGAGTTCCGAAAGGATTAAATCTTTATCGAGTAAGTCACCTTTAGTAGTCTGTTTTGACCAGTACATGGATTGAATCGAGTCCAAATTGAACCCTTTTTTATGCAATTCTTTTTGCCACTGTTGAAATAACTCACGGCGGTTCACGTCTTTTTTGCCTGGGCGAGTTCTTGTTTTGAAGTGATCGCCTTCTTTGCTGGCACTGGTTTTTATCCCTAATTTGTCTAATTCATTTTGTATAGCTTTAGAGCGAGCAGAGTATGCATCACAAAGTTCTTGGGAAACGCCCTTCACTCGAAAAGACTCGCCGTCGGGGTCGATGCCATAACCCAGTTTACTCATTTTATATGCCATTTCTGCACGAAAGATCGCCCCAAATGGTTTTATCCAACGATAGATTTTATAGGAGTCGATACTGCCAAAAGTGCCGTCTTTTCTTGGAGCTACGTTGAATATGAGAGCATGGGTATGTAACTGTGGTTCTTGTGCCCGATTAGTGCAATGTTCAAATGTTGCTACTATCAACCCTGCTGCTTTTTCATATTGTTTTGATCCTTTGCCTCGACGGGTCGTTGCTGCTTTGTTTTCCATCATAGCAATGGCGCTTTGCACTGACTGACTCATAGCTGCCTCAATTTCTTTTTGTTGCTTTGGCGTGCCACAAGCCCAGCAAATACTCACGCTTTTCGGGACGCTAAAAGTTACATCCCAAGCACAACGTCGATCCTTGCTTCCTGCGTTCTGCACTAGCGCGAAACCATCTGTCGAATAGCCATCCATCAATTTGTCATAGGGGGCTTTCTCAATAACTTTTCCATGTAAATTTAATACTCTGCTCGCTGTGCCAGTGAATCTGCCATCAGGCTCGCCATGATCCGAGTAGTATTCTTTTGAATGGCCCTCTTTATTCATTTTAGTTTGATTCGGCAGATAATTTTTGTCGGTAACAGCACTAATTGTCGCAACCATTTTTAGCTCCATTTATTTAGTGGATTATTGTTTTGAGGAGTTGGGATTCTGGGGGACGCTTCTACTCTGACGTCTAACAACCATTTGGCAGGAATAAACTTTTTCGCTTGGTTGGGCTGGGTAAAAAGGGGCCAAGTCAGCTTGTAGACTGATTTCCAACCAGGAATAAAGAGGTAGCCTTCTACACCTTTGTTATCAGCAGGCCTTAGCTGTGTCAGATCAGATGCTTCAACCAATAGCTGCTTTGACCGAATGCCGATGTGATTAGCATTATCGTAGTTGGGCACTTCAACAGTCTGTTCACTCAACATCTGCGCGGTAAAAACAGCATCATCACCTGCGGTACCAAGACGTAATGTAATTACGTTTGACAGTAAGTTCAGTATGGCGTTGGTTTCGTCTTCCCCGTAAATATCTCGGATTTGTGAAAGCGATTGAGTACAGATAACTGAACGTCCACCATAAACTCGTGATAGCTCCAGCCACTTCTTGACACTCGGGTTTGGAGGCAAGTTGGCAAACTCATCAATAAATAACCAAGTTGGTCTGTAAAAACTATTACTGCTCGATAAATACTTCTTGGTCATAAAAGAAATCACTGTATTGCACAGAGGTTTGCCCACAGCTTCATATTCACTGTTGGCTTGAATTATGATCACACGTTTGCTCGTGCCGCTTTTAACCCACTGACTCAAGCTGAACGATTCTTTGCTGCTCTTTCTCCAAGCCAAGCTTAAGTACTTTAGCCAATTTAAGTGTGTGATGAGGTGGACGTAGAAACCTTGAGTTGTTTTTGAGTTTTTCTGAATTAGGCTCTGCACGGTTGGATAGTAGGGTTCCATCCGAAGTAATGCATGCTCAGGGCTGAGTTGGAGTAACTCGTATAAATCGTGCCATTCCCAGTTACCTTTGCAACCATAGATTAGTGACACAATCATCCCTGTCAGGATTATTCTAGCCCCATCGTTCCAGATTTGTTCCTTTGTATCACTGTAAGGAATTAAACACTGGGCTAGTAGTTCTGCGTCTTGTTCTGAACTTACGTCTTTAGATATGTCCCATAAGGCACTGCGAGCATCCCATGGGGCAAGCAATATAGTATTGAATGAGTGGTAAAAACCTTGAGTGTATTCACCTTTCTCATCGTAAATAACCGCATAGTCGTTACGATCAATTGCTTGCTTAATCATGGGTTTTAAGATGGTCGACTTACCCGCACCAGTTGTTCCGAGTATGCAGAAGTTGTTTTGCTCCCTGGCGGTAGAAATCGGAAGTTTAGGGTGAACCTTTATACCAATCGTGGAGTTGGAAATTTTTAGTTCCCTCTTTTGCATCTTATTCGCATGTGTTGTGGCTTTTTTCCCTGAGCACAGCTCAGGGCCTGACACAAATTCCAACTCGTTCGAGAATTTTCGGTGTTTGAAGCATACCTTTGTGACAAAAAAGGCCAGGATGATCGAGGAAAAAAGAGGCATATAAAGGTGTAGGTAGAAGTCAGTTTGCCAGTTGAAGCTAGCTACTCTTTCATTGAACCAATACCAGCGATCCAATGAAACCTTTGGTGTTAGATGACCGAGCGCAGAGAATAATGCAAGTGCATCTTGGGAAATCGAACCCCAACCTTTGGGTGAAAACCATGACCAAGAAAAGGTAAGTATCAAAGTGAAAAACACAGTTGCGAAGAAGAAATACAATGCAGAGAACTGAATCAAGTAAGTAATGCGTTTTTTAATCATAATGCTCTCGCTTTGAGTCGCGCTTGGTATGCTTTTTTAGCAAGGTCTCTTTGACGATCATCTATCCCTGCCACGGCAGAGACCATTTCAAATAGTCGATCCAATAGACGAATCTCTAAGGCATTTAGTTGAATCTGTATGTTCTTTTGTTCTTTGCTTTCTTCCCACAAGTGGCGGAAATATTCAGAAGGATTTAGTCCACTTCTTTCAATGTCCTCTTCTACAACAGCTGTGTCGTTCGCAGAAAAGCGAACAGAAAATGTTTTTGATTTTGCTTGAATTCGATAGTTTCTAGCCATGATTGTCAGTCCTTTTCAGTCAACAATGTATACACGTTGATTTTGCTATATATTTTTTGAGTCGGGGTGTATGTTGTAAACAGTGTTGATGGTTGGTTAACCTCATGATAAGTATGAGGTTAACGGAAGTTTATGGGGTGTCCAATTGCTCATTTAGGAGCGATTGGGTCTGTGTCATCGAGTACGAAGTAGGCCAAAGCGTTCTTCAGTTTTTGCAATGTGCATAGCAATTGCTATCAAACTTAGTTCTTCGGCTGCGCTAAAACCTCCTTGCTCAAACTCAGTGACGTTTAGGTGGAGGATTGATATCAACTTTTCGAAGTTGATTTTTTCAATACCGAAGTGCTTGCAGTAGTTTTTCGCTTGGCTGCTAACATATGCTTTGTAGATTTTTCGTTCGATAGGGGCTAGTGACATTGCGGTGGAGTGTTGACCACTCTTTTTTCTATGCTTATTTAGCATGTATCGCAGAACAATATGCTCGCCAAGGCAAATGAAATTGACTTTATGAGAATCAGATATTTGGTTGTCTAATCTCCATGCTTCATAGTCGTTTAGTACCATATAAATCATGTTTTGAGAGTCACTATCAGATTTAATCCCAAATTGCTGATACATGGAGGTCGTAATATCATCTATGTCGCTAGTGGTAAGTGCGAAACCTAGTATAGGTACCTTGGTAGCCTTGCTAGGCTTCTGTTGTGTGCAGTATTCGATAAGATACTTCATTATTCATTTCCTATTTGTTGGTTTCTTCAAGGCTTGATAGCCAGGTTTCGATGGTTTCATGACGCCACCCCAAAATGCGGTTTCCTGCATATAAAGGTCGAGGTAAAAGGCCCTCATTGATCCATCTGTATATTGTTGATACATGCCTGTTCGTTAGGTACGCTACATCTGTTGGTTTTTGCATATGCTGTCTGTACATATGTTTTTTCTCCTTCCTGTTTTAAGGTTTGTAGTCAGGATAGTGATATGCGATTTTTCAATCTAACCAACGATTACCGTCAATCTTTGGTTTGACTTTTTGTTGTTTTTGTGAGTGAGATTTTGGCTTCTATCAAACGTGAAATAAACCAGTTCAGGACAGCACTCTGGTGTAGGTATGTGTTTTTCGAACTAGATATAGATGGCCCAAATAGTTTGGGAGTCAGCTCTCTCAGGAGCACAATGAAAGGTGAAGATGGTCCTGAAGCTTTAGTTTCGAAAATTGAGAGCTCTCTTGGTAGTAAAAAAGCAAAGAAAGTGTGCCGAGAAGTGTTTTTGGAATCAGATGTTAAGTGGAAACGATACGCTAATGGCTCTCATGGCATTCAAGGAAACTATGTATTAAATCAGCTAGATATTATCGTTCAGGGAAGTCGAAGTTTTTTTGAGGTTGGCCCATTTTACCTTTTTGAAATGCTGCTTTCTAAAAGTGTTACTGATGGGTGGGACAGTCTTCGCAAAGCATTTTGTGCCTATGCAGATAGTCTTTATGAGAATAGGTATAAGAAGTTTTTTAGCGGAGAAGATGTCGCCCTAAGTGACAATTACTTTATCGAAAGAGATTTTACTTCTGAAATTGACACCTTGCTTCTTGAAAAATTTTTCAATGGAGGATGGGAGAAGCAGTATCCTCGTTTAGACACAATTCTACCGGATATTAGTGATGATGCTTATTTTCATGTGAAAGATCCCCATAACTTGATGGTGGTGTCTCTTAACTTGGTAGTTATGTGTTTTATAGCGATGTACTCGACTGAACCTAATCGCTATTCTGATTTAGGTAAACTACTATTCTCCGAACTACATTGCGGTTTAATTTTTCAGATGGAGGAGCACTATAGAGTGCCAAAAGATATATGGTTTAAAGTAGAGTTATTCAGAAAGGCTGCGCGAGCAACAACAAAATCACCTAATCTCTTACCCGACAACATTCAATTTATTGATGAGGTATTGAAACAATCGTAACTTACTGACATTAGAAATCTAAAAGTAAATCTTCAGTTTGCTTATTAGTTTTTGATGAGCTTCTTTCCTTTCTTGAAAGTAATCATAAACATCATATGCCCCTTTGCTTCCAGGGACTTTATGGTTCAAGCAACGTTCGCAAATGTGGTCCGATACTCCAATTACGGATAGGTGTGCGCGAAAAGTTCTACGTAAATCGTGCACTGTAAAATGCGGAATTGTAAGCTTCTCATCTTTGAATAGTTTACTTATCGCTGCATTCAAGGTATCTGGGGATATATGTGCAAATCGTTTTGATCTTCTTCGGTTAGGGAATACATATTCTGAACCGCAACTTCGCCATTTAAGTTGTTCTAAGATATCAACTAAGTAAGCGTCAAGAGGGTAAGCTATAGGTTCGCTCGTTTTAGAGCGTTCTTCAGGAAGAAACCAAATGCCTTTTGATAAATCAAACTCTGACCATTTCGCTTGAAGAAGTTCATTCTTCCTGACTCCTAAGCAGATTAATAAAACACAGGCCTGATAATTATCCAATACAAATTGGTCTTGGTATTCTCTTGCAGTTGAAAAAAAGACATTTACTTCCTCTTCGCTAAGCCACCTTTTTCTGGATTTTTCGATCAACCCAAGTTTGCTTGGTTTGATTGATAAAGCTACGTTGTAATCTATCAGGCCAAGAGTTTCCGCATGATCAATAATTTGTTTGCAGTAGTTCAATGCATCTGCTGCGATTGTTGGTCTTCCGCTATCTCTTATCTTACGAACTAATGCCACAACATCAGGCTTCTTCAGATTTTGAATATTAATTTTGCCAATTGAGGGAGAAATGTCTTTTTCGTATACACGCTTAGGTATTTGTGGATGTTTAAGGCGTTTTGTGAGCTCGGAAATCCAGTCTTTGGCAATCTCATCAATTGATTCCATCGAGCCTAAACTAGATCTCTCTCGCTCTTCAATAGGGTCTAACCCAGCTCTAATTTGCAATCGATAGGTAGCTGCTAGATCCGTTATGTTAGCTAGAGAGACTTGATCTGCCATCATGCCATATGGACCGATGTCGAAAAGTCTTCGTTTCTTATTAAAGGTATATCGGAGGACCCAGGATGCAGTGCCACTATTTGAAATTCGAAGGTAAACACCTTTCCCTCCCTTTTCCACTCTGAGAAGGCCAGGTTTTCCTTGGCTGATTAAACTCCGAATCTGCTTATCGTTCATAAAAGTGGTTACAAGCTGCAATCGTCATACTGCCTAGTATAATATTTGTCGCCATTTTTGTAACCACTTCTGTGCGATTTAGTGCGTCTTGATGCTACGCGATGAGAACTTTATATTGTTTATATTTAATAAAAACAATAGCTTGTAGTCTATGGTGATAGGCTGTGTGTCTCTATTCAATGTTCTGGATCTGTTCACGCATTTGCTCAATCAGAACTTTCAGTTCAACACCTGATGCAGTGATGTCTGTGCTGATCGATTTTGACGCTAGCGTGTTCGACTCACGGTTGAACTCTTGCATCATGAAATCTAGACGACGGCCTACTGCGCCACCTTTCTTCAGGATGTTTGTGGTTTCTTTTACGTGAGAATCAAGACGGTCTAGCTCTTCCGCTACGTCTGATTTTTGTGCCAGAAGGATCAGCTCTTGCTCAACGCGAGATGGGTCTAGCTCAACTTTTGCATCTTCAAATTTTGAGAACAGACGCTCACGTTGCCACTCTAGGATTTCTGGCATGCGTGCGCGTACTTTCACAACTTCTGATGTGATCGCTTCTAGGCGTTGCTCGATAAGCGCTTTCATGTTGTCGCCTTCACGACCACGCGCGTCGATGAACTCGCTGATTGCTTCGTCAAAAGCAGCAAGCAGTTCTTTGTTTACCTCATCCATGTTCTGCTCTGGCGTTTCCATCACACCTGGCCATTGCATTACTTGGAATGGGTTGATGCGGCTTAGCTCACCAGTCATGTGCATCACTTGCTCAGCGGCTTTGATCACTTGGTTCGCCAGTGCTTCATTGATGCTTAGCTCCGCTTTTGCTGCTGGGTTCGCTTCAAAACGCAGGCTACATTCTACTTTGCCGCGTGCCAGGCGCTTACGAAAACGCTCACGCAGTACTGGCTCAAGAGCACGGAACTGCTCTGGCATACGGAAGTAAGTTTCTAGGTAGCGTTGGTTTACACTGCGGATTTCCCACACTGCGCTACCCCAATCGCCTTTCACTTCTTTACGCGCGTACGCTGTCATACTGTAAATCATTGAATTTTCCTGTCTTCTAATTTGCTGAAAATTACCCCGCAATAGTAGCACAGTCAGATGGCAGTGGCTTTGCTATTCTGAGTCGAGATTGTCCAGATAGCTTTATTTAATCGATTCCGTTATAATCTGCGCCCAACCAAATCGTCTTCTCCTCATTACTTAAGGTAGATGCCCATGCGCCCAAACGATCGCAAGGCGGATCAAGTTCGCCCAATCAAAATTACTCGTAACTACACAGCTTACGCTGAAGGCTCAGTGTTAGTTGAATTTGGTAACACCAAAGTGTTGTGTAATGCGACCGTTGAAGAATCTGTGCCTCGTTGGCTAAAAGGTCAAGGTAAAGGCTGGGTAACGGCTGAATACGGCATGCTACCTCGTGCAACTCACTCGCGTACGCGTCGTGAAGCTGCGAACGGTAAGCAAGGCGGTCGTACTATGGAAATCCAACGCTTGATCGCACGTAGCCTACGCGCTGTGGTTGATCTACAAGCGATGGGTGAGTTCATGATCACAGTTGACTGTGATGTTATCCAGGCAGACGGTGGCACCCGCACTGCATCTATCAGCGGCGCAAGCGTTGCAATGGCAGATGCGTTCCAACACCTAGTGGATAGCGGCAAGCTAAAAGCAAACCCAATGAAAGGCCACGTAGCGGCAGTTTCTGTTGGTTTGCTAGGTGATGATGTTCTGTGTGACCTTGAGTACGTTGAAGATTCAGCGGCAGACACAGACATGAACGTTGTGATGACAGAAGAAGGCAAGATGATTGAAATTCAGGGCACCGCAGAAGGTGAACCGTTCAGTCACGAACAGCTGATGGCTCTGTTAGAGTCGGCGAAAATCGGCATTACGGAAATTGTCGCAGCACAGAAGGCGGCGTTAGCCAATTGATTTAGATAGCTCCCATTATGGGGGCTATTTTTTTATCTCGACAATAGAGAAATGAATGATTGTCGAGAAGAGACACAAGAAACCAAGGACATAGAGAGAAAATAATGAAAGCATACCAGCGTGAATTTATTGAGTTTGCACTTGAGAAAGAAGTTCTTAAGTTTGGTGAGTTTACTTTGAAATCTGGCCGTAAAAGCCCGTACTTCTTTAACGCTGGTCTTTTCAATACTGGTCGTGACCTAGCGCGTCTTGGTCGTTTTTACGCAGCAGCGTTGGCGGATTCAGGCATTGAGTTTGATGTACTGTTTGGCCCTGCGTACAAGGGTATCCCAATCGCGACGACAACAGCAGTAGCGCTAGCGGATCACCACGACATCGACACGCCTTACTGCTTCAACCGTAAAGAAGCAAAAGACCACGGCGAAGGCGGTAACCTTGTAGGCTCGGCGCTTGAAGGTCGTATCATGCTAGTAGATGACGTAATCACAGCAGGTACCGCGATTCGCGAATCAATGGAAATCATCCAAGCAAACGGTGCGGACCTAGCTGGTGTGTTAGTTGCGATTGACCGCCAAGAAAAAGGCAAAGGTGAGCTATCTGCGATTCAAGAAGTGGAGCGTGACTTTGGTTGTGCAATCATCTCAATCGTTAGCCTGACAGACCTTGTGACTTTCCTTGAAGAGAAAGGTACAGACAAAGAGCACCTAGAAGCAGTAAAAGCGTACCGCGCGGAATACGGCATTTAATTGTTCTTTCATCATTAAAGAAAAAGGGGCTGGTGGATATCCATAAGCCCCTTTCTTTTATCTTTATCACTTACTTGTAGCGAATGCCTTTTGGCGCAGTTTCATCAGCCATGGTCTTGTAGCGTTTGTGCAGCCACATCCACTGCTCTGGTGCGCGCAGAATCACTTCTTCCACAAAGGTGTTCATGTAAGCCGCTGCTGCAACTTCGTCTTTTTTCGGATAGTCAGCTTCAATACACTTATCAGCGATGATTTCATATTTGCCATCTTCATTACGAAAGCCAGAACCCGGGATAATCGAACACTTAGACGTGTAAGCCAGAATGCTGGTGCCAGTTGTAGTACAAGCATCTTCAACCGCGAAGAAAGGCACAAATACGGACTTGTTACGACCGTAATCGTGGTCTGGTAAGTAGAACAAACGCTCACCGCTACGTAGAACGCGAATCATATGTTTAACGTCTTTACGATCAATCAGCTTGTTGCCGTTGTGTGTTCGACCCCAGTACTGAATGAAGTTGTACGCAGGGTTGTTGTGCGGACGAAATGCGCCGTAACCCGCCACGCCAAGCACTGCAAAGGCACGCGCCGTGATTTCAAGATTAAGTGCGTGCACGCAGCACAGCAGTACGCCTTTGCCTTCTGCATTTCTCTCACGCAGCGCGCCTAGGTCTTTCTCGACAATCAGAGTTTTGAAACGCCACGTTGGCCAGAACCAAGTTATACCGGTTTCGATCAGCGCCATACCGGTGTTCTTGAAGTTTTCTTCAACGATGTCTTGGATCTCTTCAGGCGTTTTATCTGGGAAAGCCAACTCAAGGTTACGTGTCGCAACATGGACACGACCTTTGCCGTAACGCATACCAAGGTGACCAAGTATGCGACCTAACGATAGCAGCATGCGATATGGAAGGATATTGACCACGATAGCCAAAAAGCCAAAGCCGAGCCAAACGTCCCAGTTACGAGGGTGGAGAAGGGAAAGAGAAAACTCCGGCTTAGTGAATTTGTCTTTACTCATAATCTCTACTTAATTTGTGCGCTAAGAAGTGCCCAATACTCGTCAAAGTTCGCGGTTGGTTGGTATTTGAAATCACTACGAACAAAGCGGTTCAAGCTGCCTTCAACTTGTCCTAGGATTTGAGCCGCCAAAATGCGCTCCTCCACTGGGAACGATTTGCCTTCACGGATCTTACGTTCGCGCAGGATCTGACGAAGCTGTGTTTCGATGCGTTCAAACAGTTGGTTGATGCGATCGCGTAGGCGCTCATTTTCAAACATTAGAGCATGACCAGAAAGAATGCGTGTCAAACCTGGGTTACGTTCTGAGAATGCCAGAATAAGGTGCATTACCATACGAATGCGCTCTAGCGTGTCTTTCTCATCATCCAAAATACGGTTGATGCGAGTCATGAGTGCTTCTTCGATGAACTCAATCAAGCCTTCAAACATGCGAGCTTTACTTGGGAAGTGGCGGTAAAGTGCCGCTTCTGAAACACCGACCTGTTTCGCCAATTTTGCCGTAGTAATGCGTGAAGCACCTTCTGTAGATTCAAGCATCTGCGCGAGCGCTTGCAAGATTTCTTCACGACGATTGGATTTTTTACTGCCGGCCATTTAGTTACTTCCTTTCAAAATACAAAGTTGAGCGGAGGGGATTATAAGACGCTCTTTGGCATCAAACTAGACCAGTGAGGAGGTAATGGGAGCTTTAACACCCTCACTTGTCATGTTTGTACCAAATTTGTGCCAGTTTTCTATGAAAAGCGAATGGCAATTACACCAATTCGTGCATTTTTTCCAAAATTCTGAAACTTAGCGCTTCTTTGGATTCTAGTGCCAACGCCTGCTCGCCTTCTGACCAGAATAAAGTGATGGCGTTGTCGTTACTGTTAAAACCTTGGCCTTCAACAGAAACATCGTTCGCACAAATCATATCGAGGTTTTTCTTTACCAGTTTGCCGCGAGCGTAGGTTTCTACGTCATTGGTCTCTGCTGCAAAACCAACTGTGAATGGACGTTGCTCTGTCATATTGGCGACGGTCGCTACGATATCAGGATTCTTGACCATGTTTATGGTCATCTGATCGTTGTTTTCCGTCTTTTTCAACTTTTGAGACGCCACGTTTTCTGGACGGTAATCTGCTACGGCGGCGCAGCTAATGAAAGCATCGTGGCTAGGCGCGTGAGCCATTACTGCATCATGCATCTCTTGTGCACTTGCAACATTGATACGTTCAACACCTGCTGGTGTATTCAAGCTGACAGGCCCACTGATAAGCGTTACTTTTGCACCCAATTGCGCTGCTGCGTTTGCCAGTGCAAAGCCCATCTTTCCTGAGCTGTGGTTAGAAATGTAACGCACTGGGTCAATCGCTTCACGAGTTGGACCTGCGGTGATCAGTACCGATTTTCCTGCCAACAGTTTCGGTTGGAAGAACTGCTCACAAAGGTGCACTAATTGCATTGGCTCTAGCATTCGACCTGGGCCAACATCGCCACATGCTTGCTCACCGGCCGCAGGGCCCCAAATGTGCATACCACGGCGTGCCAGTGTCGCGATGTTTTCTTGAGTTGCGACATTGCGGTACATCTGTTGATTCATTGCCGGAGATACCGCTACTGGTGAATCTGTCGCAAGCACTAACGTGGTGAGCAAATCATTACCCATGCCTGCCGACATACGTGCAATCAAATCTGCAGTTGCAGGAGCAAGAAGAACCAAATCTGCCCATTTTGCCAGTTCAATGTGACCCATCGACGCTTCTGCTGCTGGGTCTAACAAGCTGTCCGACACCGGACGCCCAGAGACTGCCTGCATGGTTAAGGGAGTAATGAACTCCTTCGCCGCTTTGGTCATCACTACTTGAACTTGCGCGCCTCTTTCTATTAGGCGACGGGTTAGTTCCGCACATTTATACGCGGCAATACCGCCACTGATGCCGAGTAGAATTTTCTTTCCTGCTAGTGTTTGCATGTGAGATCTCCAATTTTTCTGGCGACGAGTTTAGCACATCTGAACCTCTCATCGCCTAAGCAAATCTGATGAGAAGCTAATCCATATCAAACTACAGAATATTAATCTTTTCAGACAAAACTGGAGCGGGCAGTATTGCGTGCAATACTGCCAGTCTGTATGGAGAGTTGGTGGTTCAGTGTCGAGTAAGAAAGGTAGGAAGGCGTTGTAGAAGGTGGTTGTTGATAAATTTCATTATTACAGCAAATACAAAGATGGAACGAAAAAAGCGAAAGTCAGGTTCGACTTTCGCTTTTTATTTTGTGCAATAGACGCTCACTTATAGAGAGAGCCGCCTAATGACACTGAAAACCTTGCCTAACGAGTCCATGCCAAGAGAGAAATTGCTGCAACGCGGTCCGCAAGCGCTATCGGATGCGGAGTTACTTGCAATTTTCCTACGTACAGGCACGCAAGGCATGAACGTAATAGAGCTTTCTGACTTTCTTATTCAAGACTTTGGATCACTGCGCCAGCTGTTCTCTGCCTCAGAGAAAGAGTTTTGCAAGCATAAAGGGTTAGGGCAAGCGAAATACGTGCAGTTACAAGCTGTTTTGGAAATGACGCAACGCTATTTAGCCGAGACATTAAAACGTGGTGACGCGTTAACCAGCCCAGAACAAACCAAACTTTATCTTTCCTCTATATTAAGAGACCGTCAAAGAGAGGCTTTTTACATTCTTTTCTTAGATAACCAACATCGGGTGATAAAAGATGAGATTTTATTCGAAGGAACACTCGATGCAGCATCGGTTTATCCGAGAGAAGTCGTCAAACGCGCCTTGCACCACAACGCCGCTGCATTGATTTTGGCTCACAACCACCCATCAGGTGTGGCGGAACCTAGCCAAGCAGATAGAAGGATTACCCGGCGTTTAATCGACGCTTTAGCGCTGGTGGATATTGGAATTTTGGACCATTTCGTTATCGGAGATGGGGAAAGCGTCTCTTTTGCCGACAGAGGTTGGATATAACTGTGCGTTTTTTAGGTTGTTAGTTGCTAAAAATCTGCTATCATCCTCGCCACTAAATTTTTAACTGAATTCAGCTTGGACTGCTAGAAAAAACCTGCTGTCTAAAAAAAGATCACGAAAACCTGTAAAAAGGATCTGTTCGGGTCTTGAGCAATGCATATCAAGTTAGTATAATGCGCGACCTTTGATAGCCTTGTATGGATTTTCCATAGCGGTTCTTAACCTCTAACTTCTTTCCAAGAAATAGAGAGGTTCGGCCACCAAGGTTGATATCGAGCTGAAACGATTTTGGAGAAGACATTCATGTCACGAGTATGCCAAGTAACTGGTAAGCGTCCAGTAACGGGTAACAACCGTTCACACGCACGAAATGCTACTAAGCGTCGTTTTCTGCCGAACCTACAAACTCATCGTTTCTGGGTAGAGAGCGAAAAACGTTTTGTTAAACTACGCCTATCTGCAAAAGGTATGCGTATCATCGACAAGAAGGGTATTGATACTGTTCTTGCTGATATGCGTGCACGTGGCGAAAACGTTTAAGAGGAAATAGGCAATGGCAAAGAAAGGCGTTCGTGAGAAAATCCGTCTAGTATCTTCAGCAGGTACAGGCCACTTCTACACAACTGATAAGAACAAGCGTAACATGCCAGGCAAATTTGAGATCAAGAAATTTGATCCAGTTGTACGCCAGCACGTTATGTACAAAGAAGCTAAAATCAAATAATTGGTTTTATCTCTTTGATGATTTGAAAAACCCAGCTTTCGAGCTGGGTTTTTTATTATTTGCTGTAGTTATAGGAGTAAAGTAAGTATGTATTTAGGGTTACAAGCCTTGAAGTTTGTTGCATTAATTATCTTAGCGGTGATGTTTAGTGCCGCACTGGGTTATGAAATAAAAGCGGACTGTCTTATCTTAATGTCGATTACGATTGCTTTTCTTAAAGCTCATCGTATTGGTCACTGGGTATATGCCTTGTTAGCTGTGACTGCGACTTTCTATATTCCTGTTTCTTGGAATTATGGTCACCCTAATTTGACCATCATTTCTTCATTGATTGAGACCAATCCTTCAGAAGCGCTTGAGTTCTCAAATGATTTGGAGCTTAAAACGTTGGCAGTCGCGGTACTTTTCGCTGCAGCGTCCTTTTACCTGTTCAAATGGGTACCACAACTTAAAGGTCGTAAAACATCAGTTTTCTGTCTGATCTTGTTTTCGTTCTTACTCTTAGATAAGCCTATCCGCACTATTAAAGACCGTAATGTTAATAGCGACTACACGCATGCATTATTCTCTTACATGCGTTACCCACCGGTCCGATTTATCTTTGATTGGTTTGATTCGTACAACATGTACCATCAATACAATGCAGAGATCATGGCTCAACGTGAAATCCCAGCCTCTTGGCAAATTACTAAAACACCTAGTGAGGCTAAGAACACCATTTTTGTGATTGGTGAAAGCGTGCGAAAAGACTACATGAACGCGTATGGTCTGCCGATGGAAAACACGCCGTTTATGTCTACGGCCAAAGGGCAACTTTGGACAAACTTTTTGTCCCCAGGTCCGAACACTTTCACTTCGGTAATGCGCTACGTCACAATGAATGATGGCCTTGATATTGAGCTGAATAATAACATCAACACCTTAGCGCAAATGGCTGGTGTGGAAACCTATTGGATTTCTAACCAAGGTCGAATGGGAGTATTCGATACCGGGATCAGCTCAATTGCCAACTACGCTGAGCATGTTTCCTTTACGCGTAGCGGTAGCTTTAACGACTCGAACGTTTATGACAGCACGCTGCTGCCAAGCATTCAAAAAGCGCTGTCGAGTGACGATAAATCAAAATTGATTGTGATCCACTTAATTGGCTCACACCCAGGTTTCTGTGATCGTGTGGAAGGTGATGTTGAGTTTGACTTCAATGGCAGCAAGATCTCTTGTTACATTGAGTCGATTAAGCAAACAGACACAATGCTAGAGAAAATTACCCAACTTGCTGAGAAGCAGTCGCTGCCATACAACTTGATTTATGTTTCCGATCACGGACTTGGGCATCGCAATCGTGGTGAAAACTTGCGTCATGACCCATCGGTAAAACAATCCTACGAAGTGCCTTTATTTGTCATTGGTTCGGACTTCAATGAACGAAAAGTAGTTGATTATCAACGTAATGGCTTCACAATGATCAAAGCAATCTCTGAATTGATGGGCGTCTCCAGTCAGAGGTTGGATGCGTTACCTTCTTTCTTCTCTTCACATGCGGATGTACCGGAAGTGAATAATGGAGAAGGTAAATTGGTTCCGCTAAGTACGTTAAAAGATGATCCGATTCAATCATAGTTTAATGTAGATTCTCTCAATAGCAGCAGCTTGGTTAAGCTGCTGCTGATTTACGCGATGAGGTGAATTATGTCTAAAAAGGTGCACCGTCGCCGTCGTTGGAACAATATTCTAATCTTAGGCATCATCATATTCATGGTGATCCTTAATGCGCCAACTTGGATCAAAACCTACCTTATCGATGAACAAGTGGATTTGTATCCAAACTTGTTACGCTCAGATCATGATGTCAGTGCCATTTACTATGCTGGTTGGGAATTAGACAAGCAAAATGGCCAGTGGCAATCGAATATCAAGGCCCATATCCCCGTACAAGAAATCATAACTCGCTGGCAATCATTAGAGGGAACTGAGCTTACCTCTGAACAATATGAGCAGTTAAAGCCGCATCTTTCTTCTCCTGAGAGCATTGAAGTTTGGTATCAAGGGTTGGAAGAACCACAGCGAATCACTTTTTACCGCCTTGATGATTTTTGGCTATTTAAAAATTGGCAAGACAAGTGGATCGCGATTTCTGTTGATGGTAACTACATCATGCCTAAGTAAAAGTTGCGTAATAACCTTTCGCTGAAACTGTGTTTGTCATGCTGCTTTTCTATTATGCTAAGCGCTCACTAATGTTGTTTCTGACGCTGTTAAGGAGAGTCAAATGCCTGAATTACCAGAAGTTGAAGTAAGCCGAATGGGTATCAGCCCTCATATGATTGGGCAGACGATCAAGGCATTTGTTTTTCGCACTCCGAAGCTACGTTGGGATATTCCTCAAGAGCTTAAGCTTTTGGAAGGGCAGGTTATTCGTAATATTCGTCGTCGCGCCAAGTACTTATTGATTGATACTGACCAAGGAACTGCGATTGTTCACTTAGGCATGTCGGGTTCACTGCGAGTGCTTGATGCAGATTTTCCTCCAGCAAAGCACGATCATGTGGATCTCAAACTGAGCAATGGCAAAGTGTTGCGCTACAACGATCCACGTCGTTTTGGCGCATGGCTGTGGAGCGCACCTAATGAGCCACATGCCGTTTTAGGTCATATGGGAGCAGAACCTTTGACTGAAAAGTTCAACGCGGGCTACGTCACAGAGAAAGCCAAAGGTAAGCGTGTTGCGGTTAAGCAGTTCATCATGGACAACAAAATCGTCGTCGGAGTCGGAAATATCTACGCCAACGAATCATTGTTTAAATCACGTATTCATCCCACTCGCCCTGCAGGAAAACTAACCAAGAAAGAGTGGCAATTGTTGGTAGAGAACATCAAAGCTACGCTAGAGATCGCCATCCAGCAAGGCGGAACCACACTGAAAGATTTTGCTCAAGCGGATGGAAAGCCGGGGTACTTTGCTCAAGAACTTCAAGTTTATGGTAAAGCAGGCGAACCTTGTCCAGAGTGTGGTACGATTATTGAAACCCTAAAAATTGGGCAAAGAAATACTTTCCTTTGCCCTTTGTGTCAGCATTAACCCTCTTGAGATATAGAGCCAATGAGCAGTTTTCTAGATCACGTATTTATTATTCATGTTAGTGAAGGCTACGAAGAACGTAGACAACATATTGATAAGCATCTTCCTGAGAGGGGGATTACCTGCTTTGAATATATGCTGCGCGGTGATATCAAAGATCTAACGCCAGAAGTGAAAGCGAAGTATTTCAAAGGAAATGATAACTTACCTGAACTGTCTTGCGCGTATAAACATATATTGGTTTATGAGGAAATCGTTAAAAGGAACATAGAAGCCGCTCTTGTCCTAGAGGACGATGCTTTTCTTGCAAGTGATGCTGTAGGTCAATTAAAGCTTGTAGAACGAGAAATGCGTGATGAAGTCAATTTTATTGTCAATATCGAGCACAGTAATCGTTCCGTTCCTTTGAAAATCAAAGAAAAAGGGAAATTGTGTTATTTAGCCTCTCACACGAAACGAACTGGTGGTTACATTATACATCTTGACGTTGCTAAAAAGTTTGTAAAATTCTTTGAGGAAAATAGAACGGGTATGCCTAGTGATGTATTCCAAACTAAGATGCGAGATGTTTTAGAATACAATACATTTTGGATGGATCCTCCTGTGGTTTATCAAGGAAGTAAGAATGGCACGTTTGACAGTGATTTAAGCTCCAGAAAGCAAAGTACTTTTACCTCTATAACCTCTTTTTTTAGAGATGCCTACCAACGCTATGTCGTGACAAACTTGAGTAAAAAGCGCTTAGCCAGCTTTGAAAACGTTAAAAAATACTGAGTAAAACGAATGAAAGTGATATACCCAGGAACATTTGACCCAGTTACCAATGGTCACTTAAATCTTATCGAGCGTACCCATGAAATGTTCGATGAAGTCGTTATCGGAGTCGCAGCAAGCCCTTCAAAGAATACGATGTTCACATTGGAAGAACGCGTTGCTTTGATGGAAGAGGTAGTAGCGCATTTACCTGGTGTAACAGTGAAAGGCTTTTCTGGGTTACTGGTGGATTTTGCTCGTCAAGAGCAGGCTAAAGTATTGATTCGTGGGTTAAGAACGACGGTCGATTTTGAGTATGAGTTTGGTTTGACCAACATGTATCGCAAGTTATTACCTGGGATTGAGAGTGTATTTTTGACCCCTGAAGAAGAGTTTGCTTTTTTATCGTCGACCATCGTACGTGAGGTTGCCATCCATGGTGGCAGTATTGAGCAATTTGTTCCTGTGGAAGTGGCTAAGGCTATCGAGAAGAAAGTAAATGAAAGGCAGTAAGTTTCCTTATTATTTCTCAAACGCTCTTTCGATGCTGATCCCTCGTTTTGTATATCGAGCGCAAGCAAAGCGTTTACTTTTGACTCTTAATGGAGCGGAGAAGCAGCACTGTCTTGAGCGAGTGAATTATTACAACAAGTGTGAACAGTTGTTTTCGGTCGATAGCCAAGAGCAGAGTTACGCAGAGATTGGTGAGTTCAAAAAAACAAAAGGCTGGACTTATTTTTTCGATACGCGCCAAGTTGTACGCTATTTCCCATCTGAGTTTACGTTTAACTATATCAACGGCGATGTGACGTACATTCCTAATGTGCCGAGCTTTATTAAAAGTCGCCCTATCTGTGGTAACAATCAGAATTCTGTCGTTTTAAAGCTGAATCAAATTCGTCATTTCAAATTTGTGGATGACGAAATGAGCTACCGAGATAAGAAAGACATGGTGGCGTGGCGAGGCGTCGGTTTTCAGCCGCACCGTTGCAAGGTAATACAAGCGTTCTATGACCACCCCCGTTGCAATATTGGTCAGACTCGACCGCAAGAGGGACAGCCTTGGGAAAAAGGCTTTATGAGTATTGAGGAGCAGCTTCAATACAAGTTCTTGCTGTGTATTGAAGGGAATGATGTCGCAACCAACCTGAAGTGGGCAATGTCCTCGAACTCATTGGTTATTATGTCGAAGCCTAAGTACGAAACATGGTTTATGGAAGGTAAGTTAGAAGCTGGTGTCCACTATGTCGAAGTGAAGGATGATTATTCGGATTTGCCTGAAAAGATGGACTATTACTTAGCGAACGAGCAAGAAGCATTAGCGATCATTGAGAATGCGCACCAATGGGTTGAGCAGTTTAAAGATAAACGTAAAGAGCGTTTGATCTCATTGATGGTTGCCGATAAGTACTTCACCTTATCTCAACAACAATAAAAAAGGGGCGAAACGCCCCTTTCATATTTTTTTAAGCTCCTAAAGCTTTTACGCTTCTAGAAATTGGTCAACACCATTTTCGCAACGCTTAAGTTTGTTTTTAATGGTGTTATCTAAGATCTCATCGTTTTGACCCAATGACGCACGAGAGTTTTCTACGTGATATAAGTGGTAGCCCACTCCGGCGAATTTTAGGTAAAGACGTGACTTGTTTGAGTTAAGCATGCGATGAACAAATTCACTGTCTTCACGTCCCCAGCCGACAAAATCTTGGTTGAAGCCATTCACCTCGATAACATCTTGTCGCCAAAACGCCATATTACAGCCGCGAGTCGCCTTATCGTTGTTGCGTTCATATGAGAACCAGTTCGATAGCAGCGAGTTTGTGATGCAGTTCTTGCGGTTGCGGATCCCTTTGCTAAATACAGAAGGAACCAATCCGTTTTCCATAATTTCACGGCTGCACGCTTCGTCAGTCAGAACTCTACCGCCTTGAACAAACCAATTTGGCTTTGCCACGCGTTTGTGGGACTCAATAAAGGTTTGTGACAATACCATGTCGCCATCTATCATGATTAGGTAATCGCCTGATGCTTTAGCGATTGCACGGTTTCGACTCATAGAAAGCTGGAAGCCATTGTCTTCATGCCAACTGTGTACCAGTGGAACCGGGAAACCTTCGCGCATTTGGTCAATCATTGCTTTGGTATCTTCACGAGAACCATCATCTGCCACAATAACTTCATCAGGCAAAACGGTTTGGCGCTTTACACTTTCTAACACGGATTTTAAAGCTTCTTTCCAGTTATAAGTGGTAATAATTAAAGTCGTTTTCATTGTTTTTTCGCCTGTTCGCGTAAGTATAAGTCGATGTATTTAACGAAGGTAGAATGCATGCTTAACCACGCAAGGATAAAGCCATGCTTACCATCAAGAAAACCACGCTTAAGAATGTACATCTTCAAAAAGCTGGCTAATGCATGGATGATTGCCGTGCTGAGACCAGTTTTTTTCCTGCCTTCTCGCTCGTCTGTCCAAGCTTTGAGGTAACCTGTGGTTTTGTAGATGTAATGATGGAGGTGTTCGTACGTATAGTGGTGTAATCTGCCATCCAGTTTCTTGATTGCAAAGCCTTTATCTTCGACTTTTTCATGCACTAAAGCATCATTGTAGTGGGTATAACTGGTGCGGTAGAGGCGAACGATCCAATCTGGTGACCATCCTGAGTGATAGATAAACTTACCAAACGCGGCACTCAGACGATTCACTTTGTACAGTGTGTTTGGCTCGTCATTCTCAACGGCTTTTAAAATGCTTTCTTTCAGCTCTGGCGTGACTTGTTCATCGGCATCCAACCAAAGCACATAATCTGCGGTTACGTATTGCTGAGCAAGTTGGCGCTGTTTGCCAAATCCTGGCCACTCCAAGTTGGTGTAAAACTTGTCGGTATATTGTCTGGCGATTTCTTCAGTGCGATCAGTACTGCCTGAATCAAGAAGGACAATCTCATCAGCCCAATCTTTCACTGTGTCTAGACAAGCTTGTAGGTGCTTCTCTTCATTTTTCACGATTAAGGCAACGGCTAAAGTGGGTTTAGACAAGTTGGTTTCCTTCTTAAGTAATCTTATATAGGGCGAGTTTACTGATATTGGGGATACAAATCTTCTACGACTTGATCAAACATAACCATGACACGATCACTCGTGATACGGTTCATCGCTTTGTCATCTTTTGCTCGCGTTCGCCAGCTTAGCTCTTGGCTGGTTTTTCCTGTCTCTGCAAAAATGGTCTCTTCATACACTGAAACGGCGTATTTCAAATAGTTATAAGGACCAACACGGACAGGGTTATGGTGAGCATACAAGCCAATAATTGGAGTTTGCATCGCACTTGCCATGTGAGCAGGACCAGTATCTGGTGCAATCACCATCTCAACCTTATCAATCAGTGCCAGCATTTGCATGATGGAGCTTTCTCCAACCAAGTTTAAGCAAGGCTCTGTAAGTAAAGATTGAATGCGTTCAGCTAAGTCGACTTCCACTTTCGCTGGGCTACCCGCTAAGATCACATTCCAGCCTTTCTCGCGAGCGTGATTGATAACATCAACATACCCTTCTGCATTCCAGTTCTTATAAGCTTTGCTTGCCCCCGGGACCAACAATAGATTCGGCTTATCAGCTTGGCGCTGAGTTTTCGAGATCTTAGTTTCTGCCCAGATAGCATCTTGCTCTGAGTACGACAATGACCAAGTAAGTTCTGACTGAGGCACACCAATTTGATGGGCAAACGCCATTAAACCATCCGCAACATGCAAAGAGCTTGGTGAAGGAACTTTGACATTGGTGAACAAAGTTTGAAAGTCTTGGCTACGGTCAGAAGAGAACCCAAGTTTGTACTTCGCTTTAATACCTAGCGTCGCCACGCTCGCTCGAATGGCATATTGCATATGAAGCAAAGCATCGAACTTGCGTCCTTTGAGCTGCTTCCACAATGACTTATAACCATCAAGACCTGCTTTTTTGTCAAAAACAATCACCTCAACACCATCTATCGCTTGCAGCAATTGAGCTTCAAGCTTGCCAGTAATCCAAGTGATATGGGTATCAGGCCATTGTTTTTGAATCGCTTGAACCGTCGCGATGGTATTACAAACGTCGCCGATGGCGGATAAACGCAATATACAGAGTGAAGAAGGGGCAGAAGTGAACATAGTTATTGTCTGATAAGATAAATAGATGCAGGTAAATTATGCAGACATCCCCAATAAATGTAAAATACACCGCTTCTATAATGAGTACTGACGAGCCCCTCTTAATGTCAAAGACAAAACAACACCAATCATTGAACTCAGGTAAACCTGGAAACACGGGTTTGACGCGCGTCATCAAAGCAGCTGGATATTCTGCAAAAGGGCTGAAAGCGGCGTTTAAACATGAAGCCGCCATCAGGCAAGAATTAGCCATGCTGGTACTTGCGATTGCATTGGTGTGTGTATTTGATTTAAGTGTTGTAGAACGCATTCTCATGTTAGGCGTTGTAGTGTTAGTGTTTATCGTTGAACTGATTAACTCTGCCATTGAAGCCGTTGTTGATAGAATTGGTGTCGAGCATCATGAACTGAGTGGACGAGCAAAAGACATTGGCTCAGCCGCAGTGATGGTTGCGCTATTTTTTGCTGGCTTTACATGGCTGTATATTCTTATCAGCCACTACTTTTAATAAAACCTAACGGCAATTTTCGACATGACTCAGAGTTATCAACAAGGCAATAGCATGGTGTGGTTTGATGATGAAATCATCACTGACCCAAGCCAAGCGTTGTTTGATGCCCAATATTGGCAAGAGCAAGATAAAGTGGTTGGTAGTGCAACAGGTAGAGGGACAACCTGGTTTGTTCAGCTTGAAAACATGCAGGCGGCTCTACGTCATTATCGTCGTGGGGGACTGTTTGGAAAGATCGTTAAGGATCACTATTGGTTTACTGGGTGGGAACAAACTCGTAGTGCTCAGGAGTTAAATCTTTTGCAGATTTTGATAGATGCCGGCGTTAATGTTCCTCGCCCGATTGCCGCGCGAGCAGTTAAAACAGGTTTGACTTACCAAGCGGATCTGCTCAGCGAAAGAATCCCAAATGCCAGAGATTTGGTCAGTATTTTGCAAGAAAAACCATTACCGGAAGTGATGTACCAGAAGATTGGGCAAGAAATTGCCAAGATGCATAACGTTAATGTGAACCATACTGACTTAAATATTCATAACATCTTAATTGATGACCAAGACAAGGTCTGGATTATCGACTTTGATAAGTGTTGTCAGCAAGTGGATGGTGATTGGAAGCAAAGCAACCTAGACAGATTGAAGCGTTCTTTTGAGAAAGAGTCTAGTAAAGTGAGGATGGCTTGGCAGATACAAGATTTTTACTTTTTATGTAGAGGTTACAAGTTGTAAATATCAATTAGTTTCGTGTTCAATAAGACTGAAATTCTTAAGTAAATATCATGCTCTCCTAGTGGGTTTGATTTAGCGTGCATATATAAATTTCTAATATTTATTGCTATAAAATTAAGTTTAAAGCACTGATTAAAGTCTATCAGTTTTTATATAACTGAAAAGCAACCGATACTATCTCTTCGCAGGAGATTATGGGGCCTTTATTTGGGAAACTTGATTATAATGTTTAGCAATAAGCGTCCATAACTTAGACCGTTAATGTTATTAGTAAAGCAGTTGCAATTCGTAGATTAATTTTTAGAGCTATTGTCAAATTTAGTGTATGGAGATCATGCAGTGGCCTGTTGATGAGTCTCCATTTCTTTCACCCCATCGATGAAGCGAACATCTTTCACTACATCAGCCAGGAGTGCAAAACCTCGTAGACGACGCCACTTCGTCTCTGCACTGCGCATTAACTTGTAGGCCATCATCAACGTCGTCTTTCTGTTTCCACAGTTCTTCGTCTTGTTCGTGCGTAAACGTACTGTGGCGAACATCGATTCTATTGGGTTGGTTGTCCTGATATGAACCCAGTGCTCTGCAGGGTAATCGTAGAACGCCAGCATTTCAGCTTTATCTTTCACTAAGCAGCCGGTTGCCTTAGGATACTTGGCTTCAAAGCGTTTCTGGAAGGTAGAGAAGGCGTGATAAGCATCATCTCTAGTTTCTGCCATCCAGATATCTTGCAGTGCTTCCTTCATTCGTGGTTGTACTCTTTTGGGTACCTTGTTAAGCACATTCGCTGTCTTATGTACCCAACACCGTTGTTGGGCGGTTTGAGGCCAGCACTTAGCAACCGCTTTCCAGAAGCCAAGCGCGCCATCTCCGATGGCGAGCTTCGGTGCTAACTGTAATCCCTGCGCTCGTAGCTGCTCAATGAGTTCCGTCCAACTTGCTTCTGACTCTCGATGGCCATCCAGAACGGCAAGGACTTCTTTGCGTCCAGTGTCATCGACACCAATGATGACGAGTAAGCAGATCTTATCGTCCATCCTAACGTGACAGTAAACACCGTCAGCCCAAACGTAAACATAGCGACGCCTACCGAGGTCACGCTTACGCCACTGTTCATACTCAGCATACCAGCGCTCTTTGAGACGACAGATGCTGTTGGCTGACAGGCTTTTCGCATCCTTACCAAGCAGAGACTCCAGAGCAGGCAGCATATCGCCCGTAGATATTCCCTTGAGATAGAGTAACGGGAGCAGTGCTGCAACGCTCTTTGTTCGCTTGAGATAGGGTGGTATCAAGTTGCTATTAAATTTGACGCCATGCCCTGAGCGATCTCGTACCTTAGGAATTTGCACTTCGACATCACCGACACCGGTTTGCAAGGTGCGTTCAGGTAAGAAACCGTTGCGAACAATGGCTTTCTTGCCGTCAACCATTACATTCTGATGTTGGGCTAGTAGCTGTTGAAGCTCAGCTTCAACAGCTTGTGCAATCAAATCTCTAGCCCCTTGACGTATCAGTTCAGTAAGTGGGTCTTGTGGTGTATTCAGTGAAACAACAGTACTATCAGTCATGCGGTGTACCTTTCTGTTAATCGTTCTGGCGAGAACTACATCAACAGATTACACCGCAACTTCCTTTCTCTTCCATACACCAGAAATCAGCATAGCTCTAATTTTTAAAGTAAAATAAGATAGATAAAAATTCTAATATAAATCATCTAATTTCTTTTAAATAATGTTTTGTATACTTTGATTCTATTTTTCGTGTTATAATTTTTGGTTTATTTATGATTTTTTCATTTACATAGCCCCTACCTTTTTTAAATGAATACCCCTGAATTTGAAAGCCTGGGTTTATCATATGACTTGCCATTTTGATGCACCCAAGTTTATTGTCGATTGGCTTTAAGTTACTTTCGATTAGTGATATTAATTCTTGTTGAGAGTTTGGATTGTAAGTAATGTTTAAATGACGGTAG
The DNA here is from genome assembly GCF_002163755.1 of Vibrio campbellii CAIM 519 = NBRC 15631 = ATCC 25920. Taxonomy (NCBI): domain Bacteria; kingdom Pseudomonadati; phylum Pseudomonadota; class Gammaproteobacteria; order Vibrionales; family Vibrionaceae; genus Vibrio; species Vibrio campbellii. The sequence continues at coordinate 321,548 of NZ_CP015863.1, forward strand.
AAACAATTTCCTAACAATATGGATGGCTTATTCCAATAAGTGGCTTCTATACCGATGCTACTGCCAAAAGTGATGACAGAGTCACAACTAAACATAAGATTGTAAGTAGAGATCTTACTTTCTGGTGGAATTACAACAAAGTTTTTATTTTTTAAAGAAGCTAGTTTTTTCAAATAAGAAGATTGAGTACCATAAAGGTTTGGGTGAACTCTAAGATAAAAAACAATATTATTATTCTTTGCATAATTTGATATGAATTTTAAACCATCATATTGGTTATTAAATAACTTGTTTTCTTCCCAACTTCCTCCAATAGCCATAAACTCATCCTCTGAACTATTGAATATCACGATATTTTTTTTGTGAGGGTCCCAACCGTTAGGAAGTAATGTTTTGTCTTGTTGTCTAGTATAAGATTCTTCATTACTGAATAATGACTTTGCCCTATTGTTGAAGAAAGATTTTGCTCTTTTTTTAGTCTCTTTGTACCCCAGCCTTTCAAATAGACTTTCGATCAATAGTCCGTTGTAAGTAATGTCATGTGGCATCGAATTTTCAAAAAGCATTGCATTTTCTTTGTTGAAATTAAGCTCAATAACGGTAATTGGGATGTTGTTATTGATTGCCAAATCAAAAAAACTACGATAAGTATTTAAGCGAGAGTTAAATAATACAAATCTATCAAATGAGGATGATTGTTGTAAGTTTATGGTTGAATCAGCTAACTTACAAGCTGTGGTGAGATACCCATCTATAATTCTCTTAGTCTTGTAATTATCGTAATCAATATCAACGCTACGAGTCAAAGATGCATAGGTAGACAAGGCTGAGTAACCAACACATGTACCTCGATATTTAATCGCTTTAAGTTCCTCAGTGGAGTTATATGTAAACTCATAATCCCCTCTTGCAAGGGTTTCTTTATGTTTGTAAGTGCCGATTAGATGAGATAAAGCTTCACGAGTTCGTCGCTTACAAGCTCGACAGGTTGATGGAAGTCCGAGAGGGTTATACAAACAGCTATCATTGGATCCGGAACAAGTTAATATCGTGATGTCATGACCTTGTCGAATCAAGTCGTTAGTATAGCAGATTGTTACTTCCATGTTGGGGCTATGAGTACCAATGGGGAGTTGGACCAAGATTTTATCAGTCATTTTAAGTCTCGAATAATACCAATATCAGTAAACGGTTTGTTGGTGCAGTTAGATTTGAATATCTTTAAGTAAACACTCATATTTGTTCAAGCGTTTTTTGTAATGCCCCCTGATTTTTCTTAAGCCACAGCTTAGTTTCATGAGCTGTATTGCTTCTTTCATTATATGAGATATTTTCTAGTATAGTATTTGCTAGGGATTGAAAGTTCATGGCAATATGGAGCACTTTATGCTCATTGAGGCTGTCAACGATCTCTTTAAAGTTGAAATAACTAGGCCCGCTAATGGTTATTTTAGAAAGTGCAATAGGCTCCAAAACATTATGCCCACCGACTTTATCGCCAATTAAACTACCGCCCATAAAGCAAATGTCGGCTGCTCCAATCAAGGTAAGCATCTCACCCATGGTATCTCCAAGATAAACTTGGGTCGATATTGTTACTTCTTCTTGGCTTGTACGGCGAGCAGTTTCAAAGCCTTGACCTTGGCAAAGCTCAAATACATCTTCAAATCGCTCTGGATGTCGGGGAACAAGGATTAAAAGTGCATTTGGGTGAGATTCTAAGATTTTTTTGTGAGCTTCTAATACCTGCTCATCTTCGCCTTTATGAGTGCTGGCAGCTATCCAAATCGGGCGCTCTAATCCAAGGGCATCCCTTAGCGCTTTAGCTTTTTCTTTTACGTCGTCCGATATCTGGATATCAAACTTTATTGAGCCAGTAACAAAAAGTTTGTTTTTCTCGATACCTAAACGTTCGAAACGCCCAGCATCTGACTCCGTCTGGCAAAGGACCTTATCTATGCATGGATGTAAGAGGTCAAACAGTGGCTGCACTTTTGCGTAGTTCCTACACGACTTCTCAGAGAGGCGGGCGTTGACCACTATGACAGGGATTCCTGCATTGTGGACAGTATTAAGCGTGTTTGGCCAAAGCTCGGTTTCGATTATCAACATTTGCTGTGGGTGTATTGCCCTTAGAAAGCCTTTCACGGCAAAACCAAAATCGATAGGCATATAGCGGTGCTCCACTAGGTCGCCCAACTTCGCAATTTGTTCCGCACCAGTACTGGTTGTGGTGGTGACCAAAATAGGTTGGGTTGGTTTTTGCTTTTTCAACTCTTTAATGAGTGGTGTGGCGGCGATGCTTTCACCTACCGAAACCGCATGAATCCAAATAGGGCGCTCAGCTGCCTCTAGCTTTGGGGTTATACCAAAATGCTCTTTCCAACGTTGACCGAACTTGGGTTTGTTTGACCTACTTTTGTATAAGCCAAACAATAGGAAAGGCGATGCGATTGTGAGCAAGAGAGTATAGAGAATACGAATTAACATGAGCCAACAGTGATCGCTTCTAGTTTTTGAATACTATCCAAAACTTGCTTTGGAGATAACTCAGTTAAACACTTCAAGTGCTTAAACTGACACTCGCGCTTAAAGCATGGACGGCAGTCAATGTCCGTATGGACAATCTCTACCTTCTCAGCAAGTGGTGGTGTGTATTTAGGTGAGGTGGAGCCATAGACCGCCACGACGTTACAGCCAACGGCCGCTGCCACGTGCATCAGGCCTGAGTCGTTCGCGACAACGGTCTGGCAAGCAGCTAGAAGATCAACCGCTTCAATCAGGCTTGTTTGCCCTGCTAGAACGTGGATCTGATGCTGATGTTCTTGAGGTACTAATTGCTTGATGTTGTTGCAGGTTTCTAGATCTTTTTGAGAGCCAAAGAGCCATACCGGATGCCCTGATTTCGCCATTTGAATTGCTACTTCTGCATAGTGCGCTTCGGGCCATTTTTTCGCGGGACCGAATTCCGCTCCAGGGCATAGACCAACAACAGGAGATTCTTGGTTGAGACTAAACTTTGAAATCGTAGCGCTTTGTTCTTGTTTATCAATAAACAGGCTCGGGCGAGGCAATGTTTCTAAGCCGCCCAGAGAAGAAGAGTCGATCATCTCCGCTTGTGAATAGGCTAATGCAACATAGCGCTCAACCATGAACTGGAAAGATTTCATATTTGGACGCAAGTCATTGAGTAGACCGTAGCGCATTTCACCTTTCCAACCAGTACGAAGTGGGATATTAGCAAACCACGGAATTAAGGCAGACTTCGCAGATTTCGGCAAAATATAAGCATGTTCGTATCGCTTCTCTCGCAGCGACTTACCTATTTCACGGCGGCCTAACAAGTTGAATTCACCATGGCCGATCGGCATATCAATCGCTTGGTTAACCTCTGGCATCCGCTCAAGAATCGGTTTACACCAACCTGGTGCAATAACATCGATAGTGCAGTTTGGGTGTTGCTGTTTAATGACTTTGTACAGTGACTGTGACATCACCATATCGCCAACCCATGAAGGGCCGATAATGAGTATTTTCATTGTTTAATCCGGTGCTCTCATTGAAAAGTCTTTTATTTGTTCATAAAGCCTAAAAGACTCAATATAAAGCTTGTCGACAAGAGTTATACCTTGTTTGTTCTTCCTTGAGCTGCCAATAGTTGAATCTATTTTTGCTCGGGTAACTAAATCTGGTTTGAGGCAGTATGTGAAAATACCGTGTTTATGTGGTTTTTCCATATAGTCATCGACAGGTTCGATAAACTGAGTTGCATTTTGAATGAATGACTGTGCTGCTTTTGGTGAAATGATATAGCCCATAATTCCACACGTTCGTCTGTAATAACGGATGATTTTTACTTTTGAATCAACCTCCTTGATGTTCTTGAATTTCTTAGGGCTTGTCGCGCATAGCTTCAAGAAATCAAATCCAGCTGCGATCTCTGGGAGATGCTGGTAATATTCAAAAAATTCTGTGGAAAGGTCACAGTTATCCTCTAAAACAAGTAGAGGCTCATTCAATTCTAAAGCAGCGCTCCAAGCCTTAAAGTGACTCGCAAAGCAGGCCACTTCGCTATCAACCAACTTATAACCAAATCGTTTCCTTGTTAAACGATCGTTTCTTCGCTCCGAATATGGGAAATTAGTTCCTTCTGCATCAACTGCATCTAAGAAGGAAAATTCAATTCCCGCTTGGTCGAGTTGCTCCTTAATTCGCTCTCGACGTTCAATAGAGCGCTTCAAACTAATAACAATCACTTTCACTGCATTTTCCAATCGTCGTTGTATCGGGTCTTGAATAAGTTGTAGTAGTTATCGCCATTTTCTTGCGAATGCAGTAGCTGTAACACCCACATGTACTGTTCTGGCTTATCTTTTACAAAGTATTCAATCGCTTGGTTACATGTTCTCGCGTCTTGTTCTTCACCTTTATCTAGTTCGAACGCCGGTAAGATTTCGATATCAAACGTACCATCTTCTGTGTTCATAGAAGCAAACATAGGTAACACTTTAGCGCGTGATAGTTTAGCAATTTTACCTAAACCAGGAAGCGTTGCTTTTCTGGTCGCAAAGAAATCGACAAAAACGCTGTGTTCAGGACCATGATCCTGATCGGGTAAGTAATAGCCAATGTAGCCATCACGGATCGATTTCAAAAACGGCTTAATACCACCAGAGCGTTCATAAACGCGACCGCCATATTGCACACGTTGTTCGTGCATTAGCCAATCTGCCAATTCGTTTTTCTGCTTTTTTGCCATTGCCGAGACGGGCATTCCCATCGAAGCAAGCAACACCGCAGGAATATCAATTGCCCATGAATGTGGAACCATCAAAATGACTTTCTCATCATTGTCGATGTGTTTTTGTAGGATGTCTAAACCTCGGATTTGGCAACGCTGCTGTAACCATTTAGATGAGCGTAAGCTAAGTAAGCTGAAACGGAAAAAGAACAATGCTGCGGTATAAAGCGTTTTTTCAATCAGACCTTCGCGCTCTTCAAATGATTTTTCTGGGAAGCACAGTTCAAAGTTGACACGAGCTCGGTGAGCTGAACCTTTGTGCGATTTAGCCAGTTTCTTCGCGATGTTTTTTGCTAGCCATTTCTGCATCCCTAGAGGCAATAAAGCAAGCGGCAAAGAAAGGGCTACGCCTACCCAAGTACCCCAATATTTGGGCGCTAAGAAATGACGCTCAAATTTAGGGTTATAAGCTTTAGGATCGAAATCATCACGTTGATTAGTCATGAAGTTTTAAGCACCTATATTTTTGAAGAAAGGCAGTGGGGGTATGCTGAAATGATACTAGTGATCACATAAGAGTAAAGGTGGTAGAGAATTAACTACCACCTTTGAAGGGAATTAGCAGTTTTGAATCTCTAGGTATTCAGCAACACCCTCTGCCACAGTTTTGAACTCTACATCGCAACCTGCTGCGCGAAGTTTAGTTAGGTCTGCTTGAGTGAATTCTTGGTAAGCACCTTTTAGGTGCTCTGGGAACGGAATGGTTTGGATTTCCCCTTTGTTGTGGTGTTTAACCACTGCTTTTGCCACTTCTTCAAAAGATTCTGCACGGCCAGTACCACAGTTGAAGATACCTGAAACACCATTTTCGAGGAACCAAAGGTTTACTTTACACACATCACCAACGTAAACAAAGTCGCGTTTGAATGATTCGCTGCCTGCAAATAATTTAGGGTTTTCACCAGCATTGATCTGGTTATTTAAGTGGAAGGCTACTGACGCCATGCTGCCTTTGTGATCTTCACGTGGACCGTAAACATTGAAGTAGCGGAAACCAGTGATTTGAGAAAGCTGATCGCCATGATCCTCTGCGTCTTTCCACAGGCGACGAACGTAGTTGTCAAATTGCTGTTTCGAGTAGCCGTATACGTTAAGCGCGCCTTCGAATTCACGCTCTTCAACAAACGTTTCTGTCTCACCGTATGTCGCCGCTGATGACGCGTATAGGAATGGGATTTCACGATCTAGACAGTAATGAAGCAACTCTTTTGAGTACTCATAGTTGTTTAGCATCATGTACTTGCCGTCCCACTCAGTTGTCGCAGAACAAGCACCTTCATGGAAGATGGCTTCGATAGGGCCGAAGTCGTCACCTGCCATGATTTGGGTAAGGAAGTCATCACGATCCATGTAATCAGTGATATCAAGATCAACTAAGTTTTTAAACTTCTTGCCATTTTTTAGGTTGTCGACAACCAGAATATCGTTAATACCTGCTTCGTTCAGAGCTTTAACAATGTTGCTGCCGATCATGCCAGCACCACCAGTTACGATGATCATAAGACTTCCACCATAGATTAAAATTTTCTCAGGAAGTTTAGCAGAGTTAAGCCTTTAGGTGCTAGTACTAGGGGAGGTCGTTGTCATTAGGCAAACAAAAAGGAAGCCGAAGCTTCCTTTGTACTAGATAGATAACCTGTTAATGGTTAGATTACTTTTCATCTGACGCGTTTGGACGTTGATACCAAGGGTTACGCTCATCTGTTAGCTCAATTAGGCTGTATTTACGACCTAGCTTCTGGCCGCCATCTCGAGTTAATGGCTGCCAGCTAAAGTTTGCACGGTTGTTGCTTGGTTTCACTGTCATGATGTCGAATGGAATCGAAATGTAGAATCCTTTGGTAAAGCTACCTTCGCCGAACTCATCTGCAGACAAGTCACTAATCGATGCAAACGCACCAGCGATCACGCCACTCTTGAACTGCTTAGAGACGTTCACTTGCGTACCGACATCACCCGCTAGGAACTGACCTACATCAACTTGAATCATCAAGTCTTTTAGGAAATCCCATTGTGGGTAGTAGTAGCCAGACACAAAACCAGTAAAGCCTTTATCTACCACTTGGAATGGGCGGCCGTATTCAGGGATATGCTGCCACTCCTCATCGTAAACACCAAAGTAGCTTTCAGGGTCACGTTGAGAAACTAAGTTAACATCAGCACCAACTGCCCAGTTTGCACCTTTTGGACGGTACAAGAACTCCGTACCTACACCCGCAAACATGCTTTCTAGGTAACCTGCATAGAATTGCTGGTCCATGGTATCGGAGTACTCTTGGAACCAAGTCAATTGAAGGTTCGACATGGTTACCGCGTGTTCATTCTGATAAGCACGGAACATAGTACGTACACGTGGAACGCTTGTGCCATCAGGTGGTGTTACGTAGTTAAACTTGTCGTAGTTATTGTACCAATCCCAGTACAACGAACCGCCGATTTCTAGGTTGTCCGTTAGCCAGTAAGAAGCGTTGCCGCTCAAACCAACACTAAACAAGTAGAAATCTTCTGGGTTACCCAAGGTTTGAGCCAGTTTTGGTGCAAAGCCCCAATCAAAGCGCTCAAACCCATCGTAAGCAGGTTTGCCCTGAGGCTTATTGCTTGATGTAGACGTCGCATCTTCAATATTCGGGTTGATGTAGTTTACTTCAGCAAAGTCACGGTACTTATCTTTTGAGATAACCGTTTGATCGCCGAGCAAACCACGGCTTCGTTCATTGATAGTAAAGGTATCAATGTTGTCTGGCATCTCGTTGTAAAGAACTGCAGCTGCTTTTTCATGAGCTTCGTTGCGGTCGCGATATTTCTTCTGCTCACCAACAACAGATACTGTGTTGTCTTCAACGTAGAGTTGGGTATTTTGGTAGCCAGCAATCTTATCTAGCTCCTCGGTAACACGTTCCCAATCTACATCAGACAGTTGTTCTGGTTGCTTGTCTTCCACTTCTGGTGTTGGTGTATCACGCCAGAAAGACGGCATCTCGTTGAAGTTAGTATAAAGACTCACACCAGCAACCAGCGTATCACCGCGTTCGTAGCTCAAGCGCAAATCTGCCATATGCCCTAAACGATACAAAACACCAAAGTTCCAAGGCGTATGCGGCGTCATATCTACACCACCACGTACGACAGGGAAATCTTCGCTGTAATCATTGCTGTCGTATTCAAGCTTGAAGCGCAGTGGGGCATGCAGTGTCTGATACTCGACACCACCAAATAGAGCTGCCGGTCCTTTAAACCAGCGTTCAAAATCTACGCTACCGCCATTGCCTTTAAAGTCGGAAGGTCGTTCACAGAAACTGTCTGACAATTTACAAGCAGGGTTACTGATGTTGTCGCGCGTGCCTAAGTAGCCCCAGCCCATACCGAAAGTGAAATCAAAGGTACCGAGGTTTGGGTTGGAGTAACGTTTTGTTGCAGCAACAAACTCACCATCAAACAGGCCAGTACCCGCAAAGTCACGAATACCAACAGAAAGCTCTGGTAAGTACTCAGACTCTTCTAGTAAGCGAACTTTAAAATCGATGCCTTTGTCGGTGTACTTGGTATCACCAGAGAAGCTTGGATCGCTACTGTAAAAAAGATCGTTTACTATGGTGTAACGAATAGTCGTTTCTAGCCAAGGCATCACTTGAAGAGTCACATTGTAAAATAGGTACTCATCGCTGCCTGTGACCGCAAAGTTAAACTCACCTTCAGGAGCCATACGGCCAGTTGGCATTTGCATTAAGCCGACACCACCAAAGTCCATTTGTGATGGTTGCAATGGTGGTGCTTCGAAAGGCATGTCTTGAGCCCACACCAACGCTGGACCCATTAAAGAAAGGGATAAACTGGTTCTGATCAGGTTCATGTTTAGTTCTTCGATGAGGTTGGTTTACGTTGTGCAAGCAGAGCGACAATGTCTTTATCCATTTGTGATGTTTCGAACTTATCAAATGGGATATACACCATGGTAAGTGGTGGTAAGTAATATTGAGTGGTTAGCCAACTGCCATGGTGAGGATGAACGATTTTGCCATCCGGGTAAATTAGGACTGGCGGATAAGCAAGTTCACCAATATCGCTTGAACGTAGATTAGTGATCTGTTCGTGCAGAGGAATACCCGTTTGGTTTTCTACTGCGTAGACTTTTTCCAAGTTACCCACATACAATACTTTTTCTTCTCGTTTTGCCGCACTTAACGCAAGTTGACCTTGTAAAAGAGGATTATCAAATTTATCTAGACGGATGAGATCAACATCAATGGTTGACAGCACACGAGGTGCAAACAGGCTTTGTTGGATAAACTTGTAAAATGGGTGTGCCACTAAATTATGTTGAATCATTTGGTTCAACACCGAATTCTTTAAGGCAGTACTTTCTTGCACAGCTGTTTCGGAATTATCAAATAGAGTCACAGCTAAAGGGTATTGCAGGGCGACTTGTTGTTCTTGTGCATGCTTAAGTACGCTCTCTAAACGTGCCGCTTGTTGGAACTGCAATGCTCTGCCCGTTCCGACAAGTTCAACATTAAGCGGTGAAGAGGGGCGACTTTGAGCTTGAACAGTAGTAGGTGTCGCCAGAATCGTTGCCGTTAAACTTAGGTTTAATAAAGATAGCAGTCGCTTATTCATGATTTGCTGTACCCTTTCAAAATCGTCAATTCAATAGGTACCATGTTTGGACCTAAGTGTTGACGTGTTTTCACTACTTCTCCTTTACCGTTTACCCAGTATTGGTTCTCTACAGTTTTTTCTAAGCTGGTAAACGTTACAACCTCTGTATAAACATCAGTAGTGGTAGATGAAATAGGGGTTATGACGGTTTCTTTACCTTGACGAGAACGCTGGACTTTAGCCGGGAATCCATAACGGTATTTGTCAGCCCAATCGTAAGAAAGAGAATATTGCACATAGGGCGCTGAGTAGGCAGGAACGTCGCCATAAATGCCTGCTAGATTGGTGGTTTGCAAACCAATAGTTTTAACGATATGACCGTTCTCTGTTACCACCATTGCCTTATCGGCACTGACCCATTTGAGTTGGGTTTGGCCTGTTAACGGGTTCAATTCTGCAAAGGCGAGAACAACAAAAACTTGCTTTTGGCTGCCGATTTTTAGATAAGCGCTGGCATAAGGAACGGCTTCAATTTCTTCTGGTGTCAGTTCAACATCGATATAGTTGCTATAAGCTTCCTGAACGGTCGCCGAGACATCATTGAATTTCTGAGTACACCCAAAGGTGAGGCTTAATACAGGTAAAACAACAAGTAAGCGCATCCATTTTTGCGATAGAAAAGTATTCATTATTCCCTCGTACAAATAAAATCGCCCTGAAACAGTTCAGGGCGATTTATCTAGTTCAACTTAAACGAATTAGTTCGTAGAAGTAGAAGTAGAAGTAGAAGTAGACGTTGAAGTTGAATCGCTGTCTGATGCTGCAACTGCTACTACAGTTACTGCTGCTGCTGCACCCACTGCTACTGCAGTTGTACCAGTTGCAGATGCAGATGCTGCACCAGCAGAACCAGCTTCTTCAGCTGCAAATGCAGTTGATGCGCTTAGAGCCATAAGAATAGCTAGAGCTGTATTCTTCATTATTAATCCTTGTATTTCAGATTTTAAAACATCGATGTTTGGTCTGTTTAGAACATACCATTTGTCATTTTAGTTAAAAAACAATCAGCATGTAAATAGTTTCCTATGGAATTTTACCAAGTTCTAAAGAAAGCGTGTCATTGGAGGTGAGTAAGTTATTTGCATGCGGTTGTAGTTATTTTAACTAGAGCTTAATGGTGTCATGAGGGATAATGCATCCATAAGCAACACCAACTTGTCAATACCGGGCAAGGAAGGAAATGACACTTAATTGACATTCTGTATAAATACAACGTAATGCTTTGTAACCCCTAAACAATACTCTCTTACCCATCTGAAAGATAAGAATATGAATGCTCAGCCTTGTATTGAGTCCCTTGCCGTTTTGCGCTAATCCATGCATAATTTGCCAGCTTTAATGCTGTGCTTTTAAAAGGTGACTTTTTGATATCCTCATCACAAAAGCAACGATTTAAAGAGTACTTATATCAATAAGCCGAGCAACTCGGTAATCAGCGAACAGTGGCTACGCGTAATGCCGCAGGGCGGTAGCGTGAAAACGCACAAGCAAACAGACTAAAGAATTAACAGACATTCACTGCGTGCGTCATTCATGTGCAGTGGTCAGTCAATACCTAAGGAATACTTACGTGATGAACAAACGACCATGGCTAGGGGCGTTGAGTGCAATCAGCTTAAGCTTGTGCTCATTTACGGCCTCAGCAGATTTTTATGCAGGTGCGTTAGTGAGCTACTCTAATGCCGAATACCACCATTCTTCTACTTCTTCTGTAACCGAAGGCAATCCATTTCTTCTTCAAGCGCAAGCAGGCTACTTTTTTAACGATTATGTCGCGTTAGAAGCGCGTTACGGCACTTCAATACAGCGCGAAAGTGGACTTGCAGTAGACAGCTTAGCAAGTGGTTTTGTTAAGTTAAACATGCCGGTTTCTGAACGTTTTGCACTTTACGGACTGGCGGGTTACTCCAGTGTCCAAATTGACCAACAGAACGTCAGTACTGGTAAAGATCAAGGTTTCAGCTTTGGTTTAGGTATGCATTACGCCTTGGATAAGCACAATGCGGTTGTTTTCGAGTTTGTTGACAGTACATCAGAAGACCAAGTTCGTTTGAATGCCCTGACACTCGGCTTTCAGCACCGATTTTAATTAAAAGACCTAGTGCCTAGTTTTAGTAACTAGGATTTTTTAACTCTCGATTTAAATAGCGAATTATCATGCTTAAAGGATATTTCTCGATTGCCGCCTGTGTATTGGCAAGTGTTTTTGCGCCATTCAGTCATGCGCAAACTCCAACCCCGGAACAAATACAAATGTTCCAGAGCCTACCTGCTGACCAACAACAAGCACTAGCAAGTAAGTACGGCATTACTCTCCCTTCTGGCTCCTCTTCTCAGCCGAGTAGCTATCAAAACCCTCAGGTGATTGATCCTCGCCCAGAGGTGAGTAATGCCAATCAAACGGATAAAATGGATTCAGCGAAAGAAGACGAAGAGTTAAAACGCTTCGGCTTGGATCTATTTGCGGGTTCACCAACAACATTTGCCCCAGTAAGCGATGTACCTGTTCCTGCTGATTACACAGTCGGCGCCGGTGACGAAATTGTTATTCAGTTATTTGGTAAAGATAACACGACCCACCGTTTGCGAGTAAATCGCGCGGGTACGATTAACTTCCCTTCACTTGGCCCAGTTCAAGTTGCAGGGATGACATTCTCTGACGTACGCGATTCTTTAAACCAGCGTGTAAAAGAGCAAATGATCGGTGTACGTAGCGACATTTCACTAGGTGAAATGCGTACCATGCAAGTGTTTGTGATGGGGGATGCCTACAAACCAGGTGCTTACACCGTCAGTGCCCTAACCACGATCTCTCAAGCGATTTACTATAGCGGTGGCTTTAGTGAGAGTGGCGCCCTTCGTAACGTGCAACTTAAGCGCAATGGTCAGGTGATTCGCAAGCTTGATATGTATGACCTATTGTTGAAAGGCGACGCGCGCAACGATGTTCGACTATTACCTGGTGATGTGATCTTTATTGGTGCTGTTGGTAATACCATCGCTATTGATGGTGAGGTAAATCGCCCTGCAATCTACGAAGTGAAATCAGGTGAAACCTACAAGCAAGCGATTCAAATGGCAGGTGGTTTTACTGCCAACGCTTACAGTGACCAAATTGAAGTCAAACGTTATGCAGCAGAAGGTGCTCGCGATGCATTAACACTGAACTTTAGCCAGTCACATGACCAACAAACTAAAGTCAAAGATGGTGATGCTGTTAATGTACTGAAGAAGAGTGAAGAGCTAACTCGTTACGTTCAAATTGAGGGTGATGTTCGTCATCCGGGCTTTTTCGAATGGAAGAGTGGCCTTCGTATTGCTGACTTGTTCCAATCAGTAGATACGTCATTTAACTCTACTGCAGATGTTAACTATGCTGTTGTTGTCCGTGAGATTAATCCACAGCGCGACATTGAGGTTTATCAAGTAAATCTTGCGAACGCGATTCTTTCTCCAACGAGTAAAGATAACTTGAAGCTAAACTCGCGCGACCGAGTTTTAGTCTTTAACCGCTTCAACAATGAAGATCTGGATACGTTAGCGGATCAAGAAACCGTTTCCAAAGCGAAAACCTTAGAGCAAGCTCAACTTCAAGCACAACAAGAGCAATTGAAAGAGCAAGAAGTCATGAGCTCATCAGTGGCGGTGTCTTCTGCAGCGCCATTAGAAAAAGGCTCAAAACACTCAAAGATTGTGTTCCGTGGCAAAGAAATCACTAAAGATGATTTTGAAGCATTAAAGCAAAATACGCGCCGTACGTTGCTCGCTCCTGTGCTGCTGCAACTTCAACAGCAATCTCGCTTAGGTTTGGCTCCGCAAATTGCAGAAGTTTTTGGTGAGGTCAAACACCCTGGGCGTTACCCAATTACCCCACGTATGACGATTTCTAAATTAGTCGAGGCTGCTGGTGGCTTAACTTATAATGCATTTACCATTAATGCAGAGTTGGCTCGTTCTGTGATCAGTAGCAAGGATGAACGAGCTTCGATCGATGTAGAACGCATTGACTTACGTAAAGCAATTCAAGGAAGCACTGTAGACGATGCAATCCTTGTTGGCCGTGACCGCTTGAACATTCTTGAAAAGCCGAACGTTAAACTACAAAGCACAGTCACCTTGCAAGGTGAAGTCCGCTTCCCTGGTACTTACACTGTTCGTCAAGGGGAAACCTTAGGCGAGTTACTTGAACGTGCAGGTGGTTTAACGGAATTCGCTCATCCTCAAGGTGCTATTTTTACGCGTGAAGCGCTTCGCCTACAAGAGCAAAAGCTACTAAACCAATACGCTGCAGATATGCGTGCAGAAACGGCGAAGAAGACCTTCCGTGCAGATAACAATATGAGCTCGGTGATTTCTGATCCAGATAAAACATTGAAGTTTGTTGAAGAAGCAAGCAAGAGCAAAGCGCTTGGTCGTATGGTTGTACAGCTTAATCGCATCTTGAAAGATGAACGCTCAGCTGACTTTATGTTAGAAGACGGTGACTTCCTATTTGTCCCAACCTTCCGCAACACGATTTCGATCATGGGTGAAGTTCAAGTTCCAATTACATATCTACTCGATAATAAGCTAGATGTGGATGATTACTTGAACAAAGCTGGCGGTGCAAAAAAACAAGCTGATGAAGACCGTATCTTTGTAGTACGTGCTGATGGCTCGGTTTACAAACCAACATCAGGCTACTGGTTCGGTAACAATCATGAAGAGTTAAAAGCGGGCGATACCATTGTTGTGCCAATTGATACCGACTACCGCGATGCATTAAGTACTTGGACCGCTGCCACGCAGATCCTTTACCAAACAGGTGTAGCGATCAACGCGTTGAAGTAATGAACAACAAGGTCATTACAATCAGCTTAAAATAAGATTAGAAATACAATAATAGTAAGAGCTTATGTAACGATTGAAGTTACATAAGCTCAATTTTATGAACATTATTAATCAAAACGGCAAATACTACTCTGAACACCAATAGTCGCATTATTCAGCCGTAGCCCGTCATTCCAGGGAGCCGGAGCGAGACTAGGAATCTTGTCACAGCGCGGTTGTGTTTTGAAAGCCGGAGAATAATCTATCAAATTTCACCAATCTCTGAGTCCAATATAACCAACCTCAGAGCTTAGGATTAAAGACCAATGGAACCACAAAAAGAATCCAACTCAAATTACCTACCATATCCACCCAATCCACAACATGGTGATGATGAAATCGATCTGCGTGAACTTTTCAAAGCATTGTGGAAAGGTAAATGGATCATTATTGCGACAACATTTGTCTTTGCAGTTGGCGCAGTACTTTACGCCCTGAGCCTACCAAACATCTACAAAGCTGATGCACTATTAGCACCAGCTGAAAGCTCGAATGGTGGAGGCTTGTCAAAAATGGCAGGACAATTAGGTGGTCTTGCGGCACTAGCTGGTGTTAACTTGGGCGCAGGTGAATCTTCTCAAACAGATTTGGCAGTACAAGTGATGAAGTCTCGCCAGTTTGTAGAGGCATTTATCAACAAGCATGATTTGCTTGTGCCTCTAATGGCGGCAAAAGATTGGGATTTAGCGAATAACAAACTTATCCTAGACGAAGAGCTTTATAACTCAAATACAGGCGAGTGGTTACGTGAACCTAATGGTCTGCGCGGTGCAACACCGACCGCACAAGAAGCGTTTGAAGTATTCAATAAAGAAGTCTTGAGCGTTAGTCAGGATAAAGAGAGCGGTTTATACACGGTATCAGTCAAATATTACTCACCTTATATTGCTCAACAATGGGTTAATTGGTTAATTGAAGACATCAACAAAGTGATGCGTGAACGAACAATAGCTGAAACTTCACAAAACCTTGCTTATCTCAATACTCAGCTACAAAAAACGGCAGTAACTGATATGCAAAGCACGTTCTATAAACTGATTGAAGAGCAAACCAAAAGCTTAATGCTTGCAGAGGTTCAAGAAGAGTTCATCTTTAAAGTTGTAGATCCTGCTGTTGTTCCCGAGTTGAAGGATGGACCTAAGCGTGCACTAATTTGTATAATTAGTATATTGCTTGGGGGGATGCTAGGTGGAGCTCTTGTGTTGATTCGCTTTGCGCTTCGGAAATAACAAACCCAGAAAGTCTAGATGTAAAAATTAGAACAAACCTTGAGGTGGTTTATTTTAGCTACCTCATTTTGAATAAAAAATCTCAGTTTATTAAAGGTGCTGAGATAACGAAATCAATCAACTTGAAGCTAGGTATCGTAAATGAACCAGATTTTGCCACTGATTGGCCGCACTGACGCCCTATTTACACAAGATATCGCTCAGCATGAAGCTGAGTTATCTCGTATTGTTTCTGAATCTCGTTTTCTTGTGCTTGGTGGTGCAGGCTCAATTGGTCAAGCTGTGACTAAAGAGATCTTCAAACGCAATCCTAAGAAATTGCATGTTGTGGATATTAGTGAAAACAATATGGTAGAGCTTGTCCGAGATATCCGTAGCTCATTTGGTTATATTGATGGTGACTTCCAAACATTTGCATTGGACATTGGTTCTCTAGAGTACGACGCATTCATTAAAGCCGATGGTAAGTTCGATTATGTATTGAACCTATCTGCGCTTAAGCATGTTAGAAGTGAAAAAGATCCTTACACACTGATGCGCATGATCGATGTGAATGTTTTTAATACTGACAAAACGATCCAGCAGTCTATTGATGCTGGCGCGAAAAAGTACTTTTGTGTTTCTACAGATAAAGCTGCAAACCCAGTTAATATGATGGGAGCATCCAAACGTATTATGGAAATGTTCCTGATGCGGAAAAGCGAGCAAATGGCAATCTCAACTGCTCGATTTGCAAATGTGGCATTCTCTGATGGCTCGCTACTTCACGGATTTAACCAACGTATTCAAAAGCGCCAACCTATCGTTGCTCCTAATGACATCAAACGTTACTTTGTTACTCCGCAAGAGTCGGGTGAGTTATGTTTGATGTCTTGTATCTTTGGAGCGAATCGTGACATTTTCTTCCCGAAATTGAGTGAAGCTCTGCACCTTATCTCGTTTGCAGATATTGCCGTGAAATACCTAGAGCAGCTTGGTTACGAACCTCATTTATGTGAAACAGAAGAAGAAGCTCGCCAGCTTGCGCATACGCTCCCAGAGCAAGGTAAGTGGCCATGTTTGTTTACTGCAAGTGATACAACGGGTGAAAAAGACTTCGAAGAGTTTTTTACAGATAAAGAAGAGCTGGATATGTCTCGATTCGAAAATCTGGGCATAATCAAAAATGACCCTCTTTATGAGCAAGATCTGCTTACTTTGTTTGAAAACAGCATCTCAGAGATGAAAGGTGAGCGAGCTTGGACTAAAGAGCAGATTGTGAAACTGTTCTTTACCATGATCCCTGATTTTGGGCACAAAGAAACGGGTAAATACCTCGATAGCAAGATGTAAGTGGAGCATTCAATGAAAGCGACATCTATTGTTGAATTTGTGAGAGATACTTACAAAACAGACGAATTTATTCCCTTACATGCACCGACGTTCGATGGCAACGAAAAAGCGTACGTAATGGAAACGATTGAAAGTACATTTGTTTCTAGCGTCGGTAAGTTTGTTGATGATTTTGAGAGAAAAATTGAAACTTATACTGGTACGGCTAAAGCTGTAGCGACAGTGAATGGTACAGCAGCATTGCATGCTGCATTGTACATGGCTGATGTTCAAAGAGGCGACTTGGTCGTCACGCAAGCTTTGACTTTTGTTGCAACCTGCAATGCTCTTTACCATATGGGGGCTGAGCCTATTTTTCTGGATGTATCTCCAGTGAGTTTAGGGTTGTGCCCTAAGGCTGTGGATGCATTTTTAGAGGAGAATGCTGAAGTTACAGACGCGGGGTGTATCCATAAAAAAACAGGTCGAAGAATCAAAGCCGTTGTACCAATGCACACGTTTGGTCACCCTGTAGAGCTTGATGAGCTGGTTGCCGTTTGCTTGAAATGGAACATTACATTGGTTGAAGATGCCGCAGAAAGTCTAGGCTCGCTCTATAAGGGTAAACACACCGGTACTATTGGTGATTTTGGTGCTGTCAGCTTCAATGGTAATAAGATCATCACCACAGGCGGTGGCGGCATGGTGTTATGTAAGACTCAAGAATTAGGTGTGCGAACTAAGCATGTCACGACGACAGCAAAAGTTCCTCATCCGTATGAGTTCTTCCATGATGAACCTGGCTTCAACTATCGTATGCCAAACCTGAATGCGGCTCTTGGCTGTGCTCAAATGGAAGTCATTGAGCAATACCTGAAGAAGAAAAGGTTACTTGCAGAAAACTACAAGGATTTTTTTGACGGAACAGATTTTAAATTTGTTACTGAGCCAGAATATGCGCAGTCAAACTACTGGCTAAATGCAATCATTTGTCCGGATAAAGAAAGTCGCGAAGAGGTCTTAGCTTGCACAAATGGTTCAGGTGTGATGACTCGACCAATTTGGCAGCTTATGCATAGGTTACCTATGTTTGAGAATGCTATACGCGATAATTTAGGTGTTTCAGAGTTACTAGAACAAAGGTTGGTAAACCTACCTAGTAGCCCGGTAACGCGGAGGTTATGATGATAAATTTGATTCTCATCGGTGGCGGAGGGCATTGCGCTGCTTGCATCGATGTGATCGAGTCTCAAGGAAAATATCGAATTCAAGGTATCTTAGACAGCAAAGATAAGATTGGTACAACCTTGTTAGGTTATCCCATACTAGATACAGATGAGGCTATTTCGAAATATATTGCTAAAGGATGCCATTTCTTAATTACCGTGGGACAGATTCAATCTAGTAGCATTCGTGAACATTTGTACATACAACTCCTGAGTTTAAATGCTCAATTGGCAACAGTCATTTCTTCTCGGGCACATGTTTCGCGGACTGCTCAGATAGGAAAGGGCGTTATTGTTATGCATGATGCTCTGATCAATGCTGGTGCACAAGTGTCAGATAATTGTATCATTAATACAAAATCATTGATTGAGCATGATGCATTAATTGCAACTCACTGTCATATTTCAACAGGAGCCGTAGTTAATGGTGCAGCAGAGGTTGCTACTGGATCATTTATTGGAAGTAATGCGGTGGTGGTACAAGGGGTTAAAACGGAATCAAAGGCCTTTATCAAAGCTGGCAGTTGTTATGCAAGAACATATCAACCATCAGTGCCGTTTAAGACCGCAGTTTTGACGACGATATTTCCTATTAATGAAGAATATGTTCACGACTACTTCAAGTCGTTGGAGCGCCAAACAGTACAAAGTTTTGATGTTATCCTAGTCAATGACGGTTTCGGTGATTTGAATGTATTTAAGAACTTATATTCAAATTTAAATATTATTGAATTAGAGTCTGCAGGTAATATAGCGAAAAACCGAGAGGCAATGTGTCAATTTGCTTTAAAGAATCAATATGAAGCAGCGGTGTTTGCCGATATTGACGACCATTTCTCAGAAAATCGAATAGCCCATTCGCTCGAGTTGCTCAGAGAGTATGATGTTGTAGTTAATGATTTGACTGCATTTAATGAAAACAAAGAACTTGCTGTACAAATATTATCATCACGCATTACTGATGGGGATGAGATATCTCTGGATTTTATTCGTGACAAAAATTTGTTTGGATTATCCAATACTGCGATAAGGTTGGTGGGTTTGGAAGCTGAAACTTTTCGCTTTCCACGTGCATTAATTGCAGTCGACTGGTTTCTTTTTACCCGACTGTTATACCAATCAAAGCGTGCAGTATTTACTAATCAAGCAATTACATTTTATCGTCAACATCAGGAAAATACAGTAGGTATAGGTGATGTGACAAAAGAGAGCTTAAAGCAGTCATTGAAAGTACGCGAAACCCACTATAAACATATGTTGACCATTAGTGATGCTTTCCAAGCTGAATTTGACTCAAACCATAAGTTGATGGCTCAACTCAATCAAGTCGATGAGTGTGAGAAAATTTTAAAACTGAATCAAACGAATAGCAGCTCACCATTGCTCTGGTGGGAAGTTATTAGAAAATAGGCGACCAACATGAAGCTAACAGAAAAGAAAGAACTATTTAACTTTTGCAAACCATATATTATTGCTGAACTGGGTTCAAATCATAACGGAGACATGGAACTTGCCAAAAAGCTAATTATTGAAGCGAAGGAAGCAGGAGCGGATTGCGTTAAATTTCAGAGTTGGTCAAAAGATACAATCTTCGCGAAGAAGAAATATAAAGATAATTACTTTATTGCAGATGATTATCGTGATCGTACCGATTACACTCTAGAAGAGATTGTAGAGGAATACTCGATTTCAGAGCAGGAACTACTAGATATGAAGGCTTTTGCAGATGAAGTTGGGATTGATTGTTCATCTACACCATTTAGTAAACATGAAGCTGATTTTTTGGTTGAAAAAATGGAAACGCCTTTTATTAAGGTTGCGTCTATGGACTTGAATAATTATCCATTCCTTGAATACCTAGCAAAAAAAGGAAAGCCAATGGTTATTTCAACGGGATTGAGTGAGTTATATGAGATCGATAAAGCAATCAAATGTATTGAGTCTGCGGGTAATAATAGAATTGTAATTTTGCATTGTGTCTCCACATACCCACCTGTTGATACTGACGTAAATTTAAATAACATCAAGACACTGATGAGCACATATCCTGAATATTGTATTGGTTTTTCAGATCATACTATTGGCACAGAGATTCCATTAGCATCAGCTGCATTGGGAGTATGTTTGATTGAAAAGCATTTCACTCTCGATAAAGATATGGAAGGTTGGGATCATAAAGTTTCAGCCAATAAGCAGGAGTTGACTAGTATTGTTAATGGAGTAAAACGAATTAACGATGCGTTAGGCAGCTATCGTATTTCTGCTCCAGAAAGTGATGAAAAGAAAGCAGAGTTTAGAAGAAGTATTGTGATTACTCGAGCTATGAAAAAAGGCGAAACCTTGAGGTTAGAAGATATCGATTATAAGAGACCTGGCACAGGAATCGCTCCTGAGATGACAGAGTTCCTTGTTGGTATGAGTGTCAATAAAGATCTAGAATTAGATCATATTCTCACCAAAGAGGATTTAGTTGCATGATTGCAATTATTCCAGCTAGAGGTGGCTCGAAAGGGCTACCTGGAAAAAACATAAAGATTTTAAATGGTAAGCCATTAATTGCTTATACTATCGAATCTGCTCTAGCATCGAAATTTATATCTGATGTAATTATTTCTACTGATGACCAGTTAATACATGATATCGCAGTAAAATATGGGGCAACTAGCACCTTTTTAAGACCGAAAGAGCTGGCAGAAGATGACTCTCAGGCTATTGATAATTATGTCTACACAATAGACAGGCTAAAAAATGAGTATGGATATACAATCGAGTCATTTGTAGTTTTACAGCCAACCTCTCCCCTAAGAACTAGTGAAGATATAGATGCTGCAATTGAGCTATTTATGGCAAATGAAGCGGACTCGGTAATCACATATTGCGAAGAACACCACCCCGTTAGTTGGCATAAATATATTGATGGAAGTAATAAGATTTCTGACATATTCCCTTGTGATATGTTGGAAAATCGACAAAAAGTCAAACCTACTTATTATCCAAATGGTGCGATTTACGTTTTTAAAGAAAGCCTGATTAAATCAAGGCGTTATTATTCGGATAAGACTTTTGCTTATATAATGCCACGTTCACGATCAATTGACATTGATACAATTGAAGACTTTGAATATGCCAGTTTCTTGTTGAGTAATAAAAATGAATCACACAATAGTTTATAATAAAAGCTTATCCTTAAAGGAAGTAGTTAAAGTATTAGATGATGGAGGAATTGGCTTAGTTTCCTTTGTTGATAAAGACGGAAAATTGGTCGGAATTTTAACTGATGGAGATCTTCGTCGGGGTATCCTTAACAGCGTGTCAGATATTGATGAGTTAGTTAACTTTAAGCCTATAAAAATGCACGTATCTTCCAGTAAAGGTGATATTTTAGCAAG
The DNA here is from genome assembly GCF_002163755.1 of Vibrio campbellii CAIM 519 = NBRC 15631 = ATCC 25920. Lineage (NCBI taxonomy): Bacteria > Pseudomonadati > Pseudomonadota > Gammaproteobacteria > Vibrionales > Vibrionaceae > Vibrio > Vibrio campbellii. The sequence continues at coordinate 343,029 of NZ_CP015863.1, forward strand.
GTTAAAAAATTTACATAGAAGACACATGCCGCTGGTCGATGAAAATGGTGTGTTAGTTTCTGTTTTTACATTAGATGATGTTGAGTTTGTATCTCGTCCTAATACTGTTGTTATTATGGCTGGTGGATTAGGTTCAAGACTTGGGGAGTTAACTAAAGATACCCCAAAACCAATGTTGCATGTAGGTGATAAGCCAATGCTACAGCATCTGATAGAACAGTTTCGAGAGCAGGGCTTTAGAAAGTTCATCCTCTGTTTAAATTACAAAAAAGAGAAAATTCAAGACTTTTTCAAAAATGGAGAAGAATTTTCTGTTGATATTGAGTATATCATTGAGTCAAAAAGAATGGGGACAGCAGGAGCGCTAAGCTTGATAAATAAAGGGCTTAATGAACCTTTTATTGTCGTGAATGCTGATGTTTTGACCAATATGAAATTTGGCGATTTTCTTGACTTTCATCAACAATCTACCGCACTAGCTTCAATGGTTGTTAGACGTTATGAACAAATAATCCCCTTTGGCGTTGTCAATTCGAGCAAGGGTGGCAATATTCTCAATATAGAAGAAAAGCCTTCTGTTTCATTTGAAGTAAATGCAGGTATATACGCCCTTGATCCTATCATTCTCAATGAGATCCCGAAAAATGAATTCTTTGATATGCCTAGTCTATTTAAAAAGCTGATAGAAAATAAATTGACTTGTAGCAGTTATAAAGTTAATGACTATTGGATAGATATTGGCAGAAAAGAAGAACTAGAAAAAGCAAATGAAGATATAATGTTTAAATTTTAGCTTGTGAAATATATGAATAACTTTTTATTTCCTATTGAAACAATTGCCAGAGAACTAGATCACAAAATCTTGATGGGTATATTAATCTCCAATCCCGATAATAAAGTTTATGTAGGTGATCAACAAATTATAAGAACATTGTCATACTTTGTAAAAAAAGGTGTTTTCTACGGAAAGCACTTATTTGGCAAACCGATGTTTTCTGACACGGACTATTATAACCGTTTGAAGAAAAATGATATAAATATTGTTCACCTTAACGAGGAAGGAGCAGTTTGGCCCGGTGGAGAAGATGTTTGGAAGTATCTTCTAGACCAGTCAGAAAGGCCTGCGGTACTGAATGATAAAGATGCGATGCTTACTTGGGGTGAGTGGCAAGCGAACTATAATAAATCTCGTGAAGATCATTCTGTGAAAATAAAGGCTACAGGTCATCCGAGATTTGATTTATATAATGAAAAATATATTGATTATTTTAAAGACGATATTGATGATATATTATCATCTTACAGTGATTATATATTGATCAATACTGCTTTCTCATATTCTAATAATGGAGAGGGAGGCGTTGACTTTATATTTAAACCGACATTGTCCTACTCACCTAAAAATAATGAACATCGTATTTATCGTTTTAAGCGTTGGAGGCAGCAGATGTTTTCAATCGCTGATGTTGTTGATTTGGTAAATAAGCTAAGTCTAGACTTCCCTGATGAGATATTTGTAATTCGTCCCCACCCTAGTGAAGACACTAATTACTATAAGTCTATTTTTAACGGTATAGACAACGTAAAAGTTGTTTATGACGGTTCGGTAACCCCTTGGGTTTTGGGGTGTAAATGCCTTATTCATAATGGTTGCACGACAGCTATAGAGGCAACATTAGCTGGAATCCCTGTGCTCAACTACGCAACTAACCCTAACCCTGATTTTGATACTTATTTAGCCAATATATGTGGTAGAACGGTTGATAACTATAATGATGCTAAACAATTTTTGATCAATTTAGATGAAGAAAAAGCATCTTTACCGCAAGCTAGTAAGGCTCAAGACTTGTTTCATAACTTTAAGGGGGGGGAAGCACAAGAGCAAGTGGTAGATGAACTAAATATTGCAGCTGCTCATTCTCATGGTGCTAAGTCTAAATCTCCAAGTTCGATTAAATTAAAGTATATATCTTACTTGCATAAAGTTTATTTGCTTACTAAATACACTTATCTTAGTTTTCAAGGTAAGTTTGGTAAGTTTGTGGACTATAGAAAAAGATTCAGTGGATTCGAAAAAAATGACATTGAAACAAAAGTCGAAAAATTATCTAAAATTGTCGGAAAACAAGTGAAAGTTAAATATATTTCAAAGCATTTGTTCGTAATTGAAGCAGAAAATGACTAAATATCAAACAGCTCGAACTTTTATGGTTTTCTTTATTGGATTGATGATATGTAATCAAACGATACGTAGTTTGGCGTACGTAAACCTAATGTACATTTTCTTCTTTTCAGCTTTGTTATTATTTTTTGGAGTTAAACTAAGAGTATTGAATTCATGGAATTATGTTAAATCTCTCGATTTAGGGGTTGCAATATTTGGTGGTTTCATCGTTTCTTATGCTTTCATTAGCACCATATTGAATCAAAAATTTGAATGGGGCAAGTTATTTGAGCTTTCTGTACTGTTCTTGTTTTACTTTCTTGGAAGGGAAATAAAAAAGGAAGATATATTTACACTATCTAATATTATCTTGTTTTTTGGTTTTCTGCATTCTATATTTTTAGTATATGATCGTGGGTATGTTTATTCTTCAGGTGTAAACTATTTACTAATGAGCATTGCAGTAGGCTTGTCTTGTTGTATTTCATATCTGAGATTTTTTTATTCCCCAAGTAAGGTGAAAAAGATATTCTTTATTCTTATTGCTTTGGTTACGTGGTTAGGGTTGTTTTCTATGCAATCTCGAGCTGTATTTCTATTCGCATTTGGGTATTATCTTCTATTACCTACTTTTATATTAAAAGGCAAAGCTAAGACTAAGTTTATAATTTTTATTAGTATGTCTGTCTTCGTGGTTATATCTTATTTTTATCAAGATATAGTTTACTTTTACGAGAACTCAAAGATATATCAAAGAATGTCTGATTTGTTCTTTAATTATCAAAATGAGCCAAGGATAGTTACATACACCACTTTTTTCTCCCACCTCTCAGAGTTTTGGTTTTCTGGTTATGGATTAAACCAGACCTCTAGCAATATATATGTTTATACAATAGAGAAGTATCCACACAATTTTGTGTTGGAGTTCTGGTCAGAATTCGGGCTTCTCGGGCTTTCGTTTGCACTGGTTTTTTCTTTTATGCCATTTTTTTATATCTTTAAAAAACGAAAAGTTTCCGAAGAGGAGTATATATCAATTTTAATATACCTGTATTATCTTATGAACTTTATGAAATCATTTTCAATATATGACTCGTCTATGCTTTTTCTATCTGCGGGAATAGTTGTTTCCCTGTTTAAATATAGTAATGTTCCCTCGCTCGATCATAGGTTTAGGTAGCTTATATTTTGAAATGGTTCCTTGTGAAGAATAACGTCCTACGTTTTTTTAGTAAATCTCAGTTCTTAAAAGATAGCATTTTTGTCTTTTTTTTGAAAATAATTTCTTCATTAATCGCTCTCGGGATTTCTGCATATATTAGCAGGAAGTTTGGCTCGACTGTTGCAGGCCTATATTTTTTCATATCTGGTGCAGTATTATTTTTTGGTACTTTTTGTACAATCGGGCTACAGCCTATGGTATTGAAAAATATTGCTGTAAAAAATAATACTGATGGAGACCAATATTTTAGTCAGTCTTTATTATTAGTTGTAGTATGTTGTAGTATTGTATGTTTTTTTGGTGTGCTATTTGGTAAATATATCGGCTTTGATCATGAGATTTTTAGCGAGTATTACCTTTATATATTTTTCAGCATGGCGCCGCTTTCAATTCTACTATTATATTCTAATTACTTTCAAGCAAAGCGATATTACCTCGCTTCCATGCTATCCCTTACAATGGGTTATCAGTCGGTAATGTTGTTACTTTGTTTTCTTTATGAAGGCATTGAGCCTAAGCAGGTTATCTTTCTATATGCCTTATCAATAGTTATTTCTCTTGTGGTTTTAACTTTATATCTAACAGGTGTATTTAAACCTTGTCTTGGCTCTATCAAACGCATAGAACCTTATCGGTTAATAGTATGTTCTTCTTTTCCTATTTTTATTACTCAAATTATAGGTCAGGTAAACGCATTTTCAGGTCAATTTATACTCAGTCTATACGTTAAGCCCGAAACATTGGCATATTATGCTGTAAGTATTCGTATTTCTGTTGTTATGAGTTTTTTCGTCATTGCTATTAATAAAGTTGTTGCTCCAAAGTTTGCGCAGCTATATTCAGAAGGAAAGTTAATTGAACTAGAAAAGACTGTTAAGAAGGCTAATAGATTATTGTGGCTTGTTTCTCTACCAATGTTAATTTTGGTGGTTATATTTTCCAAACAAATCCTTAGTATTTTCGGAGAAGAGTTTTCTGATTTTTACTTGGTTCTTATTATTATTGCAACTGGCCAGTTTATAGCTTCAATTACAGGTACCGTTATATTTTTATTACAAATGACAGGGCTGCAAAAGCAACTTATGTATAATATTATGATAACATCTGTAGTCAGTCTTCTTTCAGGTGTTTTACTAGTTGAAAGATATGGCATCTATGGTGCAGCGGTAATGACTTTCATTGCTCTAGCATCATCAAACTTATTAGGCTGTATTTCAGCCTATAGAAAATTAAAAATTAATCCATTATCAATCTTCTGAATTTGAATGCAATTGATATCTATACAGTAAGAGGTTTTATGTTCTCTGTTGTTATTACTACAAAAAACCGAATAGAATTTCTAATCAGAGCCGTTAATAGCATAACTAACAATACTATTACGCCTAGTGAAATTATCATTGTAAATGATGGAGGGTGTCATATTCCCCGAAATGCGCTACCTCGTGATATCGAGATAATAATCATTAACAATGATTATTCAAAAGGCGCAAACTACTGTCGCAATCTTGGTATTCAAAAATCAACGAATGATATCGTATTTCTTCTAGATGATGACGATGCCTTAACAGAAATATCTTTTGAAAGTAGGCTCAAAGGGTTTTCTGATGAGAGGGTTGGAATTTCTTATACGGGAATTAGAATAGTATCCGATGACGATTTAGAACAGGTCAAAAGAGTAGTTCATGGTTCTAGTGATAATATCGATACAAGAGATTTATTCAAGTGCGGGAATTTAATCGGTTCTACGTCCAGGGTTGCGGTGCGGAAAAGTTACTTCATGGAAGCAGGAATGTTCGATGAAGATCTTCAATGCTTACAAGACTATGATCTGTGGATTCGTATGGCATCTATATCTGACGTTTACTATGATAGTAATACAACAGTTTTATATACGGTTCATAGAACTAATGCACAAATAAGTAAGAATCCAGATAAATATATTTTAGCATCATCTTACCTCTTGAGAAAATACAAGGACTTATATGGTCCCCTTGGCCTGGAGAGTATTTTTAAATCTAACCTTTATTTGAGGGTCGCAATATCATCATCTAATTCAAGTGTTTCGAGAAAGATGAAATACTCATTGCTTTCTTTTTATTTTAAACCGAATGTAAAGTCTCTCGTTATAGCATTTGTACCCTGTAGTCTTTTAAAGAAATTATTTCATTACGTTTGATAAAATGGTGATGCTGTGAATAAATTAAATGATATAGCAGTGATAATGAGTGTTTATTTTAAAGATAAACCTGAAGATTTATCTATTGCTGTTAATAGCATTCTATCACAAACCTTAGATTGTGACTTGTATATTTATGCTGATGGCTTATTAACTTCTTCACTAAACGAGGTTTTAGAGAGTTTTTCTAATTTAAATAATGTTGTGATTATTCGCTGCGATTATAACAAGGGGTTGGCGACAGCATTGAATACTCTTATCGATATAGTATCAGAATTAAAGTATGAGTTCGTTGCCCGTATGGACAGTGATGATATTTCAGTATCGGATCGGATAGAAAAACAAGTGAATTTTATGAATCTAAATCCAAATGTTGATGTGCTGGGAGGTGCCTGTAAAGAATTTGGCGCTTCTTTTGCTCTGCCATACAAGCGCCTTCCTTTGAGTCACAACGAACTGAGAAGCTTTAGTCTATCTCGTTGTCCATTTATACATCCTTCAGTTATGTTCAAGGGATCATTGTTTTGTGAGGGATATCGTTATCCTACTGATACGTCTTTTACTGAGGATATGGGCCTGTGGCTATTGTTACTCGAAAATGGTAAAACCTTCGCGAACTTGCCAGATATTCTTCTTCATTATAGGATGAATGAAAATACAGTTGAGAGAAGGAAAGGTTTATCAAAATCTTTCAGTGAAGTTAAACTTCGTTACAAGTATATGGAAAAAATGGGATTAGTTTCGGTCAAGAATATAGTGACTCTTTGCGCTCGATTTTTTTTCCACTTGCTTCCGGTTTTCTTTGTGAAGGCTTTATACAAATTTGCTCGATAAGCATTGACTCAGATACTATTTTGAATAGTCGAAGTTTTATAAAAGGGTATGGCGTAGAATTCATCCCCTTTTATGTTTCATTCAATTCGGAGATCAACTTTTAATGTTTGGTCGTTTGGCTCTAAGAAAACTTGTTATTCTCCAAACATATGCAAGCATTATGCTATAAAGAACAAAGCAGCTTAAAAATATAACGAACATTGTCGCTTCTGATATATTTTTAATCTCGCCATAAATACCAAATGCAGCATATAATGTAGCGATGAGGCATATCACAATTAAAGTTTGCTTTGAGCTCAATCCCATACGTTGGAAGATATGATGAAGATGTTCCCGATCGGGTTTGAATGGCGAGTCACCGCGACGGATGCGGCGAATCATTATTGCTGTCATGTCCATTAATGGTACAGCAATGAGCCACAGAGCAGTAACGGGGCGCATTAATGGTTCAGAGCTTCCAGTCTGGCTAACTCCTAACAGTAACCAAATTACAGTAAAGCCGATCATCATACTTCCAGCATCACCCATAAATACCTTTCGCTCTCTACCCAAGACGCCAAGATTCATAAAAATGTAAGGAAGCATAGCCACTATGATCACGATACATAAATAGGCAAGGCCATGTTGGCTATCAACTTGTAATAGAAACGCAAGTGCGCCAAATGTTACTACGGAAAGACCACCGAGAAGTCCATCAATACCATCTACCATGTTGAAAGCATTGATTGCCCCAATTACCGCCAGAATTGTTATTATGCTTCCCCCATATCCTAGATTGATTTCACCGAAACCAAACATGTTCCCTAGACTGTGCAGTTCAATACCGGCTACTTTCATCATCACAATGGAAAGGGCTGCTTGAATTCCCATTCGAACTTTGAAGCTGAGGTCGATCTTATCATCAACTGCTCCAACGACAGTTAACACGCAGATACAAAGTAGATACAGCCAACTATGTTCAATGACCTCAGGCTTAAAAGTTAGGTATTGTGCAAGAACAAGACAAATGGATATACCTCCAACTAAAGGGACTGCACCGTTGTGAAGCTTCCGAGCGTTGGGTTTGTCAACTAGGCCAATTTGTTTGGCTACCTTTCGCATTAGAAATAGCGTGGCAAAAGAAGAGAAAAAAATAAAACTGAGTTCAAGGAGCATATTAAAGCCAACGGTTATTGTATATATCCTGCAGATTTTAGCTCAACTTTATTAACGGAAAAAGATGTAATCTCTACAAATGCTTCCTTGAAGTACTTAATCTTAAAGTAGCTCATCGCGACTGATGGCACTAGTTGCTCTGTTTTGTTATTCTTCATCAAAACTATACTGAAGGATTACCCCATGAAAATCGCAGTTGCTGGGACCGGCTATGTTGGGCTTTCCAACGCAATGTTGTTAGCACAACACCATGAAGTGGTTGCAGTAGACATCATCGAAGAAAAAGTGGAAATGCTAAACAATAAGCAATCACCGATTGTGGATGCTGAAATTGAACATTTTCTTGCGACGAAAACACTAAACTTTGTTGCTACGTTAGATAAAGAACAAGCATACCAAGGTGCAGAATATGTTGTGATTGCAACGCCTACCGATTACGACCCGCAAACGAATTACTTTAACACTTCTTCAGTTGAAGCTGTGATTAATGATGTGGTGGCAATTAACCCTGATGCGGTGATGGTGATTAAGTCTACTGTCCCTGTGGGTTACACGGCTCGTATCAAAGAAGAACTGGGGTGTGAGAACGTAATTTTCTCTCCAGAATTCCTTCGTGAGGGTAAAGCGCTTTACGATAACCTTCATCCGTCGCGTATTATCGTTGGTGAACGCAGTGAACGTGCTGAAGTGTTTGCAGGTCTCCTTGTTGAAGGAGCTGTAAAAGAAGACATTCAAGTTCTATTTACTGACTCTACAGAAGCTGAAGCAGTCAAACTGTTTTCAAACACTTACCTTGCTATGCGTGTTGCGTACTTCAATGAGCTGGATTCTTACGCAGAAGCTCATGGCTTGGACGCTCGTCAAATCATTGAAGGTGTTGGCTTAGATCCTCGTATAGGTAATCATTACAACAACCCATCATTTGGTTACGGTGGTTACTGTCTTCCTAAGGATACCAAGCAATTACTTGCGAACTATCAAGAAGTGCCAAATAACATCATTGGCGCGATTGTGGATGCGAACCGCACTCGTAAAGACTTTGTGGCGGAATCAATCCTTAAGCGTGAGCCAAAAGTTGTCGGTATTTATCGTTTAATTATGAAGGCTGGATCGGATAACTTCCGTGCTTCTTCTATTCAAGGCATCATGAAGCGCATCAAGGCAAAAGGTGTTGAGGTCGTAGTTTACGAACCTGTACTCAAAGAAGAAGACTTCTTTAATTCTCGAGTGATTAAAGACCTGAGTGAATTCAAACAAAGTGCGGATGTGATTGTTTCCAACCGTATGGTGGAAGAGTTAGCTGACGTAGCGGATAAAGTTTACACGCGTGACTTGTTTGGTAGTGATTAAATTTTTAGTATAGCGATAATATATGGCTCTCATACATGAGGGCCTTTTTTACAGTTGGTGAATTTAAAAATGATTAAAAAATGTCTTTTCCCTGCTGCGGGTTACGGTACTCGCTTCCTACCTGCAACAAAATCTATGCCGAAAGAAATGATGCCGGTAGTTAATAAGCCATTGATTGAATATGGTGTTGAAGAAGCGATTGAAGCTGGCATGGATGGTATGTGTATTGTCACTGGTCGTGGTAAACACTCATTGATGGATCACTTTGATAAAAACTACGAGTTGGAACATCAAATCTCAGGCACAAGTAAAGAAGCACTGCTGGACGATATCCGCTCTTTGATTGATTCAGCGAGTTACACGTACATCCGTCAACGTGAGATGAAAGGTCTTGGTCATGCTATCTTGACTGGTCGTGAGTTGGTGGGTGATGAACCATTTGCTGTTGTGCTAGCAGACGACCTCTGTGTGAATGAAGAGCAGGGCGTATTAGCGCAAATGGTTGAGCTGTACAAGCAGTTCCGTTGCTCTATTGTTGCGGTTCAAGAAGTTCCAGAAACTGAAACTCATAAATACGGTGTAATTGCCGGTGAGATGATTAAAGATGACATCTTCCGAATTGATAACATGGTAGAAAAGCCAGAACCAGGCACAGCACCAAGTAATTTAGCAATTATTGGTCGCTATATCTTAACGCCAGATATTTTTGAGCTTATCGAAAACACAGAACCGGGCAAAGGTGGAGAAATCCAAATCACTGATGCATTGATGCAACAAGCTCAATCTGGTTGTGTTATCGCTTACAAGTTTAAAGGTCAGCGTTTTGACTGTGGTAGTGTAGAAGGTTACATCGAAGCGACAAACTACTGCTACGAGAACCTATACAAAAAAGCGTCTAGTGCTGAGCTTGCTAAAACACCAACCGTAAAGGTTGCTGAACCAGCATAGTTGTTCAGGCTTGTTACCAATGTGCTTTAACATGGCTTTCTGACGTACAAAGCATAGTTAAAGCACGTGGATATTCATATTCTTATGCTGTTCTAACTCATTAACAATAAGTAAGAACGAGATTGTATCGTTCTAATGTCGGCAGATATTAGTTTAGTAAACCACCTCAATTCCTTCTGCTTCCAATTTCTCTCCTAACTCTTTTTTTGCTTCTTTCTCTCCATGTATCAAATGCACGGCTTTTGGTTGTGTTGGAATCCCAGTAACAAACTTCAATAAATCGCTTTGGTCTGCGTGCGCAGAATATCCAGAGATGGTATGGATCTGTGCGTTGGCTTCGATTGGTTGGTTATCGATATCCACCGTGTGGCTGCCTGATTGGATTTCTCGACCTAAGGTTCCTTGCGCTTGATAGCCCGTAAACAGCACATCATTTCTTTCGTCAGGTAAGAGTGCTTTTAAGTAATTGACGATTCTTCCACCTTCGCACATACCGGATGCCGCGACGACAATCGCAGGCTCGTTGGTAGAGGCTAGTCGATTTACTAATGCTTGATGTTCTCGATGGCTTTCCACAGTAATGCATTGTTCAAAGGCGAGGGGGGGACGATGATTGTTGAGCTTTTGCTTTGCTTCTTTTCCCCATAACTTTTTGAAACAGCGGTAGGTCTTCGTGACTCTTTTCGCAAGTGGTGAGTCTAGGATAATAGGCAAAGAAGACGACAAGTTGCGTTGGTGAATCAGCTGTTCAATATCGAATAATAGTTCCTGTGTACGTCCTACGCTGAAAGCTGGGATCAGTATGACACCACCGTCTTGCAGTGCGTGATCGATAATGGCGTTCAAGCGCTCAGTTCGAGTGGCAATGTCTTCATGCTCTTTGTTGCCGTATGTGGACTCGATGAACAAATAGTCGGCACGCTTTGGCGGCTTCGGGTCGGGTAAGAGCGGGGTATTGGTTGGGCCTAGGTCGCCGGAAAACACGATGATTTCATGATTGGGGAGTTTGAATTCTACGTAAGCGGAACCAAGAATGTGCCCTGCAGGTTGAAAGCGTAGGTAACATTGTTTACCAAGTGGCAGCCATTGTTGGTAGTCATGGGGCCTTAGCTGTTTTTTAATAACTTTTAGGACTTGTTGACGTTGATGGTAGTTCAAACCCAGTAGCAGCTTTAATCCATCTTCTAACATGAGCGGTACCAGTTCGGCTGTTGCTTTGGTGCAGTAGATGGGGCCTTTAAATCCAGCAGCCAGTAACCAAGGTAGGCGTCCAATATGGTCGATATGAGCGTGAGTCAGGACTAATGCTTTGATGTGTTTAACCGGAAACTCAATATCCAGTGATGCCCTGCGGTTGCCAAAATGGATGTCTTTGCCTTGAAAGAGTCCGCAATCGATCAAGATGCTGCCGTGGGGCAGTTTCAGTTCATGACAAGAGCCTGTGACGGTATGTTTTCCGCCATGGTGAGTCACACTGGCGATGTCTGATATGGGTGTTGTCATGTTGATTGCTCCTCCTTGAACAAGTATCAGTAACTATAAATCCGGTGGGTAGGGTAAGTGAATAGAGTTGGTTGATTGAATGGAATTGAGTGGGAATAATCGGAAGTGCGATTAGGTTCTTTGTTTTGATGTAAGGCGTTTTTCGTTACTTAACTTTGGGTTTGACACATGCGGTTAGTAGATTCCTGGTGTCGCTTAGGCTCCTCGGAATGACGGGATTCTTATAGGTTATGTCTGCTGTTTTGTTGGTTTGATTTGGGTGCGCGCGGTTAGTAGATTCCTGATGTCGCTTGGGCTCCTCGGAATGACGGGGTTCTAAAAGGTTATGTTTGCTGTTTTGTTGGTTTGATTTGGGTGCGCGCGGTTAGTAGATTCCTGATGTCGCTTAGGCTCCTCGGAATGACGGGATTCTTATAGGTTATGTCTGTTGTTTTGCTGGTTTGATTCGGGGCGTGCGGTTAGTCGATTCCTGATGTCGCTTAGGCTCCTCGGAATAACAGAACTCACTAGATCGTAAGCAAACAAAAAGGGATGCGTGATGCATCCCTTTGTTATTTCTGCTTAGTAAAAAGCGAAATTAAGCTTTAGCTGCTGCAGCTGCTTTAGCAATTGCTACGAAGCTCTTAGCGTCTAGAGAAGCGCCGCCAACTAGAGCACCGTCGATGTCTGGTTGTGAGAAGTAAGCTTCAGCGTTTTCTGGCTTAACAGAACCGCCGTATTGGATGATTACTTGTGCTGCAACTGCTTCGTCTTTCGCTGCGATTAGTGCGCGGATAGAAGCGTGGATGCGTTGTGCATCTTCAGCTGTTGCTGCTTTACCAGTACCGATAGCCCAGATTGGTTCGTAAGCGATGATTGCGCCGTTTAGAGCTTCAACACCGTAAGTGTCGATAACTGCGTTGATTTGACGTGCACATACTGCTTCAGTTTCGCCAGCTTCGTTTTGAGCTTCAGATTCACCGATACAGAAAACAGGCGTTAGACCGTTTTCTTTTAGGAAGTTGAATTTCTTCGCGATGAACTCGTCAGATTCGTTGTGGTATTCACGACGCTCTGAGTGACCGATGATGATGTGAGAAGCACCGAAGTCTTTCAGCATTTCTGGAGACATGTCGCCAGTGAAAGCACCGCTGTTGTTTAGGTCAGTGTTTTGTGCACCTAGGATAACTTTGTTACCGCCTTCAGCGATTACGCGCTCAGCTAGATCGATGTAAAGAGCTGGTGGAGCTACTGCTACGTCTACACCTTCAACGCCTTCAAGCTCAGCGTTAATACCTGTTAGTAGCTCAGTTACCATTGCTTTGCTACCGTTTAGTTTCCAGTTACCCATCACTACAGGACGACGCATAGGAATATCTCCCTTATCTTTAATGTAAATAGTCTATTAATGTAAAAAATCTACGTAGGAATATAACAGAATAATGTGAACAGATCATGATTGGCGTCATGTCTTATTCGGCTTTCTTCATCTGGTCGGTGCTGCATTTGTTCTGTTATTTTTGTCAAAAGCAATCGATTGGTGATCGCGTAGACAGAATGATAGTTCATTCCTCGGAAAATGCGTCTTAGATTGGTATTACTACGGGCTAAAAGTTAGCCGTAATAAGAAAGGAATCAAAATGCCAAACTTAGTTTTAGAATATTCCAACTCGGTCGATGAGCGTGTGAATGTTCAAGGCTTATTAGAAGACTTACACAAAGTGACTTTAGACAGTGGTTTGTTTGAGCTGGCGTCCGTTAAGTCTCGTGCACTTCGTTGCCACAATTGGCTGGTCGGGGAAGAGGGCGATAGTGTGGATTTTATTCATATCAACTTTGATTTACTAACGGGAAGAAGCCCAGAACAGAAGCGGGAATTATCAAGAGCACTGATGGTAGTCCTGCAAGAACAAGCGAGCCATGTTCGCAGTTTGACCGTGAATGTTCGAGATATGGATATTGATTGCTTCCAGAAGGTGGTAAATTAGACACACTAGATTTACTTAGTGCGGCCAAGGAGTTGTCGCACTTTCAATATGTTGAGTGTTTCGATGTCGATTAAAGAACTACTGTTTTCTTTCCAAGGTCGTATAGGCCGTAAAACTTACTGGGTGTGGAATATCATCTACTACATCATGATCTTGGGCTTCGGTGCAGGCATCAGTAAGTTATTCCCTGCGTTTTCTTATATTCTTCTGCCTATCTTCCTGCTAATTCTTCTTATCCCAGATTTGGCGATCACCACTAAGCGTTGGCATGACCGTAATAAGTCGATTTACTGGTTGGCGTTGAACATCCCGTTGATCATTGGCCGAGTCGCAACGCCAATGACAAACCCAGCAGCACAAGACCCATCGACACCGCAAATGATGATCGCTTCTATTTCTCTGATTTGTGGCCTATGGATTCTGGTGGAGTGTGGCTTCTTGAAAGGCACTACAGGTCAGAACGACTATGGACCTGAGCCGAAGTAAGCTCATTGGATATTGGACTCGTTGGACGTAGATTCTTAGTCTCGCTAGGGCTCGCTAGAATGACGGATTTCTTTTATTTAATAGTCGCTTAAAGTAACCGTCATTCTGAACAGCGAGGTACGAGCGTGATTCAGAATCTACTCACCGAGTGCTCCGAGTTTGAAGTAAGCTGACTTTGCTGGTGGGTCACAATAGGAAACCAAAACAACTCATTAAGGAGAATGAACCATCAACAAAACACCTTGCGTTTACATCCTAACTTCAAAAAATAACTCTGTTCTCTACATTGGTGTTACTAGTCGACTGCCCCAAAGAATATGGCAGCATAAAAACGGGATCGTTAAGGGTTTTACCAAGAAATATCATGTTCACAAGCTCGTTTACTTTGAGTGGTTCGAAGACATGGCTTTAGCCATAAAAAGAGAAAAGCAGCTGAAACAATGGAAGCGTGAATGGAAGTTAGATTTAGTGAGAGAATCTAACCCTGACTTTCTCGATTTATCCAATGAGTTTTAGTAAAAATCATCCCTACCTTTCAACGCCTTCAACTCAACCACATCGGCTTTTTGAGTTGGTGCAGACTCCCCTTGTAATGCTTCTCTAAATTTCACGACCTGTTTTTGTAGCTCATTCATCAACACAACATTGGTGTGGTTTGGGTTTTTGCAGTTATTAATGACTCTATCTATGTGACTTTGTTGTGCCCACAATCGTGGTTGCATCCGTTCTGAGGCACCTTCTATCATCTCTTTTGCCATATCATGACGAAACTGTTCAAAGGCTTCGGGATCGCGTTCTGCCATTTTTACCATCTCATCGAATGAGGGCAAAACTTGAGGCTTGTGGGTGCTTGCCATAACTATCTCCAAATCCATTGGATCTTGCTCCTAGTTACTAAAAGCTTAATCCATGTAGAAACGCAGGTAGAAGGAATGACAGCATCGTCTCACTAATAAGAGTGCATGTTCATAACTAAGTGGGAGTGAGTCGAGATATTAGGCTTGAATACGGTACACACAGCGGCGTTGACCACTGATGATGTGCTCGGCGCGTTCGATTTTGGTTTCATTGCCGAGAAGCGATTGGAAGACGTTGAGCTCAGATTGGCACAAGCTTGGGCAGCGAGTCGCAGCTTTACAAATAGGGCAGTGGTTTTCTATCAGAATAAAACCATGCTCATCTTGTTCCAGTTCGGCCATGTAGCCTTCTTGCTCACGCAGGGTAACCAGTGTCTGTAACTTGCTCTCTAGCGAGTCGCACTGCTCAAGGTGCTGTTGGTAGCTTTGTAGGGTGAGTTTTTCGCGTTCAGACGTGACTTTTTCCAATCCGTCTTTACCGAAGATATGCTCTACGGCCTCAATAAATTGAATGGTCAGTTCACCGTGGCGATCTGCAAATTGTTCATGACCTTTTTGTGTCAGAGACCAGTGACGAGTTGGGCGACCAACTTTGACTTTTACATCATGGATCGACAGGACGCCGTCATCTTCCAGACCTTGCAGATGCTGACGCGCACCCATGGTTGTCATACCCAGTTCAGAAGAGAGTTGTTTCGCAGTGACAGAGCCATCACGCTTAACGATTTGCAAAATCCTATCTACGGTCTTCATATACCCACCATTTATACGTCAGTACATATTATGCTCGATAGGGTTAGTAAAGAAAAGTGTTGACTTAATTTGTGTGTGGATTTGTTGGGTCTATGCTCATGCGAACAAATATATA
This sequence comes from Vibrio campbellii CAIM 519 = NBRC 15631 = ATCC 25920, assembly GCF_002163755.1. Classification (NCBI taxonomy): domain Bacteria; kingdom Pseudomonadati; phylum Pseudomonadota; class Gammaproteobacteria; order Vibrionales; family Vibrionaceae; genus Vibrio; species Vibrio campbellii. Next base: position 358,559 of record NZ_CP015863.1, read on the forward strand.
TCGCCATTCTGAACAGCGAGGAACGAGCGTGATTCAGAATCTATTGTCTGTTTGTACTGTGGTTTAAGGTGAGTAGGAAAGAATAAGGGGTTGCTGTGACTAGATCCTTAGTCTCGCTTGAGCTCGCTAGGATGACGAACTCTTTTGGTTTATAGCTTGATAAAGTAATCGTCATTCTGAACAACGAGGGACGAGGTGATTCAGAATCTATTATTCGTTGATTCTATAGCCTGAGTTTAGGCATAAAGATGGGGAGCTCGCTGGAACTAGATTCTTGCTCGCTAGAGTGACGTACTCTGATGATGACAAAGGAAGCGTAAATGACTTGCAAGGAAAGAAAGGCTCCAACTCAGAGTGAGTGGGAGCCTCCAATAATGCTTAAAGAATAATATCGCGTACTTCTGGATCTTTACGCTCTAGGTAGTGCGTAGACTTGATGCGACGAATAGTACGACAACGACCACGAATCAATAGAGTTTCTGTTGTTGCGATATTGCCTTGGCGAGAGATGCCCTCTAGCAGGTCACCTTTAGTAATCCCCGTTGCAGAGAAGACTACGTTGTCGCTGCGCGCCATGTCTTCCATCTTCAATACAACATTCGCTTTTACGCCCATCTCTTCACAGCGTTGTAGTTCAGCTACGCCGTAGATGCGGTTTTCTTCCGTATCACCTTTTACTTCGTGACGAGGAAGAAGGCGACCATGCATGTCACCGTCTAGTGCGCGAATCACTGCTGCAGATACTACGCCTTCTGGTGCGCCGCCGATGCAGTACATCATGTCTACTTCGCTATCTGGCATACAAGTTAGGATTGAAGCGGCTACGTCACCGTCTGGCACTGCGAATACGCGAACGCCCATGGCTTGCATCTCTGCGATCACTTCATCGTGACGAGGCTTCGCAAGCGTAATAACGACTAGCGTATCAAGAGACTTGTTCAGCGCTTTCGCTACGTTTTCTAGGTTTTCTTTAAGTGGCTTACCTAGGTCGATAACGCCTTTTGCTCCTGGGCCAACAACCAATTTTTCCATGTACATGTCAGGCGCTTTAAGGAAGCTGCCTTTCTCACCTGCTGCCAATACTGCCAGTGCGTTAGATTGGCCCATTGCGGTCATGCGTGTACCTTCGATTGGGTCTACTGCGATATCGACCTCGTCGCCACCAATACCCACTTGCTCACCGATGTACAGCATTGGTGCATCATCGATTTCACCTTCACCAATAACGATTTCACCACTGATGTCTGTTTTGTTCAGTAGGGTGCGCATCACTTCAACTGCAGCACCGTCCGCTGCGTTTTTGTCGCCACGGCCAAGCCATTTGTAACCAGCCAAAGCGGCACCTTCAGTAACACGGGAAAATGCCATTGCTAAATCGCGTTTCATGATGTCTCCAAGTAACAAGAGGGAAGAATAAGTTGCGCGGCGATTTTATCACATCGTCAGTTAAACGTTTGCCTTTTTGCTGAGCTTTTACTTTAACTAAGTTGAATTTGATCAATACTTGGGTGAGTTTAAGGGGTAGTGATGGGAAAATGCATTGCGCAAAAATGCTTCGATGATAAGAAAAGTCAGCGTTTAGTGAGATTGCGCCGATTTTTTAACCGAATGATGCAAAATATCGAATATAGTAAGTGTTTCTCGTCGCTACGCTGAGTAGAATGAACCTCATAGGTAAGGTGCAAGCGAATGCTCGCGCATCGTCCCAACGGAATAACAATAGGTAGGCCAAGATGTCTTTTGAAGTACTAGAACAACTAGAATCGAAAATTCAAACTGCAGTTGACACAATCACTCTTCTTCAGATGGAAGTCGAAGAGCTGAAAGAAGATAAAGTGAAGCTTGAAACAGAAGCAAACGAGCTTCGTTCTCAGCGTGAAGAGCTTGAGCAAAAATCTCAGCAAGCTCAACAAGAGCATGCTCAGTGGCAAGAGCGCATCCGTGCACTACTTGGCAAGATGGACGAAGTGGAATAATCCACTTAAGTATCCAGAATCAAAAACACCCGCTTCGGCGGGTGTTTGCGTATTTGGCGATGGGTTTTTAGCGAGTAGCTCGTTGCTAATAAAGGAATAGGGTTAGTTTAACCCTTCCTCTCCGTCGTCTTCTTCATCGAGCTCTAGGTCTACATTGAGTGGCTCAGGAGAAAGAATGATGCCAGTGCTGTCTGCGTAGATGTAATCTTCAGGTAGGAAGCTAACGCCGCCAAAGTTAACCGGTACGTCGATTTCACCGATACCTTGGTTTGCTGCCCCAACAGGGATAGACGCGAGTGCTTGGATGCCTAGGTTCATGTCTTCCAGCTCGTCCACTTCGCGGACACAACCGTAAACGACGATGCCTTCCCATTCGTTTTCTTCTGCAAGCGTCGCGATTTCTGCATCGATTAAGGCCCTGCGTAGGGAACCACCACCATCAATCAACAATACTCGTCCGATACCATCTTGTTCTAACGTTTCGCGGATCAGTGCGTTGTCTTCAAAACACTTAATCGTTGTCACTTGCCCGGCAAACGAAGCTCGTCCGCCAAAGTTACTGAACATCGGTTCAACCACGTCTACCTGATCAAGGTAGATATCACAGAGTGCTGATGTATTGTATTCCATAGCGTACCTTTCTAAACAGAAACTGTTGTCTTTGAGTATATCTAGGCATTAAGTCAATGCAATGACAATCCTTTTTTAACTCATTAGAGTTTGAGCTACCACAATTGTTGCAAATAAAACATTGGTAACCAGCGAGCACTTCACAACTACGGGCATCATTGGAGCGATTTGCGCAGGTTTCTCGGTATTCCAAACCGCTTTACCATGGTTCGCCACCACGAAAATGCTAATCAAGAATGGCAAGCTGATCCATACCGGTTTGTCTTGAATCAGCAGGTAAACAGCAAAAGCCAGTAGTGCGCCACCAAGTAAGATGAAGTGGTATTGTTTCGCTTTGCGTTGGCCAAGTCGAACCGCCATGGTGCGTTTACCACATTCGCTGTCGTTCTCGATATCGCGCATGTTGTTGATGTTGAGTACAGCTACTGCCAACAAACCACAACCTAGTGCTGGTAGGAATAGTGTCGCATCTACATGACCTGTGTGTAGGAAGTAAGTGCCAGATACACCAAGTAGGCCAAAGAAGATAAATACAGACAGGTCACCCAAGCCAACATAACCATAAGGCTTGCTGCCCATGGTGTAAGCAATCGCCGCGATAATGGCAAGAATGCCCAGACCGATAAAGGTAATGATACTTTCAAAAGAGCTCAGTGCATAAAACACTAAGGTTAAACCAGCAATGGCGGTCAGGATGATGTTGAAGATAATCGCTTTCTTCATTTGATCCGCTGTTACCGCGCCAGACTGCATCGCACGCTGAGGGCCCAAACGGTTATCGTTGTCTGTGCCTTGTACTGCATCGCCGTAGTCGTTCGCAAGGTTAGACAATATCTGCAGTAGCGTTGCGGTGACGAAGGCCATTACCGCGATGGCCAGCGAGAAGTGACCCGCAGAATAGGCGAGTACGCTACCGGTCAAAATAGACACCAGTGCGAGGGGTAATGTTTTTGGACGAGCGGCTTCAAGCCAGATCTGCAATGATTGTTTCATGGATATTTCGTGCTAGGAACCAATGTGCCCAGTATAAGCACAAAGCGCCCGTTACGCTATTGACCTGAAACAACTCAATTAAGAGTCAAAGACTTACGGAGAAGGAACACAGTTTCCATATTTGAGGTAATAAATGGCGTTTTTTGGGAAAGGGAAGGGTACGGCGCACGTTGTTACTAGATTCTTAGTCTCGCTGGAGCTCGCTAGGATGCCGAACTCTTTTGGTTTATAGCTTGTGAAAGTAACGGTCATGCGGAACGAAAAAGCCCAGAAGCATTATTCTGGGCTTTGGACTCTAGAGAGCGTTATTAAAGAATAAAGCGGCTTAGATCTTCATCTTCAATCGTATCGCCTAGGCGGTCTTTCACGTATGCCGCGTTGATGACGAACTTCTCACCGGCTTTTTCAGTCGCGTCGTAAGAAATCTCATCCATCAAACGCTCCATCACAGTGTGTAGACGACGAGCACCGATGTTCTCAGTGGTTTCGTTCACCGTCCATGCCGCTTCTGCGATTTGAGTGATACCGTCTTCAGTGAACTCTACATCTACGCTTTCTGTTTTCATCAGCGCAATGTATTGCTCAGTTAGAGACGCTTTAGGCTCTGTTAGGATACGTTTGAAATCGTTGCTGGTCAGCGCTTCAAGTTCTACGCGGATTGGTAGACGACCTTGTAGTTCTGGGATCAGGTCAGAAGGCTTTGCTACTTGGAATGCACCAGACGCCACAAACAAGATGTGATCTGTTTTTACCATGCCGTGCTTCGTTGATACCGTGCTACCTTCGATTAGTGGTAGTAGATCACGCTGAACCCCTTCACGAGAAACGTCAGGGCCAGAGCTTTCACCGCGCTTACAAATCTTGTCGATTTCATCGATGAATACGATGCCGTTGTTCTCTACGTTGAAGATTGCAGATTCTTTCAGCTCTTCTTGGTTCACCAGTTTCGCTGCTTCTTCTTCCGCTAATGCTTTCATTGCGTCTTTGATTTTCAGCTTGCGTTTCTTTTTGGTATCACCCGCTAGGTTTTGGAACATGCCCTGTAGCTGGTTAGTCATTTCTTCCATACCAGGAGGCGCCATGATCTCCACACCCATTTGCGGTGCAGCTACATCGATCTCGATTTCTTTGTCGTCTAGCTGGCCTTCACGTAGTTTCTTACGGAAGATTTGACGCGTATTCGATGTGTCTTCTTTTTGCTCAGATTGACCCCAAGAATCACGAGCTGGTGGCAGCAGCGCGTCTAGCACACGTTCTTCTGCTTGCTCTTCTGCGCGGAATTTTACTTTTTCCATCGCTTGCTGGTGAGTCATCTTCACAGCAACGTCGGTGAGATCGCGGATAATGGTTTCCACTTCTTTACCTACATAACCCACTTCAGTGAATTTGGTTGCTTCTACTTTGATGAATGGTGCGTTTGCCAGTTTCGCAAGACGACGAGCGATCTCTGTCTTACCTACACCAGTAGGACCAATCATTAGGATGTTCTTTGGTGTGACTTCGACACGCAAGCTTTCTTCAAGCTGCATGCGACGCCAGCGGTTACGCAGTGCAATCGCAACCGAACGTTTTGCTTTGTCTTGACCAATAATGTGGCGGTTCAGTTCATGAACGATTTCGCGAGGAGTCATTTCAGACATATTCTTTCCTTACTTCGTTACGATTACGCTTAAGCCGTTGGCTTAGGAAGCTCTACTGTAGATTCTAGTTCTTCTACAGTGTGGTGATGGTTGGTGAATACACAGATATCGCCAGCAATGTTCAGTGCTTTCTCTGCGATTTCGCGTGCGTCTAGGTCCGTGTTTTCTAATAGTGCAGTTGCGGCTGCTTGTGCGTATGCGCCGCCCGAGCCAATGGCGATCAGATCGTTTTCTGGCTGAACCACATCACCGTTACCAGTGATGATTAGGGAAGCAGTTTCATCCGCTACCGCCAGTAGGGCTTCTAGTTTGCGAAGTGCACGGTCGCTACGCCAGTCTTTTGCTAGCTCTACAGCCGCCTTAGTTAGGTGGCCTTGGTGCATTTGAAGTTTGCTTTCGAAGCGCTCGAATAGGGTGAAGGCATCCGCGGTACCGCCAGCAAAGCCAGCAAGTACTTGGTTGTTGTATAGGCGGCGAACTTTACGTGCGTTGCCTTTCATTACGGTATTACCTAGCGACACTTGGCCATCACCCGCGATGACGACTTTATTGTTTCGACGTACAGATACAATGGTAGTCACAGTCGACCTCTTAATTATTTCTCTTTGGATTTAATTAAGTATATGGGGCAAGTGAGTGGGGGATTCAAGGGGGCGAAAAGAAAGGCCCTAGGATCTTAGCTCCTAGGGCCTGTGTTTAAAGATTTTCTTTCCAAATTGCACATGGCTCAATCTTGGCGCGTTGCAACTTGTGGCGCTCTTTCTCTGCATCACGCTTGAACTTGTATGGACCAAGCACTACGCGATACCAAGAGCTGCCTTCTTTTTTAATCACACGGCTGCTCATTCCTTGGAAGGCAATGGCGAGCTTACGCTCCTCTGCCTGACTTTGGTTTTTGTATGCACCACACTGCATCACATAAGGTACTTTGGATACCTGAATTTCTTTAGCGACGACTTCTACCTCACGCTGTGGTAGAGATTCTACGTATTCCCACTTTTCTTCTGGTGGAGGTGGAATGTCTTTCTTCGGCTTTGGTTTGCTGATGGTATTCGTTACAGGCTTTTCTGCCACAACGGTTTGTTCAGGTTCTGGATCTGAGCTCAATAAATACAGGCCATAGCCGAAACCGCCCACGAGCAATATTGCCAGTAGACCACTACGCCAAGGTTTTTTTCTTGAAGGTTGTTTTTTTGTCGACTTCTTCGGAGCGCCGCGTCCGCGTCTTACATAATCTCTATTTGCCACGGTTACTTCTGGTCATCAAGGATTCTGGCAAATATGTTAATCCAGAATGCGACGAGAAAACACCCTAATTAGATAATCTTGTTAGCTACGTACAGGAAAGTCGGCATTAAAAAGCGACGCTAAATGCGTCGCTTAGAATGAAATGGTTGTTGCTGTGGAAGAGTTTTCTTATCGAAGTGGCGGTGGCGCTGCACTGCCACGCACAACAAGTTTGGTCTCGAGTAGGCGAGAACCAGAATGCACGTCGTGACCTTTAAGCAATTCAAGCATCATCAACATCGCTTGGCGACCGATCTCATAACGAGGTTGAGAGATGGTGGTTAGCGGTGGATCGCAATATTGAGCGAACTGAATGTCATCAAAGCCGACAACGGACAGGTCTTGAGGAATACGCAGACCTAGGCGCTTCGCTTCTTGAATAGCACCAATTGCCATGGTGTCACAGTGACAAAATAGAGCGGTCGGTGGCTCTGGAAGCTCAAGCAGTTTACGCACGGCTTGTACTCCGCCGTCAAAAGAGAAGTCGGCAATAACGGTGTATTGCTCCTCTTTATTAATACCCGCACGACGCAGTGCTTGTTGGTAACCTTGGTGGCGGAACTGACACAGAGCAGCAGAGTCTGGACCAGAGATCTGAGCAATACGCTTATGACCTAACTGAGTAAGGTAGTTCACTGCTTCAAATGCTGAAGTTAGGTTATCGATATGAACGGTTGGCAGTTCCAACTCTGGAGCAAATTCACACGCCATCACCATAGGTGGCAGGTTTTTCTGTTCAGGCTTGCTGACATCAAACGGCAGATCAGTACCAAGCAAAAGCATACCATCTGCTTGTTTAGTAAAGACTAAGTTAACAAACGAGCTTTCACGCTTTTTCTGCTGACCACTGTCGCCCAATAGAACAAGATAGCCGTGTTCCATTGCTGCATCTTCAATACCACGAATGATCTCTGAGAAGTACGGGTCGCAAATGTCCGGTACGATGGTGACAATGGTTTTTGATTCATTTCTGCGTAAGTTACGAGCTAATGAATTTGGTGAATAACCAGCTTCTAGTACGGCATCTTCCACTCTCTTTCTTGTTGAAGAAGAGACTTTTTCTGGATTCATTAATGCTCTTGATACCGTCGCAGTAGATACCCCTGCAAGCTGGGCAACATCCTTCATTGTCGCCATAGTTTTTACCCTCTTAAAATATTCGCCAAGGTGACGTTTGTCATTGTTCTAATTGAAGCCTATGTGACTGATCCACTTTAGACTTTACTAATTTGAATAGTCTATTCATTTCTAAAGGGAAAGTTACGGTCTGTTTAACAAAAATTGCAATCCTAATGTGAATCTCATCACATTAAAAGGCAATTCATTACATGGTTAAACGTTTGCTAGCTGAGATCCTGTGGCTCTATGTCTAAATTCCAGCGAACTTTCTTGGCATTTGGCAACAACTCAATAGCAGGTTTCGCACTGGTTAATAACTTTTGCATCAATGAGCGATGCTGAGTTTGCAGTAAAAGCTGCCATCGATATTTGCCAGCGCGCTTAGCCAGTGGTGATGGTGTCGGCCCCAACACCATGCAGCTATCATCGAACAATGGGTGCGATTCAAGGGTAAAACGTACCTGACGTAAAAAGTCTTCGACCACTTCGCTTTGGTTGGCTTCTGCTTTAAATAAGGTCAAGAAGCTATACGGTGGCAGTTGGGCGAGTTTACGCTCTTCCAATGCGGTCATAGCGAAGTGGCGATAGTCTTTCTGCAGTAGAGCTTGCAGTAAACTGTGTTCTGGGTGGTGAGTTTGCAATATCACTTCACCGGGTTTGCTTGCGCGACCTGCGCGACCTGCGACCTGAATAAACAGTTGAGCCAGTCTCTCGGAGGCGCGGAAGTCACTACTGTAGAGGGAACCATCAACATCGAGTAGCGCAACAAGCGTCACATTTGGGAAGTGGTGACCTTTTGCTAACATCTGCGTGCCAATCAGAATTTGGTATTCGCCTTTACGAATCGATTCGAGCGCATCTTCTAGGCTACCTTTACGGCGCGTGCTGTCTCTATCAATACGAATGGCTTTGTATTCTGGGAAGAGCTCGGCCAGTTGCAACTCAAGCTGTTCGGTACCCACACCCACAGTGACCAACTGAGTCGAACCACAACCTTGGCATTGATTAATGACAGGCTGCTGTGAGCCACAATGGTGACAGCGAATCTCATTGCTGTATTGGTGGAAGGTGTAGTAAGCATCACAGCGTTTACATTCCGCAATCCAGCCACATTCATGGCACATTAACGCCGGTGAGAAGCCGCGACGGTTTAAGAACAGCATCACTTGGTTGCCCGCTTTTAGATGTTTGCGCATTTCAGCGATCAATGGCGCGGATAAGCCACTGTCTAGATAGAGGCCTTTAACATCTAGTACCTTGTTAGTGGTCGGAACGGCAGAACCGGCGCGTTGTGTCAGAGTTAAATGGTGGTACTTGCCCGTTAGTGCATTGTGTAGTGTTTCTAAGGCTGGCGTGGCAGAGCCGAGGACAATAGGCACTTGCTCTTTATGTGCACGCATCACCGCAACATCACGAGCATGGTAGCGTAGGCTATCTTGTTGTTTATAAGACGAGTCGTGTTCTTCATCGACAATGATAATGCCAAGATCAGCAAAAGGCGTCAGTAGGGCAGAACGCGTACCAATAATGATGCCAGCGGCTTTGTCTCGCGCAGAAAGCCAGGCGTTGAGTCGCTCGGTATCATTTAACCCAGAGTGAATGACATCCACAGGCACATTGAAGCGACGCTTGAAGCGGTTAATGGTTTGGGGAGTCAGGCCTATCTCAGGGACGAGTACCAAAGCTTGCTTACCTTGTTCAAGTACTGGCTTAATGAGGTTAAGGTAAACTTCGGTTTTGCCGGAACCTGTAACGCCCTCTAGTAAATAGCAGGCAAAGCCAGTTTGGCTGTTTACGCTAGCAATCGCCAGAGCTTGTTCGTGGTTGAGCTCTGGTTTTTCAACATCGAACTCAACTTGTTGGCCCCACTTAGTGATCGTCGGCTTTTTCTCTATGCGTTCGACCCAGCCTTTCTCTTCCAAAGACTTAAGTACGGTAGAGCCAATTTCTTGGTCGATGAACTCTTGGTGTGGCACTGAACCATTGACCAGCATCTGCAAAGCACGCTGTTGCTTGACTGCACGCCCTAAGCCTTGCATCAGCTTATCTTTACCCGACGCAGTGATTTGCCACTCTTGTAATGTCGCGAAATCCGCAGGTTTTCCCTTACGCAGGGCAGCTGGCATTGCATTATGAAGTGTGTCACCAAGTGGATATTGGTAAAACTGGCTACACCAAGTCAGTAAAGAATAGAGTTTTTCTGGCCAAACTGGTTGGGCATCTAATACCGCTTTAATCGCTTTCAGTTGCTCTTTAGGAAAGTCTGAATGATTAACCATTGCTGTCACGATGCCAACCAAAGTCTGCCGACCAAAAGGCACAGAAACGCGTCCGCCAATCACAGGGAAAAGGTGACTAGGTATGAGATAGTCAAACTGTTTGTCGAGCGGGACTGGCAGTGCTACTCGGGCGATGGATGGACGCATAGAATCTTTACTATATAAAAGAGGGAAGAGGGCTATAGTCTATTAAAACGCGTTAAGAAATTCGAGCAATCTGCATTTCGGGTAACTTGATTCCCTTCAGTACTAAAGTACTGGTGAAAAAAGTGGCGAAAAAGTTGCCAAATGTGTTGATCCTAGTCTAGTGATTCATTACTATACTGCGCCTTAGATATGGCTTCGGCATTTGGTCGATGCGGTATCGCACTTTTATTTTTCATTACGTGTGGTGTGCGGCTTAGATTCGTATAGCGACACGGCCTACAATTGAGGTTATCCCATGAAAGCTGGTATCCACCCAGAATACAAAGCAGTATCTGCTACTTGTTCTTGCGGCAACTCTTTCGAGTTCAAGTCAACTCTAGACAAAGAGTCTATCCACCTAGACGTATGTGACAAATGTCACCCATTCTACACTGGTAAGCAACGTATCGTTGATACAGGCGGCCGTGTTGATCGCTTCAACAAGCGTTTCGGTGCCCTATCAAGCAAGAAGTAATAGCCAGCGCTATTATTCCTGTTTAAAAAAGGACGCTTCGGCGTCCTTTTTGTTTATTTGCCCATCGTAAAATAGGCGATTTGGCGTAAAAACCGGGATAAGCCGAGTGGTTGAATTTTGTTCGATTATTTTTCACTCAGCTCTTGCATCCTAAAGTGTGATCTGTATAATGCGTCGCACTGGTTAAGCCAGTTGTGAACCAATGAGCAATGAGGAGCGAGCAAGTCTTCGGATTTGCAAGGTAATGTAGACTCAGCTTATGTTCGCGGTTAATACAATTAGCTATCTTTTCTTCGGAAAAACTATCCCCAGACGTGACTCTGGCATATAGGGATAGTTAATCGAAAATTAACTGACAATGCGTCCTAATCTTGGATGCTACGGTTTCACATAAATCAATCGGCATTCTCTCGTCTTGACGAGTTTGAGTGGCGATATTGTTTGTGTAATTTTTAATATTGGAGCTCTGTCTCATGCAGAACCAACGTATCCGTATCCGCCTAAAAGCATTCGATTACAAACTAATCGACGCTTCTACAGCGGAAATCGTTGAAACAGCTAAGCGCACTGGCGCACAGGTTCGTGGTCCAATCCCACTGCCAACTCGTAAAGAGCGTTTCACAGTTCTTATCTCTCCACACGTTAACAAGAAAGCACGTGACCAGTACGAAATTCGTACTCACAAGCGTCTAATCGACATCGTTGAGCCAACAGACAAAACTGTTGATGCTCTAATGCGTCTAGACCTTGCTGCGGGCGTTGACGTTCAAATTAGCCTAGGTTAAGGGAGATTAGAAGAATGATTGGTCTAATCGGTCGTAAAGTGGGCATGACCCGCGTATTTACTGAAGACGGCGTTTCTATCCCAGTAACAGTTGTTGAAGTTGAAGCAAACCGTGTTTCTCAAGTTAAAACTCTTGAGACAGATGGCTACGCTGCAATCCAGGTAACTGCTGGTTCAAAGAAAGCTAACCGTGTAAACAAAGCTGAAGCAGGTCACTTTGCTAAAGCTGGCGTTGAAGCTGGTCGTGGTCTTTGGGAATTCCGTTTGGAAAACGGTGAAGAGTTCGCAGTTGGCGCTGAGCTAACAGTTGAACTATTCAACGAAACTAAGAAAGTAGACGTTACTGGTACATCTAAGGGTAAAGGTTTCCAAGGCGCTGTTAAGCGTTGGAACTTCCGTACTCAAGATATGACTCACGGTAACTCATTGTCTCACCGTGCACCGGGTTCAATTGGCCAATGTCAAACTCCAGGTCGCGTATTTAAAGGCAAGAAAATGGCAGGTCACATGGGTGCTGAGCGTGTAACGACTCAAAACCTAGAGATCGTACGTGTTGACGCTGAGCGCAATCTGCTTCTTATTAAAGGTGCAGTACCAGGCTCAACAGGTGGCAACGTGATCGTTAAACCAGCTGTTAAAGCATAACGTCTCAGGAGTAAGTAATGGAACTAATGGTTAAAGGTGCTGATGCACTAACTGTTTCCGAAACTACTTTCGGACGTGAGTTTAACGAAGCTCTTGTACACCAAGTAGTTGTTGCATTTGCAGCAGGTGCTCGTCAAGGTACTCGTGCTCAAAAAACACGTTCAGAAGTTTCTGGCGGTGGCGCTAAGCCATGGCGTCAAAAAGGTACTGGCCGTGCGCGTGCTGGTACAATCCGTAGCCCAATCTGGCGTACAGGTGGTGTTACTTTTGCTGCGAAACCACAAGATCACAGCCAAAAAGTTAACAAGAAAATGTACCGCGGTGCTATGAAGAGCATTCTTTCTGAGCTAGTTCGTCAAGAGCGTCTAATCGTTGTTGATAACTTCTCAGTTGAAGCGCCAAAGACTAAAGAGCTAGTTGCTAAGCTTAAAGAGCTTGAGCTAACTGACGCTCTAATCGTGACTAGCGAAGTAGATGAGAATCTATTCCTAGCTGCTCGTAACCTATACAAAGTTGACGCACGTGACGTTGCTGGTATCGACCCAGTTTCACTAATCGCGTTCGACAAAGTTGTAATGACTGCTGAAGCAGTTAAGCAAGTTGAGGAGATGCTAGCATGATCACTGAAGAGCGTATCCTAAAAGTTCTACGTGCTCCGCACATCTCTGAAAAAGCAACTATGGCAGCTGAGAAAGCGAACACTATCGTTTTCAAAGTAGCTAAAGATGCAACTAAGAAAGAGATCAAAGCAGCTGTAGAAAAGCTTTTTGAAGTTGAAGTTAAGTCTGTAAATACTCTTATCACTAAGGGTAAGACCAAACGTCAAGGTCTACGCCAAGGTCGCCGCAGCGACGTTAAGAAAGCGTACGTTACTTTGAAAGAAGGTCAAGATCTTGACTTTGTTGGCGGCGCGGAATAACAGGAGTAGTTAAAAATGGCTATTGTTAAATGTAAGCCGACTTCCCCTGGTCGTCGTCACGTTGTTAAAGTTGTTAACGCTGACCTACACAAGGGCAAGCCATACGCACCTCTTCTAGAGAAAAACTCTAAGAACGGTGGTCGTAACAACAACGGTCGTATCACAGTACGTCACATCGGCGGTGGTCACAAGCACCACTACCGTGTAGTTGACTTCAAACGTACTAAAGACGGTATCCCAGCGACAGTTGAGCGTCTAGAATACGATCCAAACCGTAGCGCAAACATTGCTCTAGTTCTTTACAAAGACGGTGAGCGTCGCTACATCCTAGCACCTAAAGGTGTTAACGCGGGTGATGTTATCCAATCTGGTGTTGATGCACCGATTAAAGCTGGTAACACTCTTCCAATGCGTAACATCCCAGTAGGTTCAACTGTACACAACGTTGAACTAAAACCTGGTAAAGGTGGTCAGCTAGCTCGTTCGGCTGGTGCTTACGCTCAAATCGTTGCTCGCGACGGTGCGTACGTAACTATCCGTCTACGTTCTGGCGAAATGCGCAAAGTTCTTTCTGAAGGCCGTGCAACAATCGGTGAAGTTGGTAACTCTGAGCACATGCTACGTGAACTTGGTAAAGCTGGTGCTTCACGCTGGCGCGGCGTACGTCCAACCGTACGTGGTGTAGTAATGAACCCGGTTGATCACCCACACGGTGGTGGTGAAGGTCGTACATCTGGCGGTCGTCACCCAGTATCTCCTTGGGGTATGCCAACTAAAGGCTTCAAGACTCGTAAGAACAAACGCACTGACAAGTACATCGTACGTCGTCGTAACAAGTAATCTATATAAAGAGGAATCGCCATGCCACGTTCTCTCAAGAAAGGTCCATTTATTGACCTACACTTGCTGAAGAAGGTAGAGAAAGCGGTGGAAAGCGGAGACAAAAAGCCACTTAAGACTTGGTCCCGTCGTTCAATGATCATCCCATCGATGATCGGTTTGACCATCGCTGTCCATAATGGTCGTCAGCACGTACCTGTTTTCGTAACCGAAGAAATGATCGGTCACAAACTAGGTGAATTCGCACCAACACGTACTTACCGCGGTCACGCTGCGGATAAGAAAGCTAAGAAGCGTTAAGGAGTAAATAATGGAAGCTATTGCTAAACATAACTTTGCTCGCATTTCGCCTCAGAAAGCTCGCTTAGTTGCGGATCTAATTCGTGGTAAATCTGTTGACCAAGCTCTAGAAATCCTAACTTTCAGCAACAAAAAAGCTGCTGTTCTAGTTAAGAAAGTTCTAGAGTCTGCTATCGCTAACGCGGAGCACAACGAAGGTGCAGATATTGACGATCTGAATGTCGCAAAAATCTTTGTAGATGAAGGCCCAACCATGAAGCGTATTATGCCTCGTGCTAAAGGTCGTGCGGATCGTATCTTGAAGCGTTCAAGCCACATCACTGTTGTTGTAGCAGATCGCTAGAGACTAGGAGAGTAAGCAATGGGTCAAAAAGTACATCCTAATGGTATTCGTCTTGGCATCGTTAAGCCTTGGAATGCTACATGGTTTGCTAACACCAAAGATTTCGCTGACAACCTAGACGGCGACTTCAAGGTACGTCAGTTCCTAACTAAGGAACTACAAAAAGCGTCTCTTTCACGCATCGTTATCGAGCGTCCTGCTAAGAGCATCCGTGTGACTATTCACACTGCTCGTCCAGGCGTTGTAATCGGTAAGAAAGGTGAAGACGTTGAGAAACTACGCGCAGCTGTAGCAAAAATTGCAGGTGTACCAGCGCAAATTAACATCGCTGAAGTACGTAAACCTGAACTTGATGCACAACTTGTTGGTGACAGCATCGCGTCTCAACTAGAGCGTCGTGTTATGTTCCGTCGTGCTATGAAGCGCGCGGTACAAAACGCAATGCGTCTAGGTGCTAAAGGCATCAAAGTAGAAGTAAGTGGTCGTCTAGGCGGCGCTGAAATTGCACGTTCTGAGTGGTACCGTGAAGGTCGTGTACCTCTACACACTCTACGTGCTGACATTGATTACGCAACTTCTTCGGCTCACACTCAATACGGTGTGATCGGCATTAAAACTTGGATCTTCAAAGGTGAGATCCTAGGTGGTATGCCAGCAGCTAACGCTGTAGAGCCTAAAGGCGACAAGCCTAAGAAGCAGCGTAAAGGCCGTAAGTAAGGAGTCGACAGATGCTACAACCTAAACGTACTAAGTTCCGTAAGGTTCAGACAGGTCGTAACCGTGGTCTAGCTAAAGGTACTGATGTAAGCTTCGGCGAATTCGGTCTTAAAGCTGTTGGCCGTGGTCGTCTAACTGCTCGTCAAATCGAAGCGGCACGTCGTGCAATGACACGTCACGTTAAGCGTCAAGGTAAAATCTGGATCCGTGTGTTCCCAGACAAACCAATCACAGAAAAACCACTTGAAGTTCGTCAAGGTAAGGGTAAAGGTAACGTTGAGTACTGGGTAGCCCAAATCCAACCTGGTAAGGTTATGTACGAAATGGGTGGTGTACCTGAAGAATTGGCTCGTGAAGCGTTCCGCCTAGCGGCTCGTAAACTGCCATTCAAAACTACATTTGTAACTAAGCAGGTGATGTGATGAAAGCACAAGATCTACGCGAGAAAAGCGTTGAAGAGCTTAACGCTGAGCTATTGAATTTGCTACGTGAACAGTTCAACTTGCGCATGCAAGCTGCAACTGGTCAGCTACAGCAAACTCATACTCTGAAAGCTGTACGCCGTGATATCGCACGTGTGAAAACTGTTTTGACTGAGAAGGCAGGCGCATAATGAGCGAAGTAAAACGTACTCAACAAGGTCGTGTTGTTAGCGACAAGATGGACAAGTCTATCGTAGTTGCTATCGAGCGCATGGTTAAACACCCAATTTACGGTAAATTCGTAAAGCGCACGACTAAAGTACACGCACATGACGAGAACAACGAGTGTGGCCTAGGCGACACAGTTGAAATCGCAGAGTGTCGTCCTCTGTCTAAGACTAAGTCTTGGACATTGGTAAAAGTCCTAGAAAAAGCGAAGATCTAATCTTCTTTATTCTATGATTAAAAACGGCTCCAAAAATAATTTTTGGAGCCGTTTATTTTTTGACTACCCAATTGAAAAAAAGGGTGGTACAATTCGCGTCCCTTTTAAAGAGGCAGCCCGACCCGAGAGGGTCTAGTTTTTTTATTATTTAGCGGAGCACTAACATGATCCAAATGCAAAGTATGCTGGACGCAGCTGATAACTCAGGCGCACGCAGCGTAATGTGTATTAAGGTTCTGGGTGGCTCTCACCGCCGTTATGCACATATCGGTGACGTTATCAAAGTTACTGTTAAGGAAGCAATTCCTCGCGGTAAAGTTAAGAAAGGTGACGTTCTGAAGGCGGTGGTAGTGCGCACCCGTAAAGGCGTACGTCGTCCTGACGGTTCTGTCATTCGCTTCGACCGAAATGCTTGTGTATTGTTGAACGACAACACTGAGCAACCAATCGGTACACGTATCTTTGGTCCTGTGACACGCGAACTTCGTGGCGATAAGTTCATGAAGATCGTTTCACTGGCTCCAGAAGTTCTGTAAGGAGCACGTAGAAATGGCAGCTAAAATCCGTCGTAACGACGAAGTAATCGTTCTTGCTGGTAAAGACAAAGGCAAGAAAGGTAAAGTAACTAAGGTCCTAGCAACTGGTAAAGTTATCGTTGAAGGTATCAACCTTGTTAAGAAACACCAGAAACCTGTTCCTGCACTAGGTATCCAAGGCGGTATCGTAGAGCAAGAAGCAGCTATCGATGTTTCTAACGTGGCGATCTTTAACGCAGCTACTGGTAAAGCTGACCGTATCGGTTTCCGTTTTGAAGATGGTAAGAAAGTTCGTTTCTTTAAGTCTAACAACGAAATCGTTTCTAACTAATAGAAGTAATTTGGAGTTCTACTATGGCGAAACTGCATGATTACTACAAGTCGTCTGTAGTCGCTGAACTGACCAAACAGTTTAGCTACACAAGCGTCATGCAAGTCCCTAGAATCGAGAAAATCACCCTAAACATGGGTGTTGGTGAAGCAATCAACGATAAGAAACTGCTAGAAAACGCAGCTGCTGATATGGCAACGATCTCTGGTCAAAAGCCACTTATCACTAAAGCTCGTAAATCTGTTGCAGGTTTCAAAATCCGTGAAGGCTACCCTATCGGTTGTAAAGTAACCTTGCGTGGCGAACGTATGTGGGAATTTTTAGAGCGTTTAATCTCTATCGCACTTCCACGTGTACGTGACTTCCGTGGTGTTAGCGCTAAGTCTTTTGACGGTCGCGGTAACTACAGCATGGGCGTTCGCGAGCAAATCATCTTCCCGGAAATCGACTTTGATAAAGTTGATCGAGTACGCGGTTTAGACATCACTATTACGACGTCTGCTGGTACTGATGAGGAAGGCCGTGCTCTGCTGGCTGCCTTTAACTTCCCATTCCGTAAGTAAGGTGAAGGGTTACTGTTATGGCTAAAAATTCAATGAAAGCACGTGAAGCAAAACGTGCGAAGCTAGTAGCTAAGTTCGCTGAAAAGCGTGCTGCGCTAAAAGCTATCATCAGCGATGTAAACGCATCTGAAGAAGATCGTTGGAATGCGGTACTTACACTGCAATCTCTTCCACGTGATTCAAGTGCATCACGTCAGCGCAACCGTTGTAACCAAACTGGTCGTCCACACGGTTACCTACGTAAGTTCGGTCTAAGCCGTATTAAGGTTCGTGAAGCTTGCATGAAAGGCGAGATTCCGGGTCTTCGTAAGGCTAGCTGGTAATTGCCACTTAATCATTTGGAGTAAATCATATGAGCATGCAAGATCCGATTTCGGATATGCTGACCCGCGTTCGTAACGGTCAGGCAGCAAACAAAGTTGCTGTTAAAATGCCTTCTTCAAAGCTTAAAGTTGCAATTGCTGCACTACTAAAAGCTGAAGGTTACATCGTTGACTTCGCTGTTGAAGGCGAAGCAAAACCTGAGCTAGAAGTTACACTTAAGTACTTCCAAGCTAAACCAGTAATCGAGCAACTTAAACGTGTTTCTCGTCCAGGTCTACGTGTTTACAAGAAGAAAGATCAACTTCCTTCTGTAATGGGTGGTCTTGGTATTGCTATCGTTTCTACTTCCAAGGGTCTGATGTCAGACCGCGCTGCACGTAAAGCAGGTCTTGGCGGTGAAATCATCTGTTACGTAGCTTAATAGGAGTAGACTATGTCTCGTGTTGCAAAAGCACCTGTCGCTATTCCAGCTGGCGTAGAGGTGAAACTAAACGGCCAAGAAATCACTGTAAAAGGTGCTAAAGGCGAACTGACTCGCGTTCTAAACAACGCTGTAGTTATCGCTCAGGAAGAAAACAACCTAACTTTCGGTCCGAAAGAAGGTGCTGCTAACGCATGGGCACAAGCTGGTACAGCTCGCGCTCTAGTTAACAACATGGTTGTTGGTGTTACTGAAGGCTTTACTAAGAAGCTAACTCTTAAAGGTGTTGGTTACCGTGCTGCTATCAAAGGCAACGCTGTAGGTCTAACACTAGGCTTCTCTCACCCAGTTGAGCACGAGTTGCCAGCGGGTATTAAAGCTGAATGTCCAAGCCAAACTGAAATCATCATCACTGGTTGTGATAAACAACTAGTTGGTCAAGTTGCGGCTGACATTCGTTCTTACCGTCAACCTGAGCCTTACAAAGGCAAAGGTGTTCGTTACGCAGATGAAAATGTGCGTACTAAAGAAGCTAAGAAGAAGTAAGGTAACACTATGGATAAGAAAGCATCTCGCATCCGTCGTGCTACACGCGCACGTCGTAAGATTGCAGAACTGGGTGCGACTCGCCTAGTTGTACACCGTACTCCTCGTCACGTGTACGCACAGGTTATCGCGGCTAATGGCTCTGAGGTTATCGCAGCAGCTTCTACTGTAGAAAAAGCGATCCGTGAGCAAGTGAAATACACTGGTAACGTTGATGCAGCTAAAGCAGTAGGTAAAGCTGTTGCAGAGCGCGCTCTTGAAAAAGGCGTAACTGCAGTTGCATTTGATCGTTCTGGTTTCCAATACCACGGTCGAGTAGCGGCGCTAGCAGAATCTGCTCGCGAAGCTGGTCTGAAATTCTAAGGTAGGGTTGGAAGATGGCTAAAGAACAACAAGTTCAAGCGAATGATTTGCAAGAAAAGCTAATCGCAGTTAACCGCGTTTCTAAAACGGTTAAAGGCGGTCGAATCATGAGCTTCACTGCACTAACAGTAGTTGGTGACGGTAACGGTCGTGTAGGTTTCGGTTACGGCAAAGCTCGTGAAGTACCTGCAGCGATTCAAAAAGCAATGGAAAAAGCGCGTCGTAACATGACTACTATCGCGCTAAACGAAGGCACTCTTCACCACCCAGTGAAAGGTCGCCATTCGGGCTCTAAAGTTTACATGCAGCCTGCTGCAGAAGGTAC
Organism: Vibrio campbellii CAIM 519 = NBRC 15631 = ATCC 25920; assembly: GCF_002163755.1. Lineage (NCBI taxonomy): Bacteria > Pseudomonadati > Pseudomonadota > Gammaproteobacteria > Vibrionales > Vibrionaceae > Vibrio > Vibrio campbellii. Next base: position 377,968 of record NZ_CP015863.1, read on the forward strand.
TGGTGTTATCGCAGGTGGTGCGATGCGTGCAGTACTAGAAGTTGCTGGCGTACACAACGTACTATCTAAAGCATACGGTTCTACGAACCCTATCAACATTGTTCGTGCAACGATCGATGCACTAGGTAGCATGAAGTCGCCAGAAATGGTTGCTGCTAAACGTGGTCTAACTGTTGAAGCTATTTCGGAGTAAGAACACCATGGCAACTATTAAAGTAACTCAAACTAAAAGCTCAATTGGCCGCCTACCAAAGCACAAAGCTACTTTGCGTGGTCTAGGTCTTCGTAAAATCAACCACACAGTAGAACTTGAAGATACTCCGTGCGTACGCGGTATGATCAACAAGGTTTACTACATGGTTAAAGTTGAGGAGTAATCAGAATGCGTTTGAATACTCTTGCACCGGCTGCTGGCTCTAAGCATGCTCCTAAGCGTGTAGGTCGCGGTATCGGTTCTGGCCTAGGTAAAACTGGTGGCCGTGGTCACAAAGGTCAAAAATCACGTTCTGGCGGTAAAGTTCGTCCAGGTTTCGAAGGCGGTCAGATGCCTCTGAAACAACGTCTACCAAAATTCGGTTTCACTTCTCGTAAGAGCCTAGTGTCTGCTGAAGTTCGTCTAGGTGAACTAGCGAAAGTTTCTGGTGACGTGGTAGATCTAAACAGCCTTAAAGCTGCTAACATCATCACTAAGAACATCGAATTCGTTAAAGTTGTTCTTTCTGGTGAAATCAACAAAGCAGTGACTGTTAAAGGTCTACGTGTGACTAAAGGCGCTAAAGCTGCAATCGAAGCTGCAGGCGGTAAAATCGAGGAATAATCTCGAGGAACGAGGTACAGATGGCTAAGAAACCAGGACAAGATTTTCGTAGTGCTCAAAGCGGCTTAAGTGAACTAAAGTCGCGCTTGTTATTCGTAATTGGTGCTCTTTTAGTATTCCGAGCCGGCTCTTTTGTGCCGATTCCTGGTATTGACGCTGCTGTACTTGCCGATTTGTTCGAACAGCAAAAAGGTACCATCGTTGAAATGTTTAACATGTTCTCCGGTGGTGCTCTTGAGCGTGCATCTATACTAGCGTTGGGCATCATGCCGTATATTTCGGCATCTATTGTTGTCCAACTGCTAACTGTAGTTCATCCAGCGTTAGCGGAACTCAAAAAAGAGGGTGAAGCAGGCCGTCGTAAGATCAGCCAATACACACGCTACGGCACGCTTGTACTTGCAACATTCCAAGCTATTGGTATTGCAACTGGCTTACCAAACATGGTCGACAATCTGGTTGTTATGAACCAAACCATGTTTACGCTAATTGCTACCGTAAGTTTAGTAACCGGTACCATGTTCCTAATGTGGTTAGGTGAACAAATTACAGAGCGAGGAATCGGTAATGGTATTTCCATTCTGATTTTTGCAGGTATTGTTGCTGGATTGCCTTCTGCAATCGGTCAAACAATCGAGCAAGCGCGTCAAGGTGAATTGCATGTACTTCTTCTGCTGCTAATCGCGGTATTAGCTTTTGCAGTAATTTACTTCGTTGTTTTCATGGAACGTGGTCAACGCCGAATCGTCGTTAACTACGCTAAGCGTCAACAAGGTCGTAAAGTATTTGCTGCGCAAAGCTCGCATCTGCCACTTAAAATTAATATGGCAGGTGTTATTCCAGCGATTTTTGCATCAAGTATTATCCTGTTCCCAGGAACACTGGCTCAGTGGTTTGGTCAGAACGGTGAGAGCAGCGCGTTCGGTTGGTTAACTGACGTGTCTTTGGCTCTTAGCCCAGGTCAGCCGCTGTATGTAATGCTTTATGCAGCAGCGATTATTTTCTTCTGTTTCTTCTACACGGCGTTGGTTTTCAACCCGCGTGAAACAGCAGATAACTTGAAGAAGTCCGGTGCATTCGTACCCGGTATCCGCCCAGGTGAGCAGACAGCTAAGTACATTGATAAAGTGATGACACGTTTAACCCTAGCGGGTGCACTGTACATTACCTTTATCTGTCTGATTCCCGAGTTCATGATGGTCGCGTGGAACGTACGTTTCTACTTCGGCGGTACATCTCTACTAATCGTAGTAGTTGTTATCATGGACTTTATGGCACAGGTACAGACTCATCTGATGTCTCAACAGTATGATTCTGTGTTGAAGAAAGCGAATCTGAAAGGCTACGGTCGTTAATTCGACGGTAGACTCAGTTTCAATTACGGAGTTTAGCAATGAAAGTTCGTGCTTCCGTTAAAAAAATCTGCCGTAACTGTAAAGTAATCAAGCGCAACGGTGTTGTTCGCGTGATTTGCAGTGAGCCAAAGCACAAACAGCGCCAAGGCTAATTAGCAGAAATTTTTACTTGAAAACGAAGGTTAGGTCGAGTATATTCCTCGGCCTACCTTTTGCGTGCAAAAGAAGTAGTATCCCGCAGCGTATCCATAACGGGCTTTGCTGCGGCTAATTCTTTTATAGAAACACTTAGGAGTGAATAATGGCCCGTATAGCAGGCATTAACATTCCTGATCAAAAACACGCTGTAATCGCTCTAACGGCGATCTACGGCATCGGTAAAACTCGCTCTCAAGCTATCCTAGCTGAAGTGGGTATTGCTGAAGATGTTAAGATCAGTGAACTAACTGAAGAGCAGATCGATCAACTGCGTGATGGTGTAGCTAAGTACACTGTAGAAGGTGATCTACGTCGTGAAGTATCTATGAACATCAAGCGTCTTATGGACCTTGGCTGTTACCGTGGTCTTCGTCATCGTCGCAGTCTACCACTACGTGGACAGCGTACTAAAACCAATGCTCGCACCCGTAAGGGTCCGCGTAAGCCGATCAAGAAATAATCGGGAAGGTAGAGTACAATGGCTAAACAACCAACTCGCGCTCGTAAGCGCGTACGCAAGCAAGTTGCAGATGGCGTTGCGCACATCCATGCTTCTTTCAATAACACAATCGTAACCATTACTGACCGTCAAGGTAATGCTCTAGCTTGGGCTACTGCAGGTGGTTCTGGTTTCCGTGGTTCTCGTAAGTCTACTCCGTTCGCTGCACAGGTTGCCGCTGAGCGTTGTGCTGAAATGGCTAAAGAATACGGTCTAAAGAACTTGGAAGTTATGGTTAAGGGTCCAGGTCCAGGTCGTGAATCTACTGTTCGCGCTCTGAACGCTGCTGGTTTCCGCATCACAAACATCGTTGATGCTACACCAATCCCTCATAACGGTTGTCGTCCACCTAAGAAACGTCGCGTATAACGTTTTTTAGATTACTGGAGAAAGATCATGGCAAGATATTTGGGTCCTAAGCTGAAGCTTAGCCGTCGTGAAGGCACTGACTTATTCCTTAAGTCTGGTGTTCGCGCGATCGATACCAAGTGTAAAATTGATAACGCACCAGGTGTACACGGCGCTCGTCGCGGTCGTCTATCTGAGTATGGCGTTCAGCTTCGTGAGAAGCAAAAAGTTCGTCGTATGTACGGCGTTCTAGAAAAACAATTCCGTAACTACTACAAAGAAGCTGCACGTCTTAAAGGCAACACAGGTGAGAACCTGCTTCAGCTTCTTGAAGGTCGTCTTGATAACGTAGTTTACCGCATGGGCTTTGGCGCAACTCGCGCAGAAGCACGTCAGCTAGTTAGCCACAAAGCTATCCTAGTTAACGGTAAAGTTGTAAACGTTCCTTCTTTCAAAGTAGCGGCTAATGACGTTGTTTCTATCCGCGAGAAAGCTAAACAGCAAGCTCGTATCAAAGCAGCTCTAGAAGTTGCTGAACAACGTGAAAAACCAACTTGGATTGAAGTAGATGGTGGCAAGATGGAAGGTACATTCAAGCGTATGCCTGAGCGTTCTGATCTATCAGCTGACATCAACGAACAATTGATCGTCGAGCTTTACTCTAAGTAAGGTTTAAACTAAAGAGAGGACACAATGCAGGGTTCTGTAACAGAATTTCTTAAGCCACGTCTAGTTGACATCGAACAAATCAGCTCGACTCACGCAAAAGTAACTCTTGAGCCATTAGAGCGTGGCTTTGGTCATACTCTGGGTAATGCACTTCGCCGCATTCTTCTATCTTCTATGCCAGGTTGTGCTGTAACAGAAGTAGAAATCGAAGGCGTACTTCATGAGTACAGCACTAAAGAAGGCGTTCAAGAAGATATTCTTGAAATTCTTCTAAACCTTAAAGGTTTGTCTGTACGCGTTGCCGAAGGCAAAGATGAAGTGTTCATTACTTTGAACAAATCAGGCTCGGGCCCTGTGGTTGCAGGTGACATCACCCATGACGGTGATGTAGAGATCGCTAACCCTGAACACGTTATTTGTCACCTAACGGATGACAACGCTGAGATCGCAATGCGTATCAAAGTAGAACGTGGTCGTGGTTATGTTCCAGCTTCTGCGCGTATCCATAACGAAGAAGATGAGCGTCCAATCGGTCGCCTACTAGTAGATGCTACTTACAGCCCTGTAGACAAAATTGCCTACGCTGTAGAAGCAGCTCGTGTAGAGCAGCGTACTGATCTAGACAAGCTTGTTATCGATATGGAAACGAACGGTACTCTAGAACCTGAGGAAGCAATCCGTCGTGCAGCTACTATCCTAGCTGAACAATTGGATGCGTTCGTAGATCTTCGTGATGTACGTGTACCTGAGGAGAAGGAAGAGAAGCCAGAATTCGATCCGATCCTACTGCGTCCTGTAGACGATCTTGAACTAACAGTTCGCTCTGCTAACTGTCTGAAAGCAGAAGCGATTCACTACATCGGTGATCTAGTACAACGTACTGAGGTTGAGCTACTTAAAACGCCTAACCTTGGTAAAAAATCTCTTACTGAGATTAAAGACGTACTTGCGTCACGTGGTCTGTCTCTGGGCATGCGCCTAGAAAACTGGCCACCTGCATCAATCGCTGAAGATTAATCGATACTAGTTAGAAGGATTAGGTCATGCGCCATCGTAAGAGTGGTCGTCAACTCAACCGCAACAGCTCACATCGTAAAGCGATGTTCAGCAACATGGCTAGCTCTCTAGTACGTCATGAAGTTATCAAGACTACTTTGCCAAAAGCAAAAGAGCTACGTCGCGTAGTTGAGCCTTTGATTACACTAGCTAAGACTGACAGTGTTGCTAACCGTCGTCTAGCATTTGCACGTACTCGTGACAACGAAGTAGTTGCAAAACTGTTTAACGAACTAGGTCCACGTTTTGCTGCTCGTCAGGGCGGTTACACTCGTATCCTAAAAGCTGGCTTCCGTGCTGGTGATAAAGCTCCAATGGCTTACATTGAGCTTGTAGATCGCCCAGCTGCTGAAGAAGCTGCTGAGTAATCTCAGTTCGTAAGAACAAAAAAAGCCGAGCATTAGCTCGGCTTTTTTGTATCTGTCGTATTTGAAAGCGAAACAAATTGAGTTTTCCGTTTCCCCTCTCAACGCTAATCTTCGATAATCGAATCTTTCATCTTAATTTATGTTTAGGCGAAACTTCTTAGTTGTCTGAACCCCATAACCCGCTTAGCGAATTCAACAAACCTTCACTTGCGCCTTGGTCACCTAGATAGCCAAGTATCACTGGTGCAAACTGACTGATCATCGATGGGTCTAAGCCCAGCTTATCGAACGTGCTTTGTACTGCACTTAAACTTTCAATATTACCTAATAAGCTTTGCGCACCATCCAAACTCGACATTCCTGGGATCAGAGATTTTAGTTCACTGCTGTTTTGATCTGACAGTTGGCTTTGTGCCAACGCTAAAAGGGCACCCGTACCGCCGGCTGCTTGTTCGGTCGAAACCGGAAGCTGGCTAGTGAGTAAGTCGGTGAGCGGTGATGATTCCGCATTCATGCCTTGGCTGACCATGTCCATTAAACCTTCTTGGCTTTCTTTATCGGTGACAGCATCAAGAAAAGCGTGGGCTGTACCAATGCTCATTGAAAGCAGTGTTAAGGTGAAGAGTGTTTTACGCATAATACCTCCGTGTGGCTTGCGATTATTATTGTTTATTCACTACTTAAGATAACAGAGACATTAAGGTTGTTGAGCTTAAGTCTGTTTATTTTAGACAAAAAAAGCGGCGCTAGTGAGCGCCGCTTCGAATTTGTATTGAAGAGAGTCTCAATTACAGGATTTCTAGTAGTTCTACTTCGAATACTAGAGCAGCAAATGGAGGGATAGCAGCACCTGCGCCACGCTCACCGTATGCTAGATCTTGTGGGATGTATAGTTTCCACTTAGAACCAACAGGCATTAGTTGAAGTGCTTCAACCCAACCTTTGATTACGCCAGTTACTGGGAACTCAGCTGGTTGACCGCGAGATACAGAGCTGTCGAATACAGTGCCGTCAGTTAGCTCACCGTGGTAGTGAACACGTACTTGAGATGCTGCTGTTGGGATTGCACCAGTACCTTCAGTGATGATTTCGTACTGAAGACCAGACTCAAGAACGTTTACTTCTGGACGTAGAGCGTTGTCTTTTAGGAACGCTTCGCCGTCAGCTGCTGCTGCTTTAGCTGCTTCTTGACGAACTGCTTCTGCACGAGTGTGTAGCTCTTGCAGTGCGTTGTTGATCTCGTCGATTTCGATAGATGGCATGTCACCAGTTAGTGCAGTTGCAATACCAGCAGCGATAGCGTCAACGCTAAGACCTTCTAGACCAGAACCAGCTAGTTGCTGACCCATTTGCAGACCAATACCGTAGCTAGCTTTCTGTTCTGCAGTTTCAAATTTAATTTCAGACATGAATGTCGCTCTTATTAGGAGTGATAAAGGAACAGGATATCAGGTTCGAGCCTCGGTTTAAATGATTGCGCTCGAATGTCGCATTCTGGAGCAGAGGGTGTGACTTATCTCTTACTCCAAGTGAAATTTCTGCTAATTTACGCCTAATTACATTTTACTTTGGCGAAAAACATATACTCTCCGCGCTGGTATTTTTATACTGAGATTAGAAGTATTAAGGGACTCATCAGAATGAATCGTCGCAGAAAGAAAAAGCAGCAAGTCGACCATGTCGAATTGATGAAACAAAAGCTCGCTGCTATCGATTGGAAGCAGCCGTTTAACAAAGAGAAGTGGCAGGAGAGATTGCAGCCAGTCACTCAGTTTTGGCAACGCCTTCCAAAACTACATCAGCGTGCACTAATGGTATTGGTGCCTGTGGTGTTGGTGCTTCTGATCATCCCAGTGCCAAAAGATACTCAAGCACTTATTGATGACACTCAAGTCGAGAATCAACGTGTTGCCATTCAGTTGAATGCGCAAAGTTTAAGTGAGCAGCGTTCAGCGCAAAACTCAGAGCCAAAATCTGAGCAATGGAAAGAGTACACGGTAAAGAACGGTGATACGTTGGCTCAAGTATTCCGTAGCAACCAACTGCCGATGGCGGACTTGAATGCCTTAGTTAAAATTGAAGGCAGCGACAAGCCACTAAGCCGAATCAAGCAGGGGCAATTGGTGCGCTTTAAGCTCGCTGACGATGGCAAATTAGATATGCTTCAGCTTGAGAAAAGTGGCGAGTCGGTGATGTTCTTCCGCTTATCTGATGGCACATTCGGGCGTAATAAATAAGCTAATGATACCCAAGAAGCGCGAATACCTGGGTATACATAAATTGTTAGTGTCTTATTCACCCTTGATGGCGAGCCCACCATATCTATCTGAAGATTAAAGTTAGCAATTGCTCATTGCTGATGTCATTTTGCTGCGCCACCTCGGTGATCGTAGCATTTTTATTATTGATCTGGATGTGATTGGTTTGCATCACAGCTTTTATGTCTTCAAATGACATACCTTTTAATGTGGCAATGGTTTCTATTGAGGAATTATCTACAGCGGCAAATAGGTTTTCAGCAGGGTTACCAGCACCACCTTCTGGCTGTAACATGCTACTACCCAGTAATAAGACACAGACCATCAACACCAGATTACTACCTTGTTTTAAGTGCATCAGAACCAATTTCTTATGCATTAAGACATGACTCATCACTGCTAATGTAAGAATCAAGCCTATCCATTCATGCATTAACACCACTTTTTGCGGCATGATATCGAAGAACAGCATGACGCCTGATACTAAGACCATTAGGCTAGTAACAATGAGAAGCGGAGTGGTTTTCTTTCTTTTGGACATAATACTATCGCCTTTTTATTTCAGAAGGAGAACTATAAAGGCCGGGTAAAATAGCGCTTATCGATTTATGACAATCTTCTTGTCTTTCTTGTCACTTTTATTTGGTGTTGTAACGTTTGAGTGCAGAAGAAAAGGTCGGTAGGCTTTGGTATCCCAGTTCGAGAGCGATATCGGTTGCGCTAAAGCCTTGCATGAGCATTTGATTGGCGCGCTCCATTACGATCATATTCCGCCACTCACCAAACGAGCGATGGAATTGTTTGTAAAACAGTCGGTTTAATGTCCTTTCTGAAGCGCCGCAATGTTTGGCAAAATCTTGCAAAGTAATATTCTTATTTGGTTTAAGGCATACTGTATTGATAAGGGTGCTGAGTCGTTTGTCGCAATGATTTGTGTGAGCTTGAGGGCCTTGTATTTGGCTTAAATATTGTATTTGGTCCCAAAGAACATCGTTATAAGCATGTTGAGTATTGTTGTCGAAGCCAAGGTGATGTTGGGAATACTCATGCATTAATAGAGACCAAAAGTTTGTGACTCTGAGTAACGCTGGTTTTTTCGTTAAGGGCGACGGTGGCGGTTGGTCAAAGAATAGTAAGCTCAATTTGGAGTCTTGAAAGAAGCTTGCTGAGTGCGATTTGTTTGCAGGAATCCAAAGGGCCTGACCATTAACAGCGTAGTAGCTTTTTCCCTCAGTGTGTGATGCGCATAGTCCGCTATGGACATAGACGAGTTGATGCTCTTGGTGACAGTGATTGTCCGTATGTTCTTCTATTTCATAATGCTTTATTTTGTGCTCTATCATATTTCTTCTTTACTAATCTCCAACGAGTGGAAATGGCATTTTTTAGCATTATCGGTAGGAGGATCATTGTCATTCCAATGACGCTTAAAAAATCTGGTATTTCATTGAACCAGTATATGCCAAATAGTGTGACAAATACTAAGCCAGAATATTCAGCGAAAGCAATCTCTCCAGCTGGTGCTTTTTGGTAAGCCAGAACGGCTAAGCCATTGTAGCTTAAAATGCAGCCTGCACTCATAAAAACAAGCGCCAACTCTCTTGCGGCTATGGGTTGCCAAAAGAAGGCAGCTAATAATGTAGAAAGGGGGAGTGAAAATAATGTGGTCCACCATAACGTCGTCACGACGGTCTGTTCGCTGGGTAAACGTCTGACTAATATATTAAATAGCGCGAGGGTTGTTGCCGTACCTAAAGCGAACAAAGCTGCCCAATGAAATTGGTTTGGTCGTAACACAATTAATACGCCAATAAATCCAAAGCCAGTGAGTAATATTTTACCTAATGGTGGCTGCTCTTTTAGTAGCCATACTGATAGTGGCAGCATAAGAAGTGGTGCAGCGTAGAACACGGCATTGGCTGTTGCCAATGGTAAATAGGTTATGGCAACTACCATACAGCCACTCCCGAGCAAAATAAGATGGGCTCGAATCAATGTGATCGGAGTTTGTTTGAGTGTACGTTTGTCCTGCTTTTGTTTTAGATAAAAGGGTAAAATAAGCAGTAGGGCAAAACATTGACGCAGAAATATGTATTGAAATGGTGAGATACCGCCTTCAATCAGTTTGACGGCGACATCGGAGAGTGACGCCGCCAAGTTGCCGATAACCAGTAATAGTAACGCCAGGTGGTGGGGTGACATTTAGCTCACTCGGCGCATATCGACATGCGGGATACCATCTTCAAGGTAGCTTTCGGAAATGACTTCAAAGCCATGACTCGCATAGAAAGCCATCAGGTGTTCTTGTGCGCCGATATCTATCGTTTTACCTGCCCAAAGCTGTTGGCAATGTTGTAGGGCTTGCTCAAGCAGTTCATGTCCAAGGCCACCACCACGAGCGCTTTGTTTGGTTACCACACGGCCGATACTGACATTGTCGTAAGTGGTGCCAGCAGGCAATAGACGAGCGCAGGCAACCAGTTCATTGTCTTTGTAGCCCAATAGGTGAAAAACCCCTTCCAGTGTATCTTTGCCGTCCAGTTCTGGATAAGGACATGTTTGCTCTACCACAAAGACATCAACGCGCAGGCGCAGCATCTCGTAGAGTTGTGTCGTTGTCAGTTGAGAGAAAGGTAGGGCAGTCCAGTTGATCATTTCCAATATCCATTAATGAGCGAATGCAGCTGACTTTACGTCGTTTTCTGCTATTACTCATTAACAATGGTTAATTTTCACTGGTCTTCGCGACAAATCTGGCGATAATGTGCCCTCTTTTTCATCCCACCTGAGGATATTTCCCTGTGAGCAAACAAACTTTTGACCAAGTAGGGCTTAATCCAGCGCTACTAGAGACGCTTGAATCATTGAACTACACCCATATGACGCCAATTCAAGCGTTGAGCTTACCTGCGATTTTGAATCAGCGTGATGTGATTGGTCAGGGTAAAACAGGCTCAGGCAAAACGGCGGCATTTGGTCTGGGCGTATTGTCCAACCTAAATGTGAAGCGCTTCCGTGTACAATCTTTGGTGTTGTGCCCAACGCGTGAACTGGCTGATCAGGTGGCGAAAGAGATCCGTACGTTAGGTCGTGGTATTCACAATATTAAAGTACTGACATTGTGTGGTGGTATGCCAATGGGACCGCAAATCGGTTCATTAGAGCATGGCGCGCATATTCTGGTAGGTACGCCAGGTCGTATCCTTGACCACCTAGAGAGAGGTCGCATTAACCTAGAAGAGCTAAACACGCTGGTTCTAGATGAAGCAGACCGCATGCTGGAAATGGGCTTCCAAGACGCACTCGATGCGATCATTGATGCAGCACCGAAGCAACGTCAAACACTGCTATTCAGTGCGACTTTCCCTGAGAAGATCGAACAGATTGCTCAACGTATTATGCAATCGCCAGAGATGATCAAAGTAGAATCGACACACGATACGTCGAGCATCGCGCAGTACTTTTACAACGTTGAAGGTTCAGAAGCGCGCGATGAAGCTTTGGCGAACCTGCTACTGACGCACCAGCCAGAGTCAGCGGTGGTGTTCTGTAATACCAAGAAAGAAGTTCAGAATGTGGCAGATGAACTGCATCACAAAGGCTTCAGTGTGGTGGACCTTCATGGCGATCTAGAACAACGTGAACGCGACCAAGCTCTGGTACAGTTTGCTAACAAGAGTGTGTCTATCCTTGTTGCAACAGACGTGGCGGCGCGTGGTTTAGACGTCGACAACCTTGATGCAGTCTTTAACTTCGAACTGTCTCGTGATCCTGAAGTACACGTTCACCGTATCGGCCGTACTGGTCGTGCGGGCAGCAAAGGTCTGGCGTTCAGTTTCTTTGGTGAGAAAGATGGTCTACGTGTGGCTCGTATTGAAGAGTACCTAGAGATGGATGTGGTACCAGCAACACTGCCAGCGAAATCAACTCAGCAGCCATACCAAGCGAAGATGGTGACGATTAATATCGATGGCGGTAAGAAACAGAAAGTACGTGCGGGTGACATCCTTGGCTGTTTGACCGGTAAAAATGGTATCACGGGTGCACAAGTGGGTAAGATCCAGCTAATGGCGATGCGTTCTTATGTTGCGGTAGAGAAGTCTGTGGCGAAGAAAGCACTGCAAACCATCAGCAACGGTAAGATGAAAGGTCGTCAATTCCGTGCTCGTATTCTGAAGTAAGCAGAACCTCATTTAATGCAAAGGCGCTCGATATGAGCGCCTTTGTTTTTTCCTGCCTACCTGATCTTATTCATTGCCTTTCTTTAAGCGCGACTTAATGCGGCTAAGACTGATTGCGGTAATCCCCAAGTAAGCGGCAATTTGGCTATCGGTAATACGCTGTTCTAAGTCTGGATAATGCTGACAAAACAGTTGGTAACGCTCTTCTGGTGAGTAGAGCAACATAAAGCGTTCTTTGTTTTCTTTATGCATTAATTGTGCTTCGAGCAGCTTTAAATAGATAGGATGCTTTTCTTCACGCCATTGGTGTAGCACTTCAATTGGCAAGCAAAACAGATGACAAGGTGTCAGCGTTTCTAATAAGTACGGCGATGGCTGATTCTTGATAAGCCCTTCAAAGCCAATCACCCAATCCTTTTCCCAGTAGAACTCTTTACTGAATTCCTTCCCTTTGTCAGTCAGATAACTGGCGTGGCACAAGCCCTCTAATACAAAGTAGATATGAGAGCTGAACTCACCTTGGTGATTGAGAATATGGCGCGTTGGCAACTCTAGCTGTTGCCCATGTTCAATTAGCTGATTCGCTTCGTCTTCGAGGAAGCCATGATTGATTAAGTCAGAAAAAAGATCGCTGTGCATGTGATAACTCAGAAACGGTTTTTCTCATTCTAACGGTTTTTACTGACAACAAAAAAGCGGCTCATGAGAGCCGCTTGAAATCATTGCCAAACTTGCCTTACTTATTCAGGTCAATTTGGTAAATCGCGAAACCAACTTCGTCAGTGGCGACACGTTTCATCGGGTATTGCCCTTTCTCTTTGATGAACTGCGCAGCTTTATCACTTGGTGAGGTTTCAAAACGAACATCAAGTTTGTTATCCGATTTGATTGGTGCGAAAGACCAGTTGTTATCCGCGCTTGGTGTCACTTCGCCTTGCTCTTTACTGATGCGAGAGATGTAAGCGGCCACTACTGAGCGGTTCTCATCTGGAGCATCAAACGCGATGAAGTCCGGACCAGTACCTGGGAAGGTTGCGCTGTAAGCACGGTAGTTGTTAGTAGCGATGATGAAGTCTTGTTTTGGATCAACCGGTTTACCGTTGTAAGTCAGGTTCACGATACGCTGTGAGTCTGGGTTGATCACTTTACAATCCGCATCGTACTTCGGCGGTTGAGTAACATCGATTTGGTAGTTCACACCATCCATCACATCGAAGTTGTAAGTGCGGAAGCTATCCCAGTTAATCAAAGGCTGAGGTTTGGTGCTGTTAACATCAATATGATTGAACTGACCTGCACTACACTCTAGCCATTCGTGAACTTCTTTGCCTTTAACCTTCATCGCTACCAGCGTGTTCGGGTATAGGTAAAGATCCGCGGCATTACGGAAAGTCAGCTGACCTGACTCTACTTCGGTGAAACCATTTGGATCGTCTTTACGTCCGCCGACTTTAAATGGTGCCGCTGCGCTCAATACTGGAATGTCTGCAAGGTCTGGGTCGCCTTGGATAAAGCGTTCCACGTAATCCTTCTGCGCTAGGTTTACGATTTGAATCGTTGGATCATCTTGTACAAGCGCTAGGAAGCTGTACATCACATCATTTGCTTTACCGATTGGCTGGTTGACGAATTCACGTGTGCCTTTATGGTCATCAACAAGTGCATCCACGATGCCTTTATCGGCTTCTGCCAAAGATTTCTTGTTAGCTTTATCGAAGATAGGGCGCGCTTCAGATTGACCTTCAACCACTTGCCACTTGCCGTCTTTTTCTTTCAGCATCAAGTCCATTACGCCAACGTGGCTGCCCCAGCGACCTGGCATGACTGCGGTTACGCCATTAATTGTGCCTTTGGCGTTGTCGACACCTTGCAGCTTGGCAAAGTCTTTACCCGGGAATACGGCGTGAGAGTGACCAAAGGCAATCGCATCAATACCTTCAACTTCTGTGAGGTAGTAAACCGAGTTTTCAGCGCCTAGCTTGTATGGGTCAGTCGAAATGCCCGAGTGTGGAATCGCCACAATCACGTCTGCGCCTTCTTTCTTCATCTGAGGAACCAGCTTTTTCGCTGTCTCAGTGATGTCTTCAGCGAAGACTTTACCTTCTAGATTCTTCTTATCCCATACCATGATTTGCGGTGGTACGAAGCCGATGTAACCCACTTTGATTTCGTGGCTTTGACCATCAGTGTCTTTGAACGTGTGCGTTTTAATGAGGTAAGGTTTGAAGTAGTGCTCACCTGTCTTCTTGTCGAAAACGTTAGCACTAACATAAGGGAAGTTTGCACCGTCGATAGAGTTTTTCAGGAACTCAAGACCGTAGTTGAATTCGTGGTTACCAATGTTACCCACATCGTAATCCAACTGGTTCATCGCTTTGTATACCGGGTGGATTTCGCCAGCGTTAATCCCTTTCGCTGCCATGTAATCGCCCATTGGGCTGCCTTGAATCAAGTCGCCATTGTCGACCAAAACACTGTTCACTGCTTCTTCACGAGCTTGCTTAACCAGTGTCGCTGCACGGCTAAGACCGATTTGCTGAGAAGGCTGATCTTTGTAGTAGTCGTAATCCATCACATTAGTGTGAATGTCGGTGGTTTCGATAATACGTAGCTTAATAGTGTCCGCCATTGCTGGACCTGCAAGCGTCAACATACCGCTTAAAACTGCGACGGATACGGGATTAACTGCCATTTTCATGAGGTGCTCCAATTAAATGGGATAGAGGGGTCGTACAGCGTAATGTAACAAATATTAGTGCAAGCTCAGGCTAAGATGCAGAAAACTGTGAACATTAGGCAATTAAATGCGGAGGAAAGTGTCAGGCTGATGCCTTTTTCACCATTTTGAATGAGACCTAACAAAAGCTTCTTAGCAGTTTTTTGAATAAAAAATGAAATTTTAGAATTTCCGGTAATATAAACCCACCGCCATAATGCCATCCATAACGATATCAATGGATGATGAGCAAGCACATGGCAGTTAACGATTCAGTAACGAATTTCCCAATCAATAAGCCTCGGCTGGTTTCGGATAACCGAGCTGCCGATCTTCCGCGTTTCAGCAAGCAATCTCTTCAACCGGGTGAAGTTGCCCTTGTTGGTGCCGGTCCGGGTGACCCTGAGCTATTAACGCTGAAAGCACTCAACTGCCTACAACAAGCTGAGGTCGTGCTTTACGACTACCTAGTGTCTGACGAGATCATGGCGTTAATTCCAAGCGAAACCATTTTGGTGTGCGTGGGTAAACGTGCTGGGCACCACAGTGTGCCGCAAGAAAAGACCAACCAGCTGCTGGTGGACTTTGCTAAGCAAGGCTACAGAGTGGTGCGCATTAAAGGTGGCGATCCATTTGTGTTTGGCCGCGGTGGTGAAGAACTGGAAGTTTTGGCTGATGCTGGTGTGCGTTTTCAAGTGGTTCCGGGTATTACTGCCGCTGCGGGTGCGACCGCTTATGCCGGTATTCCACTGACGCATCGTGATTATGCGCAGTCAGCACTGTTTGTTACGGGTCATCTGAAAGAAGAAAGTGACGACATGGATTGGTCGACGCTCGCGCGTGGGAATCAGACTTTAGTGATCTACATGGGGCTGATGAAATCACACTATATTCAGAATCAGCTCATCAAACATGGTAGGGCAGCCTCAACCCCTATAGCCATCATCGAGCGCGGTACGCAAATCCAGCAAAAAGTTTTCACCGGAGAACTTTCTCAACTATCTGAATTATCTAAAGAAGCTCAAGCTCCGTCTTTGATTGTTGTCGGCGAAGTTGTGCGTCTGTCTCAAAAGTTGGACTGGTTTTTGTCTAGTACTGAATTCAACAAAAGTGCTATTGCCAGCTCCATATAATTTCAGACCAAAGATTAGGGACAAATGAGCCTTCAAGCTTAAAAAGGAAAGACAAAACATGGACCAACAACGTTTAACTCACCTTAAACAACTCGAAGCGGAGAGTATTCATATCATCCGCGAAGTTGCGGCTGAGTTCGATAACCCAGTCATGATGTATTCGATTGGTAAAGATTCATCAGTCATGTTGCATCTTGCGCGCAAAGCCTTCTACCCAGGCAAAATTCCATTCCCACTACTGCACGTAGATACGGATTGGAAATTCCGCGAGATGATCGAGTTTCGTGATCGTACCGCTGAGAAATACGGCTTTGAGCTTTTGGTTCATAAGAACCCAGAAGGTCTAGCAATGGGTTGTAGCCCATTTGTGCACGGCTCTTCAAAGCATACCGATATCATGAAGACTCAAGGTTTGAAGCAGGCTCTGAACAAGTACGGTTTTGATGCAGCATTCGGTGGTGCACGTCGTGATGAAGAGAAGTCACGTGCAAAAGAGCGCGTTTACTCATTCCGCGATAAGAACCATACCTGGGATCCGAAAAACCAACGTCCAGAGCTTTGGAAAACATACAACGGTCAAGTAAACAAAGGGGAGAGCATTCGTGTGTTCCCACTTTCAAACTGGACTGAGCTGGATATCTGGCAATACATCTACCTAGAAAACATCGAGATCGTACCTCTGTACCTTGCAGACAAGCGACCGGTTGTTGAGCGTGATGGCATGCTGATCATGGTAGACGATGACCGCATGAAGCTAGAGCCAGGTGAAGTGATTGAAGAGAAGAGTGTTCGTTTCCGTACTTTGGGTTGTTACCCGCTGACTGGCGCGATTGAGTCTGAAGCAAACACGCTAACAGGCATCATCGAAGAAATGCTGGTGGCAACCTCAAGTGAACGCCAAGGTCGTGCGATCGACCACGATCAGTCAGGATCGATGGAGCTTAAGAAACGTCAAGGTTACTTCTAAAGGATCTAAGGAAAGATAATGAACAGTGCAGTTGAAGCTCAATTAGCCGAGCTTGGTATTGAAGGCTATTTAAAACAACACCAGTACAAGTCGTTACTTAGATTCCTGACTTGTGGTTCGGTAGATGACGGTAAAAGTACCCTAATCGGTCGCTTACTCCACGACTCAAAACAAATTTATGAAGATCAGCTAGCAGCAGTTCACTCGGATAGCCAACGCGTAGGCACCACGGGTGAAAAGCCAGATTTGGCATTGCTGGTAGATGGTCTACAAGCAGAACGCGAGCAGGGCATCACCATTGATGTGGCTTACCGTTACTTCTCGACGCAGAAACGTAAGTTCATCATTGCTGACACGCCAGGACATGAGCAGTACACGCGTAACATGGCAACAGGTGCATCTACCTGTGATTTAGCTGTGATTTTGGTTGATGCACGTAAAGGTGTGCTGGACCAAACGCGTCGTCACTCATTCATTTCTAACCTACTGGGTTTGAAACACTTCGTCGTTGCTATCAACAAAATGGACTTGGTGGATTACTCACAAGAACGTTTTGAAGAGATCCGCGATGAGTACCTGCAGTTCTCAGAAAACCTAGCGGGTGAGACGGATATCCAAATCATTCCGTTGTCAGCGCTAGAAGGCGACAACGTAGTAGAGAAAGGACAGAACTTAAGCTGGTTTGAAGGTCCATCTTTGCTTGAGCTACTTGAGACTGTGGATGTTGACCACGAGAAAGGCGAAGGCGACTTCCGTTTCCCTGTTCAGTATGTAAACCGTCCTAACCTTGATTTCCGTGGGTTTGCGGGCACGATTTCATCAGGCTCAGTGAAAGTAGGTGATGCGATCAAGGCGCTGCCATCAGGCAAAACCTCAACCGTTGCACGCATCGTGACCTTTGATGGCGATGTACAGGAAGCACAAGCAGGTCTGGCTGTTACGCTGACTCTGAATGACGAAATTGATATCAGTCGTGGTGATTTGCTGGTGCTGGAAAATGCACAAGTGGAATCAACCAACCACTTGTTGGCTGACGTAGTGTGGATGACAGAGCAACCGCTGCAACCAGGTCGTGATTACGACATTAAGATTGCTGGTAAGAAGACGGTTGGTCACGTTGAAGCGATTCGTCATCAGTACGACATCAACAATCTTTCGACTCACGGTGCAGCTGAATTGCCACTCAACGGCATTGGTTTGTGTGAGTGGTCGCTGAACGAATCTGTCGCATTGGATAACTACCAAGATTGTGCCGATACCGGCGGCTTCATCATCATCGATCGTCTAACCAATGTAACAGTAGGTGCCGGCATGGTGAAAGAAAGTTTGGCGGCTGTTGAGCGTGGTCTTGCGGATGTTTCAGCGTTCGAACTTGAACTCAATGCTTTGGTTCGTAAGCACTTCCCACATTGGGAAGCTAAAGATCTGAGCCAGTTATTGAAGAAGTAATTGGTTCACCTAGCCTGACTGGATTGCGAAACCCGTCAGGCTGATTTCCCCCGAATCCAGAATGCTCCGGAAGCCCAAGAAACCGAGCATTCTGGCGTTCTTTTTCGCTTGCTTTGCTTTTTTGTCTGGTTACTCGTTTGTCACTCCGTGCAGCTAAGTTTGCACGAGTCGTTGTTGTGCCCGTATCGGGTTTATTGGTAAGGATTGGCTATGTGGGAACAAGGATTTGTATTAGCGATTTTGCTTGGCATTATCACTTGTTTACTCGTAACCAAAATTAAACCAAGTTACGTATTTGCTGGAGCCGCTTTCATCGCCTTTATGGCGGGGATGATTGAGCTCAATACCATTGCGGCAAACTTTACTAATTCTTCACTTCTGACCCTAGTGCTGCTGATCCTCGCATCGAGCGCATTAGAAAAAACCTTATTGATCAGTTGGGTCAGTCGCAGTATTTCTGAAGGCCATCTCGGCAGTGTGATTGCCAAGTTGGGCTTTTCTACCGCTTTACTTTCCTCTTTCACGAATAACACCGCGGTTGTGGTGTCATTAATTGGCGCGATTAAACGCAACCAACAACATGCGCCTTCTAAGCTTTTGATTCCGCTTTCTTATGCGGCGATTTTTGGCGGTACGTTGACATTGATTGGTACCTCGACCAATTTAATCATCAACAGTTTTGTTGAAGATGCCGGCCTGCCAAGTTTGAGCTTCTTTACTCCAACCATGATTGGCTTAGCGGTGTTGGTGGGTGGTGTGCTTATTCTTATTCCGCTGAGTTATCTGTTGCCCAATTACGATGACCAAAGCCAAGAAGATTTACCTTACTTTCTAGAATCTCGTGTTGAGCCTGGTTCACCTTTGGTTGGTCGTACTATTACCGAAAATAACCTGCGTGCCCTGAGAAAGTTGTTCCTTGCTGAAGTAATTCGCGATGGTGTGACGGTTCCGTCTGTTGGACCTGATTTTGTCCTCAACGCTAAAGACCGGCTGCTGTTCTGTGGCGATGTAGAGAGTGTCGCAACATTGCAAGAAATTCCAGGTTTAACGCTGTTTGGCCATCAGCACCTTAACGGACAGAACTTCATTGAAGTGGTAGTCAGCTCATCGGCGACCTTCTGTCATAAAACCCTGAAAGAGAGCCGCTTCCGTGACCGTTTTGATGCGGTGGTTGTGGCGATTCGTCGTGGCCATGAACGTCTTGAAGGAGGCTTAGGTAACATCACTTTAGCTGCGGGCGATACGTTAGTTTTGGTACCCGGTAAGCGCTTTGAGACGGAACGCCGTGCTCACCGTAAAGAGTTTGTGTTGGTGAACGATCTGGATTCCAGCGCGCGTTTAGACGCCAACAAATCGGCTTTGGTGTTATTTGGCTTTGCCGCTGTGATTGGCTGTGCGTTGCTAGAGCTCGTACCGATTATCAAAGGTCTGGCAGCTTATCTGATTGCGCTACTTGCTTTTGGTGTGATTCAACTTTCCGAACTTCGTCGCCGCTTCCCAATCGATATTGTGGTGATTGTGGGCTCGGCGTTGTCTATCGCCCAGTTGATGATTACATCCGGTTTATCAGTGCGAATGGGCGATATGTTTATTGAAGCATTTAATGGCTGGGGTGTGTTTGGTGCGCTAGTCGCCACTTACATTATGACCTTAGTGCTAACTGAGCTCGTGACCAACAATGCAGCGGCGGCGCTGTCTTTCCCTATTGGCTACAGCATGGCGGTAGGTTATGGCGTTGACCCAATGCCTTTCATTATGGCGGTGCTGTTTGGCGCCAGTGCCAGTTTTATTTCTCCTTACGGATACCAAACCAATTTGTTGGTATACAGCGTAGGGAATTACAAATTGACCGATTATGTGCGAATTGGCGTGCCGATTTCCATCGTGTATTCAGTGCTAGTACTGACGCTGATTCCGGTCTTCTTTCCGTTTTAATCTGTAAATTTACAAGGATACGTTATGACTG
The DNA here is from genome assembly GCF_002163755.1 of Vibrio campbellii CAIM 519 = NBRC 15631 = ATCC 25920. Taxonomy (NCBI): domain Bacteria; kingdom Pseudomonadati; phylum Pseudomonadota; class Gammaproteobacteria; order Vibrionales; family Vibrionaceae; genus Vibrio; species Vibrio campbellii. The sequence continues at coordinate 397,948 of NZ_CP015863.1, forward strand.
CCGAAACTCCGGTAAAAGATGAAAACATCGTTTGGCATCAGCACTCGGTTGATAAACAGTTTCGTGCTGGATTAAAAAAGCAGAAGCCTGCGGTACTTTGGTTTACTGGGCTATCTGGCGCGGGCAAATCAACGGTGGCAGGTGCATTGGAAAATCGCTTAGCCGAATTGGGTTATCACACTTATTTACTTGATGGCGACAATGTTCGTCATGGCTTGTGTAGCGACTTAGGCTTTTCTGAGCAAGACCGTCGCGAGAACATTCGTCGTATTGGTGAACTGGCGAAACTGATGGCAGACGCGGGTTTGATTGTTCTGTCGGCATTTATTTCTCCTCACCGTGCAGAGCGTCAATTGGTGCGTGATCTGTTGCCAGAGGGCGAGTTTATTGAAGTGTTCGTCAATGCTTCTTTAGAAGTGTGTGAAGGTCGCGATCCGAAAGGCTTGTACAAAAAAGCACGCGCAGGAGAAATCCCGAATTTCACCGGTATTGACTCTGAATACCAAGCTCCAGCAAGCCCAGAAATTGATTTGCCAGCCGGCGAAAAGAGTGTCGAAGAGCTGGTGGAGTTGTGTTTAATCGACCTTAGACAACGCGGTGTGATCCGATAAAAAAGCATTTGGATCATAGGTGGCCAAAAAGTCACTGAGCAGTTAAAAGAGCTTTTGGATCATAGGTGACCAAAAGCTCTTTTTTATGTACTAAACGGTGTGGTTTACTGTGGTTTTGGCTTCGCTATGAACGCTAAATCTCTGATTTAGAAGCGCTAGCATCTGGTCATAGTATTGATTATTAGGCTTGTTACCAAGCAGCTTACACAACTCATTACCTGTCGGAGTAAAGCGGTAGTACAACAGGCGCACGCCTTTGGTATTTACCTGCAGTGATAAGTTTTTACCTTGATAGGTGAGCATCAAAGGCGTTTCAATGCCAATCTCTCCTGACTCTAATTCAGTGCTGTGCAGCAGTCCCAATTCAATCAATACTAACAAGCTCGAATAAGGCAGTTGGAAGCTGCCCATGTTGAGATTGCTGGTGGTATCACGTTTGCCAAAACTGAATATTCCGCCATGCGCTTTGTAGCCAATCAGCAGTTTGCGACTGCTATCTCCACCAAAACTGCACGCTAGCGTCGCGGCACGTTGCAGAGTTTGGGCTTCTCTCGGCGACATGTCTTTCAACACTTTAAGTGCTTTCATCGAAGTTGAGCCGGGGTTGGTCACTTCGCGCTTCATGACTTGCGCCCAGAGCTTTTGCATTGAGCTGTTGTGGATGTCTTGCGCCATATCGAAAAAACGATACAACCAGTCTTGGTCTGGCTCACCAGCGGTCTCATCTCGACATGAGCTGTGCGCCAGTTTGAGGATTTGCTCTAAGTTCTTTTGTCTTTGTTCTTGGCGGCGTTGTTCACGTAACTGAGCGCGTTCAAGTGCAGTTTTAGCTGGAGGATCGTTGTGCAACAAAGCATCTAATCCGTAGATTTGAGCAATGCTTTGAACACGGCTCGCACTGTCTTTGATGTAGCCAGACTTCTTTTCGTGGTGAGTGTGTTTTTGTTGTGTGGGTTCGTGTTCAATAACAACAGGTTGCTTTGTTGGTTCTGCCATTTTATTTCCTACCAAGGCTGGCGATTAGCACTTGCTTAAATTTACACCTTTCCTGTTTTCTCGACCAGAGAGGCATGTCCGGATTTTGACAGAATAGGGCTATTCAAAATGATAATGAGTTGTTAAAATTGTTATCATTATTTTGGAGGGGTGATGAGATATTCAGACGTAAGCAAACTGAGAAAACACCTGTCGATAGCGCTACTTTTGGTTTTGTATGTCGGTATACTCGCGTATTTGTCTCGCTATATCGTATAACGAAATATATATCTGGCAGGCATAAAAAAGGCGCCGAAGCGACGCCTAGTGTATCTATTCTACTAATCAACAGATTTATTGATTAGCAACCAAGTTATTAGCTATCAAACAAGCTACATATCATCGTAGTCTTCAATTGATGAGCCTTCAATCACGTAGGCCGTTTCTGCCAGTTCATGTTCTATGGTCTCGGTCTTTAATGTCCCCACGACATAAATAACATCCCACAACTCTTGTACTGGCGCTCCTTTCGGAAATTTCACGTAGATGATCTGGTTTGGTGGCGGCGGTGGAACGTGGATACAAGCGCCAAAATATGGCACCAGCAAAAATTCCGTCACTGTATTCGCGTCACCCTCTAATGGGATCACAAAGCCAGGGATTTTTACCTTGCTACCGTTCAGTTCTGGACGAACATTACCAATCTTTGACTGTAATGCTGCTCCACCGGTGTGGTCAGTCGCAGGCATGCCGACACTGTCGAACATCTTGCGCTCATTCTCAGGGACTAGATCAATCCAGTCGAGTTTCAACGGTTCATCACTTGCCAATACTGGCGCAGTGAACGAAATCAGTAGCAAGCAGCTAGCGAGTATCTTTTTCCACATCTTTACTAAATCCTAATTGTCATTCCATCACTGAGCGATTGTCGGTAAGCACGGAATGCAGGGATGAAGCCAATCACAATACCTGCACACTGTACAAAGCCAAGCAACATCCATTCATACGGCGACAGTGCCGTTAAGGTTAGGTGTATACCATAACTTTGTTGGATTATTGGTTGCAAGAGGGCAAGAATGGAATACAAGCCCGCAACGCCGGTAATGATGCCAGCAAACGTGAGTAAACTTGCTTCACTGATCAGTAGCGAGAAGACGTGTTTAGGTCTTGCCCCCATTGCGCGCAGGATGGCCATTTCACGGCGGCGTTCTTGTAAGCTGGTCAGCAAGCTACTCAACATACCCAATAAACCTGCCACGACTACAAAGCCTGAGACTGCCATCAGTGCTTGTTCTGCAACCGACATCATTCCCCATAATTCATGCAGAGCGACGCCCGGCATGATGGCACTAAGTGGCTCTTTCGGATAAGTGTTGATTTGTCTTTGCAGAGCAAAAGTCTGGATGCGTGATTTCAACCCGACCAGCATCGCAGTGATCTGCTTTGGTTGAAAATCTCTGGCTTTGAGGTCTGCGGCACTCGGTGTCGGGCCCAAGCGAGCGCCACTTTCCCAACCGACGTGAATTGCTTCAATTGCTTCTAGGGAAACGTGGACGGTTTTATCCACTGGCGTGCCTGTCGGAGCCAGAATACCGACGACTTTAAATGGCAAGTTGTCGTGACGACTAAAGCCAACATCACTGATGCCATGGGCAATGATGATCTCGCTACCAATTTTATAGCCGAGTTGTTTCGCAACATCAGAGCCAAGTACGGTTTCAAATAAGCCCTTGAATTCTAGACCTTCTGAGAAGGTGAGTGGTTGCTTACTTCCGTACTTATAATGTTCGAAATAGCTGTGGTTGGTGCCCATCACTCGAAAGCCTTTGTGTGAATCACCCAACGAGATTGGGATTGCCCAATCGACGGCTCGATGGTTCGCAAACTCTTGGTAGCTCTTCCAGTCAATATTGTTGGTGGCATTGCCGATTCTGAATACTGAGTACAGCAGCAGGTTCACTTGCCCTGAGCGACCTCCGACAATTAGGTCAGTTCCAGAAATAGTATTAGCGAAGCTATCTTTGGCTTGGGTTCGAATGCGCTCTACGCCTAATAATAGAACAACAGAAATGGCAACCGTCATGATGGTGAGAATAGCGGTCGCTTTACGGTTCATCAGGCTTTTCCAAGCGAGCTTTACAACAGCACTCATGATGCGGCTCCTAGGGTTTGCGCTTGATTGATTTCAGGCAGATTAAGTGTTCGGTCAAATAAGGATTCTAGCGTCGGGTCATGACTGACGAAGACCAACGTCGCGTTGGCAAGGTTGGCTTGCTCCATCAAGAGTTCAATGAATGCTTTGCGGTTGTCATGATCGAGTGCCGATGTGGGCTCATCGGCAATCACCAGTTCAGGCTGACCAATCAAAGCACGCGCTGCTGCGACACGTTGTTGCTGACCAATACTGAGCTCTGATACCGGTTTGTCATGCAGGGCTTTAGGTAAACGCAAACGCTCCAGTAGCGTCGTCGCTTGTTCTTCCAGTGATGTCGTTGAAGCATTTGGAGTAACGCGGTCGCGGCGAATTTTACTGAATTGGCATGGAATAAGAACGTTCTCTATCACATTGAGATAAGGCAATAAATTGAATTGTTGGAAGATATAGCCAATGTGATCGGCGCGAAACTTGTCTCTTTGACTCGCTCTCAAACTCGCGATATCGGTGTCTAATACAGACAGTGAACCGGATGTGAGCGTATTGATGCCTGTTAACAGGGCAAGCAGAGTCGATTTACCGCAGCCGCTTGGGCCTTTGATAAAGACATGCTCGCCTTGAGCAATGTGTAACTGGGGGATGTTAATGGTCGCGTTTTCAGAGCCGGGCCAGACAAACTGGGCATTAGAGAGCTCAACAACGTTTGACGTGGTTTCAGTCATAATAAATTACCAAAGCAATGGCGTGTAAGTAAGTACTTACACGCCATGTGATTTATTTAATTGCGATCTTTGCGTTGTCTTTGCTTAGGCTAGTCGCAGACTGAGTGGTGTCAGTGAATAGGTTTGCACTGATTGATTCTGTTGCAGGGAATTGCTTGAACCAAGTGGTATTGATGCTGTTTAGATCAGCAACAGAGTCACAGTGGTAGCGGTATTCTGCTGTGAACTCACCGTGGCCGCCGTGTTCATGATCGTGACCCTCATGCTCGTCGTGATGTTCATGACCTTCGTGATCGTGGTGGTCATCATCATGTGCATGTTCGTCGTGATCATGGTCTTTGTGCTTGTCATGGCCATGTTTGTCATGATCGTGACCTTCGTGGTCATGTTTATCGTGATCGTGGCCCTCATGGTCGTGGTGTTCATGACCTTCATGAGAATCTTGGCCTAGGGTGTGGGATACGTGAACATCTTCAATCACACATTTCGCTTGTTTGTTGATAGCAAACAACTGGTCGGTGTTTTTTAGAGCAGCAACAGCATCGCCAAGTGCCTTCTCTTGTTCGGCGTTTTCAGGTGCGTGTTCAAAGCCAACAACGTCCGCGCCTGGAGAAGTGATTTCGATCAGTAGGTCTTTACCATCTTGAGCAATATTGAATTCTACGTGGCCGTGCACGTGTGCTTCGTGTTGACGATATTCTTCTGCGTTTGCGGTTGCTGCTAGAGATAGACCGATAACAAGAGCTAGAGCGTGTTTAGAAGGCATTTTCTTTTCCTAATTTGCTTAAATGTTTTATTGAGATTGCTAATTTAAATCATGTAGTTAGCAACTCGTTTAATTTCTAGTATGGAGGCTTCTTAAGTTTAAGCAAAAATAGGCGGCGCGCGTGCTGTATAGCGCACATCACTGACATTTAAACGTTTTTTGATCACGTCTGAGTATGTCGAGCGTTGATAAGTTGGTGCGAGGAGCTCTGGTTGAGCCTTAGCCAGACCATGATGTGAGCCAGCAAACATTTGGCAATGATGGTGGCTGTGGTGCTCCGGGACTAGGTCAAGTTGATGAGCGATAGTGGCAAAATTCCAAGCGATCAGTAACGCAACACTGAGTAAGACCACAGTGCGACGCCAATGATGTGAGATTGCTTGCCAGCGATAGTGCATCTTAAAGCCCGAAACGATACCTAGTGTTATAATATAACACCCATTTGGCAGAAAAGTTCACTCTTTTATGAAATGGAGATGGATTATCTGTGATGAAATAATAACTTAGAAGCAAGTTTTCGGGAGTTTGCTCCTCACCTAAAGACGGCAAGGAGCAATTAAGATTATATATTTTGCTTGATTAGACCAAGAACTTGGTTGATTTCATCCGTGCTGAGAGCCCCTTCTTTGATGAAGAGAATTTTACCTTGCTTGTCTTGCACAATGATGGCTGAGCTTTCTTCTTGTAGAGCCCAGCTACTTGCCACTACACCATTTTCATCTAGGACCATTGATGACCAAGGAAATTCTTGTTTGCTGTCTTGCGCCGATGATTTGACAAACGACCCCGTTCCCCAAACTGCATCATCTTGGTTAATGATGGTCGTGGTTTGGTAAGCATCTTCCGGGAATTTCGCTTCAGTGAGCGCTGTCATTAGTGGAGCGTTCATTGCTTTTGAACTACTGCGTCCTGCGATTGCATGAATGACACGAACTTTACCAAGCATTTGTTGCGTTGCCCAAGGTTGATAAGCCACGCCTTCACCTTGTAATACGATTTCACCGTAGGCGTCTACTTTCGCCGCTGGCACGCTTTCACCAACTGATAAGTTGTGAGCCAGTGCTAGACCCGGAGCAAGAGCAAGGAAAAAAGGGAGGAGAGTCTTAGTTTTCATATTGTTATGTTCCATATGGGTGTGTGAGACTTCCCAAGTATATACTTACAGTTAATAAAAATGTAGAACCGTTTATAACAATTCTTTAACGTATGGTGTTTTAATTTTGTTGCTTTGAGAACGGAATTTGATAGAATGAACCCTGTCGCAAATTGCGCATAAAGGTTGCCATGGAAAGAGCAATCGGTGTTTTCTCAAAAGGATATTGAGGTGGTTATGCTACGTGAGTTTGCTGTTTACCGTCCACGTCAGGTGGCGCGTTTCGTTAAGACTTTATTCAAAGGCCAGTTTTCAATTGCAGGTGTTGGTCAGTTCCGTTTTGATAACGGAAAAGTGCTGTTGCCTGATATCAAAAACCCCCAACAACTCTCTGTATTTAGAGAAGTAAATCAAGCAATTTTATCTCTCCCAGTGTAATGACAAGAATTGTAAAAGAGCGACTTTCGTCGCTCTTTTTAGTTTAGGCTTAACCTTGAAGGCTTGGTGGGAAGCAAACCCCAGTGCCACCTAAACCACAGTAGCCGTTCGGGTTTTTCGCTAGGTATTGCTGGTGGTAAGTTTCAGCGAAGTAATACGGACCAGCAGGTTCAATCTCTGTCGTGATGGCTGAGCGTTGATCTTCTTGCAGAGCTTGCTGATACTGGGCCTTTGAACGTTCGGCTGCGTCTTGCTGTTCTTGTGAATAGGTGTAAATCGCAGAGCGGTACTGAGTTCCTAAGTCGTTGCCTTGGCGCATCCCTTGTGTTGGATCGTGCTTTTCCCAAAATGTGGCGAGCAATTGCTCAAGAGAAATCACGCGCTCATCAAAGACCACTCGGACCACTTCGGTATGGCCTGTCTTGCCTGTGCACACTTCTTCGTATGTTGGGTTTGGTGTGTAACCCCCTGCGTAACCGACGGATGTGGATACCACGCCCTCAATTTGCCAGAACAATCGCTCTGCTCCCCAGAAGCAACCCATTCCTAATACAATCTGTTGTTGGTGAGCTTGCGGCTGTGCCGTTAAACTCGACTGATTTACAAAATGCGTGTCATCGATTTGCATTGATGCCTCTCTACCTGGCAGCGCATCTTCTATACTGATCATTATCTGTTTGTTGAGCATGGTATTTGTCCTTCAATACGAGTCTTAATTTTGCGAATGATTGTATTCAGTCTGAATATGATGTTGTCATGACATAGACCGTGGTAAACCTATTAATATTACAGACTTAGCCTTTAATTGGCGTTATTATTGTTTATGTTTACTTAACTCTTTTAGCTAAAAAAGCATGATAAAAAAAGCTTTGTTAATAATCGCCAGCTCGCTTATCTTTTCTTACAGCGCTCATGCCAAAATGTCTCTAAATATTAAAGGGATAGACGGTGAGTTAAAAGATAATGTTGACGCCTATCTGTCTTCTATCCCCGAAAAAGAGTATGCGAACACTTTGCGTTTTCGTTCTCGAGTCGAACAAAGCATTACAGAGGCTTTGAATGCTCTGGGCTTTTATGACCCTAAAATTGCCTATGGTTTGTTCTCTGAAAAAAATGACGATCTGGTTGTTCATGTTACACCCGGAGAGCCAGTTCGGATCAAAACAATGGATATTGTTTTAGAGGGGGAAGCAAAGGAAGACAAGGCTTTTGTAAGGTTAATCAAAGAAACCCCTTTGAAAGTAGGTAAAGTACTCAATCAAGGTGATTACGATAGTTTGAAATCAGGTATTCGAAATTTAGCGTTGCAGCGTGGCTATTTTAATGGTGACTTTAAATTGAGTCGTCTAGAGGTGGTACCAGAGCTCAATGAAGCTAACGTTCGTCTGCATTATGACAGTGGGATCCGTTATCACTTTGGTTCGGTTGAAATTTTAGGTAGCCAGATCTGGGAAGATCGCGTTGACTCATTGCGACCATTCAAAACGGGTCAGCCTTACTTAGTCTCTGAAGTGGGTGAATACAACCAGAACCTTTCGAATACGGATTGGTTTTCATCGGTGTTTGTTGAGCCTGATCTCACCAAGTTAGACGATGGTCGAGACCTACCAATCAAAGTCTCACTTGCACCTGCTGCGAAAAACCAAATTGAAACGGGTATTGGTTACTCAACTGATACTGGTGTGCGCGGTACGTTGAAATGGAAAAAACCATGGGTGAGTGCGCGAGGCCACAGCTTTGATACCGCGCTTTCTCTGTCTAAACCTGAGCAGACCATCACCGCTGGCTATAAGATCCCTCTTGATGACGTATTGCACGAATACTATCAACTTCAGTTTGGTTTGAAGCATCTCGATAACCGAGATACGGAAAGCTTGGAATCGAGTCTTGCGGTAGAGCGCCACTGGCTTACTGATGGCGGCTGGCATAAAACACTGTATGTACGCCACTTGTACGAAAACTTTTCGCAAGGCTTGCAAGAAGATGGTGTGCAGTTTGTCTTACCTGGTGCTTCGTTCTCCCGTACACGGACTCGTGGTGGTAACATGCCAATGTGGGGCGACAAACAGAGTGTAACGGTTGAGTACGGTGACCCAGCGCTGCTGTCTGAAACTCGCGTACTTCGTTTGCTAGGTCGCACATCTTGGATTCGTGGTATCGGGCAAAATCACCGGGGTCTATTCCGTCTTGAAGGCGGCGCCAACATCACTGATGAATTTGAAAAACTCTCGCCATCGCTGCGTTTTTTCGCTGGTGGTGACAACAACATTCGTGGTTACGGCTACGAATCGATCTCGCCAACAGATTCAAGTAATTCACTGACCGGTGCAAAGTACATAGTAACCAGTACCTTAGAGTACCAATATCGTGTATACGGCAACTGGTGGGGCGCGGTATTTTATGACATTGGTGACGCGTTTAATAAAAAACCTGAATGGAAATCGGGTACGGGTGTTGGTGTCCGCTGGGCATCACCGGTCGGCCCGGTGAGCTTTGACTTTGCTTGGGGCCTAGACGCCAATCCAGCTCCAGAATTCCGTATCCACTTCTCTTTGGGGCCAGAGCTATGATGAGAATAACACTGAAGTGGACGAAATGGTTCTCAATCGGCCTACTGACTCTTATTGTGTTGCTGGCGATTTTAGTCGGCACCATTCTATTTACCCACCCAGGTCTAAAGTTGGCACTTTGGGGGGCAGAAAAAGCGTTACCGCAACTTAAAGTCGAGCAAATTCAAGGCTCACTATTCCCACGCTTTGCGCTGCATAACGTCAGCTTTGTGGATGAGTCTCTCCATGTTGATGCTAAGGTGGAAAGCTTAACCTTAGCGATGAACTTCCGTTGTTTCTTTGACCCTAAAGTGTGTGTGGATGAGCTCGCGCTACAGGGTGTTAACTTCCAAATGCCAGAGTTGCCACCGGCAAGTGATGAGCCGGAAGAAGAAACACCACCGCTGCGCTCCATCAGCACACCAGTGCCAATCTTCGTCAATAAAGTCAGCTTTAACGATATTAACCTGAACATCTTAGGTAACAAGGTTGATTGGCAAGAATTCTCTACCGCATTGTCGATGCAAGGTGACCGCTTGGTGATTGCTCCAACGGCATTGAAAGCGATTAATGTGGCACTTGCACGAAGTGACGAAGCCGCAGAAGAGAAGCCATCACAAGCAGCAGATTCGAAACCAAAGGCCAAGAGCGAGCAAGCTAAAGCGACACCAAAGGCAACTGAAAGCCAGCCTAAAGAGGCGAAAACGCCAACCGCAGAGGAAGCTAAACCTACGGCTGAAACGAAGCCTGAAGGGATTGTGCTACCTGAGGTATGGATTCCACTGACCGTTGAAGCAAAACGTCTCGATATTCATGACTTTAAATTAGTGGGTGACACACCTGTGATTGTTCACCACTTAGGGCTAGAGGCAACGGCTGGTGGTGATAAAGTCGATGTCAAAACGCTAAAGCTTGATATGCCAGAAGTCGAGGGCCAGCTAAGTACGCAAGTGACATTATCGGCCGATTACCCAATTCAAGCGCAGATTGACGCTCTGGTTAAACAAGCGGACGTAAAGGGGCAGAAACTATCGCTTTCTGCGTCTGGCTCGGTTGGCGATTTATCATTGCAGGCGACGCTGTCTGATTTGGTGAAAGCGACGATTGAAGGTCAAATTCAATCGCTTAAACCTGAGTTGCCATTTGATATCAAGCTGAAAGATGTTGCTGCGCAATGGCCATTGACTGGTAAGAGCGATTATCAAGTTTCTGTTCCTAGCCTAGTCGCCAAAGGTTCACTAGAGGGCTACACCGTTGCGTTAGATACCAAGGCGTCGGGTAAAGATATTCCTGCTGTGGATGTGGCGTTAAACGGCAAAGGCACCCTAGAACAGATTGATTTAGACAGCATTGTTGTCAAAACGCTAGGCGGTGAGTTAGCGGGTAAGGTGATGGCCAACTGGGCTGCGCCAATCAACTGGCAAGCCGATCTAAACCTTAAGAACATTCAGCCAGGTTTACAATGGCCAGAAGCTGAAGGTGATATCAGCGGTAGTCTATCGACTTCAGGTTCACTAACCGATCAAGGTGGCTGGCAAGTAAGTCTGCCTAAACTGGACATCGACGGTATTCTGCGTGGCTACCCGCTAAATATTGAAGGTCAGCTAAAGGCGTCTGACAAGACGGGTAAAGGCGAGGATATTCAGCTTAACACACAAGGTTTAGCTTTTTCCCACGGCCCCAACTCATTGAGAGCAAAAGGTAAGATCGACAAGCAAATCTTAATGGATGTTGAGGTTAACTTCCCCGATTTCGCGAAAAGTGTACCGGATCTTGGCGGTAATATGAATGGTAATATCGCACTTCGCGGTAGTCTGAAACAGCCAGACATCAACTTAGATCTCGCGCTTAACCAAGTGAATTGGCAACAACAAGCGAAGGTAGAAACCATTACGCTGAAAGGCGATGTGACTCCACTGCCTGCGCCAAAAGCCGATGTCAGCTTAATTGCGAAAAACATCACTTACGATGACATCAAAATCGATAGTGCGGACCTTGAAGTGACAGGCGATGAGAAGCTGCACCAACTCACGTTGGATGTGGTTTCAGACGTTGTTTCAAGTAGTTTAGAGATCGAAGGTACCTTCAAGCAAAAGCCAGAAATGATCTGGGATGGAGCATTGCGTCGCTTAACGCTAAGTACCCCCCAAGGCCCTTGGGCGCTACAAAAATCGACGGCAGTTAAGGTTAACATCGATAAGCAGATTGCAAATGTACAGGCACATTGTTGGTTGCAAGCAAACTCAAAAGTGTGTCTAACGGAAGACATCAGTGTTGGTAAGAGCGGTGAAGCAAAGTTAGCTATCACTAACTTTGACTTTGACCAAATTAAACAGTTCTTACCAGCAGAGACCAAGCTTCAAGGCTCGGTGAACGCGAATGCTGACGCAAAATGGTCACCAGACATGAAACCGGAAGTGACGGTGAATGTGGATATGCCAAAAGGTCAGGTTGAGCAAGCGCTAGAACAGCCAATTAAGGTCGGCTGGGACAGTGTCAGCCTGAAAGCTAAGTTAGCCCAAGATAAACTGAATGCTGAGTGGTTATTTGATGTTACAGACAACGGCGATTTATCCGGTAAGGTGTCGTTAAATGATGTCTCGTCAGAGAGCCCAACTATTGACGGTAAAGTGTCGCTTTCGACGTTCCATTTAGACTTCTTAGCGCCACTGCTCGGTGAGTACAGCCTATTCAAAGCCAACATGAATACAGATCTGGCTCTTTCTGGTGACGTGATGCATCCGAAAGTGAATGGTCAGCTTTTGATCGATAAGCTTAAGGTTCAAGGTGATATTACACCGATTGACATTAATTCAGGTCGGGTGGCATTGGAGTTTAAGGGACATCAAGCTGAGTTAAATGCCAATATTTTGACCCCAGATGGAAAACTATCCGTTGATGGTGCGGCTGATTGGCAGGACCTATATAATTGGAACTCAAGTGCTCATGTTTTTGCTGAAGAGTTAAAAGTAGACTTATCTCCGATGGGTAAAGCGATTGTAAAGCCTGATATGACGATAAGAATTCAGCCAAATATGGCTAAAATTGACGGTAAAATCGATTTACCTTGGGGGCGAGTATTGATCGATGAGTTACCTCCAACTGCGGTAAAAGTGTCTTCTGATACCGTTATTTTGAGTGCTAATGTTCGTCCTCTCAACAACACAACAAAATTACCTTTCAAGGTTGTCACAGATGTTGATATCGATATTGGTGACGACTTTGAACTCTCAGCTTTTGGGTTCAACGGAAATCTACAAGGTAAGCTTAATGTTACCCAAAAAGACAAAGGACCATTTATCGTTGGTGAAGTGAATATCATTGATGGTTCTTATCGTTCTTTCGGCCAAGATTTAGTGATAGAAGAAGGGAAGATCATGATGAATGGCCCAGCAGATCAACCTTACTTATCCATCAAAGCGATTCGTAACCCGGATAACACTCAAGATGATGTGACAGCCGGTGTTCGAGTTACAGGCCCGGCAAGTGACCCGACCTTAGAAATTTTCTCGACCCCGGCAATGCCACAAGCGAATGCTCTGTCTTATCTGTTGCGCGGTCAAGATATTGATGCGGAGTCAGGTGGCAACGCAATGACGACGACGTTGATTGGTCTGAGTTTGGCTAAGAGCGGTAAGGTCGTGGGTGAGATCGGTGAAGCCTTTGGAATACAAGACCTGCAATTGGACACGGCTGGATCGGGTGATGACTCTCAGGTCACGGTAAGTGGTTATATCTTACCAGGTCTGCAAGTGAAGTATGGTGTAGGTATTTTTAACTCCTTGGGGGAATTTACTGTTCGTTATCGTTTGATGAAAGACCTGTACCTAGAGGCGGTATCGGGCGTCGATAGTGCGGTTGATCTGCTCTACCAGTTTGAATTCAACTAAGCTTAGCTTTTAAAACATAACTAAGGAGTGGTTATGCAGCATTTGGTATTTGTGTATGGCACCTTACGCAAAGGAGAGTGCAATCATCACTTTTTGAAAACCGCTGAGTTTCTCGGGCATCATGAGACTGATGCCCAATTTGCTTTGTACGATTTAGGTCGTTATCCCGCGTTGTCGACTGGGCAAAAAGCGATACAAGGCGAAGTGTATTTAATTGATAACGATACACTCAGCGAGTTAGATAAGCTTGAAGATGTGCCGGTGGAGTACCGCAGAGAGAGTATTGCGACACCATTTGGCCAAGCTTGGATCTACTTATACCAAGATACTGAGCAACTCACAGAAGAGATTGCTTCTGGCGATTGGTGCCAAAGGGTGTGAACTATACTTCGCGAGTACGCGTAAGCATGAGTAGTGAAAGTTTATGGCTGTCGAATGGGTACTCGATAACGGGATATAGGTGTGTTTCCGACGGCCTTTTATTTCAGGCCTAAGGAGAACTTATGAGATCCATCATCATCGGCGCTATGCTTCTATTTCTCAACGCTTGTGCGCAAACCACACTACCCAGCTCTGTTAACGCGACAGACTGGCAAGCTTTCGGCAAACAAACAGCACTAAAGGGTTCGCTTGAGTTGTCCGAAGACCGTATTGCCAAGTTAGATGACACTAACCGTGCCACTCCTGAACTCATCATGGCCTACCAAACTGGCTACCAGGAGGGTAAGGAAGAGTATTGTCAGCAAAGCGCTTATATTCTCGGCGTACAAGGTGCTCCTTACTATGGCATCTGCGATGATTTAGACCCATTTTTCCACAACGATTATGAATCAGGCAGATTGTCGACGGCGGGTGGCTATTAAACCGGGTGGCGATTAAATAAAGTTACGAAAACGAAAAAGAGCTGCCAATTGGCAGCTCTTTTGTTATTTGTAACTTACGATTATTTGTTTTGAGCACGCTCGTAAGACTCTAGGATTTCCGCTTTTGCTGCAGCAACGTCATCCCAGCCATCGACCTTGACCCATTTGCCCGCTTCAAGCTCTTTGTAGCGTTCGAAGAATTGTGTGATCTGTGCTTTCAACAATTCAGGGATGTCATCGACATCTTGAATGTCTTCGTACTCTTTTGAGATTTTTGAGTGCGGTACAGCAAACACTTTTGCATCTTCACCCGATTCGTCCGTCATTTTCAGTACGCCGACTGGACGACAGCGAATCACAGAGCCTGGCATCAATGGGTAAGGGGTTGGAACCAATACGTCCACTGGGTCACCATCTAGAGAAAGAGTATCGTTCACATAGCCATAGTTACATGGGTAGAACATAGGTGCAGACATGAAACGGTCAACAAACACAGCACCAGTGTCTTTATCTACTTCGTATTTGATTGGATCCGCGTTGGCAGGGATTTCGATGACGACGTAGATATCTTCAGGCAGTGATTTACCTGCTGGTACGTTATTTAAGCTCATTTGAATATTCCTTTTCATTGAGGATTAAGCTTGGAGAGGCTTAATCTGGCTAACATTTACGAAGTTCACTTTAACGACAAAAACGCGGCAGGTAAACACCCGCCGCGTTGGACAAAGGTCTGAAATTAGTCTTCTTCGCGATTCAGTTCAAGAAACTCTTCGACTTTGTTGACCATGTTCTTTGAACCAACAAAGAAAGGCACGCGCTGGTGCAGTTCGGTAGGTTTCAAATCCATAATGCGGTTTACACCGTCAGACGCCAAACCGCCAGCTTGCTCAATTAAGAATGCCATCGGGTTGCACTCGTACAACAAGCGTAGCTTGCCTTGAGGGTGGCTTTGCGTACTTGGGTACAAGTAAATGCCGCCTTTTAGCAGGTTACGGTGGAAGTCAGCTACCAATGAGCCAATGTAGCGAGAAGTGTATGGGCGACCATCTTCAGGCACATTCTCCTGACAGTACTTGATGTACTTCTTCACGCCCTGCGGGAAGCGGATGTAGTTGCCTTCGTTGATTGAGTATATTTTACCATCTTCTGGGATCATCATATTTTCATGAGATAGACAGAAGCTGCCAATCGATGGGTCGTAGGTGAAGCCGTTTACACCATTACCTGTGGTGTAAACCAGCATGGTGGATGAGCCGTAAATCACGTAGCCCGCTGCCACTTGTTTGTGACCTGGTTGTAGGAAGTCTTCTTCTGTTGGTGGGGTACCAATCGGAGAAACTCGACGGTAAATAGAGAAAATCGTACCGACTGATACGTTCACATCGATGTTTGATGAGCCATCGAGTGGGTCCATTAGTACAACGTATTTTGCGTTTTGGTTAAGTTCTTTATTGAACGCAACCGCTTCATCCTCTTCTTCACTGGCTACACCACACACTTGGTCGCGTGCTTCGAGCGCTGCTTTGAACTTGTCGTTCGCGTATAAATCAAGCTTTTGCTGATCTTCGCCTTGTACGTTCTCTGTACCTACAGCGCCAGTGATATCACCAAGACCTGCCGCATTGATTTCGCGGTTTACGATTTTTGCAGCTAAACGAATAGAAGCTAATAGAGATGAAAGATCACCGCTAGCGTGGGGGAAATCCGCTTGTTTCTCAACAATGAATTCGCCTAGGGTGCGCAGTCCTGACATGGTTTATCCTTACATTTTTCATTTCGTTGGGGGTGTCGCGCAACGGGGGCATCTCTTTATGGATGTTAAACGATTGCGCTAGGTGTAAGTTTAAGTCGCAGATCTTATTAATGGTAATGAAGTAACCGACTGAGATCTCAATTTATTTGTCTTATTGCATAAGACGTGAACCGCTTGGTTAATGCTTGGTCAGTCCGCCCCAAGCCTTGTCAGATTTGTGAAAGAGACTGCAAGAACACAGCGAAAGGCACTCGCTTTTCTGGTGGTTATCACGATAATGAAAGGATTAAAGAACGCATTACAAGGTTAAGTTTATGCACATTCATATCTTGGGTATCTGCGGCACGTTTATGGGCGGTGCCGCAATTTTAGCGCGTCAGCTAGGTCATAAAGTGACGGGTTCGGATGCCAACGTTTATCCACCAATGAGCACCCTGTTGGAGTCTCAAGGTATTGAAATTATTGAAGGCTTTGACCCTTCTCAGCTTAACCCACAACCCGACCTCGTGGTGATTGGTAACGCGATGAGCCGTGGTAACCCATGTGTTGAGCATGTGCTGAATACCAATATGCGTTACACCTCTGGTCCACAATGGTTACAAGAGTTCTTATTGCACGATCGCTGGGTTCTAGCGGTATCAGGTACCCACGGCAAAACGACAACTTCAAGTATGCTAGCTTGGATTTTAGAAGACTGTGGTTACCAACCGGGCTTCCTAGTTGGTGGTGTGTTGGGTAACTTCGGTGTGTCAGCACGCTTGGGTGAAAGTATGTTTTTCGTCGTTGAAGCAGACGAATACGACAGTGCTTTTTTCGATAAACGATCTAAGTTTGTTCACTACCACCCACGCACGCTGATCATGAATAACCTTGAGTTCGATCATGCAGACATCTTTGACGATCTCGAAGCGATCAAGCGTCAATTCCACCACTTAGTTCGCACTGTTCCAGGTAACGGTTTGATCCTTTCGCCGAAGCAAGACCATTCGCTACAAGACGTGATTGAGCGCGGATGTTGGACTGAAAAGCAGTTCTCGGGTGTCGATGGTGATTGGCAAGCACACAAACTGGTTGTTGATGGCTCAAAATTTGAAGTGTCACTGCAAGGTGAGAAAGTGGGCATTGTTGATTGGGACCTTGTTGGTGATCACAACGTGGATAACGCTTTGATGGCTATCGCTGCTGCGCGTCATGTTGGTGTTGCACCAGAACTGGCTTGTCAGGCTCTTGGTCGTTTTATCAATACCAAACGTCGCTTAGAGTTACAAGGCGAAGAGCAGGGCGTGACGGTTTATGATGATTTTGCTCATCACCCAACGGCGATTGAACTGACGCTAGGTGGTTTACGTAACAAAGTTGGCGAAAAACGTATCCTTGCCGTTTTAGAGCCACGCTCTGCGACCATGAAACGTGGTGTGCACAAGAATACTTTAGCGGCTTCATTGCACAGTGCCGATGAAGTGTTCCTCTTCCAACCGGATAACATTGATTGGTCGGTACAGGATATTGCAGACCAGTGTAAACAGCCTGTGTTTGTTGGTGCAGAGATGGACAGCTTCGTCGCAAAAATCGTAGAGCAAGCGCAGCCAGGTGACCAAATCCTCGTGATGAGTAACGGTGGCTTTGGTGGTATTCACGGCAAGCTTCTGGAACAACTGAAACAAAAAGCTTAATGACATCTATGCAGCAAAAAGTAACCCCTAAAAAAGCCATCACACTCGCATTAACGGGCGCCTCTGGTGCCCCGTATGGACTTCGTCTTCTTGAATGTTTAGTGGCAGCGGATTACCACGTCTACGTGTTGATCTCTTCGGCTGCGCGCGTGGTAATGGCGACCGAACATGACCTGAAACTCCCAAGTGGCCCTGAAGCGGCGCAAAAAGCGCTGGTTGAGCACCTTAATTGCAATCCAGATAACATCACAGTTTGTGGCAAAGACGACTGGTTTTCGCCGGTGGCTTCTGGCTCTGCGGCGCCTAAGCAAATGGTGGTTTGTCCATGTTCTGCAGGTAGTGTTGCGGCCATTGCACACGGCATGTCGGATAACTTGATTGAGCGTGCTGCTGATGTGGTAATGAAAGAGCGCGGACAGTTGCTGCTTGTAGTGCGTGAAACGCCATTCTCGACGTTGCATCTTGAAAACATGCACAAGCTTTCGCAAATGGGTGTCACCATTATGCCTGCAGCGCCGGGCTTCTATCATCAGCCTAAGAGCATTGAAGACTTGGTTGATTTTATGGTGGCGAGAATTCTGGATCACCTTGGCATTGAGCAAGGTTTAGTGCCACGTTGGGGTTATGACCAACGTTGATTGTGTAATTAATAAAAGACCTTTACAATCCATCCAACTCATCGGGGAGCAAACCCACTTGGCATTGAGCTTATCAATACCATTGGGCGCTGAGACCTAATCGCTTAACGTTGTTGAGCAAACAGGGACCCGTATTACCTGAACCAGATAATGCTGGCGTAGGAATTGAGTCTGGATATTGGAAGTCCTAGATACCGCCTCAACCCTGTGCCGCTCAACTCATGTTTACTAATGCAAATGGAGAGCGAGCAGTGAAAACCACTCTTAGTCTGATTGCCCTTGCAGCCATCACTTCTACTTCAGCGTTTGCCGCTGAAAACACCCTAACTGTCTACACTTACGACTCTTTCGCTGCCGATTGGGGACCTGGTCCTAAAGTTGAAAAAGCGTTCGAAGCCAAATGCGGTTGCGACGTTAATTTCGTTGCTCTGGATGACGGTGTTTCAATCCTTAACCGCCTTCGCTTGGAAGGAAACAATAGCAAAGCGGATATCGTGTTAGGTTTGGATAACAACCTGATGGCGGAAGCGAAAAAGACTGGACTTCTGGCTGAGCACAATGTTGATACATCGAAGACGACCTTGCCTAATGGTTGGGATGATAAGACCTTCGTACCGTACGATTACGGCTACTTTGCGTTTGTATACAACAAGGATAAGTTGGCGAATCCTCCAAAAAGCATGAAAGAGCTAGTGGAAGAGCGTGATGATCTGAAAGTGATTTACCAAGACCCTCGTACTTCGACGCCGGGTCAAGGTTTGATGCTGTGGATGAAGTCCATCTACGGCGATGATGCGACTCAAGCGTGGAAGCAACTGGCAACGAAAACAGTTACGGTTACCAAAGGTTGGTCAGAAGCTTACTCGATGTTCTTGAACGGTGAGTCCGACCTCGTGCTGTCTTACACGACTTCTCCAGCGTACCATTTGATTGCAGAAGGTGATGCGAAATACGCCAGCGCAGACTTTACCGAAGGCCACTACATGCAAGTGGAAGTGGCGGCTAAGGTCAAAGGTTCAAAGAATGCGGAACTTGCGGATGAGTTTATGAATTTCATCTTGAGTGATGAGTTCCAATCTGCGATGCCAACAGGTAACTGGATGTACCCAGTGACTGACGTTGAATTACCAAAAGGCTTTGAAACCTTAAGCGTACCAAGCAAGCCACTTAGCTTTAGTGCAGATGAAGTAGCGAAAATGCGCAAGACTTGGATTCGCGAGTGGCAAAGCGCATTGACGTTCTAATATAGGTTCTACTTTTGAATTCTGTTCCGAAAATCGGGTTAGGGGTCGCGATGATTATTGCGACCTTTGTTGTTTCTGCCCTCGGTGCTTTGATTGTTCAAGCGCCTTCACTTGATGTGTCTATGATGTGGGGAGACCCATACTATCAACACGTCACCAAGTTCAGTTTCTACCAAGCTTTCCTTTCTACACTATTGAGTGTTGGCTTTGCTATTCCTGTTGCTCACGCACTTTCTCGACGTGAGTTCTTTGGGAAGTCTCTACTACTAAAGTTGTTTGCGTCTACCTTAGTTCTGCCGGTGTTAGTTGGTGTATTTGGCTTATTGGCGATTTACGGTAACAGCGGCTTATTAGCACAATGGCTGAAAAGCATCGATTCGGAGCTGCCGTTTTCCATCTATGGCCTGAACGGTATTTTACTTGCGCATGTGTTCTTTAATATGCCTTATGCAGCGCGGCTACTTTTGCAGGCATTAGAGTCGATCCCCGCAGAGCAACATAAACTGTGTGCGCACCTTGGAATGAGCCATTGGGACAAATTCCGCTGGGTGGAATTGCCTCGCTTAAGACAACAACTGCCACACGTAAGCGGCTTGGTGTTTATGCTTTGCTTTACCAGTTTCGCCACCGTGATGGCGTTAGGCGGCGGACCGAAATCGACCACCATTGAACTTGCCATTTATCAGGCGATTAAGTTCGATTTTGATCTGCAGGCTGGGGCGCTTTTGGCACTGTGGCAAATGCTACTATGTGGCTTGTTAGCGATTGGCGTGCAGAAGTTGACGAAGCCAGTTTCAGTTAGCGCTGGCAGTACATCGGTACAGCAATATTTAACGAAGGATCATTGGTGGTCAAAAGCTTGGGATAGTTTTTGGATCATAGGTGCCTTTTTACTAGTAATACCACCACTTATGATGGTGGTGTTCAGTGGCATCAACCAGCAAGTTTGGTCGGTACTGACCGATGAGCGCTTTTGGTCCGCACTGTTCAATTCTCTCAAAGTTGCGATACTGGCGAGCTCTCTTGCTGTTGCTGCTGGTGTGTCGATTTTGCTGACCAGTCGACGTTGGCGATTGCAGTATAAAAATACTCGCGCCGATCAAATTGAGCTTATCGGAACCATTATCTTAGTAACGCCGGGATTGGTGATTAGCACCGGATTGTTCCTATTACTGCGATCGTTTACCGATGTATTCAGCTTGGCGTTTTTTGTTGTCATCTTAGTTAATGGCTTGATGGCATTGCCATATGTCATTAAGACTTTATCTCAACCTATGTTGCACATCGAGCAGCAGTATCAGTACGTGTGTGCCAGCTTAGGCATGCGTGGTTGGCAACGATTTAAAGTCGTGGAATGGCAAGCGCTGCGCAAGCCGTTTGCCCATGCTTTTGCTATCAGCTTTATGTTTGCAATTGGCGACTTAAGTGCGATTGCCTTGTTCGGTGGGCAAGAGTTTAGAACCTTGCCGTTGTACCTATTCCAATTGTTGGGAAGTTACCAGATGGATGCCGCTGCCGTGGTATCGGTTACTTTGCTGTTACTCAGCGTCGGCTGTTTTGCTTTGATTGAGAAAGTGTTGAAAACGAAGGAGAGAGCGTAATGTTAGTGTTGGATGATGTGCAGTACACCTATCAACGTGAACTGTTTCGTTTTGAGTTAGCTATTCAGCGTGGACAAATCGTTTCACTGATGGGGCCGAGTGGGGCGGGCAAATCAACCCTATTGGCATTAGTTGCTGGTTTTATTAATCCAGACCATGGCGATATTCTGGTTGATAGTGAGTCTATCGTGCGTAAAGAGCCGCATCAGCGTCCGTTTTCAATGCTGTTCCAAGAGCATAATCTGTTTGCTCACCTGTCAGTAAGAGACAACATCGGTTTGGGCCTACATCCGGGACTAAAGCTCACGGCAGACCAAAAGCTGCTTGTTGAGCAAGCGGCCAAGCAGGTCGGGGTTGCTGAGTATCTGGACCGTTTACCTGAACATCTTTCTGGTGGTCAGCGTCAGCGTGTGGCACTTGCGCGTTGTTTTGTTCAGCCGCACCCAATGTGGTTACTCGATGAACCTTTTTCTGCGTTAGACCCAGTATTGAGAGAAGAGATGCTGACACTGGTTAAACAACTTGCTGCTGAGCGTGGCATTACCGTTTTGATGGTGACGCACCACTTAAGTGACGCCAGAGCGATTGCTAGTCATTTTGCTTTTGTGGCTGGTGGTCAGGTTGAAGCTGCAGGAGAGATTGGTGAGCTTAACGCTCAACATAGCAGTAAAGCATTGAAGGCTTTTGTTAAAGCGGCAGGGTGATTACCCTGAGATAGAAAAATAAAAGGTTGATGCAAGCATCAACCTTTTTTGGTTTTGGGAGTTTGAATGAGCGTATTAGCCTTGAGGCTTCACTACCATAACGTTGATTGGTGAGTTCTCAACTACTTTGCTTGCTACAGAGCCCAGCATCACTTTGTTGATCTTTGAGCGTTTGTGGCTTGGCATAATGATAAGGTCAGCACCTAAGCGTTCAGCGTAATCAAGGATGGTTGCATACGCTTTGCCTTCTGCCACGTGGACTTTGTAAATGACTTCATCATCGATATGTTGGTCTGCAAAGGCTTTGAGCTGTTGCTTCACATCTTGCTTCATTTTCGCCGCCGCGTCTTTCGGGAAGTAAGTCGCGACCATCGACATATGAATACCAGGTAAGACAGTAAGCAAGTGAACTTCAGCGTTGGCTTGCTTTGCCTGCCATACCGCTAATTCAACGGCACGGTCAGAAAAGCCTTGGTCATTTAGATCAACCGGAACAAGAATTTGCTTGTACATTCAATGTCTCTCATTAAGGCCCCTTATCCTCGGGGCCAAATCGGTTATGCGCTCAGCTGTTCCTTACGAGCACGACGTTTTTGGTTCAGGGCAAGTACCAGCAAAATCATCAAACAAGGCACAAATACCCATTCTTTCATTGGTCGTTCAGCATCTTGAACTACCCATTTGATCTCCCAATCGAAGTCGATTCCTGAAGATTCTGCCGGGCTGCCAAATTCAACCATGTCTACGATCATTTTGCCGTCGTTCTCGGTCAGCATTAGGCCCATTGAAGAAAGTCGTTCTTCAGCGGTTGCCGCTTTATCTTCGAACGGAAGACGTACCGTTTTTTCAACGTAGTCACCTTCAAGGTTTTCTCCAGCGACACGTAACTCTATGGATTCTCCTACATTTAACCCTTCTGTGATTTGAGCTATCTCAACACCAGGAGAAAGAACTTTCGCTGGGTAGAGCATGTCCCACCAAAAACCAGGACGGAAGAACGAGAAGGTTAATACTAATAGTAGGATCGTTTCCCACCACTTGTTACGTGTGAACCACCAACCTTGTGTTGCCGCGGAGAAGATCAACATCGCAATAATGGAAGAGATCACGGTTAACGCTAGGTGCCACCATGAATCAATGCCCATCAACAAGAGTTGAGTGTTGAAGACGAACATGAATGGCAGAATTGCGGTTCGAATATCGTAGGTAAAGCCTTGAATACCTGTACGAATTGGATCTGACTTAGCAATTGCGGCAGCGGCAAAGGCAGCTAAACCTACAGGAGGTGTATCATCTGCAAGGATACCGAAATAGAACACAAATAAGTGCACCGCAATCAGTGGGATGATCAGGCCATGAGCCGCACCCAGAGTTACGATAACCGGTGCCATTAGCGTTGATACCACGATATAGTTTGCCGTCGTTGGCAGACCCATACCCAGGATCAAGCTGATTACTGCCGTAAACAGCAACATAAGGATGATGCTACCGCCAGAGATGAACTCGACGAAGTCTGTCATAACCAAACCAATACCGGTTAGTGTTACTACACCAACTACCGTACCTGCTGCAGCGGTTGCCACGCCGATACCGATCATGTTGCGTGCACCGGATACCAAACTCTCAGCGAGATCAACAAAACCGTCTTTGGTCTGCTCAACCAAGTCACCTTGTTTTGATAGCAAAGCAATCAGTGGGCGCTGCGTTAGCAAGATAAAGATCATGAACACGGTTGCCCAGAATGCTGACAGACCCGGTGAGAAGCGTTCTACAGTCAAACACCAAACCAGCACAACGATTGGTAGCAGATAGTGCAGACCAGATTTAATCGTTGGGCCTGGATCTGGAACCTCTGTGAGTTCTGCATCAATTTCAATTGCGCCGTCTTTGGTGTGGTTTGCTGAAATCTTCACCAGACCGACGTAAGCAATTAATAGGGCGACGGTTACAATGGTTGTTGCTGCATCGCCAAATACGTCTTTAGTCCAACCCACACCGTAGTAAACCAAGGCGCTGATGACGCACAAGCCAAGGATAGTGCCAGTAAATGACAATAGGCTTTGTAGCATGGTTGGGTTGTGGCGACGAGGAAGGCCGGTCATGCCTGCTTTACATGCTTCAAGGTGAACGATGTAAATCAGAGCAATGTATGAAATAAGTGCAGGAAGTAGGGCTGCTTTGATTACCTCAACATAAGAGATACCCACATATTCAACCATTAGGAAGGCCGCAGCGCCCATGATAGGCGGCGTTAGCTGGCCATTCGTCGACGCAGCAACTTCAACCGCACCAGCTTTTGTACCCGGGAAGCCTACTCGCTTCATCAGTGGAATCGTAAAGGTACCTGTGGTTACTACGTTTGCGATGGATGAGCCCGAAACCAGACCAGATAGGCCGGATGCAACGACAGCCGCTTTTGCAGGACCGCCCTTCATGTGACCAAGCAGTGAGAAGGCGACTTTAATGAAGTAAGCACCTGCGCCCGCGCGTTCTAGCATGGCACCGAAAAGTACGAACAAGAATACAAACGAAGTCGATACGCCAAGTGCAACACCGAATACGCCTTCTGTGGTTAGCCATAAGTGTGACATTGCTTTGTTTAAGCTTGCACCTTTATGAGCAATAACATCTGGCATATATGGACCGGCAAAGGTGTAGGTCAGAAATACTGCAGCAACGACCATCAACGGTGGACCCAGTGCACGACGCGTTGCTTCAAGCAATAGAGCCATACCCGTTACTGAGACTACGATGTCAACGGTTGTCGGTGCACCAGAGCGCCCGGCCAGTTCTGTATAGAAAATATAAATGTAAGCTGCAGCAAAGCTACCCGCTAATGCCAATACCCAGTCGATTAATGGGATATGGTCACGCGGAGAGTTCTTCATTGCTGGGTAAGCAGTGAAAGCGAGGAAAGTGGCAAAAGTTAAATGAATTGCTCGCGCTTCAGTATCGTTGAGTACGCCAAAATTAAAAATAAATGGTAGCGGAGAGGCATACCATAATTGAAATAGCGACCAGCACAGTGGTACGAACCATAAGATTCTACCTTGCAAGCCCATTGGGCTACGCGCACCAGTGTCTGCCTGAGCCACCATTTCTTGCACATCTTGTGACGGAGTGTTGTTCGTCGCCATGTACTTTTTCCTTATTATTGATGGTCCTGTCTGTATTGTGTATCGAGAACCCCGCTTCGCTATAACAGTGTAGTGAATAGAGCGAAGTTTGCTTTCGAGTGAATCGCTACAAATCTGTAACCCATTGATTTGTGGGTAAAGGAAATGTGCGGTTTCTTTTTTTAGGTGTGAGCGCGATTTCTGAAAGAAATCGGCAGATTGCATTATGCAAGTTGAACAAAGCATGCTGGCAAACGATCGTTACCAGCATACTTAATCAGGCAGAAAACCATCCTTTTCTGCCCGAGCTTGAAGTCAGTAGTTGCTTACTTAAGCAGGCCTACTTCTTTGTAGTATTTTTCCGCACCTGGGTGAAGAGGGATAGAAAGACCAGCTTTCACCATGTCTTCTTTCTTCAGGTTTGCAAATGCAGGGTGTAGGCGTTTGAATGTATCGAAGTTTTCGAATACTGCTTTTGCAACATTGTAAGCAACGTCATCTGAAACATCAGAGGTCGTTACCATTGTCGCCGCAACACCGAAGCTGTTTACGTCTTTATCTGTACCACGGTACATGCCAGCAGGTACTGTGCTGAATGCGTAGTAAGGGTTGTTAGCAACGATCTTTTCGATTTCAGCGCCTGTCGCTGGGACAAGTTTCGCATCACAAGAGGTTGTTGCTTCTTTGATTGAACCGTTCGGGTGACCAACCATGTAGATGAATGCGTCGATCTTGTTGTCACATAGTGCTTGTGAACGCTCAGAGCCTTTTAGCTCAGATGCCAGTTTGAAGCTGTCGTTTGTCCAGCCCATTGCATCCATCACTACACCCATTGTCGCGCGGTCACCAGAGCCTGGGTTACCGATGTTGACACGTTTACCTTTAAGGTCTTGAACGTTTTCGATACCAGAATCTGCACGTGCGATGATGTTAAAAGGTTCTGTATGAAGAGAGAACATTGCACGTAGCTTTTTGTACGGGCCTTGTTCAGCAAACTTGCTCGTACCGTTATAGCCATGGTATTGCCAATCCGATTGCACGATACCAAAGTCTAGCTCGCCAGCACGGATAGTGTTGACGTTATAAATTGAGCCGCCAGTCGATTCTACTGAACAACGAATGTTGTGATCTTTACGACCTTTGTTTACCAATTTACAAATAGCACCACCAGTAGGGTAGTAAACACCTGTAACAGAGCCAGTACCGATAGTAATAAACTCTTGAGCGTTAACTGCGCCTGCGCCCATAACTGCTGCAGCGATAGCGCCTACTTTTAGAAGTTTGTTAAATGCCATGAATTTCCTTCCTTATATTCATTATTAACCCGGAAATAACCTTAAATTATTTCAGGAGTTTCCTATTCGGAAACGGCATCTTTTCCAATCCAATCGTTTGAAAAAGCGAGCGAATCATAACAAAAAATTGGCAGAAAATTATCCGATTGTTAAAACTTATAGCGAATAAGTCTAAATCATGCGACAAGTGCCGGAGATGAATTTGATATTTAATTCTTTCCAGAACAAATACTTATGCTCGGTTTTGATAGGAGTATTAAAAAAATCAATAGCGTGATGTTAATCACAAAAGTGGTGGGTGAAAAATAATCTGAGAAATCAAAAATTTTACATTTTTCATGGGCTACAAAACTCAACGAATTTCATAGCCCACAAACAGTTACTTAGCCTGTGTATTCGAAAAGTTCACACACTGACTTGAACAATTGTTCTGTAGAAACTGGCATTGTTGGGGTAATGAAGATGGTGTCATCGCCTGCTACTACGCCAAGAATACCCTCAGATTTACCCAAAGAATCCAGTAGGCGGGCAATCAATTGAGCTGCACCAGGGCCAGTGTGGATGACTACTAATGCTGCGTTGTGGTCGATATCTAAGACCAACTCACGTAGAGAGCTACTTACTGTAGGTACACCTAATTCTGCTGGTAGACAGTAAACCATCTCCATTTTTGCATTACGTGTACGAACCGCACCAAACTTTGTCAGCATACGGGAGACTTTAGATTGGTTGATGCTTTCAAAACCTTGTTGTTTTAGTGCATCTACGATCTCGCCCTGTGAACCGAAGCTCTCTTCTTTTAATAAGGCTTTAAAAGCGCGAACTAAGTTATCTTGTTTTTCTGAATTGCGCATAGTCGTTATGATTCTCTTATTCAAGGGTCAGAAATTTTGCATATTCTCGCATATATATTCATGCAGTGCCAAAAAGTCACGGTAATATGTTAATTCCATCACTGTAAACCCTATACAGGACAGGGTTCTTTATGTGTAAAAATACTGACCTATTTATTGCACTGAATTTCTTGTCATTTCAACAGAATAACCGAATAATCAGCGCTCTGTTTGTAGCACGGTAACACTGAGTTGCGCGAGGTCGCAAAGCTGACGTTAATTGATTGTAATCAAGTTGTGATTCCGATAGCTTTGTTTCAGCTGGTTACAAAATACCCGACGAATACGTTTATAAGAGAAATACTCTCAAGGAGAACTACATGAAAGTAGCCGTTATTGGTGCCGCAGGTGGCATCGGTCAAGCCCTGGCCCTTCTACTTAAGAACCGCCTTCCTGCAGGTTCTGATTTAGCCCTATACGATATTGCTCCAGTAACTCCTGGTGTGGCTGCTGATCTTAGCCATATCCCAACTCCGGTTTCTATCAAAGGTTACGCTGGTGAAGATCCAACGCCTGCACTTGAAGGTGCAGACGTAGTACTGATCTCTGCTGGTGTAGCTCGTAAGCCTGGTATGGATCGTGCAGATCTGTTCAATGTAAATGCTGGTATCGTTAAATCGCTAGCAGAAAAGATCGCCGTTGTGTGCCCTACAGCATGTGTAGGTATCATCACTAACCCAGTTAACACGACAGTGCCAATCGCTGCTGAAGTTCTGAAAAAAGCGGGCGTTTACGACAAACGCAAACTGTTCGGTGTAACAACACTAGACGTTATCCGTTCAGAAACATTCGTCGCAGAGCTGAAAGACAAAGATCCAGGTGACGTTCGCGTTCCTGTGATCGGTGGCCACTCTGGCGTAACCATTCTTCCTCTACTTTCTCAAGTTGAAGGCGTTGAGTTTACTGCTGAAGAAGTGGAAGCGCTAACGAAGCGTATCCAGAACGCAGGTACAGAAGTTGTAGAAGCGAAAGCGGGTGGCGGTAGCGCAACTCTATCTATGGGTCAGGCGGCGTGTCGCTTTGGTCTAGCGCTAGTTCGCGCTCTTCAAGGTGAAGAAGGCGTGGTTGAGTGTGCGTACGTTGAAGGCGACAGCGAGCATGCACCATACTTCGCACAACCTGTGAAGCTAGGTAAAGACGGCGTAGAAGAAGTACTAAGCTACGGCGCATTGAGCGACTACGAAAAGTCGGCGCTTGACGGTATGTTAGAAACGCTAAATGGCGACATTAACATTGGTGTTGAGTTTGCCAAGTAAGCTTCTTGCTCTGTAGAAGCCATATAAAAGACGAAAGCCGATCGTACGATCGGCTTTTTTGATCCTTTCATCCCAAAGCGCGTAACAGAGTCAGTATCAAGCCATTTTGTGAAGGAGAAGATGATGGAAGCGAGTCGAATCCGTAAAGGTATGGTTGTAGAGTGTCAGCAAGGGGTGGGAACCATCTTAGTGGTTGACCAAGAAGCAGAAACGGTATTGTTGGCTAAGCAGGGCTCGGAAGAGCAATTGGCGGTAAGCTTTGACGAGATCGAAGACAACCCTCAACTACATGGTAATTGTGATCAGTACTATTAGGTTTAACACCCATCCAACAAACCACAGACAAAAAAAGGAAGAGCTCAGCTCTTCCTTTTTACTTTAGGATCTTTCTATTCAGCCTTAGCTAGTTCGCTTCACGGCCATGTGAGCGAGAGTAACCAATGCTTGCTTATAATCGGATTCAGGCAGAACAGACAGTTCAGCAATCGCTTTATCAGCTTCTTCTAGTGCTTTGTGTGTCGTGTACTCAAGAGAACCAGCTTCTTGCATGACTGCTAAGATGTCTTCTAATCGATCCATGCCGTTGGCTTTCTCGATTGCTTCACGAATCATCGCTGTGTTCTCTGGCGTTGTATTACGCATCGCATGCAAAAGAGGGAGCGTTGGTTTGCCTTCTGCTAGGTCGTCGCCAACATTCTTACCCATGTCTTCACCGTCAGACGTATAGTCCATAACGTCATCGATAAGTTGGAATGCGGTACCCAGATATTTGCCGTAGTTTTGCAGCGCAACTTCTACGTTTTCTGGAGCGTCATTTAAGATCGCACCAATTTGCGTTGCCGACTCAAACAGACGAGCCGTTTTCGAGTAGATGACCTGCATGTAGCTTTCTTCAGTGGTGTCAGGATCATTGCAGTTCATTAACTGCTGAACTTCACCTTCTGCGATCACATTTACTGCATCACTCATTAGTTTAAGGATCTTCATTGATCCTAGCTCAGTCATCATTTGGAATGAGCGAGTGTAAATAAAGTCCCCAACTAATACGCTCGCCGCATTACCAAATGCAGCGTTCGCCGTCGCTTTACCACGACGCATGTCTGACTCATCAACTACATCATCGTGCAGCAGAGTTGCTGTATGGATGAACTCGATAAATGCCGCCGCCATAGTATGGCCGTTACCTTGGTAACCAAGAGCACGTGCTGACAATATCGCCAGAAGTGGTCTCAAGCGTTTGCCTCCACCACTTACGATATAGAAACCGAGTTGGTTGATTAAAGAGACATCAGAATTTAGTTGGGCTTGAATTGTTTCATTCACTTTTGCCATGTCATCGGCAGTAAGCGCTTGGATAGTTTTAAAATCCATCGTATATCCGGCTGAAGTTAGACCCTGCAAGGCTTATTCGATTTATATAATTGTCGAATAATACACTAAAAAACGTTGATTAATACATTACTAAAGGGCATGATTGCCGCACTTTTCTTTGGCGATTAGCTTTTCGCCAATTTTTTCAAAATATGGCTTGTCATAGGGGCATCTCTTCTGTAGAATCTGCGCCCTATTGATGATTAGTTTAGCGCACACCCTCATGAAAAGGCTGTGCGGAAAAAGCGGAGTAAAATATGTACGCTGTTTTCCAATCTGGTGGTAAACAACACCGTGTAAGCGAAGGTCAAACTCTTCGTTTAGAGAAATTAGACGTTGAAACTGGTGCAACTGTAGAATTTGATAAAGTTCTTCTTGTTGCTAACGGCGAAGACATCAAAGTTGGTGCTCCTCTTGTAGAGGGCGGCAAAGTTGTTGCTGAAGTTGTACAACACGGTCGTGGCGATAAAGTTAAAATCGTTAAGTTCCGTCGTCGTAAGCACTCTCGTAAGCAACAGGGTCACCGTCAGTGGTTCACTGAAGTGAAGATCACTGGTATCAACGCTTAATCTATTAGGAGAGTTTAACAATGGCACACAAAAAAGCTGGTGGTTCTACTCGTAACGGCCGCGATTCAGAAAGCAAACGTCTAGGTGTTAAGCGTTTCGGTGGTGAATCTGTTCTTGCAGGTAACATCATCGTTCGTCAACGTGGTACTAAGTTCCACGCTGGTAACAACGTAGGTATCGGTAAAGACCACACTCTATTCGCTCTTACTGAAGGTAAAGTGAAGTTCGAGGTTAAAGGTCCTAAGAACCGTAAGTTTGTAAGCATCGAAGCTGAGTAATTTTACCTTTTAGGTTAATTACTAAAGCTTTAAAGCTGAATTCAAAAGCCCTGCCGATTCGGCGGGGTTTTTTATTTGTAGCAGTCGACATATCGAAGTTTCTCGTCCTTACCTCGAACGGTAGGTATCTGGGAGCTTAGATCTGTCATCTGCTAAAATTGTTTGATGACAAGTCAGATTTAATCCACGCACGAAGTAGTCGGAGTAAAAGATGAAGTTCGTAGATGAAGCGGTAGTAAAAGTTCAGGCTGGTGACGGCGGTAGCGGCGTTGTAAGTTTCTGGCGTGAAAAATTCATCACTAAAGGTGGCCCAGATGGTGGCGACGGTGGTGATGGTGGTGATGTATATATCCAAGCCGATGAAAACCTAAATACCCTGATCGATTACCGTTTCCAACGCTTTTACGAAGCAGAACGCGGTGAAAACGGTCGCGGCGGTAACTGTACTGGTAAACGTGGTAAAGACATCACACTTCGCGTACCAGTAGGTACTCGCGCAGTTGATATCCATACCAATGAAATCGTTGCAGAAGTAGCAGAACACGGTAAGAAAGTGATGGTCGCTAAAGGCGGCTGGCACGGTCTTGGTAACACGCGTTTTAAATCTTCAGTAAACCGCGCTCCTCGTCAGAGAACGCTGGGTACTAAAGGTGAAATCCGTGAAATCCGTCTAGAGCTATTGCTATTGGCTGATGTTGGTATGCTTGGTCTACCTAACGCAGGTAAATCAACCTTTATCCGCGCAGTATCAGCAGCAAAACCAAAAGTAGCAGATTACCCATTTACTACGTTAATCCCAAGCTTGGGTGTGGTGAGTGTGGTTCCTGAGAAGAGCTTTGTGGTTGCAGACATTCCCGGTCTAATCGAAGGCGCAGCTGACGGTGCTGGTCTAGGTATTCGCTTCCTTAAGCACCTAGAGCGTTGCCGCGTATTGCTGCACATGATTGATATCATGCCTATCGATCAGTCAGATCCAATTCAAAATGCCCTAACCATCATTGATGAACTGGAGCAGTACAGTGAAAAACTAGCAGGCAAACCTCGTTGGCTAGTCTTCAACAAAACAGATCTGATGCCAGAAGAAGAAGCGAATGAAAAGATCCAAGAGATCTTGGATGCGCTAGGTTGGGAAGACGAGTACTTTAAGATCTCGGCGATCAACCGTAACGGTACAAAAGAGCTTTGCTACAAGTTAGCTGACTTTATGGAAAACCTACCTCGTGAAGAGGAAGAAGTTGCTGAAGAAGATAAAGTAAACTTCATGTGGGATGACTACCATAAAGACGCGATCGCTGGCAAAGACGTTATCACTGAAGAAGATGACGACGATTGGGATGATTGGGACGATGAAGAAGACGACGGTCACGTTGTTTACGTCCGCGACTAATCGCTAGCTAATTTATTAAGCCGCAATGTTTATTGCGGCTTTTTTTGTATCTAAATCATGTTTAGACGATGTGATTTGCGGCACAATAATGAGCTTAACGGACTTAGGAAGTATTTATGACATCGGAAGTTATATCGTCTTGTGCAACGACGGCATCCAACCAAAGGGCTATTTCTCGGCTCGTTGCCCAAGCTGGGCAAATGCTATTAGCACACGGGGCAGAGAGCACGCTTGTGAGTGACATCATGCAGCGCATCGGTATTGCCTGTGGTGTCAGCGAAGTGGCAGTGGCATTATCTGCGAATGCTTTGGTGGTCACGACAGTCAAAGACGATCACTGCATTACAACAACCAGAAGTTGCGCCGATCGCGGGATCAACATGCGAGTGATCACCCAGATCCAACGCATTTGTATCATGATGGAGCGCGGCTTGCTCGATGTGAGAATGGCGCAGAAGAAACTCAACACCATTAGCCCTGAGCGCTATAACCGTTGGTTAGTGGTGTTTATGATCGGCCTTTCGTGCGCGGCCTTCAGCCATTTAGCTGGAGGAGACTTAGGTGTGTTTGTCATGACGTTTCTTGCTTCTGCTGGCGGTATGACCGTTAGACAAGAAATTGGCCATCGCCACTTTAACCCTCTTCTCAACTTCGCTGTCACGGCGTTTGTGACCACACTAATCTCAGCTCAAGCGGTGATTTTTGACATTGGTAACTTGCCAACCGTTGCTATGGCATCCTCAGTATTAATGCTGGTTCCTGGTTTTCCATTGATTAACTCGGTCGCCGATATGCTGAAAGGCCATATCAACATGGGCATCGCACGATTCACTATGGCGAGCTTGCTTACTCTCGCAACTTGCCTTGGCATTGTAGCGGCAATGGAAGTCACTGGTATCTGGGGGTGGATGAGCTAATGAGTGTGTTTGATTTGGCCTTAGGGCTCTTAAACGATCTGTTCTTTGCCGCTATTCCTGCCGTTGGTTTTGCAGTGGTGTTTAACGTGCCACAGAAGGCGCTGAAGTACTGTGCGATAGGCGGTGCGATTGGTCACGGCAGCCGCTATTTAATGATGCACTTCGGCTTACCAATTGAGTGGGCAACGTTTTTTGCGGCGACGTTAGTAGGTTTAATCGGTGTTCACTGGTCTCATCGTTTTCTTGCCCACCCAAAAGTCTTCACTGTGGCAGCTTTGATTCCTATGGTTCCGGGTGTATTCGCTTATAAAGCAATGATTGCCATGGTGGAGATAAACCACTTAGGTTACTCACCTGAACTTATTGCGACGTGCATGGAAAACTTTCTTAAAGCGATGTTTATTATTGCAGGCTTAGCGGTTGGCTTGGCGGTTCCGGGGCTGCTATTCTATCGCCGTCGACCAATAGTTTAAGGACACAGTATGATCATCAGCATGATTGCCGCGATGGCAGACAACCGAATCATCGGTAAAGACAACCAGATGCCTTGGCATCTTCCGGCAGATTTTGCATGGTTTAAGCGCTGTACAATGGGTAAGCCTGTTGTGATGGGACGTAAAACTTATGAATCAATCGGATGTCCTTTACCTGGCCGTTTGAATATTGTCATCAGCCGTGATGCTTCACTTTTCATCGAAGGTGTCACGACCGTTACGTCGGTTGAGCAAGCGCTTGAGGTTGCTGCTGAAGTGGAAGAAGTGATGATCATTGGTGGTGGGGCGATTTATGCTGCGTGTTTACCGATGGCTAACAAACTGTATATCACGCATATTGAAGCCGAAATTCAGGGCGATACTCAGTTCCCAGATTGGGGAAATGAGTTTAAAGAAACATACTCTGAAGCGTATCAAGCGGATGAGAAAAACGCTTACAACATGCGTTTTACGATTTTAGAAAAATAATCAAATTGAGCCGAATAAGAAAAGCACCGCAAATGCGGTGCTTTTTGTTTTCTAGCCCGGCAATCGGGGGCTGTTAACTGAGTGCTTGTTGAGTGAAAACTTGCTTGTCTTCCCAACGAATCATGGTGAGCGAGCCTCCCCAAACGCAGCCAGTATCAAGACCAATGATGCTTTCATCTATATGACCTTGCAGTGCAGCCCAGTGGCCAAACAACACCGCTTTTTCTAAAGGAACACGTTGTGGCAGTTTGAACCACGGCACGAGCTCATCTTCCGAGACCTCTTGCGGTGGTAGTTTGCAATCCATATCTAAGCGACCATCAGGGAAGCAAAAACGCATGCGAGTAAATGCATTGATGGTGTAGCGATAGCGGTCGAGTCCTGAAAGGGATTCATCCCATAGATCAGGCTGGTTGCTGTACATATTTTCTAGCAGCCAAGGCAATTGTTTACTTCGAATGATCGCTTCCACTTCACGTGCACAGCTTCTAGCAGTATCAAGATCCCATAGTGGAGAGATGCCTGCATGACACATGGCAAAGTCATCGTGTTCTGCCAACAGTGGTTGTTGTGATAGCCAAGTCAGCAGTTCTTTTTTGTCTGGAGCAGAGAAGATTGGCGCCGTCTTATCCTTGTCTTTGACCTTTTTTAGCCCTTGAGAAACGGCCATTAGGTGCAAGTCATGGTTCCCCAAAACGACTTTTGCGCTGTCACCAAGAGACTTAACAAAACGCAATGTCTCTAGAGACTTAGGCCCTCGAGCGACAAGGTCGCCAGCCAACCAAAGTTGGTCATGTGACGCAGAAAAATTGACTCGCTCTAGCAGTTGTTGCAGTTCATCAAAACAGCCTTGGATATCACCAACAATATAGGTAGCCACTGAGTCTCCTAATTAATTTAACACGTTTGGTATCGCCAAACGGAATGGGTCGATCTCGGTGATAAATTCATTGCCCTTTTCATCCAGCAGAATGTAGTGTCCTTGCATTACTCCAACCGGCGTCTCAAGTGCGGTGCCACTACTGTAGGTGTATTCGTCGTTGCCGGAAATAAAAGGTTGCTGACCGACGACACCTTCGCCTTCTACGGTCATTTGCTTGCCATTGGAATCGGTAATCAACCAGCGGCGGCTGATTAATTGCACGGTTTGTTGGCTGAGGTTTTTTATAGTAATGACGTAAGCAAAAACGTAGCGTTGCAGTTCAGGGTTGGACTGTTCTTCAATGTATTTAGTATGAACTTGAATTTTGATGCAGGGTTGAATGACGTCCATGTGCACTCCTAGAGAAACGTAATATCCCAATAATAATAAGCCAAACCGGCAGGGGTTTGGCTTATCGTTTGAGTTCTTAGTGCTGCGGGTTATCCGCGAGCCAGTTCGCCATGGCGACGAATTGTTGTAGCGTCAGGTTCTCTGGACGCATGCTTGGATTGACACCAAGCTCTTCCAACACTTCTGCACTTATCAGTGCTTTGTAACAGTTACGTACTGTTTTACGGCGTTGGTTAAAGCCTTCACGACATACTCGCTCTAGCAAACGTAAATCTTTTGCAGGATGTGGCAGCTCTTCGTAAGGCACAAGACGAACAACAGCAGAGTCTACTTTTGGTGGCGGAACAAACGCCGTTGGCGGTACTTCTAGTACAGGTACAACTTTACAGTAGTATTGAGCCATAACCGTTAGACGGCCGTAAGCTTTGCTGCCAGGGCCTGCTGCCAGACGATTTACCACTTCTTTTTGAAGCATAAAGTGCATGTCTTGAATGTCTTTATGGAATTCAAATAAGTGGAACATCAATGGTGTAGAGATGTTGTATGGCAAGTTACCGAAGATACGTAGCTTGTTGTTTGGCTTCACCAACTGAGTGAAGTCAAAGCGCATTGCATCGCCTTCATGAATTGTAAGCTTGTCAGCCAATTCTGGGTGGTTGCGTAGACGCTCTGCTAGATCTCGGTCTAATTCTATAACCGTGAACTTATCGACTTCGCGGCCAACAGGTTCGGTTATTGCACCAAGGCCCGGGCCGATCTCAACAAGGTTCTGACCTGGTCTTGGGTTAATTGCTGATACGATACCGTCAATAATGTACGGATCGTTCAGGAAGTTTTGACCAAAACGTTTACGCGCTTTGTGTCCTAAATGGACATCATTTCTCATTGTTTCTTCTCTACCAATTCTATCGCATGCGTGAGCGCTGTTCGGAAGCTCCCTGTATCCGCTTGACCTGTCCCTGCCAGCTCTAATGCAGTACCGTGATCCACCGAGGTTCTTATAAATGGTAGACCAAGCGTAATGTTTACTGAACGACCAAAGCCTTTGTATTTTAATACTGGCAACACTTGATCGTGGTACATACCTAAAACAGCATCAGCATCGTTTAAATACTTTTCATTGAAAATGGTGTCTGCCGGCAATGGGCCGATCAGATTGATGCCTTTTTCTTGTCGAATCTTTTCCAATGTCGGAGTGATGGTCTCGATCTCTTCGCGACCCAAACAGCCATCTTCTCCCGCATGTGGATTTAGCCCGCAAACATAGATGTTTGGTTGGGAGATGGCAAATTTTTCTACAAGATCTTTATGAAGAATATCGATGATTTTTTCTAATCGCTCTTCCGTGACGGCTTTAGATACGTAAGCCAAAGGAATATGCGTCGTTACTAGAGCAACTCGCAGTCCTTCGGTGGCTAGCATCATCACGACCAACGGTGTGTTGGATTTCTCGGCGAAGAATTCAGTATGCCCACTGAACGCAACACCAGAGCGATTGATCACCCCCTTATGTACAGGGCCGGTGACAATAGCATCAAATTCATCATTCATACAGCCCAAAGCGGCTCTTTCTAGCGTTTTTAATACGTAGTGGCCGTTGGCTTCATTAAGTTGACCGGCTACCGCAGTCTCTGCGATTTCGATGTGGTCTACGATTAGGGTGCCAGCTTGTTGCGCCTTGGGTGCTTCTTCTGGATTGTAATCAAACAGTTGAACGTTTATGCCAAGTTGATTGGCTCTTTCTGCCAATACATTTTTGTCTGCACATACGACGATTTGGTGCGCCCAGTCTTCCTTAGATAGGGCCAGCACCAAATCAGGGCCGATGCCCGCAGGTTCCCCTGCGGTCACGACGATTCTACGAATCGAATTAGTTGCCATCATTGTCATCCACGATTTCAACGAATGCGCTTGCGCGTAGCTCTTGCATCCATGCGCCAGCTTCTTCATTAAACTTACGGTTAAATAGAATGCGGTAAGCTTTGTTCTTCATTGCTGAGTCTGTGCGGTCGACTTGGCGACGGTCTAGTACTTCAACAATGTGCCAACCGTGTACGGTTTTGAACGGTGCACTGATTGAGCCTACTGGTAGTGTTTCTACTTGGTGTTTAAATTCTGGTACGTATAAGTCAGGTGTTTGGTAACCCAGTTCTCCATTTTGAGCGGCTGAACCTGGGTCTTGGCTGTATTGCGTTGCCAATTGACCGAAGGTCGCCTCGCCTGCTTTGATGCGGCGGATGAACTCGTTTAGTTCTTTCTTCGCACCGTCGTCACTTAAGATAACGGTTGGTTTGATAAGGATATGGCGAGCATTTACTTCTGTGACCGCTACGGTTTCAAGACCTTTCACATCTTCAATTTTTAGGATGTGGAAACCGATGCCGCTGCGGAATGGGCCAATGATACTGCCTTTGTTTTGCATCTTGATTTGGTCAGCAAAGATGGTCGGCATTTCTTCTTTACGCATCCAACCCCAATCACCACCTTGTAGTGCTTTCGGGCCTTTTGAGTAGGTGTACGCCATTTCAGAGAAATCTGCACCGTCTTTGAGTTTCTTAACCAATGCATTGGCTTCTGCTTCGACTTCTGACTTGTCTTTGTCGTCAGAGAAACGAAGTTGGATATGGCCAATCTTGTACTGAACGGTTGCGTTAGTTTCTTTCGCCAATTGGTCTGCAAGGCTATCTACCTCAGCAGGAAGAATGTTGATACGACGACGAACCAGTGCATTACGCGCTTCAGAAGCGGCAATTTCTTTACGAATCTGTTCGCGGAATTCAGAGTAGCTTAGACCTTCTGCTTGTACAGAGGCTGCCAACTGTTCCACGCTTTGGTTGTTGTTGCGAGCAATCTCTGCAATCGCTTGATTGAGGCGGTTGTCATCGATACGTACACCGATACGCTCAGCTTCTTGGCCTTGAAGCGTGTCGATAATAAGCTTTTCTACCACTTGGTCTTTCAGCACGCTTGCTGAAGGTAGACTCTTGCCACTTTGGCGAGCGTTTGCCTGAAGCGTTTTCATCGCGGTATCGATGTCGCTTTGCAGAATCACACCATCGTTTACGATGACTGCAACCTTATCAAGCTCTACTGGCGCTGCTGTTACACCACAAGAAAGTAGGGTGGTGAATAAGAGTGATTTCCAAATTTTCATTAAAAATTCCGTCAGTAATAGTGATTAAGCGTCTTGTTATAGGTAAGACGCTTAATTTGATTAATTGTTCAAATAGAATGGTCGACCGTATTTGATCGCATTGTCTGAGCCATCAAGTTCTTTCGCGGCGGTATCTGCACGTTGGTTGGTCGCAAAACCCTGAATACCGAAGTTAACACTGATGTTATTTTCATATTTCGGTGATGAACCATCGCTACCGATCGCTTTTTCATCCCAGCCCAATAGTTGGTTTGAGTAGGTTAGACCGAAGTACCAACAATCTGATTGGTAGCGCAAGCTGGCTAGCCACTCCATATCAATATTTTCATTTAGGTCGTAGTAGTACTGACCGCTTGCAGACCAGCTCGGGTTGAACTCGTATGCCGCTACGATACCCGCTTGTGAAATGCCTTTACGAGTGATCGTATCTAAGTTTTCGACAATGATCGTATCTTCGATGTACTCACGCGTTACGTAGCGGTAGTTACCTTGAATAAAACCGCCGTTAAATTGGTATTCCAAGGTACTGTTTGCCAGTTGCATTGAGCTCAAGTCGATGTCGTACTGGAGGCCACCGTGGTAGAACAGGTAATCGTTGTAGTTGAAATCGGTTTCAATTGCCCATGACGAGTAGTTTGACGTTTCATCGGGCATGCTTGGGTTATTGCTGAGCTTAGTCTTCTTGTCGAAGTAGTAGATCTGACCAAACGAAACGTTCAATCGTTCTTTGTAATCATCATCGAAGAAACGAGTACTTGCACCGTAGCTTAACTGGTTTGCAGAAGCGATCTTGTCGATACCACTGTATTTACGGCTGCGGAATAGACCGTAGTAGTCGGTTTGCAGCAAGGTGGTGTCGTAGTTGTAGATGTTGCTCTGGTCTTCATCCGGCACATACAAGTATTGCAACTGTGGCTCAAGTGTTTGGGTATAGCCCTCAATCCAACTTGTATCACGCTCTAGGTACATACGCGCATGGGTACGGAATTCTGGGATGACACGTGAAACGCTTTCATCCAGTGTATTGCGTAGGTCTGGATCAGTCAGTCCTTCTAAGTCTTGCGAGTAGTATGTCGACAAGACGCGAGCTTCTGTAGTCCAAGTTGCCCAAGAGTTCGATAGAGGAATAGTAATGCCTGGCTCGACGTGAACACGGGTTGCATCTGGCTTCGCAGTATCATCGGTATCGAAGCGGCTAAGTTGGCTCTTCACATCGAAGTTTACGTAGTTACCCCAAAGTGGCGTGTAGTAGTTCAACTCAAGTTCAGGCAGAAGACGGTATGGTTGGTTGTCTTCTTCTAGCAGGATTTGGAAGTCACGGACTCGTAATGATGCATCCCAGAAGTTTGAGCGATATTTCACTTCACCTTCTTGGAGCAATTGGCCATCTTCACGGTTACCAATGTCGGAATCTAGATCTCGGAAGTAGTTGATATCACTCACTTTGGAGTAATCAAGGCTGACTACCCATTGCTTGTTGATAATACCATCGTGTTTAAATTGGTAACCCCAGCGCGACTCATCAAAGTACTTTTTGTCGCTGCCCATGTATTCGCCTTTGATCTCACCGTCACCCCAACCATCGGTTAGGTAGCGGAAATCAGTATCCAGCTTATTACCACGCTTTTGCATGTACATAGGTGTAATCGTCATGTCGTACTGTGGCGCGATATTCCAGTAAAATGGAAGCTCGACCTCCATACCATCACTCGAGCCATACGACATAGACGGGAATAGGAAACCCGTTTTACGTGTGTCGCCAATTGGCATGGTCATATACGGTACGTAGAAAACGGGCACATCCAATATTTCGAAACGTGGGTGGTGCAGGGTTGCTGTCTCTTCGTCTTGGTCGACATCAATGCCCGATGCAACTAGGCGCCAAGCGTTATCGCCCTGAGGACAAGAGGTAATCGATCCATCTTCTAACTCATACACTGACTGACCAGTACGCGCGATGTATGCCGCTGTGCCTCGACCTTGTTGGCAAAGGAACTGATAATCGGTGTTTTCGAGTGAGAAGGTATCTCGGTTGATGTCGTTGGTCACACGATCAGAACGTGCTTTCACTTTACCATCGTTGAAGGTCACGTTACCTTCGGCCACAACCACGTTGTCTTGTTGGTGAAGTGTTACGCTATCCGCGGTGATTTTCTTCGGGCCTTGCGTTACTTCAACGTTACCAGAGTACTGAGCTTTATCGCCATTGATGGCTTGTAAGCGGTCGGCTTGTACGACGACTTCAGAGTTAAGCGCGTCCTCCTCACCACTTGTTTCGACCAAACATTGATCTGTGGTGGGCATTTCCTGCACACTATCATTGATATTCGCTTCAGCTTGAGTGGTAGGTACAAACAAGGCGGTGCTGATAGAGGCCGCTAAACATGTGCGGGAGAAATGTTGCATTGAATTGAACTTTCCTGTGTCACTGCTACTCGATGGCTATAGGGTTTGTTGTACCCTCGCGTTATAGCCAAATGAATCAACTATAGTTTGCAATTATCCCAGAGCATGGATTCGCTGTGGCATAATGCCGATATAAAATAGCTGCAAAGATAGCCAGGCTAAATAGCCTGATCTGAAAAAAACTAATTCCGTTATCATAAAGGAAATCGTTGCGTCCGGCACTATAAGACCGCCGTCGTCGATAAAAATTCATTGATAGAGAACACATAATGCATATTTTTGGCAAAATTTTGGGTGCCTTTTTTGGCTTGTTACTCGGTGGCCCATTCGGTTTATTGTTTGGCCTATTTATCGGTCACCAATTCGATAAAGCTCGTCGTTTAAGCCAAGCTGGATTTTCTACAGGTGGTTTCGGTAAAGGGCCTAGCCAAGCTCAGCGCCAAGAAGAGTTTTTTAAAGCTGCATTCGCAGTAATGGGACACGTGGCAAAAGCCAAAGGTCAAGTCACCAAAGAAGAGATCCAATTGGCTTCGACCATGATGGATCGTATGCATCTCCACGGAGAGCAACGACGTGCTGCACAAGATGCTTTTCGTGAAGGCAAAGAGAGCGATTTCCCATTAGAAGATGTACTGGTTCGCGTGAAAATCTCTTCAGCAGGGCGCTTTGACCTGTTGCAATTCTTCCTAGAACTGCAAATCTCGGCAGCCTTTGCTGATGGCTCGATTCATCCGAGTGAACGTAATGTCCTGCATAAAATTGCCCGTGGCTTGGGCTTCTCTTCAGAGCAATTAGAGCGTCGCCTGCACATGCAAGAAGCGGCGTTCCGTTTCCAAAGCCATGGTGGCTTCCATGGCCAGCAGCAAGGACAATATCAATCTTCAGGGGCAGGTTGGCAGCAAGCTTCACAAGCGGATCAGTTGGCGGACGCTTATAAAATTCTGGATGTGTCTTCAGATGCAGACGGCAAAACGGTGAAGCGTGCTTACCGTAAGTTAATGAATGAACATCACCCAGATAAGTTGATGGCTAAAGGTTTGCCACCAGAGATGATGAACGTCGCGAAAGAAAAGTCGCAAGAGATTCAAAACGCTTACGATCTGATCAAGAAAGTCAAAGGCTTTAAGTAGCCGGAAGTTTTCTATCAAGTATTGGATTTTAAAAAGGGCACAGCGTGCCCTTTTTTCATGTCTTAGTCTTTGAGTTACCGATGTCTTTAGCTTTTGACCTATCATGATCCTAGTGCTAACTGACCTCAAATTCCCCAGTTTAGTTGGCTTGATTCAAGTCCCAATCGTATTCGTATTTCACTTTGCCAGAGAAATTTTTGTATTGCGGGGCATATTGAGCAATGTGGTTGAATACTCGCTTCTCACCGCCAAAGTCATTGGCAAACCAATCATAAATGGAAGAAAGCTGTGCCGTGTTACCTTGGATGGATACGCCTTTACTGCTGTTGATAAATGTTTTGGCGGCACTATCTAGTAGAGCTTGCGTGTTTTCGGCAGTGAATGCTTGAACCTGCAGATTAGGGCAGCCTAAGCTGGCACAGTTCACCGCGTAATGGGTTCTTGGATCATTCCAGATTGGACGCAAAATTCGATGTTCAATGTCGTTTAAAGTCAAGTTCTTCCCATTTATCTCGACCACATCATCTCCCCAAGGTCCAAAGCTAAATAAGCCACCCAGTTTGGT
Organism: Vibrio campbellii CAIM 519 = NBRC 15631 = ATCC 25920; assembly: GCF_002163755.1. Taxonomy (NCBI): domain Bacteria; kingdom Pseudomonadati; phylum Pseudomonadota; class Gammaproteobacteria; order Vibrionales; family Vibrionaceae; genus Vibrio; species Vibrio campbellii. The sequence goes on from NZ_CP015863.1 coordinate 440,195, forward strand.
TATCGATTGGACGGGATAGTTATCCAAAATCAGATCAACCGTGATGGCGTTGTAAAGGTTTATCCAGTAGGCGTATTGCTCTGCTTGGTTGTATTGTAGAGGGTTGAGTTTTGCCAAACGTTGGATGTACTGTTTCAGCTTCGTTTTATCCGTCGAGGTGACTTGGCTGTAACGAAACAAGGTATTCTCGCCTTGTTCAACTAAGTAAGTATCGAGCAATTGCTGCCAATCTTGATGAGATATTTGACTTTGATTAGCCTGATTCGATTGTTTCCAATACGGCCATAAGTCGGATTTAGGCGCGGCAAATGTTGGTAAAGAAACCAGAGCACAAAATAGCAATAACAGACGCTTCATAGAGAGACCTTTGGGTTAAACCTTGTTGATAGTGTAGACCTGTCTAAGATGGGATTTCTTTCCTGGCACAATGAATATAAAGAAAAAAGGTTGGCCAATGCCAACCTTGTATTTGTTTCAATTGCGATTTGAATTAGCTCAAGAAACTCGGGATATTCGCCTCGTACTCGGCAATCTTGTCTTCGTGTTGAAGGGTAAGACCGATATTGTCCAAACCGTTTAGCAGGCAGTGACGACGGAACGAATCGATTTCAAAACCATATTCTTTGCCGTTGGCGCGAACCACATTCGCTTCTAGGTCCACTTCTACTTCTGCGCCTTCGTTAGCTTCAACAAACTGGAAGATTTCATCCACTTCTTGCTCAGTCAAACGAACTGGCACCATTTGGTTGTTGATCGAGTTACTGTAAAAAATATCGGCAAAGCTTGGTGCGATCATCGCTTTGATGCCGTAATCCGCCAGTGCCCATGGTGCGTGTTCACGAGAAGAACCACAACCGAAGTTTTCACGCGCTAGCAAGATAGAAGCGCCTTGGTAGCGAGGAGCGTTCATCACGAACTCTGGGTTCGGTTGTTCGCCAGCATCGTCTAGGAAGCGCCAGTCATGGAATAGGTGCTTACCAAACCCTAGGCGAGAGACCTTTTGTAGGAACTGCTTTGGAATGATGGCATCAGTATCAACGTTCGCTGTATCTAGAGGAACAACTAAGCCTGTGTGTTGTTTAAAGCCTGACATTTGTTTGCTCCTTAGTCTAGTTCACGAATATCTACAAAGTGACCAGCAATTGCTGCCGCCGCTGCCATCGCAGGGCTCACTAGGTGGGTACGGCCATCACGACCTTGGCGGCCTTCAAAGTTACGGTTTGAAGTAGACGCACAACGTTCATGTGGACCCAAACGGTCGTTGTTCATTGCTAGACACATCGAGCAACCTGGTAGGCGCCACTCAAAGCCCGCTTCTTTAAAGATAACGTCCAAGCCTTCCGCTTCCGCTTGCGCTTTTACTTGCTCAGAGCCAGGAACGATTAGCGCTTGAACGTGAGACGCGACTTTGCGACCTTTCGCTACTTCAGCGGCTGCGCGCATGTCTTCGATACGTGAGTTAGTACAAGAACCAACGAAGACTTTATCGACGTTGTAATCAGATAATGACTTGCCCGCTTCTAGACCCATGTAAGCCAACGCTTTTTCTGCAGAGGCTTTTTCCACTGGATCAGTAAAGCTTTCTGGTGCTGGGATTGGTTGATCTACTGCGATAACTTGGCCTGGGTTAGTTCCCCAAGTGACTTGTGGTTTAATATCTGCTGCGTTTAGAGTCACAACCGCATCAAACTGAGCCTCATCATCAGTTTTTAACGTCTTCCAGTATTCTACTGCTGCATCAAAGTCCGCACCTTGAGGTGAGAATTTACGGCCTTTAATGTATTCGAATGTGGTTTCATCTGGCGCAATCAAACCGGCTTTCGCACCTAGCTCAATTGCCATGTTACATACGGTCATACGGCCTTCCATTGAAAGGTCTGTGATCGCTTCACCGCAGAATTCAACTACGTAGCCTGTACCGCCAGCAGCTGTGGTTTCACCGATGATCGCTAGCACGATGTCTTTCGCCGTGATGCCTGGAGCCACTTTGCCTTTCACTTCTATCTTCATCGTTTTAGCGCGCGCTTGTTTTAGCGTTTGAGTTGCTAATACGTGCTCAACTTCTGATGTACCAATACCAAATGCTAGAGAGCCGAATGCACCGTGTGTAGCTGTGTGCGAGTCACCACAAACAATGGTCATGCCCGGTAGGGTAATACCAAGCTCTGGGCCCATAACGTGGACAATACCTTGGTACTTATGGTTGATGTCGTAAAGCGTAACACCAAACTCTTCACAGTTTTTCGATAGCGTTTCCATCTGGATACGTGCCATCTCACCGGATGCGTTGATGTCTTTGGTGGTTGTGGAAACGTTGTGGTCCATGGTGGCAAAAGTTTTGCTGACCTGACGCACTTTACGACCTTTTTCACGCAAGCCGTCAAATGCCTGCGGAGACGTCACTTCATGTACCAAGTGACGGTCGATGTACAAGATTGGGTTTTCCCCTTCTGCTGCGACGGCAACGTGTGCGTCGTAGACTTTTTCGTATAGTGTTTTGCCCATTGTTTGCTATCTCGTGTATAGCTCCCGACAACGGCTCATCAGGAGCAAATAATTATTATTAAGTCGTGCTGTATTAAGAGTTTAAGATGTACTCAGCGATCTTATCGCCCATCTCAGACGTCGAAAGTGCTGGGTTGTCACCGGCAAGGTCACCCGTTAGCTCACCTGCAGATAGTGCTTTTGAAACGGCCGTTTCGATGTCTTGTGCCGCCGTTTCTTCACCTAGGCTGTAACGCAGCATCAGTGCCGCAGATAGGATTTGCGCCACTGGGTTAGCGATGTTCTTACCTGCGATATCTGGTGCACTGCCACCAGCTGGCTCGTACAGACCGAATTTGCTTTCGTTTAGGCTTGCTGATGGCAACATACCCATAGAGCCAGTGATCATCGCGCACTCATCAGAAATGATGTCGCCGAAGATGTTTGAACATAGCATTACGTCGAACTGTGCTGGGTCTTTGATAAGCTGCATGGTTGCGTTATCAATATACATGTGTGATAGCTCGACATCTGGGTAGTCTTTTGCGATTTCTTCGACCACTTCACGCCATAGGATAGAGCTTTGTAGAACGTTCGCTTTGTCGATTGAGCACACTTTCTTACGACGTAGACGAGCAGACTCAAAGGCAATTTTTGCAATGCGTTCAATCTCGTAGCGGTGGTACACCTCAGTGTCGAACGCTTTTTCTGTCGGCCCTTCACCTTCACGACCTTTCGGTTGGCCGAAATAGATACCGCCTGTTAGTTCACGAACAACAACGATATCAAAGCCGCGACCTGAGATGTCTGCGCGTAGTGGTGAGAAAGCTTCAAGACCTGAGTGAATTTGTGCTGGGCGTAGATTACAGAACAGTTGGAAGTGCTTGCGTAGTGGTAGTAGGGCACCGCGTTCAGGTTGGTCATTTGGTGGCAAGTGTTCCCACTTAGGACCGCCAACTGAGCCGAATAGGACTGCATCAGACTCTTCACACGCTTTTACTGTGCTTTCTGGAAGTGGGCAACCGTGATTATCGATCGCGATACCACCTACATCGTGCTCGTCACGCTCAAACGCAATGCCGTGCTTCTTTTCGATTGCATCCAACACTTTATGTGCTTGCGCCATTACTTCTGGGCCGATGCCGTCGCCTGGTAAAACGGCAATTTTGTATGATTTGTCTGTCATGTTAATCCTTTAAATTTTTTGAGCTTGTCTAAAAATGAATTTGGTTGGAGCCTGCGTTGCGGGACTCAAGCTCCTTGAATTAATGATTAAACCGTTGCAATTCTCTTTTGCTTCATCTCTTCAATCTTATCGGCACGATGAATGCTATTGATAACGTGTAATAGCGCTTGGCCAGATGCTTCTACAATGTCGGTAGAAACGCCAGTGCCGTGGTACTTGCGGCCTTTGTAGTTGGCGATGATATCTGCTTGGCCCAGGCCATCTTCACCTTCGCCTTTTGCGGTTAGGTCAAACTTGTCTAGGACGATTTCGTAACCTGTCACGCGGTAGATACATTGGTATAGCGCATCAACTGGGCCATTACCGACGGCAGCTTCACACATTTCTTCATCGCCACATTGCATTTTGACGCTGGTGGTTGCCATTACGCTGCCAGATTGCACGCTTAGATAGTTCAACTTGTAGAAGTCGTCTTCTTCGCGCAAGTTCGAGAAGTGCATTAGCGCTTCTAGATCGTAGTCGAACACCTGACCTTTGCGGTCAGCAAGCTTCAAGAAGTCTTCGTACAGCGCATCTAGGTTGTACTCTTCTTCCTTGTAGCCCATCGCGTCCATGTGGCTCTTAACCGCAGCACGGCCACTGCGACTGGTTAGGTTCAATGCTTGGTTCTTAAGACCAATCGACTCAGGCGTCATGATCTCGTAAGTGTTTTTGTTCTTTAGCATGCCATCTTGGTGAATACCTGAAGAGTGGCTGAACGCGTTAGCACCAACGATAGCTTTGTTGCTCTGGATTGGCATGTTACAAAGCTGGCTGACCAACTTGCTGGTACGGTGGATTTCGTCGTGTTTTAGACCGGTATGCACACCCATGAACTCTTGGCGTGTTTTTAGGATCATCGCGATTTCTTCAAGAGAACAGTTACCCGCACGCTCACCGATACCGTTGATAGTGCCCTCTACCTGACGAGCGCCCGCTTGAACGGCAGCGATAGAATTGGCAACAGACATACCCAAATCATCGTGGCAGTGAACAGAGATGATCGCTTTGTCGATGTTTGGTACGCGGCTGAATAGGGTCTCAATGATGCCGCCAAATTCACTTGGTACTGTGTAGCCAACGGTATCTGGGATATTGATGGTGCTTGCGCCAGCATCGATAGCCGCTTCAACCATACGACATAGATTGTCGATAGGGGTGCGACCAGCATCTTCACAAGAAAACTCAACGTCATCGGTGTAGTTACGTGCGTGTTTTACGGCTTTCACGCCCATTTCTACAACATCGTCGTAGCTGCGGCGCAGTTTGTCTTGAACGTGAACAGTCGAAGTTGAGATGAAAGTGTGGATTCGGAATGCATCTGCGACTTTTAGTGCTTCAGCGGCAGCATCGATGTCTTTCGCAACGGCACGCGAAAGGGCACAAACTCGGCTGTTTTTAATGTGTTTTGCGATGGTTTGTACGGACTCGAAATCACCCGGAGAAGAAACAGGAAAACCCGCTTCGATAACATCAACGCCTAGCCTTTCCAGCGCATAGGCAATTTGCAGTTTTTCTTTAACCGTCAAGCTTGCTGACAACGCTTGTTCGCCATCACGCAATGTGGTGTCGAATATAATGACCTGATCGTTCATGTTTGCTTCCTTCATGATTTCTGCACTTTTCGTGCAATTTAATCGTTTACTTCCGGTATTTAGATATAAAAAAACCCGCATTTGCATGCGGGTTTCTTAGAAATTGGTGTGGTTATTTTTCTTCCACAGCCTACCCGCGCGAATTGGTCACGATCAGGAGGAGGCTAAGCAGGATAGAAAAACGTGCTGACATAGTTGTTAAGCATTCCACAAAATAAAGTTAACAAATTAGTACCGCACTCAATGGAACACGTCAACCCTAAAGTCGATTTTTTATTCATATCGGATGAGTGGATTTCTGTTAATGACTTTCTTAGGCAGTTCAGATGTTGGTGAGTATTCGTAGCATGAATTGTTTTTATTTCGTTCAGAAGGTGAGGTGCGTGAGTCTCACAAAGCCGTGGGGCTGGTGTCTTAATGATGAGAAGAGCGCTGGAGAGGACGGTTTTATACCGCATGCTTTGCGAGCTATCACACAAAGGGATCAATTGGTTGGTATCTTTCTATCAGAGCGTTTTATAGTAGAGCGGTTGCATTTGTAGAGTTTTAGCACAAACAGGTTAGGGATTAATGAATTTGGCAAAACAATTTGGACGTTCTGCTCTGGCTTTAGCGGTGATCTCTTTGTCTGGTTGCCAGCTGTTGCAGTTTGGAGCACCGACACAAACGACTTCTTCTGTGATGAAAGATGACCATGCAAAAAGTGTTATGGCGATCAATCATCAAATGGATCAGTATTTGAGTGAAGATGGTCGAGAGTCATTTTTGAACCAGATGCTGGTGGCATTGGAATCAGATAACCGTGATAAGTTTAAAGGCAAAGATCCCGACACTTACACCTGGTGGAAGATTCGCGTTCAGCCAAATCAATGGAAAGAGGCTGAAGTGAGTCGCCCGGTTGTCGAGGGGGTGGATACCTCCAGTACACTTGAATTTATGGATGTGTCCTATCGTTCTAAAACCACACTCAACCTGCGCGCTGAACCGAACTTACAAGGAGAGAAGTTGGGGGAGTTAAGTAAAGGGGAAGTGTTTAATGCCTTAGCGAAAGTGGAGGGTGAACCTTGGCTCTTGGTTGAACAAAAAGGCATGATCTGCGGTTATGTACATAAAGACTATGCGCGCAGTAACGTCGTAAATCGCGATATTCTTTCCATCAAGCCGAACCCTTTGCTAAGTAGTGAGGCTCCATCAGCAGAGAAATCCAAAGATAATGAGTTGTTCGGTAGCTACACTTGCCGTGACCTGAGCTACGAGTTGACCAAAGATGGTCACATCACGAAGGGCGCGCTGAGAGCTTGTCGAAAGCAACGCAAAGTCTGGTATATCGATGTGCCAGTGGCGAACGCCAACCCGTCCTAACGACAAATCATAGATAACACCCTAGGGTGGCAAGTTCGGTCGATAATTCAGTTATCGCCGAGCTTTTCTATAAAGCTATTTTTGTCCCTTTTTTCTGCTCTTCTCTCTATGCTTGGTCGTTGTCATTAATTGTCCAAGTTCCCGTCATGTAGTTGTCACTTTCAACGCCTACTTTTCATACAAAGTCGTTGTCAAAGTAAAGGACAGTTACATGCGAGCTTTAGAGACAATAACCCAACCAATAGCAAGTATTGCTAAATTCGATTTGGCATTCTCCAGTGTGTGTTTGCAGCACCGCTTCAATCAACAAGTCGCTAATATCAGTAAAGGCGTATCACACAGTGGAGATGGGCATCTCTACTTGGTGCTGGGCCTGCTAGCGTGGTTTCTTGATAAGCAGCAAGGGCAATGGTTCTTGCTCGCTGGACTCATTGCGTTTGCCATAGAGCTGCCAATCTACTGGGCGTTAAAAAACAGTTTTAAACGCCGTCGTCCTGAAGAACTTAGCGCATTGCTTCCTGCGTTTATAACCCCCTCTGATCGCTACAGTCTCCCCTCAGGCCACACGGCTGCAGGTTTCGTGATGGCGACGCTCATCAATCATTTTTATCCTGAACTGGGCACGTTTGCTTTTGTTTGGGCAGGGCTAATTGGTATTTCTCGCATTCTGCTTGGAGTGCATTTTTTCACAGATATCATCATCGGCGCGCTGTTAGGCAGCCTTTGTGGTTCCATTGCGCTAGCCATAGTGGGAGGCTAATTGATGAAAATCCTTTACGGTGTCCAAGGTACAGGAAACGGCCATATTGCTCGGGCACGAGCAATGAGTGAGGCATTTAAAGCACACGAGGTGCAGGTGGACTTTCTCTTCTCAGGCCGTGAACCAGACAAGTACTTCTCGATGGAAGCATTTGGTGACTATCAGACAAGGCGTGGTTTCACTTTTGTCACAGAAAAGGGCTCAGTGAACTACACCAAAACGGCGCTGAACAACAATCTGCTCCAGTTTTTCAAAGAAGTACAGCATCTTGATCTCTCTTCTTATGATCTAGTTATTAACGACTTTGAGCCAGTCTCTGCTTGGGCTGCACGCAAGCAAAACAAGCCATGTATCGGCATCAGTCACCAGAATGCCTTTCGCTATCCTGTACCACAGAAAGGGGCGAGTTGGTTTGATAAATCCGTGATCGAACATTTTGCCCCTTCTCAGCATCATCTAGGGCTACATTGGTATCACTTTGACCAACCTATTCTTCCTCCGATTGTACATACTCTTGACCATGCCTCAGGCAATGAAGATTTTGTGTTGGTTTATCTGCCGTTTGAATCTATAGAAGACATCAGTGACTTGCTGTTTCATTTCAATCAGCAGAGTTTTGTTTGCTATCACCCGAATGTGATTGAGTGTGAGCGAATTGAAAACATCGAGTTGAGACCTTTATGCCATACCAACTTCCAACATCATCTGCAGCGTTGCAGTGGTGTGATTGCCAATGGTGGTTTTGAACTGCCATCAGAGGCACTTTCGTTAGGTAAGAAACTTTTGCTCAAACCGTTAGCTGGGCAATTCGAACAGCAGAGTAATGTCGCCACTTTGGAAGACCTTGGGCTGGCGACTTCGATGGACAATCTCGATATCTCGATAGTGCGTCAGTGGCTAAAGGAACAACAAGCAGAAAGTGTGAAGTATCCCGATGTGGCAAAAGCGATTGCCAGTTGGGTATTGCAAGGGGCTTGGGATACAACTGAAAAGCTCTCTGAGCAGCTCTGGGAGCAGGTCGATTTTCCTAGCTATGTATCCAGTCTTTAGCCGCTTTTGGTATTGAATACTCGCAGTCATTCATGACCTGATTGGCTGCATTTTTATGCCCCTACGATCATTTCTATTCACGGTAATTTCGCTGCCTCTTTAACTGATTTGTGCATTTTGTGAACCGAACTATTGATACTGCCTTTTGAATCGAAATGCGAAAGATAATCTCAGTAAATGAATAAAGTGCTACCTGTAGATTGTCATTTACTTGCTAAATAAGTTGTCAGAAATCTCTGAATTCGTTGTTTTATACTTTTTTATGTTTTCTTAAGGCCATGATAATTAACGAATAAATACCTAATTGGCTAAAATTTAATGATTAAATATCAATCTAGTTGATAAACCTTAATCGATTAGTTGATAGTACGGTTCAAGCCGGAAATATCCGGACGATAAATATAATACAAATTCGGTTTTCTATTCCTTACAAATGATTCGAATCCAGCCACGGTCGTCTGTGTGCGAAGGGATTCTATTCGTTAAGAATTCATTGAACCAAGTTGACGATTACATAAGAGGCGCACTCCATGTTAGATAAAAAAGACGCGATGAGCGCAATTGCTAGCTACCGTATGGAAAGCACATTGCGTGGTGTAGATTTAAATCTATTGACTGTATTTGATGCTGTGATGCAAGAGCAAAACATTACTCGTGCAGCACACAATCTAGGTATGTCACAACCAGCGGTAAGCAACGCGGTTGCTCGCCTAAAAGTGATGTTTAATGATGAGCTATTTATGCGTCAGGGTCGTGGTATTCAACCAACTCAACGCGCTCGTCAGCTGTTTGGCCCAATCCGCCAAGCACTGCAACTTATCCGCAACGAATTGCCGAGCTCAGTATTCCAACCTGAGTCTTCAACTCGTCTATTTAAGCTCGCGATTTGTAGCCCATGTGACATGCGTTTCGCACCTCGCATTATGGCGAACATCAATGAGCAGGCGCCAAGCGTACAACTTCACCTAGATGCGGAATTTGATCGCCTTCTTTCAGAGCGTATGCGCTACCAAGAAATCGACTTCGTAATCGACTACGCTCGTTTCGATGACCAAGGTTTCTCAAGCACTGAAATCTTCAAAGATGAGTTAGTTGTGATTGCTTCTAAGACGCACCCTCGCATTCAAGGTGGTGTATCAGCTGAGCAACTGATCAACGAAAAACACGCGAAACTTTCACGCGTACATGGTCAACGCAGCTTCTCTGAGCAAGCGTACCGCGAGCTTGATTGCCAAGCAGCGTACGAAGGTTCAAGCCTAAGCAACCTGCTTTACGTAGTAAGTCAGTCTGAGCTTATAACTATCGCACCACGTTGGATGGCAGAAAACGCAGTAAACAGCGACCGACTGCAAATCCTAGATTTCCCATTTGAAAACAAAGAAATCAGCGGTTATCTAAGCTGGCACGAGTCAAGTGAGAAAGACAAAGGTCACATCTGGCTACGTGATCAGCTAATGATCACTTGTGGTGAAGTGGTAGCACTTAAATAAGCCGATTTTTTAGCCTGACTAACTGGTCAGACTGGATTTGTAATCATCAATTTTTACAATTCCTTGGCCCCGAGAGATTGCCGTCTTTCGGGGTCTTTTTATATCCACCAAATGACAACTGAAACAGCGACTTAAGTTGATTAAACCTTCATCACTCAAACATGAGCTATGCTCTCATTAGTGATAGTCGTCTCTTTATAATAATAAGTTTGATAATGGTCAGTTGCGTTTTTAAGCTTCGAGGTTACACTTGTGCGCTCAAATAGCTTACGCCTGTAAGCCAAAAGGTAATGTAAAGAATGGCCAAGTTAGATTTTCATATCGTAAAACGTATTCGTGAACAAATTGCGAAGGGTAGTACTCGTGTTGCGCTTAAACATAAAGTCGGCGACACATGGCAAGGTATTACTTGGGAGCAATTTGGTCAGCAAGTAGATGCTTTATCACTTGCGCTTTTGGCTCAGGGATTGGGCGTTCAAGATAAGATCGGTATCTTCTCAAACAATATGCCGCAGTGGACGATTGCTGACTTTGCAGCGTTGCAATTGCGTGGCGTGACTGTACCGATTTACCCAACTAACACGGCAGCACAGTCTGCTTACATCATCGATAACGCAGACGTAAAAGTGCTGTTCGTTGGTGAGCAGCCACAGTTTGATGCAGCAGTTAGCATCTACGACGAATGTCAGCAGCTTGAGCTTATCGTTGCAATGTCAGACGACATTGATCTGGGTGAGCATGCCTTTGCGATGTCTTGGCAAGACTTTATTGCCAAGGGGGACAATAGCCAGCACGCTGAGCTTGAGGTTCGCTTAGAGCAAGCACAAGAAGATGATTTACTGACTCTGATTTACACTTCGGGCACGACAGGTCAGCCAAAAGGCGTGATGTTGGATTACGCTAACATCTCTGCGCAGCTTGAAGGTCACGATCAACGCCTAAGCTTGACGGAAGACGACGTATCGCTATGTTTCCTACCACTATCACACGTATTTGAACGTGCGTGGACATTCTACGTGCTCTACAAGGGCGGAACTAACTGTTATCTGCAAGACACGATGCAAGTGCGTGATGCGCTGAGCGAAGTACGCCCTACAGTCATGAGTGCAGTACCTCGCTTCTATGAGAAAATCTTCTCTGCTATTCATGAGAAAGTGTCTCGAGCACCTGTTCAGCGTAAGATCATGTTCACTTGGGCTGTAAACATGGGCGCGAAGATGGCGGCATGTCATCAAGAAGGTCGCAAGCCATCGTTGATGCTGCGCAAGTCGTATGCTCTGGCGGATAAACTGGTTCTGAGCAAGCTACGTGCATTACTTGGTGGCCGCATTAACTTCATGCCATGTGGTGGTGCGAAGTTGGATGAAACAATTGGTCGCTTCTTCCACGCAATTGGCATCAACGTGAAGCTTGGCTACGGCATGACAGAAACCACAGCAACGGTTTCATGTTGGGATGACCAATGTTTTGATCCAAGCTCTATCGGTATGGCAATGCCGGGTGCGCAAGTTAAGATCGGCGAAAATAATGAGATCTTAGTTCGTGGCCCAATGGTGATGCGTGGCTACTACAAAATGCCAGAAGAGACCGAGAAGACATTCGACGAGCATGGTTTCTTGAAGACGGGTGATGCAGGCTACATTGATGAGAATGGCAACCTGTTCATTACTGATCGTATTAAAGAACTGATGAAGACCTCAAACGGTAAGTACATTGCACCTCAGGTCGTAGAAGGTGCGATTGGTAAAGACCACTTCATCGAGCAGATCGCGGTTATTGCTGATACACGTAAGTTTGTATCCGCGCTTATCGTTCCTTGTTATGACTCGCTAGAACAGTACGCGAAAGAGCTGAACATCAAGTACCACGATCGTGTTGAGTTGATCAAACACCACCAAATTGTCGAGATGCTTGAGAAGCGTGTTAATGACCTTCAGAAAGAACTGGCTAAGTTTGAACAGGTTAAGAAATTCAAACTGTTGCCGAAAGCGTTCTCGATGGATGATGGTGAGTTGACCCCAACACAAAAACTTCGTCGAAAAGTCATCAACGACAAATACCAAGATGAAATCGAAGAAATGTACAACGAAAAGTCAGATAAAAAGTAACTTAAGCTGACTTAGATTTCAGATTGATGAAATTATCCCCAGTTGCCTAATATTGTGCTGCTGGGGATTTTTTATGACCGCTTTTCACACTTCTTTCCTCTCTACAAAGAGAAAAAAACACTCTGGGTCGCTATTTTTAGTAAAATTATTCACTTTATTTTCAGTGTATATATTTTGTTGATTCTAAAATGCTCTCTATTGGTAGCGTCTAACCCTGACTTTGTTCTAATTTAAAGCATCTTGTTTAAAATTTGATTTACCTCTCATTAGACCCGTTGATAATAAAACGTTACATTTGTTGTGTTACCTTGCGTTTTGTTATGACAGGCGTAAGACATAGCTGAAAAAGTGGAAGTATTTCTATTAGGCTACGAATAAGACCTAGACTATGTAAAACCAGACCAAACCGTTGGCCTTACGGTGAGGAAAACTGGTAAGGAGAGCAATTATGACAGCAATGTTGTCAGGCGCAGAGATGGTAGTGCAATCTCTGATCGAAGAGAGCGTAGAACAAATCTTTGGTTACCCAGGTGGTTCCGTTTTAGATATCTACGATGCCCTGCACGCCAAAACCGATCAAATCAAACACGTACTAGTAAGACATGAACAAGCTGCCACTCATATGGCGGATGGCTATGCCCGAGCAACGGGTAAGCCGGGTGTAGTACTGGTGTGTTCGGGTCCAGGCGCGACCAATACCATCACGGGTATTGCGACGGCGTACATGGACTCCATTCCAATGATCGTCATTTCAGGCAACGTGCCAAACAACCTGATTGGTAATGATGCCTTTCAAGAGTGTGACATCGTGGGTGTATCGCGCCCAGTAGTGAAACACAGCTTCTTAGTAAAAAAAGCAGAAGACATTCCAGAGACGATCAAAAAGGCGTTTTACATCTCGACAACTGGCCGTCCTGGTCCGGTTGTGATTGATTTGCCAAAAGACATTTTGAACCCGCAAATCAAGCTTCCTTACGAGTATCCAGAAAGCATTTCGATGCGTTCATACAAACCGACGACATCAGGTCACAAAGGTCAGATCAAAAAAGCATTGAAGTCGCTTGTTGAGGCGAAGAAGCCTGTATTGTACATCGGTGGTGGTGCCGTTATTTCTGGTGCCAATGAGCACATCCAAGCGCTATCAGATGAATTGAACTTGCCTGTGGTAAGTACATTGATGGGGTTAGGTGCTTTCCCTGGTACGCATAAAAACTCGCTGGGCATGTTAGGCATGCATGGTACCTATGAAGCCAATATGGCGATGCACGAAGCGGATCTTATCTTCGGTATTGGGGTCCGTTTTGACGACCGTACCACCAACAACCTAGAGAAGTACTGTCCGAATGCCAAAGTGATGCACATTGACATCGATCCTTCTTCCATTTCTAAAAACGTGAAAGTGGATCTGCCAATCGTAGGCTCGGCGGATAAAGTCTTGGCAACCATGATGGGCCTATTGAAAGAGCAAGGCAGCAGCAACGATCAAGGTGCGATCACCCAGTGGTGGGAAGAGATCCAAGTATGGCGTGATCGTCAGTGTCTGGCCTACGAAACCTCTCCTGAGCGTATCAAGCCTCAACAGGTGATTGAAACCCTACACAAGCTGACCAATGGTGATGCTTACGTGGCGTCTGATGTTGGTCAGCACCAAATGTTTGCGGCGCTTTACTACCCATTTAATAAGCCACGCCGTTGGATCAACTCTGGTGGCCTTGGCACCATGGGCTTCGGTCTGCCTGCTGGTATGGGCGTGAAGTTCGCGATGCCAGAAGAAGAAGTGGTGGTGGTGACTGGTGACGGGAGTATTCAGATGAATATTCAGGAGTTGTCGACTGCAATGCAATACGACATACCTGTGAAGATCATCAACCTGAACAACCGATTCCTAGGCATGGTAAAACAGTGGCAAGACATTATTTACCAAGGTCGTCACTCCAATTCATACATGAGTTCTGTTCCTGATTTTGCAGCGATTGCAGAAGCTTATGGTCACGTCGGTATTCGTATCGAAACGCCAGATCAGCTTGAAGCGGGTCTACAAAAAGCGTTAGACATGAAAGATCGTTTGGTGTTTGTCGACATCAACGTAGATGAAACCGAACACGTTTACCCAATGCAGATCAAAGGCGAGGGTATGGACAAGATGTGGCTAAGCAAAACGGAGCGTACTTAATATGAGACACATTATTTCTTTGCTAATGGAAAACCAACCTGGTGCTTTGTCTCGTGTTGTTGGTCTGTTTTCGCAGCGTGGTTATAACATCGAGTCTTTGAACGTATCACCAACCGATGATGAAACGTTATCGCGTTTGAACATCACGACCACATCCGATGAAATGCAGCTTGAGCAAATCCAAAAGCAGCTGCACAAATTGATTGATGTGCTGAAAGTTCAAGAAGTGACAGAGTTCGAGCATATTGAGCGCGAGCTGATGATGGTGAAGGTAAAAGCAAGTGGTTTTGCTCGCGCTGAAGTTAAGCGCACGGCTGATATCTTCCGTGGCCAAATTGTGGATGTGACCGCTTCTCAGTATACAGTTCAGTTAGCGGGCACGAGTGAGAAGCTGGATGCTTTCATCCAAGCGATTTCTGAAGTAACTGAAGTCGTGGAAGTAGCTCGTAGTGGTGTGGTTGGTATTGCTCGTGGAGAGCGTTGCCTTAAACCTTAATGAAACCAAGTGTATTTCAGAAAAGCCATCGTTCATCGATGGCTTTTTGTTTAGAAAACAACAAATAATGATATAATTGACGTTTTCGTAAACAATGTGAGTAGTAGAACGCGTGAAAGTCAGGAAGTTAGTCAGCGCCTTGCTGGCGACGACGCTATTTTTTAGCGCGCTCATCTCAATCTACTACTACCAGAAATATCAAACTCTGCTAGCGAGTAACGTCAAGAATACCGCGAAAGAGGCCCTTCACCAGTTAGCTTACTCTGAGCGCGAATATAACAACGTTCAAGATCAGATCTCCTCCATTAGTGATCTTCTCGGTCACAGTCAAAGCCTTTACGACTACTTACGTCATCCAAATCCAAAGAATCTCGCCATCTTAGAAGAGGTGTGGAGTTCGGTTGCCGTAAACCAAAAATGGTACCGGCAAATCCGTTTTCTCAACCTCGAAGGTCGAGAGAATGTACGGATTAATTACGATTTCAAAACTGGAACGGCCGCCGCAGCCCGCACGCTACAAGACAAATCAGACCGAGAATATTTCCAATATGCGCAGAATCTGGAAAATGATCAGATTGGCTCTTGGGGGATCGATCTAGAGCAAGAAAATGGCGCGCTTGTATATCCTTACAGACCATCGGTTCGCATTATGATGCCGGTCGCAATGGATGGTGTACGTGAAGGTTACCTGGTGCTGAATATCGATGTGCAATACCTATCGTCTCGCTTGAACTACTCACCGGTCAGAGACTTCAATATTGAGTTGCTCAATCAAGCGGGTTACTACGTTGCAAGCCCATACTCTGGAAAACTTTATGGCGATAGTATCCCAGATCGCTCTCGATTTAATTTTGGCTTATTGCAACCCGATGTTTGGCAAAACATGGGCTCAGAGAAGATGGGCTATGAGTACAACGGTAAAAACCTGACTGTATTCAATACGATTGCCTTCGTACCAGGTGAGCCTCTCCACTTAATTATCGATCTTTCGCAAGAACAACTGCTCGAGAGAGCGGACCGTGATATTGATGACTTAGTCCAAGAAGCGTTTTTTGTGCTCAGCTTAATGCTGGTGTTTGCACTTCCGGTTACCTCTCTTGCACTGCATTACCGTCGCCATAGTATCGAGTCTAAATTAGCGAGAGCTGCGCTAGATGGGATGACTGCCGTCGTTATTTCAGATACTTCACACCGCATTATGATGGTGAACCAGGAGTTTGAAGACATGATGGGTTATTCGTCTTCTCGATTACGAGGTTGGAATGCCCATAATCTAATTTTTATTCCTGAAGACCTAGAAAACATTCTCGCGATTTGGAACAAACTGGGCGTGGAGCAAGTATGGGAAGGGGAAGTGCGTTGCCGCACTAAGCTTAATCATGTGTTTACGGCCATTATGCGTATTCAGGCCATTATGGTGAAGTCGGGTAAAGTCAGTTATTACATAACCTCGTTAGTGGATATCTCAGAGCGTAAAGAACTGGAAGAAAAGTTGCGTAACTTAAGTGAACGTGACGGATTAACCAATCTTTGGAACCGACGCAAGTTTGAAGATCAGTTGGCTCAGCATGCCAATATGCTAGAGCGTTATCCGAATACGCCAACCACTTGTTTAGCGCTGTTTGATATTGACCATTTTAAGCGTATCAACGATGAGATGGGCCATGATGAAGGAGACCGAGTCATCTGCAGCGTGGCGGAAACATTACTTAGCGGAGTAAGGAATACTGACTTCGTTGCTCGAGTTGGTGGTGAAGAGTTTGCAGTGCTCATGCCGCACACGACGATACAAGAAGCGGAAGTGGTATTAAATCGCTTGAGAGTGGCTGTCGAGTTGAGTGGTGATGGCTCAGTGACGGTAAGTGTTGGTTATAGTGATTTAACTGCCGATCGCACTCGTAGCTATAAGTGCGCAGATATTGCCCTGTACGAATCAAAAAGTGCAGGGCGTAACCGAGTGTCTATTTGTCACTGTTTCGATGACATTGCTTAGCTAAGTAAGCCGTGGGAAACGTTCATCACTGAAGGCGTTTCTCCAAAACAAAAAAATCGGGATAGCCCCGATTTTTTACTATCTATTGGGCGATATAATTAAGCAGGCTCTAGCTCTAGTACCGTTTCAATGCGTTGCATTGAGCTTAGTAAGTGCTTATCTAAAAGATCCATGGCTTCTTCGCTGTTCTTTGCAAGCACCAACTTCATGATCATCTCATGCTCATCGATATTGAATAGGGCATCTTTCTCTGAGCTTACCGCTTGCATTGCAAAATAGCGGTAGCGTTTGATTTGGTTAATCAGATCGCTAAAGAACTCAAACATGTTCTTTGAATCGGCACCTTCGAGTAGAGAAACGTGGAATTGATAATGACGCTCTTCCCACTCTTTCCAGCAGAATGTCTCATCAAAGTTCAGGCGTGATAGCTTGTGGTATGAAGTCAGCACGTCCAGCTCCCAGCTTTCATCCCCCGCTAAAATTGCTTTCTTAAGCAGTACAGAAGAGACCACACGAAGGCTTTCGTATAGGTCGTTCAATTCTTTTTTGCATACAGGTGCAACCCAACAGCCTTTTTGTGGTTCAAGTTTGACATACTTGCTCCAGGACAGTTGCACAAGTGCTTCGCGGATAGGTGATGCACCAACGTTGTATTTCTGTTTCAGCTCAGCAACCACAAGCTTTTGACCTGGTTTTAATTCACCCGTCAGGATGTCCTGACAGATCATTTTCGAAACTTTGTCGGTAAGGGTAGGACTAGACACAAGCAACCTCATGAAATTTTATTATCGTGACGACAACTAAACGGTACGTGGTTCGGTTGTGATTGATAATACAGCGTACTGATTATGAGGGCAAGATTAAATATATAAAAAAAGAGGGCTGAAGCCCTCTTTTTTATTGAACTGATGATTGAATTCTTCAGTCTTATAGAACGTGTACAGAAGCTGTGTTCGTTGTACCTGAAGCTACTAGAGCACCAGAAACCATAACAACGATGTCGCCTTTGTTACCAAGGCCAGATTCTAGAGCAAGTTCTTTACCTGCTACGTAGAATGCGTCAGTGCTGTCGATTGAATCAACAACTACTGGAGTAACACCTTTAGTTAGAACTAGCTGTGCAGCAGTCTTAGTGTTAGTAGTTAGTGCTAGGATGTTTGCAGTTGGGAAGTACTTACGTACTGAACGTGCAGATTTACCGCCTTCAGTTGCAACAACGATAAGTGGAGCAGCTAGTTTCTCAGCTGTATCTACTGCGCCTTTACATACTGCTTCAGTGATGCGTAGACGTGGGCTGTCTAGACGAGAACCTAGCTCAGCTTTTAGAGCTGAATCAGTACGGTTCGCGATTTGAGCCATGATAGTTACCGCTTCAACTGGGTACTTACCTTTAGCTGTTTCACCAGAAAGCATTACTGCGTCAGTACCGTCCATTACAGCGTTAGCAACGTCGCCTGCTTCCGCACGAGTAGGACGTGGGTTGTTGATCATAGAATCAAGCATTTGAGTTGCAGTGATAACCATCTTACGTGCACGGTTACACTTCTCGATCATCATTTTCTGAGCGAAGATTACTTCTTCTGCTGGGATTTCAACACCTAGGTCACCACGAGCAACCATGATGCCGTCAGAAAGCTCTAGGATCTCGTCGAAGTTATCAACACCTTCTTGGTTTTCGATCTTAGAGATGATGTGGATGTTCTCGCCGCCGTTTGCAGCAAGTACTTCACGGATTTCTTGAACGTCAGAAGCTTTACGGATGAAAGAAGCAGCTACGAAGTCAACGCCTTGCTCACAACCGAATTTAAGGTCGTTCTTATCTTTTTCAGATAGTGCAGGTAGGTTTACAGAAACGCCAGGAAGGTTAACACCTTTGTTTTCGCCTAAAGCACCGTTGTTAAGAACTTTACACTTAACTTCAGTTTCAGAAGTTGCAAGCACTTCCATTTCGATTAGACCGTCGTCTACTAGGATAGTGTTACCAACGTTTAGGTCGTTAGCAAAACCAGCGTACGTTACTGCAACTTTGTCTTTGTTACCTACAACTGAGATGTCAGTTGTGAAAGTGAATTCTTGACCAGCTACTAGATCAACGTCATTGCCGTCTTCTAGTTTGATTGTGCGGATTTCTGGACCTTTAGTGTCTAGAAGGATTGCAAGTTGCTTGCCTGTAGCTTCCATTACTTGGCGGAAGTTCGCGATACGAGTGCCGTGCTCTGCGTAGTCACCGTGAGAGAAGTTAAGACGCATTACGTTCATGCCTGCGTTTACTAGTTCAGTTAGCTTCTCTACAGATTCAGTTTTAGGGCCAATCGTACAAACGATTTTGGTCTTTTTCATGGAAGATACTCTCCGGTAAGTATAGTTACAATTTGAAAGTCGGTTGTTTAGTCTGAAGTAGGGGCGTTTTTGGTGACATTTAGTGCCTGCCACCCACCGATTTTCCGCCACATTATTGGAACTTCAGATTCTGTAAGTCTTTCACCAAGTTTAGTCATTTTATGACTAAAATATCGGCGATTATGGTTACCTTTTTGTGACTAATCCCACTTTATATGCAGAAAGTTGCAAAAAAATAACCGTCAATTCTGTAATTTTTTTTCTTTTCGGTGGCGAATTCTACCACCGAATGAATCCAATATCACTGTTTAAGAATTGTCTTAGGACAAGGTTTTATCGAGAAATATTAATTTTTTGGATCGAAATAAATGGACTTAAAAGTTTCGTTTTGACTATAATAAATTTCAAACCGAAACTTAAAATCAAAGCATAAATGTCGAAACGAAACACTCAACTAAGAAGACACGCCATTTCTAACCTAGTAAATGAGCTTGGGGAAGTTAGCGTTGATGAGCTAGCACAGAAATTTGAAACCTCAGAGGTCACGATTAGAAAGGACTTAGCTTCTTTGGAGAAAAACGGACAACTTTTGCGCCGTTATGGTGGCGCAATCTCTATTCCAACGGAAGTTATCCATGAAGAATTGAGTCCAATTGTTTCGAGTCGAAAGTTAAGTCTAGCAAAAGCAGCCGCATCACTGATTCGTGAACATAACCGAATTGTGATCGACAGTGGCAGTACGACTGCGGCGCTGATTCAGCAATTAAACGACAAACGAGGCTTGGTTGTTATGACCAACTCGTTGCATGTCGCCAATGCACTTAACGAATTAGAGAGCGAACCAACCCTGTTAATGACAGGCGGAACTTGGGATACGCACTCAGAATCCTTCCAAGGCAAAGTAGCCGAATCTGTATTGAGAGCTTACGACTTTGACCAGCTATTTATCGGTGCCGACGGTATCGATCTAGAGCGCGGAACCACAACGTTTAATGAATTGGTTGGCTTAAGTAAAGTCATGGCGGAGGTGTCTCGTGAAGTCATCGTCATGATCGAGTCTGAGAAAGTGGGGCGCAAGATCCCGAACTTAGAACTCGCTTGGGACCAAATTGACGTGTTGGTTACTGATGCAGAGTTGCAGCCAGAACACAGAGCAAAGATTGAACAACATGGCGTAAAAGTCATTTGCGCCTAATCTAATTAAGTAAACAGTTTCATATTTCACTTCCCTCTGGATAAAGGCCTTTGCTTGCTGCCTCTATTTGAAATCATGGTCAGGGAAGAACAAAACAATAAACGGAGATAAGCACATGTGTGGAATCGTAGGTGCAGTAGCACAACGAGACGTTGCAGAAATTTTGGTTGAAGGCCTACGCCGCCTGGAATACCGCGGTTATGACTCTGCGGGTGTCGCGATTGTTGATGGCGAAACCAACCTAACGCGTATTCGTCGTCTAGGTAAGGTTCAAGAGTTGGCTGACGCAGTAGACCAAGCGAAAGTCGTTGGTGGTACGGGTATCGCACACACTCGTTGGGCTACTCACGGTGAGCCATCAGAAGCAAACGCGCACCCACACATGTCTGGTGACATCGCGGTGGTACACAACGGTATTATCGAAAACCACGAAGAGCTACGTGAACTGCTTCAATCTCGCGGTTACGTTTTCGAATCTCAAACAGATACTGAAGTTATCGCACACATGGTTGAGTGGGAACTTCGCACTTCAGAAACGCTACTAGAAGCGGTACAGAAGACAGCAAAACAACTGGATGGCGCATACGGCACAGTAGCGCTAGATCGTAAAGATCCTTCACGTATTGTAGTAGCACGTTCAGGTAGCCCAATCGTTATTGGTTTTGGTGTGGGTGAAAACTTCCTTGCTTCTGACCAACTTGCACTGCTTAACGTGACACGTCGCTTTATGTATCTAGAAGAAGGTGATGTTGCAGAGATCACTCGTCGCGAAGTGACTGTGTTTGACGCAGCTGGTGAGCGTGTTGAGCGTGAAATTATCGAATCAAACGCTGAACACGATGCGGGTGATAAAGGTCAATACCGTCACTTCATGCAGAAAGAAATTTACGAGCAACCAACAGCGCTGATCAACACTATGGAAGGTCGTATCACGCCTGATTCTGTTGTTACTGAGGCAATCGGTGTAAACGCGGCAGAAATCCTAAGCAAAGTAGAGCACGTACAGATCGTAGCTTGTGGTACGTCTTACAACGCAGGTATGACAGCACGTTACTGGTTCGAAGACATTGCAGGTGTCAGCTGTGACGTAGAAATCGCTTCTGAATTCCGTTACCGCAAGTTTGTGACGCGTCCAAACAGCCTATTGATCACGCTTTCTCAGTCTGGTGAAACCGCCGATACGCTAGCAGCACTTCGCTTAGCAAAAGAGAAAGGTTACATGGCGGCAATGACCATCTGTAACGTAGCGGGTTCTTCTCTGGTTCGTGAATCTGATTTCGCGTTTATGACCCGTGCCGGTGTAGAAATCGGTGTAGCATCAACCAAAGCGTTCACGACTCAGCTTTCTGCGCTACTAATGCTAGTAACAGCACTAGGTAAACAACAAAACCGCATTAGCAAAGAGAAAGAAAAAGAGATCGTAGAAGCGCTTCACGCTCTGCCACAGCAAATCAACGCAGCGCTGTCTTTCGAGAAAGAAATCGAAGCACTGGCAACCGATTTTGCCGATAAGCACCACACACTATTCCTAGGTCGTGGTGAGTTCTACCCTATCGCGATGGAAGCGTCTCTAAAGCTGAAAGAGATCTCTTACATCCACGCAGAAGCGTACGCGGCGGGTGAACTGAAGCACGGTCCCCTAGCGTTGATCGATGCAGATATGCCAGTGGTTGTTGTTGCACCAAGCAACGATCTTCTAGAAAAACTGAAATCAAACGTTGAAGAAGTACGTGCGCGTGGTGGCCTGCTTTACGTATTTGCTGATGCTGACGCAGGTTTTGAAGGTGATGAGACCATGAAGATCATCACTATGCCACACGTTAGTGAAATCACGGCGGCGATCTACTACACCATCCCAATGCAGCTGCTGTCTTACTACGTAGCATTGATCAAAGGTACGGACGTAGACCAACCTCGTAACCTAGCGAAAGCGGTAACCGTAGAGTAAGCAATGCAAGGTGTGATTAAGATTACACTTGTTTATGTCGCGCTATGTAAGTAGTGAGAACCTAAAGCGAAGTCACATGACTTCGCTTTTTTATGTCCGTAGACATGGTTATGATGCGCAATACGTTGACATTCAATTGTTTACTTTCTGACATGCCGAGCGGTGAGCATCACTATCGTAAGCCCAACGGATGTGGTTGCCATTGAACTGAAAAGGTCACTATGAAAATCAAACTCTTGGCTTTATGTATAGCGTCCTCGTTTTACCATCCATCAGTGATGGCAGAGGAAGAAACACAAACAGAAGAGCGCAAAAGCCAAACGGTATTTATCGACGAAAGCGATGACTGGTTACAACTCAAATCGGGTGAAGTGATCAAAGGAGAACTGATTGGCACGATCAAGGAAGAAACCAACTCGTTCGATCAGGAAATTGAATTTGATAGTGATGATCTTGGCGATCAAGAAATTGAGTTCGAAGACATCGCGGTATTAGAAACGGCAAGCTTCTTTACCATTCGAACCTCTAGTGGTGATGTATACGATGGTTACCTGTCGATTCGTGAGGATAAGCTGTATCTCACTAACGATGAGGGGGAAATCTCGTTTCCCGTTACTGAGATTGTGTCGATTTATCGCGGATCGGAGAACGACTCCGATCATTGGACAACCGAGATCTTTTTGGGTTTGGACATCAGTAAAGGTAACACTGATGAGTTCTCTTTATTGGGTGAGATTGAGGCAGAGCGAAGCACTGTCGGATCACGCACTAAGCTAAAAGCAAAGCACGAAAACTCGCAAATCAATGATCAAACGACCGCGAACAACAGCTCGTTTGATGGCTCGTATGATATCTATCTCAATAACCGTTTGTTCTTCAGACCACTTAAGCTCTCGCTGCTCAGCGACGAGTTCCAAAACATTGATGACCAAGTCAACGCGTCTTTGCAAATGGGTTACTTCATTATTGCCAACCCTCAAACGGAATGGGACGTCTCTATCGGTCCGGGTTATCAGTACACGGACTTTAAAACCGTGGAAGAAGGGGAGGCCGGTGATGTTTCCAGTAATACTCTTACCTTTGAATCGAACTTTGAGTATGAGCTGACGGATGACATCGATCTAAGCCACACCTATAACCTGAATTGGGCAAGCAATGACGCAGGCGGTACACGTCATACCAATGAGCTTGGTTTTGATATCGATCTTGTTGATGATCTGGAACTGAGCATCAAAGCAGTCTGGGATCACTTGTCAGAAACCAAAGCCGATGCGGAAGGTGTGGTACCAGAGAAAGACGACTATAAGTTCCATTTTGGTCTGACCTACGAACTCTAGTCCGGTAGTTGTGATGAAAGCTAAAGCTGACTCAGCAGCGGAATCACTTCCTCAAGAGACGCTTTAATGATGATTTTGTCTTCGAGCTCTGGCAGAGATCCGGAATCATTACAGCGTGGCACTCAGCGGCGAGTGCGGCTTTGATGCCGTTGTTCGAATCTTCCAATACTAAGCACTGCTTGGTGTCCACACCCAAGTGGCGATAAGCCATTTGATAGCAATCAGGGTTTGGTTTGCCGCGTTCAACATCTTCGGCGGTAATCACTAAATCGAACTGCGCAAGGTACTCGCTGCCCGCGAAATTGTGTTTTACCTCTGGAAGGTGAGAAGAGGTAACTATCGCGGTTAATAAGCCATGTTGTTTGATGGCATAAAACAGTGCGTCGAATCCGGGTTTGAGCGCAATGCCTTGATTTCTTAGATTATGGAAGTGTTCATCTCGCACGGCTTTATAGCGAGGGATATCGATGGCATCTTGAAAATGCTCGGCGAGTATTCTCTCACATTCAGGGTCTTGGACACCGATGAACTGCTAGTAGAAATCATCGGTGAGGGTTAGGCATTGCTCGATGGCGGCGTATTGCCAACTTTGTTTGTAGATGGATTAGGTGTCGAAAATCGGTCCATCCATATTAAAAAGTACCGCTTTTAACATTGGGTAGGGCTCCTACGTTTTTGGTCAGAGCGGCTGACATTACTGCTTGTTATACCTAAGCAACCTCGAATCCTTTTGAAGGGAGCTTGGGTATACAATGTGGCGTTAGAATGGGCTCTCTTTACCTAGTTCATTACATATCTCGACAATCGCAAGTGAGAGCCCTGACTTAATGATTTGTTGTTGACGTTGCAGTTGCAGCTGATAAAACTCAAGGTCGATGTCGTCATCTGGTTCGTTGACTTCCAGTTGCACCATGCCCATTTTCTTTACCAGATGCAGTTTTTTGATTGGGTCTAGAATATTTGGGTCGGTAAACTCGTAATCACAAGCGTCACTATTGAGTTGGTTCTTGAGCTTAATGATGTCTTCGATGTCGTGGTAAATATCATCAGGAAGTACACCCAAGCCAAACAGTAACTTTAAACGAACAGATAGATCGCCCAGCGGTCCAGAGTCTTGTAGCAGCGGACCAACCACGGATTGAACGGCGAAGTTATCTTTACGAAAGATCCTTTGTACTAGCCCATCGATCGAATCGTTAAAGACGCCGACTGCCGCAATAAAAAAGCCTCGTACCGAAGGTGCGCTGTTTAATCGCTCAATGATCTCGGTTTCGTTGATGTTATCTGCCATATACTGAATACATTTCTAGTTATTAGGTATCCCAATCTCTTCAAGCGGAAAAAGATACAGAAGGGGAGCTAAGCTCCCCTAGGTAAATCAAAGTTGGTGGTAAAGCGCCTCAATTTGAGCTACTTCTGCACTGTCTTCTGCAAGACCTGTGTACACCGCCAGCGTTTTCTTCACGCCCACTTCTTTTAATGAGTTTTGCAGCTCTATGGCTTGTGGGTCAGTGTCGTTAGTGTACTTCAACGCAGCGGCAATGCCTTTCAAAAGTGTTTGATTTTCAGTGCTATACTCAATTGTACCGAGTAACGGCTTCACTAATCTATCGTTTGCGCCCAATTTGCGAATTGGTTGGCGACCGACACGGTCAACTTCATCGACTAAGAACGGGTTGGCAAAGCGACTTAGAATCTTCTCGATGTACGCATTGTGCATGTCGCGATCAAAGCCGTAACGTTTGATCAGCACCTCACCACTCTCTTGCATTGCCTGTTTTACTTCAGCATGAATACTTGGGTCTTCAATCGCTTCACGAATGGTGCGATGGCCTTTTAAGCAACCTAGATAAGCCGTGACACAGTGGCCAGTGTTGAGCGTGAACAGCTTACGCTCGACAAACGCCATTAGGTTATTGGTTCTTTCCATGCCTGCGATGTCAGGGATTTCGCCTTTGAATTGCTGTTCATCCACAATCCATTCGCTAAAGCTTTCTACCGTCACTTCGAGTGGGTCATCGTTCGCCGCTTCTGCTGGTGGCACGATACGGTCTACCGCTGAATCGACAAAGCCAACCAAATCGTCTGCTTTTGCATGCAATGATTCATCTAAGTGTTTATACACCTCACCTTTTAGGTGCGTCGTGCCACGAACCATATTTTCACACGCGATGATGTTTAATGGTTTATCGTTACCTGCTGCAAAGCGTTTAGCAATGCCGGTAGCGATGGTTTTTGCAATGATGTCCAGTACGTTAGGGCCCACCGCTGTTGTTACCAAGTCGGTTTTTACAATGCGGTCGATGACATCTTCACTGGCTGAGTTAACCGCGGTGACGTGAGTTACTGTGTCGATTTGGCACTCAGTACCCACCACTTTTACTTTGTATTCTTGCTTGTGACTTAGTTGGTCGACGAGTGGAGCGTCAACGTCCGCGAATGTCACCTCGACTTCTGCATCTGCTAAGAGTTTACCGATGAAGCCACGACCAATATTACCTGCGCCAAAATGAACTGCGTTTTTCATAATGCTTACCTACCAATGTCTGAAATATTGACTAAAACGAATCTAGGGTGAGGCCAACCGCATAGGGGGTGACAGCTGACCTCAGTTTGCTCAGGAGCAAATAAAAGGAGTGATTAAGCCGCTTGCTGGCCGCCAAAGATGTTAAGAATCTCTTCCACATCGTTGGTGCTAGTTAGCTTCTCAATTGCCTCCGGCTCATCGAGCGCGTTTGTAATGGTGGTAATCACCTGGATGTGCTCATCGTTCTTAGCGGCAATGCCAATAACCAGTTTCGCTACATCATCGTCGTCTTCAGTAAATTGGATACCCGATGGGTATTGGCAGATTACAATGCCGGTTTTCTTCACGCGGTCTTTCGCTTCTACCGTACCGTGAGGTACTGCGATAGATTCGCCTAGGTAAGTTGGAACCAACGCTTCACGCTCAAACATGGCGTCTACGTATTCTGGTTCTGCGTAGCCAAGTTCAACCAATTTGTTGCCTGCAAAGCGAATGGCTTCTTCTTTGTTGGCTGCTTTCAAACCTAGATGAATGTTCTCACGCTGGATTTGGAATACCGATGGTTGTTGTGGTTCAAAGCTGTCGTCGTTCGCCGCCATGACGTAAACTTTTACCATTTGGTCGTCATTGGCTGCGGATTGGTTTTGTGCTGCTAGTAGTTTGGTGACTAGCTGATTGTACATTTCGCTGTCTAGGAAGTTAGTCAATGAAATGTGGTGTGCGTTTGGAGCATGCTTACGTGCACGATCCGTTAAGTCTTTATGAGTAATCACGATATCTGCACTCTCTGGTAAGCTGTTAATAGCAAGGTTGGTTACGTGGATGTTCAGGCCTGCGCCTTGAACCTTTTTGCGTAGCATGCTCGCACCCATGGCGCTTGAGCCCATGCCCGCATCACAAGCGACAATGATGCTTTGTACTGTCGCTAGGTCTACGTCACCTTTGCTTTGGTTGTTTACCACCGCATCGTTTTTAGATGCAGATTTCATGTCTTTCATTTGTGATGTTGCTTTTTCTAGTGCAGCCTCATCACCGTCTTCTTCCGTTGACGCTTGTGTCTTCATTAGCAGTGCTGCTACGGCGAATGACACGCCTGTTGCTGCAGCGATAGAGGCTAGTACACCAACGATTGAACCTTTCTGAGTCATCAATAAGATTGCAAAGATTGAACCTGGTGATGCTGGAGAAACGATACCTGCGTTAAAGATAGTGAGAACGAATACGCCAGTCATACCACCTGCGATAGCCGCAAGGATTAGGCGAGGGTTCATTAGGATATATGGGAAGTAAATCTCGTGGATACCGCCGAAGAAGTGGATGATTGATGCACCACCTGCAGTTTGACGAGCCGTACCTTTACCAAACACCATGTAAGCTAGCAGGATACCCAGACCAGGACCTGGGTTTGCTTCGATTAGGAAGAAGATCGATTGACCTGTCTCAGACGCTTGTTGGATACCTAGTGGAGAGAAGATACCGTGGTTGATCGCGTTGTTTAGGAACAGGATCTTCGCAGGTTCAACGAAGATTGAAGTCAGTGGTAGAAGGTGAGCAGAAACTAGGAAGTTAACGCCTGCTGCCAAGCCACCAGAAAGAATTTTTACGAATGGACCGATAAACAGGAAAGCAAGGATCGCACACAGCATACCGATGATGCCTGCAGAGAAGTTGTTGACCAACATCTCGAAACCGCTTTTCACTTTACCGTCGATGTAGTTATCGAATTTCTTGATAGCCCAGCCGCCCATCGGGCCGACCATCATTGCGCCCATAAACATTGGGATGTCGGTACCGACAATCACGCCCATTGTTGTGATTGCACCGACTACCGCACCGCGATCGCCACCAACCAATTTACCACCGGTGTAACCGATAAGCAGTGGCAGCAAGTAGGTAATCATAGGGCCAACCATAGATGCCAAGGTCTCGTTTGGCAGCCATCCAGTTGGGATAAATAGAGCAGTGATAAAGCCCCACGCGATAAACGCGCCGATGTTTGGCATTACCATGTTTGACAGAAAACGACCAAAATTTTGTATCTTGATCTTGGCATCTGGTGATATCATAACAATTCCCCGTTCGATGTTCTGATGAATTTTGTTGTAGTAAACGGTTCGCCAAAACCGTTTGTTTGATTGCTTAGTACCCAATCAATTTACCACACATTTTCCAATTGGAACTGACAACGGGTTTTTCGTGATCAACCCCCGCATTTCTTAGGCTGAGAAACGGTTTTTAAGTGACTAACTTCAACTTATTGACTTGTAACTTAATAACAAAAAGTTAATTTCAAATCTGTCAATAAAAATCTTAGTGATCAATTCGATCTTCTGACAAATTTAAAATCAAAATACTTTGTGACTTTGATCACCTTTGATTTCTTTTGAAATTCAAATTAAATACCAGTAACGATCAATATCACATTTTATTCTGATTTAGTCTGGAAGTGAAATGTGATATGGATCGACTTTGGTGTTTTGTGAAAGTTTGTGACGGGACGGGTGTGATCAATGTCATTGCGACTCTTCGATAGAATGTATTTATAAAAATCTTTTCGGCGTACTTCACGAAGTGTCCTTATCTCATTGATAGAAAAATAAAAGAGAGTCGCTATTTGACTTTTTGTTGGTTCACAACTCTCTTCTTACTGACTGCTCTTACTTATGGTTGCTATGTGCATGATAGGTGAGGTACTCATGAGTTTGCTCGCGTCCCATATACCTCGCCAACGTCTTTTCTTGAACATCGCGCAAATCAACCATGATTAACCCATCTAGAGCATTATTGAACGCAGGATCGACATTAAAGCACACCAGTTTGCCATTGAGGCTTAAATACTGACGCAATAAAACTGGCACACCTTTTCCTTCATCGATTCTGGCAATGACGCGTGATAATAGCTGTAAGTCCCCTAATGCGGTGAGCATGCTGGTGTTCCAGTCACGTTGGTGGTCAGGAAGTGGATTAGAAGGCGTGACGTACTCTGCGCAGTTGTTATCGTAGTGGTGCAGTGTCATTGATTGAGCTAGCAGTTGGCGTGCAGTATCGCTGTAGTCGTTGCTAATGCTTACCGGACCAAATAGGTGAGTGTAATCTGGGTTTTGATGCACAAAGGTTGCGATGCCTTTCCACAGCAGCAGTAGCGCGCTCATACTCTTTTGATATTGCTGCGCAATCACTGAGCGTCCCATCTCAATGGATTTACCCATTTGGTCGATAAAGCATTGGTCATAGTTAAACAACGTTCGTGAATACAGACCTGCTACGCCGCGCTTTTCAATCAGTTGGTCAACCAGACCTAAACGATACGCGCCCACCAAACACTGGTTTTCTCTGTCCCACACGAACAGATGTAGGTAATCATGATCAAAATGGTCAATGTCTATTGCTAGTCCCGTACCTTCGCCAACCTGTCGAAAATTGAGCTCACGGAGACGACCAATTTCATGCAGTAGGGAAGGGATATTCTGCGACTCCGTGCAGTAGACATCGAACTCACCACTTGTTAGCAGCTTGGACTCTTCTGGTAAGTTGTTCAGCTCTTCAAGCAATTCGCCTACGGGTAACCCTGCTGCTACTGGAGAGAGTTGTTCTGATGAAGAAGAAGGCTTCACTGAATGGGGTTCACGATTGAGTAAGTATGTGTTGAGCCGCAAATAGTTCACTACTTGATCATCACTAAGTGTGTTGAGCTCTTTGAATTTAATCGCTTGGCCAAAAGATAAGTTGATGGTTTGCGCATGTTTGTTCAGCAGTTCTCGCCCGAGCAGTAGGGTACGCAAAAGTGGATGGATTTTCCCTGCCATGTAGAAGCGTTTCGAATTCTGACCACTGATAAATACCGGAACTGTCGTTGCTTTGTTTTTGCGGATCAGGCTACTTACGCTTCGACTCCAATCCTTATCTTGCAAACGCTGCTGTTTGGCATCGACTAACTGGGACACCTCACCGGCAGGAAAGACAAGCAATAAGCCGCCACTTGCCAGATGTTTATTGGCAGCCCTGAGGGCTTTCATATTGGACTTGACCGCGTCTTTACCTTCAAATACATCGACACCAATAAAGAGCTGATCTAACTCCGGCACGGTTTTAAGGTATTGATTGGCTAGGATTTGGATATCGTCTCTGACCATCAACAGCAGCTCAGCCAAGATCACGCCTTCCACACAACCAAGCGGGTGGTTCGCCACTATAACGGTAGCACCTTGTTTAGGTACTGAGTCGAGTGAACCATGAGTAATGCGATAGTCGATGCCTAAGATATCCAGCGTGAAGCGGAGAAAAGTTTTTGTATCGGCATTAAAGGGGCGTTGGGCGTAGAACTTATCGAGCTGGTTTAAACCGGTTGCCCATTCAGCAACGTTTTCACCAATGCCAAACGGCGTTTTACGTGGGAGACGAAAAGGGGTCGAACTATCCATATTTACCTCAGCGTACAAGTTGCTGATTGGATAGTAGAAATTACAGATGACAGTTCAGAGGCAAAAACATGAGCCTTTGGTGACAAACCAATGAAGCTTTATTGACCAAAGACTCTGAAATGAATGAGTGTGAGGGACTATTTAAGTTTTATCACCAGCAAACATCAGGATGCTCATGGCGTTGAGAGTCTTACTGATTGATTCTATCGAGCTCAATACCTGCTTGGTTGGCTCGTTTTCAAGTAGCAAGCGTCCATCAAAGCCTTTGCCTTCGCAATGTTCTTCGCTGCATGCGAGCTCTTGAGACTCTTCTGACATTGCATCTTCAATCAGGCTCTCACTACTTGCAAAGCAAGAGGAAGATACAATCAAGCCACCGAGCATTATCATCAACTTTGTTTTCAACATGAGTATTAGCTTCTTAATAAAACACTGTTCGATTTTATATTGTTGTGATCATTATTTCGAGCGAAATGACACAAATTTAGCTTCCGGTCGCTATTTTATTACCATAAGTGAACTATCTTATCGAAATAAAAAATTGATCAATTTAGTGAAATTAGGAGGGTGAATGGAGCGAATTTCCAATAAGTCGTCAGTGTGGCTCGGTTTGAGCTTGATTATTGGGTTGGGTGTGTTGGGTTTTTTTATTCAACAGACCGCCGTCAAATATAAAGCTTATGAACGGGTCGTTACGGTAAAGGGGTTATCTGAGCGGGAGTACCCAGCGGACACGGTAATTTGGCCAATTCAGTTTACTGTCGCGAGTAATGATATGCCGACGATGTTTGATGAGATTGATCAGCAGACCAAACTAGTGCTCGACTTTCTCGCATCAAAGGGGTTGGATGAGTCCAACTTTTCGTTGTCTTCACCTGCTGTAACAGACCGTAAGGCGCAGCAGTATGGAAACGAACAAGACATTGAGTATCGCTATTTAGCAAACCGCACTGTGACGGTTTATAGCCAGAATATTGATGTTGTGAGAGCAGCCATCAATGAGATAGGTGAACTCGGCAAGCAGGGAGTTTTACTTAACCAAGACCCATATTCAAACCGTGTTGAATACAGCTTTACTAAGCTTAATGACATCAAGCCAGATATGATTGAGGAAGCGACCAAGAACGCTCGAGAAGTGGCAGAGAAGTTCGCCAAAGATTCACAAAGCTCACTCGGTAAAATCAAGCGTGCGACACAGGGACAGTTCTCCATTTTCGATCGCGATAGCAACACGCCGTATATTAAAAAAGTACGCGTTGTCTCAACCGTTCAGTATTACTTGTCAGATTAACTCTATTTCTTGCTAACCCTGAGTAACAGTAGAAGCCAGTCATTTGACTGGCTTTTTAATGTTCAATTAGTTGCATTTTAATTGCCGCTCTTTTTCTGATTTGTGTAAGTGATCTTTTATAAAACTAAGTTCTTATTTGTTTGGCGCTGAAGTTGATAAAAGTCAATTCGGATAAGGAGTGAGAGGCGTAATTTTGACCTCACTGATTAGCTAGAAGGAATTACTAGAATGGCATTTAAACATTACCTCAGAGAGTTACTGGGTTTGACCATCGTGGTCTCTGTGGTGTTCGGGGCTTTGAGCATCTTATTGGATTTCTGCGCCCTTGCAGCACTATGCGAGCATCAAGAAGACATCGCACACATCTTCTTCCATGAGTCGTTTTACTTCGTCGCATTTCTTATCCCACCTTATTTCTTGTGGAAAGTGATTAATCGCCCAGACCTCGTTGCGGCAACAGAAGAGTACCAAGCTAATAAGCTGGAGTTGGAGCGCTCGTAGGCAGATCCCTGAATAAGAGTAAGGTGGGGGGACTGGATGGAATCTCTATCTTCCAGATACAACAAAGGCCCGTAGATTTCTCTACGAGCCTTCTGAATTTGGTGGCCCCTCGCAGACTTGAACTGCGGACCAATCGATTATGAGTCGACTGCTCTAACCACTGAGCTAAGGGGCCTTAATAGGTCAACGATTATAGGGGAAGCTTTACGAGGTGTCTAGCCACTAGGTAGGGTAATTGCGCTTAGTTTTTATTCACTTAGCTTCACAGATAATAAAAAAGGTGACACTCGGTCACCTTTTTTCGTTTTTAATCGCCGCGATTACTCGTCTAGGAAGCTGCGCAGTGTTTCTGAGCGGCTTGGGTGACGAAGTTTACGTAGTGCTTTCGCTTCGATCTGACGGATACGTTCACGAGTAACGTCGAACTGCTTACCAACTTCTTCTAGAGTGTGGTCAGTGTTCATGTCGATACCAAAGCGCATACGAAGAACTTTTGCTTCACGTGGCGTTAGGCCTGCAAGTACGTCTTTCGTTGCCATTTTCAGGCTTGTCGCAGTTGCAGAATCTAACGGTAGTTCTAGCGTAGTATCTTCGATGAAATCACCTAGATGCGAATCTTCGTCGTCACCAATTGGTGTCTCCATAGAGATTGGCTCTTTAGCGATTTTCAGTACTTTACGAATCTTGTCTTCTGGCATTTGCATACGCTCTGCCAGTTCTTCCGGTAATGGCTCACGCCCCATCTCTTGCAGCATTTGACGAGAGATACGGTTTAGCTTGTTGATCGTTTCGATCATGTGTACCGGGATACGAATTGTACGTGCTTGGTCCGCGATTGAACGAGTGATTGCCTGACGGATCCACCACGTTGCGTAAGTCGAGAACTTGTAACCACGACGGTATTCGAACTTATCTACCGCTTTCATCAGACCGATGTTACCTTCTTGGATTAGATCCAAGAACTGTAGACCACGGTTGGTGTATTTCT
This sequence comes from Vibrio campbellii CAIM 519 = NBRC 15631 = ATCC 25920, assembly GCF_002163755.1. Classification (NCBI taxonomy): domain Bacteria; kingdom Pseudomonadati; phylum Pseudomonadota; class Gammaproteobacteria; order Vibrionales; family Vibrionaceae; genus Vibrio; species Vibrio campbellii. Next base: position 473,479 of record NZ_CP015863.1, read on the forward strand.
TCGCGATAGAAATTACTAGACGTAAGTTCGCTTCAACCATCTCTTTCTTCGCACGGCGAGCTTTTGCTTCACCGATAGACATGCGACGGCTGATGTCTTTAATGTTTTGAACGTTTAGAGAAGTCTCTTCTTCAATCATTTTTAGTTTAGCGATTGAACGACGGATTTCTTCTTCGTTACGTTTGATCTTTTCAGCGTATGGCTTGTCAGATGCTAGGATCTCATCTAGCCATGCTTCGCTTGATTCGTTGCCTGTGAACAGCGCGATGAATGATTTCTTCGGCATTTTGCCGTATTCAACGGCAGACTTCATGATCAGACGTTCTTGAGTACGAACGCGATCCATTGCTGTGCGCAGTTCATTCACTAGGTGATCGAACTGTTTTGGCGTTAGACGGAATTCTTTGAATACGTCTAGCATCAACTCGTTAGCTACGGTCGCTTTAGGGCTCTCGTAACCGTGTTCGTTGATTGCAAGCTGAAGGTTTTGGTACGTACTGCGTAGCTGGTTGAATTTCTCAAGCGCTAGCTCTGGGTCAATACCAACATCTTCTTCAGAATCATCTGAATCGTCATCGCTTTCTTCGTCGTCATCAACGTCTTCTTCATCTTCTTCTTCTAGCTGAGATTCAGTCAGCTCAGAACCGATGTGCGTTGCTGTTGGTGCAGCTGTATCGTCTGCATCAGGGTCAACAAATCCAGAGATTAGGTCTGTTAGACGAAGTTCTTCTGCTTGAACTTTATCAAACTGCTCAAGAATGTATGGGATAGTGCCAGGGTATTCAGCAACAGACGATTGAACTTGGTTAATACCTTCTTCAATACGTTTTGCGATGTCGATTTCGCCTTCGCGAGTCAGCAGCTCCACAGTACCCATTTCACGCATGTACATGCGCACTGGGTCTGTTGTACGACCAATTTCACTTTCTACGCTAGAAAGTGCTGCTGCTGCAGCTTCAGCTGCATCTTCATCGGTAATGTTTGTGTCATCGTTCAGTGCTAGATCATCGGCATCAGGGGCAGTTTCTACTACCTTGATACCCATATCGTTGATCATCTGAATGATGTCTTCTACCTGTTCTGAATCTACGATTTCAGCAGGCAGGTGGTCATTTACTTCGGCGTAGGTCAGATAGCCTTGTTCCTTGCCTTTAATAACAAGTAACTTTAGCTGTGACTGCGGATTTTGATCCATAGACGGTATCCAACTTCGTAATCTGGTGAAGGAATCAGTATGCGAAATGCAAACCACTTACTATAACAAATTAAATTGTTGCTGACTAATTAAACAGGGTTACGCTTTTAAATCTAGCATCAAAGCTAGCAGCTCCCTTTTCTCTTCGGCTGATAAACCGACACTTCTTGCTTTGGCCTGCAGGTTTTCAATTTGCTTTTCTACGCACTGGGCAATAATTTTATCCAGTGAGTCTAAAAATATTTCTTCTTGGTTGTCTTCATCGAGGGGAATGTCCCAGCTCGCTAGACGAGACAGAAGGGTCTCATTTTGGCTATTTCGCCAATGCTCTAATAATTGGCCTGTGTTTATATGGGGATGTGCCTGGCATTTATCAAGTACATCAACAAATAAACTTAGTCCCGGTATTGATAATTCTCTTACCGAAGACAAATCAGGTACCATTTGAGCATAGCTCGGATTTTGAATAAGTAGAGCGATTACCTCGCGCATAGGAGTTCGTTTGATCTCTTTGTGCGGCTGAGGTCGAGTTTCACTCGTCTTTTTACGCGGTTGGCGTAAGCGGTTATCAAAGCCCGTACGTTCATCAAGCAGCTTTTCGAGTAATTCCTGAAAGTAGGGATCAGGTATCTTGTCGATCAACGCACTCGCGTAGGCGCGTAGTGCGGATTTGCCTTCATTGTTGCCCAAGTTGATTTGGTGCAATTCAATCAAGTTATCAAACAGATAGCTCGAAAGCGGTGTCGCTTGTTCAATTTGTTGTTCGAAGGCTTGTTTGCCATATTTACGAACGTAGCTGTCTGGATCTTCGCCATCAGGTAAGAATAAGAACTTCAGCGTGTTACCCGTTTTTAGGTACTGAAGTGCATTCTCGAGCGCGCGCCATGCGGCGTCTTTACCTGCGCGGTCACCATCGTAACAACACACTACCGTGTTGGTTTGACGGAACAGCATTTGAATATGGTCACCCGTGGTGGATGTGCCCAATGATGCGACAGAGTAATCTACGCCATATTGCGCTAAAGCCACCACATCCATATAGCCTTCAACGACCAAAACTCGTGGCGGTTCACGATATGCCTGCAAAACTTCATAAAGGCCGTAAAGTTCTTTACCTTTATGGAAGATAGGCGTCTCTGGTGAGTTGAGGTATTTCGGTGTGCCATCACCAAGTACACGGCCACCAAAGCCGATGACTCGACCACGACGGTCACGAATCGGGAACATGATACGACCACGGAAGCGGTCATAGCGGTTGCCTTTATCGTTTTCAATCAACATGCCACCAGTTACCAGCATGTCTTGGTTGTCCTTATTCTGGCCGAAGTTTTTACGGACTAAGTCCCATTCATCAGCTACGTAGCCGATCCCAAACTTCTGGACGATTTCGCCAGATAGACCGCGATCTTTCAGGTACTCAATCGCCACCTTGCTGGCTGGCTGTTTGAGTTGGTTACGATAGAACTGAGCAATGCTGCCCATGAAATCGTACAGATTGCGTTTTTCACTGCTGCTTGCTTGAAGACCAGAATTAAACTGTCCACCGCCGCCACTGCGTTGTTCACGCGGTACATCCAAACCGAGGTAAGACGCCAGTTCTTCAATGGCCTCGACAAACTCTAACCGTTCGAACTCCATGATGAAGTCGATGGCATTGCCGTGAACGCCGCAACCAAAACAGTGGTAAAACTGTTTCTCTTGGCTGACGCTGAATGAAGGGGTCTTTTCGTTATGGAAAGGGCAGCAAGCACCGTAGTTTTTGCCTTTTTTCTTAAGTTTCACGCGTGCGTCGATGATATCGACAATATCGAGTCGAGCCAGGAGGTCATCAATAAAACTGCGAGGGATGTGTCCAGCCATAAAACCTAACAAAAAAAGAAAATCATGATTGGTGTGAATGGGCTAAAAAGAAAAGCATATGTGAGGCTTTTTGTTATTCCATTCTGCCAGATACAAACAAGCCGTGCGTTCCAAAGGATAGCACGGCTTGCTGCAATTGGGTGGGGTATTAAGCCAATTTAGCGCGAACTAAACCGCTCACTTTACCCATATCTGCACGCCCTTGAATTTGCGGTTTCAGAACGCCCATTACTTTGCCCATGTCTTGCATGCCAGCTGCGCCAGATTCAGCAATTGCGTTCTCGATAAGAGCAGCAACTTCTTCGTCTGTCAGTGGTTGAGGCATAAAGTCCTCAAGAACGGTAATTTCAGCTTGTTCCGCATCAGCAAGATCTTGACGACCTGCTGCTTCAAATTGCGATACAGAGTCGCGACGTTGTTTAACCATCTTGGTCAGTACAGCAAGGATGTCGTCATCGCCCAGAATAATCTGTTCGTCAACTTCACGCTGCTTAACTGCTGATAGAGCTAAACGAATAGTACCAAGGCGCAATTTGTCCTTGGCTTTCATCGCTAATTTTTGCTCTTCTTTGAGTTTATCAATCAGAGCCATAACTAAATTCCTTTCCGGAGCTCAGTTATTAGTACAGGCGAACGCGACGAGCGTTTTCGCGAGCTAGCTTCTTAGCGTGACGCTTTTGAGCTGCTGCCTTAGCGCGTTTGCGAACTGTAGTTGGTTTTTCGTAGTGCTCACGACGACGCACTTCAGAAAGGATACCTGCTTTTTCGCAAGAGCGCTTGAAACGACGTAGAGCAACGTCGAACGGTTCGTTTTCACGTACTTTAACTACTGGCATATGCCTTTCACCTCAGGGGTTATTCGTTAACGCTGGAATTTAATGAACCAAACCACAATTGTTTGGTCAGTTACCAGCTTGATCAAAAATGGTGCGGAATTTTAATCCGATCAACACAGCTTTGTAAAGCCTTTTATCGCTTATTGTCTGTACAAAATTTGTTTGAAGCACCAAGGCAGGGTAATATGACGCCCAAATTTCCTCTACATAGAAAGCATACTGAGAAAACCATGCGCATTATTGGTATTGAAACCTCTTGTGACGAGACTGGCATCGCGATTTATGACGATGAAAAAGGTCTGCTATCACACAAGCTTTACAGCCAAGTAAAACTTCACGCAGATTACGGCGGCGTAGTGCCTGAGTTGGCTTCACGTGACCATGTTAAGAAAACCATCCCTCTTATTAAAGAGGCACTGAAAGAAGCAAATCTGACTTCTAAAGACATTGACGGTGTAGCATACACGGCAGGTCCAGGTTTGGTGGGCGCACTCCTTGTTGGTGCTACCATCGGTCGCAGTATTGCTTACGCTTGGGGTGTACCAGCGGTGCCTGTTCACCATATGGAAGGTCACCTACTGGCGCCTATGCTAGAAGATAACCCACCACCGTTCCCATTTGTGGCGGTATTGGTATCGGGTGGTCACTCAATGATGGTGGAAGTAAAAGGCATCGGCGAGTACAAAATCCTAGGCGAATCAATTGACGATGCGGCGGGTGAGGCATTCGATAAGACGGCGAAGCTAATGGGCTTAGATTACCCAGGTGGTCCGCTGCTTTCTAAGCTGGCTGAAAAAGGCACACCGGGTCGCTTTAAATTCCCACGTCCAATGACGAATGTACCAGGCTTGGACATGAGTTTCTCTGGTCTAAAAACCTTTACGGCCAACACGATTGCTGCTAACGGTGACGATGAGCAAACACGTGCAGATATCGCTTTAGCATTCGAAGAAGCGGTATGTGGTACGCTGGCTATCAAATGTAAGCGCGCACTTGAGCAAACGGGTATGAAACGCATTGTTATTGCTGGTGGTGTAAGTGCGAACCGCCGTCTGCGTGCAGAGCTTGAGAAGCTGGCGAAGAAAGTTGGCGGCGAAGTTTACTACCCACGCACTGAGTTTTGTACCGATAACGGTGCGATGATCGCTTACGCAGGTATGCAACGTTTGAAGAACGGTGAAGTGGCTGATATGTCAGTTGAAGCTCGCCCACGTTGGCCGATCGATCAACTAACACCAATCGCGTAATCAAACTTTCGCTGAAGGTTTGAAATAGATTTACGAAGATAAAGGTCTCTGCTCATCAGAGGCCTTTATTTTTAGATATCTAATTGAAAGGCTTTGTGTAATTGATGGTAAGAGCCTGACTGATGCGAGCAGTTTTATATCGTTTCAGTGATAGGATGGTTCTCAAAAATAATAGATGGATATAACAATGAACAAGTTTGAAATTGAAGGCCAGCAACTTGCTTACTTAGATAAGGGTGAAGGCCCTGTGCTTCTGTTTGGTCACAGCTACCTTTGGGATTGCCAAATGTGGGCACCACAAATTGAAGTGTTGAGCCAATCTTACCGCTGTATCGTGCCAGACCTTTGGGCACACGGTGAGTCGGATGCTGCACCCGCTTCAACACGATCTTTGGTGGATTACGCACAGCACATGTTGGCGTTGATGGATCATCTGGAGATCGAGCAGTTCTCTATTGTTGGCTTGTCTGTCGGCGGTATGTGGGGGGCTGAGCTGACTTCTCAAGCACCTCAACGTGTGAAGTCATTGGTTCTGATGGATACATTCATCGGTCTAGAACCTGAAGTGACGCATAAAAAGTATTTCGCAATGTTAGATACCATCAGCCAAGTGCAAGCTGTTCCGGCACCGATTGTTGAAGCTGTAACGCCGCTATTCTTTGCTAATAATGCAGAGCAAGTGAATCCGGTATTGGTTGCATCATTCAAGCAAAGCCTTGAAGCATTGCAAGGTGAGCGTGCAGCCGAAGTCGCCCGTGTTGGTCGTATGGTGTTTGGCCGCCGTGATGTGATTGAAGATTCTGAAATGTTTGCATTGCCAACGTTGATTGCGGTTGGTCGTGAGGATAAGCCACGTCCAGTATTTGAATCTTACTTAATGAATGACTGTATTACTGGCAGTGAGTTGGTGGAGATCCCTGAAGCAGGCCACATTAGTTCGCTAGAGCAGCCAGAGTTCGTCAATCAAATGCTGTTAGACTTTCTAAACAAAGTGCACGCATAGTTCTGCGTTCGAAAGCTTAAAACTAAAAAACTCGGCATCAAGCCGAGTTTTTTTCTATCAGTTTCTTTTCGCCAATTTTAGGCTCTTCGCCAGACAATAAACGGCGGATATTTTGGTGATGCTTAAATACAATCAAGCAGCACAGCATGGCAACGGGCAGAGTGTATTGGGGTTTGAACATCCACGTATAAAACGGGGTAACTAAGACCGTCACTAATGCAGCCAAAGAAGAGTAGCGAAATAGCACCGCGACCGACAACCAAGTTAGCATCACCAACCCTGTTAAATCCAAACCGATAGGGGCAATTGCGCCAAGTGCCGTTGCTACACCTTTTCCACCTTTAAAATGGAAGAAGATCGGATACATATGACCAAGACAGGCTGCAATAGCGATGACGCCAAGTATGATAGGGTCGATACCAAGGAAGTAACCGCCCCAAACAGGTATGGTGCCTTTGAGCATATCGCAGAGCAATACTGCGACCGCCGCGCCTTTTCCGCCGATGCGTAACACATTGGTTGCACCTGGGTTATTGGACCCCACTTTACGCGGGTCTGGCAACCTTAATAAACGACAAATCAGCACCGCACTGGAGATCGAACCCAGCAAATAGGCGGCCATTGTCATTATCAGTGCCAGTGCGTCCATAGAAGTCCTTGATGGATTGGAATTTAATGCTCAGTTCCTGAGTAGTTGCTATCATACCGCGATTCGGCGGTGAGCAAAAATACTCTCTGCGATAGAGCTTGCATTATGGGATTTCTTGTATATAAAGAGTCTTCGCAGTTTATACCCAAGTGACTTTTACCGCCAATTGACGCGCTTAAAGGTCTCTATAGGTTACTTGGGTATAGAATAGTACGATCAAATTGCCCAAATCGGGTATCCGACCTCTGAAATAGAAGGACATAAGATGGCTCTGGATAAAGTTTTTATTGAACAGTTAGAAGTAATCACCACCATCGGCGTTTACGATTGGGAACAGCAAATTAAGCAGAAGCTGGTTCTGGATATCGAAATGGCGCACGACAACAAGCCGGCGGGTAAGAGTGATGATGTTCAAGACGCGTTGGATTACTCACAAGTGAGCGAAGCGGTGTTAAACCACATCGAAAATGGTCGCTTTTTGTTGGTTGAACGCGTTGCAGAAGAAGTTGCAGAGCTTATCATGCAGCGCTTCTCTGTGCCTTGGGTCAAAATTCGCTTAGCGAAACCAGGTGCGGTTCCTCAAGCACGCGCGGTGGGCGTTGTGATTGAGCGAGGCCAAGCATGATCAAAACGTATATCGGCGTAGGCACCAATATTGAAAGAGAGCACCACGCACTTGTGGCTTATCAAGAGCTGCAAAAGCTTGGCTGCGATCTGTGTGTTTCGCCGATATATGAATGCGAGCCTATTGGCTTTAGCAGTCAAAATTTCTACAACTTCGTGATTAGTTTCTTCACGGAGTTGTCACTCGAAGAGTTGAGTCACCGCTTACGCAAGATTGAATTTCAGTGGGGGCGTGAAGAAAACGCGCAAAAGTATCAGGATCGAACCTTAGATCTCGATATAGTCTTGTTCGGTGAGTGTATTTCGCAGCAAAAACCTGAGCTACCTCGCAGTGATATCTACAAATATCCTTTTGTAACAAAGCCCCTGTATGATCTCGAACCTCAATTGGTGATCCCCGGCGATGGCAGAACAATCGCAGATATTTGGCAGGCGATGCAGCCCGTCGATTCACTCAAACCAGTTTCCTTTTCACTTTAATCTTGAGTTGTTTACATGAGTTACTTTGAAGCCTTTATTCTGGCTCTGATTCAGGGTCTGACAGAGTTTTTGCCAATTTCCAGCTCTGCTCACTTGATCCTGCCTTCAGCCATTCTTGGTTGGGAAGACCAAGGCTTGGCATTTGATGTTGCCGTTCACGTTGGTACGCTAATGGCGGTGGTGATCTATTTCCGTCAAGAAGTGATCACGCTTTTCCAAGCACTGTTCGCCTCGATCTTTAAAGGTGATCGCAGCAAAGAAGCTAAACTGGCGTGGATGATCGTGATTGCAACGATCCCAGCGTGTGTATTTGGCCTACTGATGAAAGACATCATCGAAGTTTACCTGCGCAGTGCTTACGTGATTGCAACCACCACGATCATCTTTGGTCTGCTGCTTTGGTGGGTAGATAAGAATGCAGAGCTAGTGGCGGATGAGTACCAAACTGGCTGGAAGAAAGCCTTGTTCATTGGTATTGCTCAAGCGTTGGCGATGATTCCTGGTACGTCACGCTCTGGTGCAACAATTACTGCTGCTCTTTACCTAGGCTTCACTCGTGAAGCGGCCGCGCGTTTCTCATTCCTAATGTCTATCCCAATCATTACCTTAGCGGGTGGCTACCTAGGTATGAAGTTGGTGACAAGCGGTGAACCAGTACACATTGGCTTCCTACTAACGGGAATTGTGACGTCATTTATCAGTGCTTACATCTGTATTCACTTCTTCTTGAAGATGATTTCACGTATGGGCATGACACCATTCGTAATTTACCGCCTGATTCTAGGTTTCGGCCTGTTTTCGTTCTTGCTAATGGCTTAAACCCAATCCGAATGGAAACGCCCGCTTGGTTAAGCGGGCGTTTTTGTTTGTCTCTCTTTTCTTTTGAGTAATTTACTTACCTAATGCAACTTTAACTGCTTCTGCACGACGTTTCTCTTGTTCATCACGGATTGCAGGGCCTTTGAAACCGTCTTTAATAATGGCTTGCACATCAACCGATGCCGCGGCTTGATAAGCGCGCATAAACAGTTCTGCTTGCGGGTACGGTTGGTCTTCTAGCCCCTTTCGGCCAGCATGATCGGCTTGGCAGCAAATTAAGATATTTTGCAGACGCTCAGCCTTGCGCCACACATCAAACTTGTTGAGGACTTTGATGATGGTTTGTGGTTTAAGCTCGGCTGCTCGGTGGATGTTAGAGTGTTGCTCGCAAACCATTAATGCTAAGTCACGGAACTCATTTGGCACTCGTACGCGATCGCACAGCTTCTTGATAAGTTTTAAACCTGTGTGGCAATGCATTTTATGACTTGGCCATTCGCTTTCTGGCGTTACACCTTTACCCAAATCATGCACTTGCGCTGCAAAGCGTACTGGCAGTGAATCGCTGAGCTTCGCAGCTTGCTGCGCGACCATTAAGGTGTGGATGCCCGTATCGATCTCTGGATGCCATTTCTCTGGCTGAGGTACACCAAACAGCGCATCAATTTCTGGCAAGACAACGGCTAATGCACCGCAATCTCTTAAAACGGATAAAAACACGTCGGGGCGAGAGGTAGAAAGCGACTTATGCCATTCTTGCCAAACGCGTTCTGGCGTTAGCGTGCTTAGCTCGCCGGATTCGGCCATATCGCGCATCAGCTGCATGGTTTCCTCTGCGACACTAAAACCTAAGTGCGCTAACTTAGCCGCGAAGCGAGCAACACGTAAAACACGCAAAGGGTCTTCAATAAAAGCCTGCGAGACATGACGCAGTACTTTTGCATCAATATCTTTTTGGCCGCCATAAGGGTCATATAAGTTGCCATCTTCATCCATCGCCATGGCGTTGATAGTGAGGTCGCGACGGATGAGGTCTTCTTCTAGCGTGACGCTTTGATCAAAGAAACATTCAAAGCCAGTGTAACCCGCGCCAGATTTTCTTTCGGTTCGTGCAAGGGCGTGCTCTTCTTTAGTCTTGGGATGAAGAAACACAGGAAAGTCTTTCCCGACAGCAGTGTAGCCTTGGCTTTGCATCATTTCTGGTGTCGAGCCGACGACCACCCAATCTTTGTCATAACTGTCTATTCCGAGCAAATGATCTCGAACTGCACCACCAACTAAATAAACTTGCACGGATTACCTCTTAATTTATGGATATGACGTTGGACATTGTAGCAAGCAATGGTACTTTTCTTCACATCTAAAAGAACTTAGCGCTTTGTTTAAGTCTAATAAGGAATATCCCGATTTGATTGCGGGTGGGTTTTAGCTGGAGATCCTAATGTATAAGGACTTTTTCGGGTTTGTTGAACTGCCATTTTCGATTGTTCCAAACTCGCGTTATCTGTATCTGAGCCAACGTCATAAGGAGGCGATCACACATCTCCAAGCAGGGTTAGGTGATGGTGGTGGTTTTGCCATGCTAACTGGCGAGGTGGGGACAGGTAAAACCACGGTCGCAAAAGCCATGCTGGCGAATTTGGATGAGAACACCAAAGCTGGGTTGATTCTAAACCCAACGTTTTCGAGCCGAGATCTGCTCGAAGCCATCTGTGACGAATTCAAAGTCACTTACCCTCAAGATGCGACACTCAAACAGCTTAACCAAGCGATTCATGATTACCTGCTGCGCAATCATAAATCGGGTTGGACAACCCTGTTGGTGATTGATGAAGCTCAGCACTTGGCAGCAGATGTGCTTGAGCAATTACGCCTGTTAACTAACTTAGAAACGGATACACGTAAGCTGCTCAAAGTGTTGTTGGTTGGTCAGCCAGAATTACAGCGTTTATTGCAAACCACACAACTGCGTCAGCTTGCTCAGCGTATTACCGGTCGTTACCACTTACTGCCACTGGATGACAAAGAAACCGCAGACTACATCACTTTCCGTTTGCATACTGCTGGTGGCGATAAACAGCTGTTTGACCGCAGTTCGACTAAGTTGATTGCCAAATACAGCCACGGTATTCCACGCTTGATTAACCTGATTTGTGATAAATCACTGAACATGAGTTATCACAAAGGCAATTTGACGGTGGATAAGCAAACCGTGCATCAAGCGTGTGAAGAGGTGATGCAGTTCCAAGCCGAGATTTACCAACAAGACAAACCTGTTCGCCGCAGTTTTGAGTGGCCGACTTGGGGCTCGGCAGCAATCGGTGTTTGTGCCGCTGTTGGTATTGGTTGGGCTGTCATGCAACAAATGCCTTTAAAGCTGGCCGCAAGCACTCAGCCAGTTCAGGTCGCTCAAGTAACGGCACTACAAGCCGTTGCGCCTGTGGTTAATGATCAATTGACGAATGAACAGCGCAATATGTTGCTAGAGCAGACTCAATCGAATCTAGCGGTGAACGAGCTTTACAAGCTTTGGGGGTATCGAGCTTCGGTACGTGACAACTTGTGTTTATCGGAGCCTCAATCGACCATGCGTTGTGAACGTAAAATGGCGACATGGCCATTGCTGGTACAACAAAACCGTCCGGTGATTTTAGAGCTCAACTACCAAGGCCAAGTGGGCTATGTGATTCTTTACGCGATTGGTGATAACAAAGTCGAAGTACTCAACGGTAGCCAACGCCTTCGTTTGCCTGTGTCATGGCTCAAGCCGTTATGGCAAGGCAACATCATCGAACTTTGGCAAGCGCCGCTTAAAGATACTCTGCGCTTAGATATGGAAGGACCTGCGATTGACGTGCTTGACCAGTTATTAGCACAAGCCGTGAACGAGCAACCGCTTGGCAGTGACATTTACGATGGCGCACTGAAAGAGCGGGTCGAGTTGTTCCAGCGTTGGCAAGGAATTGGTGTTGATGGCATTGCAGGTAAACACACCTTAGAACGTTTGCAGCAGAGCGTTCAAATTGATGCTCCACAGCTAAAACAGATAAATGAGGAGGACGCATAATGTCAGTCATGAAGCATGTTGGACTCTTCCTGTTACCAATCAGTGTTACTGCGGTTGGAGCAGCTTGGTACTTGGATCTGTTTGCTCAAGAGGCGCCTGAATCCGTGGTCGTAGAGAAAGCACAAGCGCTAGCTAAGCCAGTAACGCCAACGGTGAAAGCAAAGTTTGAAAGTTTGAATTATCCAGACGAACCACAATTGGCGCAGTTGGAACGAGAGTGGCCTACCGCTGAGCTATCGCAAGATTACGGTACTTTTGTCGATCAAAACTATGCGGCTAACAACGCAATTCCTGGGGAGCAGGATCTTTTAGAACCTTCACAACAAACGGTGAAAACCAGCCCGAGCATGCAGAGTCATGATGACCTTGGTTTATCGCTCGATGATCTCGATTTGTCCTCGTTGTCGCCAGATTTGGCGCTGAAAGTTGAAAGTGCTTTATCAAACAATGATCAACCGTCACTGAATAGCTCTTCATCTGTTGGTGATCTGGAGCGTGAAGCTCGCCAGTGGCATGGTCGCTTGCCAGCACTGAACTTACAGACGCACATGTATTCAAGTGATGCAAACCGTCGTTGGGTGAAGATTAACAACGTCGAATACCATCAAGGTGATGTGGTTGATGGACAAGTCACACTAAAAGAGATCCAACCGCAAGCAGTGATCGTCGAATTCCAAGGGGAACAAATCCGCATACCTGCGCTGTATGAGTGGAAAGGGTAATAATCCCGCTTGATTCTATTCCAAATCCAATTAGCCAGTGAGCTTATGCTGCTGGCTTTTTTGTAGCCCCAACTTGGATTGGCTTATCGATTATAATTGTGCCCACGAGAAGGGGAGCAACGCATTAGACGGGCTTAGAGAGCGAACATCACAGAGCATCGTTGAACCAAACCCACAAAAAAGCCAGTCGAGTACGACTGGCTTTTCTTTATCGATTCAATTGGGAGCTATTATGCCCAACCTGCTGGCGATTTCTTTCTGCGAGGAATCAGGTGTGGCAGTACCAAACCAAATAGCAGGCCAAGACCTGCAACACCACCACCGTAAGTGAAGTACTTCAGTAGCATGTCATCTTTTTGCGTGTCTAGCTTCGCGCGAAGTTCGCGGTTTTCTGTTTCAACAGAAGTAAGCTGGTCGCTGATTTCAGAGTATTTCTTCTCTAGGTCAGAAATCTGTTGGTTGCGCGTTTCTAGTGATGTCACTAGACCCGCTTTTTCGGTGTCTGAGTTCTGGCGTGCGTTTGCTAGTTGCTCTTTCACTTCTTTCAGCTCTTTCTCTACGCGAGGAAGGCGAATTGCCATGCTTTCTTGGTTCGTAACAAACTTGCTTTGCACCCAGCCTGTACGGCCACGAGCGTCACGGATTTGTGTGTAACCCGTGTCTTTGTTTGTTTGAAGAAGTTGTACTTTAGAGCCTGCGTTAACACTGCCCATAATGCGGTAAGTGTTGTTTGGACCAGAGTGCATAAAAGTGAATAGGTCATCAGAAATATAACGGTCTGCCGCTAGTGCCGCTGGCGCTGCTAGCAAAGTAAACAAAACCGTGATGATTAGTTTTTTCACAGTAAATCCCTTAACGATTTTCTTGGATACAGCTTTGGCACCGAATTATTGGAGCCGGAAATAGACGAATATTATGCAGTTTCAAACTTCGGTGCAACAAAGAAGGGAGGCAAAGCCTCCCTTTCTGTGCGTTTGAGTCAATAATGACAAAGCGCTTACATTGTATTGACGGTGCTTACTCTTACGAGAACATCGCTTGGATGCCGTAGAAGAATACTACTGCCAATAGTGCGCCTGCTGGTAGCGTAACGATCCAAGATGCAACGATGTTACGAACCACGCCTAGGTTAAGTGCTGCGATACCGCGAGCGAAACCTACACCTAGAACCGCACCTACTAGAGTTTGAGTAGTAGAGATAGGTAGACCAGTACCTGATGCTAGAACTACCGTACATGCTGTTGCTAGCTGAGCTGCAAAGCCACGGCTTGGTGTTAGTTCAGTAATACCAGTACCAACGGTAGCCATTACTTTATGACCTAGCGTTGCTAGACCAACTACGATACCAAAACCACCCAGAGGAAGAATCCACCATGCGATTGTGCTTTTCGCTGTAACTTCACCCATGTGTTCAACTGTTGAAACAACGGCAGACAGTGGACCGATCGCGTTAGCTACGTCGTTTGAACCGTGTGCGAATGCCATTGCACACGCTGTGATAACCATTAGTACGCTGAAGATGCCTTCTACGCCAGCAAAGCTGTGGTCTTCTTCGCGGTTCGCGAATTTCTTCTGAATGTAGAAGTAACCGCCTGCCATTACTGCAGCAGAGACGATTGCTGCCCACATCCACGCTTCACCATTACTTAGGTGAAGGCCAACATGTTTCAGACCTTTCTTAATCGTTACAAGTGCAATCACCATAGTCGTGATGAACATGTACACTGGAACGAATCGTTTCGCGTTGAATAGTGGGTTCTCAGTATCAAAGATCAGACGCTGTGCGCTGACAAAGATAACGTAAGCAAAGAAGCCTGAGATAACCGGAGTAATAATCCAGCTACCGACAATCCCTTGAACACTGCTCCAGTCAACTGCTTCTGTACCCACAGACACACACGCAAAACCGATGATTGCACCGATGATTGAGTGAGTCGTTGATACAGGCCAGCCCATGTAAGAAGCAAGTAGAAGCCAAGTACCAGCCGCAAGAAGCGCTGACATCATGCCGTAGACGAGAATGTCAGGTTGGCTAGCAAATAGAGATGTTTCGATAACACCTTTACGGATAGTGTCGGTTACTTCACCGCCTGCAAGATATGCACCCGCAAATTCAAAGATCATTGCAATAATGATCGCTTGTTTAACGGTAAGCGCTTTTGAGCCAACAGATGTACCCATAGCATTAGCAACGTCGTTCGCGCCAATACCAATCGCCATCATGAAACCAAAAATCGCTGCAACAATAATCAGGACAGTGCCGTAGTTCGCAAGGATATCCATCGTAATACCTAGTTGTTTTATAACAAGCGGAGCAAAATTTTGCGCGCATCAGCCCATAAGACGGTGAAAATAGTCATCGTCCATCTGACTCGCGTTAGTAATGCTCTTCGTTATGTCGTTAACTTATGTTTTAAGATCGAGATAGCATGACTTCCAAACGAGCACCTACGCGCTGCGCTTGGTCGGCAATGCCACCTACCCATTCAAGAATCTTGTACAAGAACATGACATCGATAGGATTCATGTCAGCTTCAATCGCCATAAGTTGTTGGCGAAGTTCAATCTGCATTGCATCGGTGTCATCTTCAATTACGTCCAACTGATGAATCATTTCAGCAACGAGCGTTACTTCACGGCCTTTGAAGCCGGTCTCTAGGAGTTCATCAAGTTCGTTGATAACTTTTTGCGCCTGATCAGCCGCATCAAGACAACGTTGAACGTATGCGAGGAAGTTTGGTTGGAGAGCCTCAGGAATGACAAGTTGACGACCATATACACGGCCAGCAATGTCTTTTGACAGGTTAGCGAGCTTGTCTTGTTGAGTCAGAAGTTCAAGCATGTCAGTACGATCGACTGGCATAAACAAACCGCGAGGCAGTTTTAGACGGATTTCACGTTTCAGCACGTCCGCTTCTTTCTCTAGGTGAGAAATTTGAGCACGGATTTCAGCTGCTTTTTCCCAGTCACCTTTTGAAGAAACTTCAAAGAACTTAACCAGGTGTGAACAACATTCGTTGACACACACAACGTGGCGCTGCAAAGGCTTAATTGGGGACTTTGCAAATAACCCCATAATTGTATTTACTGGCATGGTCATTCAACCTAATAACTATAACCTTAAAAAAACATACACCATTTCTTGGCGAAATGTTGAACGATGGCTATAAAGGCGCGCATGTTAACGCATTAAATCGCTCATTAAAACTGTTTTAGATCATCATTCGGGCGATATTTCTTTCTTGCCGTGTGAGAAATTAGGCAATATCCTGTTTCTATCTGCTTTGAAAGGTATAGCTATGGAAACCGAGATAGAACTGAAGTTTTTTGTTTCTCCTGAATTTTCAGAAACTTTAAGAGCTAAAATTTCCGAAACAAAAGTACTTCAGCACAGTAGTCGTGAGTTAGGTAACACTTACTTTGATACCGCTGATAAATGGTTAAGAAAGCACGACATTGGTTTAAGAATTCGCCGTTTTGATGATGTTTTTGTCCAAACCGTAAAAACAGCAGGACGCGTTGTTGCGGGCCTTCATCAAAGACCAGAATACAACGCTGAGCACACCAGTAATGAGCCAGACCTCACGCTTCAACCTTCTGACATCTGGCCAACAGGTAAAGATGTCGCAACACTGCAAGCGGAGCTGACGCCTCTATTCTCTACTAACTTTACTCGCGAACAGTGGCTGATTGGTATGCCTGATGGCAGCCAAATTGAAGTCGCATTTGACCAAGGTGCTGTGATTGCCCAAGGTGAAGATGGCGAAGAGAGACAAGACCCTATCTGTGAAGTTGAGCTAGAGCTGAAATCTGGTCAAACAGAAGCGCTGTTCACGCTGGCTCGCAGCTTGTGTGACGCTGGCGGTATGCGTCTGGGTAACTTAAGCAAAGCGGCTAAAGGCTACCGTTTAGCAAGTGGCTACGCTGGTGATGAAGTCAAACCACTAGCATTAGTGGACAGCACGAAAAACGACACCGTTGAATACTGCCTAATTAATTCACTAGAGCATGCGTTATCGCATTGGCACTACCACGAGCAAATCTACGCTGAGCGTGATTGTGTTGAATCACTACGTGAAATCGTCAATGCGATTCGCTTTATCCGCCAAACTTTCACAATTTTTGGCAGTATGGTGCCGCGCCGAGCAAGTGCTATTTTGCGCCAAGAAATGAAGTGGCTCGAAGAAGAGCTAGAGTGGCTGGATGAACACGCGCACTTGGAAGAGCTGCTGGATGATAAAGGCAACGTGCTGCGTAAGCTTGATGCACGTAAGTTCTTAGTGTCTGAGCTGACTCAACAATTAGGTGAGCTCCCAAGTCGCGAAGCAGTGCTAGAACTACTGAGTTCGGCACGTTACACCAGTTTACTGCTGGATTTGAGCCGTTGGATCTTAACGCGCGGTTGGCAGCCATTCCTTGATGATAAAGCGCGCGAAAAGATGTCGAGCAACATCCAAGCCTTCTCTGTGAAGCAATTGGATCGCACTTGGGCTGAGCTGATGGAAGCCTTCCCTGCCGAGCGCGACTTATCAGCACAAGAGTACGTGGATCAACGTTACCGCTTGCTGCGTAACCTTTACACAGGTATTGGTTTTGCGAGTTTGTACGATGCCGAGGAGCGTACCAGCTTCCGTCTACCGTGGGCGGATTTAGTGCACGGCATTGATGACCTACTGATGCTTAACCATCTGTTGCCATTAGTTGGCATGTTAGAAGGGGAAGAGCAAGAGCAACTTGAGCGTTGGTTACATCGCCAAGAGCGTTCCATTCTGCATGCGATGGATCAGACTCGAGCCATCAGTGTTGAAGTCGAACCCTACTGGCAAGAATAAAAACGAAAATAGGACCACAAGGTCCTATTTTTTTGTCTGTTGTTTTTGCTCATGCAGTTCATCTTCGATCGATTGCAATCGATTTAAGATCTGTTCCTGCCTATCCAACACCTGTTCCAACAGTTTCTCTTTATTCTTTGAACGGTTGTCTTGCTGGCGAGTTGGTGCTGTGAGAATCGATGTAATCAAACCTGAAATCATACCGAAGATACCCACGCCACAAATGATGATCAGCACCGCTAACAATTTGCCAGCCGTCGTGACTGGATAATGATCGCCATAACCTACGGTTGATATGGTGACAAAAGCCCACCACAAAGCGTCCGTACCCGTCTGAATGTTTGCCTCGGGGTTTTGTCCTTCGATAAATAGCATCGCGCTCGAACCAAGCGTAATGAGCACTACCATCAACAACAAGATTGAGGCTAATGTGGTTTCACGACGGTTTTGCTTGAGCTGGAAAAGAATGAATTTAGAAGAGCGTAAGACCAAGATGACACGCAAGATGTGAAATAAGCGTGCGTAGCGCAATGGCTCGATCATTGGGATGCTCGCCACAAAATCGATCCAGTGATGTTTGAGAAATGACCAACGATCTGCGGCTCGGATCAAATCTACGATGAGCTGAAGTAGAAAAATACTACAGATTATAAAATCCAGACCGATAAGTACTTGTCGGGTTTCGTGATCAAGCGGGAAAAACAACAGGCCAGAGATCACAAATAGCGCCATGAAGGACAAGATTAGTGATAGCAACCCCATCGGTTTAGTGCTGTCTTTGATATCATAGTTTTTCATACGAAGCTCGAAATAAATCGCGCAACCAGAGCCAAGTGCGCGCATAACTATAAGTAATACAAAGACTATATAAGACTCAGTGGAGAACTGACAATGGAAAAGCTGGCATTTAAGCCGTGGGAAAGGGTGATATCCGACATCAAGCTCGTTCCGAAAATGGTCATGTTGATGGTATTCAGTACCATCGTGATTGTGGCAAAACAACTTTGGGACGCTAATACGTTCTACAACTCATTACTTGCGGCGACACAGAATGAGAAAGTTGCCCAACAACATTATGAAGCTTATCTCACTCAAGTTGCATGGCAAACGGCATTATTGATCGTTGTTTTTGTCGTGCTGTTGCTGGCGGCGGCACGCGTAATGCTGCGTCAAACGCAGTACTTGAATGATGCGATCAAGCTAATGGCGAGTAAAAACCTATCTGTGCCTTTCGGTATGGATTGTAAAGACGAATACGGTGACGTAGCACGCGAGCTAGAGAAAACACGTCGTCAGTTGCACGATGTGATTCAAATGCAGATCAACGCCTCTGATGAACTGGCGACACTGACAGAAGTAATGACACTCAGCATGTCGGAAACCAAAGAGTCAGCGCAAGAAGAGTTCAATGAGATCGATCAACTTGCAACAGCTATGAGCGAGATGTCCTCGACGGTTCAAACGGTTGCGGGCCATGCTCAAACCGCCTCGAGCTTAACTGAGCAAGCTTCAACACAAGCGGTGACAGGTCAGCAATTCCTACAGAAAACTGTGTCTAAGATGAGCGAACTATCATCGGATATCGTTTCTTCGGCAAGTGCCGTTAACCAAGTAGAAGAACGTGTTGATGCCATCGGCAGCGTAGTTGGCACCATCCAAGGTATTTCTGAGCAAACTAACTTGCTCGCTCTAAATGCCGCAATTGAAGCAGCGCGAGCGGGTGAAGCAGGTCGTGGTTTTGCGGTGGTTGCAGATGAAGTTCGTAACCTTGCACAACGCACTCAGCAAGCGACAGTGGAAATTCAAGAGATGATCACCCAGCTTCAATCAAGCGCAACCTCAGCGGTTGAGTTGATGGAGAAGAGTGTGGTTGAGGCGGCTGAAGGTGTAGAACTTGTTTCGAATGCGGGCAGCGAGCTTGACGGTATTGTTGGTCAAGTGACGCAAATCAACGACATGAACTTCCAGATTGCAACGGCGTCAGGTCAGCAAAGTAGCGTCGCAGAAGAAATGAGCCAGAACCTAACAAACGTCCGTGAGTTAGTAGAAGCATCGGTAGTGGTTGTTACCGAGTTATTGGAAACTTCTGAGATGATGCAAAACAATGCCGAAGAGCTAGATAAGAAGATTAAATCTTTTGAAGTCTAGTTTCAGTAAGCTTTGATAAAACGCCCACAAACCTTTTGTGGGCGTTTTTATTTATACCAACTCTGGTATAAAAGAGTGTATACCTCTCAAACCACAGTGCTTTTCATACAAGGAAGAAAAATGCAGCTGCCTTCGTCACTGATTTCTGTCGCGGATTCTGCGGTTCAAAACGCCGAGCAAGCGGGATATTTTCAACAATGGCCAAGTGAGATTGCCGAGCAGTTTCGTTTTGTCTCTGGCCTTAGCAAGTTCATTACCGAAGCGATTCATCGTGATGAGAAGCTCGCGCAAGATTTGCCCTCTATGCTGTCAGAAAGCAGTCGACAACAAGCGTATCGTGCACGCTTGGCTGAGCTCTTAGCTGAATGCCAAGATGAAATGGCTGGCCATCGTGTTCTGCGCCAGTTCCGCAACCGCGAGATGGCCTACATTGCGTGGAAAGACTTCACTCATACTTGGACATTAGAAGAGTCGCTCAGTCATTTGTCTCAATTGGCTGAGGCGATGATCTTCGAAACTTACCAATGGCAGTACAAGATTTGCTGCAACGAGTGGGGCACGCCAACCAATGCGGAAGGTGAAGCGCAAACTATGCTGATCATCGGCATGGGCAAGCTTGGTGGCGGTGAGCTGAACTTCTCTTCTGATATCGACCTGATTTTCACTTATCCAGAAAACGGTGAGACCCAAGGTGCGCGCCGCAGCATTGCCAACGCGCAGTTCTTTACCCGTTTGGGTCAGCGCATCATTAAAGCACTCGACCAGCAAACCTTTGATGGCTTCTGTTACCGCGTGGACATGCGTTTGCGTCCGTTCGGTGAAAGTGGCCCGTTGGTGATGAGCTATGCGGCACTCGAAGACTATTACCAAGAACAGGGAAGGGATTGGGAACGCTACGCGATGATCAAAGCGCGCGTGATGGGCAGCGAGATGTATCCGCAATATCAAGAGTTGCGCCAGATGCTGCGTCCGTTTGTTTTCCGCCGTTATATCGACTTCAGTGCGATTCAATCCCTGCGCCGCATGAAATCCATGATCAGCAGTGAAGTGCGCCGTCGTGGTTTGAGTAACAACATCAAACTGGGCGCGGGCGGCATTCGTGAGATTGAGTTTATCGCTCAAGTGTTCCAGTTAATTCGTGGTGGTCGCGAGCCATCTTTACGTGGTCGTGGCCTACTAGAGACTTTGAATGCTATTGGTGAGCTAGGTCAGTTGACTCAACCAGAGGTCGATAACCTTGAAGCGGCTTATAAGTACCTGCGCCAGTTAGAAAATCTGTTGCAAGCGATGGCAGACAAGCAAACGCAAACCTTGCCTGATTGTGCAGACGAGCAGCTAAAACTTGCTACTGCGATGCGCTTTGATAGTTGGGAGGCGCTCATTGCTCAAACGCAACAGCACATGGCAAATGTGCACAAGGTGTTTGAAAGTTTGATTGGTGATGATGAAGAGGACGAAGCGGAAGCCGTCGCTCGTCATTTCCATGAGTTGTGGGATATGGCGACTAAACAAGACGTGCTTGAACACGTTCTACAAGAGGACATCAAAGCTGAGAACCCAGAACACTTGGCGAAAACCATCATGCAGTTCAAAGCAGATTTGGCGAAGAAGACGCTTGGGCCACGTGGGCGAGAAGTGTTGACCAAGCTAATGCCAAAAGTCTTCGATGCAGTATTTTCCCACCCAGATGCGCAGTTTGGCTTGCCGCGAGTTTTGCATTTGCTGCATAACATCTGTACACGAACAACGTACCTTGAGCTGTTGGATGAACATCCGGCTGCGTTAGTGCAATTGGTTCGCCTATGTACCGCTAGCCCAATGATTTCAGAGCAGTTATCGCGTTACCCAATTCTGCTCGATGAGTTGATCGATCCTCAACATCTGTACAACCCAATTCCACTCGATAGCTACCGAACAGAGCTACGTGATTTCCTTGCTCGTATTCCTGAAGATGATATGGAGCAGCAAATGGAAGCGCTGCGCCAGTTCAAGCAGATCTGTATCCTCCGCATTGCTGCTGCAGACATCGCTGGCGTACTTCCTGTGATGAAAGTGAGTGACCACTTAACCTACTTGGCAGAAGCGATTGTCGAAGCGGTAGTGAACCAAGCTTGGTTACAAGTGTCGGAAAAATATGGCGAACCAACCCATGTGAAAGATCGTGAAGGTAAAGGTTTCGCCGTGATTGGTTACGGGAAAGTTGGTGGTTGGGAGCTGGGTTATAACTCAGACCTGGATATCGTGTTCATGCACGATTGCCCAGTGAACGTTTACACCGATGGTAAGAAAGAAATCGATGGTCGCCAGTTCTATCTTCGTTTGGCACAGCGCATCATCCATATTTTCTCGACCCGCACTGCATCAGGCATTCTGTACGAAGTGGATACTCGCTTACGTCCATCTGGCGCTTCGGGCTTGTTGGTAAGCCCAACCGATGCGTTTGACGACTACCAACATAAAGACGCTTGGACATGGGAGCATCAAGCCCTAGTGCGTGCTCGCATGATTTATGGTGATGAGCCTTTGGCGATTGCCTTCCACAACACGCGTCATGACGTGCTGTGTAAACAGCGTGACCAAGACACGCTAAAGAAAGACGTGGTCGATATGCGTGAGAAAATGCGTGACCACTTGGGCGGAAAAAAGTCCGGTCGTTTTATGCTTAAGCAAGATAACGGCGGCATTACCGATATTGAATTTCTCGCTCAATACCTTGTGCTCAACTACAGTCACAGTAAGCCGAAGCTGATTCGCTGGTGCGATAATGTACGTATTTTTGAAACCCTGATTGCACAAGGTGTCATGGAAGAAGATCAAGCGATGCAACTGACGCGCGCATACACATCAATGCGTGACGAGATTCATCGTCGAAACTTGCTTAACTTGGATGCCGATGTGGCGGAAGAGAAATTTGTTGCAGAGCGAGAATGGGTGAAGCAAGCATGGAATCAATGGTTTGCCTAAGCAGAAGTCGTGCACAAGGTTCAGCCTAGAAAAAGGCTGTGTTAAACTCACCGTGATTTAATTTTTGGAGACCAATAATGAAACCAATTCTACCTGATTACAACAGCGCTGGTGTGCTTATCATCGGCGATGTCATGCTAGATCGTTACTGGTATGGCCCGACTGGACGTATTTCTCCTGAAGCGCCAGTACCTGTTGTGAAAGTAGAAAACAATGAAGAGCGTCCGGGTGGTGCTGCGAACGTAGCAATGAACATTGCTTCACTCGGCGGTCACGCTCACATTGTTGGTCTAACGGGTATGGATGAGCCAGCGAAAGTACTGACGGAAACACTGAACTCGCTAAAAGTAAAATGCGATTTCGTTGCGCTGCCAGAGTACCCAACTATCACTAAGCTTCGCGTGATGAGCCGTGGTCAGCAATTGATTCGTCTGGACTTCGAAGACAAGTTCGAGAACACAGACGCTGAGCCAGTGCTGTCTCGCATGGAAACCGCACTACCAAGTGTGAAAGCAGTGATCATGTCTGACTACGCTAAAGGCTCTCTAGAACACGTGCAGGCTTACATTCAGAAAGCACGCGCTGCAAACATCCCTGTCTTCATTGACCCGAAGGGTGCGGACTTTGAACGCTACCGCGGAGCAACACTTCTTACTCCAAACATGAAAGAGTTCGAAGACGTTGTGGGTAAAGTGAAATCTGACCAAGAGCTAGTAGAGAAAGCACTGGCTTTGGTGGAAGAGTTCGAATTTGAAGCGCTATTGGTAACACGCAGCGAAAACGGTATGACCTTGATTCGCCGTGGCCAAGAGCCATTCCATTTGCCGACCCAAGCGAAAGAAGTGTACGACGTGACTGGTGCGGGTGATACGGTTATTTCTGTATTAGCTGCTTCTGTTGCTGCGGGTAAATCGTTTGAGGAAGCGTGTGCACTAGCAAACGCAGCCGCAGGTGTTGTGGTTGGCAAACTGGGTACATCAACGCTTTCTGAGATTGAGTTAGCAGAAGCGATTCACGGTAGCCAAGACACAGACTACGGTGTGATTTCAGAACAAGCACTGATTGAAGCAGTAAAGAAAGCACGTGCGAAAGGCGAGAAGGTTGTAATGACTAATGGTTGTTTCGACATTCTACACGCGGGCCATGTGTCTTACTTAAACCATGCCGCTGAGCTGGGCGATCGCCTAATCGTTGCGGTCAATACCGATGAATCAGTGAAACGCCTTAAAGGCCCTGGTCGTCCAGTAAACCCAACTGATCGCCGTATGGCGGTACTGGCAGGCCTTGGCGCAGTAGATTGGGTTGTACCTTTCAGTGAAGATACACCGCAGCGTTTGATCTCTGAAGTGTTGCCAAGCTTGCTAGTGAAAGGCGGCGACTACAAACCAGAAGAGATTGCAGGTGGTAAAGAAGTGATTGCCGCAGGCGGTGAAGTGCGCGTACTGAACTTCGAAGATGGTTGCTCAACCAGTGAAATCATCAATGCCATCAAAGGCGGTAAAGGCTAATTCGTTTCTCGCCAAATTGATTATTAAAGGTCGCTTTCGAGCGGCCTTTGTTGTTTTTGGAGGAGTGAACCCAACCATAAACGCATTCCAGTCCTCCTCCTTTTCAAGGGGGAGTTAGAGGGGGTTAATGCTCGATGATTGAAGCCAGTGCAGTCAATTAGATCGAGAAGCAACCCTTGCCGAACCCTCCCCTTCGAAAGAGGAGGGGATCTAAAGGGCACTTGGCTTGGTTACTTTCTCCAACAAAAAACGCCAGTTGAAAAATCAACTGGCGTCTTGCGTGTTACTTAGATATCGATGCTTATTTTGCTGGCTTAAGGCCTGCATCCACATCTAGGATATCTTGCTCGCTCAATGTACCTACCGCTTGACGAAGCTGTAGGCCTGCAAGGATGTAGTTGTAACGTGCGTCTGATAGGTTCTTGTTCGCATCGTATAGACGACGAGTTGCGTCTAGTACATCAACGATAGTACGAGTACCTACATCGAAGCCTGCTTCTGTTGCTTCAAGGGCAGATTGTGCTGACACTACAGATTGCTCGTACGCTTTTAGTGCGCCGATAGAAGCGTTGATGTTGTTGTTCTGTGCACGCACTTCTTTCACAACACCACGGTATTCTTTCTCTAGTTCTTCACTTGCTGACACATAGCCGTATTCTGCTTGTTTCACTTCAGACGTTGTACGACCACCTGTGTATAGCGGCACTGCTAGGTTCACGCCAACATTGAAGCCGTCGGTTGTGTTATCTGCTGTACTCTCTGCTGTGTCGGAGTAGTTGTAACCACCGTCTAGAGATAGCGTCGGTAGGTGACCAGAGCTCGCTAGCGAAATGTTATCGCGAGCGATGTCTTGTGCGATACGCGCAGACAGTAGACTCAGGTTGGTTGTCTTCGCTTCTTCAATCAATGTTTCTGCTGATTCAGAAGAGCGGCTTGCAGAGAAACGCGCTGTATCCAGAACGTTTAGGTTCTTGTGCTCTTGGCCTGTGATTTCACGTAGCGATTCGTAGCTGTTGATCAGATCGTTTTCTGCCAATACTTCATCGGCTAGTACTGCATCGTACTGTGCTTGCGCATCGTGTACGTCAGTGATGGCTGATAAACCTACTTCAAAACGTTGCTTAGTTTGTTCAAGCTGACGGCCAACCGCTGCTTTTTCTGCACGAACAAATACTAAGTTATCTTGTGCACGTAGTACTTCAAAGTAAGCTTGAGAAACTCGAAGGATCAAACCTTGTTGTGTTGCGGCGTATGTTGCATCCGCACGACGAGCCGTTTTCTCTGCGGTATCTAGGGTGATCCAAGATGCACGGTTGTATAGCTCTTGCGAGAATCCAACACCAGCAGAAAGAACATTTTGGTCGTTATCGCGGTCTTCTCTGAAGACTGGGAGGTTTTTGTCGTAGTCAGTCTCACCACGAGCGATGTCGTAACCCGCAGTTAAGTTGATTTGTGGTAGTAGGGCACTGCGGCTAGAGTTGATTGCTTCAAAAGCTTGATCACGCTGCGCTGCTACACTGAGCAATTGAGGGTCGTTTTGTTTTGCTAAGTCATAGATTTCAGCAAGAGAGTCTGCCCATGCAGATGTACTCATACTGCCTAGCGCTGCACTGATAAATAGTGGAAGCAGTTTTTTCATTTTCTATTCCCGCGGTCTATAGATTGGTTAATTCTCAGTAGTTTAACTCAATTTGGACGATATTTACTCGAAACTTTGCACTTTTTTACACGTAATTATCCACTTGTGCAATAAGTAGTTGGCAAAGGCTTAAAATAATTTATAACTATTGTACAAAAAGTTGAGCCAAGTCCTTTGAGCATGCGAATAACAATGAGTAAACTACAAGATTCACTCAGAGAGGTGCTGAATGCAACAGTGTGACAAGCAACAGAACGATTTTACTTCCCAAGATGTGGAAATAATCTCGAAAGAAACCGTGTTTAAAGGTTTCTTTAAAATGGTGAAATACCGTTTTAAGCATAGGTTATTTGCTGGTGGTTGGAGTGGGATTGTCGAACGAGAAATGTTCGAACGTGGTCATGCTGCCGCCATGCTCCCGTATGATCCTGTGACTGATCAGGTTGTGATCATTGAACAGATCAGAGTAGGAGCCTTGGAACATTCATACCCATGGCAGTACGAAATTGTCGCTGGCATGATTGATCGTGACGAATCTGCTGAAGAGGTGATTCGTCGAGAAGCGGAAGAAGAAGCGGGTATTCAAGTCGGACGTGTGGCTCCGATAACCTCTTATTACCCTTCTTCTGGCGGTTGCTCTGAAAAGCTGGATGTATTCATTGGCGAAGTGGATGCAACTAAAGCGCATGGCATTCATGGTTTAGACTATGAGAATGAAGATATTCGAGTCCATGTCATGAGTCGTGAAACCGCGTATCAGTGGGTGAAAGATGGAAAATTCGAAAACGGTGCCTCAATCATTGCTCTTCAATGGTTGCAGTTAAATCACCAAGAATTGACATCGCAATGGGAAGTTTCCCCGAAAGTGGAGAATAAGTAATGGCACAAGTAGCTGAAAAACAGCGATACCATGTCGACTTAGCCGGTCTAATGAGAACTTATGAGACCAACTACGCTAAGTTGAACGCCTTGTTGCCTGCCTCTGCTGAAGTTGGTGATGTTCGCTGCTATCAAGCGGCAAACATGGTTTACCAACTGACCGTGAATGAAATCACAAAATACACCACAGTTGTTGAGATATGTCAGAGTGATGAAACACCAGTGTTTCCTTTACCGACGATGTCTGTCAGGCTTTATCACGATGCGAGAGTTGCTGAAGTATGCTCAAGCGGAGAGTTTTCTCGCATCAAAGCTAAATATGATTATCCCAACGACCAGTTGATGCAGAAAGATGAAAAGCATCAACTTAATACGTTCCTTGGTGAATGGCTGACATTCTGTTTACGAAGTGGCATTAGTAGAACGCCACTTGCCTTCAATTGATTGTCATGCCACTAAAGGAAAATAACTAAAAACTATATAGTGGACGAATCAGGTTTTCATTTTGCAATCATCTAGTGACAGCATAAAGCTATTACAAATCACGGATACTCACCTGTTTGAAGCAGATGAGGGCAGTTTGCTGAGCGTAAGAACCGCTGACAGCTTCGCAGCCGTGGTACAAGAGATTCTTAATCACCAAGTGCAGTATGAATACATTTTGGCAACGGGTGATATTTCACAAGACCATAGTGCCGAGTCTTACCAGCGTTTTGCAGAGGGTATCGCGCCGCTGAAAAAAGATTGTTTCTGGCTTCCAGGTAACCACGACTACAAGCCAAATATGGGCAGTGTACTGCCATCTCCTCAAATTCAAGCTGCTGAGCATGTGATGCTTGGTGAGCATTGGCAGTTAGTCTTATTGGATTCACAAGTGGTGGGGGTACCCCACGGACGTTTGAGTGACCAACAGTTAGCACTGTTAGAAGAAAAACTGGCAGAAAACCCGCAAAGACATACCTTGGTGTTATTACACCACCACCCATTGTTGGTAGGAAGTGCTTGGTTAGATCAACATGCATTAAAAGATGCGGATGCTTTCTGGCAAGTGGTGGGCCGTTTTGAGAACGTAAAAGGCGTTTTATGTGGTCATGTGCACCAAGATATGAATGTTCTTTATAATGGCATCCGCGTGATGGCAACACCGTCGACTTGTGTGCAATTCAAACCGGACTCCGATGATTTTGCACTTGATACAGAATCACCGGGTTGGCGAGAACTTGAGTTGCACAGTAATGGTGACATTACCACAGAAGTCAACCGACTACCCGATGGCCAATTCCAGCCAGACTTTAATTCAAACGGATACTAATCATTATCACGCCCGAACCTTATGTTCGGGCTTACTTTTTTAACGTGAGGCGATCATGAGCAAACCTTCTTTGCTGCTTTATATCCATGGCTTTAACAGCTCGCCGCTTTCCATGAAGGCGAACCTAATGAAAGCGTACTGTGAACAGCAGCGACCGGATATCAAGGTTGTCGTACCTCAACTACCTTGTTTCCCTGAACTAGCTGCTCAATGTTTGCTTGAAATCGTTGAGCAACATCAAGACGACTATAATATTGGCCTTGTTGGCAGTTCGCTAGGCGGTTACATGTCAACGTGGCTAAATGCGAAATTTGATTTTCGAGCCGTCGTCGTAAACCCAGCCGTAAAGCCTTATGAATTGCTAGTGGATTACCTTGGTGAGCAAACCAACCCGTATACGCACGAAACCTATACACTTGAAGCTTGTCATATTGACGAGCTGAAAGCACTTGATGTACAAAGCATCGCGTCGCCTGAGTCTTTCTGGTTGTTACAGCAAACGGAAGACGAGGTTTTGGACTATCGCCAGGCCGTAGAAAAGTTCGCGCAAGCGAAACAAACGGTAGAAGAAGGTGGTGATCACAGTTTTATCGGCTTTGAGCGTTATCCTGCTCAAATCATTGAATTCCTAAAACTGTAATACTATCGAGACGATTGGAATAGGCTCATAGTTTTAATTGCTATATCCAACCGTTTCTTGACATAGTTGGCAGGCTTTCCGACTATGTTTTGCCAAAAAAGATCTTAAGGGTATGAAGCCCTGACTACTTTGTTATGCATGATCTTATCTTTGATAAGCACGCAGACGGGGTAGCTTTTTCGTTTCTCGAGTACGCCGGCACATTCGCGGGGCTCGGGTTACAAGTAAACTTTGAGAACAATTCCGTATTATGACTGAACAATATAATGCTGGTGCCATTGAAGTACTGAATGGCTTAGAGCCAGTACGTCGCCGACCAGGGATGTATACGGATACAGCGCGCCCAAACCACTTGGGCCAAGAAGTTATCGATAACAGTGTCGATGAAGCGCTAGCCGGACATGCCTCAAAAGTACAAGTCATCCTACATGCTGACCAATCACTAGAAGTGATCGATGATGGTCGAGGCATGCCTGTTGATATCCACCCAGAAGAGAAGGTATCAGGTGTTGAACTGATCCTATGTAAGCTTCACGCAGGTGGTAAATTCTCTAACAAGAACTACCAATTCTCTGGTGGTCTACACGGTGTAGGTATCTCAGTAGTAAACGCGTTGTCCAAGCGCGTTGAAGTGACGGTCCGTCGTGACGGTCAAGTGTATGAGATTGCTTTTGAACACGGTGATAATGTTTCTGACCTAACGGTTACGGGCACATGTGGCCGTCGCAACCGTGGTACCAGCGTGCACTTCTGGCCAGATGCAAAGTACTTTGATTCTGCAAACTTCTCGGTAACACGTTTGGTGAATAACCTACGTGCGAAAGCAGTACTTTGCCCGGGTCTAGAGATTACGTTTACCGATAAAGTAAACAACAAAGACTACAAATGGCACTACGAAGATGGTCTTAAAGACTATCTAGCGGAAGGTGTGAAAGGTTATCCAGTTCTCCCTGAAGAACCATTTACTGGTGAGTTCTCAGCAGAAACTGAAGCAGCAAACTGGGCGGTGATCTGGCAGCCAGAAGGCGGCGAGATGATCACGGAAAGTTACGTGAACCTTATCCCAACCGCACAGGGTGGTACGCACGTTAATGGCCTGCGCCAAGGTTTGCTCGATGCAATGCGTGAGTTCTGTGAATTCCGTAACTTATTGCCTCGCGGCGTGAAGCTAACGGGTGATGACGTTTTCGACCGCTGTTCTTACGTTCTGTCTGTTAAGATTCAAGATCCGCAATTTGCCGGTCAGACCAAAGAGCGTCTGTCTTCTCGTCAGACGGCTGCCTTTGTCTCTGGTGTCGTAAAAGACGCATTCAGCCTTTGGTTGAACGAAAAACCACAGCTGGCTGAGCAGTTAGCGGAAGTGTGTATCGCGAATGCCCATCGCCGTATGCGTGCGAGCAAAAAGGTTGTGCGTAAGAAGGTCGCATCAGGCCCAGCACTGCCAGGTAAACTGACAGACTGTTCTGTGCAAGACCTTAACCGCACCGAAATCTTCTTCGTAGAGGGTGACTCGGCGGGTGGTTCTGCTAAACAAGCACGTGATCGTGAGTTCCAAGCGGTAATGCCACTGCGCGGTAAAATCCTGAATACGTGGGAAGTCTCTGCAGATCAAGTTCTGGCTTCTCAAGAAGTGCACGATATCTCGGTAGCTTTGGGTATCGACCCAGACAGTGACAACCTAGACAGCCTGCGTTACGGTAAGATCTGTATCCTTGCCGATGCGGACTCGGATGGTCTACACATCGCAACGCTGTTATGTGCACTGTTCACGCGTCACTTCCGTGCGCTGGTTGAAGCTGGTCATATCTACGTAGCCATGCCGCCTCTGTACCGTATCGACTGTGGCAAAGAAGTATTCTATGCCCTAGACGATGACGAAAAAGATGGCGTACTAGAGCGCTTGTCGAAGAAGAAAGCCAAAATCAACGTGCAACGATTCAAAGGTCTGGGTGAGATGAACCCACTTCAGTTGCGCGAAACAACCATGGATCCAAACACGCGTCGTCTGGTTCAGTTAACCATTGATGACTCGGCGGCGACCATGGAAATGATGGACATGCTGCTTGGTAAGAAACGAGCAGATGATCGTCGTTCTTGGCTACAAAACAACGGCGATATGGCAGAGGTTTAACGGATGTCTACAGAAATTACTTACGATGGCGTTGAACAGTTGCCAATGCGCAAGTTCACCGAAGACGCTTATCTGAACTACTCGATGTACGTAATCATGGACCGCGCATTGCCATACATTGGCGATGGTTTGAAGCCGGTTCAACGACGTATCATTTACGCAATGTCGGAGCTTGGTCTTTCGGCATCAGCGAAATACAAAAAATCAGCACGTACCGTTGGTGACGTACTGGGTAAATACCACCCGCATGGTGACTCTGCGTGTTACGAAGCGATGGTATTGATGGCACAGCCATTCTCTTACCGTTATCCATTGGTTGACGGTCAAGGTAACTGGGGTGCGCCAGACGATCCAAAATCATTCGCGGCAATGCGTTATACCGAAGCAAAACTGTCTAAGTTTGCCGAAGTTCTGCTGGGCGAATTAGGTCAGGGTACGGTTGAATGGCAACCTAACTTTGATGGCACGATGAAAGAGCCACAAATGTTGCCTGCACGTTTACCTCATATCCTGCTAAACGGCGTAACTGGTATCGCAGTTGGTATGGCGACGGATATTCCGCCTCACAACGTTCGTGAAGTGGCGGATGCAACCATCCATTTGATCGACAACCCGAAAGCGGAACTGCCAGATGTGATGCAGTTCGTTAAAGGCCCAGACTACCCGACAGAAGCAGAAATCATTTCGCCGCAAACGGATATCGAGAAGATTTACCGTAACGGTCGCGGCAGCATCAAGATGCGCGCGGTATGGCACAAAGAAGGCTCAGATATCGTGATCACTTCTCTGCCACACCAAGTATCAGGTGCGAAACTGCTTGAGCAAATCGCAAACCAAATGCGCGCTAAGAAGCTGCCAATGGTTGACGACCTTCGCGATGAATCGGATCACGAGAACCCAACGCGTATCGTTGTGGTTCCTAAGTCAAACCGCGTAGATTGCGATCTGTTGATGAACCACTTGTTCGCTTCAACCGATCTTGAGCGCAGCTACCGCGTTAACTTGAACATGATTGGTTTGGATAACCGTCCTCAAGTTAAAGGTCTGGTTCAAATTCTGTCTGAGTGGATCGAGTTCCGTCGCACGACTGTACGTCGCCGTCTACAACACCGCCTAGACAAAGTAATGGCTCGTCTACACATCTTGGAAGGTTTGTTGGTTGCTTACCTCAACCTAGATGAAGTGATTGAGATCATTCGTACTGAAGACGATCCAAAAGCAGTGCTGATGGAACGCTTTGGTATTACCGATATCCAAGCGGATGCAATTCTAGATACCAAACTTCGTCACCTAGCCAAACTAGAAGAGATGAAGATCCGTGGTGAGCAAGACGAGCTAGAGAAAGAGCGTGATAAGCTAGAACAGCTACTAGGTTCTGAGCGTCGTCTAAACACACTACTGAAGAAAGAAATCAAAGCAGACGCAGAGAAGTACGGCGATGATCGTCGTTCTCCAATGGTTGAACGTGCAGAAGCAAAAGCGCTGACTGAACGCGACCTAGTACCAAGCGAGCCAATCACGGTTGTGCTTTCTGAGAAAGGTTGGATTCGTCACGCGAAAGGTCACGATGTGGATGCAGAAGGCTTGAGCTACAAGTCTGGTGATAAATACCTAGCGCATGCGCGCGGTAAGAGTAACCAGCAAGCGGTATTCTTTGGCAGTGATGGCCGAAGCTACTCACTTGAGTCGCATTCATTACCGTCAGCACGAAGCCAAGGTGAACCGATTACTGGTCGCTTGAATATCACTGCGGGCAGCAATATTCGCCAAGTGATCATGGGTGAAGAAGAGCAGTTATGGCTGGTGGGTTCTGACGCGGGTTACGGCTTTGTATGTAAAGGCTCAGACTTGTTATCGAAGAACCGCAGCGGTAAAGCATTGGTGACGCTACCTGCAAACTCTGAGGTGATGACACCGAAGACGATTGCTGATTTGGATTCGGATGAAATTCTCGCGATTACCAACCAAGGTCGCATGTTGTTGTTCCCAATTAAAGACCTACCGCAATTGGCGAAAGGTAAGGGTAACAAGATCATCAACATTCCAGCGGCGAAGGCGAAAGAGCGTGAAGAGGTGCTTTCTCACTTGATGGCTCTGCCACAAGGCGCGTCTCTAACCTTGTATGCAGGTAAGCGTAAACTAGGCTTGAAACCTGCTGACCTTGAGAACTTCCGTGGTGAACGTGGACGCCGAGGTAGCTTACTACCACGTGGTTTACAACGCGTAACACGAATTGAAATTGAGATGGGCGGAAGCGCAGAAGTTTTAGAAGAACCAAGCGACAGCGAATAGCGCACAAACAAAAATCCCAGCCAATGGCTGGGATTTTTTTATGCTTCTTGTTTGTCTTCGGCGATGGTGACTTTTAAGTTCATTTCTTTACCCTTGCGGATAATGCCAACATCGACGGAGGTGCCCGGACGTAGGTCAGTGACGATGTCCATCACGCTTTGGCGTCCTTGAACTTTCGTACCGTTAATACTGATGATGATGTCTTGTTTCTCAAAACCGGCATCACTCGCAGGACCATTCGGGTCAATGCCTAACACCACGATGCCACCAATGTGTTCGTTACCTAACAAGCGAGCAGTTACCGCATTAATATCTTGCCCATCAATACCAATGTAGCCTCGGATTACACGACCATCTGCGATGATTTTCTGCATGATCTTGTTTGCTAGAGGGGCTGGAATTGCAAAGGAGATGCCGTAGGTCTCAAGGTCTGTCGCCTGTTGGAATGAAGCCGTATTTATGCCTACCAATTCACCTTGCGTGTTGACCAAAGCACCACCCGAGTTACCTTCGTTGATTGCTGCATCGGTTTGGATAAAGGCTTGGCGACCGTCACTGATAGACGAACGACCAGTTGCGGAGATAATTCCGAAGGTGGTGGTTTGACCTAAATTGTACGGGTTGCCAATTGCTAGGACGACATCACCAACTCGAGGTTTGTATTCTGGATTGAGTGGGATAACAGGAAGGTTAGAACCTTCGACACGTAGGATCGCAATGTCCGTACGCTTATCAGTACCAACCAATTGAGCTGCAGCGACGCGGCCATCTTGTAGCGCAACCACGATTTGGTCAGCTTGAGCCACTACGTGGTAGTTAGTAATGATGTAGCCTTTTTCGCTAACAATAACGCCAGAGCCCAAGCCTTGAGTTGAAAGCTTGCTGCGGTCATTTTCCACATACTTACGGCTGTAGATATTCACTACCGCGGGCGCTGCCTTTCTTACCGCTTGGTTAAAAGACACCTCGAGTGACGCGATGTTGCTTGGTTGTGGATCAACAAGCGCGGTTGGGATGACATTGCTGCGCAAAGATGGAACGGCGAGTAATACAATGACGGCAGTTGCTAAGCCTAAAAAGACAGAACGTAACAAAAAGCTAAGCATAACCTCTCCATAATTGAGCGCCCAATTGGCATAGAAAACTGAAGGATAGCATTACATTTAAAAATAACAAAAGGGCAAGACGTGATCGTCCTGCCCTTTTAAAAAACCATGACATAAGTAAAGCATTCGAGTGTCATCACGAATTAAATGACGGACGCCATTCCTTCGCTTCTGTTTGTGTGATTGGCTTATCACTTAGCCCAGTTAACGGATAACCAAGTAAACCGTGCGATCACCACGTTGAACATTGATTGCCAGCACACCTTTGTGCTTTTCAACAATCGCACGCAGTTCGGCAAGGTTCTTCACGCGTTTACGGTTCACACCAATAATGATGTCATCTTGTGCTAGCTGGTATTGAGCTGCAGGAGAGTTCTCCGCAACGCTAGTGACCTTCACACCTTGGATCTTGTCACTTGGCGTGGTGTTACTTAGCTCTGCACCTTTTAGGCCTTCATGCAGTGTTTCCGCTTTCGCTTTCACATTCGTTGATTCACCTAACGTTACATCGAAAGATTTTTGCTTACCATCGCGGATCACTCCAAGTGTGATTTTTTTACCAGCACCAAGCGTTGCGACTTTTGCACGAAGCTCAGAGAAGGTATCAATCGCTTTACCGTTCACAGAAACAATCACGTCACCTGCTTTCAGGCCTGCTTTATCTGCCGCGCTGTCGGGTACCACTTGGCTGACGAAAGCGCCTTTGCTTGACTCATAACCCAGTGCTTCAGCAAGCTCTGAGGTTACTTCGCCCCCTTGAACACCGAGCATGCCGCGTTTCACTTCACCGAACTCTAAGATCTGATCGGTTAAGTTCTTCATCATGTTGGACGGAATTGCAAAACCAATACCCACGTTACCGCCATTTGGACCAAGAATTGCCGTGTTGATGCCGATCAGTTCACCGTTGAGGTTAACCAAAGCGCCGCCTGAGTTACCGCTGTTAATTGCGGCATCGGTCTGGATGAAGTTTTCAAAGTTCTCGACGTTCAAGCCGCTTCGACCAAGTGCCGATACAATACCGGATGTGACCGTTTGGCCTAAACCAAATGGGTTACCGATAGCCACAGTAAAGTCACCTACACGCAGAGAGTCTGAATCAGCGACTTTAATTTGTGTTAGGTCTTTGGCTTTTTCGAGTTTAAGCAGCGCGATATCTGACATCTCATCGCCACCGACTAATTCAGCGTCATACTCGCGACCATCGTACAAGCGGACACGAATTTCATCCGCGCCTTTAATCACGTGGTAGTTTGTGACGAT
This sequence comes from Vibrio campbellii CAIM 519 = NBRC 15631 = ATCC 25920, assembly GCF_002163755.1. NCBI lineage: Bacteria > Pseudomonadati > Pseudomonadota > Gammaproteobacteria > Vibrionales > Vibrionaceae > Vibrio > Vibrio campbellii. The sequence continues at coordinate 508,695 of NZ_CP015863.1, forward strand.
TTGGCCTTTTTTCGCATCAATGATGACACCAGAACCTAAACCTCTAAATGGGCGCTCTCGGGTCTGCTCTGTTGGGAATTCAGGGCCAAAGAAGAACTGAAACTGCTCCGGGATACGGCTGGTTTGCACTTGTTTCCCTTCCACCGCAATGCTCACAACTGCAGGGGTGACCTTTTCGAGCATAGGGGCAAGACTAGGTAACTGTTCCCCATCCACACTAAGCGGAAGTGCCGCGGTTGCGGTAACTGGGGTGATGATTGAACCCAAGCTTAAAGAAAGAACGGTTAACGCAAGCAATGGCTTTTTCATCAAATAACTCCTCTTGAAAAACAGGTCTGCCAAAAAGAAACATCCTAAACATTAATTATGTATGTATTAATTAGGACAATCGAAACGGGGTGGCAGGTCACTGAAAGTTAGAGATGAGTTGCTTAAGAAAAGTTCAAAAAGGGTCAATACAAATTGATAAGAAATGCGTATGTATTGACCCAGTTAGGCAGGAAAAGGGGGATTAAGACGCTTTAGCAGTGACAGCTTCTGGTGCGTCGATGATTTCTTTTTCCTGATCCTTCAAAAGACCGGTTGCGCCGTTGGCATAGTCTTTCGGTTGTTCGCTGACGTCTGACTGGTCTTCTTCGATCGATTCAGTCGACATTGCTGTCTTCTTATCAAACGGATTATCTTGCTCAGGCAAGTTGGGTAGAAGTTCTGAAGACGTTTTCGCCATATGCTGGTATAGCTTAGTGTAATCTTTACCCAAGGTATCCAACATTTCTGCAGTTTGTGCAAAGTGATCGACGAGCTCTTGACGTTGTTGCTCTAGTTCAAATTTGGCTGCTTCGAGTTCTTTTTGCACAGACTTTTGTTTTTTGTATTCGGGGGTGGTTAGTCGACTAATGACTACGCCAACGATTGTACCGACCAGTAAACCCACAATGGCATAAATCCAAGGCATAACTGCTCCTTATAGTTGTTTTAACAAGTCTTTTACTACTTAGTTACACGCGGTGCTTGTCCATGTTACTATGGCTTGAACAGCCGATAAAGAAAAATAGCGGTATGTTTTCGGGGACTGATATCCACTTCTCTCTATTCTCAAAGCTGTCCCCGAGGTGACAAATTTTCTCTGTACCTCTGATACGACTCAATGCCATGACACCATTACAACGATACCAACAAGACATAGCAGAGCATGGATTCCAGCGTGATGAAGCCCAATATAACGCTGTCGTTGCTTTAGATAAACTCTACCATGCGATTGCAGAATTTCAGTCTGCACCTATTCCACAGCTTAGCACTTGGCAGAAACTTCTCGGTAAAAAGCCAGAAATGCCAGAGCCGCCAAAAGGGTTATATTTTTGGGGCGGAGTAGGGCGAGGTAAAACCTATTTAATGGATGCGTTTTTTGATGCTTTGCCGACGGAAAAAAAGATGCGAGTGCATTTTCACCGTTTTATGTATCGTGTGCACGATGAGCTCAAACGCCTTGGAGAAGTGGAAAATCCGCTCTCGAAAATCGCTGATTTATTCAAAAAAGAGGCGGATATTGTCTGTTTCGACGAGTTCTTTGTTTCGGATATTACCGATGCGATGATCTTGGCGACTTTGCTGCAAGAAATGTTTAAGCGCCAAATGATTTTGGTCGCAACCTCCAACATTGAGCCAGAAAACCTGTACCGTAATGGCTTGCAACGAGCCCGTTTCTTACCCGCGATAAATATGATCGTTCAGCGCTGTGATGTGCTCAATGTCGACAGTGGGGTGGATTACCGTTTACGCACTCTGCAACAAGCGGAAATCTATCATTACCCGCTGGATGAACGAGCCTCCGTCAACCTTAATAACTATTACCACCAACTGATTGGTGAAAGAAAAGTTGCAGCAAGCAGCATTGAAATTAACCATCGCGAAGTGGCGGTGATTGAAGCTAGTGATGGCGTGCTACATGCTTCTTTTGAGCAACTATGCCAAACGCCCCGTAGTCAGAATGACTATATTGAATTATCTCGTATCTACCACACGGTATTGCTGGCAGACGTAAAGCAGATGGATCGTAAGATAGATGATGCCGCGCGACGCTTTATTGCGTTGGTGGACGAGTTCTACGAGCGTAACGTCAAACTGATTATTTCTGCAGAAGTGGCGATGGAATCCCTTTATACGCAAGGGCAGTTGGAATTTGAGTTTAAACGTTGTCTGTCTCGATTGACCGAGATGCAAAGCCACGAATACCTCGCTAGAGAGCATCTGGCGTAAAAATCAGCAACTCATCTTAAAAAAGTGAAGAAAAAATTCGTGATTTAACGCAAAAAAAGGTGATTTTTTCTTCGCTCTTCTCTATAATCCTGCGACCCACCGTTACTGCAGACCTGATTATCGAAGTTATTTCGACATAGAAGGTCGAGAGAACCAACGACTCGAAGGGGTGATGACTGGGCTCTTAGACAGTGTGGGAGCACTATTGGGTGTTCCTTAAAGTTTAAATTTTAATTAACGGGTTATTATTAGCATGAAAACTTTCGTTGCTAAACCAGAAACTGTAAAACGCGACTGGTACGTTGTAGACGCAGAGGGTAAAACTCTTGGTCGTCTAGCAAGTGAAATTGCATCTCGCCTACGTGGCAAACACAAAGCTGAATACACTCCTCACGTTGACACTGGTGATTACATCATCGTTATCAACGCTGAGAAAGTTGCTGTAACTGGTAACAAAGCTAAGAACAAAGTGTACTACCGTCACTCTGAATTCCCAGGTGGTCTAAAATCTATCACTTTTGAAAAGCTGATCGATCGTAAACCTGAGATGGCTCTTGAGCTTGCAGTTAAAGGCATGCTTCCACGTGGTCCTCTAGGCCGTGCTATGTACCGTAAGCTTAAAGTTTACGCGGGCGCTGAGCACAACCATGTTGCTCAACAACCACAAGTACTAGACATCTAATTGGGGATTTCGAAAATGGCAGAGAATCAATACTACGGCACTGGCCGTCGCAAAAGCTCAGCTGCGCGTGTTTTCATCAAACCAGGCAGCGGCAACATCGTAATCAACAAGCGTAGCCTTGATGAGTACTTCGGTCGTCCAACTTCTCGCATGGTTGTTAAACAACCTCTTGAGCTAGTTGAACTAACTGAGAAGCTAGACCTATACGTTACTGTTAAAGGTGGCGGTATTTCTGGTCAAGCAGGTGCTATCCGTCACGGTATCACTCGCGCTCTTATGGAATACGATGAGTCTCTACGTCCTACTCTACGTGCAGCTGGTTACGTTACTCGTGACGCTCGTTGCGTTGAACGTAAGAAAGTTGGTCTACGTAAAGCACGTCGTCGTCCACAGTTCTCTAAGCGTTAATTTCCTCTTATCGGAAATTATGCTGGTCCAGAGTTACTCTGGATACTGTGTACCAAAGCTCGGCTATATGCCGAGCTTTTTGTTTTTCTAAAGCTTGAAAAAGTCCGTTTTTCTTCTCGCGTTTGCTTTCACTTTCTTACTTAATATCCTCGCAACATTTGAGCGCTTTATCTGCATGTTTTCTGGTTTTATTCGTGCTACAAAACTGAGATAACAAAAGTGGAGAGTACCTTCACATTCTTGAAAGATCTTTCTACGTAATTGACTGAAAACAGCCGGAATACAAGGCTTTTTATCCTATTTCTAGCCATTCTTCGTTTCGCTTTCTTGTTACAAATCACATCTATTTTTTATAATTTTGCCGCTTTTGTGACGGCGTGAGCGATTTGCCTCACAATTGTTACAAAAAGGTAGCTTTATCTTGTCAAAAAGTAGGGTTTTCTTTATCATTTCTCCCAATAAATAGAACTAAATTCATTATTTGTTAGCCATGCTCTTATAAGCGGAATAATAACGATCCAAAGGGAGCAAATGGGAGAATGTTTGGATGAGCAACGCGCCTTTAAATAACGGTCGCAGGCGTTTTCTAACCGCTACAACGGCAGTTGTTGGTGGATTAGGGGCAGCTGCCGTCGCCGTGCCTTTTATCAAATCATGGAATCCGAGTGCCAAAGCAAAAGCTGCGGGTGCACCGGTGGAAGTGGATATCAGTAAAATCGAAGCCGGTCAGATGGTTCGTGTTGAGTGGCAAGGTAAGCCTGTATGGGTTGTACGTCGCACTCAAGAAGTGGTGGATAACCTAAAGAATATCGACGGACAGCTTCGTGACCCACAATCGGAAATGGAACAACAGCCAGTTTATGCTCAGAACGAGCATCGTTCGATCAAACCTGAGTATTTCGTGGCAGTTGGCTTCTGTACTCACTTAGGCTGTTCACCAACCTATCTACCTGACACCTTCTCAGAGCAAGTACAAGGCGTTAAGTCTGGCTTCTTCTGTCCATGTCACGGCTCTAAGTTTGATATGGCTGGTCGAGTGTTCCAAGGTGTTCCTGCACCTCTGAACCTTGTGGTTCCTAAGCACATGTACTTGAGTGATACGAAGCTCATGATCGGTGTTGATGAGGGAGACGCATAATGCAAGCACTATTAGACTGGGTTGAAAAACGAATTCCCGCGATGAATGCTTACAAAAAGCATTTGTCTGAATACCCAATGCCTAAGAACTTCAACTTTTGGTACCTTTTCGGTTCTCTGGCAATGTTGGTACTGGTTAACCAAATCCTGACGGGTATTTGGCTTACGATGAACTATGTTCCTTCAGGTGAAGGCGCATTTGCTTCTGTCGAATACATCATGCGTGACGTTGATTTCGGTTGGTTGCTGCGCTACATGCACTCGACTGGTGCTTCGGCATTTTTCGTCGTTGTTTACCTACATATGTTCCGTGGTTTGATTTACGGCTCATACCAAAAGCCTCGTGAGCTACTTTGGATCTTCGGTATGTTGATCTTTTTGGTTCTGATGGCAGAAGCATTCATGGGCTACCTACTGCCATGGGGCCAGATGTCCTACTGGGGTGCTCAGGTAATCATTTCTCTGTTTGGTGCGATTCCTGTTATTGGCGACGACCTAACGCTTTGGATCCGTGGTGACTACATCATCTCTGGTGCAACGTTAAACCGCTTCTTCGCACTGCACGTTATTGCATTGCCTATCGTGCTACTTCTTCTTGTCGTACTACACGTGTTGGCGCTGCACGAAGTTGGTTCTAATAACCCGGATGGTATCGAGACTAAGCTACCAAAAGGCTCGATGGGCGACGATTACCAAACGCAATTCAAGTTCCACGATTACTACACGAAGAAATACGACATCATCGACTCTATTCCTTTCCACCCTTACGGAACGGTTAAGGACTTGGTTGGTGTCGCTGGCTTCTTGTTCTTATTCTGTTACGTGCTGTTCTTTAACCCAGAGATGGGGGGATACTTCCTTGAGCCGCCTAACTTTGAAGCTGCAAACCCACTGAAGACGCCTGAGCACATTGCTCCTGTATGGTACTTCACTCCGTTCTATGCAATCTTGCGTGCGGTTCCAGACAAACTATTGGGTGTAATCTTTATGGGGGCGTCAATCGTAGTACTGTTTGCTCTACCTTGGTTGGACCGTTGTAAAGTACGTTCATACCGTTACCGTAGCAAATTTCACCTGTTGAATATTTTTCAATTCACTATCGCCTTTATCGCTCTGGGTATTTTGGGTGCACTGCCGGCAACGCCGCTGTACACAATTCTGTCTCAGATCTTTAGCTTGTGTTACTTCATGTTCTTTGTACTGCTGTTCTTCTACAGCAAAAATGAAGCAACCAAACCATTACCAGAAAGGGTGACATTCAAATGAAGAAGTGGATTGTAATTCTATTTGCTATGTTGCCGTCTCTAGCGATGGCAGCGGGTGCCAATGTACCGCTAGACAAAGCGAACGTGGACCTATCGGATAAAGCTTCGCTGCAAAACGGCGCGAAGCTATTCATGAACTATTGTTTTGGTTGTCACTCAACGCAATACCAGCGTTACGAGCGAGTAGCGACGGACTTAGACATTCCTGCTGATCTAATGAAGGAAAACCTGATTTTTGACCCTGAAGCGAAAATCGGTGACCTAATGGTGAATGCGATGCCTGCGAAGCAAGCGGGCGATTGGTTTGGTGCTCCGCCACCGGATCTAACACTGGTTGCTCGAGTTCGTGGTGCAGACTGGCTGTACACTTACCTGCGCTCTTTCTATGTTGATCCATCTCGTCCATTCGGCGTGAACAACATTGTTTTCCCAAGTGTTGGTATGCCACACGTTCTTGAAGAGCTTCAAGGTATCCCGACGCCAGTTTACGGCACTAAAGTTGTGGACGGTGAAGAAGTACAAGTGGTTGTTGGTACTGAAACTAACGGTGCGGGTGAGCTAAGCTCTGGCGAATACGACAAAGCCGTTGGTGACCTAGTGAACTTCCTAGTCTACTCCGGTGACCCAGTTCAACTTGAACGTCATGCGCTTGGTTGGTGGGCAATGGGCTTCCTAGTTCTATTAACTATCGTTGTCGTGATGCTCAAGAAAGAGTATTGGCGTGATGTGCATTAATTGTGCTATCATACTGTGCTAATTCCCAATTTTAATTGCTGGATAATGGAGGCTTAGCCTCCATTATTTTTATTTGTAAGTGTACTGGAGGGCTCCATGGCTGTAGCTGCCAATAAACGTTCTGTGATGACTCTTTTCTCAAGTGCATCAGATTTGTATAGCCATCAGGTTCGCATCGTACTAGCTGAAAAAGGCGTAAGTGTTGAAGTTGAGCTTGTTGATGAAGCTAACCTTCCTGCTGAGCTTGTTGAATTAAACCCATACAAATCAGTGCCAACTCTTGTTGACCGTGAGCTAGCTCTTTACGATTCAAAAATCATCATGGAGTATCTGGACGAGCGTTTCCCTCATCCACCTCTAATGCCTGTTTACCCAGTTGCTCGTGGTAACAGCCGTCTGATGATGTACCGTATTGAACGCAACTGGTACTCACTCGCTGAAAAAGTTGTTAAGGGTAACGCTGAAGAATCAGAAAAAGCACGTACCAAACTACGTAATGATCTTCTGACTCTTGCACCAATCTTTGCTGAGTACGAGTACTTCATGAGCGAAGAGTTCAGCCTAATCGATTGTTACCTAGCTCCACTATTGTGGCGTCTGCCTCAACTAGGTATCGAGCTTGTAGGCCCTGGTTCAAAAGAGATCAAAGTTTACATGAACCGCGTATTTGAACGTGATTCATTCCTTGCATCTCTAACTGAAGCTGAACGTGAAATGCGCCTAGTTCGCTAAGCGGCTCAGATAACACGTTATGGATATTGCAAAAATGACTGCTCGCCGCCCGTACATGCTTCGTGCATTTTATGATTGGCTAGTAGACAACGACTTAACTCCGCACTTGGTTGTAGATGCAACTATGCCAGGTGTGCGTGTACCAGTTGAGTTTATTCAAGATGGTCAAATCATTCTGAATATTGCTCCACGTGCTGTTGGTCAACTTGAGTTGGGTAATGATGCGATTACCTTCCATGCCCGCTTCAGTGGTCGCCCACATTCAGTGATCGTGCCTGTGTACGCTGTACAAGCGATTTACGCACGTGAGAATGGCGCTGGTACCATGTTTGAACCGGAAGAAGCGTACACTCACATTGAAGAAGAAGGCATTGTTGAAGAAGAACAATCGCCGACTTTCACTACCGTGAGTGACGAATCAGAAAGCGTGGACTCGGAGTCTGAAGAGGAAGAAGCACCTCGCCCGAAAGGCAGACCAAGCTTACGAGTTATCAAATAAAAAAGCAGCGTGAATACGCTGCTTTTTTCTTACCTATTTTTCGATTCAAGCAATGAAACGGCTAGCCACTGAAGTTATTGCCGTCACCTGATGCCAATGGCTTAGTTTGCTTGTCCATCTATTTCTTTCACAGTGACTTCTTCTGTCACTGCCGTCTCAGAGTTCGCTGCTTCTGGCTCTTCTACTTCTAACGGCTTTTCATCGCCATACTGGAAGCCCTTAACGACCTGCTTCACGCCAGAAATATTACGTGCAATCTCTGTTGCTCTCTCGCTTTGTGCTGGTGTTACGTAACCAAATAGGAACACGTCGCTGTCTTCGGTGATGACTTTCACTTTCACACCGTTGAGCTCACTGTCCGTCAGCAGCGCAGACTTCACTTTGGTTGTGATCCAACTGTCGTTGCTGATTTGTGTGACGCTGAGAGGTTCTTTTTGTTTGATTTGGTTGTGAATGTTCTTCACACCTTTCACTTCACGGGCTTTGTTTTCAAACTCGTTAATCAAGTCTTGAGTAGGAGCTTGGCCCATTAGGACTACGGTGCCATTGTATGAGCTGGCCACGACGCGGGCTTTTCCTTTAAAAGGTGCTTTATTCCCGATCGCTGCGACTTCGAATTCAATGTTGTTGTCTTGCCAAATTTCTTTGGTGGTACGGGTATCCGTGACGATATTAGCCGTAGTGGCTGCACCTGCAATAAACAAACCTGCACAGCCGCTCATGCTGAGCGCGGCACATAAAATGACAAGACTACGTATCATAATTTTAAACTCTCAATTCAGTTATTCTTCGTGAGCTGGGAAAAGTACTTGGTCGATTAGATCACACAGGCAGTGAAGTGTCACCATGTGTACTTCGTGAATGCGCGCTGTGCGATGTGATGGGATTCGAATTTCAACATCATTCTCGCCGAGTAGGCCGGCCATCTCACCGCCATCCTTACCTGTTAGAGCAATGATGGTCATGTCACGTGTTACCGCCGCTTCCATTGCTTTGGTGACGTTCTTGCTGTTACCGCTGGTCGAAATTGCCAGAAGGATGTCGCCAGGTTCGCCAAATGCGCGTACTTGCTTAGAGAAGATCTCTTGGTAGTGGTAATCGTTCGCTACCGCAGTCAATGTTGTGTTGTCTGCTGTTAAAGCCATCGCTGGAAGGCTAGGGCGTTCAGTTTCGAATCGGTTCAAAAGGCAAGAGACAAACTGTTGCGAGTTCGAGGCACTGCCACCGTTGCCACAGCATAGGATTTTATTGCCATTGAGTAGGCTCGACACCATTGCTTGAGCGGCGTGAGTGATGGCATCTGGCAGCGCTTCTGCTGCCGCAATTTGAATTTGAATACTTTCTGTAAAACTGTCTTTAATGCTGTCTAGCATCGTTTATCCTTCAGAGATTGCATTTTGTATCCAGTTGATGTCTCGACCACTGTCGTGAATGGCGACCACATCAAACCGATAATCGATATTGTACGCCGAGCGTTTTTGCTGGCTTAGCCAAATTTGGGCTGTTTTGACTAGTTTACGCATTTTTGCGCGGGTGACCATTTCTGCTGCTGAGCCAAAGCTATCATTCTTACGATATTTGACCTCAACAAAGACGATAGTTTCACCTTGTTGGAAGATTAAATCAATTTCGCCGAATTTAGTCAGAAAATTTTGATCTAAAAAGCGCAAACCCTGGCGCTGCAAATACTGCTTCGCCAGGGTTTCGTATTGATTACCAATTTGTCGCTTACTAAAGAGCCCCACGCTCAGCCCAGTCTAGCTCACGTTCAACAACACAATTATTGTTAATGCTTAGTATACCAGTTTGACCGCTAACCGAGTAACCCGGTAGAAGCTTCATTTGTGGTAGCTCGCCGATCAGCTTGTATGCATCCATACCTAGCGCTTCAAGGCGTTTTTCCATGTTGGATTGATCTGGCCATAGCTCATTCATTTCTGCCGCGATGGTTGGATCTGGGTTAATCAACATCGGAATGTCGCTGTATGCTACACCAGAAAGGTCTTCATACGTCGTACCACCGCTGTTACTGCGTGAGTTGGAGAATAGTTTAGGTGGCTTCGCATCAGGGTTAATCGCCACTTCAATAAATGGCTTGATTAGCGTGAGTTCAGAGCTACGAGCAACAATGTAAACCGCATCCACATCACGACGGCTACGTGGTGGGCTTTCTAATGAAATGCGCATCAGAGACTGCATTTGTGCGATACGCTGTTGGCTCTCTTGTAGGCCAAATACGTTGTTGATGTTCTTCTGCAGCTGGCGTTTGTCACCAAAATAGCTTGAAGCCACTTTGTTTGAGCTGTACTTGCGCCATTCTTCATTAAACGCTTCAACCACGCGCTGACCGTAAGCACCGTTCGGTGCCAAAATCATTGGGAATTGGTAGCCTTGATTGAACAAGTACTTCGCCGCTTGCGCCACTTCTTGCTCTGGAGACAGTGCTAGGTAACACATGTCAGTACCCGGTTGAACGTCTTCAGGAATGTTCAATGCAAGAGCTGGGATTTTTACGCCAGTTTCAGAACCATCAAAGGTCGCTTGTAGTTTCTCTACGTTTTCTTTTTGCAGAGGACCCACAACAAAATCGATGTTCTCGTTGATCAGGCGTTGCTTGATTTGATCCGCACTGTAAGCGTGGGTATCAATGACTGTTAAGGTTGCGCTCGGCTCGCGCATGTCATCGTTCATCATCGCAAAAATGAAGCCATCACGGATCAACTGAGCTTGCGGAGCAAACTTACCAGTTAGAGGCAACAGTAGCGCCGTGTTGTTTGGCTTAACGATTTCTAAAGATAAGATGTTTTGGATTTCAGCGGGTGTGTAAACGGCTGCTGGGTGTGAAGGGTTTTCACTTAGCCAGCGCTCAAGGGTGTTTTTCAGCTGAGGAATATTACTTGAAAGCGTCTTTGCATAAATAGCTAGCTGTAACCAGCCATCAAGAACATCTTCGTTTGGTTCGGTTTGCAGTGATGTCAGTTCGCTCTCTGAGTAGCTGCCAAAGTTCATCCAAATACGGCTAGAGATTTCACGTTGCTCGGCAGACGAAGCATATTGACCTTGTGCGACTAGCTGGCGGTTTGCTTCGAATGGTTGGTTCAAGCTTTGGTAAGCATCCGCACGCAGCTCATAATAGTCTTTCCACTGTTCGCTCGGTAGTTTCCACCAAGGTTTAAAGTTCAGTGTTTGTAGCAATTGAGAGTAATTGCCTTGCTTTTGCTGTATGGTCGCACGGGCTAATTGCCACTCGGCTTGTTGAACTTCGGTCAATTGTTGACGAGAAAGACGTTTGATCAGCAGTTCCGCTTGATCCAATTTGTTTGCTTGGATGGCTGCTTTGGTCGCCATGATCAACCAGTCGTTTTGCAAGCTGCCTTCGGTGCTATCCGCTTGAATCATGTAGTTCTGAACAGACTGTGTCGGCTCAAGTGTAATGTCTACGCTGTCTGGTTGTCGCGGGCCTGAAGAACAGGCTGCGAGCGTAATTGCCAGTGCAACAGGAGTGAGTAAGCGTGGTACACTGAGTCTCTTATGGTTCATCATTGCCGTGAGTTCTCTATAATTTTGTACAAAATTGTCTCTATATTAATCGTTGAAGTGATGGTAAACAAATGACAGATAAAAATAAGTTGCCGAATGAGGGGCCAACTCTCTACATCGTACCGACTCCAATCGGAAATTTAGCGGATATCACACAACGTGCTATCGAAGTTCTGTCGAATGTGGACATCATTGCCGCTGAGGATACTCGACATACGGGCAAATTACTGTCTCACTTCAATATTCAAACCAAAACTTTCGCGCTACACGATCATAATGAGCAGCAAAAGGCGCAAGTTTTAGTTGAAAAGCTACTATCAGGTCAGTCAATTGCATTGGTCTCTGACGCTGGTACGCCGCTAATAAGCGATCCAGGATACCACTTGGTAACAAAATGTCGTCAAGCGGGCGTAAGAGTTGTGCCTCTTCCTGGTGCGTGTGCGGTCATCACAGCGTTAAGTGCATCGGGCTTACCTTCTGATCGCTTCAGTTTTGAAGGATTTCTACCACCGAAAAGCAAAGGCCGTAAAGATAAGTTTTTGGAAATTGCGTCAGTGGAACGCACTTGTATCTTCTATGAATCACCGCATCGCATTTTAGACTCTCTACAAGATATGTTAGACGTTCTTGGTCCAGAACGAGAAGTTGTCTTGGCGCGAGAGCTAACCAAAACCTTTGAAACCATTCAGGGAATGCCGTTAGGCGAACTGATTGAGTGGGTAAAAAGCGATGATAACCAACAGCGCGGTGAGATGGTTCTGCTTATCCACGGCCACCGCGATTCAACTGAAGATACGTTGCCAGATGAAGCAACCCGTACGCTGGGCATATTGACGAAAGAGCTGCCATTGAAGAAAGCCGCAGCACTTGCCGCAGAGATCTACAGCCTCAAGAAAAACGCACTGTATAAGTGGGGCTTGGAGAATCTTGGCTAGAAGTTTGTAGAGCGCTAACGCTTCGGGAACGCTTCGCTTCGAGAGTCGGGAATCGAGAAGTGCGCATTGGTCGTTTCCTGCAAGAGCCTTTAGTTTACAGAGCTATTTGGATAAGACTAATAAGGGGAGTCGTTAACGCGGCTCCCTTTTTGTTTGATGAGCTCTCGCGCTTTTAGAATGCTTCGCTTCGAGAGGTGCGCGTTGGTAGTTTCCTGTGTGAGGGCAGTTTGCTTTTAGGTTTACATAGATAAGGCTAATAAAGTGCGTTGTTAATATGGCTATGCATTTATTTTCCAACTTTACTTTCAAAGTCCCTCTCGGAGCATCATGTTCCCGAATCCCGAATCCCGAATCCCGAATCCCGAATCCCGAATCCCGAAACGCAGTTCTCCACTTTCTTTCTCTCGGAGCGAAGCGTTCTCGCCTCCCGAAACGAAGTGCCTCTATGTATCGCTGTCTTTTTGACCACTTAACCAACCATTTTCAGCAATTCTGTGATCTCACTAGACTCTGGGGGGATAACTCTATACAATCCGCCCTCGGAGCTGACTGGGTAGTCGCTGCTTTGTTGATGTCCTTCGGGAGACTGACGTCGAAGTCCCTTTGGGAGACTGACGTTGACGTCCTTCGGGAGACTGACAAAGGGGAGGAAAGTCCGGGCTTCATAGAGCAAGGTGCCAGGTAACGCCTGGGGGGCGCAAGCCTACGACAAGTGCAGCAGAGAGAAGACCGCCGATGGCCCTAGGGCACAGGTAAGGGTGAAAGGGTGCGGTAAGAGCGCACCGGACGACTAGTAATAGTTCGTAGCAGGGTAAACTCCACCTGAAGCAAGACCAAATAGGCCTTCACATTGCGTTGCTCGCGTAAGGAGGCGGGTAGGTTGCTCGAGCCAGTGAGTGATTGCTGGCCTAGACGAATGGCTACCGCCGCGCAAGCGGAACAGAACCCGGCTTATGTGTCGGCTCCACCTATTCGAGACCCATCTCTACTTCGGTAGTGATGGGTTTTTTGCATTTAATTGACGCAAACTATGTCATTACCAATAAACTTGGCGCTGAATCACGTCTAACTTTAGACTTGAGGTAGCGATGATGTGGGAAATCAGTACACTAAAGAATCGCTTCAAGATCATTCAACGAGACAGCTATGACCGAAACATTTCAACATATCTCCGTGTTATTAAATGAATCCATTGATGGCTTGGCTATCAAACCCGATGGTATCTATATCGATGGAACATTTGGCCGTGGCGGTCACAGCCGAACTATCTTGTCGAAACTGGGTGAAAATGGCCGACTGTATAGCATCGACCGAGACCCACAAGCCATCGCAGAAGCCGCGAAAATCGATGACCCGCGCTTCACTATCATTCATGGTCCGTTCTCAGGTATGGCGAAATACGCAGAAGAGTATGGCCTAGTTGGTAAAGTTGACGGTGTATTGCTAGACCTAGGTGTGTCGTCTCCGCAACTTGATGATGCTGAACGCGGCTTTAGTTTTATGAAAGACGGCCCATTAGACATGCGTATGGACCCAACATCGGGTATTCCTGTGTCTCAATGGCTGATGGAAGCCGACCTTGATGACATTACTTGGGTTATTCGTGAGTTTGGTGAAGACAAACACGCCCGCCGCATTGCCAAAGCGATCGTAGCTTACCGCGAAGATGAAGAAAACGAGCCAATGGTTCGTACTGGTCAGTTAGCAAAATTGATCTCAGATGCGGCACCAAAGAGCTTTAAAGAGAAAAAACACCCAGCAACCCGTGCTTTTCAGGCTTTTCGCATTTACATCAACAGTGAATTAGAAGAAATTGATACGGCACTAAAAGGTGCGGCAAGTATTTTGGCTCCTGAAGGCCGTTTGTCTGTGATCAGTTTCCACTCATTGGAAGATCGCATGGTGAAACGTTTCATCCGTAAAGAGAGCAAAGGCCCAGAAGTGCCACACGGTATTCCGATGACGGAAGAACAAATCCGTGCGCTTGGTAGTGCGAACATGAAGCCGATTGGTAAAGCGAACAAGCCAACGAAACAAGAAATTGACATGAACCCGCGCTCTCGAAGCTCAGTGCTAAGAATTGCAGAAAAGCTTTAATTATTATGACGAAAACCACTCCTAACCTTGCTAAGTTGATTGCGACGGACTTAATTACCGTCGGTCGCTGGTCGTTGTTGCTGATGATTTTGATTTTCGCAACGGCAATGGGAGTGGTGTTTGCCACCCACCATGCGCGTCAGGCTATCACTGAAAAAGATCATACATTGGTTGAGCGAGAGCGATTGGATAGCGAATGGCGCAACCTAATGTTGGAAGAAACAGCCCTCGCGGAACACAGTCGCGTTCAAGACTTGGCAAAGAAGGACCTTGAAATGAAACGACCAGATGGCGATAAAGAAGTGGTTATCACGCTAAAATGATTGGAAAGAAAGCCAAATCTAAACAAGGAAATACGCGCAAGTCTGCTGCGAAAGAAAAAAAAGTAGCTGCTACAAAGCCGCAACCTACCAAAGAAACGAAACAAGCAGAAGTGGCTGAAGAGTTAGAATCGTTTTTGATTCGTTGGCGTTTTCAGTTACTGCTGTTTTTTGTCTTCTGTGCCTTCGCACTTCTCGTTGGGCGAGTGGCCTATATTCAAGTTATAGAGCCTGACAACCTAATCAAACAGGGTGACCTTCGCTCTGTCCGTGTTAAAGCCATTCCTTCTGCGCGCGGTATCATCTCTGATCGCAATGGCGAACCGCTTGCAGTGAGTGTTCCTGTTGAAGCCGTGTGGGCTGATCCTAAAACTATCTTCAAAGAAGGCGCTCTGCAGAAAACGAAGAGTTGGTACGCACTTGCAGACGTACTTGGCCTAGATCGCCAAGGCCTGATCAACAAAATCAAGAAAAACGAAAAACGTCGTTTTATCTATCTACAACGCCAAGTTAGCCCAGCGATGGCGAACTACATTCGTGAACTCAAACTACCTGGCGTTGGCTTGAAGTCGGAATCTCGCCGCTACTATCCTGCTGGTGAGGTTAGTGCTCACTTAGTCGGTGTAACTGGCATTGATGGCCACGGCCTAGAAGGCGTGGAACGAAGCTATGACGAGTGGTTAACTGGTGCTGCAGGCAAGAAAACCATCCGTAAAGACCGTTATGGTCGCGTGGTAGAGAACATTGCTCTTGAAGAGAAGCAAGAAGGTAAACCGCTACAGCTGACGATCGACCAACGCATTCAAGCCGTCGCTTATCGAGCGATCAAGCAGGCCGTAGCGGATCACCGTGCAACATCTGGATCCGTTGTTATTCTAGACGTTAAAACGGGGGCGGTACTGGCCATGGTCAACGCGCCTTCTTACAACCCAAACAACCGCAGTGATTGGCAAAGTTACAAAATGCGTAACCGCGTGATTACTGACTCACTAGAGCCGGGCTCAACCATTAAGCCTTTTGTTGTTTTGGCCGCATTAGAAAATGGGGTGGCAGACAAGGATACGATTGTTGATACGGGTAACGGTATTCTTCAACTCGGTGGTAGCCGTGTTCGTGATGCGCCAAAAGTCGGCAAAGCGAGCCTAACTACCATTCTAAAGAAATCGAGTAACATCGGTGTGACCAAGCTGGCGATGCAAATGCCGGTTGAAGCTTTACTTGGCTTGTACAGTTCGGTTGGCCTTGGTGAATTATCCGGTCTTAACTTGGTCGGTGAAGTGGTGGGTATCTTCCCAAGCCGCTCTCGCTGGTCTCCAATTGAGCGCGCAACCATCTCGTTTGGTTATGGTTTATCGGTTACTCCAATCCAGCTAGCGCATGCCTATGCGACGCTAGGTAACTTGGGTAAATATGAGCCGATCCATATTATCGAAAGTAACGATAATGACATGGCACGCCAAGTTGTGAGTAAAGAGAATGCTCGTCTCGTTTTAGACATGCTTGAAACGGTAACGCAAAAAGGCGGTTCTGCACGTCGTGCGGCGGTTCCTGGTTACCGAGTCGGTGCAAAAACCGGTACTGCCCGAAAGGCAAGGGCAGGTGGCTATAGTGATGAGTACATCAACTACACGGCTGGTGTTGCGCCAGTGAGTGACCCACGTTTAGCGCTTGTGGTTGTGGTTAATGAACCACAAGGTGATGATTACTACGGTGGTTCGGTAGCCTCACCTGTTTTCTCTGAAATCATGAAAGGCGCACTGCAAATTCTGAACGTTGCCCCTGACGAAAATAAATTCCAACAGTAGGCTTATAAGCGTACTGAGAAACAAAATGAAGAAAGCTGAGCTAATGCTCGGAGAATAGATATGACTAAAGCCATCAGTATGGACACGCTGCTTTCCACTTGGGTCGATTGCCCGAGTTTGTCGTCCATTCTTGTTTCTGATTTGGAACTCGACAGTCGACGAGTTCAATCTGGAACAACTTTTGTAGCTATTATTGGCCATGTTATGGATGGGCGTAAATTTATCCCAACCGTGATTGAGCAAGGTGCGAATGCGGTGATTGCTCAAGCTTGTGAGCAAAAAGCGCATGGCACGATTGAGATTATTGATGATGTTCCAGTGATTTACCTTGATGCGCTGGATAAGTGCCTATCTGAAATTGCAGGTCACTTGTATACCTACCCAACGATGGATTTGATTGGTGTCACTGGCACCAACGGCAAAACCACCATCACTCAACTGATTGCTCAATGGATTGATTTGGTCGGTTCAAAAGCGGCGGTAATGGGAACCACGGGGAATGGCTTTCTCGACAACCTACAAGAAGCTGCGAATACTACCGGCAACGCCGTTGAAATCCAAAAAACACTGTCTTCGCTCGCTGAGCAAAAAGCGCAATACACAGCGCTTGAAGTGTCTTCTCATGGTTTGATTCAAGGTCGCGTTAAAGCGCTGTCTTTTGCTGCTGGCGTGTTTACTAACCTGAGTCGTGATCATCTCGATTACCATGGCACGATGGAAGAATACGCCAACGCTAAGTTAACCCTGTTTACTGAACATCAATGTGGTCACGCTGTTATCAATGTCGATGATGTTGTGGGTGCTGCGTGGGCGAAGCAATTGAACAACGCGCTTGCCGTATCACTCAAACCAACAACAGAATTTTCTCAAAGCGTGTATGCAAACCACATCGCTTATGCTGAATCTGGCATCACGATTGAGTTTGATGGCAAGTTTGGTGAAGGTACGTTGCATGCACCACTTATCGGTGAGTTCAATGCCGCGAATCTGATGTTGGCATTCACAACGTTACTTAGTCTAGGTTTCAGCAAGCAAGATTTGCTGGCAACAGCAGGCCAATTACAGCCCGTTCTTGGTCGTATGGAACTGTTCCAAGCTGACGACAATGCCAAAGTAGTGGTGGATTATGCTCACACGCCTGACGCGCTAGAAAAAGCGCTGCAAGCATTGCGTGTACATTGCGACGGTGAGCTTTGGGCTATTTTCGGCTGTGGTGGTGATCGTGATGCTGGTAAGCGCCCAATGATGGCGGAAATCGCTGAACGTTTGGGTGACACAGTGGTACTTACCGATGACAACCCTCGTAGCGAAGATCCAGCGTTGATCATGAAAGACATGTTGGCTGGTTTAACGAAACCCGCTGCGGCGATTGTGCAACATGACCGCTTCAAAGCGCTGTCTTACGCACTTGAGCATGCTTCTTCGCAAGACATTATCCTTCTGGCCGGTAAAGGTCATGAGGACTACCAAATTCTAAATTCTGGAACCATCCATTACTCTGACCGCGAGTCAGCCATGACACTATTGGGGCTTTCATCATGATCACAGTAACGCTTTCTCAAATTGCCGACATTACTGGCGGTGAACGGATTGGTAACGATCTTTCTATTGAATCTGTTTCGACTGACACTCGATCTATCGAACAAGGCGCTCTATTTGTTGCTTTGGTTGGAGAGCGTTTTGATGCTCACAACTTCTGCCAACAAGCAGTAGAGTCGGGCGCGGGCGCACTATTGGTACAAAAACGCGTTAATGTGAATGTGCCTCAAGTCGTTGTCGGCGATAGTAAGGTAGCATTGGGTCAAGTGGCAGCTTGGGTTCACCAAACATGCCAAACACCGACGGTCGCCATTACAGGTAGCTGTGGTAAAACCACGGTGAAAGAGATGGTTGCCAGTATTTTGCAGTTGAAAGGTAAAGTGCTGTTTACTGCGGGCAACTTCAACAACGACATTGGTGTGCCATTGACCTTGCTGCGTTCGCAACAAGGCGATGACTACGCGGTGATCGAGTTGGGTGCGAACCACATTGGTGAAATTGAGTACACCACGCAATTGGTTAAGCCAGACATTGCCATGGTAAACAACGTGGCTGCTGCTCACCTTGAAGGTTTCGGGTCTATCGATGGCGTGAAACAAGCTAAAGGTGAAATCTATCAAGGGCTAGCGGCTGGCGGTATTGCGATCGTAAACCTAGATAGCAATGGCGGAGCGAAGTGGGATGAAGTATTAGCAGATAAGAATGTGATTACTTTTTCACAAAGTAACGCGGATGCTGACTTTTACGCTTCCAACATCGTGATGAGCGCCGCAGGTGAAGCAAGCTTTGACTTACATATCGCTGCAACTTCACAAGAAATTGAACTGTCTCTGGGTATTATTGGTAAACACAACGTGGCTAATGCAATTGCTGCTTCTATCATTGCCTTGAAAATGGGGGCGACATTAGAAGAGATTCGTTCAGGCCTTAAGCACTTAAACAAGGTAAAAGGTCGTGTTGAAGTGGAAGAGCTGAGCGATAAAATCAAGCTTATTGATGACAGCTACAACGCTAGCGTTCCTGCCATGAAGGCGGCGGTCGATTTGCTGGCGGCATTCCAAGGTCAACGTTGGTTGATTTTAGGTAATATGGCGGAGTTGGGTGAGGAAAGTCTTGCACTTCACCGTCAAGTCGGGGAACATGCTGCCCCACAAAAATTTGAACATGTTCTCACGTATGGTGCGGATGCAAAGGTCATTAGCGAGCTTTGCGATGGCATCCATTTCGAGACACATCAAGAGATGATTGACTACATCAAGCAGCATCTAGACCAAGCGGTTCCTGAACACCACACGATGTTGGTGAAAGGCGCGAACGGTGCACGTATGTTTGAAGTCGCTGCTGCTTTGAAGGAGTACTATTAATGATTATTTGGCTTGCCGAGCTGCTACAGCCATACCTATCTTTTTTCCGATTGTTTGAATACCTATCTTTTCGAGCAATCCTCAGCGTTCTAACCGCTCTAGGTCTATCTCTATGGATGGGACCGATTATGATCAAGCGTCTACAGATGCTCCAAATTGGTCAGGTTGTTCGTAACGAAGGTCCAGAATCCCACTTTAGCAAGCGTGGTACCCCAACAATGGGCGGTATCATGATTTTGGCTGCTATCTCTATCACTATCCTGTTATGGACTGACTTGTCGAACCCGTACGTTTGGGCGGTACTGACCGTTCTTCTTGGTTATGGTGCGATCGGTTTTGTCGATGACTATCGTAAGGTCGTGCGCAAGAACACTGACGGTCTGATTGCTCGTTGGAAGTACTTCTGGCAATCATCAATTGCGTTTGTAGTGGCTTTTGCTCTGTACGCTTACGGCAAGGATACTGCAGCAACTCAGCTTGTGGTGCCATTTTTCAAAGACATCATGCCGCAACTTGGTTTGATGTACATTATCCTGACTTACTTTGTAATCGTGGGTACCAGTAACGCGGTAAACCTAACCGATGGTTTAGATGGTTTAGCTATCATGCCAACGGTTCTCGTTGCGGCTGGTTTTGCGGTGATCGCATGGGCGACGGGTAATGTTAACTTCTCTGAATACCTTCACATCCCTTACCTACCGCATGCTTCTGAATTAGTCGTGGTATGTACGGCAATTGTTGGTGCAGGTCTTGGTTTCTTGTGGTTTAACACTTACCCAGCACAAGTTTTCATGGGCGATGTGGGCTCACTAGCACTTGGTGGTGCGCTTGGCACAATCGCAGTATTGGTTCGTCAAGAGTTAGTACTGGTGATCATGGGCGGTGTATTTGTAATGGAGACGCTATCGGTAATTCTACAGGTAGGTTCTTACAAACTTCGCGGCCAGCGTATTTTCCGCATGGCTCCGATTCACCACCACTACGAATTAAAAGGTTGGCCGGAGCCTCGCGTAATCGTGCGCTTCTGGATTATTTCTATGGTTCTTGTTCTGATTGGTCTAGCGACACTGAAAGTGCGTTAATCGCACCTTCCAAGAACAAGACAAATTGCGTGATCAAATATGGAACGTTGGCAAAACATACATAAGGTCGTCGTTGTAGGGCTCGGTATTACCGGGCTCTCTGTCGTTAAACACCTAACAAAAACACAGCCGCAACTGACGGTTAAAGTCATCGATACACGTGCGACTCCTCCGGGAGCTGAGCGCTTACCAGAGCAGGTTGAACTGCACAGTGGTGGTTGGAATACTGAGTGGCTTGCAGAGGCTGACTTAGTGGTGACTAACCCGGGTATTGCCTTAGCGACACCAGAGATACAAGCGGTTCTTGCGAAAGGAACGCCAGTTGTTGGTGATATCGAACTCTTCGCGTGGGCAGTCGATAAGCCAGTTATTGCGATTACCGGTTCTAATGGTAAAAGCACAGTCACTGACTTAACGGGTGTAATGGCGAAGGCTGCAGGCTTAACAGTGGGTGTCGGTGGCAATATCGGTGTTCCTGCTCTCGATTTGCTAGAGCAAGATGCAGACTTGTATGTGCTTGAGTTGTCCAGTTTCCAGCTAGAAACCACTTCAAGCCTGAAGCTTAAAGCGGCGGCGTTTCTGAACCTTTCCGAAGATCACATGGATCGCTATGAGGGCATGTCGGACTACCGACAAGCTAAACTGCGCATTTTTGATAACGCGGAGCTGGCAGTAGTTAACCGTGATGATCAAGAAACCTTCCCTGATACTGAAACACCGTTGGTGACATTCGGAAGTGATGAGCAAGCTTACGGCCTTGAAGCAGATGGTAAGCGTACTTGGTTGCTTGATCATGGTCAGCGTGTGATTGCCAGTGATGAATTAAAGCTGGTTGGTAAGCACAACCTAGCTAACGCGCTTGTGGTACTTGCTCTGCTTAAAGCGGCAGATGTGGACTATCACAAATCATTGAATGCACTGAAAACTTACACTGGTTTGACACATCGATGCCAAGTGGTTGCGGATAATCGTGGTGTAAAATGGGTGAATGACTCTAAAGCGACCAATATTGCAAGCACTATGGCTGCACTCTCTGGATTAGAGTCGACAGGCAAGCTGTACTTGCTTGTTGGTGGTGTTGGCAAAGGCGCTGACTTCACTCCACTAAAACCGATCTTCGCAACACTGAACCTACAACTTTGCTGCTTTGGTGCAGATGGTGATGAATTTATGCCACTGCATGAATCAGCAACTCGTTTCGACACCATGGAAGATGTGATTCAACAGATATCTTCGCAGTTAAAAACGGGTGATATGGTGATGCTGTCTCCGGCATGTGCTAGCTTTGATCAATTCGACAACTTTATGGCAAGAGGTGACGCATTCGCAGCTCTTGCTAAGAAATATGCATAATTAAAGGTCACACACTTCGTGGGTTTAGGTAACGTTAAACGCAGCATTGGCACTTGGCTTAAGCATCCTGCACCAGAGGCGCTCTTTGATCGTCAACTTGTCTGGATTGCGCTGGGTTTGATGTTAACTGGCTTGGTGATGGTGACATCAGCATCATTTCCTATCAGCTCACGTTTGACGGATCAGCCGTTTCACTTCATGTTCCGTCATGCCACCTTCCTAGTTCTCGCGATTGGTGTTTCCTCCGTTATTCTCCAAGTGCCTTTGCAGGAGTGGTTCAAGAAGAGCCACTACCTACTGTGGCTTGCTTTTGGCTTGCTCATCATCGTATTAGTCGCTGGTAAGTCGGTGAACGGTGCCTCACGTTGGATCCCGCTGGGTCTGTTCAACTTGCAGCCTGCCGAAGTCGCCAAGCTCTCGCTATTTGTCTTCATGTCCGGTTATCTGGTGCGTAAGCAAGACGAAGTTCGCCAAACTTTCTTTGGCGGTTTCATGAAGCCGATTATGGTGTTTGCCTTCTTCGCGGTCTTGCTGCTTGGTCAGCCCGACTTAGGTACTGTGGTCGTAATGCTGGTGACCTTGTTTGGCATGTTGTTCATTGCAGGCGCTAAGCTCACGCAGTTCTTAGCTTTGATGATTGCCGGTATCGCTGCGGTCGTTGGTTTGATTTTGGTTGAGCCGTACCGTATTCGCCGTGTTACGTCATTCTTAGACCCTTGGGAAGATCCATTCGGTAGCGGTTATCAGCTCACACAATCACTCATGGCGTTTGGTCGTGGTGAGTGGTTTGGTCAAGGCCTCGGTAACTCAATTCAAAAACTCGAATACCTACCAGAAGCGCATACCGACTTCGTTTTTGCAGTATTGGCAGAAGAGATCGGGTTTGTTGGTGTGGTATTAGTACTCATGCTGATTTTTAGCTTGGTATTAAAAGCGGTCTACATTGGTAAGCGCGCTTTTGATGAAGGCGAAATGTTTGGTGGTTACCTCGCATTTGGCATCGGTATTTGGTTTGCTTTTCAGACGTTGGTTAACGTTGGCGCAGCAGCAGGTATCGTTCCAACCAAAGGTCTTACTCTTCCACTAATCAGTTATGGTGGTTCGAGTCTTATTATCATGTCCGTGGCAGTATCTATCTTGCTGCGAATCGATCACGAATGCCGCTTGAAGCGCGGCCAGAAAGAATCAGAACAACAAGTCGATGAAGAAAAATAAACGTTTGATGGTGATGGCTGGTGGTACTGGCGGTCACGTGTTCCCGGGTCTTGCGGTAGCGAGGCAGCTACAAGAACAAGGTTGGGAGATTCGTTGGTTAGGCACCGCGGATAGAATGGAAGCCGAACTAGTGCCAAAACATGGCATTGAAATCGACTTTATCAAAGTAAAAGGTCTACGAGGTCAAGGCGTTAAGCGTCTTCTTGCTGCACCATTTCAAATTATCAATGCCATCATGCAAGCTCGAACTCACATGAAACGCTGGCAGCCAGACGCAGTGCTTGGCATGGGCGGCTATGTTAGCGGTCCTGGTGGTATTGCCGCTTGGATGAGTGGTATTCCTGTAGTGCTGCACGAGCAGAATGCAGTCGCAGGCCTGACGAACCAATGGTTATCGAAAATCGCGAAGAAGGTATTTCAAGCTTTCCCTGGTGCGTTTCCAAATGCTGAAGTGGTTGGCAACCCGGTTCGTGAGGATGTGACTCAATTAGCAGCACCAACTGAGCGCATGCAAGAACGTCAAGGTCCAATTCGTATTTTGGTGATGGGCGGCAGCCAAGGCGCACGTATTCTTAACCAAATTCTGCCAGAAGTGATGGCAAAATTGGGTGATGATTACTGTATTCGTCATCAAGCGGGCAAAGGCTCCGCTGAAGAGGTGAACGCAGCATACCAAGCGAATGGTGTTGCGAATGCAGACGTTACAGAATTCATTGACGATGTTGCAGAAGCGTATGCATGGGCTGACCTTTTGGTTTGTCGTTCAGGAGCGTTAACCGTTTCGGAAGTCTCGGCGGCAGGCGTGGGGGCTATTTTTGTTCCGTTTATGCATAAAGACCGCCAGCAAGCACTGAATGCAGACCACTTAGTGGATTGCGGTGCGGCGAAAATGATTGAACAACCAGATTTAACCGTTGAGTCATTGACTCAGCAGATCCAACAATTGGATCGACAAGCTTTACTTACAATGGCTGAGCAAGCGCGTGGCGCTGCAAAATTGAATGCTGACCGAGTTGTCGCACAAGCCATTGTCGCTTTGACCGAAAAGCGTTAACCGAATTATTGAGAATAGAATTGATGACAATCCAACATACACAAGACTTAGCTCAGATTCGCGCAATGGTGCCAGAGATGCGCCGCGTGAAATCCATCCACTTCATCGGTATTGGTGGTGCGGGCATGAGCGGCATTGCAGAAGTGCTGTTGAACGAAGGCTACCAAATCACAGGCTCTGATCTATCAGAGAACCCAGTGACAGAGCGTTTAGTATCAAAGGGTGCAACCGTTTTTATCGGCCACCAAGCGAGCAATGTAGAAAAAGCCAGTGTTGTTGTGGTTTCAACGGCGATTAACGAAGAAAACCCAGAAGTGATGGCAGCGCGTGAGTTACGTATTCCTATCGTACGTCGCGCAGAGATGTTGGCTGAATTGATGCGCTTCCGTCATGGGATTGCTGTTGCGGGTACGCACGGCAAAACAACGACCACGGCGCTTGTGACGCAAATCTATTCTGAAGCGGGCTTGGATCCAACCTTTGTTAACGGTGGTTTGGTTAAGAGCGCGGGTACGAACGCACGTTTGGGCTCTAGCCGAATTTTGATTGCTGAAGCAGACGAAAGTGACGCTTCATTCTTGCATTTGCAACCTATGGTGAGCATCGTAACGAACATCGAAGCGGACCACATGGATACATACGGTGGTGACTTCGAAACCTTGAAGCAAACCTTCATTGACTTCCTTCATAACCTACCGTTTTACGGCCAAGCAATTGTATGTATCGACGATCCTGTGATTCGTGAATTGATTCCTCGAATTAGCCGTCAAGTGATCACTTATGGTTTCTCTGAAGATGCGGATGTTCGTATCGAGGATTATCACCAAGAAGGTCAGCAAGGCAAATTCACCGTTGTACGCGAAGGTCGTGCGAATCTTGATATCACACTAAATATTCCTGGCCGTCATAATGCCTTGAACGCATCAGCAGCAATTGCGGTAGCAACAGAAGATGACATTAGCGATGAAGCGATTTTAAAAGCAATGGCAGGTACTCAAGGTACTGGTCGTCGTTTTGACCATTTGGGTGAGTTTGATACGGGCAACGGCCATGCCATGCTTGTCGATGATTACGGTCACCACCCAACAGAAGTGGACGTAACTATCCATGCCGCGCGAAGTGGTTGGCAAGATAAGCGCTTAGTGATGATTTTCCAACCGCACCGTTACAGCCGAACTCGTGATTTATACGATGATTTTGCAAACGTACTTGAACAAGTTGATGTGCTGATCATGTTGGATGTATACGCCGCAGGTGAAAAGCCAATATCAGGTGCAGATGGTCGAGCATTGTGCCGTACCATTCGCAGTCGTGGGAAGGTAGATCCAATTTTTGTCCCAGAAATCGAGCAATTACCTTCAGTTTTGGCTAACGTTATACAAGACGGCGACCTGATTTTGACTCAAGGCGCGGGTGATGTTGGTAAAGTGGCGAAGCAATTAGCAGCACTTGAATTGAACATTAGCAAGATGCTCGGTTAGCGACCAAGGTTGACGCAAGGTACAGAGAAAGACCTAGATCTCGATTTTGCGTCAAGAACGTTGTGATTTATCGCTATCAGTGTTTGATAGTTTACAAGAGCTCAGTATAATCCCAAGGTTAAAGTCAATGCTTTTGCCAATGTGTGCTAACACGGTGAAAAGTACAGGACAAAAGTCAGGAAACGAAGACGTTGTTGAATATTGCACTTAATGAAGAGCGACTTAACACGGACAATAACCGTGGTCGCCAAGATAAAATCTTAGGTGCGCTATTTTTCGTTGTTGTGGTGACCTTAATTAGTTCTGTTTTGTACTCAGCGATCAGTTGGATGTGGGATGACCAAAGGTTACCTCTCTCCAAAATAGTACTTCAGGGAAAACTGGAGTATGTCACTGCAGACGATGTTCAAGCTGCGTTTAGCCAGATTGATCATATTGGCACCTTCATGTCACAAGACATTGATGTGTTGCAACATAGTGTTGAAGCCATTCCTTGGGTTGCGCATGCCGCGATCCGCAAACAATGGCCTGACACAGTAAAAGTATTTTTGACAGAACATCGCCCAGTCGCCATCTGGAATGGCAACGAGTTATTAGATAATAATGGCTTGGTATTTGGAGGCGATGTCGGCCTGCTAAAGGAAGAGAAAGTTAAGTTATATGGACCCAATGAAACCGGGCCGGAAGTCTTGCAAACCTATCGCGAACTCCGACCTAAGTTCCAAACACTGGGTCTTGCTATATCGTCTCTTGTATTAAACGAGCGACGAGCTTGGCAGATCATCCTTGATAACGGTATTCGACTAGAGCTCGGTAAAGAGTCTCTGGATGAGCGAATAGAGCGTTTCTTCTTGCTCTACAACAAGCTTGGCAGTGACACACAAAGAATCAGTTATATCGATCTTAGGTACGATACGGGAGCCGCGGTTGGTTGGTTTCCTGAACATGAGTTAGAACAAGAGAGTACGAATGACTAAGGCCGCTGATGACAACATTATTGTTGGTCTTGATATAGGCACTGCAACCGTATCAGCTCTAGTGGGTGAGATTCTACCGGATGGCCAAATAAATATTATTGGTTCGGGTAGTAGCCCTTCACGTGGCATGGATAAAGGCGGCGTGAATGATTTGGAGTCGGTTGTAAAATCAGTACAACGCGCAATTGATCAAGCTGAGTTAATGGCGGAATGCCAAATCAGCCGAGTATTTATTTCGTTGTCTGGTAAGCATATCGCAAGCCGAATTGAAAAAGGCATGGGCACTATATCGGACGAGGAAGTTTCTCAAGAAGATATGGATCGCGCTATCCATACCGCAAAATCGATTAAAATCGGTGATGAACAACGAATCCTTCACGTGATTCCGCAAGAGTTCACCATCGACTACCAAGAGGGTATCAAAAATCCGCTTGGTTTATCTGGAGTGAGAATGGAAGTGAGTGTCCATTTGATCTCATGCCATAATGATATGGCACGCAATATTATTAAGGCGGTAGAACGCTGCGGCCTTAAAGTAGAGCAACTTGTTTTTTCTGGGCTTGCTGCGAGTAACGCGGTAATTACCGAGGATGAAAGAGAGCTTGGGGTTTGTGTGGTCGATATTGGCGCTGGCACGATGGATGTTTCTATCTGGACTGGTGGTGCATTACGTCACACAGAGGTATTTTCTTACGCAGGAAATGCTGTAACTAGCGATATTGCCTTTGCTTTTGGTACGCCTGTGAGCGATGCTGAAGAAATAAAGGTCAAATATGGTTGCGCCTTGAGTGAACTGGTCAGTAAGGATGACACGGTTAACGTTCCAAGCGTAGGTGGTCGACCTTCACGTAGTCTGCAGCGTCAGACTTTGTCAGAAGTGATTGAACCACGCTACTCTGAGCTTATGGGACTGGTTAACCAAACTATCGACTCTGTACAAGCGAAATTGCGCGAAGAGGGCATTAAGCACCATCTCGCCGCGGGTGTAGTTCTTACCGGCGGTGCAGCGCAAATCGAGGGAGTGGTAGAATGTGCGGAACGCGTATTCCGCAACCAAGTAAGGGTCGGCAAACCGCTCGAAGTCAGCGGATTAACTGACTATGTAAAAGAGCCGTACCATTCTACGGCAGTTGGATTACTTCATTACGCAAGAGACATGCAGTCTAGTGACGATAGCGATTATAATGAACCTAAGCGCTCATCTGTTACTGGCTTTTTCGGTAAATTGCGTAATTGGATACAAAAAGAGTTTTAACCTGAGTTGCAGGATAAACGGAGACAACACATGTTTGAACCGATGATGGAAATGTCTGACGATGCAGTAATCAAGGTCGTTGGGGTTGGTGGCGGCGGTGGTAACGCTGTTGAACACATGGTGCGTGAATCCATCGAAGGTGTGGAATTCATCAGCGTCAACACTGATGCGCAAGCACTTCGTAAGACAAGCGTTGGCAATGTCATTCAGATTGGTGGTGATATCACTAAAGGTCTGGGGGCAGGTGCGAATCCACAGGTTGGCCGTGAGGCAGCTCTCGAAGACAGAGATAGACTTAAAGATTCCCTAACTGGTGCCGATATGGTGTTTATCGCAGCTGGTATGGGCGGTGGTACTGGTACTGGTGCAGCACCTGTTATCGCTGAAGTAGCAAAAGAGCTGGGGATTCTTACCGTTGCGGTAGTAACAAAACCGTTCAGCTTTGAAGGCAAAAAGCGTTTGGCATTTGCAGAGCAAGGTATCGATGAGCTGTCTAAGCACGTTGACTCTTTGATCACGATTCCAAACGAAAAGCTACTTAAAGTACTTGGTCGTGGTGTAACGCTGCTAGAAGCGTTTGCAAGCGCGAACGACGTTCTTAAGAACGCAGTTCAAGGTATTGCAGAGCTAATCACTCGTCCTGGCATGATCAACGTCGACTTTGCAGACGTACGCACTGTAATGTCTGAAATGGGTCACGCAATGATGGGTAGCGGCATCGCGAAAGGCGAAGATCGTGCAGAAGAAGCAGCAGAGATGGCTATCTCTAGCCCGCTTCTAGAAGACATCGATCTAGCGGGTGCTCGTGGTGTTCTTGTTAACATCACTGCTGGTCTGGACATGCGTCTTGATGAGTTTGAGACAGTAGGTAACACAGTGAAAGCATTTGCTTCGGACAATGCGACAGTGGTTATCGGTACTTCTCTAGACCCAGATATGACGGACGAAATCCGCGTAACAGTTGTTGCGACAGGTATCGGCAACGAGAAAAAACCAGACATTACGCTAGTTGCTGGTGGCAAAGCGAAAGTAGCTCCGACGGCTGCGCCGCAAGCTCAACCACAACAGCAAGCTGTAGCGCCACAAGCTGAAGAGAAACCGGCACAAACTTTGCAAACTACTCCAGTGCAAGAGAAGCCACAGGTAACTCCTCAGCCGACAAACACAGTTTCTTCTTCTCCAGCTTCATCTGCGGGCCAAAGCTCAGCAGCACCAAAGCAAGAGAAAGAAAGCGGTTATTTAGATATTCCGGCATTTTTGCGTCGTCAGGCTGATTAATCTTTAACCCGTAAATTTGACATAGCTCAAAATTATGGTAGCATTCACGGTCGACGTTACAGACGGCCGTGTTTTGTAGCATATTTTAGAGAGGCAAGCAGATGATCAGACAACGTACTCTGAAAGAAATAGTGAAAACAACTGGTGTGGGTCTCCACTCTGGTCGTAAAGTCACACTTACTCTGCGCCCAGCTGCTGCTAATACAGGTATCATTTACCGTCGTACAGATGTAAACCCACCTGTAGATTTTCCAGCTGATCCAGCGTCCGTTCGTGACACTATGCTATGTACAGCACTAGTGAACGACGAAGGCGTGCGTATTTCAACTGTTGAACACTTGAACGCGGCACTTGCTGGTATGGGCATCGACAACATTATTGTTGAAGTTGACGCACCTGAAATTCCAATCATGGATGGTAGCGCTAGCCCATTCGTATACTTGCTACAACAAGCAGGTATCGAAACGCAAAATGCGCCTAAGCGTTTTATCCGTATTAAGAAACCAGTTCGTTTTGAAGATGGCGATAAGTGGGCAGAGTTTGTTCCATTTAACGGCTTCCGTATGGACTTCGAAATTGAATTTAACCACCCTGCGATCGAATCAGACGAGCAACGTCTTATGTTTGATTTCTCATCTCAAGGCTTCGTTCGCGAGATTTCTCGTGCACGTACATTTGGCTTCATGCGTGATATCGAAAACCTTCAATCACAAAACTTGTGTTTGGGTGGTAGTTTTGACTGTGCAATCGTACTTGATGACTACCGTATCCTTAACGAAGAAGGTTTACGCTTTGACAATGAGTTTGTAACTCATAAAGTATTGGATGCTATTGGTGATCTTTACATGTGTGGTCACGCAATTATCGGTGAGTTCCGTGCATACAAATCAGGTCACGGTCTAAACAACCAACTTCTTCGTGCTGTTCTTGCTGATCAAGAAGCATGGGAATGGACAACATTTGAAGAAGAAGAAGGTTCACCAGTCGCATTTGCACAACCAAATATGGTTCTAGCGTAAAATACGCAAACGCAAACAAATTAAAAAAGCCAGGCAATGCCTGGCTTTTTAGTATCTGAAGTTTCGTTGCTATTTTTCGCTTTTCTTCTCTGCCATATCGGCAAGGCGTTTCAAGCGTTCTTGGATCTTCGGTGGCGCCATATCAGCAATGATCAACAGCGAGTTTGCCGCGGATTCGGTTAATGGTGGACGCTTTGGTTTGTTCTCTTGTTCGAACCGATTACGGTAAAGGGAAGGGTTGATTCTTACCTCCACACTCATTAATTTTGCGTAGCCTTGGGTTCTCAGTTTATTGAGGATCATTAGGCGATCGTAATCGATCTTCATTTTGATTGCAGCACTTGATACATCAATTAATAAATGACCGCTGCGAACGTTCGCCACACGGCAATGATCGGCCGTTCCTTTTGGCAAGATCTCCTGCAATGCCTGATTCAGCTGCAAGATTTCCCCTGCATGCTCTTGAATCTGCTTAAACTGAGATTCAGCAATAAGGTCGTCTGTTGAGGTAGGGCGATGATCACGCATAGGTAAAATCTAATTTTGTTGAGATATGGGTATTCTAGAGCAGCTTTCTGCTTAGGTATAGTTTACATTATGGCCTTTATCTTCAACTTCACCAGACGATTTGGGTTTAGCAAGTAAAAGCGGATTGTTTTGAAAATGCTGACTTTACGCCGTGAGGCCTGTGTAATACTGGCTAATCCGCCATCAGTTTGTCTAAAAACTTACGAGTGCTTCAAACAAATACGTCTATTTATGGTTGTATCGATGAAAAATCCTTACACTAAGCCACATTGATTCAAAATTTAGCCTTGAAATATGGATGTTTGAACTCAATATCTTTGATAAATGATTTATCTCAGTATTCTTAGTTCCAAACTGGCAGAGACTGAAGGCATTACGAGTAGATCGGGAACGGTCTGATTAAAGAGAGATCCACGAAAAATGATAACTAAGCTACTGACAAAAGTAATTGGCAGTCGCAACGACCGAACACTGCGCCGCCTTAGAAAAATTGTAAAAGAGATTAATAACTACGAACCAACGTTCGAAGCACTTTCTGATGAAGAGCTAAAAGCGAAGACAGTTGAGTTCCGTGAGCGCCTAGGGCAAGGCGAAACTCTTGATAAGCTACTTCCAGAAGCTTTTGCTACGGTTCGTGAAGCATCTAAACGTGTTTACGGCATGCGTCACTTCGACGTTCAGCTTATCGGTGGTATGGTACTGAACGGCGGTCAAATTGCGGAAATGCGTACTGGTGAAGGTAAAACTTTAACTGCAACCCTTCCTGCTTACCTAAACGCACTTCCAGGTAAAGGTGTACACGTAGTCACAGTGAACGACTACCTAGCGACACGTGATGCTGAGACTAACCGTCCACTATTTGAATTCTTAGGTATGACTGTTGGCGTAAACGTGCCAAACATGCCTCCTCAAGCGAAGAAAGAAGCTTACCAAGCTGACATCCTATACGGTACAAACAACGAATTTGGTTTTGACTACCTACGTGACAACATGGCTTTCCGCAATGAAGACCGTGTTCAACGTGAGCGTTTCTTCGCTGTAGTCGATGAGGTGGACTCAATCCTTATCGATGAAGCTCGTACTCCTTTGATCATCTCTGGTCCAGCAGAAGACAGCTCTGATCTTTACACTCGTATCAACCTGCTTATTCCACAGCTTCAAAAGCAAGATAAAGAAGATTCTGAAGAATACCGCGGTGACGGTCACTACACAGTAGATGAGAAATCTAAACAGGTTCACCTAACAGAAACGGGCCAAGAATTCGTTGAAGAATTGATGGTGAAAAACGGTCTGATGGAAGAGGGTGATACGCTTTACTCTCCAACGAACATCAGCCTACTGCACCACGTAAACGCAGCGCTTCGCGCACACGTGTTGTTCGAACGCAACGTAGATTACATCGTTAACGAAGACGGTGAAGTTGTAATCGTTGATGAGCACACGGGTCGTACAATGCCGGGTCGTCGTTGGTCTGAAGGTCTTCACCAAGCGGTTGAAGCAAAAGAAGGCGTTAAGATTCAAAACGAAAACCAAACGCTGGCTTCGATTACTTTCCAGAACTACTTCCGTCTATACGAAAAACTGTCAGGCATGACAGGTACAGCGGATACAGAAGCATTCGAATTCCAATCGATTTACGGTCTTGAAACGGTTGTTATCCCAACTAACAAGCCAATGATCCGTAACGATATGCCAGACGTGGTTTACCGTACTGAAGCAGAGAAGTTTGCTGCAATCATCGAAGACATCAAAGAGCGCGTAGAGAAAGGTCAACCATCTCTAGTAGGTACGGTTTCTATCGAGAAATCAGAACTGCTATCTAACGCACTTAAGAAAGCGAAGATTAAGCACAACGTACTGAACGCGAAATTCCACGAACGTGAAGCTGAGATTGTTGCAGAAGCTGGTACACCTGGTGCAGTAACAATCGCAACGAACATGGCAGGTCGTGGTACCGATATCGTGTTAGGTGGTAGCTGGCAAGCGAAAGTGGAAGCACTGCAAGATCCGACTAAAGAACAGATCGACGCGATTAAAGCTGAGTGGAAACAAGTTCATGATCAAGTACTAGAGTCTGGTGGTCTACACATCATCGGTACTGAGCGTCACGAATCTCGTCGTATCGATAACCAGCTACGTGGTCGTTCTGGTCGTCAAGGTGATGCAGGTTCATCTCGTTTCTATCTATCGATGGAAGATTCATTATTGCGTATCTTCACTTCAGACCGTATGGCTAGCCTTATCCAAAGTGGTATGGAAGAAGGTGAAGCAATCGAATCTAAGATGCTGTCTCGTTCAATTGAAAAAGCACAGCGTAAAGTGGAAGGCCGTAACTTCGATATCCGTAAACAGCTTCTTGAATACGATGACGTGGCGAACGATCAACGTAAAGTGGTTTACGAATTGCGTGATGAGCTAATGAGCGTTGACGACATTAGCGACATGATCGAGCAAAACCGTGAAGATGTAATCACTGCGATCATCGACGAATACATTCCACCACAATCTCTAGAAGACATGTGGGATGTGGAAGGTCTTCAAGAGCGCTTGAAGGCAGACTTCGATCTAGACGCGCCAATCAAGCAATGGCTTGAAGAAGACGACAAGCTATATGAAGAAGCGCTACGTGAGAAGATCACTAACCTAGCGGTTGAAGTTTACAAAGCGAAAGAAGAAGTGGTTGGCGCACAAGTGCTACGTAACTTCGAAAAATCAGTAATGCTTCAAACGCTAGATACGCTATGGAAAGAGCACCTAGCGGCGATGGATCACCTACGTCAAGGTATTCACCTACGTGGTTACGCGCAGAAGAACCCGAAACAAGAGTACAAGCGTGAGTCGTTTGAACTGTTTGAAGGTCTACTAGAAGCGCTGAAAACAGACGTAATTACTGTTCTATCTCGTGTTCGTGTTCAACAGCAAGAAGAAGTTGAACGTATGGAAGAGCAACGTCGCGCGCAAGCTGAAGAAGCAGCTCGTCGTGCACAAGCTCAACACGCGGCAGCACAAAACCCGTTGTCTGAAGGCGAAGAGTCTGAAGAAGGCGCTCACCAACCAATGGTTCGTGAAGAACGCAAAGTGGGCCGTAATGAGCCTTGTCCATGTGGCAGCGGCAAAAAGTACAAACAGTGCCACGGTAAAATCGACTAATACAGTCTGAAAACATAAATAAAGAGTCGCTTAGGCGGCTCTTTTTGTATTGATAGATCTAGGAACGAATCTAATGAAAAGAATTCACATTGTTGCGGCGATCATTCTTAACCAAGACAAATCGCAAATCTTCATCACCAAACGTCCAAGCGACAAACACAAGGGCGGTTTTTGGGAGTTCCCTGGTGGTAAAGTTGAACAAGGCGAAACGGTTGAACAAGCGATGGTTCGTGAGCTTGAGGAAGAGATTGGCATTACGGTGACTGAGCAAGCTTTGTTTGAACACTTGGAATACGATTATCCTGATAAGTCCCTGAAGTTTGATTTTATGACAGTATCTCAATTCGATAACCAACCTTATGGTCGCGAAGGCCAAGAAGGTTGTTGGGTGGATATTGCAGCATTGCCTGAGTACGCCTTTCCTGAGGCGAATGTGCCGATTCTGGAACGTGTGGTTAAAGAGTTTTCTTAACCTGCATCTAACTGCCTTGTGGTTAACACGGGATATTGTTAGTTTAAAAAGATACAGCGAAACGAGAGAAGGCGAGGTAAGCCTCGTTTATCCAGAGAAGGAGAGAAAGCGCAATGGTTCGTATTGCAATCGCAGGAGCTGCTGGCCGTATGGGTCGCAATCTAGTTAAAGCATCACATATCAATCCAGAAGCATCCGTTACTGCTGGTTCTGAACGTCCAGAATCGTCTCTAGTTGGTGTTGATGTAGGTGAACTGTGTGGTGAAGGTAAGTTTGATGTCTTTCTGACGGATGATTTAGCCAAGGAAGTCGACAACTTTGACGTTGTAATCGATTTTACTGCTCCAGTGAGCACGTTAGCGAATCTAGAGCTGTGTAAACAACATGGTAAAAGCATTGTCATCGGTACTACGGGCTTTAGTGAAGAAGAACGTGACCTGATTGATGAAGCAGCAAAGCAAATTCCTGTTGTTATGGCTCCGAACTACTCTGTAGGTGTGAACCTAGTCTTTAAGCTTCTTGAAAAAGCAGCCAAAGTGATGGGCGATTACTGTGATATAGAAATCGTAGAAGCGCATCACCGTCATAAAGTTGATGCTCCGTCTGGTACCGCGATTGGTATGGGAGAAGCCATTGCTGGCGCGATGGGTAACAAACTGAGTGACGTTGCGGTATATGCACGTGAAGGTATCACGGGCGAACGTACCAAAGATGAGATCGGTTTTGCGACTATCCGCGCTGGTGATATCGTCGGTGAGCATACTGCAATGTTTGCTGATATCGGTGAGCGTGTCGAAATTACCCACAAAGCAACGGATCGTATGACCTTTGCTAATGGTGCTGTAAAGGCCGCAGTTTGGTTACATTCTAAACCAGCTGGCTTTTACACCATGACCGATGTCCTCGGGCTAAATGAGCTTTAAATACATAATTATTCGCCGGCGTAAGCCGGCTTTTTTGTATTTGAATAAAATTATGTAAATGAAATGAGTACGTGAGATGCGCGTGTTATCGATAGTTTGATTGGTTTTTTTGGGTGGTTTAACTATTTATTTGTTCGTAACCTCCAAAAGTGAGGGTTGATTTTGCCGGATGAACGTTTGCGCAAAAATCTCGTAAAATTTTGTGATCCGCAATAAGTTCAAATTTGTAAAATTCACAAAAAAGTCATGGTAAGTGGCATGTAGATAGGTAAAACTTACTTTTTTAGAGCTTTTTCTTTTGAAATGCCCTTACTTGCTAGAAAGTAATAATTTATTTTTCAATGTGTGTTGACAGTTTCCAAGTCCATCTTTAAAATACCGCCAATTTGTCAAAAATACCTGTTTATGTAAATAATCAAGGTAAAGGAAGGCAAATTTGCAGCTTAATTTATTTTTTATGCATTTTTATTCTGGAGGTTGTCTTGGGTAAATTAGCACTGTTAGTCCTAGAAGATGGGACAGTGTTCCGCGGTGTTTCCATTGGAGCAGATGGTATTTCCGTTGGTGAAGTTGTTTTTAATACCTCGATGACGGGGTACCAAGAAATTCTCACTGATCCTTCCTATTCTCAACAAATCGTTACTCTTACTTATCCTCACATAGGCAATACCGGAACCAATTCCGAAGACGAAGAATCTTCTTCAATCCACGCACAAGGCCTTGTGATTCGCGATCTCCCTCTTATCGCTTCTAACTTCCGTAATGAACAATCCCTTTCTGATTACCTCAAGTCGCAAAACATCGTCGGCATTGCAGACATCGACACGCGTAAGCTAACTCGTATCCTGCGTGAAAAAGGTGCTCAAAACGGTTGTATCGTAGCTGGTAACAACCCAGACGAAGCTTTGGCACTAGCGAAAGCAAAAGAATTCCCTGGCTTGAAAGGAATGGATCTTGCGAAAGAGGTTACAACAAAAGAAGCGTATCAATGGAAACAAGGTTCGTGGACGCTTGAGGGTGGACTACCAGAAGCGAAAGACGACAGCGAATTACCATATCACGTTGTTGCCTACGACTTCGGCGCAAAACGCAACATCCTGCGCATGTTGGTTGACCGAGGCTGCCGCCTAACGGTTGTTCCTGCTGAAACTTCAGCAGAAGAAGTTCTGGCTCTAAACCCAGATGGCGTTTTCCTATCAAACGGCCCTGGTGACCCAGAACCATGTACTTACGCGATTGAAGCGACAAAAGTATTCCTAGAAAAAGGCCTGCCAATCTTTGGTATCTGTCTAGGCCACCAAATCCTTGCGCTAGCATCGGGTGCACAAACAGTGAAAATGAAGTTTGGTCACCACGGCGCAAACCATCCAGTAAAAGATTTGGAGCGTAATGTTGTGATGATTACGTCGCAGAACCACGGTTTTGCAGCAGACGAAGCAACACTACCTGAAAATCTACGTGCTACTCACGTATCGCTATTTGATGGCTCTCTACAAGGTATTCACCGCACAGACAAGCCAGCATTTAGCTTCCAAGGTCACCCTGAAGCGAGCCCAGGTCCACACGACGCGGCACCGCTATTTGACCACTTTATCGAACTAATCAAAAAACACAGCGCTTAATTCGGAGTAGTAGATAATGCCAAAACGTACTGACATTCAAAGTATTCTTATTCTTGGTGCTGGTCCGATTGTTATCGGTCAGGCATGTGAGTTTGACTACTCTGGCGCACAAGCGTGTAAAGCACTGCGTGAAGAGGGTTACCGAGTTATCCTAGTAAACTCTAACCCTGCAACCATCATGACTGACCCAGACATGGCGGATGCAACTTACATCGAGCCAATCCAATGGGAAGTGGTTCGCAACATCATCGCGAAAGAAAAGCCAGATGCAGTACTACCAACAATGGGTGGTCAAACTGCATTGAACTGTGCACTAGACCTAGAGAAGCACGGTGTTCTTGAAGAGTTCGGCGTTGAGATGATTGGTGCGACTGCTGACGCAATCGACAAAGCAGAAGACCGTTCTCGCTTCGATAAAGCGATGAAGTCTATCGGCCTTGAGTGTCCACGTGCAGATACTGCAAAAACGATGGAAGAGGCTTACGCTGTACTCGATATGGTTGGTTTCCCATGTATCATCCGCCCATCATTTACCATGGGTGGTACTGGTGGCGGTATCGCATACAACAAGGAAGAGTTCGAAGAGATCTGTCGTCGTGGTTTGGACCTATCTCCAACTAACGAGCTTCTTATCGATGAATCTCTTATCGGTTGGAAAGAGTACGAGATGGAAGTGGTTCGCGACAAAGCGGACAACTGTATCATCGTATGTGCGATTGAAAACTTCGACCCAATGGGCATCCACACGGGTGACTCAATCACGGTTGCACCTGCGCAAACACTAACAGACAAAGAATACCAGCTAATGCGTAACGCATCTCTAGCAGTACTGCGTGAGATTGGCGTTGAAACTGGTGGTTCTAACGTACAGTTTGGTATCAACCCGAAAGATGGCCGCATGGTTATCATCGAGATGAACCCACGTGTATCTCGCTCTTCTGCCCTAGCATCGAAAGCAACAGGTTTCCCAATCGCTAAGATTGCAGCGAAACTGGCTGTTGGCTTTACACTAGACGAGCTAATGAACGACATTACTGGTGGCGCTACACCAGCATCATTCGAACCAACCATCGACTACGTAGTAACTAAGATTCCTCGCTTTAACTTCGAGAAATTTGCTGGTGCTAACGACCGTCTAACGACGCAAATGAAGTCAGTTGGTGAGGTCATGGCAATTGGTCGTAACCAACAAGAATCACTACAAAAAGCACTTCGCGGTCTAGAAGTTGGCGCGACAGGCTTTGATGAGATGGTTGACCTAGATGCGCCAGACGCACTGACGAAAATCCGTCATGAGCTGAAAGAAGCAGGCGCAGAGCGTATTTGGTACGTCGCGGATGCATTCCGTGCCGGTATGTCAGTAGATGGCGTATTCAACCTAACGCAAATCGACCGTTGGTTCCTAGTTCAAATCGAAGACATCGTTAAACTTGAGCAAGAGCTAAAAGCAAAAGGCTTCGCGGGTCTGAACAAAGACGAGCTAAACAAGCTAAAGCGTAAAGGTTTTGCTGATGCGCGCCTATCTAAGATTCTAGGTGTTGCGGAAAGCGAAATCCGTCGTCTTCGTGACCAGTACGACATCCACCCAGTGTACAAGCGCGTTGATACGTGTGCGGCTGAGTTCTCTTCTGATACGGCTTACATGTACTCATCTTACGATGACGAGTGTGAAGCGAACCCAACAGACAAAGACAAGATCATGATTCTAGGCGGCGGTCCAAACCGTATCGGCCAAGGTATTGAATTTGACTACTGTTGTGTACACGCATCGCTAGCACTACGTGAAGATGGCTATGAGACTATCATGGTTAACTGTAACCCTGAGACAGTTTCAACAGACTACGACACGTCTGACCGCCTGTACTTCGAACCAGTAACACTGGAAGACGTACTAGCAATCGCTCGTGTTGAGAAGCCAAAAGGCGTTATCGTTCAGTACGGTGGTCAAACACCACTGAAACTGGCTCGTGCACTTGAAGCAGCTGGCGTGCCAATCATCGGTACTAGCCCAGATGCAATCGACCGTGCAGAGGACCGTGAGCGTTTCCAAGTTGCAGTTGACCGTCTAGGTCTTCTACAGCCAGAAAACGCGACAGTAACGACGATGGAGCAAGCGGTAGAGAAATCTCGTGAAATCGGTTATCCACTGGTTGTACGTCCTTCTTACGTACTTGGTGGTCGTGCAATGGAAATCGTATACGACGAGCAAGATCTACGTCGCTACTTCAACGAAGCGGTAAGCGTATCGAACGAATCTCCAGTTCTTCTTGATAGCTTCCTAGACGACGCAGTCGAAGTCGATATCGATGCTATCTGTGACGGTGAGCGCGTGGTTATCGGCGGTATCATGGAGCACATCGAGCAAGCGGGTGTTCACTCTGGTGACTCAGCATGTTCTCTTCCTGCATACACGCTAAGCCAAGAAATCCAAGACGTAATGCGCGAGCAAGTTGAAAAGCTAGCGTTCGAGTTGGGTGTTCGTGGTCTGATGAACACGCAGTTCGCGGTTAAGAACAACCAAGTATACCTAATCGAGGTGAACCCTCGTGCAGCGCGTACAGTACCGTTCGTATCTAAAGCAACGGGTGCACCAATAGCTAAGATTGCTGCGCGTGTAATGGCGGGTCAATCGCTTGAAGCTCAAGGCTTTACGAAAGAAATCATCCCACCTTACTACTCAGTGAAAGAAGTTGTACTTCCATTCAACAAGTTCCCTGGTGTTGACCCACTGTTAGGCCCAGAAATGCGCTCTACTGGGGAGGTTATGGGTGTAGGTGCTACGTTTGCAGAAGCTTACGCGAAAGCAGAATTGGGTTGTGGCAACATTTACCCAGAAGGTGGTCGTGCACTACTGTCTGTTCGTGCAGGTGACAAAGAGCGCGTTGTAGACCTAGCGTCTAAGTTGACAAAACTTGGTTACCAGCTAGATGCAACACACGGTACAGCTGTCATTCTTGGTGAAGCGGGTATTAACCCACGTCTAGTAAACAAAGTACACGAAGGTCGCCCTCACATTCTTGACCGTATCAAGAACAACGAGTACACCTACATCGTAAACACGGCTGCTGGCCGCCAAGCGATTGAAGACTCTAAAGTTCTGCGTCGCGGCGCACTAGCTGAGAAAGTGAACTACACGACAACACTAAACGCTGCATTCGCAACTTGTATGGCACACACTGCAGACGCGAAGAGCACGGTAACTTCGGTTCAAGAGCTACACGCAAAAGTGAAAGCTAGCCTAGAAGCGTAATAGATAAAAATCAGTAAGCCCGAAAAATAGGGCTTATATGACAACCTCATTGCCCGCTCATTTGAGCGGGCTTTTTTGTTTGATTATGCAACTTGTTCTACTTGTTGATATTTTTATTTGTCTTCGATGCTCTCTACGACTCTGAGCTACTTCATAGTAAGAGGTGATAAAGCATTTTTAGGAGGGAGTATTCATCAAAAAATTGAAATACTCTTGAGAGTCAATTCTATTGGAAATGTAATTGATACATTTAACGTATCATTTCTTAGAACTTTCTAATTGATGAAAATGTGGAATAGGTTAGTGTCTTGAGTTTCCTTTTGTGCGTTTGCTTGGCAGTGCTATCGTTGCCTCATCTTAGTTACAAATATTTACAAGGACGCACAAGTGGAAGTTACGTTCGAAATCTTAATTGCCCTGTTTTTTGTCGCATCCGCTGCGGGATTTATTGATGCGATGGCGGGAGGTGGTGGCCTCTTGTCGCTGCCTGCTTTGTTGGCCGCAGGCTTAAGTCCTACTCAGGCATTGGCGACCAACAAACTCCAAAGCTCGTTTGGAAGCTTTTCTGCCAGTTGGTACTTTGTGCGTAATGGCATTGTTAGCCTGAAAGAGATGCGCTTAGCGATTCTATGTACCTTCATTGGCTCTGCTATTGGCGCAGAGGCTGTGCAGTTTATCGATGTCGGTGTGCTCACTAGTCTTATCCCAGTCTTGCTGATCGCGATTTCACTCTATTTTTTGCTCTCTTCAACTTCGAAAGCCGCGGAAGGGGAGCCAAAGCTCTCTGAAGCGATGTTCGCTTTGTGCGTTGGTGGCGGCGTGGGCTTTTACGATGGCTTTTTTGGTCCAGGTACTGGCTCTATCTTCGCGCTTTGCTTTGTCGCACTGGGTCACTTCTCTTTAGTTGATGCGACCGCTCGTACTAAGATTCTCAACTTCACCTCAAATATCGCGGCCCTGCTGTTCTTTATTCTTGCTGGCTTGCCTGTTTGGGAAATCGGTCTGACCATGGCTGTGGGGGGCTTTATTGGTGCTCAGCTTGGTGCCAAAGTAGTGGTGACCAAAGGCCAAAAGTGGATTCGACCTTTGGTGATTACTATGTCTATGCTGATGGCTGCGAAACTTCTCTGGCAACAACACCACCAATGGTTTCTATCACTGTTTTAACTCTTGGTGACTGATACACGTTTTGCCTAACGCAGATATGAATCGGTCGAATTAAAGATGTCAGTTGTTCGAACATAAAGCAGTGATGGTCAGGGATCTTTAACGCTCTAACGATCGATAACGGTATTAATGCTGGCGCTGCCCCTCCAAGTGCAAGTTGGGCTGCAGCAGTGTAGGCATCCATTTCCATCAATGGTTTGATGCCGATTTTCTCTAACGCAGGCAGTTGGTAGCTATTGGACGGGTTAGCTAAATCATTTGTGATGACTTTTTTCGGAAGTTCATTTAGTGGTTGATCACTAACGAGGAAAAAAGGTTCATCGCACAGATGAAAAGCCATCAAGCCGTGATGAGGTGGAAGCAAACCAGCGCAAAGCCCAATGGTCGCTTTACCGGATTGAACTCGCTCAACGATTCTAGGGCTGTGGTTGGTGGTTATGGTTAAGTACTGATCTTGCTTGAGGTAATCACCAATGGTTTTTCCAAGATAACCCGCAATAAGAGACTTTGAGCTATCGAGGGTGATTAATGATGTGTCCTCTAGCTCTTGCTGTTCATAAATAAGGCCACGTAACTCGTTAAAAGACGGGCCAATATTCTCGATCAAAGCCATGCCATCAGGTGTGAGTTTAATGGTTCTCCCCGAGGGTTCTACTAGCTTCTTTCCCAGTTTTTTCTCTAGGTTCGCGATACGTTTACTCACCGCAGATTGGCTGATATACAGCAAACTCCCAGTGCGACTCATTGTTTTCGCTTTGCTTAAAACTAATAGTGTTTCGATACCTTCCAGTAACATGTCTATCCATGAATGTTGGGAATAATAGACCTAATATAGCCAAGCTTGAGATGAGAAGCGATAGGTGATTTTACAAACAAAAAGAGCCGACGTATCAGTCGGCTCTTGTGCGTAAATTGATTCGT
This sequence comes from Vibrio campbellii CAIM 519 = NBRC 15631 = ATCC 25920, assembly GCF_002163755.1. Classification (NCBI taxonomy): domain Bacteria; kingdom Pseudomonadati; phylum Pseudomonadota; class Gammaproteobacteria; order Vibrionales; family Vibrionaceae; genus Vibrio; species Vibrio campbellii. Next base: position 550,756 of record NZ_CP015863.1, read on the forward strand.
ATCGATCAACGATTGATAGCAAAGGTTGGCAGTGACAAGTGCCAGCGAATCGCACCAAGGCGAATAATCAAGGTTGAGATGACACCTGCGAGTAGGGCGACTGAATGGTCGTGTCCCATACTCAATGCGGTTGTATGGAAAATACCACCGATGATACATGCGGTCGCATAGACTTCACTTCGCAGTACCATGGGTACCTCGCGAGCCAGCACATCACGGATAATGCCGCCACCGCAACCAGTGATAACGCCCATGATCACCGCTACCATGCCAGAAGCATTGTAGGCGAGAGCTTTCTCGACACCGATACCGACGAATACCGCCAAACCAATGGCGTCACAGACAGGTAGAACCCACCAAGGCAAGCGCTTAGGGCGACGAATGACAATCATGGTGAGCAGACAGGTGATGAAAATTACCCAAAGATAAGTGGTGTCAGTGATCCAGAAGACCGGGGTTGCGCCGAGCGCCATATCACGAATAGTGCCGCCGCCAATAGCTGTCACACTACCGAGTACGATCACACCGAAGGGATCCATCTTTAATCGGCCTGCGAGTAAAACGCCAGAAACCGCAAAGACAGCAGTACCGAATAAATCGATCATATAAAGCAGCATGGAGTCCATGTTACTTGGTACCTTTTAAACAAATTGTGGGGGAACAGAAATGGGACGGAAATTGTACGGGATTTCCAACGAAAACGTTAGCGTTTTTGCCGAACGGCTTCAAAGTGTTCACACACCTCTGTGATCGCGTTTAAGGTTCTTGGGGTTGGGCGGTTGATCCAATCTGAATGGAGTGACCAAACGTGGTTGTTCCTTAACGCAGGGATGTCGTTTTTCCACTCTGCCCACATGCCATCATTACTCATGGCATGGCGAGAGGCAAACAGGACTTCGGGTTGGCGAGTAATCACTTGCTCGATGCTGACTTGTGGGTAAGGGGCACTGCCTTTAGCAAAGATATTCTCGCCACCACAGAAGGTGAAGACTTCACTTGGCCAGTTCTTACCCGCAACGGTGATGATCGGTTTCTCACTTAATTGATAGAAGTAACTGACTTTATCCTCGGTATTGTATTTTTCTTTTAATGCTTCCAACTGCGCCCGGAATTCTGCGGCGGCTTTTTGCCCAACTTCTGGCTTCTCACTGTACTGGCTAAGTTGCTCAAGGTTCGTAGCGATATCTTCTAACGTTCCAGTGGTTGAGTAATAAATAGGAGTGCCAAACTGCTCAAGTTTTTCAAGTTCTTTGGCTGGATTACCTGCTGGCCAAGCGATAACCAAATCGGGTTGAAGGGCAATGATGCGCTCTAACTTGATGCCTTGATAGTTTGATACTTTCTCTAAGTCTTTAACTTGCTCGGGGTAGTCACTCATCTCGCTGACGGCAATCAGTTTGTCACCAAGACCTGCAGCATAGGCGATTTCTGTTGAGTGTGGTGCCAAGCTGATGATGCGTTGAGCTGGTTCATTGGCAAAAGAAGCAGCAGAGAAGATAAGAGGAAGAGCAAAGCAAAGTTTGTTCATCATAGTCCTTGATAAATGAGTCCGAGAATCAGGCTTTGGATAACGATCCAAACAAAAATACGCCACACAATGAGGGTTTGGATTTGTGCTAAATGAATAGCAGATGGTGCTATACGACCACCAATTTTAGCTCGTTCAGCTCTTTGACCTTGGTACAGCGCTGGACCGCCAATTGACAATTGAAGCTTGTTACCAATTGAGCACAACAACCAAGCCGGTCCTGGAAGTGGCCAAGACTTCGCTTGTTGAAGCATGGCAGTCGAAACACTCGATAGGTTTTTACCCATGCTAATGAACACGGCAAACAAGCGTAAAGGAACAATCTCCAATGCAGCCGTTAGCTGAATAGCAGGCTTACCAAAAGGTGAATACTGACGGCGACTTGGGGACCAAGCACGAGCTAACTCTGCTGTTAGGCGATACATTAATGCGCCAATTCCACCAGTAAATCCATACCAGAACAACACGCACACAACGTTACGTCCGTAACCCATGATGATGGTCTCTGCACCAGCTTTACCAATCCCAAGCAGTGATAAGCTCTCTGTATCTCGGTTAAGGTAAGGTTTTAGTAGTGCTCGGCACTGTGCTTTGTTCTCATTAGACATCGCAGTAACGAGTTGTTTCGCAAGTGATTCGTTGTTTCGCCAATCGAGAGCAATAAGCAGTAATGCCAGCTCAAATAAGGGCGCTTGCCAAACTAAAGGTTTCATCGCGAGCAGTAATATCAAGCAGGGTACAAGCATAAGAAACAATGCGAGTCCGCCAGAGAGAATGCTTTGTGAGTAGTTGTGGTTGTTATTAACTTTGTTCGCTAGTTGTTCTGCGAATTTATGCCACAAAGTCACAGGATGAGCTGCGTGAGGAATAGGGATTAATAAGTGGAATAGTAATGCGCCCCACATGACGAGAAGCGCACCATTGGCATAGAGCTGTTGAAATATTTCTTCCATGAAATTCTGGGGACTTACTTAGTCAGTTCCAACATTTTGAATACCATTTCTGAAGAGCTTTTCGCTGCTAGCGGTAGGAACTCTTCGAAGCTCATTGGTGATTCTTTGTCTGCTACGTCAGAGATAGCACGAACAACAACAAACGGTGTGTTGAATTGGTGGCAAGTTTGAGCGATAGCAGATGCTTCCATCTCTACAGCGATAACTGAAGGGAAATGTTTACGGATAAACTCTTGGCGTTCTGCTGTGCAAACAAACGCATCACCAGTACAGATCAGGCCGCGAACGGCGTGAGTGTTTTCCATCTGAGCCAGTGCTTTTTCAGCAAGGTCCATTAACTTCTCATCCGCTTTGAATGCCGCTGGTTGGCCTGCCATTTGACCCATTTCGTAGCCAAACGCAGTTACGTCTGCATCGTGGTGACGAACTTCTGTTGAGATTACAACGTCGCCTAGGTTTAGGCTTGAATCGAAGCCACCCGCAGAGCCAGTGTTGATAACCACATCTGGTTGGTACTCGTCTAGCAGAATAGTTGTGCCTACTGCAGCCGCTACTTTACCGATGCCAGATTGAAGCAGCACCACATCAACGTCGTTAATCTGACCAGAGAAAAACGTACAACCTGCTTTGCTTACTGTTTGGCAGTTTGTCATTGCTTCTTTCAGGATGGTGACTTCTTGTTCCATCGCACCGATGATACCAACTTTCATAACACTCTCTTTCGATAAAAATTTAAGTTGGCGAGAGTATACCACTCTGCACCAATATGTGGTCGTTATTTGATTAACTCAGCATTCGCCAACAGTGAACGTAATTGTTCGGCCCGCTTACGGTTCACGCCAAAGTCTGAATAGCCAACGCGAGATTCAGAACGAACAATAAGCTGGTCGCCTTCGATCTTAAGCTCTAAATCGTCCACAAAGCGCATTATTTTGGATGTGCATTCGATACGTAGGTAATTGTCTTCTTTAACGGCTGTCTTCGCACCTGGCAGTTCAAGCGCCACTTGCTCAATCGAATCGATGTTCGTGGATTCGGTTAGGGTGAATGGTGTTAGGTTGTATTCTTTACGCGTGTCTTGGGTGGAGACACAGTTTGGTTTGTCACCACAAGGTGATTGAGAACGATCCGTCATGGTTGTGACTCCTTGGCTACAAGCGGTTAAGCCGAGTAAAGTAATGGAAAGGAGAGCGGCTTTTTTCATTGGTTTTATCCCTTATCTTAGGAATTTAATTATATGTAATAAAAGAAAAAAGGATCCAATAGTAGGATCCTTTTTGAGACGTTAACAGTAATTAAACTTCAAGGTAATCGAGAATACCTTCTGCGGCTTTTCGACCTTCATCAATCGCGGTCACGACCAGATCTGAGCCTCGTACCGCATCGCCACCAGCAAAGATCTTTTTGTTGCTGGTCTGGAATTGGAACTCTTGTTTCGCAGGAGCTTTGATACGGCCCCATTGGTCCAACTCGACATCAAATGGAGCTAGCCAGTCCATTTTGTGTGGCTGGAAACCAAACGCCATAATAACGACGTCTGCTGGTAGAACGTGCTCGCTGCCTTCTACGGGTTCTGGACGGCGACGACCCGCTTCATCAGGCTCACCAAGGGCAGTTTTCACCACTTTGACCCCCGAGACCTTACCTGACGAATCGACTTCAATTCCTAAAGGCTGGAGGTTGAACATAAACTTCACGCCTTCTTCTTTGGCGTTTTTCACCTCGCGGCGAGAGCCGGGCATATTGGCTTCATCACGACGGTAAGCACATACCACGTTTGACGCGCCTTGGCGGATAGAGGTACGAACACAGTCCATTGCGGTATCACCACCACCGAGTACGACGACACGTTGTTTTGCCATGTCGATAAAAGGTTTGTCGTGCTCCAAGCCCATGACCTTGTAAGTATTTGAAATCAAGAATGGCAGAGCATCGTAAACGCCCGGCGCACCTTCATTTTCTAGTCCCGCACGCATGTACTTGTAAGTACCAACACCCAAAAAGACGGCATCGTACTCATCAAGTAGCTCTTGCATCTGTACATCTTTACCTACTTCGACATTCATCTGGAACTCTACGCCCATCTCGGTGAAGACGCGACGGCGGTTTTCCATTACGCCTTTTTCAAGCTTGAACGAGGGGATACCGAAGGTCAGTAGGCCTCCAATTTCAGGATAGCGGTCAAATACGACAGGTTTCACGCCATTGCGCACTAGGATATCAGCGGCTGCTAAGCCTGCTGGACCTGCTCCAATGATGGCCACCTTTTTATCGGTCCACTCCACCTTGGACATATCAGGTTTCCAGCCCATTTCGAAGGCTTTGTCGGTAATGTATTTTTCAACGTTACCTATGGTGACAGCACCAAAGTCCTCGTTGAGAGTACAAGAGCCTTCACATAGACGATCTTGTGGACATACTCGGCCACAAACTTCAGGCAAGCTGTTGGTTTGGTGTGATAGCTCAACGGCTTCGAGGATACGACCTTCATTGGCTAGCTTTAGCCATTGTGGGATGTAGTTGTGGACTGGGCACTTCCATTCACAATATGGGTTACCACAATCTAAGCAGCGATCCGCCTGCGCAGTCGCTTGTTGCTTGGTAAATGGTTCATAGATTTCAACGAATTCGATCTTACGCACTTTGATAGGTTTTTTCGCAGGATCTACGCGTTGAACATCGATAAATTGATAAACGTTCTGACTCATGATTCAAACATCCTCCATGATTACTGGGCTTGAACGCGCAGTTCTGCGGCACTGCGACTCTGGTGGCCAAGTAGCGTGCGCAAGTCCGCCGCTTGTGGTTTCACCAAGTAGAACTTTGGAATCCATTCATCAAAGTTCGCCAAGATATCTTCTGCGTGGCTAGAGCCGGTTTCTTCAAGATGCTCGGCAATCAGGCCACGTAAGTGCTCTTGGTGGATGTAGAGATCCGACAGAGAAATCGCTTCAACCGATTCGTTGTTCACGCGACCTTGGAAATCTTGGTTCTCATCCAATACGTAAGCAAAACCGCCAGTCATGCCTGCGCCAAAGTTCACGCCTGTCGCGCCAAGAATGGCAACAATACCGCCGGTCATGTATTCACAAGCGTTATCGCCAGCGCCTTCAATAACAGCAATCGTACCTGAGTTACGTACGCCGAAACGCTCACCTGCTTTACCTGCCGCAAACAACTTACCGCCGGTCGCGCCGTACAAACACGTGTTACCAATGATGGTCGCCTCATTACACTTAAATGCAGTGCCAAGGTGAGGTTTGATAACCACCTTACCGCCAGCCATGCCTTTACCTACGTAGTCGTTGGCATCACCAGTGAGGTAAAGCTCTACGCCACCCGCGTTCCAAACGCCAAATGACTGGCCTGCAGTGCCATCCAAATGCAGTTTGATTGGCGTCGCCGCCATGCCTTGGTTGCCGTAACGCTGAGCGATTTCACCAGATAGGCGAGCACCAACAGAGCGGTCGGTGTTGATCACGTTGTAGAAGAAGCTAGCAGATTGACGTTTCTCAACCGCTTGCAGTGCGTCTTCGATGATCTTGTTGTTTAGCTCTGCTTTATCAAATGGTGTGTTTGGCTGTGTCCAGTAAAGAGGGTGTCCTTCTGGAGAGACTGGTGCCTCAAGGATATTCGACAAATCCAGCTTGGTTTGTTTCGCTGTCAGACCTTCAACGGTTTCCAACAAATCCGTGCGACCAATCAAGTCAGTCAGTTTTTCAACACCAAGTTCAGCGAGCAATCCGCGCACTTCGTCCGCCAGACCGATGAAGTAGTTCATCACCATTTCCGGTAGGCCTTTGAAGTACTCTTTACGCAATGTCTCATCTTGAGTCGCAACGCCAGTAGCACAGTTGTTGAGGTGACAAATACGTAGGAATTTACAACCCATTGCCACCATTGGCGCAGTACCAAAACCGAAGCTTTCTGCACCGAGAATCGCCGCTTTCACCACGTCCAGACCGGTTTTTAGACCACCATCTACCTGTAGACGAATCTTATGGCGTAGACCATTGGCAACCAGTGCTTGTTGGGTTTCTGCCAACCCAAGCTCCCAAGGGCTACCTGCGTATTTCACTGAAGTTAATGGGCTTGCTGCAGTACCACCGTCGTAACCCGAAATGGTAATGAGATCCGCGTAAGCTTTCGCGACACCTGTTGCGATGGTGCCAACGCCTGGTTCAGAAACTAACTTCACCGAAACCAATGCATTTGGATTGACTTGTTTTAGGTCGAAGATCAGCTGGGCTAAATCTTCAATCGAATAAATATCGTGGTGCGGAGGAGGGGAGATCAGAGTCACCCCCTGTACCGAATAACGCAGTTTTGCAATTTCTGCGGTGACTTTGTGTCCCGGTAACTGACCACCTTCGCCCGGTTTAGCACCCTGTGCGACCTTGATCTGCAGTAAGTCTGCATTGGTTAGGTAGTGAGGGGTAACACCAAATCGACCTGAAGCAATCTGCTTGATACGCGAGTTACGCTCTGTACCGAAGCGACGTGGATCTTCACCGCCTTCACCCGAGTTAGAGTAACCACCAAGGCGGTTCATCGCTGTTGCAAGTGCTTCGTGCGCTTCTGGGCTAAGTGCGCCAATGGACATAGCCGCCGAGTCAAAGCGTTTGAAGAGCTCAGTGCTTGGCTCGATTTGCTCAAGTGGTAGTGGTGAGTCTGATTTTTTCAGCACCATTAAGTCACGCAGCATGGCAACAGGACGTTGGTTTACCTGTTTAGCAAAGCTCTGATAATCGTTACTTTCGCCTGATTTAACCGCAGTTTGCAGTGTGCCAACCACGTCTGGGTTGTAGGCGTGATATTCACCACCGTGGACATATTTCAACAAACCACCATGCTCGATGGCCTTACGTTTTGCCCAAGCTTTACGAGAAAGGTTATACAAATCTTGTTGGAAGTCATCGAAGTTCGCGCCTTCAATACGAGTTGTAACACCTTTAAAGCACAAATCGACCACTTCTTGGCTCAAACCAACCGCTTCAAACAGTTGCGAGCAGCGGTAAGAGGCGATGGTAGAAATACCCATTTTCGACATGATCTTGTACAGACCCTTGTTGATGCCGTATTGGTAGTTTTGCATCACATCGCGATAGTCTTTTTCTAGCGCTTTATCATCAATCAGCTTACCTAGCGCTTCATAAGCTAGGTACGGGTAAACTGCAGTGGCGCCAAAGCCAAGCAAGACTGCAAATTGGTGTGGGTCACGTGCAGTCGCGGTCTCAACAACAATGTTGGCATCACAACGTAAGTTCGCATCGATCAGGCGAGTTTGAACTGCACCGACTGCCATTGCAGCAGGAATTGGTAGTTTGCCTTTGACCAAAGCGCGATCTGAAAGCACGACTAGAACCGTGCCTTCACGTACGACCTGTTCTGCTTGTTCACACAGATCATCAATGGCTTGTTTGAGATCTTTCTGTTGTGGATCGTAGTTGATATCGAGAATGGTATTACGGTAGTGATCGTCACCAAGCTCGAGCAATTGCTGCATGTCTGAGTAAAGTAATACCGGCGAATCGAAGGTCACTCGGTAGGCGTGACCATCGGTTTCACAGAAGACGTTCATCTCCTGACCAATACTGGTCGCCAGTGACATAACGTGTTTTTCACGCAATGGATCGATTGGCGGGTTGGTTACCTGAGCGAACTTTTGGCGGAAGTAATCAGTCACCAAGCGCTCTTTAGACGATAAGACGGCCATCGGGGTGTCATCACCCATTGAACCTACCGCTTCTTGTCCCATATCACCAAGGACTCGCAGTACTTGATCGACCTCTTCATTGCTCATGGCAAATTGCTTTTGATAAGTCTTAAGCAAGTCTTCATCAAAGCTGCGTTCGCCAACTTGATCTTCAGGTAGCTGAGCAAAAGGTGTGAGTTTGCGAACGTTGTTTTCCATCCACTCGCGGTAAGGGTGACGAGATTTCAGATCGTTATCGATCTCGCTAGACTGCCAGAGCTTCCCTTTACGAGTATCGACAACCAGCAGTTCACCCGGACCAACACGGCCTTTCTCCGCAACTTCATCGGGAGCGTAATCCCAAATCCCTACCTCTGATGCCAGGGTGATAAATTTGTCTTTAGTAATCACATAACGTGCAGGGCGCAAACCGTTACGGTCTAGGTTACAAGCAGCGTAACGGCCGTCGGACAATACGATGCCTGCCGGACCATCCCATGGTTCCATGTGCTTAGAGTTGAAGTCGTAAAACGCTCGCAGATCTGGATCCATGTCTGGGTGATTCTGCCACGCTGGTGGCACAAGCATGCGCATGGCACGGAAGATATCCATACCGCCAGAAAGGAATAGATCCAACATATTATCCAAGCTGGAAGAATCTGAACCTGTCTCGTTCACAAACGGTGCTGCGGTTTGTAGGTCTGGCAGCAGTGGTGATGAGAACTTGTAAGCTCGCGCTCGTGCCCATTGGCGGTTACCTTCAATGGTGTTGATCTCACCATTATGAGCGAGGTAACGGAACGGCTGAGCTAATGGCCAACGCGGTTGAGTGTTGGTAGAAAAACGCTGATGGAACAGGCAGATAGCAGATTCCATGCGCAGATCTGCAAGATCAAGATAGAAACGCGGTAAGTCCGCAGGCATGCACAAGCCTTTGTACACCAAAACTTGTGTCGACAAGCTACAGATGTAGAAATCAGGATCTTCGGTGATTTGTTTCTCGATGCGACGGCGTGCGATGTAGAGTCGACGCTCAATGTCACGCTCGCGCCAACCTGCCGAGGCAGAAATAAAGACTTGTTGAATGTCTGGAAGTGAATCGGCGGCGATTGGGCCGAGTACTTCTGAATTGGTTGGTACTTCACGCCACCCTGCTACCGTCAAAGTCTCTTGTGCGAGCTCTTTGTTGATGATGTCTTTGGCGAGTTGAGCTTTCACCGGGTCTTGGTTGAAGAAAATCATCCCTATGGCGTATTGCTTGCCAAGGTTGAAGCCATTTTCTTCAGCGATAAGGCGTAAATAGGAATCGGGCTTTTGAAGAAGAAGACCACAACCATCACCGGTTTTACCATCGGCGGCGATACCACCACGGTGGGTCATGCGGTCAAGTGCAGAAATTGCTGTACGTACCAGCTTGTGACTTTGCTCGCCTTCCATGTGCGCGATCAAGCCAAATCCACAGTTGTCTTTCTCAAGACTTGGATCATAAAGAGCCATTGCAATTCTCCCTTTGCTTATCTGTCATCCCGACAGATATATCAACACTGCTCAAGTTGATAATGATGACTAACTATGCGTCAATTTCTAAGTTTTATGTATATCTATTCAATAAAATTCGTCAAATATCTTAACAAAAATTGTGTGTTTTATTTTCACCAACTTCACAAGCTATAGCTTATTGTAAAAAAGGTCAAGTTATTAGTGAATCATCGCGTGAATATGCGATTTACCATTTAATTGGCTAAAATAGTTCAAGAAAAACAGTGAGATAGAAAAGTGATTGTTACAAAAAAGTAACATTTGATTCTGGAGGGAATAAAAAAGACCAGCACAAAATGCTGGTCAAAATAAAAAGATTGGAAGGAACTGTTTTCTTTCCTGACAACCAGCCATCTATAGTACTGATGGCTGGATTTATGCTCCGAAAAGAGGAAGTGAGCGCACTCCCTTTAAGCTGAAAGCATCAGTGAATCTGCTTTTGCTTCTAGGTTTGTACCACCCATTAGGTAATCATCGATAGCACGGGCACATTCGCGGCCTTCATTGATACAACGAACGACCAAAGATTGGCCTGTTCGCATATCACCAGCAGCAAATACACCTTCTTGGTTAGTAGCAAAACCTTGAGTTGCTACGTTACCGCGATCATCTAGCGCGATATCCAGTTGAGCAAGTACGCCTGTTGGTTCAGGGTGTAGGAAGCCCATCGCTAGAAATGCCATATCACATGGAATCACACGCTCGCTGCCTTCTACTTCTTTGAAGCTTGGACGCTCGCCTGGTTTCGCATCTTGCCAAACGATATCAGCTAAACGAAGGCCTGTAACTTCACCTTTGTCATTGCCGATGAACTCTTTGGTTAGGATATTCCAGTGACGATCAACGCCTTCTTCATGAGACGTCGAAGTACGTAAGATCATCGGGTACTGTGGCCATGGCATATTGGCAGGACGTTTCTCTGGTGGAATCGGCATGATTTCAACCTGAGTGATGCTTGCTGCGCCATGACGGTTAGATGTACCCACACAGTCAGAGCCGGTATCACCACCACCGATCACCACAACATGCTTACCCGCGGCGTGAAGTTCTTCACCCTTAAGATCCATGTCGTTGGCTCGGCGGTTGTTTTGACCTAGGAATTCCATTGCGAAGTGAACGCCTTTTAGTTCACGACCCGGAACTGGCAAATCACGAGGCACGGTTGAACCACCAGTCAGTAGAACCACATCAAACTCTTGACGCAACTGGTGGGCATTCACATTAACACCAACATGTTGGTTAACTTTGAATTCAATACCCGCTTCTGCCATTAGGTTGATCTTACGATCAATCACGTCCATACCCAGTTTGAAATCTGGGATACCAAAACGTAGCAGACCGCCTACTTTCTCGTCTCGCTCGAATACTGTCACAGTATGACCAGCGCTGTTTAACTGCTCAGCAGCCGCAAGACCAGCAGGGCCCGAACCGATGATCGCAACGGTTTTGCCTGTGCGGGAGCGTGGTGTTTTTGGTTTGGCGTACCCTTCACGATACGCCGTTTCTACGATGGTTTTCTCGATATTACAGATAGTGATTGAATCTTGGTTGATACCAAGTACACAAGCACTTTCACATGGGGCAGGGCAAACACGACCAGTAAACTCTGGGAAGTTATTAGTCGAGCTTAGAATGTTCCATGCTTCTTCCCAGCTATCACGATAAACTGCGTCGTTAAACTCAGGGATGATGTTACCGATAGGGCAGCCGTTATGACAAAACGGCACACCACAATCCATACAACGAGAAGCCTGAGTATTGATCTTGTCACCAAACTCCTCGTTCAGAACGAACTCTTTGTTGTTCTTGATGCGTTCAGCTGGGTCGATCTTCTGTGGTAGTTCACGACCATGCTCTAAAAATCCAGTAGGCTTACCCATTATACGGCCTCCACTTGAGTTTCGTTTCCTTGAGACTGTGCTTCAGCTTTACGCTTTTGAAGAACCGCTTTGTAGTCACGCGGCATTACCTTAACCATAGAGGCTAGGCTTGCTTCAAAGTTGTCTAGGAAAGACTGAGCGACTTCACTTCCTGTGAATTGAACATGTTTAGTTAGCATGTCGAGTAATAGATCTCTGTCTTCTTGCTCGATTGGATCTAGGTCTACTAGCTCTGGGTTCAGTTTTGACTCAAAGTCACCTGATTTATCCCATACATAAGCCACGCCGCCACTCATACCTGCGGCAAAGTTACGACCTGTTGAACCAAGGATGATGGCTGCACCGCCCGTCATGTATTCACAACCGTGGTCACCAACGCCTTCTACTACGACTTTCGCGCCTGAGTTACGAACACAGAAACGTTCACCAGCCATACCGCGAATGAAAGACTCACCCGAAGTTGCACCGTAGAAACACACGTTACCAACCACGATATTGTCTTCCGCGACAATGCTTGATTTCGCATCTGGGTAAAGTACTAACGTACCGCCAGATAAGCCTTTACCCCAGTAGTCGTTCGCGTCGCCCTCCACTTCGAACTTCACGCCCTTAGCTAGGAATGCGCCGAATGACTGACCCGCAGAGCCTTTGAACTTCACGTTCATTGGCTGAGGCAGACCGGCATCTTTGTACACTTTCGAGATTTCGTTCGACAACATGGTACCTGCAGAGCGGTCTGTGTTGACGATAGGGAACTCGGCGTTCACCGCTTCGCCTTTCTCGAGTGCAGGAATCGCTGCTTGAATCAGCTTACGGTCTAGTACTTCTTCTAGGTTGTGGTTTTGATGAGCTTGGTTGAATACACCATCAGCTTCACGTGGTTGCTCAACGTGGAGAACAGGAGACAGATCTAGGTTCTTGTATTTCCAGTGAGAAACGTCTTGGCGAATCTTCAGCTTCTGGCCTTGACCTACCATCTCATCGATAGTGCGGAAGCCAAGTTCAGCCATGATTTCACGCAGACCTTGTGCCATGTATTGGAAGAAGGTGACGACGTCTTCTACGCGACCATCAAAGCGCTCACGAAGCGTCTTGTTTTGAGTTGCGATACCAACAGGACAGGTGTTCTTATGACACTTACGCATCATGATACAACCTTCAACCACCAATGCTGCGGTTGCCACGCCCCATTCTTCTGCACCAAGTAGTGTTGCCACTGCAAGGTCGCGAGGTGTCTTCATCTGACCATCCGCTTGAACCACGATACGGTTACGTAGACCGTTCTTCAGTAGCGTTTGGTGCGTTTCTGCCAAGCCAAGTTCCCAAGGAAGACCGGTATGACGGATTGAAGACATTGGGGATGCACCTGTACCACCGTCGAAACCTGCGATAAGTACAACGTCCGCTTTCGCTTTCGCTACACCAGAAGCGATCGTACCTACGCCAGCTTCCGATACCAGCTTAACGTTTACACGACCCGCGCGGTTCGCGTTCTTCAAGTCGTAGATCAGCTGAGCCAAATCTTCGATTGAGTAGATATCGTGGTGTGGCGGTGGCGAGATAAGGCCAACGCCCGGAGTCGAGTGACGTGTTGCACCGATCCAGTCATCTACTTTATCGCCTGGTAGCTGACCACCTTCACCTGGCTTCGCACCTTGAGCCATTTTGATTTGCAGCTCTTCAGCGTTAGTTAGGTAGTAAGAGGTTACGCCGAAACGACCTGAAGCCACCTGCTTGATTGCAGAGCGTTCCCAATCGCCGTTCTCTTTGCGCTCGAAACGCATTGGGTCTTCACCACCTTCACCAGAGTTCGATTTTGCGCCAAGACGGTTCATCGCAACAGCCAGTGTGGAGTGTGCTTCGTAAGAAATAGAACCGAATGACATTGCACCTGTCGCGAAGCGTTTCACGATGCTTTCAATTGGCTCGACTTCGTCGATAGAGATAGAACCAGCAGGGTTCTTAATGAACTCAAGTTGACTACGCAGAGTTACCGCGTTGTCGCCTTGCTTATCTACAGCAGTCGCGTATTGCTTGAACTGATCGTAGTTCTTGTTGCGCGTAGACTCTTGCAGTAGAGAAATAGTTTCTGGGTTGAATAGGTGCTTCTCACCACGCTGTTTCCATTGGTAAACACCACCAACATCCAGCATTTGAATTGGGATTTCGCGTTGTGGGTAACCGATGCGGTGACGGATCAGTACTTCTTTGGCGATATCATCAAGGGTGAGACCCTGGATACGAGAAACTGTACCTGTGAAGTATTTGTCGACCACTGATTTGTGGATGCCCAAGGCTTCGAAGATTTGCGCACCGTGGTACGACTGTAGCGTAGAGATACCCATCTTCGAGAAGATCTTCAGAAGACCGCCATTGATCGCTTTACGGTAGTTGTTGAACAGATCGCGAGGGTTCGCTTCTGGATCTAGCTTCTTAGTGCGTTGCAGTTCGATAATGGTTTCGATAACCAAATATGGGTTCACCGCGTTTGCACCGTAACCAAGTAGCGTTGCAAAGTGGTGTGTTTCACGCGCGTCACCGGTTTCAACCACGATGTCACACTTCGCACGTAGACCTTTACGGATCAAGTGGTGGTGCACTGCGCCAACTGCCAGCATTGCTGGGATCGCCGCGTGGTTTGAGTTCACTGCACGGTCAGTTAGTAGGATGATTGAGTAACCATCGATAACCGCGTCTTCTGCGTATTGGCATATACGCTTTAGTGCACGCTCAAGCTTGCCTTGATCTTCATTGGCTTGGAACACGATATCTAGCGTCTTCGCTTGTAGGTGCTCATTGTCGATCGCACGCAGCTTTTCAAGCTCAGAGTTCGCCAGAACAGGCGATTCCAATTCGACTTTCTGACAGTGAAGTGGTGTTTCAGTCAGAAGGTTTTGGTCTTTACCCAAGTAAGTGTTCAGCGACATAACCATACGCTCACGGATCGGGTCGATCGGTGGGTTAGTTACCTGTGCAAACAGCTGCTTGAAGTAGTTTGAAAGATGCTGAGATTGATGAGAGAGAACCGCAAGCGGCCAGTCGGCACCCATTGCTGATAATGGCTCTTTTGCGTCATTCGCCATTGGAACGATGATTTCGTTCACTTCTTCAGTGCTCACACCGAAAGCTTGTTGACGGTGTAGCAAACGCTCTGGAGAAGGTTGGCTGAACTGGTTGCTCGCATCTGGTAGCTTCTTCAAGCTCAGTAGGTTTTCTTCTACCCACTTCTCGTAAGGCTGCGCTGTTGCGATGGTGTCTTTCACTTCTTCATCAGAGATGATGCGACCTTGTTCTAAGTCTGCAACGAAGATACGACCTGGCTGTAGACGACCGCGGAACTCTACGTTCTCTGGCTCAATATCCACGACACCAGATTCAGATGCCATCACTAGGAAGTTATCTTTGGTCACTGTGTAGCGAGAAGGGCGCAGACCGTTACGGTCTAGTGTCGCGCCAACTTGAACACCATCAGTAAAACATACTGAAGCAGGACCATCCCATGGTTCCATGATGTTCGCGTGGTACTGATAGAACGCACGACGCTTAGGATCCATGTTTTTGTTTTCTTGCCATGCTTCCGGGATCATCATCATCAATGCATGTGGCAGGCTGCGACCAGAAAGAACTAGGAGCTCAAGTGCCATGTCAAAGTTAGATGAATCCGAGCTGCCTTCCTGACAGATTGGAAGAAGCATGTCGATTTCAGCCTGAGTAAACAGGTCTGATTCTAGAATTGCTTCACGGGCTTTCATCCAGTTCAAGTTACCGCGAACTGTATTGATTTCACCGTTGTGGGCAATGTAACGGAAAGGCTGTGCAAGACGCCATTTTGGGAAGGTATTGGTAGAGAAACGAGAGTGTACCAGTGCCAGTGCAGTCACCATGGTTGGGTTTTGCAGATCAAGGAAGTACTGAGGTACTTGCTCGGTCGTTAACTGACCTTTGTACACCAATGTCTTGTAAGACATGGAGTTAATGTAGAAGTCGTCACCAATGTTCGAAACGCTTTCTAGGCAAACACGTACAGTGTAGTTACGAAGTACGTACAGTTTGCGCTCTAGTTCTTCAGGTGTGATGCCAGGGCCACCAGAGATAAACACATGCTCAAACTGAGGCTCTGTGCTTAGTGGGTCTGCACCGATCATGGAGTTGTCGGTTGGCAATACACGGTAGCCGATAACTTCAAGATCTAGACGCTGTGCGTTACGTTCTAGAATGTCACGGCATTGTTCGCGTTTGTATTCGTCTTTCGGGAAAAGAACGACACCAACACCATACTTTTCAAACGAAGGCAGTTTAACGCCTAACTTAACGGCTTCTTCTAATAGGAATTCATGAGGTTTTTGTAGCAAGATACCCGCACCGTCACCGCTGCACGGGTCACAACCTTGACCACCACGGTGTTCCATGCGAGCCAGCATATCCAATGCTTGAGTCACTACTTCATGAGATTTACGGTTTTTAAGGTGAGCAACAAAACCGATACCACAAGCGTCATGCTCCAGCTCCGGAGTGTACAGGCCCTGTGAATTTTGCTCTCTATCTACCATAGATACATCCTTCCAGTTCAATGTCGACGCAAGAATCCCGGACAGATCTCGACTGCCTTAGGTGCGCTCTTTGCGTCTTGTCCTTTATATTTATGATTCGCCACTGGCCGAGGTTGGCCAGTCTTGATTCCTTTCCGTATCTCGCAGGAAAAATTTTGCGAGAAAAACAATCCTTGGTGATATCCCTTTATTTATTGCCACAATTAAGTGACTTATATAGGTGGGAGCGGGATATCGCCGACAATTCCCGCAGTTATTGTTGTAATAAAAGTCACAAAAAAAACGGGGTTGTGTAAGTATCCTACAATTTTGTTACTTGAGAATGCAACGAAAAGTCGCTTTTGTGACCCAATTTTTTCGTTTAAATATTCACTTTTTGTTTAACATTTGCGCAACATTGCGGGTTTTGAGTTGGTTTTATGCAGTTTTATTGATTTCACACCGCTACCTGTTTGTTTGAATTGACTAGAATTATTTGTTTTTTCTTGCAGGGATGTAATTTATTTACATGAATCGTAGTGAGATTTATTACGGTTTACTATTGGTGAGAATCTATGCAGTTACATGAGTTGGTCAATACACTAGGCCAAGATCTTCAGCGTCGTTACGGCGAAAAAGTCCATAAGCTGACTTTACATGGTGGCTTTAGCTGCCCGAACCGCGACGGCACGATTGGCCGAGGTGGTTGTACATTTTGTAATGTGGCTTCGTTTGCTGACGAAGAAGTGCAGATCAAAAGCATTCACGCTCAATTGAAAGATCGCGCTGGAGAGATCCATCGAGCGAAGAAGTATCTGGCTTATTTTCAGGCATACACAAGTACCTATGCAGAAGTACAAGTTCTTAAAAACATGTACGAAGAAGCTCTCAAAGCGGCTGATATCGTCGGCCTTTGTGTGGGTACTCGTCCTGATTGCGTTCCTGATGCGGTATTAGATCTGCTTTCGGATTACGTGAATCAAGGCTATGAGATTTGGCTAGAGCTAGGTCTTCAAACGGCCAACAATGACACCCTCAAGCGTATCAACCGTGGTCATGATTTTGAGTGCTACGCAGAAATCACCAAGCGTGCTCGTGCACTTGGTATCAAAGTGTGTACTCACCTGATCGTTGGTTTGCCGAAAGAGACACGCGACGACAATGTTGAGACACTGTGTAAAGTGCTCGAAGTCGGTACTGACGGCATTAAGCTTCACGGTCTACATATTGTCGAAGGCAGTACTATGGCAAAAGCGTGGCGTGCTGGAAAGCTAGAAGCGCCTGAGCTTGAAGAGTATGTGGCTATCGCCAGTGAAATGATCCGCATGACGCCAAAAGAGGTGATTTATCATCGTGTTTCTTCTGCGGCGCGTCGTCCAACCTTGCTATCACCACTGTGGTGTGAGAACCGTTGGCTCGCGATGACCGAAATTGGTCGCGCATTGGACCGAGAGGGCGCACAAGGTAGCTTAACTGGTGATGCTTTCATCTATAGCAAACCAGAATTAAGGGCAGAATGATCGATTAAGAACTGTTATATTTCTCCCGATTTGCTTTAAAGGTCGGAAAAATGGATCAGTTACTCAATTGGCTCTGGGATGGGCAGGGCGACTACGGATTTGTGGTCCTGCTCTCTGTGGTATGTGTAATCACTGTTACGCTGATTTATCTGCGATTTCAATCCGCTTTAAAACACCTCGTTACTGACTCTCCATTCCCCGTACTTGTACTCGACGCAAGTCATGGTCAATTACTGCTTTCTAACGATCCTGCGATGCAGTTACTTGGCATCCGCGCACTAGGTTCTGGCTTTCTTTATCCTGCCTCTTTTCACACTGAAGATCTGGTGGCGCTACTCGATAGCTTTTCTAGCCGCCACTTCCGCCATCAATTATTTGATTGGCGATTATCTGAAACAGAAAACTTCAAAGTTGAACTGTCTGGGAAAAAGAGTGTGCTGCGTGGTCATCGTGTCTGGATTATCTACGCTCAACCTTACCAAGCAACACTTCAAGAGCAGCAGAAAGAGCTAGAAAAATTAGGCATTGCTCGCTCTGCGATCGATTCTCTATCTGAGTTGATTTGCTTACAAGATCAGCAGGGCAAAGTGTTAACAACTAACCGAGCGTTTGACCTTTTCTGGGAGGGGCGGAGAGAAGAAGCTTGCTCTGCAAACATTAGCCCGATCGCGACAAGAAAAAGTGAGCGTCGTTGGACGACAGATCCTCAAGGGCGAAGTTGTTTGCTTGAGGTTAATCAGAGCTCGTTAGTCTCTCAAAGTGGAGAGATGATCGGCACCTTGTCTATCAGCCATGATGTCACCGAATGGCATAAGATGCAGCAGAACCTGCGTGATGAGATGGAACGTCGTAAAGATACCGAAGTCGCTTTGGCACAGCGCGATACCATCTTACAAACCATTCTGGATGCCAGTCCGGACTCGATCGGTATCTTCAATGAAAACATGGTTTACCAAGCTTGTAATAAACCCTTTGTTAACGCTCTCGGCATTTCCGATGTGGGAGATTTGATTGGTAAGCGCCTGCAAGATGTCATTCCTGAGGATATCTATATCCGCTTAGAAGCGAGTGACCTACAGGCTTTACAACAAACTCAGCCAATTCGATACATCGATAAGGTGAGCAGCACCGATGGTTACTACACATGGTTTGATGTGGTGAAATCGCCGTTCAAAGATAAAGCCTCTGGCACCAATGGCGTGTTGATCATGGCACGTGATATTTCAGAGCGTTATCTTGCTGAACAGAAACTTGAAGAAGCGAATTTAGAACTAGAGAAACTCAGCTTCTCAGACAGCTTAACTCAAGTGGCCAACCGTCGTCGTTTTGATGAGCAACTGCATACCCTTTGGTACCACCATATTCGTGAGAAGTTACCACTGACAATCATGCTATGTGATATCGACTTCTTCAAAGACTACAACGATTGTTACGGCCATCAGCAAGGTGATGAAGCCTTAGTGAAGGTGGCTGCGGTATTCCAACAAGTCGCGAGCCGATCTTCTGACTGCGTGGCGCGTTACGGTGGTGAAGAGTTCGCTTTCATTCTGCCTAATACGACGACGGAGGGGGCGTTGAAAGTCGCACAGCGCATCCATGAGCAAATTCACGAACTGGCGGTCGAACATCGCAGTTCAAATACATCGGACCGACTGACAGTCAGTATCGGTTTTGTCGCTTATGTTCCTCATCATGGTGATGAGCCAGAAATGGGCGTTGCAATGGCAGATAGCGCGCTTTACCAAGCCAAGGCTGATGGCCGTGATTGCACCAGTGTTCATCCAAGTTCTTATTAACGCTTTGTGACCGCTTGCTCTAAGTTGAGAGTAGGCAGTTTAAATCACCGTATTAAACACGTTAAACTGCAAGCACATAGGATGAGGCGTTGATGAGCCCTGAAACACCGCTACTCCATCCGTGTGTCTTTCAAATATGTAAATCGTTGTTGCTCCTTCGCTCAGCGGTTTCGCTTTTCATTTTGTCAGGGTTCGATATCTAGCTTGTTCCGTGGAGTAGTGAATGAAGCCCATGAAAAATCTCGCCCAGTACTATGTTGACCTATTGGTCAAGCTGGGGATTGTCCGTTTCTCGATATTGCTGGCGCTGGCGTTGGTGGCATTGGCTGTTGTGGTGCAAGTGGGGATTACCTTAGCGCTGAAAGGCAATGTCGACGATATTGATATTGTCCGTTCAGTGTTCTTTGGTTTGTTGATCACCCCTTGGGCTGTGTACTTCCTGTCTGTGGTGGTCGATCAACTAGAAGAGTCACGTCAAAGACTAACCAAGTTGGTGTCTAAGCTTAAAGACATGCGTTCTCGTGACCAAGAGCTGAACTTCCAGCTACAGCAGAACATTGAGAAGCTCAACCAAGAGATTGAAGAGCGCATTAAAGCAGAAGAAGCTCGCGAAGAAGCGATGCAAGATCTTGAGAACGAAGTGTTCCAACGTGAACGCACTCAGCTTGAGCTTGCCGAGCGTACGGCACTATTGCGTTCTTTTATCGACGCATCCCCAGACTTGATTTACTACCGTAACGCTGACGGTGTTTTCTCTGGCTGTAACCGCGCGATGGAAGAGCTAACTGGTAAGAAAGAGCATCAGTTAGTCGGCTTGAGCCCGTGGGATGTCTACAGCAAAGAAGTGGCGGAGCATATCGTCGATACCGACCAAAAAGTTTTTGCCGACAATCAAGCCATTACTTATGAACAATGGCTGGAATACCCTGACGGACGTAAGCATTACTTTGAACTGCGCAAGGTGCCGTTCTACAGCAAAGATGGCCGCCATCTTGGTCTGGTTGGTTTCGGTCGTGATATCACTGAGCGTAAACGCCACGAAGAATCACTAGAAAAAGCCAGCCGTGACAAAACCACGTTTATCTCTACGATCAGTCATGAGCTGCGTACGCCATTAAATGGCATCGTTGGCTTGAGCCGTATGTTGCTTGATAGTCAGTTGACTGAAGAGCAGCGTAAGCACATGCAAACCATTAATGTTAGTGCCATTACGTTAGGCAACATCTTCAACGACATCATTGATATGGACAAGTTTGACCGTCGTAAGTTGGAGCTGTTACCAGCCCCATTGAACTTTGAAGATTTCGTCGCTGAAATCGAAAGTATCTCGGCTCTGATGGCTGAGCAGAAAGGGTTGCGCTTCGATCTAGAGCGTCTGAGCTCGTTGCCAAAAGCGATTGAAGTAGATGCGACCCGCCTGCGTCAGGTGATTTGGAACCTCGTTAGCAACGCCATGAAATTCACTAAAGAAGGTGGCGTAGTGATGACGGTGAGCGCAGATGTAGAAGACGATTACGCGACCATCATCATGGAAGTGGAAGATACTGGCATCGGTATTCCAGATGAAGAGTTGGATAAGATCTTCGCTATGTACTATCAAGTGAAATCTGGCAAAGATAACCTGCATGCGGTTGGCACTGGTATTGGTTTGGCAGTTTCTAAGCAGCTGATAAACATGATGGACGGTGATATTACCGTAGCGAGTGAAGAAGGCTTTGGCAGTACCTTCACCGTGTCCATTCATGTCCCAATTGTTGGGCTCGCAGAGCCGGTTGTCGATGCAAAACGCGATAACGTGCATCTGAATATTTTTATGGTGGAAGACATTGAGTTGAACGTCACCGTTGCTAAGTCACTGCTTGAGAGTTTGGGGCATACCGTGACCGTTGCAATGACAGGCCAAGAGGCGCTAGTGAACTTTGTACCGGATGAATATGATTTAGCGCTGCTTGATATTCAATTGCCTGACATGACGGGTTTTGATGTCGCCAAGTATTATCGTGAGCACTACGACAATCTGCCGCCGCTGGTGGCACTCACTGCGAATGTGATGAAAGATCGTCGCGAGTATCTAGATAATGGTATGGACGATGCCATCAGCAAACCGCTTGCGGTTCAGGCAATGCAGGCAGTGATTGATAAGTTCTTCGTTAATCGTATTGAAAGCCAAGAAGAAGTCGTTATCGAGCCTGAAGTGGTTGAGGATGTTACACCGACCCCATCACCAGTCATCAATACCCATTTGCTTGATTTGGATATGCTAGAGTCGTACGTGGATATCGTGGGCGTGAAGCCTGTGTACGATAGCATCAAGATGTTCGAAGACATGATGCCGGATTATATTGAAGTGCTCGACTCAAATATGACGGCGAAAGACCAAGATGGCATTGTCTCCGAAGCTCATAAGATCAAAGGTGCGGCGGGCTCCATTGGTCTTAAACACATTCAAAGCGTTGCTCAAAAAGCGCAGTCTCCAGATATGCCAGCATGGTGGGAGAACATCTCTGATTGGGTCGAAGAAATTAAAAACGAGTATCAAAACGATATTCAAGTCTTGAAAAGTTGGTTGGAACAGAGGAAATAACATGAAGAAATTTGCATCGGCAGCACTGGTAATGGTGCTTCTGGCGGGTTGTAGTTCTGCTCCTCAGGTTGGTTGGCAAGAGGACAGTCAAATCACCATGAATAAGGTGAATGTCGAACTGAAAAGCAATCTGTGGGTAAATCTAATGCCAACCATTGGCGAAGTTCAAGCACAGAACGTGCATGGTGCACTGTACTTGAAGGCCGATAAAGAACTTCCCGCAAACTTGACCGTTGATTCGTTGATCATCAAGCAGGGTGACTCTGAGTGGGAAATCGATGGTGATCTGCTCGAACTGCGTACTCATAGCGAAAATCAGTGGGAAGTGGCGTTTGTATGGCAAATTGAGGCGGATATGGAGAAGTCGGTCGATTTAGCACTGTTGTTGGATGACGCAGGTAAGAAAGGCTGGTTAGTCGAAAAAGGCATCCGAATCGACAAGGTGTACTAATCACTAGGTTTGTACTAATTACGGTTTTTGTATTATTTGCTCGTTTACAGATAGAAAAAGGGCTTGCTCATAGAGCAAGCCCTTATTGTTTTTACTGGGGCAGATTAGTCTTCTAGATCGCCACAGAAACGGTAGCCTTCACCGTGAATTGTCGCGATGATTTCAGGTGTACCTGATACTGATTCAAAGTGCTTACGAATACGACGGATAGTTACGTCTACAGTACGGTCGTGTGGCTTAAGCTCACGGCCAGTCATCTTCTTAAGAAGATCAGCACGAGTTTGAATCTTACCTGGGTTCTCACAGAAGTGCAGTAGAGCACGGAACTCAGAACGAGGCAGTTTGTAGCTATCACCAGCTGGGCTCACTAGCGAGCGGCTGTTGATGTCTAGCACCCAACCGTTGAACTCGTATTTTTCTACCGAGCGTTTCTCTTCCTGTACAGCGTTAATGCTCATAGAGCGGCTTAGCAGGTTGCGCGCACGGATAGTCAGTTCACGTGGGTTAAATGGTTTAGTGATGTAGTCATCAGCACCAATTTCAAGACCTAGGATCTTGTCTACTTCATTGTCACGACCAGTTAGGAACATCAGAGCGATGTTCGCTTGCTCGCGAAGTTCACGTGCTAGAAGGAGACCATTCTTGCCTGGAAGATTAATGTCCATAATAACCAAGTTGATTGAATTTTCAGACAACACTTGGTGCATCTCTTCACCGTCACTGGCTTCAAAAACAGCGTATCCCTCTGCTTCAAAAATACTCTTAAGAGTGTTACGAGTTACTTGCTCATCTTCAACGATAAGAATCTGCGGGGTTTGCATTGGCGGTACCTAAATTTGTGACAAAATTGTGCTAATAGAATAAATTCTAGGCAAAAATATAACATACAGGTAATGTGATTTTGATAATAAATCAAGTTGATCAAAAAAACACTTCTTTCAGTTATCCGCCCTCCTTGGAATTTTGCCAACTCACCAGTATCCAATGGCGACGTTTATTCTATAGGGCTTGTTTACCTTTCAATTCCAGTATTTATGGGGCCTGAAACGTAAACACCCTAAGATATGGAGCGGATTTTATATTGTTAACAGCATGCTAACAATGCTCAAATGTTAATTCCATTCAGTTTGTTGATTTACATCAATTGATGAAATGTAACTGTTATTAATCGTTTAAGAGTTATGATAGAAAAAAGTAATACGAACATAGACGCTTCGTTATGGAATGCTTATTCAAAGTCTTTCTTCCGTTTTCATGCTGAATGGCAGGTTACCAGCTACGCAGTGATAACTGCTTGGAACCCTTACAGTAATTTGCGGTCAAAAGAAGAGAATTGCATAAGTAATCATAAGCTCGAGAAACAATTAAACCACGTAAAGTACGTGCCTGTCACGGTAGGCGATCAGGCGTTTGAGTGGTTGGAAGAAAGTTACGCTGCGGAGTTAACCCCACAAGCGGCGGTAGAGTTGGCCAATAAGTTCCAGCAGAACGCGATTTACTACATTATTGATGACGAACTTTATTTGATTGCTTGTTCCGCTCCAGAGGTGATGCACAAGCTAGGGTCGATAACACCGCGACTCGTATAGAAGGATACTACTCACCTTAGCGTTGGTTCGGATGAGACAATTCACGGAGGAACTATGAGAGACATAACACCAGACATTTGTGACCAATTTGAGGACCAAGTTACCCTGCTGAGCTTACCATTGCAGAACTTTGGTCAACGCAGTGCCTTTCACGGCGAAATTGTCACTGTGCGCTGCTACCACGATAATTCCAAAGTACGTGAAGTACTGAGTGAAGACGGCACAGGAAAAGTGCTGATCGTGGATGGACACGGCTCTTGTCAAAAAGCTTTGCTTGGCGATCAATTGGCGATTCTTGGTATCGAAAATGGATGGGAAGGTATCATCGTTTACGGTGCGGTTCGTGATGTGGCGCAGATGTCACAGATGGACATCGGTATTCAAGCATTGGGTACATGCCCGTTTAAAACTGAGAAGCGTGGCATGGGAGAAGTCAACGTGACACTGACCATGCAAAACCAGATCGTACAACCTAAGCATTATGTGTATGCGGATTGGAATGGGGTATTAACTTCGAAAGAGGCGTTGGATTTTTAGAAGCGGAAACCTAGGCCTACTTCAAAGCCTTGTTGCCAGTCTTGATAATCCAGAGTGGCGTGAAGATCCAAGTTCTCGGTGATTTTCACGCGGCTCGATACTTCTGCGGCAAGGCTACTGCCTTCTTCACGTATGCCTTCTGTCGTTTCGCCTTTATAAGAACGCACCGTACTTTTTACTGTTACGCGATCGTTCAAGTGATAGCTGATACCACTTAAAAAGCCGCTCTGATTCTGAATTGGAGAGTTATTGACGCGAGCACCCACGTAAAGATCGACAGAATCAAACAGCTCATACGCGTACCCACCATCGATATTCCAGACATCAAAGCTGTCGGTTTGGTAGTTTTCACTAGAAATGAAAAGTTTGTGTGGAGACGAGGAAGTTTTGCCCGGTAAAGGCGGAAGATCACTGGCGACAGAAATGCCAGGCACAACGAACAGTAACAGAAAAATCCATTTTTTCATGTTGACCACTCCTTGTGTCTAACTTTGTTATTAGTATGTGCTAAAAGCTTCTCACTATTAAAGCATAGAATATGAAATCCAGCTCATTTATTTTCTGTTTAATTCGATCCTATGAACATTGATCACGGTTAAGTGTTTGTTAAGTAACGTCAGTAAAGGATGGCATTTTGATCTTGTGCTCAGCGTTTAAGATCGGCTCAAGGATCATTCGATGATTTGGTTTTTAGTGAGGCTCGAACTGTGCACAAAAAAGTAACCCAAACCGCTGTAACGGTAAATCCTTGTAATTACTTTGAAATATCAATGACATTGCGTAGCAGAAATCTCTGCAAGGCCGGAAAATAAACAATTTTTTGTTGACTCTGTTTACGAAACTCGGTAAACGTAGAGTTAAGCAAACACATAATTATCGTTGAATATTTATTTATGACATCTCACAGCCAAGTAGTAATGACCACAACCATTATTATTACCAACACGATCAATGTTGGGGCAGGCTGCTGAGCGAAAGAAATTCACAAAAAAGGCCTGTATCCAACAAGATACAGGCCTTTTTTTATGCTTTTTTATACAGAATTTAGACAGATTTAAGAAGATACATCGGAGGAAGGGATGCGAGTATTAAAGTTTGGCGGCTCATCATTAGCAGATGCAGATCGCTTTTTGAGAGCAGCGGATATCATCGCCAACAACGCACAACAAGAAGAAGTCGCAGTGGTACTTTCTGCACCTGGCAAAACAACCAACAAGCTGGTAGCGGTGATTGAAGGTGCGCTTCGCAATGGTGAAGCTGAACTGCAAATCAATGAGCTGGAAGCCTCTTTCAAAGCTCTATTTGCAGATATCCAAGTTGTATTACCAAACATCGATGGTGCAGCTTTCGATAACCAAGTTAAAACCTCACTTTCTCAACTTCGCCAGCTCGTTCATGGCATCAATCTTCTTGGCATGTGCCCAAACAACGTCAATGCACGCATCATTAGTAAAGGTGAACGCGTTTCGATTCAGCTGATGAAAGCGGTATTGGAAGCGAAAGGGCAACCAGCGCATCTTATCGACCCAGTTGAATACCTCTACGCAAAAGGCGATCACCTAGAAGCCATGGTCGATGTTGAAGTTTCAACTCAGAACTTCCGTCAGAACCCTCTTCCTCAGGGCCATGTGAATATTATGCCGGGCTTTACCGCAGGTAACGAGAAAGGTGAACTAGTTACATTAGGTCGTAATGGTTCAGACTACTCAGCAGCGGTTCTTGCGGCGTGTCTGCGCGCAGATTGCTGTGAAATCTGGACAGACGTTGATGGCGTGTACAACTGTGACCCTCGCTTAGTAGAAGATGCTCGTCTGCTTAAATCGCTTAGCTACCAAGAAGCGATGGAGCTTTCTTACTTCGGTGCTTCTGTTCTGCACCCGAAAACCATCGCACCAATCGCACAATTCCATATTCCTTGTCTGATCAAAAACAGCTTTAACCCACAAGGTGCGGGTACGCTGATTGGTCAAGACACTGGCGAAGATAACCTCGCTATCAAAGGCATCACGACGCTGAACGACCTAACGATGGTTAACGTGTCTGGCCCGGGTATGAAGGGTATGGTTGGCATGGCAAGTCGAGTATTTGGTGCAATGTCATCAGCAGGTGTGTCTATCGTTCTGATCACTCAATCTTCTTCTGAGTACAGCATCAGCTTCTGTATCGAAGCGCAAGACAAAGCAAAAGCACAACAAGTATTGGCGGATGCGTTTGAACTTGAACTAAAAGACGGTCTACTTGAACCAGTCGAGTTTATTGATGATGTGTCTATTGTCACTTTGGTTGGTGATGGTATGCGTACTTCACGCGGTGTTGCATCTCGCTTCTTCTCATCTCTTGCTGAAGTGAACGTAAACATTGTAGCTATCGCACAGGGCTCGTCTGAGCGTGCTATCTCTGCCGTAATTCCTGAAGACAAAATCTCTGAAGCGATCAAAGCGTGTCACGAGAACCTATTCAACTCTAAGCACTTCCTAGACGTCTTCGTGGTTGGTATTGGCGGCGTTGGTGGTGAGCTGGTGGATCAAATTGAGCGTCAACAAGCCAAGCTTGCGGAAAAAGGTATCGTGATTCGCGTGTGTGGCTTGGCAAACAGTAAAGGTCTTCTGCTTGATAGCGAAGGTCTGCCACTAGAGCATTGGCGTGACCGTATGTCGGCAGCGACAGAAGAGTTCAGCCTAGCGCGTTTGATTTCTTTGGTTCAACGTAACCACATCATCAACCCAGTATTGGTGGACTGTACTTCAAGTGAAGATATCGCGAACCAATACGCTGATTTCTTAGCGGCTGGTTTCCACGTAGTTACACCAAACAAGAAAGCAAACACAGCCAGCATGTCTTACTACCATCAGCTTCGCGATGTTGCGCGCAGCTCTCGCCGTAAGCTGATGTACGAAACAACCGTAGGCGCAGGTCTACCGGTGATCGAAAACCTACAAAACCTAATTTCAGCGGGTGATGAACTAGAGCGCTTCAGCGGTATCCTTTCTGGCTCTCTGTCATACATCTTCGGTAAGTTAGATGAAGGTATGAGCCTAAGTGAAGCAACCAACATCGCCAAGCAAAATGGCTTTACTGAACCTGATCCTCGTGACGATCTATCGGGTATGGATGTGGCGCGTAAGCTACTTATCCTTGCTCGTGAAGCTGGCATGTCTCTAGAACTAGAAGACGTTGTGGTTGACCAAGCTCTGCCACCAGGTTTTGACGACTCAGGCAGTGTTGAAGAGTTTATGGAGCGCTTACCAGAAGCGGACGCCTACTTTAAAGAGCTGTCAGCTAAAGCGGCAGAAGAAGGCAAAGTACTGCGCTACGTGGGTGAAATTGTCGATGGTAAATGCACGGTAAGCATCGCTGCAGTCGATGAAAACGACCCGATGTTTAAGATCAAAGATGGTGAAAACGCACTGGCATTCTACAGCCGCTACTACCAACCAATTCCACTGGTATTGCGTGGTTACGGTGCGGGTACTGAAGTTACGGCTGCTGGCGTATTCTCGGATGTGATGCGTACTTTAGGTTGGAAGCTAGGGGTATAACGACAATGAGTTCAGGTGATATGGATGTAGTGGTTTATGCCCCAGCATCAATTGGTAATGTAAGCGTAGGTTTCGACGTTCTGGGGGCGGCGGTGTCTCCAGTCGATGGTAAACTATTGGGTGACCGAGTATTGGTTAAGTCTGGGGCTGAGCCGTTCAGCCTAAAGACGGCGGGTGATTTTGTTGAGAAGCTGCCAACCGAGTCGAAAGAGAACATCGTTTACGACTGTTGGGTGGTGTTTGCTCGTGAGCTAGACAAAAAAGGTGTTGAGCTAAAGCCACTTGAAATGACGCTAGAAAAGAACATGCCAATCGGCTCAGGATTAGGCTCAAGTGCATGTTCTATTGTTGCTGCATTAGATGCATTAAACCGATTCCATGGTCAGCCGCTTAACGAGACAGAGTTACTGGCGCTGATGGGAGAAATGGAAGGTAAGATCTCTGGTGGTATTCACTACGATAACGTCGCGCCGTGTTACCTTGGTGGTGTGCAATTGATGCTTGAAGAGTTGGGTATCATCAGCCAAGAAGTGCCTTGCTTTGATGATTGGTTCTGGGTTATGGCGTATCCGGGTATCAAAGTATCAACAGCAGAAGCGCGTGAGATCCTACCATCTCAATACCGCCGACAAGATATCATTGCTCATGGTCGTCACCTTGCGGGCTTTATTCATGCGTGTCATTCTGGCCAGCCAGAACTTGCTGCAAAAATGATCAAAGACGTGATCGCAGAACCGTATCGTGAGAAACTGCTTCCGGGTTTTGCGAATGCACGTCAATACGCAGCGTCTGCGGGTGCATTGGCAACCGGTATTTCTGGCAGTGGTCCGACACTGTTCAGTATTTGCAAAGAGAAAGATGTCGCTGAGCGAGTTGCTCGCTGGTTAGAACAGAACTACGTACAAAACGAAGAAGGATTCGTCCACGTTTGTCGTCTAGATAAACAGGGTTCGAAAGTAACAGGAAGTGAGCTATGAAGCTTTACAATATAAAAGAAAATGATGAACAAGTTTCCTTTGGCCAAGCCGTTCGCCAAGGATTAGGCCGTAACCAAGGTCTATTTTTCCCATCGGAATTACCAAAATTTGAAGATGTTGATGCGCTGCTGGCAGAAGACTTTGTCTCTCGTAGCACGAAAATCCTATCAGCACTGATTGGCGATGAGCTGGCGGAAGAGCAAGTTAACGCATTGGTTGACGCTGCATTCCAATTCCCAGCGCCAATCAACCAAGTAAAAGACGGTGTTTACGCTCTGGAGCTTTTCCATGGTCCAACGCTTGCGTTTAAAGACTTTGGTGGTCGATTTATGGCGCAATCTCTTGCTGCAGTTTCGGACGGTGGCAAGATCACTATCCTAACGGCAACTTCTGGCGATACTGGCGCAGCCGTTGCGCACGCTTTCTATGGTATGGAAGACATCAACGTTGTGATTCTGTATCCGAAAGGCAAAATCAGCCCACTGCAAGAGAAGCTGTTCTGTACGCTTGGTAAGAACATCCATACTGTCGCGATCGATGGAGACTTCGATGCGTGTCAGGCTCTGGTTAAGCAAGCTTTTGATGATTCTGCACTGCGTGAAGAGATCGGTCTTAACTCTGCAAACTCAATCAACATCAGCCGTTTGATGGCGCAAATCTGTTACTACTTTGAAGCAGCTGCGCAAATGAGCAAACAAGAGCGTGAAAACCTAGTGGTATCAGTACCAAGCGGTAACTTCGGTAACCTAACTGCTGGTCTATTGGCAAAAGCACTGGGTCTACCTATTAAGCGCTTCATCGCTGCAACGAATGCCAATGACACTGTGCCACGTTACCTAGAAACGGGTCAGTGGGCGCCGAAACCAACGGTTGCAACAACATCGAACGCAATGGACGTGAGCCAACCAAATAATTGGCCTCGTATCGAAGAGCTATGCCGCGTGAAAGAGTGGGGCTTGGAGACGCTAGGTAAAGGTGCAGTGTCTGATGAGCAAAGCGCTCAGTCGGTGAAAGACCTATACGCACTTGGCTACCTATGTGAGCCACACGGTGCGATTGCTTACCGCGTTCTTGAAGAGCAGCTGCAAGAGGGTGAAACAGGTCTGTTCCTATGTACTGCTCACCCAGCGAAGTTCAAAGAAGTTGTGGATGATATTCTAGAATCCGACATCGACCTTCCTGCACCACTAGCGAAGCACGCTGCGATGGAGCTGCTATCGGAAGATCTCGACGCTGACTTTGACGCATTGAAACAAGTACTGCGCCGCGTGCAGTAAGCTTCAAAAGTACAGTAAGTAGCAAAAACAGAAATAACGAGAGGTGAATGAGTAATCATTCACCTTTTTTATTGCTAGTAAGTTTTAACTCTCTTTAAGATTGAAAAACGAACTTAACTACATGAGATGGAAAGAGCAGCATGCATTTTTTGATTTTTCTTGGCTCAGTCAGAGACAGTACGCCACCACGACCAGCGCGTTTAGGAATGCGAGTCAGTAGAGCGTGTGAAAAACTTATCGCGAGTCAGCACTCACAACATACGGTCGAAATCATTGACCCATTGAACTACGACTTTGGTGATGTGTTTAAGCCCGAGTTTGCTTATCACCGCTCAAAAGTGCCGGAGCACCTCAGCGAGTTGGCAGATAAAATCAAACATGCGGATGGGTATGTGATGGTTAGCCCGGAGTACAATCATTCGATGAGTCCTGCTTTGGCAAACATGCTTAATCACTTTGGCAGCTCGCTGTTTTCCTATAAGCCAAGTGCTATCGTGACCTATTCTGCAGGGCAATGGGGCGGCGCTCGTGCTGCAGTGTCGATGCGCACTTTCTTATCCGAGTTGGGATGCTTACCCGTGTCGGCAATGATCCATATTCCGAAAGCACAAGAGGTGTTTGATGAGCACGGTGTTGTTGCGGATGAGTCGGATCAGGCGCAGTGGGATAGCTATATGAATCGCACTTTGCATCAACTGATTTGGTGGGCAGAAGGGGCGTCATTGCAAAGAGAGAGGCTTGATCCAACTTCGTTGGCACAAGCGTTCAAGAAAGATCCTTCGCAAAGAAACGCACCTTAGAAAGATGAGTTCGCCACTATCGGAGGGGACTCGAAGGATCCAGAAACAAAAAAAGCTTGGTCATTGCTGACCAAGCTTTTTAAATTCTAGCAAGCTAGTTTACTGAGAGATTATAGAGACTCAGTAAAAGTACGAGCGATTACGTCACGTTGCTGTTCTGGAGTTAGCGAGTTGAAACGTACTGCGTAACCAGAAACACGGATAGTTAGCTGTGGGTAGTTCTCTGGGTGTGCAACTGCATCTTCTAGAGTTTCACGCTTAAGAACGTTCACGTTTAGGTGTTGACCGCCTTCAATGCGAGGAGCTGTTTCGATTGCTACTTCGCGGCTTTCGTAGTCACCTAGGTCGCTGATTGCGATAACTTGGTCTGCTTCATAAGTTGATGCTGCAGCAACACAACGCGCTTCGTTCTTCTCGCTATCTAGTAGCCAGATTGAGTTTAGTAGTTCGTCGTTAGCTGCTTTAGTAATTTGGATACCTTGGATCATCACTATCTCCTAGACCACTTACGTGGTGATTATTGGTGTTAATTTTCGAATTTTTGTCGAGCTAAGTATTATATAGCGAATATCCATTGTTTTAATATTGATTTAAGTCAAAAAACAACCAAAAACCTTAATTTTTTGAAGGTAATTTTCTTGCGCTAAATCAATAAAACTTTTGAAAACATACTATTTACAATTTATTTGATAATATAAAAAATATTTAATAGTTAGTTTTGTTGTAAATTTACTACAATATGAGCTCAAAACTTAACCTTGCTAACGCAACTGCCTGTATTTAGGTAGCCATACTGAAAGTCTAAAGTGATTAAATGACAAACATAAAAAACACGTTTGGAAACAAATTTATTGGTGCTCATGTCTCGGCTGCGGGCGGTGTTGACCAAGCGCCTCTTCGCGCTCGCGAAATTGGTGCGAATGCATTTGCTTTGTTTACCAAGAACCAACGTCAGTGGGTTGCGAAGCCGCT
The DNA here is from genome assembly GCF_002163755.1 of Vibrio campbellii CAIM 519 = NBRC 15631 = ATCC 25920. NCBI lineage: Bacteria > Pseudomonadati > Pseudomonadota > Gammaproteobacteria > Vibrionales > Vibrionaceae > Vibrio > Vibrio campbellii. Next base: position 582,922 of record NZ_CP015863.1, read on the forward strand.
TGAAGAGAAAACCATTAGCGCATTCAAAGCGAACTGCAAAATGCTTGGCTTTGGCGCAGAGCATATTCTTCCCCATGATTCTTATCTGATTAACCTAGGTGCGCCGGAAGAAGAAAAGCTGAATAAATCCCGCGCGGCATTTATTGATGAGATGGAGCGTTGTAATCAACTTGGGTTAACGCTGCTGAATTTCCATCCTGGCAGTCATCTAAAGAAAGTGTCGGAACAAGAGTGCTTAGCGACGATCGCCGAGTCGATCAATCTTGCGCACAAAGCGGTGCCCAATGTGATCGCTGTGATTGAGAGCACAGCTGGTCAGGGGACAAACCTAGGTTGGAAGTTTGAGCACCTTGCTGAAATCATCGATCAAGTGGAAAACAAAGAGCGTGTTGGCGTATGTCTCGATACTTGCCACACGTTTACCGCCGGCTACGATCTGCGTACTAAAGAGGATTGTGAGCATACCTTTGCTGAATTCGATCGTATTGTTGGGATGCACTATTTAAGAGCAATGCATCTAAATGATTCAAAAGTTGAATTCGCTAGCAAGGTTGACCGCCATCATTCATTAGGTAAAGGCGAGATCGGTTGGAGTTGTTTTGAGTACATCGCTAAAGATCCGCGCTTTGATCGTATACCTCTGATTTTAGAGACAATTGATCCCGATATTTGGCAGCAAGAAATCAATACTTTGCGCAAATTCCATATCGAAGAGATCGCTAATTCGTAACGAAACAGCGAAGTTGGCATCCTTCTTTCTTAGCTAGATACATGAGCCATTCGCGCTTGTTTTAAATGCCTGAATCCAGAGTGGTATTTAGGCGAAGCTAGTTAGGAGGATGACAGCATGTCTCGACCAGTTTCTTTGAGCCCAGTGACACACACTCGACGAGTATTACGTTTACCAACCCCAAATCGCCATATATCAGGGCAGGGGCACTATCGAACGCCGCAGCGCAATTAGCGGTACTAGTTATCTAAGGCTGTATTAGGTGTCGCACCGGTCAACGCATACAGTTCGCGTATCCGTTTTTGAGAAGCCGTCTCAAGCTGGTGGTAAGTTTTTGTTTGTTTTGGTTTCGCTCGTTAGAATAGAGGGAAACTTTAGGATAGGAACCTTCCATGAATCAGTTACCCACTTGGCACGATGTAATCGGCGAAGAAAAACAGCAGAGCTACTTTGTCGACACTTTGAATTTTGTTGAAGCAGAGCGAGAGGCGGGCAAAGCTATCTATCCGCCAGCCAAAGACGTGTTCAACGCGTTTCGTTTTACCGAGTTCAATGACGTTAAGGTTGTGATTCTAGGACAAGACCCTTACCACGGCCCTAACCAAGCACATGGTTTGTGCTTCTCTGTATTACCAGGCATCAAAACCCCGCCGTCTTTAGTGAACATGTACAAAGAGCTGGCACAGGACATTGAAGGTTTCCAAATTCCTCAGCATGGCTTTTTGCAAAGTTGGGCAGAGCAAGGGGTGTTGCTACTGAATACTGTATTGACGGTAGAGCAGGGTAAAGCGCACTCGCATTCGAAAACTGGCTGGGAAACGTTTACTGACCGCGTTATTGAAGCAATTAACCAGCATCAAGAAGGTGTGGTGTTCTTGTTATGGGGGTCACACGCGCAGAAAAAAGGGCGTTTTATCGACCGTAATAAACATCACGTGTTAACGGCTCCGCACCCGTCACCATTATCTGCTCACCGAGGATTCTTTGGCAGTAAGCCATTCTCACAAGCAAACCAGATTCTTGTTCAGCAAGGGAAAGAAGTGGTCAATTGGCATTTGCCAATGACGGTATAAAGCCCACTTTTCCTCTTAATATAAAGAAAGAAAAAATAGTACAGCGATCGTGACAAGCAGCTCGCCGATCGAGTACGTCAGAGTGACGCTGAGTTTGTCTAAATCATAAAAATGGCGAAGTAAACGATTGCGTAAGCAGGGTTTGTTTCGTCACTTTCTTATCCAGTGGGAATCTCTAGGAAATTGTTTGGCTATTGCTATGAGTAAAAACTGAGGGAAATTCTCAACAGGTAAGAATTGGTGTTATGCCAATAGAGTCAGCTTCAAAATCCTCCCATTTTTTCGCTATCCATAAAAGACAAAAGGCACCATCTAGGTGCCTTTTGTACAAATTATAGTTTGATGTCATCCAGAGTGATGTCGTTGCAGACATCGAGTTCACGCAGTTCCTTGAGTAAAGTGCGTCTATCGTTCATTTCTTCAATTTCTCGCCACTTACGCTTCACTGGTTTCGAACGAGATTTGGTTGTTGAGGTAGTATCCAGACCAAATAGGTCATCGAGTTGAAAGCCTTCCATAAGCCACCTTTACCTTTTTCTATCTAAACTGTTATATCCAGTCCTTGTGGAGTTTTTTTTAGTACCACAATAGCCGTGAGGATAACCATGATATATTTCGCATTTGTGTCGGTAACATGACATTTTCGTGCAAAAATACTCACAGAATCACATTTTGCATGCATTTAAAATGAACAAAAAATAAGCGAACGATCTCACGAAAACGGTTAAATGAAGAGATTTGGTATGTTAATTCGAAGGGCAGATTTCACTCAATTTTTGAATACTAAGGTTGCATAGCATCGCTTTGATGAAAATGTATCCAATGGTAACAAACCGACACAGGAAATATTTGTCGGATACCTTGTGATTACTAGCCTTATTAAAAATAAACGATACGTCGTCTTGTTAATTTTGAGGGGGTTAGTTATGTTGAATTTTGATAAACAAGATGTTGCTGTTTGTGAGCGTTAAGTTTTCCTTTTATGTTAACTTTTGGTGACTTTATAGTGAAAAACAACAAGATTATTTTACTTGTTGCATATTGATTTTTGCCTTTCGAGGCTGCATTATCCGCCCGTCAAAAAATACGCTGGTACGTAAAATGGATGCATGAAGCGACATTTACGATTCTAGATTGCACAATAAACATTACTCAAAAAGCTAAGCACACTTTGACACTTAGCAGGCAATCTGGTGGATGGCTCGGAAGCAAAGACCGGCGCAACTCACTTTGAGGTACACATGACAGACTTAATCAATTTGATGAACGATCTCCTTTGGGGGTCGATTCTGGTTTATCTTCTTGTTGGTGTAGGAATCTACTTCACCGTTCGATTGGGTTTCATCCAATTCCGTCACTTCGGTCACATGTTCTCTGTTCTTAAGAACAGCCGTAAAGCAGACAAAGCTGGTATTTCTTCTTTCCAAGCGCTTTGTACTAGTCTTGCTGCACGTGTAGGTACCGGTAACATGGCGGGTGTTGCAGTTGCATTAACTGCGGGTGGCCCTGGAGCAATCTTCTGGATGTGGTTGATTGCAATGCTTGGTATGGCGACGTCGTTTGCAGAAAGTACGCTAGCGCAGCTATACAAAACCAAAGATGATGATGGCAACTACCGTGGTGGTCCCGCTTACTACATGGAAAAGGGTTTGGGCATGCGCTGGATGGGCGTGTTGTTCTCGGTTTTCCTAATCATCGCTTTTGGTTTGGTATTCAACGCCGTTCAAGCAAACTCTATCGCAAACGCGATGGTAAATGCGTTTGACTTACCTAGAAGTACGATTGATCTTGGATTCGGCTTAATTCAAAGTCCAGCTTTAGAGGTATCGAAAGCAGCGCTTATCATTGGGCTTATTGTAACCGCGTTGTCAGCTATCATTATCTTTGGTGGTATCAAGCGTATTGCGAAAGTAGCAGAGCTGATTGTTCCTGTGATGGCACTTGCTTACCTAGTGCTAGCACTGTTCGTTATGTTCTCTAACCTAGACAAACTTCCTGATGTACTGATGCTTATCTTCAAGAGCGCATTCGGCCTGCAAGAAGCAGCGGCTGGTGGTCTTGGTTACGCAATCGCACAGGCGATGATCAACGGTATCAAACGCGGCCTATTCTCGAACGAAGCTGGTATGGGTTCTGCGCCAAACGCGGCGGCATCAGCAACGCCTTACCCACCACACCCAGCATCTCAAGGTTATGTTCAGATGCTAGGCGTGTTCATGGATACTATTGTTATCTGTTCGGCGACTGTGGCTATCATCCTGATGTCAGGTGAATATGTAGGCCAAGCGACGGAAGTGACAGGTATAGAGCTAACTCAGCGTGCATTGAGCTCGCAAGTCGGCGATTGGGGCGGCATCTTTGTTGCTGTAGCAATCTTCTTCTTCGCGTTTACTTCTATCATTGCAAACTACTCGTACGCAGAAACGAATTTAATCTTCCTAGAGCACAACCACAAAGCGGGTCTAGGTATCTTCCGTATCGTTGTACTAGGTATGGTTATGTTTGGTGCGCTAGCTTCTCTACCAGTGGTTTGGTCATTGGCCGATGTTTCTATGGGTCTGATGGCGATTGTGAACTTGGTGGCGATTATCTTGCTATCAGGCATCGTGATTAAGTTGGCGAAAGACTACAACCGTCAGCTAAGCGAAGGCAAAGTGCCTACGTTTGATCCGAATGACTTCCCTGAGCTGAAATCTCAGTTAGAAGAAGGTATTTGGGACAACAACAAGAAAGATAGCTAATTGATGTCCAATCATCGTTGAAAGCTATCAACACGATTCAAAAAGCCATGCAGACAATGCATGGCTTTTTTTGTACCCTAATAGAAAACAAAATTAGGGAAGTTAAAGTCATGCTTATCGTAGTTTCTCCAGCTAAAACGCTCGATTACGAATCACCACTCGCGACCGAGAAGTTTACTCAGCCAGACTTGGTTAGCTATTCAAAAGAGCTGATCGAGGTATGCCGTAAATTAACACCTGCCGATGTGTCATCACTGATGAAAGTGAGCGACAAAATCGCTGATTTGAACGTTGGTCGCTTCCAAGAGTGGAGTGAAACCTTCACTACCGACAACGCGCGCCAAGCGATTCTTGCGTTTAAAGGTGATGTGTACACTGGTCTTGAAGCGGAAACTCTTTCAGATGCCGATTTCGATTACGCGCAAGATCATCTACGAATGCTGTCTGGCCTTTACGGTCTGCTTAAGCCGCTTGATTTGATGCAGCCATACCGTCTTGAGATGGGCACTAAGCTAGCGAACGAAAAGGGCACTAACCTTTACCAGTTCTGGGGCAATGTCATTACCGATAAGCTGAATGAAGCGATTACTGCGCAAGGCGACAACGTACTGATCAACCTAGCATCGAACGAATACTTCAAAGCGGTGAAGCCAAAGAACTTAGATGCACAAGTGATCACACCAATCTTCAAAGATTGTAAGAATGGTCAATACAAGGTGATCAGCTTCTACGCGAAGAAAGCGCGCGGCATGATGGCTCGCTACATCATCGAAAACCGTATCGAAAGCGTTGCTGACCTCACTAAGTTTGATTTTGCGGGTTACTACTTCGTTGAAGAAGAGTCGACACCAACAGACTTGGTGTTTAAACGAGAAGAGCAAAACTGATTGAGCGAAGTTAAGCTTCAGCTCTGCTAAACAATTCAAACGAAAAGCCGGATAGTTATCCGGCTTTTTTTATTTCATCGAACACTGATCTTAATTTCATTTATTACATAAAAAATTTAGTTATTAAAAAATAGTTGAGTAAGAAGAGTTAAAGTTGTATTTTAAATGCAACTTTAAAAATAAAGGAGTTCTCCTATGTCAGACTTCAAGCTCACACACAAAAAAGCCTCTAAGTTATCAGAGTACGTTGCACTGCGTATTACCAAGTTGCTGAAATTCACTCTGAACATCTTCTACGGTAAGAAATACGCAAAGCGAGCGGTGATTCTTGAAACGATCGCAGCTGTGCCCGGTATGGTTGCGGGTATGTTCAACCACCTCAAAGCGCTACGTCGAATGAAAGATGATGAAGGCTGGATCCGAGAACTCCTCGACGAGGCCGAGAACGAGCGCATGCACCTGATGATTTTCCTCGATATTGCCAAGCCGAGTTTGATTGAGCGTTTGCTCGTGCTGCTTGGGCAAGGCGTGTTTATTCTCGTGTATAGCTTCATCTATCTACTATCTTCTAAAATCGCTCACCGTGTTGTGGGCTACTTCGAAGAAGAAGCATGTAATAGCTACACAGAGTACCTAGAGAAAATTGATAGTGGGGAAGTGGAGAACGTACCAGCTCCGACTCTGGCGGTTGATTACTATAAGCTGCCTGCTGATGCGATGCTAAGAGATGTGATTTTGCGGATTCGAGAAGATGAAGCGGGGCACCGTGACCGTAACCATGGCTTCGCGGATGACTATGAAGACAAAACGCTTCCAGCCCATCAGCTGTAAACATGAAAAACAAAAAGAGCCGCGATTGCGGCTCTTTTAGATTTGGAATTAATCAGACGTGACTACTTCTTCTTAGCGGTTTTCTTCTTAGCTACTTTCTTCTTGTCGTCTTTTTTCTTTTTCTTCTTAAACACAGGTTTTTTGTGTTTAGGGCGCATCTCTTTCACGAAACGCTCTTTGATGTCTTCTTTTACGTAACGAGCAACGCGATCCATCATTGGTTGGTCGTGTGCTTCTACGATTGAGATAGCGTTACCTTTCTTACCAGCACGAGCCGTACGGCCGATACGGTGAAGGTATACGTCAGCTGTGCGCGGCATATCGTAGTTGATTACGTGTGATACGTCTGGAAGGTCGATACCACGCGCCGCTACGTCTGTCGCTAGTAGTACGTTAACTGTGCCTTCACGGAAGCGAGAGATTGCGTTGTTACGACGATCTTGAGGCATTTCACCTTGAATCCAAGAACATGGAATCTGTGCGCTCTCTAGTTGTGCACGAAGCTCTGCTAAACGCTCACGAGTCTTCAAAAACACGATAGTGCGTTCTGCTTGCTCTGTAATGATGTGTTTTAGTAGGGCAAGTTTATGCTCTGCGTCATCAGCACGGTGGTACCACTGTGCAATCTTCTTACGCTCACGCAGTGGGGACTTCGCGTCGATCTCTGCTGGTTCGTTCAGTAGGTCTGCTGTGAAACCTTCTACGCCTTTGCCTTCTAGTGTTGCTGAGAACAGAAGGGTTTGTTTACGCCAGCGACATTCGTTAGACAGGCGGTCAACCGTTGGCGCAAAGCCCATGTCTAGCATGCGGTCTGCTTCATCAAGGATTAGCCATTCAATCGCACGACAGTCAAAACGTTCTGCGTCGATGTATTCACGTAGACGACCTGGTGTTGCTACTACGATGTCTTGTGTGGTTGCTAGGATGTCTGCGTGTTCTTGGTATTGAACGCCACCAGTGATGGTGAAGATGTTTAGCTTGGTGTTTTTCGCCAGTGCACGCGCTTGATCCGCTACCTGCATCGCAAGTTCACGAGTTGGCGTTAGGATCAGAATACGTGCAGGCCCAGGTTTACGACGTGGGAAATCTTGCAGGTATTGCAGTGCTGGCAGGACGAACGCTGCCGTTTTACCAGTACCAGTTGGTGCTGACGCTAGAATGTCACGACCATCTAACGCTTGCGGAATCGCTTCGGCCTGAATTTTAGTTGGGCGTTCATAGCCCATCTCATCAATGGCTTCAAGTAGGTTTTGGTCTAGATCAAGTTCAGCAAAGGTTCTGATCACAATGAGTTCTCCACAAGCAAAGCTTGGTTAATGGTTCGCCACAGCAGCATAGAATATAAAAAGGTCGAACATTATAAAGTGATTGGTGACAAGGATCACATGTTATTTCACATCTTAAGGTAAAACTCGCGAGTTAGTTGGATAAAGTCGTCGCTGTAGCCCTCGCTCGAGTGGATGATCAAATACGTTTCTTGAGTATCACAAGCTTGTTTGGCTAATTCAAACAGTAAACGGTGCACGGGCTTTTTCTGTGATGGTTGCACGCGGCACAGACGTGACAAGTGCCACCCCTGTTGCAGCGCCATAGTAATAAATTGCTCGCCTTCGGTAATCGGCAGGACGAAATTGGCTGTCCCTTCCTCAGTCAGCAGTTCATGACATCGGTTGAGTAATGCGCTGTGCTGCAAGGTATCTGTGTGCCTGGCGGTTGCGCGCTGGCTTTGTTTCGATTGCTCACCATTGTTGAAGTAGGGTGGGTTACAGATAATGCGTTCAAAACGATGCTCAGGTTCAAACTGCAATACATCGCTGTGGTGAAGACTGAGTCTGTCTGACCATGGTGATTGAGCGAAGTTTTGTTTTGCCGCTTCGATCGCTGTGATTTCGATATCAAGGGCGGTGATTTGCGCTGAAGGAAATCGCTGTGCGCACATTAAGGCTAGCAAACCTGTGCCCGTACCGATGTCCAAAATTTTATTCTGTTGTGTGCAATTTGCCCAAGCACCAAGCATCACACCATCGGTACTGACAGGCATGCCACTTTCGCCACCGTAAATGGAAAATTGCTTGAACTTGAAGCCTTTAGTCTGAATTCTTTCGCTCTTCATGATTGTTTTATATTTACTCAATAATAGAGAGAAATGCTCTATTGTTTCTTGATTGTATAGATTGTTATCTTGTTGGTTGTTAAATTGTATCTCTAATTCTTCAATATAAAGAACTGGTCATAAAACCTAGGGTAGTGATATTCACTGCTTTTAAGTTAGCGAACTAAATTAATATGGTGTTTTTTTCTTAAAGGTTGCCAAATGATGGGTCTTTCGTCATTATGCGGCGGAAAATTTATAGATTGAACCACATGTACTCATTTTATTTGGGTATACAAAAAGTGGTCGATGCATACACAACATTCATTAATTCAGAAAAAGGGTTATCTGTGAAGCAGACGTTAAAACTAACAGATATTATCGCAGTAGGCTTTATGCTATTTGCGTTCTTTTTGGGTGCCGGCAACATCATTTTCCCACCACTAGCGGGTCAGCTAGCGGGTGATCATCTGATGCCAGCAATGTTCGGTTTCTTGCTAACAGCGGTAGGTCTACCTCTTATTACTATCGTTGCTATTGCTGTAGCAGGCGGCTCTTGGGATCATTTGACTCAAGATCTTCCTAAGAAAGCAGCAGTGCTGATGGCGGCGTTGATCTTCATCATCATCGGTCCTGCATTTGCTGCACCTCGTACTGGCCTTGTGGCTTACGAGATGGCTATCAAACCATTCTTCTTAGATGCATCACAAGCGCATCTAACATCATTCTCAATCTTGTTCTTCGCGGTAGCAATGGCTTTCGCTTGGTTCCAAGGTCGTTTGATTGACTTGATTGGTAAAGTGCTAACGCCAGTACTGTTCCTTGGTCTTGTCGTTCTTGCGATTGCTGTATTTGTTGACCCGCAAGGCGAAATGATGGGCGCGCATGGCGAGTACCTAACTCAGCCGCTAACCAAGGGCTTCCTTGAAGGTTACAACACCATGGATACGTTCGCATCGTTGATGTTCGGTATGCTAATGGTGGATGCACTTCGTAGCAAAGGCATCACTGAGCGCGCGGCAACAACGAAATACCTAATCTGCGCTGGTTGTATTGCCGCTGCGGGTCTTGCGTTTGTATACATCTCATTGTTCTACCTAGGCGCGACGAGTGCAACTATTGCAGCGGGTGCAGACAACGGTGGTGCAGTACTGAGCCAGTACGTTCAAGCGTTATTTGGTCCTTACGGTCAGATTGTTCTTTCAACCATTGTACTGTTGGCATGTTTGACGACAGCGATCGGCCTTATCTCGGCATGTTCAGATTTCTTTAGCTCAAAGACAAAACTGACTTACAAGCAGTGGGTTATTATTAACGGTGCGGCTTGTGCTCTAATTGCTAACGTTGGTCTAGCTCAACTGATCTCTCTATCAGTGCCAGTGCTATTTGCACTTTACCCTGTAGCGGTTGCATTGGTTGCGCTAACGTTTGTTCGCAGCAAGCTGCCAAACCCACGTGTGGCATACCGAACTGTACTACTAGTATCTCTACTGTTTGCATTGATTGATGCTGCGAAAGTAGCGGGCCTAGACGTATCTGCATTCGACATGCTGCCACTATTCGAAGTGGGCATGGGTTGGGTTCTACCAACGTTTGCAGCGATTGTTTGCATGTTCTTTATTGCTAAATCTTCACAACCAGAGTTGACTGAAGAAGCGGCATAATTGCTGACTCGCAAGATTAAAAAAGCCCGGTGAAGTGATTCACCGGGCTTTTTGTTTGTCTGTTGTATCGTCACTGCTATTGCTGACTTATAGCGTGTCGTGAAACTCCACTAACACTTGCTCACACCATTTCTCGATGCGTTCGTCACTCAGTTCATACTGGGAATCTTCATCCAGCGCTAAGCCGACAAACTGGCTGCTATCTTCAGTCAATGCTTTTGACGCTTCAAACTCATAACCTTCGTTTGGCCAGTAGCCAATGAATTGCGCACCAGTAGCTTTGAGTTCGTCATGCAGGAGACCCATCGCGTCAAGGTACCATTCGCCATAGCCTTCTTGGTCACCCAAGCCAAACAGAGCAACAACTTTGCCTTTTAGCGGTGTCGTTGCAATGTCTTCCCAGATTGCACTCCAATCTTCTTGGATTTCACCGAAGTCCCAAGTCGAGATACCAATCAGCAGTAAATCGTAGTCTGCCATCAGTGACAGCGGTGTCTCTTTCACGTTGTGAATGTCGACAAGGTCTTCACCAATGATATTGCGAATTTTCTCTGCTGCCATTTCTGTGTAGCAGGTAGTTGAGCCGTAAAAGAGTCCGATTTTCATTATATTCGTCGTTTTTTATGTTGCTGTTGTGGCAGATTCTAACCATAAAACGGGGAAGATTGCAGCGAATATCCCGCGGGAGATGATTTTTTTATGGTATTGGTTGGGCTCTTGCCTTACTCTCAATACTGTAAATATAAACAGATAAGGAAGCATTCATGACGGCACAACAGCCTGTCAATCAACAAGATTTTGGCCTTGTTGAGCAATTCTTAGATGCGATGTGGATGGAGCGTGGCCTATCAGAGAACACGTTGGCTTCCTACCGAAATGATTTAATGAAACTGCTCGCGTGGATGGAGCAACACAGCTACCGTCTGGATTTCATCAGTCTGTCTGGCTTGCAAGAATACCAAAGTTATCTGGTAGATTTAGATTACAAGCAGACTTCCCGCGCACGTATGCTGTCGGCGATTCGACGTTTGTTCCAATACATTCACCGCGAAAAAGTACGCGCGGATGATCCGAGTGCTTTATTGGTCAGCCCAAAGTTGCCACAGCGCCTACCTAAAGACATCAGTGAAGAGCAAGTCGATGCTCTGCTAGATGCACCAGATCCGAATGACCCAGTTGAGCTGCGTGATAAAGCCATGCTAGAACTGCTTTACGCGACAGGTCTGCGTGTGACAGAGCTAGTCAGCTTGACAATGGAAAACGTCAGTTTGCGCCAAGGGGTAGTGCGCGTGACGGGTAAAGGTGGTAAAGAACGCCTTGTCCCAATGGGAGAGAACGCGGTCGATTGGATTGAAACTTTTATCCAACAAGGTCGGTCTGCTTTATTGGGGGAGACTACGTCAGATGTGGTTTTCCCGAGTAAACGTGCTAGGCAGATGACTCGCCAAACGTTTTGGCACCGTATCAAGTACTATGCTGTGATAGCGGGTATTGATACTGACCAGTTGTCGCCGCACGTACTTCGCCATGCTTTTGCAACACACTTATTGAACTATGGCGCAGATCTCAGGGTCGTACAGATGCTGTTGGGGCATAGTGACTTATCGACCACGCAAATTTATACTCACGTGGCGACTGAGCGATTGAAACAAATCCACAGTCAACACCACCCAAGAGCATAATGATGGTTTGGTTCATCCATTGTCTCATTGGATGAAAGGATTTAATTTTAAGGTGAATTTAATGAGCGTATTACGCCGACTAACTCTGCTGACTTTACCGTTTTTCGTTACCGCTTGTGGTGCTGAAGAAAGTCAGGCAAAAACGGAAACTCCTGCACAACAAGTCGCACCAGCGGCAAAACAGAATTTTGATGAGGCTGCACTAAAAGCCAAGTTCTCTAAGTTGGGGGTATCTATTCTTGATATCCAACCATCAGACGTTGCTGGTTTATTAGAAATTCAAACCAATGGTGGTGTGCTGTTCGCATCAAACGATGGTAATCACTTTATTGCCGGTACGCTTTACGCCATCGATGATAAAGGCGGCTACAAAGACGTCGTTGCTGAACGTCAAGCCCCATTGAATGCAGCAAAAATCGCGAAGTTCTCTGACAGCGTGATCGAATATAAAGCGGACAACGAGAAGTATGTGGTGACGGTATTTACGGATATCACATGTGGTTACTGTGTGCGTCTGCATAGCCAAATGCAAGGTTACAACGACTTAGGCATTACTGTTCGTTACATGGCGTACCCTCGTCAAGGCGCAACAGGCCCAGTCGCTGAGCAGATGGCAACTATTTGGTGTGCAGAAGATCCTCAATCCGCTATGCACAATGCAAAAGCGGAACGTACATTTGATAACCCAGCGAAAGATCTTAAGCAGTGTAAAGAGACTATCCAAGCGCATTACAACCTAGGTCGTGAGCTTGGTATTTCTGGTACACCTGCGATCTTTCTACCAAACGGTGAGCTAGTAGGTGGTTACCTTCCACCAGCAGATCTGCTAAAACGTTTAGAGCAACAATAATCCTTTAAGGAGCAGAGCCAGCAGTATTCGCTGGCTCTTTTCAAACATGATAGAAATTCAACGACGTCCCGAACCGGATCTTTCTCTTCTTCCTGATTCCATTCCTGCCATTCTAAAGCGCATTTACATTAACCGTGGCATCACGGATGTGGCTCAACTAGAGACCTCTGCACGCGGTTTGCATTCGTACCAGCAGTTGGGTGGCATTGACCAAGCGGTTGAACTGCTGTTCCAAGCTATTAATGAGCAAAAGCGCATTATTGTCGTAGGCGACTTTGATGCCGATGGTGCAACCAGCTCTGCTTTGTCGGTGCTTGCCTTACGTATGCTGGGCAGCAATAACGTGGATTACTTGGTGCCGAACCGTTTCGAGGATGGCTATGGTCTGAGCCCGGAAGTGGTTGATCAAGCTTTAGAGCTTGGCGCAGAGATGATCATGACGGTGGATAACGGGGTCTCGTCGATTGAGGGTGTCCGTTATGCCAAAGAAAACGGCATTACGGTGCTGGTGACTGACCACCACTTACCGGGGCAAGTGCTTCCGGATGTGGATGCGATGGTGAACCCAAACCTAGACAGCTGTGCTTTCCCATCGAAGGCGTTGGCTGGGGTAGGCGTGGCTTTCTATCTGATGATGGCGCTGTGTGTGTACATGCGCAAACAGAATTGGTTCGCGCAGCAAGGCATGCAAGAGCCTAAGTTAATGGAATTGATTGACTTAGTGGCACTTGGCACTGTCGCTGATGTTGTGCCACTCGATGAGAACAACCGCATTCTTGTACACCAAGGCTTGCAGCGTATTCGTGCGGGTAAAGCGCGTCCGGGCATTCAAGCCTTGATTGAAGTCGCGAAGCGCGATGCACGTCGTTTGGTCGCGTCTGATTTTGGTTTCGCTCTGGGACCACGCATTAACGCCGCAGGTCGCTTGGATGACATGTCATTCGGTGTCGAGCTGCTGATGTCTAATAACATCCATGCCGCGCGTCGCATGGCGAGTGAGTTGGACGGTTTGAACCAAACTCGTAAAGAGATTGAAGAAGGCATGAAGCAAGAGGCGATGGCTTTTTGTGAGCGTCTTCAGTTTGGTGAAAACAGTGAACTGCCATACGGCCTAGCACTGTTCCAACGTGATTGGCACCAAGGCGTGATTGGTATTCTTGCTTCTCGTATCAAAGAGAAGTTCCATCGTCCGGTTATCGCCTTTGCTGATGGTGGTGAAGGGACAATTAAAGGTTCTTGTCGCTCTATTCCGGGGCTTCACATGCGTGATGCGCTGGATTTCATCGATACACAAAACCCTGGTTTGATCATCAAATTTGGTGGCCACGCGATGGCGGCGGGCTTAACAATCAAAGAGCAAGACTTTGAACGCTTTAGCCGTTTGTTTGATGAAGTCGTGAAGAAAGAGTTGGATGAAGCTGCGCTGAAAGGCGTGATCATGTCTGACGGTGAGCTTAAGCCTGAAGAGTTTTCCATGCATGTCGCGGAGCAGCTGCGCTCGGGGGGCCCTTTTGGTCAAGCCTTCCCTGAACCAATTTTCGATGGTGAGTTTAAAGTATTGCATCAAAAGCTGGTGGGTGAGAGGCACCTTAAGCTGATGTTAGAACCGCTTTACAAAGGCCATCCAACCAATGTGATGATTGATGGGATTGCGTTTAACGTTGATTTGCGTCGTTGGCCAGATGCATCGGTCAAAACAGTACGTCTAGCGTATAAGTTGGATGTGAATGAGTTTCGTGGCAATCAATCATTACAGCTAATGATTGACCTCATCGAAGCCAAGTAATACCGAGAAAGTCACTTCTTATAGAGTACGGTCACCTTTTTGTGGGGCAAAAATTTTATGACCGTGCTCTCTCTAATTACAATCTGATTTCCCACCCGAAATTTTCCTGTATCTCCGTCACATTTTTGAGTAGAATTTCTCGGTTAAATTCTATTCTAAAATGTTGAGCCAACATGTTTGAAATCAATCCAATTAAAAACCGTCTGCAGGACGTGTCTGAGCGCACGAATGTCCTGAGGGGGTATCTTTGACTATGACGCTAAGAAAGAGCGTCTAGAAGAGGTCAACGCAGAACTTGAACAACCGGATGTATGGAACGAGCCAGAACGTGCACAAGCACTAGGCAAAGAGCGTGCATCTCTTGAAGCGGTTGTAGAGACGATCGATCAACTAGAACAAGGTGTAGAGGACGTTGAAGGTCTTCTAGAACTTGCGGTTGAAGAAGAAGATCAAGAAACGTTTGACGAAATCGAACCAGAACTTGCTGAGTTGGAAGAGAAGCTAGAACAGCTTGAATTCCGTCGTATGTTCTCTGGCGACCACGACAGCTCTGATTGCTACATCGATTTGCAAGCAGGCTCAGGTGGTACAGAAGCACAAGACTGGACCAACATGATGCTACGTATGTACCTACGTTGGGCTGAAGCGAAAGGCTTTAAGTCTGAGGTGATCGAAGTATCGGAAGGCGAAGTTGCGGGTCTTAAGGGCGCAACTGTGAAGATTTCTGGTGAGTACGCTTACGGCTGGCTACGCACAGAAACAGGCGTTCACCGTCTTGTTCGTAAATCGCCATTCGATTCAGGCGGCCGTCGTCATACCTCATTTGCTTCTGCGTTTATCTACCCAGAGATTGATGAAAACATTGATATCGACATTAACCCGTCTGACCTACGTATCGACGTTTACCGTGCGTCAGGTGCAGGTGGTCAGCACGTTAACACCACTGAATCTGCGGTACGTATCACGCACGTTCCAACGAACACAGTAGTGCAATGTCAGAACGACCGTTCTCAGCATAAGAACAAAGATCAGGCAATGAAACAGCTTCGAGCGAAGCTATTTGAGCTTGAATTGCAAAAGCAAAACGCGGAAAAACAAGCTAATGAAGACGCTAAGTCTGACATTGGCTGGGGTAGCCAGATCCGTTCTTACGTATTGGATGACTCGCGCATTAAAGACCTCCGTACGGGCGTTGAAAACCGTAATACTCAAGCGGTTCTCGATGGCGATCTGGACAAATTTATTGAAGCTAGCCTGAAATCAGGTCTATAAAGCTTTTCACCGACAAAAAACAGGATACATCGAAAATGACTGATGCTGTTCAAAACGAAACTGTACAAGAAGCCTCTGCACAAGAAGAGAACAAGCTAATTGCTGAACGCCGCGCTAAACTGGATGCAATCCGAAAGAGCTGCAAAGCGAACGGCCATCCAAACGACTTCCGTCGTGACGCACTAGCGGGCGACCTTCAGAAAGAGTTCGGTGAAAAGACGAAGGAAGAGCTAGAAGAGCTTAACCACGTAGTAGCAATCGCTGGCCGTATCATGGCTAAACGTGGTCCATTCTTGGTAATTCAAGAAACTTCTGGCCGTATCCAAGCTTACGCTGATAAAGCGGTACAAAAAGTACTGAAAGAAAAATACCAAGGTCTAGATATCGGTGACATCATCGGTGTTAAAGGTGCGCTGCACAAATCTGGCAAAGGCGATCTATACGTGAACATGGAAGAGTTCGAATTGCTAACCAAAGCACTTCGTCCACTACCAGAGAAGTTCCACGGTCTAACTGACCAAGAGATGCGTTACCGTCAACGTTACGTTGACCTAATCGTTAACGAAGATTCTCGTCAAGCATTCGTAGTACGTTCTAAAGTAATGTCTGCAATTCGTAACTTCATGATCACTAAACAGTTCATGGAAGTTGAAACGCCAATGATGCACGTTATCCCTGGCGGTGCGAGTGCGCGTCCATTCATCACGCACCACAACGCACTAGACATGCCAATGTACCTACGTATCGCACCAGAGCTATACCTGAAGCGTCTAGTTGTTGGTGGTTTCGATCGCGTATTCGAAATCAACCGTAACTTCCGTAACGAAGGTCTTTCTCCACGTCACAACCCAGAATTCACAATGATGGAATTCTACATGGCGTACGCGGACTACAAAGATCTGATGGACCTAACTGAAGAGCTACTAAGCTCAGTTGCTCTAGAAGTTCTAGGTTCAACGTCAATGCCTTACGGTGATGACACGGTTGAGTTTGGCGGCACTTACACTCGTATGAGCATGTTCGAAGCAATCAAGCACTACAACCCAGACCACGCGCAAATCCAAGCGCTAACAGAAGAAGACATTCAAAACCGTGACCTAATGGTTTCTATCGCGAAATCTGTTCACGTTGAAGTGGAACCTTTCTGGACATGTGGTCAGCTTCTTGAAGAGATCTTTGGTGAAACAGCAGAACCTAAGCTAATGCAGCCAACGTTCATCACTGGTTACCCAGCAGATATCTCTCCATTGGCTCGTCGTAGCGATGACAACCCGTTCTTCACTGACCGCTTTGAATTCTTCATCGGTGGTCGTGAAGTAGCGAACGGCTTCTCTGAGCTTAACGATGCTGAAGACCAAGACGCGCGCTTTAAAGCACAGGTTGAAGCGAAAGAGTCTGGTGATGACGAAGCAATGTTCTACGATGCTGACTACATCACTGCACTAGAGCACGGCCTACCGCCAACAGCAGGCCAAGGTATCGGTATCGACCGCCTAGTTATGCTGCTGACTAACACGCACACTATCCGTGACGTGATCCTATTCCCAGCGATGCGCCCACAAGCGTAATCTCCTCGCTGAGTAATGAAAAAACCACCTGCGGGTGGTTTTTTTGTAACTTTAATTTGAGCTAATTCAACTATTTGCATTTAAGTCCGGATGGTATAGTCAAATAACCATTCGCCAAATCTCAATCTGTTGCATAGTCTTAATATTGAGACAGATTTCGTCAGGCACAGTCTCGATAATGTTACCCGTTCGCAAAGATGGGTTTGTGGAGCGAAATTTCTATCAACAATCAATAAGGGTTAAAGAATGGCTGGGCAGTTTAAGATGGATTCCATTCCGGGATCGCTAGTCGTAGTTGGCGGTACTTACGAACCTTGGTTATCAGTACTAGAACAAGTGGGATGGAAGTGTCACCAAGTGGGTGACTTACGTAAAGCCAACACATTGTTAGAAGATATTGGACCATGCATTGGTATAGTTGACCTCAGCCATGATGAGTTCAGTCTTAACGGTTTAGCTAACTTAGTGAGTTCTCATAAGCACGTGCGTTGGTTGGCGTTCATCCGCGAATCTCAACTTGGAACTGATACCATCTGTCAGTTCATCGTGAACTTCTGTATCGACTTCTTCACTGCGCCAATCCCAGATGCGCAGCTGCTAAGCACCATTGGCCACCAATTGGGCATGCTAAAACTAGAGAAGAAAGTCTGGCCGAGCTTTGGTAATAGCCTAGACATGGGGTTGATTGGTGAATCTATCCCAATGAAGCGCCTGCGTGATCAAGTGAAACGCATTGGTCCAACGGATGTGAGTATTCTTATCTACGGCGAAAGCGGTACAGGTAAAGAGGCCGTTGCACGTGCGATTCATAAAGTCTCTTCACGCTCTCACAAGCCATTTTTGTCAATCAACTGTCGTGCACTCAACGAGCAACGTTTCCAAGCGGAAGTGTTTGGTATTGATGCCGATGAAGAGATGGGGCCAAGCCTACTTGAGCAAGCCGATGGCGGTACCGTCCTTTTCAATGACATCTTAACGATTTCGAAAGAGCAGCAGATGAATCTCTTGCGCTTCTTGCAAGAAGGCACGATTGAGACTCGCGATGGCGCTAAAAACGTTAATGTGCGTGTTCTGGCTGCGAACTCATCCGACGTTGAGAAAGCGCTAATCGATGGTGACTTCAATGAAGAACTTTACCATTACATCAACGTACTACGTATCAACGTTCCAAGCTTGAAAGAGCGTGCTAGTGACATCGCTTTGTTGGCGCGTTTCTACCTGCAGGAATTCTCAAAAGAGTACAACTCACAGGCAAAGAGCTTCTCGGAAGGCACTTTGAAAGCGCTGACGCGTTACTTCTGGCCAGGTAACGTCCGTGAGTTGATGAACCAAGTGAAACGCGCAGTTCTGATGTCTGATAGCGTCATGATTGAAGAGCATCAACTAGACTTGCCTCAACGTAATGACTCAAAACGCAGTCTGAAGTCGATTCGTGAGAAGAGCGAACGAGATGCATTGCTGGTGGTGTTGGAGTCTCACTCTGGTCAGGTATCGAATGCCGCAAAAGAGCTTGGTGTATCGCGTGCTACCATGTATCGATTACTGAACAAACACAACTTGATTTCAGAGCAGACGGTATAAACCGTCTATCTGGAAGCAAGATTAGAGGAGCGGAATGTCGCTCCTTTTTTGTGCGTAAATGCTGAGTATTTATAAAACTCGAGTTTTTATATATTCCTTAGTTGAATATGTTATTCAAAAAACCATATGCAACCTGATTTTAGGCTAATGGTTTGTTTTTAAGCAAAAATACAAAAATGGTTTGATAAATATCCTCTGTTGCTTACAATTCAACCGTAACTCAATGAGTTATACCACATCAATCACGGATTAATTTTTTAGCTAGGAGGCGCAAGATGAAACATTACGTTGTTAACACCACTGCTTGCGCTGATCGTATGTCTGATGTTCGCTCAACCTTCGAAGCGATCAAACAAGACGCCACTGGCTCATTAGATTAAATTAATCCGTAACCTACCTCTTATTTCTAGGCTGCGGAAAAGTAGCGGCTTAGTCTCGACAGAATCTCTCTGTGTAATTAGCCCACTATTTTTCCCAGTCGATTATCTATCGCTATTTGGAGAAAAATTATGCGTCACTCTATCTATTTGAAATTGGCCACCGTGCTTTTGAAAGCTGATTTGAAACGTGAAGAAAAGCAATGGCAACGTATGGTTCGCCGTAATGCTCATCAAATCCCTTGGACAAATGAGCACTTGTTAAAAGATATTGGCTTAGATAAAGAAGGTCGTACAAATCATGTCAGTGTGCCTGATGCTGTCAAAGTTGAACGCCGAGTTCGTCATCTTCGCCGTGTTTTAACTGCGCGAATACCAACGTAATCAGTAACCCAAGTGGAACTGTCACTCACATATATTCGGTTCAACTTGGGTTTAACTCACTGATGCAAAGAGGCTGACCATTGTGGTCAGCCTCTTTGTTTTTGGTCCATTGGGAAATCAAATGCTACGGGCACGGGTTTGAGTAAGTGGTGCCAATCGCTTGGATGTCATTGAGCAATTCTTCACTTAAATGAACATCGATACTGTCGATATTTGATTTGAGCTGTTTTAGGTTAGTTGCGCCAATGATGTTGGAAGCCACAAATGGGCGTTGATTGACAAATGCCAGCGCCATTTGCGCAGGATCTAAACCGTAGTCACGGGCTAGGTTTACATACGCTTCTGTCGCTTTTACGCCTTGCGGTGTGAAGTAGCGAGCAAAGCGCTCCCAAATGGTGCAACGTGCGCCTTCAGGTTTCGCTCCGTTTAGGTATTTACCACTCAAACAACCAAATGCCAGCGGCGAATAAGCCAGTAGCTGAACGCCTTCGTAGTGGCTGATTTCAGACAAACCAACTTCGAAGCTGCGGTTTAATAGGTTATATGGGTTTTGGATGGAAACGATTCTCGGCAGATCATGTTTCTCTGCCAAACGCAGTAGTGACATCACGCCCCATGGGGTTTCGTTCGATACTCCGATGTAACGTATTTTGCCCGCTTTGACTAACTCAGTCAGTGCTTCAAGTGTTTCGATCAGCGTGACTTCTTCTTGCTTATCTGGGTAAGGGTAGTTGAGCTGTCCAAAGCAGTTGGTTTGACGTTGTGGCCAGTGCAGTTGGTATAGATCGACATAATCCGTTTGTAGGCGTTTAAGGCTGTCATCAATCGCGGTATGGATATGTCGGCGGTTTAAGCTCATGTTCTCACGAATGTAGGGAACGTTGCGTGGACCTGCGACCTTTGTTGCCAATACGACTTTCTCACGCTTACCGCTTTTCGCTAGCCAATTACCTATGTATTGCTCAGTGAGTCCTTGTGTCTCAGCTTTCGGCGGAACGGGATACATCTCGGCAGTATCGATGAAATTCACCCCATGATCGAGGGCAAAGTCGAGCTGTTGAAACGCTTCTTGTTCGGTATTTTGCTCACCAAACGTCATAGTGCCAAGGCAGATCTTACTGATCTCGAGTGATGAGTGCGGTAGTTTTGTATATTGCATTTCACATCCTTGAAGAGTTACCGACTGAATAAGTCATTCCAATATAGGGGATTTTTAGTCGTGGTCGCAAATGATTTAGGTTTCTCTTTGTCGTTAACTCGAAACTTATCAATACGCTAACTAGACTTAAAGGATCTTGTGAAGGAGGTGAATTATGCAGAAGCATCAACTCGACATGTGGTTGCATGGCCACCACAAGGACTCTTACAAAACACCGAAGGTCTTTGTGATAGGTTGTTCTGATGTCTCTGACTATCTATTAGCAGTGGAGTACAAACACCAACTAGAGCCAATCAAAGATGGCGAGGATCCGATTCATTTTGGGTCGTTAGATTTGGTAAAAGAGGAACTGCTTAGGTTAGGGATTGATAAAGCTTACTTGAGACTGCACAACGCTTACGATGAATTTGGTAGCGATGGCGCAGCCTCTTACTGTGACATTGAACTGTCACTGGTAACGCATTAATCACTCTGATTGGGCGTTAATATAATGCTTCAGTAGGATCTGCTCAGTAAACTGTGTCCTGAGATAGAAACCACGAGGCAGGGTTTTGATCGGTTTTCCGTTCGAACTGTACGCTTCCGTTAAAGCTTTCGCGTTTGCAGCTTTCGGACGTAAGTGCAGTGCTTCTCCGTGTCTGGCGGAAATTTGATCAAACTTACCTAGTACGATCAATTCCATCAATTCTTCCCAATCATTTTTCAGAATCTGCTCTTCTTCTTGATCTGGCGACCAAATCAACGGGCTGCCGACACGGCGCTCAGCCAACG
This sequence comes from Vibrio campbellii CAIM 519 = NBRC 15631 = ATCC 25920, assembly GCF_002163755.1. Taxonomy (NCBI): domain Bacteria; kingdom Pseudomonadati; phylum Pseudomonadota; class Gammaproteobacteria; order Vibrionales; family Vibrionaceae; genus Vibrio; species Vibrio campbellii. The sequence goes on from NZ_CP015863.1 coordinate 604,370, forward strand.
GAATCTCACGTTCACCTTCTACTGGTACCCAAAGCACACGGGATAGTTTATTGCGTACATGGCTGGTTTCCCATGTTAAACCTTGCACGCCAGTCAGTGGGGCAACAGAGACAAAGGTAGTCTCTAAAGGTTTGCCAGAATACCCGATTGGAATGCTCTTTAGTTCTATCCCAAGTTTGGCGAAATCTTGCTGAGGCTTGCTGCCGGCTGGGGCACCCAGGTGCCATTCGAGTAATTGACCGACCCAACCTTTATCGCGTTTCAAGTTTGCAGGAACGGTCATGCCAGCTTCCTCAGCGAGCTCGGCAAAGCTTAAGCCAGCAATGTCTTGCGCGCGTTCCATCAGTTCAGCTTCGGATTGTGGTTCTGGTTTCATGATGACAAGGTGGTATTGGAAAACGTCTAGTCTAACAAATTTAAATAAAATCCTCTGTCGAAGATTTCATCGAGCTGAATTAAGAATGATCAATCCATAACTTATCCACAGATTAGGAAGTGACCAATAGGATCTCTATGTGGGGTGGATGAATAAACAGGGGTTTAAGACATGATTGAGGCTTGATTTTATTGAGATGTCATGAAGTCCTACCTGTCCAATGTGGATAAATAACCGATTGTGCGATCTTTGACCGATCTGTGTTTGGTGAAAAGATCATCAAGAAAAGTAAGATCATTAATTCAAAAAAATCTAAATATATGTATTTATTATCAATAATTTACTGTTTTTTTGTTGTCATTATTGAAATTGGCTCTTGTGATGGTTTTGAACAAAATTCTTTGTTGATAGCGTTTTCTTCACAAAGTTATTCACAGAAAAGGTGAATAAATGTGGGCTATGTCTCAATCTTGTGTTGATAAAATAATGTCTGCTCAAAAGATATCCAAAATTGGCCAAAAGCTAATAAATCTTGCTCATATCACATCAGTAAGTTTGCTAGTAATGGGGATATGTGGAAAAATCACGGTAATAAAAAATTATTCATAGAGGTTAGCCAGTGATAGATGGCGATGGTTACCGACTCAATGTTGGTATTGTGATATGTAATAACCATGGTCAGGTCTTCTGGGCTAAACGATACGGGCAACACTCATGGCAATTTCCACAAGGTGGGATTGACGAAGGTGAAACACCTGAACAAGCCATGTTCAGGGAGTTATATGAAGAAGTCGGTCTGACGAAAAAAGACGTTAAGATCATCGCAACAAGTCGTCATTGGTTAAGATATAAGCTACCAAAGCGATTGGTGCGTTGGGACTCCAAGCCTGTTTGTATCGGCCAAAAACAGAAATGGTTTCTGCTGCGATTAGAATGCGATGAATCCCGCATTAATATGCAGCGTGGGAAATCCCCTGAATTTGATGGTTGGCGCTGGGTAAGCTACTGGTATCCAGTTAGGCAAGTTGTTTCTTTCAAGCGTGACGTATACCGTCGAGCAATGAAAGAGTTTGCATCTTTAGCCATGCCTTTTCGAGAGCGCAAGACGAAAGGGAAAAGAAAAAAGCAACGTAGATAGAGGATTAACATGCTCAGTCAGCTAAGGGAAATAGTTGAAAAAGTCTCCAGAGTCGATGACGTGCATCTGGCACTCGACATATTGGTAAAAGAGACTTGCGCCGCCCTATGCACTGAGTGTTGTACTATTTACCTTGCTAATGAAGAAATGCAGCGCCTTGAGTTAATGGCAACTCAAGGCCTTACTTTTGAAGGCGATAGCATCCATATCAACTTCAATGAGGGCTTGGTCGGTTTGGTGAAGCGCAGTGCAGAACCGTTAAACTTGGCTGAGGCTTCCACTCACCCTGATTTCAAATTCTTTCCTCAATTGGGTGAGCAGGTTTACCACTCTTTTCTTGGTACCCCAATCATCCATCGTAAGCAAGTATTAGGTGTGTTGGTTATCCAGCAGAAAACGCCGCGTTTGTTCAGTGAGATGGAAGAGTCTTTCCTTGTTACCTTGTCCGCTCAGATTGCAATACTGATTGCCCATGCGCAAAATCTCGGTCATTGGCAACTTGCCTCTAAACCAACGGTGATTAAAGGGCTACCAGCTTCAACGGGGGTCGCGATAGGTGAGTTTTGGTTTGACAATACCCAGCCTAATTTGAGCGATGTTTTCCCTGCCTCTGCCTTAGATAAAGAACGAGAACATGAACTGCTTGCGGTCGCGGTGGAAAGGGCGCTGAGTGATTTTCGTCGTATGCGCAAGAAGTTCGACAGTGAAATCAATAAAGACGCCTTGGCGATCTTCGACCTTTTTACTCACTTACTCAATGATCCAATGCTGCGTGGCGATCTGAAGAAGCAGATTGAAAAGGGCGATCGTGCTGACTGGGCGTTACGTCAAGTTGTTGAAACCTACTCGAACCGCTTTGCGCGTATGTCTGACGTGTACCTGCGTGAGCGCGCGCAAGATATTCGAGAGTTAGGGCAACGTCTGCTGTATTTCTTGCACAACAGTGAGCAAGAGCATGCCTCGATTGATCGTCCGGTGATCTTGGTTGCCAATGAACTTACGGCCACGTTATTAGCGTCGATTCCAAAACAACATCTGTTGGCTGTGGTGTCATTGGAAGGTGCTGCAAACTCTCACGCTGCGATTCTCTCACGTGCATTGGGTGTTCCTGCCATCATGGGCGCGAACATCAACACCAGCGTCGTAAATGGTAAGAACGGCATTGTTGATGGGTACACTGGTGAGATTTATTTAGAACCGAACAGGCAGCTTCTGCGCGAGTATCGTAGCCTTGTTAGTGAAGAGTCTGAATTGTTCGCCATGGTGAACAAAGACTCAGCACTGCCTGCGATCACGCAAGATGATTGCCATGTTGAAGTAATGCTCAACGCGGGTTTGAGTGCCGATAGCAATATCGCGATCAACTCCGGTGTTGATGGCGTTGGTTTGTATCGAACGGAAATCGCTTTTTTACTTCAGCATCACTTTCCGTCAGAAGATGAGCAGTATCATCAGTACCAAGCGATTCTGAACAGTTACCCGAATCAACGCGTTGTAATGCGTACCCTAGATATCGGTGGTGATAAACCATTGCCGTATTTGCCTATTGATGAAGACAACCCATTTTTAGGCTGGCGTGGTATTCGTTTTACTTTGGATCACCCAGACATCTTTTTGATCCAATTGAGAGCGATGCTAAGGGCGAGTGCGGAAAGTGGCAACTTGAGCATTTTATTGCCAATGGTGTCAGGCATTAAAGAGTTCGACGACGCCGTCGCACTGATTAATCAAGCCTACAGCGAGGTGGTGTTGCTGGATGAGCGAATTCAAGCTCCGAAGGTTGGAGTGATGATCGAAGTGCCTTCAATGGTGTACTTGCTGCCAGCTATCGCTCACCGTGTTGACTTCGTTTCTGTCGGTACCAACGACTTAACGCAATATTTGTTGGCTGTCGATCGGAACAATTCACGTGTTGCGGATGTCTATGAATCCATGCATCCCGCGGTGTTGTTAGCGTTAAAACAAATTCACGATGTTTGCCACCAATATCAAGTGCCTGTGTGTATTTGTGGTGAGCTAGCTGGTGATCCATTTGGTGCGTTGCTCCTGTTGGGCTTAGGCTACAACAGTTTGAGTATGAACACCTCGAACGTGGCTAAGGTGAAATATTTGATTCGTCATAGCCAACAAAAAGAACTCGAAAAACTCGTCGAAAAAGCCATGTCATGCTCTTACGGGCAAGAAATTCATCAAATGATGCATGATTTCTTTATCCAGCAAGGCTTTGCCGGCTTTATTCGTGCAGGTAAGAAGTAGGTAACAGTGACCATCTCTTTATTTATATTATTGCTCGCGCTAGGCGCTTTCGTAGGCGTGATGGCGGGGCTTCTTGGTATCGGGGGCGGACTGATTGTCGTACCTGCGCTACTTTACCTTCTTCCTCTTGCTGGTATCTCTCCTGAAATTAGCATGCACATGGCGTTAGCAACGTCATTGGCGAGTATCATCGTGACCTCTGGTTCTTCTGCACTTAACCACCTTAAGCTTGGCAACGTCGATATGTTCGTCGTCAAATGGCTGATGCCTGGCGTGGTGATTGGCGGTTTTGTTGGTGCCAATATCGCCGAGTGGATCCCAACGCATTACTTACCGAAAGTTTTTGGGGTGATTGTGCTGTGTCTAGCTGTACAAATGTTTCGCTCAATTAAGACGAAAAGCGAGAAGCCAATGCCAAGTAGTCCGGTCACTATGATGTACGGAACGGGAATTGGTGTGGTATCGAGTCTTGCTGGTATTGGTGGTGGTTCACTGTCAGTGCCTTTCTTAAACAAGCATGGTATTGAAATGCGTAAAGCGGTTGGCTCCTCATCCGTGTGTGGCTGCGTGATTGCGATTTCAGGCATGATTGGATTTATCTTACATGGCTACAAAGTAGAAGGGCTACCTGACTACAGTGTGGGTTATGTTTATCTGCCAGCTTTAGCGGCGATTGCGATGACGTCGATGCTCACGACGAAAGTCGGCGCGAAGATGGCAACCAACCTTCCTACGGCGGTCTTGAAGAAGATCTTTGCCGTGTTCTTGATGTTTGTTGCAGCGACCATGCTGCTGTAAAGTCCACCTGTTTTATTAGTAATAAGAAGAGAATGAGTTATGTCTCAGGGATATTTAGAATTTCCCAATATTGATCCGGTTTTAGTCTCTATTGGTCCTGTTTCTGTTCGTTGGTACGGTTTGATGTACCTAGTCGGCTTTATGTTCGCACTATGGTTGGCAAATCGTCGCGCAGATAAGCCGGGTAGTGGTTGGACGCGTGAGCAAGTTTCTGACTTGTTGTTCGCGGGTTTCCTTGGGGTAGTGATTGGTGGTCGTGTTGGTTACGTTATTTTCTACAACTTTGATTTGTTCTTAGCCGATCCTCTATACCTATTCAAAGTCTGGACTGGCGGCATGTCATTCCACGGTGGCTTGCTAGGTGTTATCACCGCCATGTTCTGGTACGCACATAAGAATGGTCGCACTTTCTTTGGTGTGGCGGACTTTGTCGCGCCGTTAGTACCATTTGGCCTTGGTATGGGGCGTATGGGTAACTTCATGAACAGCGAACTTTGGGGACGTGTAACGGATGTGCCATGGGCGATCATCTTCCCGAACGGTGGCCCATTGCCTCGTCACCCATCTCAGCTTTATGAGATGTTCCTAGAAGGTATTGTGCTGTTCTTTATCCTTAACTGGTTTATCAAAAAGCCTCGTCCTTTAGGCGCGGTATCAGGGCTATTTTTAGCTGGATATGGTACATTCCGTTTCCTAGTTGAGTTTGTTCGCGAACCGGATGCACAGCTTGGTCTATTTGGTGGTTACATTTCGATGGGACAAATCCTATCTTCACCGATGATCATTCTGGGTATCCTTATGATGGTTTGGGCGTACAAACGTGGTCTTTACCAAGACAAAGTCCAAGCAGAAACGAAGTAAGGAATTGGTGTGAAACAGTATTTAGATTTGTGTCAGCGTATCGTTGACCAAGGCTCTTGGGTTGAAAACGAACGTACAGGCAAACGTTGCCTAACGGTGATCAACGCAGACTTGACCTACGATGTTGCTAACAACCAATTCCCATTAGTAACGACACGTAAGAGCTTTTGGAAAGCGGCAGTTGCTGAGCTACTTGGTTATATTCGTGGCTACGACAACGCTGAAGATTTCCGTAAGCTAGGTACGAAAACATGGGATGCGAACGCAAACCTAAATGAAGCATGGTTGAACAACCCATTCCGTAAGGGCGAAGACGACATGGGACGCGTATACGGCGTTCAAGGTCGTTCATGGGCGAAGCCAGATGGCGGTCATGTCGACCAGTTGCGTAAGATTGTGGATGATTTGACGCGCGGTGTTGATGACCGTGGTGAAATCCTAAACTTCTACAACCCGGGTGAGTTCCATATGGGGTGTTTGCGTCCATGTATGTACAGCCACCACTTCTCACTGTTAGGTGACACGCTATACCTAAACAGCACGCAGCGCTCTTGTGACGTTCCGCTGGGTCTGAACTTCAATATGGTTCAAGTGTATGTGTTCTTGGCAATCATGGCGCAAATCACAGGTAAGAAACCTGGTCAGGCTTACCATAAGATTGTTAACGCACACATCTACGAAGATCAGCTTGCGCCAATGCGTGACATCCAGTTGAAGCGTGAGCCACTAAAAGCGGCAACCTTCCACATTAACCCAGAAATCAAATCTCTAGAAGATTTAGAAACATGGGTAACCCTAGATGACTTCTGGGTGGAAGGCTACGAGCATCACGACCCAATTCAGTACCCGTTCTCAGTTTAACGAGTATATTGAGTTTCTAAGCCGCCTTTATGGGCGGTTTTTTTATGCCCGGAGGGTGGGAATAGGGGGGAACGGGCTTCGCCCTGTGGAACGCTTCGCTCTGAGATGTGATAGGGAATAAAAGCTCCCCAACTCACTCGCGCCTCGCTCTTGAGGATGACGTTCAAGCACTCTGAAATTAAACGGTGTCATTCCCGAAAGCGACGAAGGAGCGTTGTCGGTAATCTCTTTTACCACAGTTTACTGCGTGATTAAGAAATGAAAGCACTTTGCTGTAGGTAGCGAGAGTGTGGCGCTGGAAGCTCAGTGAAGGTTAGAGAGTATTGACAGAACTTACCGTCCTAGGTGGATATAATCGAGTCTTATCCCTTATCCCTTATCCCTTATCCCTTATCCCGAAGCGTAGCGTTCCATAGGGCGAGCCCGTTTTCGCTTCCCCAAAACGAAAAAAGGCCCCACCGAAGTGGAGCCTCAAATAAGCGATGGTAATCTTATTATTATGCTGTCAGAGCAAGGATAGAGCCTGGTAGCACGATGAATACTGCCAGTAGGTAACCTGCTACAACCGCTTTATTCTTAATAGCTAGTTCTGAAATCACTTCTGCACATTTCACTGGAATCTCACGTAGGAACGGGATACCGAAGATGAACAATGTCGCCAGAATGTTGAACGTTAGGTGTACTAGTGCAATTTGCAGTGCGAATACTGCGAACTCGCCAGATACCGCTGTTGCTGCTAGTAGAGCCGTGATACATGTACCGATGTTTGCACCTAGAGTGAATGGGTAGATGTCACGTACTTTTAGAACACCAGAGCCTACTAGTGGAACCATTAGACTTGTTGTCGTAGAAGAAGACTGAACAAGAACAGTAACTACAGAGCCCGATACGATACCGTGGATAGGACCACGACCGATTGCGTTCTTAAGGATGTCACGTGCACGACCAACCATTAGGCTCTTCATTAGCTTACCCATAACCGTGATAGCTACGAAGATAGTACCGATACCTAGAGCGATTAGCGCTACGCCACCCATAGTGTCGCCAAATGTTGCTAGTGGCTCTTTGATTGCACTTACTACTGGTTTAGTGATTGGTTTGATGAAATCAAAGCCTTTCATGCTCATATCACCTGTATTTAGCAATGGCGATACCAACCAGTGAGAGATTTTCTCTAGGATGCCGAACATCATTTCCAATGGTAGGAAGATCAGTACTGCAAGTAGGTTAAAGAAGTCGTGGATTGTTGCGCTTGCGAATGCACGTTTGAATTCGTCTTTACAACGAACGTGACCAAGCGAAACAAGTGTATTTGTTACGGTTGTACCGATGTTAGCACCCATTACCATAGGGATAGCGGTTTCTACAGGTAGACCACCTGCAACCAAGCCCACAATAATAGAAGTTACGGTACTGGAAGACTGGATCAGTGCCGTAGCTACCAAACCGATCATTAGACCAGCGACTGGGTGAGACGCAAATTCAAAGAGTACTTTAGCTTGATCGCCAGTTGCCCATTTGAAGCCGCTACCAACCATAGATACTGCTAGAAGAAGCAGATACAACATGAATGCCAAGTTAGCCCAGCGTAACCAGCGAGTCGTGCTCGAGATTGGTGCTGCTGTAGAAGTAGCTTGGTTCATCATAATTTTCTCCGTGGACCTTTCAGTTCGTTTATTTGGTCTGTTGTTGAAACTGAGGGCGATGTTAGAGATGAAATATTTCAGTAATATGACAGTTCAGTTTCTATGGAGAATTTTTATTATTCTTTTTGATAGTTATCTGTGAAGAAAAATTCACATGAAATTAAATTATTGATTTTATACGATTTAATTTCACTTTTGTTTTGTTGATAAGTTTTAAGAGCAGATTAAAAAAGTGCGTTTTGCTTCAAGTTTTATGACAGTATGAATATGATATTTTCGGTAAAACTATTGTTTTCTTATGTTTGTGTAGGTTTTGTCGAGGTTATTGTTTGTCGTTGTCACATTTGATATAAAAAGTGTCATCTTCTTTCTAGGGAATGGCTATGTCGCACTTAAACTATAACCACCTTTATTACTTCTGGATGGTGTGTAAACAAGGCTCGGTAACAAAAGCTGCCGATGCATTATTCCTGACGCCACAAACTGTGACAGGGCAGATTAAAGCACTTGAAGACCGTATGAAGGGGAAGTTGACCAAACGTAATGGTCGTACGGTAGAGCCAACAGAGCTTGGACAGCTGGTATTTAAGTACGCAGATCGCATGTTTGGGTTGAGCTACGAAATGCTCGATATCGTCAACTATAGCCAACACTCCAATATCCTATTCGAAGTCGGCGTTGCCGATGCCCTCTCTAAACGTCTCGTCAGTAAAGTGCTGATGACCACGGTTCCAGAGGATAACAGTATTCACTTACGTTGTTATGAATCGACTCACGAACTGTTGCTAGAGCGTTTATCGCAACACAAGTTGGATATGATTCTTTCTGACTGCCCAGTAGATTCGACGCAAAGCCCTGGTCTATATAGTAAAAAGCTTGGTGAAAGCAGCATGAGCTTTTTTGCTTCGTCAGAAATTCCAGACGTCAAGTTCCCCGAAATCCTAGAGAAGAAAAAGCTACTTATCCCAGCAAGCCGAACGGCAATGGGGCGAAAAGTACTGCAGTGGTTTGATCGTCAAGGATTGCAACCAGATGTGTTGGGTGAATTTGATGATGTGGCGTTAATGAAGGCCTTTGCTCGATATCGCGATGATGTCATTTTCTTAGCACCGACGGTGTACATGTCCGAGATTGAGGACGATCGCAATTTGCAATTAATTGGGCATGTTGACGATTTGAAGGAAGAGTATTACGTCATCTTTGCCGAGCGAATGATACAACATCCAGCAGTAAAGAACGTTTGTGATGCAGATTTTAGCCAAATGTTTGAATGAACAAGTTTCGTTGCGCAAATAAATAGATTACTATCGACAAAATTATAACTCGAAATTATAAAATCTTTGTAACACAACAAACTGGCCAGGGTTGGGGAAAGTAAGTTGTAGCTAGAGGTACAGCACATGAATCTACAAGAAATGGAGAAAAACTCCGCCAAAGCTGTCGTGTTGCTTAAAGCGATGGCAAATGAAAGACGCCTACAAATCCTTTGCATGCTGCATAATCAAGAGCTTTCGGTCGGGGAGCTTTGCGCAAAACTAGAGTTGAGTCAATCGGCACTGTCTCAGCACTTAGCGTGGCTTCGACGCGATGAATTGGTTGCAACGCGAAAAGAAGCGCAAACGGTCTACTACACATTAAAGAGTGATCAAGTGAAAGAGCTTATTCAAACACTTCATGGTCTCTATTGTGAGGTAGCTACCGCGTGATGACAGGTCACAAATGAGAAAAAGCTGGCATTGCCAGCTTTTTTTATGCTTTCAATTTAGTAACACTAAATTTTAGATATAAAAAAACCGGCTTGAGCCGGTTTTTTCTTCACTGTGGAATCAATTCTCTATTAAAGAGCTTTGATTTGTGCAGTGAAACGAGACTTATGACGAGCTGCTTTATTCTTGTGAATAAGGCCTTTAGTCGCCATACGGTCTAGGATAGGTGTAACTGCAGCGAATGCAGCAGTTGCAGCTTCTTTGTCGCCTGCTTCGATAGCAGCAACAGTTTTCTTCATGTAAGTACGCATCATTGAGCGACGGCTAGCATTGTGCTGACGACGTTTCTCAGCTTGGATAGCGCGCTTCTTAGCAGATTTACTATTTGCCAAGGGTCTAACTCCCAAAAACTTATTTCTATGACAATTTAAGGGCGAGGAATATCCCTCATTTGCGCCTAAATGTCAAATGATTTGTGCAAAAACCAATCGAAACCAAAACAAATTTTGGTAACAAAGGTCATCGCGGTTAAGATGGCGGGGATTCTAACAGCATTTTTAGACCATTGCTAATAATTATCCGCCTAGATCTGACAATAAATGGATATATTTTTAACGCCCATTTGTAGCTTTCAAAGGCTTAGAGGAATAGGGTTGGCTATCTTTTGGTGATATTCCGAGGTTACAGTGAGTAAACGACTGCTCAAGTCTGGCATGATCGTCAGTGCCATGACATTAATTTCGCGCGTCCTAGGTTTAGTTCGTGATGTAGTAGTAGCAAACTTGATGGGGGCCGGCGCGAGTGCCGACGTCTTCTTCTTTGCCAATAAAATCCCTAATTTCTTACGTCGTCTGTTTGCTGAAGGCGCGTTTTCTCAGGCTTTTGTACCAGTACTAACCGAAAGCCACGCCCAAGGGGATATGGACAAAACCCGAGAGTTGATTGCCCGTGCTGCTGGTACGTTAGGTGTGATTGTCTCTATTGTTACCATTCTTGGGGTTTTAGGCTCTGGCGTCGTAACGGCACTTTTTGGCTTTGGTTGGTTCTTGGACTGGATGCATGGTGGCCCGGCGGCGGAGAAGTTCGAACTTGCCAGCGTGATGCTCAAAATTACCTTTCCTTATTTATGGTTCATCACTTTTGTAGCGCTTTCGGGGGCTATCCTCAATACGTTAGGTAAGTTTGCGGTTTCTTCTTTTACCCCTGTCTTCCTCAATGTGATGATCATTTTGGCTGCATGGTTTATCTCGCCGCAGCTATCGCAGCCAGAAATCGGTCTTGCCATCGGTGTTCTTCTTGGTGGCTTGGTTCAATTCTTATTCCAAATTCCTTTCCTTATTAAAGCGGGAGTGATGGTTAAGCCTAAATGGGGCTGGCGCGATCCGGGCGTGGTGAAGATCCGCACCCTTATGATTCCTGCTCTATTTGGTGTGTCGGTAAGCCAAATCAACCTGTTGTTTGACACCTTTATTGCTAGCTTCTTGCAAACAGGCTCTATCAGTTGGCTTTACTACTCTGATCGCTTATTGGAGTTCCCACTTGGCCTATTTGGTATTGCGATTGCCACGGTGATTCTCCCAGCATTATCACGTAAGCACGTAGATGCTCACAGTGAAGGTTTTGCTCATACGATGGATTGGGGCGTACGCATGGTTACCTTACTAGGTATTCCTGCAATGCTTGGTTTGATGGTACTCGCAAAGCCAATGTTGATGGTGTTGTTTATGCGTGGTGAGTTTTCTCCGCAAGACGTACATCAAGCCTCGCTCTCATTATTAGCGTATGCATCAGGTCTGCTTAACTTCATGCTGATTAAGGTTCTCGCTCCGGGTTACTACTCGCGTCAAGACACTAAAACGCCAGTGAAGTACGGCATCATTGCGATGGTGACGAATATGGTCTTCAACGCGATCTTTGCATACTTCTACGGTTACGTTGGTCTTGCTATTGCAACGGCGCTTTCTGCTTTTGTAAACATGGCATTGCTTTACCGCGGTTTGCATATTGCTGGTGTGTACCAAATCACTAAGCGAACTGTCCTCTTTATTATACGTTTGGTGATAGCTGGCGCAGCGATGGTTGCGGCTATCTTATGGCAACTTGAAGACATGTCTGTGTGGTTGGGTTGGAGCTTTGCTCACCGCAGTGGCGTACTAGGAATGTTGGTTGGACTTGGTGCTGTCGTTTACCTAGCCGTTGTGTTTTTACTCGGCATACGTTTAAAAGACTTAAAAGCTGGGACAGAATAAGGTTGATTGGTATATAATCCGTCAGTTTCACACAGTGCAAAGTAAAAACAGAGGCATAAAGCAGTATCCAATGGAACTGATTAGAGGCATTCACAATATCAAGTCGCGCCATCATGGCTGCGTGCTGACTATTGGCAATTTCGATGGCGTACACAGAGGCCATCAACAAGTATTGCAGCAAGTGTCTGAACAAGCGGAGAAACTTTCGTTGCCTTCGGTTGTGATGACCTTTGAACCTCAGCCGATGGAGCTGTTTGCTCGAGATAAGGCACCTGCGAGGTTAACGCGACTGCGTGATAAGTTTGTTCAGCTGAGTAAGCTCGACATCGATCGTTTGCTGTGTGTTAACTTCAATCGTCATTTTGCTGACCTAACGGCGGAAGAGTTTATCCGTGACTTGTTGGTTGGTCGATTGGGTGTTAAGTTTCTTGTCATCGGCGATGATTTCTGTTTCGGCAAAGGCCGAACTGGTAACTTTGCGATGTTACAAGAAGCAGGGGAAAAGTACGGCTTTGAAGTTGTCAGTACCCAAAGCTTTTGTTTACAGCAATTACGAGTGAGCAGCACGGCTATCCGTAAAGCGCTGGCTCGTGATGATTTGCATTCCGCGCAAGAGATGCTGGGAAGAGATTACAGCATTGCCGGTCGTGTTTCACACGGAAGAAAGCTAGGTCGAACCATCGGGTTCCCTACTGCAAATATTCCTTTGAAACGCTGTGTATCTCCGGTTTCCGGAGTTTATGTTGTTCAAGCGCTTGGCTTAGGAGATAAGCCAGTGGGTGGCGTCGCTAACATTGGTCAACGACCAACAGTAAATGGTGTTCGCCAGCAGTTAGAAGTACACTTATTCGACTTTCACGCTAATTTATATGGCAAGCAGCTAGAAGTGGAACTTTTGCATAAACTCAGAGATGAGCAAAAGTTTGAGTCGTTTGAAGCACTTAAACAACAAATCGAATTGGATGCTGAAGCAGCGAGGGTGTGGCTGCGTCAGCTTAAGCGTTGAGCGGTTTATTCCACCGTGCAACATAATGTCTAATTTTCGCCCAATATAACGGAATTAAGAATCGATGAGTGAGTATAAAGATACCCTGAACTTACCTGAAACAGGGTTTCCAATGCGCGGCAACCTGGCCAATCGTGAGCCAGAAATGCTTAAGCGTTGGTACAAAGAAGATCTTTACGGTGAAATCCGTAAAGCTAAGAAAGGCAAAAAGTCATTCGTACTGCACGATGGCCCTCCTTACGCGAACGGTGACATTCACATTGGTCACGCACTAAACAAGATTCTTAAAGACATTATTATTAAATCCAAAACACTTTCAGGTTTTGACGCACCTTACATCCCAGGCTGGGACTGCCACGGTCTACCTATCGAATTGATGGTAGAGAAGAAAGTAGGCAAGCCAGGCCAAAAAGTGACGGCAGCTGAGTTCCGCGAGAAATGTCGCGAGTACGCTGCAGGTCAAGTTGAAGGTCAAAAAGAGAGCTTCAAGCGTCTTGGCATCATGGGTGAGTGGGACAAGCCATACCGCACTATGGACTTCGCAACTGAAGCGAACATCATCCGTGCACTTGGTAAGATCGCAAGCAAAGGTCACCTACTGAAAGGTTTTAAACCAGTTCACTGGTGTACAGACTGTGGTTCAGCTCTTGCTGAAGCAGAAGTTGAGTACAAAGATAAAGTATCGCCATCTATCGACGTTCGCTTCAAAGCGGCTGACGAAGCGGCACTGCTATCTAAGTTTGAGCTAACTGAAGGTCACGAAGGCCAAGGTGACATATCTATCGTTATCTGGACAACAACACCATGGACACTGCCTGCAAACCGCGCAGTATGTCTACGTGATGATCTAGAGTACGTGCTTATCCAAACAGAAGGCGACAACGCTGAGCGTATCATCGTTGCTGCTGAGCTAGCGAAAGACGTAATGGACCGTGCAGGTATCGAGCACTTCCACAACCTTGGCTTTGCTAAAGGTGCGGACCTAGAGCTTTCTCAATTCCAACACCCATTCTACGATTTCACTGTACCGGCGATCCTTGGTGATCACGTTACAACTGATTCAGGTACTGGTGTTGTTCACACTGCACCTGGTCACGGTCAAGAAGACTTCGCGGTTGGTAATAAGTACAACCTAGAAGTAGCAAACCCAGTTGGTTCAAACGGTGTTTACCTACCAGACACTGAGCTATTTGCTGGTCAGCACGTATTTAAAGCGAACGATGCAGTAGTAGAAGTACTGAAAGAAAAAGGTGCACTACTACACCACCACGCATACGAGCACAGCTACCCACACTGTTGGCGTCATAAGACTCCGATCATCTTCCGCGCAACACCACAATGGTTCGTGTCTATGGACCAAGCTGGCCTACGTGCTAAAGCACTAGAGTCAATCAAGAATGTTGAGTGGATGCCTGAGTGGGGTCAAAGCCGTATCGAAGGTATGATCGAAGGTCGCCCTGAGTGGTGTATCTCTCGTCAACGTACTTGGGGTGTGCCAATTGCTCTGTTCGTTCATAAAGAAACAGCAGAACTTCATCCAAACACGCTAGAGCTGATCGAGAAAGTCGCTAAGCTGGTTGAAGAGAAAGGCATCCAAGCATGGTGGGATGTCGATGCAGCTGAACTACTAGGTGCTGACGCTGACCAATACGAAAAAGTACTAGATACACTAGACGTATGGTTCGATTCAGGTGTTACACACTTCTCTGTTGTTGATGCTCGTGAAGAGTACAACGGCAACAGTGCAGACCTATACCTAGAGGGTTCTGACCAACACCGCGGTTGGTTCCAGTCTTCTCTAATTTCATCTATCGCGATGAAAGACGAAGCGCCGTACAAACAAGTACTGACACACGGTTTCGTGGTTGATGGTCACGGTCGTAAGATGTCGAAATCTATCGGTAACGTGGTTGCGCCAAAAGACGTAACTAACAAGCTAGGTGCTGACATTCTTCGTCTATGGGTTGCTTCAACAGACTATACTGGTGAAGTTGCGGTTTCTGATGAAATCCTAAAACGCAGCGCAGATGCGTACCGTCGTATCCGTAACACAGCGCGTTTCTTCCTTGCTAACCTAAGCGGCTTCAACCCTGAAACAGACATTGTTCCTGTTGAAGAGATGGTTGCGCTAGATCGCTGGGCGGTTGGTCGTGCACTAGCAGCACAAGAAGAGATTGTTAAAGCATACGAAGAGTACAACACTCACGGTGTGACTCAGCGTCTAATGCAATTCTGTTCAATCGAAATGGGCTCTTTCTACCTAGACGTAATTAAAGACCGTCAGTACACAGCAAAACGTGGCGGCAACGCTCAACGTAGCTGTCAGACAGCACTTTACTACATCGTAGAAGCGCTAGTTCGTTGGATGGCGCCAATCATGTCGTTCACTGCAGATGAAATCTGGAACGAAATGCCTGGTCAACGCGACAAGTTCGTATTCACTGGTGAGTGGTTCGATGGTCTATTCGGTCTTGCTGAAGGCGAAGAGCTGAACAACGAATTCTGGACTGAGATCCAAGCGGTTCGTGGTGCAGTGAACAAACTTCTAGAAGATGCGCGTAAAGAGAAAACTATCGGTGGTGCACTACAAGCTGAAGTGACGCTATTTGCTGATGACGCTCTAGCGGCGAAAATCAACAAACTAGAAGATGAACTGCGCTTTGTTCTACTAACATCTGCAGCGAAAGTTAAGCCTCTAGGTGAGAAGACTGATGCTGCACAAGCGACGGATATCGAAGGCTTATTTGTTGAAGTAGCAGCAGCTGAAGGCGAGAAGTGTGACCGTTGTTGGCACCACACGCCAGACGTAGGCACAATCGAAGGTCACGAGAAGATCTGTGGTCGTTGTGTGTCTAACGTTGACGGCGAAGGTGAAGTACGTAAATTCGCGTAATTGCCTAGAACGACTGAACTTTTTTTAAAATTAACAGCCCCAGTATTTACTGGGGCTGTTTGTAGGTAAAGTAATGAGTGAAAAAGCACTGACGTTAAAGCAATCTGGAGTTCGCTGGCTATGGTTAGCAATTCTGGTATTTATTGCCGATATTGGCATCAAATTGGTGGTAATGGACAACATGGGCTACGGATGGGCGAACCGAATTGAGGTGCTGCCATTCTTCAACCTACTTTATGTTCATAACTACGGTGCAGCATTCAGCTTCTTGAGCGATCAAGCGGGCTGGCAACGCTGGTTGTTCACTGGTATCGCGTTTGTTGTGACAGGTCTTTTGACTTACTGGATGAGTAAGCTTCCAGCCAAAGAAAAATGGAACAACATCGCTTATGCATTGATTATTGGTGGTGCAGTGGGCAACGTGTTTGACCGTGTGGTTCACGGCTTTGTTGTTGATTACCTTGACTTCTTCTGGGGCAGCTATCACTGGCCAGCATTCAATCTAGCGGATACGACTATCTGTATTGGTGCGGCAATGATCATTCTTGACGGCTTCCGCAAAAAGGATGCTAACAAGTAATCTTTTGCGATATACCGAATAACCCTAAGCGTCGTCCGTTGATTCGAACGACGCTTTTTATTATGTTGGAGCGCAATCCGCGTATCTTCGTACAATAAAAAGCAATCACAGTACGTGATCAGACAGAACGCTGGACAACCCAAGAACAAGGAAGCAGTAACGTGACAACAATAAATCAAGATTCAGCAGTAACGCTGCACTTTACCATCAAAATGCAAGATGGCTCTGTAGCAGACAGCACACACAATATGGGTAAGCCTGCTAAATTCGTGATGGGCGATGGCAGTTTGAGTGAGAACTTTGAGCAATGCCTACTAGGCTTACAAGTAGGTGAAGAAAAGGCGATCGAACTAAAAGCCGCTGATGCGTTTGGTATGCCGAACCCAGACCATATCCACCATATGGACCGCACTAAATTTGTTGGCGAAGCGGAAGTTGAAGTCGGCACGATCATGGCATTCAGCGGTCCAGACGGTATGGAAATCCCGGGCATCATTACTGAGATTGCTGGCGACTCAGTGACAGTGGATTTCAACCATCCACTCGCGGGACAAGACGTGACTTTCGAAGTCGAAATTTTGTCAGTAGAATAGCGAACCAAATTAAAGATAACTTCCATGAGCAATGAAATGAAAATCCTGTTAGCTAACCCACGTGGTTTCTGTGCTGGTGTTGACCGCGCGATTAGCATCGTAGAGCGTGCGCTAGAGATGTATCAGCCACCAATCTATGTTCGACATGAAGTGGTACACAACCGCTTTGTGGTTGAAGGTCTAAAGCAGCGTGGTGCTATCTTCGTTGAAGAATTGCACGAAGTGCCAGACAACAACATTGTGATTTTCTCCGCTCATGGTGTGTCACAAGCCGTACGCCAAGAAGCGAAGTCTCGTGATTTAACAGTATTCGATGCAACGTGTCCGCTGGTAACCAAAGTACACATGGAAGTAGCGCGCGCGAGCCGTCGAAATATGGAAGTGGTACTGATTGGTCATGCTGGTCACCCAGAAGTGGAAGGTACAATGGGCCAGTACTCTAGCGAGACGGGCGGTATGTACCTTGTGGAAACGCCAGCCGATGTTGAGAAGCTAAAATCGATCGTAAAAGATCCATCGGATCTGCACTACGTAAGCCAAACAACATTGTCTGTCGATGAAACCGCAGACGTAATTGAAGAGTTACGCCGCGTATTCCCAGAGATTCAAGGTCCTCGTAAAGATGATATCTGCTACGCGACGCAAAACCGTCAAGATGCTGTGCGTGAGCTCTCTGCTGATGTTGATGTGATGGTCGTTGTGGGTTCTAAGAACTCTTCAAACTCTACTCGCTTAAAAGAGTTGGCTGAAAAGCTAGGCACTCCGGGCTACTTAACGGACTGCCCAGAAGACATCAAGCCAGAGTGGTTTGAGGGTAAGGTAAAAGTCGGTGTGACTGCCGGCGCATCTGCACCAGAAGAGTTGGTAAACCAAATCCTAGATCGCATCAAAGAACTGGTTGGTGCTGAGGCAGTAGATGAAGTGCTTGGTCGTGAAGAGAACATGTTCTTCGAAGTACCAAAAGAACTGCAAATTAAGCAAGTCGATTAAGACCAATCAAACATCAAAAGGCGACCACAAGGTCGCCTTTTTCATTGGGAATTGCTACACGAGTTCATCAGAGCCTGAGCTTAGCTGCTGATACCTAACAGCTCCTTGAGCACCTTTAGGTAACGACGGCTCACCGGGATCTCAAAGCCGGTTTTGGTGATGATTTCTGCCAGCCCGTTTTCAAGTAGCTTAATCTCGCTGATGGCTTTAATACTGACCAGATACTGTCGATGGCAACGCACCAATGGGGTTTTCTCTTCCAAGGTTTTTAGCGTGAGCTGTGTGCTGGCGGTTTGGCTGGTGGAGCGTACATGTACTCCGCTGATGTCACTGTAAGCGCACTCAACCGTTTCGGTTGCCATGATCACAATGCGGTTGTGTCCAATGCAAGGTATCTGGTCTAGGCTCTCGGGCGCGATGGCTGATAGTTGCTGAGTGAGCGCGGATTGACTCATTACTTTGTTCAGGCGCTTGACGGTTTTTGTCAAACGGCATGGGTCAACGGGCTTGAGTAAGTAGTCGAACGCGTTGTCTTCAAAGGCTTGGATAGCGTATTGATCGTAGGCGGTCACAAACACCACGTAAGGCATGGTCTCTGGGTCTAACATGCCCAACAGCTCTATGCCCGTCACCTGTGGCATTTGGATGTCGAGAAACACCACATCAGGTTTGAGTTCATTGATCTTCTTTAGCCCCATGATGGCGTTTGACGCGTCGCCAATCACCTCAATCTGGCCTGTTTCATCCAATAGCTCTGCTAACTCTTCACGAGCAAATTGTTCATCATCAATGACGAGTGCGGTTAACATCCAAGACTACCTTTGTGCGTTTTCACTGTACTTATCGCGAGTGGGGAATGATAAAACTCATTTTAGTAAATTGGTGCTGCTGAGAGGTAATTTTTAGCGCTGAATCACGCCCAAATTGATTCGATAAGCGCTTATCGACAATTTCCATCCCCAAACCAGAATGATTCTCTTTTGGTGGCTCATAGCTTCCCGCGTTGTCTTCTACCGTAATCAGTGCACCTTGTGGGTGAGCTTGGCTGTAAATCTTCACTTTGCCGCCTTCTAACATATTGGAAATACCATGCTTGATGGCGTTCTCAACGAGCGGTTGAAGAGTAAAGCTCGGCAGCTTGATATCCAAAAGCTTTGGTTCAATATCAATTTCAACTTCTAAGCGATCAGTAAAGCGTGCCTTTTCTATAGATAAGTAGGAATTCACGTGTGCCAACTCTTCCTTTAGCGTTACGGTATTGATGTTCTGCTTTAAGTTACTGCGGAAGAAGTGCGACAAGTTTTGGATCAGCTCTCGCGCCTTATCTGGATCTCGACGAGTAATAGCACTGATAGTATTCAGCGCATTAAACAAAAAGTGTGGGTTCACCTGAGCGTGCAACAGTTTGATTTCTGCCTGAGCTAATAGGGTTTGCTGCTGCTGATAATCGCCATACAAGATTTGGCTCGATAGAAGCTGAGCAATGCCTTCTGCCATTGACATGTTCGCAGTAGAGAACAGTTTGCGTTTTGGCTCATAGAGTTTAATGGTTCCAACTACCTCTTTACCTGCACGCAGAGGAATGATCAACGCAGATCCCAATTTGCAGTCTTGCGCCAATGAACATTGATATGGTCGCTCGCTACCATCAAGGTAGATGATGTCATTCTTCTCCATTGAATCGAGTGTGCTTTGCGATGAAATAGGAGTATTTGGCCTATGATGATCATCACCGATACCAACGAAAGCCAGAATCTTCTCTTGGTCGGTAATAGCGACCGCACCGACCTTTGTTTCTTCATAAATAATACGGGCAATCTTATCGGCGTTTTCGCTGTTAAAGCCAGTACTCAGAATACCGACCGAGCGATCGGCAATGCTCAATGCGCGGCGGGAAAAGGTCGCTGAGTACTTTTCAAAAATGGTTTTACGATCTTGCAAAATACTCATAAACAGAGCAGCACCAACGGAGTTAGCAATGATCATCGGAGCCGCAATCGCTGAAACCAGCTCATAGGCTTGGTCGAAAGGTTTGGCTACGGCGAGCAACAGAATCATCTGTACGATTTCCGCTACAAAAGTCACACTGAATACCACGCTTGGATTAAACAGCATTGCACCTTTGTTGCGCTTGATGAGGTAAACATGCAGCAAGCCACCAATCAAGCCTTCTGCTGTAGTCGAAATAGCGCAGGCTAAATCCGTAAAACCACCAAGGGTGTAACGGTGAATACCGCCCGTTAGTCCCACCGCGAAACCAACGACAGGCCCACCAAACAGGCCACCCATTACTGCTCCGATAGCGCGTGTATTAGCGATGGCGTCGTTAATCTGTAATCCGAAGTAGGTGCCAAGAATACAAAAGCCAGAGAAGAGCACGTAACAAATGAGCCGATGGCTGAGGCGAGAGGAGATGCTCAGCAGAGGCAAAATGATCGGCGTTTTACTCAGCATGTAAGCCAACACTAAGTAAACACACATTTGTTGTAAAAGGGAGATGACCAGTTCCATAGCGAACCTAACCTAAAAATGATGTTTTTATTGTAAGTGAATTAAATCTTCGAAGAGAAACAAAAAGAGCCTGCGTTGGGCAGGCTCTTGGTTTATCCAGACATTGATAATGAATCGGTTAGCAAGCGAAGGTATTCATTATGCAGTTTCTGAGGCTGTTTGCGGTTTCTCTTCGTCAGCCAGTTCTGTCTCGCCTTTGCCTTTAGAAATCTTGATAACGTAACCTGCTGCCGCTAGTGCGAATAGAACGCCCGCGATAGTCGAGATTTGCATTGGCAGACCGAAACCTAGTGTGCTGTTGTTTAGAATGAAAGTCACACATACGGTTGTCATGAATACGGCTGGTACTGTCGTAATCCAGTGCAGCTTGTTGTGGCGTAGTAGGTAAGCCGACGCAGTCCAAAGCATCATTACTGCTGTTGTTTGGTTTGCGAAGCCGAAGTAGCGCCAGATGATACCGAAGTCTACTTGAGTCAGGATGCCGCCGATAACGAACAGTGGTACAGCCATTAGAAGACGGTTACGCAGTGTTTTCTGTTCCATACCGAAGTATTCAGCAAGAATCAGGCGGCTTGAGCGGAATGCAGTGTCACCTGATGTGATTGGCAGAATAACAACACCAAGGAAAGCAATCACACCACCGAATACACCCAGTAGGCCAAATGACGCGCTGTATACCACGTTACCAGGACCACCGTTTTTCACAGCTTCTGCAAGACCGTCAAGTGTACCGAAGAAAGACAGAGCAATAGCACACCAGATAAGCGCGATAACGCCTTCACCAATCATTGCACCGTAGAATACGAAGCGACCGTTCTTCTCATTTTCCATACAACGCGCCATCAGTGGTGACTGAGTTGCGTGGAAGCCAGAGATAGCACCACATGCGATAGTGATAAATAGCGCAGGCCATAGAGGCATATCGTTCGGGTTCAAGTTAGTGAACATATCGCTTACTTGGAAGTCGCCCATTACTGTGTGCTCGCTAGAGAACGCAACTGCAGTCATTAGACCCACAGACATGAAGATCAGTAGTGCGCCGAACAATGGGTAGAAACGACCGATGATTTTATCTACAGGAACAATTGTCGCGATGATGTAGTAAGCGAAAATCAACACAACCATGGTTGTCATGCTAACGCTAAAGCTGGTTTGGTCGTTGATTAGGTTTGTGATCATACCTGCTGGTGCTGATACGAATACCACACCAACGAGAAGCAATAGGACAATGGCAAAGATGTTCATAAAGTGTTTTGCGCCATTACCTAGGTAGCGACCCGTAATTGTTGGTACTGATGCACCACCGTTACGAACAGAAAGCATGCCTGAGAAGTAATCGTGTACCGCACCTGCGAAGATACAACCTACAACAATCCACAGCATTGCCGCAGGGCCATATAGCGCACCCATGATTGGACCGAAGATAGGGCCAACACCAGCGATGTTAAGTAGCTGAACAAGGTAAACACGTTTGGTTGACATTGGAACGTAGTCAACACCGTCCGTTTTAGTATGGGCAGGCGTTTGGCGATTCTCATTGATACCGAAAACTTTCTCAACGAAAGCGCCGTAGATGAAGTATCCGCCGATGAGGGCTGCGACACAGGTTAGAAACCACATCATAGCAATTGTCCTTGGTTTAATAGGTAGGTAATTTTTTAAGCTCAGGATGTATCTTATGCGCCCCTTTTGTTAAGCGCATTCGCTCTGTGGATGAGTGGTCGAATAGAGAAGCGAGTGGTCGATATAAGGATTAAGTGGTTTTATCGTTTGTTCAGTGGTCGGGATATCCGTTAAGCGGTGAAATTCGGTACTCAGTGGTCGTTATGTACCGTGAGTGGTTGTAGGAGAAACTCGCAGGCAAAATCGACACAGCAGCGGCAAAGCACAGGCTTTAGTGATAAGCTTGTTGGGAAAACAACTAGTTAAGGAAGAATCATGAAAAAGGCAACGTTAGGCTTGGCGCTGGCTTTACTCGCTGGATGTGCGGTAACCACGGAAGAATTGGCGCAATCTGGTGATTGGTATCAGATCGGTTATCAAGATGGTATTGCAGGGCATACCTCTCGTACGGTGAAAGAGCTCAATCAGCTCGGTAATGCTAAGCAAGGTGACTACGACCAAGGCTACCTAGAAGGTGTAACAGAATACTGTAATCCAGATTTCGCTTACCAAATGGGTCTGTCTGGGCAGAATTATGAAGGTGTATGTGAGGGAACGCCTGGGGCACAAAAATTCCGTATGGAATGGCAACGTGGTTGGAACGAATACAGTAACTAGTTCTGTTTCATAATCAAGACGGCAATTTTCCCTGTTAATCTTCTGACATTTGAATTTTATTGCTTTGGTGTACTGGTGATATCAGATTCAATCAGAAGTGAAAACATGAAGAAGTATTTTTTGGTCGCATTAGCATTGTTGCCCTTAACGGTTGGTGCGACCAACGTGTTGAAAGAGTCGATTAAGATGAAGCGTAAGTGCGATCATGACAAGCATCGTATTACCAACACCATCAACCACACTAAGCGCAATATCAAAGAGATCACCGATGGCACTTATGTGGAGAATCAGGTTAAGCGTGAAGTAAACCAAACCACGCGTAAGTACACCAATAAAGTGGATAACGTGAAGAACATAACGAACCCCGATCACATCAAACGCAAAGCAAATGACAAGCTTAACCAAGAGTTTGATGAATGGTTGTATGAAGACTAAATCTTGATATCAGAATAAGAAAGGAGACCTTGAGGTCTCCTTTTTGTTTGCTTGGACTCTATCATTTCACTATTTAGGCTGATGGCTTTCCACCGCTTTACGTAAGAAACCGTCTTGGTGATGGAGATGCGCGCGAGCAGATTCAATATCAAGATCGGTGAGGATCATTAAGATCGCCAGCTTCACTTCATAATCCGTTTGTTTTAGCACTTCGGTTGCTTGTTCTTTGCTGCAATCGGTCGCTTGCATCACGATACGTGCGGCGCGTGCAACGAGTTTATTGTTGGTTGCTTTCACATCAACCATCAGGTTTTGGTAACTCTTACCCAAACGGATCATACTGGCAGTAGTCAGCATGTTCAGAACCAGTTTCTGCGCGGTACCTGATTTCAAACGTGTTGAGCCTGTCAATGCTTCAGGGCCAACAACAGGGCTAATTGCGACGTCGGCAATGTCGGCGATTGGAGAATCTGGATTACAAGATAGCGCTATTGTGGTTGCACCGATCTCGTTTGCGTATTCCAAACCACCAATGACATAAGGCGTTCGGCCACTTGCAGCGATGCCTACGACAACATCCAGGTTTGTGAATTCGATATCTTTTAGGTCTTGCTCACCTAAAACAGGCGAGTCTTCCGCACCTTCTTTCGCTTTTAAAATCGCCTCTGGGCCACCCGCAATCAGACCAACCACCATCTTGTCAGATACGCCAAATGTTGGTGGACATTCCGATGCATCAAGCACACCTAAACGACCGCTGGTGCCTGCACCCATATAAACCAGACGACCGCCGACTTTAAACGCGTCGGTGATCTTATCTACCGCGAGTGCGATTTCTGGTAGTACTTTCTCCACCGCAAGCGGTACGAGTTTATCTTGCTGATTCAGTCTCTGAACAATGTCTAGAGAGGGTAATAAATCGATATCCATCGTATCTGGGTTGCGCCCCTCTGATACAAGATGGGCAAGAGCAGCAATAAGCGCGTCATTTGTCATAGTGGTTTAAGCCTTTGAATACTGATTTCGATTTTTTGTCGCTGTATCTGGCACAACGAATTTAGTTTTTAGGATAGAGCACACCCAGTGAAGCAAGACGGCTCGCACCAGTCACTTCAGGTAAGTTGCTTGGCAGCCCGTCAATATGTCGCTGAGCAAGCCAAGCAAACGCCATGGCTTCCATATAGTCACCATCAACACCTTTATCATCCGTTGTTGCGACTTGCCACTGCGGCAGAAGTTCCGCTAAACGCTGCATCAGTAGCGGGTTTCTCGCACCACCTCCACACACCAACAGCTGTGGCTGCTGGCCATAAGTGAATTTCTCTACTTCGCTTGCAATGGTTTTCGCCGAGTATTCACACAGCGTGCGTTGTACATCTTGTGTTGAGGTATTGTGGTCAGTTAACTGATGATGCAGCCAATCGATATTGAACAGCTCTCGACCAGTGCTCTTGGGCGCCGACATGGTGAGGTAAGGTTCTGCTAAGAGCTGAGTGAGCAGTGCGGCATCGGTGTTACCTTGCAGAGCAAAACGCGCGTCTTTGTCGAAGCTTTGTCCGGTATGCTGCTCGCACCATGTATCCATCAACATGTTGCCCGGGCCGGTATCATAGCCAATCACCGCCTGCTCAGGATGAAGTACCGAGATATTGGCAATTCCACCGATGTTAAGTACCACGGTGGTGGAATTTTGCATGGAAAAAATACTTTTATGGAAAGCTGGGACGAGCGGTGCGCCTTGGCCACCTAACGCCATGTCTTTACGACGAAAATCCGCCACGGTATCAATGCCTGTTTTAACGGCAATGATGTTGGCATCACCCAGTTGGGTGGTGAAGGGCAGATCGCCTGTTGGCTGGTGGAACACGGTTTGCCCATGATTGCCAATGGCTCGGATTTGCTCAGCGGAATAGCCGGATTTATCCAGTAGCTGTAAAACCGCATCGGCAAACAGATGGCCAAGTTGATGGTCGAGCTCACCAATGGCTTTAAGGTTCGTGTCTTGCCCAGTGCAAACCGACAGTAGCGTCTGCTTAACATGAGCGGGCATTGGGTAATCATCGCGTGCGAGCAAGCGAACACGGTTATCTTCAATTTCAACCAGTGCGGTGTCTACACCGTCCATACTGGTTCCAGACATCACACCGATATACAGTTTGTTAAGATTCACAGCCAATTCCGTCAATTCTTCGATTCACTTATTGTAAAGCAATTCTGAAGCGAATAACCTCATCGAATACGAGATATTCAGCCGATTTTGAGGAGAAAAAATGGGACCGTTATGGGTTGATGTTGCAGGCTATGAACTGACTGCAGAAGACAGAGAAATTTTGGAGCATCCAACGGTTGGTGGTTTGATTTTATTTACGCGTAACTACCACGACAGCAAGCAGCTTCAAGCTCTTACCCAATCTATCCGCAAAGCGGCGAAACGTCCGATTTTGATTGGTGTTGACCAAGAAGGCGGGCGCGTTCAGCGTTTCCGTGAAGGTTTTTCTCTGATTCCTGCGGCAGACGAATACGCCAAACACCAAAATAGTGAAGAGCTGGCTCGCCTGGGCGGTTGGTTGATGGCTGCTGAGTTGATTGCTCATGACATCGACCTAAGCTTCGCACCAGTACTAGATAAAGGTCACCAGTGTAAAGCGATTGACAGCCGTGCCTTTGGTGAGGATCTGGACACCATTTTACGTCACAGCACCGCTTATATGCAGGGTATGAAGAGTGTCGGTATGGCGACGACGGGCAAACATTTCCCGGGCCATGGTGGTGTGATTGCTGATTCACACCTAGAGACACCATACGATGAGCGTAGCGATATCTTTGAGCAAGACATGGCGATCTTCAAAGCGCAAATCGATGCTGGCATCTTAGACGCGATGATGCCTGCTCATGTGATTTTCCCAAATTATGATGACCAACCAGCAAGTGGATCTGAGTATTGGCTAAAACAAATCCTGCGCCAGCAGCTTGGCTTTAAAGGTTTGATCTTCTCTGATGATTTGACCATGGAGGGCGCTGCGATCATGGGTGGCCCAGCTCAGCGTGGCGCACAAGCATTAAACGCTGGCTGCGATATGCTGCTGGTTTGTAACAAGCGCGATGCGCAAGTTGAGGTGCTTGATAATCTACCAATTACTTCTGTTCCTCTAGCTGATGCCTTATTGAAAAAGCAAAGCTTTTCTCTAAGTGAGCTAAAACGTTCGCAAGAGTGGAAAGACGCTTCTGAAGCTATGAAGCGATTGATTGGCTAACCATCTCACCCCTGAATAATGGTTTGTTCAGGGTGAGACGTAAACTTCCAAAAACATCCATTTAAGGCCGAAGTGCTCTGTACTTCGGCTTTTTCTTTGATGTAAATTAAAATTTACACCAAATGTTTTTTATTGTGTACGGTTGTAATTCTTTTTTAGCCTGTTATCTTGTCGATAAAGCTTAGTTTCCTCACCAAGGAATTGGTTGGGTGTAAATAAAAATATACAGGTCAAGGTTATGCAAAGAAGTGAATTGAGCAACATCAACATCAGCGAAGAACAAGTACTGATCACGCCAGAGGAGCTAAAAGTGAAGCTTCCTCTAAGTGAAAAAGCGCGTCGTTTTATTCAAGAGTCTCGTCAAACTATCGCTGACATCATTCACAAGAAAGATCATCGTCTACTCGTTGTATGTGGGCCATGTTCTATCCATGACGTAGAGGCAGCGAAGGATTACGCTAAGCGTCTAAAAGCTCTTTCTGAACAACTAAGCGACCAACTGTATATTGTAATGCGTGTTTACTTTGAGAAGCCTCGAACCACGGTTGGTTGGAAAGGCCTGATCAATGACCCACACCTAGATGGCAGCTTCGACATTGAACATGGTCTGCATGTTGGTCGTGAGCTGCTGGTTGAATTGGCTGAGATGGAAATCCCACTAGCAACAGAAGCCCTTGACCCAATCAGCCCGCAATACCTTGCGGATACCTTTAGCTGGGCTGCGATCGGTGCTCGTACGACTGAGTCACAAACACACCGTGAGATGGCAAGCGGCCTTTCTATGCCGATTGGCTTCAAGAATGGTACGGATGGTAGCCTAGCAACCGCTGTTAACGCGATGCAAGCGGCCTCTTCTAGCCACCGTTTCATGGGTATTAACCGTGAGGGCCAAGTAGCGCTACTAACGACGCAAGGTAACCCGAATGGTCACGTGATTCTGCGCGGCGGCAAGCAAACTAACTACGATTCAGTATCGGTTAACGAGTGTGAGCAAGAGATGGCGAAGTCTGGCCTTGATGCTTCATTGATGGTGGATTGTAGCCATGCAAACTCACGTAAAGATTACCGTCGTCAGCCATTGGTTGCCGAAGACGTGATTCACCAAATCCGTGAAGGTAACAAGTCAATCATCGGCTTGATGATTGAAAGTCATATCAATGAAGGTAACCAATCTTCAGACCTAGCACTTGAAGAGATGAAATACGGCGTATCGATCACTGACGCATGTATCAATTGGGATTCAACTGAGGCACTATTACGTCATGCACACGAAGAGCTGGTGCCTTTCTTAGAGAATCGCCTTAAAGGCTAAAACGGAACTTATTTAAGGAACATCAATGGCAGTTGAACTTAACGCATTACGCGATCAAATTGATGCGGTCGACAAGCAAATGTTGGAGCTACTGGCACAACGTTTAGCACTAGTAGAGAAAGTGGGTGAAGTAAAAAGCGAACACGGTTTGCCAATTTACGCCCCAGATCGTGAGGCTGCCATGCTGGCGTCACGACGAGCTGAAGCTGAAAAAATGGGGATTCCTCCACAGCTGATTGAAGACATTCTTCGTCGAACCATGCGTGAGTCTTATGCCAGCGAGAAAGATTCCGGTTTTAAGTGTTTGAACCCAGAATTGCGCTCAGTGGTCATTATTGGTGGTAATGGCCAGTTAGGTGGTCTGTTTGGCCGAATGTTCAAACTCTCTGGTTACCAAGTAAAGGTGCTGGGCAGCAAAGATTGGGATCACGCGGATGACATTCTAAAAGATGCGGGCCTGGTTGTGGTTACTGTGCCGATTCATCTAACAGAAGGTGTGATTGAAAAACTTGGTAACCTGCCAAAAGACTGCATTCTGTGTGATCTGACTTCTATCAAGTCTAAGCCGCTGCAAGCAATGTTAAATGTGCACCAAGGTCCAGTTGTTGGTTTGCACCCAATGTTTGGCCCAGATGTACCGAGCCTAGCGAAGCAGGTGATTGTCTACTGTGACGGTCGTGGTAATGATCAATACCAATGGCTATTGCAACAATTTGGAATTTGGGGCGCAAGCTTGTGCCAAATCGATGCGCAAGAGCACGATCATGGCATGACTCTGATTCAGGCGCTGCGCCACTTCACTTCTTTCGCTTACGGTATGCACTTAAGCAAAGAGAATCCGAACATTGAACAACTATTAAAGCTGAGCTCGCCGATTTACCGTTTGGAGCTAGCGATGGTAGGGCGTCTGTTTGGCCAAGACCCAAACCTCTACGGTGACATCATTCTTTCATCACAAGAAAACATCGACATGATTAAGCGTTTCCACCAACGCTTTGGTGAAGCGTTGTCTGTTTTAGACAGTAAAGATAAGGCTGAGTTTGTCGAAAGCTTCGAACAAGTGAGTGACTGGTTTGGTGATTACTCGCAGCAATTTATGAATGAGAGTCAGAACTTACTCAAACAAGCGAACGACAACATCCACCGTGGATAAGTACCAGTTTTAAATACAAAAAGAGCAGCTCTCGGGCTGCTCTTTTTTATTCTGAAGGCTTTTAAAAATCAGTTGGTCGATGTGCCACTGTTGTCTTCACTTGATACTGTGCTGATGCTGGTATCACGGTATGGAGAGTTGGTTAGATTGATTTGCAGACGAACGACATTGTCAATTAACTGAACCAATGGGCCCCATTTTACCATCTTCTCTTTTTCAAACACGGAGTTGAAGTTCTCCGGTGTCCAGTCCATTAGGTAACGTGGGTTTAATGTGCGACCTAGGAAGCGTACTTCGTAATGCAGGTGCGGGCCGGTTGAGTTACCCGAGTTACCACATTTCGCAATTACATCGCCTTTACTGACAAACTCACCGCTTTTCACACTGAACTTATTGAGGTGGGCAAACGAGCTTGAGAAACCAAACGAGTGGCGTAACGTTAGGTAGTTGCCGTAGCCGCGATTACTTGGACGTACGGTCTCTACAACACCATCCGCTGGCGCAAGAATCTCTTCGCCACGCTTACAGGTTAAGTCGATGCCAGTGTGCACATGACGTTTACCCGAAATTGGATTAATTCGGCTGCCATATGGCGATGAGATGCGCTGATATGTCATCGGGCTATCGTTGGGAATCAAACGGAACATGGTGGCTCGAACGGCCGAGTCAATAGCGGCAGCATCGATACGTTCCTCTAACGCGAGGTTATTCTCTTCACCCACTAACTCTTCATCAGCAAGACCCAATACAGACTCCACGTCGAATACACGCTTGCCTAGCAGTTGAATCTGGTTGTTTTTGTCTGTCAGAGATTGAGACAGTGAGTGGTTGGTATCCAATTGTTCTTCGTAAAGCGCAGTGATCTCTGCTTTTTCACTTTCAAGCTTAGCGATGGTCTGACTAAGGGTTTGCGTATCATGAACTTGCTTTTGGTTCAGATACCATGCGCCGCCGACGACTGCGGGCAATGCAACAACGGATGCACAGATGGTTAGGATCGAAAGGCGACCCAAATGAAACTGCTGATTCCCGTCTTTTGTCGGGATATGCATGATGATTTTTTTAGACATGGTTATTGTTACTAAAGTAGGCGCTCAATTTATTTTTCTCCTAAATCGGAAAGATGCTCTAACTCTCGATTCAGAAGCTCGTTATTGCCTACATTCAATTCTATAAATCGTTTTAGTTGGCTAATACTTTCGATGTCTATGTTGCTTATCTTTAGCCGAATCTCATTGCCTGCAATCGAAACGATACCAGCACTTAGCTGCATCATCTGTTCTGATTGGATAAATGAGAACCCCACTTCTACCGGAAGTAATGAATCCAACGGTTTTGCATCTTCAACTTTTAATAACAAGCCATGCAATGAAAGGTCTGGAATCGTAGCTTGCATTGCCAAGTTTCCTTGCTCAATTAGAGCAGGTACTTGGTAGATGATGCGTGAAAAGCGTCGTCTCTCCGTCATAGAGCTTTCTCGTAAAGTATTCAAACAAGTGAAAGACTATATCAAATAGTACAAAATTTGTTCGATTTTTGTTCTTAAAATGTCGAGATAGCTACAGAGTTGGGTTGGCTAATGGTCATGCTCTTGACCTACTTGAGAGGTGCTTCGAGCTATTTATGCAACACATACAACAAAGGCCGCTATGATAGCGACCTTTGTACGAATTACAAGCAGAGGTGAGCGCAAGGTGATATACCGCACACACACCTTATAACCGAAATTACTTCGATACACGCTTGTATTTGATGCGGTGTGGTTCAGCTGCTTCAGGACCAAGGGTCTTCTTCAGCCATTCCATGTACTCGTTGTAGTTACCTTCGTAGAAGTTAACTTGGCCTTCATCGCGGTAGTCGATGATGTGCGTAGCAATACGGTCTAGGAACCAACGGTCGTGCGAGATAACCATTGCACAGCCAGGGAACTCTAGTAGTGCTTCTTCTAGTGCACGTAGTGTTTCAACGTCAAGGTCGTTGGTTGGCTCATCGAGTAACAGTACGTTGCCGCCAGCTTTAAGCAGCTTTGCAAGGTGTACACGGTTACGCTCACCACCAGAAAGCTCGCCGATCACTTTCTGTTGATCTGAGCCTTTAAAGTTAAAGCGAGAACAGTAAGCACGAGCTGGGATTTCGAAGTTGTTGATCTTGATGATGTCAGCGCCTTCAGAAATCTCTTGGAATACCGTGTTCTTGTCGTTCATTGAGTCACGGAACTGCTCAACAGACGCCAATTTCACTGTTTCACCTAGCTCAATCGTACCTGAGTCTGGCTGCTCAGTGCCGCTCAGCATCTTGAATAGAGTCGATTTACCTGCACCGTTGGCACCGATGATGCCCACGATTGCACCCTTAGGCATGCTGAACGATAGGTCATCGATAAGAACACGACCGTCGAATGACTTAGTCAGGTTATTCACTTCGATTACCTTATCACCTAGACGCTCACCTGGCGGGATGAACAGTTCGTTGGTTTCGTTACGTTTTTGGTGGTCAGTGTTTTGTAGCTCTTCAAAGCGCGCCATACGTGCTTTAGATTTCGCCTGACGACCTTTAGGGTTTTGACGAACCCATTCAAGTTCTTTCTCGATGGTCTTTTGACGAGCTTTTTCTTGCGACGCTTCTTGTTGTAGACGCGCATCTTTTTGCTCTAGCCATGAGGTGTAGTTACCTTCCCATGGAATACCTTCACCACGGTCAAGTTCTAGGATCCAACCCGCTGCGTTATCTAGGAAGTAACGGTCGTGGGTAATCGCAACTACAGTACCAGTGTAATCAACTAGAAAACGTTCTAGCCATGCAACAGATTCCGCATCTAAGTGGTTGGTTGGTTCGTCGAGTAGTAGCATGTCTGGTTTTTCAAGAAGAAGACGACAGATAGCCACACGGCGACGCTCACCACCTGATAGGTGTTGGATCTTTTGATCCCATTCAGGAAGGCGAAGTGCATCAGCAGCACGCTCTAGCGCGTTATCTAGGTTGTGACCGTCTTTCGCTTGGATTAGCGCTTCTAGTTCACCCTGTTCTTTTGCTAGTGCGTCGAAGTCTGCATCTGGTTCTGCATACGCAGCGTATACCGCATCCAAGCGCTTAAGTGCGCCAGCAACATCTGCAACGGCTTCTTCAACGATTTCACGAACCGTTTTTGATTCGTCTAGTACTGGCTCCTGAGGTAGGTAACCTACGTTTAGGCCAGGTTGTGGACGCGCTTCACCATCGATATCAGTATCGATACCCGCCATGATACGTAGCAGAGTTGATTTACCCGCACCGTTCAGACCTAGAACACCGATTTTTGCACCTGGGAAGAAGCTTAGAGAGATGTCTTTAAGAATTTGACGCTTAGGTGGCACGATTTTGCTCACCCGCGACATGGTATATACGTATTCAGCCATTGCCGATCGTTCCTAAATTAACTGTCATTCAAAGCGTCTATTTTATACCAACTCCTTGAGTTTTGTTACCGGATTGCAAGAAATTAGCATCTCGTGTGATTTCTTCTTCATTGCTGACCGGAAACTCACAACTTTAGGGTATACACTTTTCTTGTTCACCTTAAATGCAAACACTGACTGTTCATCAGGATGGATGAATTGTCTGGAATCTATTTGCCTTAAAGGGTTCTAAAGTTTTACGAGTACAACATTTATTACATCAAGTCGCTTTACAATAAGAACTTAATACGGTGTAAATAGATGTATATGCTTTATGACTTGCCACGCCTGTATTCACCAGTGGTGAGAAATGAAGTGAGAAACGTCTGGGGAAAATGACGCACATGAGATTCAACGTATCGGAATTGGCTAAAAGAGTATGCTACGCAGCCGCTTTATGTGCGGTAAGTGTGTCAGCAAACGCTGCGCTGAGCCTAGAAAAACAGCGCCAAGTTTATGAACAAGCTCAAGATTTATTGGACAAGAATGACATCGATGGCTATTTGTCTATCCGTTCTAAAATCGCCAGTTATCCACTCACCCCTTATGTGGATTATCGGGTGTTTCTGAGGCAATTATCGAGTAAGTCTCCACAACAGGTAGACGAATTTATTAGTGACCACGAGGCTTTTCCATTCTCACGTCGAATTCGCGCCCCTTACTTAGATAACCTTTATCGTCAGAAAGATTGGAAAACCATTACCGAGTTCCAGAAAGTGGAGCCAAGTGGCGAGCGTTACCAATGTATTTTCTACGTTGCTCAATTAAAACAAGGTAAGCAAGTCGCCGCATTTAAAGGCGCTGAGCATATGTGGTTGCGTGGAAAGAGCATCGCCGACGAGTGTGATCCGTTGTTCTCCGCTTGGGAAAAAGCGGGGGAGCGTACCGATGAATTGATTCTGCAACGCATGTTGTTGGCGTTTGATGCGCGCAATGGTGGCTTGATTAGCTACCTGCAAAAACTGCCTGAATCGGCTAAAGCGAAGCAACAAGCTAAAGCAATGAAAGCGTTGTTTGATAAGCCAGAAACGGTCGCTGCATTTGCCAAGAAGCAACCTGCGAATGATTTCAATCGCGCTCAGAGTGAATATGCACTCGAGAAACTTGCACGTAAGAACACCAAGCAGGCACAAGAGGCTTATGCGGCGGTAGTGAAAGGACAAAAGTTCTCTTCAGAAAAAGCGCAAGCATTAGCCGATTACATTGCGATTCGTTTGATTCGTACTGAGTCAGATTCACTTGCTCAGTGGCGTGATGACAAAACCAAAACCAGCCAAGATCTGCCTCTGATTGAAAGCCGCATTCGTTTGTCGATTCAAAATGGCGATTGGAAAGGGGTACAGAAGTGGATTGCGGTACTGAATGAACAAGAGCAAGCGACTCTTCGGTGGCAATACTGGCTAGGACGTAGTGAGATTGCGCTTGGTAATGAAGTCGCAGGTAAGCAACGTTTAGCAAAACTGGTTGGCCAGCGTAACTTTTACAGCGTCGCTGCTGCCAATACGATAGGTCAGTCAATCAAGTATCCATCAAGCTCGGTTAAGCTAGACAAGAAAGTCATACAGCCGTACCAAAAGTCGTTGGCCCGAATCCATGAGTTGATTAAAACTGATAAGATTGCGGCAGCAAAGAGCGAATGGGCGCACTTACTCCGCAGTGTCGGTAAAGATGAGAAAGCTCAGCTAGCAGCCTATGCAGCATCTAAGCGTTGGCACAATCTTACTGTTATCGCGAGTATAGAAGCACAAATGTGGGATAACATCCCGCTACGTTTCCCGGTGGCGCATCGCTGGTGGTTCAACTTCTATGCTGAGAAGCACAACATCGATCCAATTACGATGATGTCGTTAGCACGACAAGAAAGTGCTTTGGACTCGGAAGCGCGTTCTCCAGTGGGGGCTCGTGGTCTAATGCAAATTATGCCAGCGACTGCGAAGTACACGGCGAACAAGTACAAGCTCAAATATCAAGGGACACAAGACCTTTATAACGTGGGTAAGAACATTGA
This sequence comes from Vibrio campbellii CAIM 519 = NBRC 15631 = ATCC 25920, assembly GCF_002163755.1. Classification (NCBI taxonomy): domain Bacteria; kingdom Pseudomonadati; phylum Pseudomonadota; class Gammaproteobacteria; order Vibrionales; family Vibrionaceae; genus Vibrio; species Vibrio campbellii. The sequence goes on from NZ_CP015863.1 coordinate 638,710, forward strand.
GATTGGCAGTCACTACTTACAAGGTTTGATGGAGGATTACGATAATAATCGTATTTTCGCGCTCGCTGCTTATAATGCAGGACCTAACCGAGTAAAAATGTGGCGAGAGCGAACTCAAGGAAAAGTCGACGCTTATTCCTTTATTGAAGCGATTTCATTTAAAGAGACGCGTGGTTATGTGCAGAACATTTTGATGTTTGAGACATACTACCGTGACCTTTTAGGTGTAGACGGTTCGTTCTTGACCCCAAATGAGATCAATACCAAGTATTGAGTGAGGTAACTTGATGTCACACGAACCTGAGTACAAAGACTGGCAACAGATTGTCGAACTGATCCGTTCTAGCGTGGATAACCAGCAACATGAGATGTTGTTAACCATGTTGATGACGCCAGATGAGAGAGAGTCGCTTACTGCACGCGTCAACATTCTGAATGAACTGCTCAAGGGCGAGCTTTCTCAGCGCCAAATCAGTCAAATGCTTGGAGTGGGTATTGCCACCATCACTCGTGGTTCAAATGAGTTAAAGTCGAAGTCGGATACGGACAAAGACAAACTCAAGACATTACTAGAGCAGGGTGCCCAATAATCTTTGGGTCGAACTCTCTGAGTTACAGACAGCAAAAAGGGCGGAATTACCGCCCTTTTTAATATATGTTTTTCAGGTTTATGAGCTGCAATACTCTTAATAAGCGCCTTATTGCTATAGATTAGCCGGAAAATGCTCTGGATTGGTAAACGGAATCAACGCCAGAATCAAAGCTTGATGGTAGACCGAACTGCGCGTTAGTTGGTTTTGAGTCAGCAAACCAATTGCACCACCTTTCTGTTTGATGTTGTCGGTACCAAACACTGCATCCATCACGTCCCCAAGCTCATTGGCATGTTCCAGCTTTTGTAATACCTCAGGTGGCAACATCAGGCTTGCAGAGCGTGATTCCCCACGATGTGTGTCGGACTCAATCACCATCCAAGCAAAAGTGACTTTTCCTTCAATCCCTGCTTCTAAACCTACGTAGAAATCCGCCTTCGGCATTTCTGTTTTTGCGTTACGGACTCGGTTCAATGCGCCGAGATGAGTTTCTTCATTCGACATCGGTTGATCTGCGACTTCACTTGGAACGCTGACACCAACAAACTCAAAACTTTGCTCTGAGAAAGCACTTTGAAAAGCGCTCTCTACCGCTTTGATTTTTGCTGGGTTTAGGGACGCGATAACGACTTTTTGGGTTGCCATGATCTTTTTACCTACCATGTTCTTTTTACTTACAATAGTCAATTAGCTTAGTTTTACTTGAGTTGGCTTTACGTTCTCACTTGGATAGCAACCCAGTACTTTCAAGTGCTTAGTGATTTTTGTTAGCTCATCAATCGCTTGTTGCATCTCGTTAGAACCAAGGTGAGATTCGAGATCAACGTAGAACATTTCTTCCCATGGATTCCCCATGATTGGACGTGACTCTAGCTTGGTCATATTGATGCCGTAACGCTGAATAACCAATAGTGTTTGAACCAGTGAGCCTGCTTCTTGTGACGTCGACATGATCAGGGTTGTCTTAGCTGGAATCTGCGTGGATACCTCAACCGGTTTACGAGCAACGACGATAAAACGAGTATGGTTTTCAGTTTGGTTTGCGATGTTGCCTTGAATCGCTTGCAAGCCGTAAAGCTTACCGCTTGAAGCATTGCCGATTGCTGCTACGTCATCACGATTAAGCTCTTGTACCTTTTGCATCGCATCTGCAGTACTTGCACAAGACTCTAACTTCACACCTTTCATACGGCTTAAGAACTCGCTGCATTGCTGGTGTGGCTGCGGATGTGAGTAAAGCGTTTTGATGTTTTCAAGACGAATGTCTTTAGTCGCTACGAGACAATGCTCAATCGGTTGAGTTAATTCACCAACGATGTACAGCGTCGTGTGTTGCAGTAGGTCGTAGACCTCATTGATAGAGCCTGAACTGGTGTTTTCAATTGGCAGAACACCATAATCAGCATGACCAGATTCGACGGTTTGAGTTACTTCTTTGAAGTGTTCACAGTTAAGTTCAATTAGCTCTGTGTTCTTGCGGCTGAAGTATTCGCGGCTAGCAAGGTGTGAATAAGAGCCCTTGGCACCAAGGAAAGCAACACGAGCAAGAGGTTTACGGCTTTGCAGTGGATTAACGAGGTTTTGTAGGTAGCTTTGTTGAAGAAGGACAGAATCTTCAATAATGGTGTGGAAAAGTTTGGTGATGTACTGAGCATCGAGTTCGTATTTATCACGGCCGTTGGTGATCAGTTTTACCAGAAGTTGTTGCTCACGGACTGCATCACGAACAGGTTTCGAAGTTTGAACTTTGCTTTTTGCTACTTCAATACTGAGTTTGCGGCGCTCAGATAATAGGCTCAAAAGCTCGTCATCGAGCTCATTCAAACGTAAACGAATTTCTTCCAGGGAAATAGGTTGGTCAGTCATCAATTCTTTCCTTATAAAAAAAGCCCCCCGATGTGGGAGGCTTTCTGTTTGTTTTTGACTTTTCTTTCACAAACGAGTTAGCCCCTCCAACTATGGAAGGAAAAAGAAGTCAAAAAGAAACAGGTTTGTTGAATGCATAAATAGTGCTTAATTTGTGAGTGTTTAAACACAATAAGCAAGCAGGCGGGGAGCGTCAAGCAAAAAAATAGCGCCTTTCGGCGCTACTTCCTCAATCTGGGGCGTTTACTCTTCTTCTTCCACTAGCTCAGGCTTACTTGCACGTCGAGCTTCTGGTTTGTGGGTCAGCTTATTCAGTTGTCGTTCTAGTTTTTGCTCCACTTCATTGATAGCTGCGTAAAGATCTTCGTGAGTTGCTGAGGCGATTAGCTGGCCTTTAGGAACTTTAATAATGGCTTCGAATTTCTTCTGTTTATTTGGTTCCTCACTGAAAGTTGCTTGGCATCCGATGATGTCTACCTGCCATTTCTCCAGCTTTTTAAATTTGCTCTCAATATGAGCACGGATTGCAGAGGTGATTTCGATGTTTTTACCAGTGATGTTCATTGTCATAAATGTTTTTCCTCTGTGTCATCCCTCATGGGTTGAATTCAGATTACCGCTTTGAGGAGAAAAGAATGTGATATAAATCACGTTTTTGATTGGGTTTTTCGAGATGAAAAATGAATGTGATCTCACTCAAGATCTCCTCAGATTTATGTGAAAATTGCTTGTTATCGGATTCGAAATCATTAGATTGGATAGAGTACTGAGCTGAAAACCAACCCGTTTTTAGGGGAGTTATACGGCCTGTAATTCTAGTTAGTCAAAAATCAACCAGAACAAAGATGTGAATCAGATCACTCTTAAAGTGCACAGTAAGTTAGATTCAAAAACGCCGCTCATGCTTTGAGCGGCGTTTTTGGTTTTTTGGCTTGAGGTTTGTTACTTAGGGCGTTTGACTGACTCTTCGTAAGGGAGTCATAAAGATGGGGTCATCTGGCACGAGTAGAACGCTGTCGAGTGTTTTCGCCAGATCAAGGCTTTCTAACTGTTTGTAGATCACATAGTAGCGGTTCACATTGGCCACGTACCTGACGGTTTCTCCTAAACTTCGCCGCGTAACCACTTCCACATTATTGAACCAGACATTCGGATCATAGCCTTGTTGAGCCGCGCGCTTACGCATTTTCTCTATATTCCCTGGCCCCGCATTGTATGCCGCTAACGTTAAATAGAGCTTATTCTCTTTACTGATGGCATCATCACTGAAGTAATAGCGACGTAGAAACGCCATGTATTTTACGCCCGCATGGACATTATTTTCTAAGTTACGAATGTTCTTAATGTTTACATTAGGGTCACTCGCTGTACTTGGTAAGATCTGCATGATGCCGACTGCTCCACGACTGGAGGCTAAGTTGTTGTCGAACCCAGACTCTTGATACGCTACCGCTGCAATGAGCAGATAATCGAAATCATATTTCTCGCCATACTTAGAAAATAAAGAAGAGAGTTTTTCAAGTTGAGCAATCTTTTTTGGGTTGAGCGCTTTATTGAGCCAATTGGTATTGTCGATGTATTTACCGTAAATGACGTTGCCAAGTAAGGTTCCGGATTTGGCGGTGCGAATGAACTTATTTACGATTTTCATTAACTCAGGACTGTCATGGCGCATGGCCCAAGCGATCTCGCCGCCTTTGCGAATAGGAATCTTGGTGTGCGTACGGATGCCATCCATAAAGTTCATCCACAGCTTGGCTTTGTGACTATCTAGTACGATGGCTTTGACATAGCCATTGTTTAGCATCCCCACCAATTCGTAATCTTGTAGTGTTTCTTCGATAAAATGCACCACAACTGGGGGCAAGCCTTTTTTGTTTAGCTTTTTATTTAAGGCTTGAATGCTCTCAAAATAGCTTGAGCTAGCACGAACCCAAATCTCCTTACCACTCAGTTGTTCAATCTTGGTCATTGCTGGTGTGTTTTTATCGGTGACCACCCATTCTTGAATTCCAGTTATAACAGGATCGCTGAAGCTAACTGACTTCTTACGCGCATCGGTGATAGTGAGGTTAGCGACGACTAAATCCCCTAAGCCTTGTTCTAGTGAGGGAAGTAGCTGATCTCTAGAAACGGGAATGATTTGAATATTGATTTTAGGTTTAAGTTTACGAAGATCTTTTTCGAAATGAGCCAGTAACTCTGCACCAATGCCTTTTGGCTCCCCACCTTCGATGTAATAGAAACCAAGATCGGCAGACACCAAAACTCGCAGAACATTTTTCTCTTTAATAATGTCGAGATCGCCGGTGTAAGGAGGTTGTCTTAGAGGGGACAGTTCGAGCGCAAAACTCGAAGTGGAGAGTAGGATCAACAGTCCCGCCCATAGCTTTGATAGGGTCACGTTCACATCCATGTTAATGGTGGAGGAGAACTTTAAGCATATGTGTTGCTTAAAAAACCATCAAGTAAGTGAATGTGGTAACGAGAAAGGATAAGACAAAATTGATGAGGGTTGAAAACAAAACCGCCACAGTTTGGGCTATGGCGGTTTAGGATTAGTTTGCTGGGTTAAGCTTGATAAGCTCTTCCGTTCTTGCAACGGCGTCATCCAGTTTCAATTGCTTGTAGGCTTCTAACTGAATCTCAAGTGATTTGCGCGCCGCTTCTGTATCAGGGAACGCTTTTTGAAGCTCTTGAGAACGGTTGATCGCTGCAATCCAAGCTTCACGACGCAAGTAGAAGTCTGCCGTCGCTAGATCGTAGTTTGCAAGACGGTTCTTTAGCGCCACCATACGTTTCTGTGAATCTTCCGCATATGGACTGTTTGGGTAACGCTCTAGCAGTTTTTTGAAGTCATCAAATGCTTTCTTCACTGGCTCCGGATCACGGTCACTACGATCAACATTGAACAAGTCATGCATGAAGTTACGGTCTTGCGCCATGTGGCTCAAACCACGCATGTACAAAACCCAGTCCATTTTTTCGTGAGTTGGGTTCAAACGCATAAAGCGAGAGATCGTTGCCAGACCTAATGCTAGGTCATCGTTTTTGTAGTACGCGTAGATAAGGTCAAGTTGTACCTGCTCAGAGTAGGCACCAAACGGGTAACGCGAATCCAAAGCTTCTAATTTTTCGATGGCAGAAAGCCAGTTACCGCTTTGCAGAGAAGTTTGCGCGTCTGCATACAGTTCAGAAGGTGGCACATCAGGAACGATTTCTTCTTTGCTTGCACAGCCAAACAGAAGGGATACCGCTAAAAGGCCTGTTAAAGTCTGATGTTTCATATCAGGAGTCTGTTCCTTGAATCTAAATATTTCTTAAGCTGCCGTTACTTTCTTTCCAGTAACAGATACAATGACGTAATAGTCTATTTTTCCACAGTCGTGAGCATTAGTCTCACAGTTTTTAAAAAAGTTCGATATGGCTCAGCAGATTGTTTTAACCAACACCGTAAAAGATAGCCAATTAGGTCAACGTTTAGACCAAGCTATCGCCGAATTATTCGCGGACTTCTCTCGCTCTCGCTTGAAAGAGTGGTTGCTTGCAGGGAAAGTACAAGTGAATGGTGAAGTTGTCACTAAACCTCGCACCAGAGTAATGGGTGGCGAGGAAATTACCTTGCAAGCCGAGCTGGAAGATGAAGAACGCTGGGAAGCACAAGATATCCCGCTAGATATCGTCTACGAAGATGAAGACATCATCGTAATCAACAAGCCTCGTGATTTTGTAGTACACCCTGGCGCGGGTACGCCAGACGGCACAGTACTAAACGCATTGCTGCATCACTACCCAGATATCGCAGAAGTACCTCGTGCAGGTATTGTGCACCGTCTGGATAAGGACACTACAGGACTAATGGTGGTCGCGAAAACTGTCCCGGCACAAACTCGTCTAGTACGCGCGCTGCAAAAACGTAACATCACTCGTGAGTACGAAGCGATTGCAATCGGTCGTATGACGGCGGGCGGTAAAGTGGATAAACCAATTGGTCGTCACTCTACTAAACGTACGCTAATGGCGGTTGCTCCAATGGGTAAACCTGCGGTAACGCACTACCGTGTTGCGGAGCACTTCCGTGAACACACGCGTATCCGTCTTCGCCTAGAAACCGGTCGTACGCACCAAATCCGTGTTCATATGTCTTACCTACAGCATCCGCTACTAGGTGATACTGCATACGGTGGCCGTGCTCGTATCCCAACAGGCGCTTCAGAGGAACTAACGGAAATGATCCGTGGTTTTGACCGCCAAGCACTGCACGCGGTAATGCTGCGTTTCGATCATCCTGTTACTGGTGAAGAGCTAGAGTTTCACGCTCCAGTACCGGATGACATGGTAGAAATGACAGAAGCGCTACGTAAAGATACAGAAGAGTTCGGTCTGCCTGACGAGTTCTAATATGAAGACAATTATTCCTAACTGGCCAGCACCAAAAAACGTTAAAGCTTTCGCCTCTACCAGAGTCGGAGGCTTTTCGACTGCGCCTTATCAAGGGCTTAACCTTGGTGCTCATGTTGGGGATGACTTGTCCATCGTAGAAAAGAACCGTGACTGGTTGGCGCAAGAAGCAAAGATGCCTAGTGCGCCAATCTGGTTGAATCAAACCCATTCTACAGTGGTTGCTCAAGTTAGTGAGCCAACAACGCAAGTACTCGATGCGGATGGTGTGTTTACTTCTTCAAGTCAGGTTGTTTGTTCAGCGATGACAGCGGACTGCTTGCCCGTTTTATTAACCAATACGCAAGGCACCCAAGTTGCGGCCGTTCATGCTGGTTGGCGCGGCTTAGCAAATGGTATCGTTGAAAACGCCCTCGAGTTGTTTTCTGGTGAGGTAATGGCGTGGCTTGGTCCTGCAATTGGTCCTCAAGCATTTGAAGTCGGTGAAGATGTCCTGCAAGCCTTTGTGGATTTCGACTCACAAGCCCATCAAGCATTTACTCCCCGTGATGTTGAAGGGAAGTGGCTGGCGGATATGTCCAAGCTTGCAACTCAGCGTCTCAATAAGCTTGGCATTGCTCAGGTATTCGATTCAGGCCTGTGTACTTTCCAAGACAAAGAAGACTTCTATTCCTATCGCCGCGATGGTGTGACGGGTCGACAAGCCACTTTTATTTGGATTGAAGACTGATCACTACAACGCAAAAGCGTTGAGATGCATAGCCTCATTTTTGCAAAGCTATCTTTATTAATTCACTCCCTTGAAATTCCCGTTCTGCGTATCCATCTTTCTAACTGTCAAAAGAATTTTCTTAAGTTGAGGTTAGGAAGAAAGATATGCGTCTTGATAGATTCACAAGTAAGTTTCAAATCGCTATCTCTGATGCTCAGTCACTAGCGTTAGGGCGCGATCATCAATATATCGAACCTGTGCACCTAATGGTGGCATTGCTTGATCAGAACGGTAGCCCAATTCGTCCACTGCTAACCATGTTAGATGTTGACGTGACTCATCTACGCTCTAAATTGAGCGAAATGTTAGATCGGCTGCCTAAAGTAAGTGGCATCGGCGGTGATGTTCAGCTGTCTAGCTCTATGGGGACAGTTTTCAATTTGTGCGACAAAGTGGCTCAAAAGCGTCAGGACTCCTACATCTCTTCCGAAGTCTTTTTGCTTGCAGCATTAGAAGACCGTGGCCCACTTGGTCAGCTATTAAAAGAGATGGGCTTGACCGAGCAGAAAGTCAGTCAAGCGATCGAAAAGATCAGAGGTGGTCAAAAGGTCAATGACCCGAACGCGGAAGAACTACGCCAAGCATTGGAAAAGTTCACCATAGACCTAACGGAACGCGCAGAGCAGGGTAAGTTAGATCCTGTTATCGGCCGTGATGATGAAATCCGCCGTACCATCCAAGTATTGCAGCGTCGTACCAAGAACAACCCAGTGATCATTGGTGAACCAGGTGTGGGTAAAACCGCTATCGTAGAGGGCTTGGCTCAGCGCATTATTAATAATGAAGTACCAGAGGGGCTACGTGGTCGCCGCGTACTTTCGTTAGATATGGGCGCACTTGTTGCAGGTGCAAAATACCGTGGTGAATTTGAAGAGCGTTTGAAATCGGTATTGAATGAACTAGCCAAAGAAGAAGGCAACGTCATTCTATTTATTGATGAGCTTCATACCATGGTTGGCGCGGGCAAGGGCGAAGGCTCTATGGATGCCGGTAATATGCTAAAACCAGCATTGGCCCGTGGTGAACTCCACTGTGTGGGCGCCACTACATTGGATGAATACCGCCAATATATAGAGAAAGATGCCGCACTTGAGCGTCGTTTCCAAAAAGTGCTGGTGGATGAGCCAACAGTAGAAGATACGATTGCCATTCTGCGTGGTTTGAAAGAGCGTTATGAGCTTCACCATCACGTAGAAATTACCGACCCAGCGATCGTAGCAGCTGCGAGCTTGTCGCATCGTTATGTTTCGGATCGTCAATTGCCTGATAAAGCAATCGACCTTATTGATGAAGCAGCCTCTAGCATTCGTCTACAGATCGACTCCAAGCCGGAGTCTTTAGACAAGCTCGAACGTAAAATCATCCAACTTAAGATCGAACAGCAAGCACTAAGTAACGAGCATGATGAAGCAAGTGAAAAACGCTTGGATGTGCTTAACGACGAGTTGAACGAGAAAGAACGTGAATATGCAGAGCTAGAAGAAGTGTGGAACGCAGAAAAAGCCGCACTATCTGGCACACAACATATTAAAAGTGAGTTAGAGCAAGCCCGAATGGATATGGACTTTGCACGCCGCGCTGGTGACTTAAACCGCATGTCTGAGTTGCAATACGGTCGGATTCCAGAACTTGAAAAGCAGTTAGACCTCGCGACTCAAGCTGAAATGCAAGAGATGACGCTACTACGTAACAAGGTGACCGACAACGAGATTGCAGACGTACTCTCTAAGCAGACGGGTATTCCTGTCTCAAAAATGCTTGAAGCAGAAAAAGAGAAACTGCTCCGCATGGAAGAGGTACTGCACAAACGTGTGATTGGTCAGGCAGAAGCGGTTGAAGTGGTATCTAATGCAATTCGTCGTAGCCGAGCTGGCTTATCGGATCCGAACAAACCGATTGGTTCCTTCTTATTCTTAGGCCCAACAGGTGTAGGTAAAACCGAACTGTGTAAGACACTCGCGAGCTTCATGTTTGATAGTGAAGATGCCATGGTACGTATCGATATGTCCGAGTTCATGGAGAAACACTCTGTGGCGAGGTTGGTTGGTGCGCCTCCTGGTTACGTTGGCTATGAAGAAGGTGGCTATTTAACAGAAGCGGTTCGCCGTAAACCTTATTCTGTCATCCTATTAGATGAAGTAGAGAAGGCACACCCAGATGTGTTCAATATTCTGCTGCAAGTATTGGATGATGGTCGGCTAACTGATGGTCAGGGCAGAACGGTGGATTTCCGTAACACTGTATTGATCATGACTTCGAACTTAGGCTCTGCTCGTATCCAGGAGAACTTTGCGACGTTGGATTACCAAGGTATTAAGAATGAAGTAATGGATGTGGTTAGCAAGCACTTCCGCCCAGAGTTCTTAAACCGTGTTGATGAAAGTGTGGTATTCCACCCGCTTGGTCAAGAGCACATTAAGTCGATTGCATCTATTCAGCTTGAGCGTCTAGCGAAACGCTTAGAAGAAAAAGGTTATCAATTAGAGGTACCCGAGAAAGCCCTCGATTTGATTGCTCAAGTTGGTTTCGATCCTGTCTATGGTGCGCGACCTTTAAAACGTGCAATTCAACAGAATGTTGAGAACCCATTAGCGAAATCAATCTTGGCTGGCCAAATCTTACCAGACAAGAAAGTACAGTTGATTGTGAACAACGACCAAATCATTGCTCACCAGTAATTGCATCAATGCACTGAAAAGTGAGATCAAGTTCAAGTTTTAGGGGGCGTTAGCCCCCTTTTTAATGCACTTTTATTGGGTTTTGATTGTTTTCTATACGAACAAACCAAAAAAGATAAGTTTTTTGAAAAATAGGCTTGTGTTCCTAAACTAACTCCCTATAATGCGCCTCCGTTGTCACGGGAAAGCAAACAAAGCGAAGTCGAGATAACAAGGTCAGTGAGTTAGAAAGTAACTCACAGAGAAATAACTTAAAAAAGTGTTTGACACGATAAGTTATCTCGCTAAAATGGCCCTCCACTTTGAAGAGGACTTCAGAGTGTGCTCTTTAAAAATAAGAACCTATCAATCTGTGTGGGCACTCGTTGATGATAATCCAATTAGAAGCTTCGGCTTCAAATTAGGTTTCAATGAAACGAAGTGACCATTGAATCGAAGGATTCAGCACAGTCAATTCAAACATTACTTATGTAATGTTCAGTATTCATTGAGCCGACAAAATCTTAAATTGAAGAGTTTGATCATGGCTCAGATTGAACGCTGGCGGCAGGCCTAACACATGCAAGTCGAGCGGAAACGAGTTATCTGAACCTTCGGGGAACGATAACGGCGTCGAGCGGCGGACGGGTGAGTAATGCCTAGGAAATTGCCCTGATGTGGGGGATAACCATTGGAAACGATGGCTAATACCGCATAATGCCTACGGGCCAAAGAGGGGGACCTTCGGGCCTCTCGCGTCAGGATATGCCTAGGTGGGATTAGCTAGTTGGTGAGGTAAGGGCTCACCAAGGCGACGATCCCTAGCTGGTCTGAGAGGATGATCAGCCACACTGGAACTGAGACACGGTCCAGACTCCTACGGGAGGCAGCAGTGGGGAATATTGCACAATGGGCGCAAGCCTGATGCAGCCATGCCGCGTGTGTGAAGAAGGCCTTCGGGTTGTAAAGCACTTTCAGTCGTGAGGAAGGTAGTGCAGTTAATAGCTGCATTATTTGACGTTAGCGACAGAAGAAGCACCGGCTAACTCCGTGCCAGCAGCCGCGGTAATACGGAGGGTGCGAGCGTTAATCGGAATTACTGGGCGTAAAGCGCATGCAGGTGGTTTGTTAAGTCAGATGTGAAAGCCCGGGGCTCAACCTCGGAATTGCATTTGAAACTGGCAGACTAGAGTACTGTAGAGGGGGGTAGAATTTCAGGTGTAGCGGTGAAATGCGTAGAGATCTGAAGGAATACCGGTGGCGAAGGCGGCCCCCTGGACAGATACTGACACTCAGATGCGAAAGCGTGGGGAGCAAACAGGATTAGATACCCTGGTAGTCCACGCCGTAAACGATGTCTACTTGGAGGTTGTGGCCTTGAGCCGTGGCTTTCGGAGCTAACGCGTTAAGTAGACCGCCTGGGGAGTACGGTCGCAAGATTAAAACTCAAATGAATTGACGGGGGCCCGCACAAGCGGTGGAGCATGTGGTTTAATTCGATGCAACGCGAAGAACCTTACCTACTCTTGACATCCAGAGAACTTTCCAGAGATGGATTGGTGCCTTCGGGAACTCTGAGACAGGTGCTGCATGGCTGTCGTCAGCTCGTGTTGTGAAATGTTGGGTTAAGTCCCGCAACGAGCGCAACCCTTATCCTTGTTTGCCAGCGAGTAATGTCGGGAACTCCAGGGAGACTGCCGGTGATAAACCGGAGGAAGGTGGGGACGACGTCAAGTCATCATGGCCCTTACGAGTAGGGCTACACACGTGCTACAATGGCGCATACAGAGGGCAGCCAACTTGCGAGAGTGAGCGAATCCCAAAAAGTGCGTCGTAGTCCGGATCGGAGTCTGCAACTCGACTCCGTGAAGTCGGAATCGCTAGTAATCGTGGATCAGAATGCCACGGTGAATACGTTCCCGGGCCTTGTACACACCGCCCGTCACACCATGGGAGTGGGCTGCAAAAGAAGTAGGTAGTTTAACCTTCGGGAGGACGCTTACCACTTTGTGGTTCATGACTGGGGTGAAGTCGTAACAAGGTAGCGCTAGGGGAACCTGGCGCTGGATCACCTCCTTATACGATGATTACTCACGATGAGTGTCCACACAGATTGATATGGTTTAAATTTCAGAGCAAAGATTGGTTCTGCATAAAGTGCTGAAGCGATTTATGTGGGGCTATAGCTCAGCTGGGAGAGCGCTTCGCTGGCAGCGAAGAGGTCATCGGTTCGATCCCGATTAGCTCCACCACTAGCTACATTGTTTCTGCTTTTAGCGAAACAACCTACAGTGTCCCGTTCGTCTAGAGGCCTAGGACACCGCCCTTTCACGGCGGTAACAGGGGTTCGACTCCCCTACGGGATACCATCTTTAAACATTCTCGCTTGAGAGTTTTTAAAAATGGTTACTTCATAAGAAGTGATTAGCTCTTTAACAATTTGGAAAGCTGACAAAACAATCTTTAAGATTGTTTGTAAAGTTCTCAAAGTATTCTTAATTGAATACTCCAAACAACACATTCAAGTGTTCTTGGGTTTTGTCTTACTGTTTAAGTAAAACAAAACATATTTGAGTCCGGCAAAATCGAGTCTGCATCATGTATAAAAATTGCAGACAACTTTGGTGACTTGTTCATCAACTCGAAACTCCTTCGGGTTGTATGGTTAAGTGACTAAGCGTACACGGTGGATGCCTTGGCAGTCAGAGGCGATGAAGGACGTATTAACTTGCGATAAGCCCAGATTAGGTAGTAAAAACCATTTGAGTCTGGGATTTCCGAATGGGGAAACCCACTAGCATAAGCTAGTATCGCTGCGTGAATACATAGCGCAGCGAGGCGAACCGGGGGAACTGAAACATCTAAGTACCCCGAGGAAAAGAAATCAACCGAGATTCCGAAAGTAGCGGCGAGCGAAATTGGACTAGCCCTTAAGCTTTTTATGCGTCAGGTGAAACTTCTGGAAAGTTGTGCGATACAGGGTGATAGCCCCGTAACCGGCAACGCATTTAAAGTGAAATCGAGTAGGGCGGGACACGTGATATCCTGTCTGAATATGGGGGGACCATCCTCCAAGGCTAAATACTACTGACTGACCGATAGTGAACCAGTACCGTGAGGGAAAGGCGAAAAGAACCCCTGTGAGGGGAGTGAAATAGAACCTGAAACCGTGTACGTACAAGCAGTAGGAGCACCTTCGTGGTGTGACTGCGTACCTTTTGTATAATGGGTCAGCGACTTATATTCAGTGGCAAGGTTAACCATCTAGGGGAGCCGTAGGGAAACCGAGTCTTAACTGGGCGTTCAGTCTCTGGATATAGACCCGAAACCAGGTGATCTAGCCATGGGCAGGTTGAAGGTTGAGTAACATCAACTGGAGGACCGAACCGACTAATGTTGAAAAATTAGCGGATGACTTGTGGCTAGGGGTGAAAGGCCAATCAAACCTGGAGATAGCTGGTTCTCCCCGAAAGCTATTTAGGTAGCGCCTCGGACGAATACTACTGGGGGTAGAGCACTGTTAAGGCTAGGGGGTCATCCCGACTTACCAACCCTTTGCAAACTCCGAATACCAGTAAGTACTATCCGGGAGACACACGGCGGGTGCTAACGTCCGTCGTGGAGAGGGAAACAACCCAGACCGCCAGCTAAGGTCCCAAATTACTACTAAGTGGGAAACGATGTGGGAAGGCTCAGACAGCCAGGATGTTGGCTTAGAAGCAGCCATCATTTAAAGAAAGCGTAATAGCTCACTGGTCGAGTCGGCCTGCGCGGAAGATGTAACGGGGCTAAGTAGTAAACCGAAGCTGCGGCAATGCACTTTGTGCATTGGGTAGGGGAGCGTTCTGTAAGCGGTTGAAGGTGTGTGGTAACGCATGCTGGACGTATCAGAAGTGCGAATGCTGACATGAGTAACGATAAAGGGGGTGAAAAACCTCCTCGCCGGAAGACCAAGGGTTCCTGTCCAACGTTAATCGGGGCAGGGTAAGTCGACCCCTAAGGCGAGGCCGAAAGGCGTAGTCGATGGGAAACGGGTTAATATTCCCGTACTTCTTACAATTGCGATGGGGGGACGGAGAAGGCTAGGTGGGCCTGGCGACGGTTGTCCAGGTTCAAGTGTGTAGGCTGAAGAGTTAGGTAAATCCGGCTCTTCTTAAGGCTGAGACACGACGTCGAGCTACTACGGTAGTGAAGTCATTGATGCCATGCTTCCAGGAAAAGCCTCTAAGCTTCAGATTGTAAGGAATCGTACCCCAAACCGACACAGGTGGTCGGGTAGAGAATACCAAGGCGCTTGAGAGAACTCGGGTGAAGGAACTAGGCAAAATGGTACCGTAACTTCGGGAGAAGGTACGCTCTCGACGGTGAAGTCCCTCGCGGATGGAGCTATTGAGAGTCGCAGATACCAGGTGGCTGCAACTGTTTATTAAAAACACAGCACTGTGCAAAATCGTAAGATGACGTATACGGTGTGACGCCTGCCCGGTGCCGGAAGGTTAATTGATGGGGTTAGACTTCGGTCGAAGCTCTTGATCGAAGCCCCGGTAAACGGCGGCCGTAACTATAACGGTCCTAAGGTAGCGAAATTCCTTGTCGGGTAAGTTCCGACCTGCACGAATGGCGTAATGATGGCCACGCTGTCTCCACCCGAGACTCAGTGAAATTGAAATCGCTGTGAAGATGCAGTGTACCCGCGGCTAGACGGAAAGACCCCGTGAACCTTTACTACAGCTTGGCACTGAACATTGACCCTACATGTGTAGGATAGGTGGGAGGCTTTGAAACTAGTACGCCAGTATTAGTGGAGCCGTCCTTGAAATACCACCCTTGTAGTGTTGATGTTCTAACGTCGACCCCTTATCGGGGTTGCGGACAGTGCCTGGTGGGTAGTTTGACTGGGGCGGTCTCCTCCCAAAGCGTAACGGAGGAGCACGAAGGTGGGCTAATCACGGTTGGACATCGTGAGGTTAGTGCAATGGCATAAGCCCGCTTGACTGCGAGAATGACAATTCGAGCAGGTGCGAAAGCAGGTCATAGTGATCCGGTGGTTCTGAATGGAAGGGCCATCGCTCAACGGATAAAAGGTACTCCGGGGATAACAGGCTGATACCGCCCAAGAGTTCATATCGACGGCGGTGTTTGGCACCTCGATGTCGGCTCATCACATCCTGGGGCTGAAGTCGGTCCCAAGGGTATGGCTGTTCGCCATTTAAAGTGGTACGCGAGCTGGGTTTAGAACGTCGTGAGACAGTTCGGTCCCTATCTGCCGTGGGCGTTGGAAGATTGAAGGGAGCTGCTCCTAGTACGAGAGGACCGGAGTGGACGAACCTCTGGTGTTCGGGTTGTGTCGCCAGACGCATTGCCCGGTAGCTAAGTTCGGAATCGATAACCGCTGAAAGCATCTAAGCGGGAAGCGAGCCCTGAGATGAGTCTTCCCTGATACTTTAAGTATCCTAAAGGGTTGTTCGAGACTAGAACGTTGATAGGCAGGGTGTGTAAGCGTTGTGAGGCGTTGAGCTAACCTGTACTAATTGCCCGTGAGGCTTAACCATACAACACCCAAGGGGTTTTGATGGACTCAAAGCAAGAACAAAATTGAATGTGTAAGAACTGAAACAGCTTTCCGAATTAAAGAATTTGCTTGGCGACCATAGCGATTTGGACCCACCTGATTTCCATTCCGAACTCAGAAGTGAAACGAATTAGCGCCGATGGTAGTGTGGGGCTTCCCCATGTGAGAGTAGGACATCGCCAGGCTTTAAATTTAGACTTTAGGTCTAACCAGTGCGGAGCGGTAGTTCAGTTGGTTAGAATACCGGCCTGTCACGCCGGGGGTCGCGGGTTCGAGTCCCGTCCGCTCCGCCACTTATTCGAGAGTCGTCTCATTAAACACGAACTACAGGGGTGTAGCTCCAATTGGCAGAGCAGCGGATTCCAAATCCGCGTGTTGGGAGTTCGAATCTCTCCACCCCTGCCATATTTAAGGCTCTAGCAGAAATGCTAGAGCCTTTTTCGTATTTGAAGAAAAGAGTACTAATCTAGTTGGACGGCTGGAGTGTCAACCCGCTTGGTTGCAAGTCTTATTAAATCTCAAGAGTGCTGGTCCAAACCACCCCTGCCATTTTCTAAAGCCCCAGCAGAAATGCTGGGGCTTTTACGTCTGAAGAAAAGAGCATCAACCTAGTTAAAAGAGTAGCGGCTCCCCCTAATACCAAAATAGCAGTGTTGGGACGCAGCTTTCGAATCACCGCTATGGCTTTACGGTATCCTCCAGTTTTGTGGCGGATAGCTAGCGCTCAACGTGATTAGAAGGTGACTTCCTGTTATTATCGGCGCTGAATTCTAATAATTAGGAAGCAAGTCTATGCCACATCTTCGATTTAGAGCGGTAGAACCTCAAACGGTTCAAGCACTGTCAAAACCTCTTACTGATGAATTGCAGCCATTAATGGACTGCCCTCGTGAAGATTTCACGTTTGAGTACATTTACACCACTTTTTTCAGTGAAGGTGAAGTAAGCAGCGCTTATCCTTTTGTTGAGGTGTTGTGGTTCGACCGTGGACAAGATACTCAGGACGAAGTTGCCAAAGCAATTACTAAGCAAGTTCGTGGCATCGTAGGTGAAGATATCGACGTTGCGGTAATTTTCTCTGCACTCTCTCCTAAAGGCTACTATGATAATGGTGAGCACTACTAGGAATGAGCGTGATGAAGCTGGGTCTTTCTTTTTGTTTAAGTTTTTTATTCTCAGCTTCACTCTATGCATCCCCGTGGGAGCAGGTCTCTGGTCCCACAAAAAACATTTCTTCTTCTATTGGCAGTTATGCAAACGGCTGCTTAGATGGCGCTTCTCCTCTCCCTCTTGATGGTATTGGTTATCAGGTACTACGAAGTAAAACGAAACGTTACTATGGGCACCCCCATACAATAAATTTCGTTGAAGAGTTGGCGCTGAAAGCAAACCAAGATCTGAATACAACGTTACTTATTGGTGATTTGTCACTAGCAAGAGGCGGGCGCTTCTCTTCTGGCCATTCTAGCCATCAAACAGGATTAGACATTGATATTTGGCTGCGTTTGGCTGATCAACCGCTGTCCTATAATGAGCTTCAACTTCCTAAGCCAATGAGTGTCGTGGATCTCAAGAAATACAAGATCCTAGAGCATCGCTGGGAGGCTCGGCATTTTGAGCTTATTCGTAGTGCGGCACAAAGTGAGGACGTGGCTCGTATCTTTGTTCATCCAGTGATTAAGGAGCAGCTATGTAAGCAGGAAGGAGAGAATGACCGAGCTTGGTTGCGTAAGGTGCGTCCGTGGTGGGGACACCACTACCATTTTCATGTCAGGTTAACTTGCCCTGAGTCGAGCTCTAATTGTGTAAACCAAGCACCTCCTCCTGTGGGTGATGGCTGTGGTACTGAATTGGCTAGTTGGAAACCTAAAGCGACGCCGCCTCCAGTGGCGAAGAACAAGCCTAAGGTGACACCAAAGCTGAAAAAACAAAAGGTGATACCAGCACAGTGTCAATCGTTGATCACTAAGAACTAAAGACCTTTGCCCCTCATTAATCTATAAATATGCCCTTTCCAGTTCTTTTTATGAAACTGGAGAAAGATCATTCTTTTGTCTACAGTGAATAATACCAGTACAAAAACTAACCTAATTAGTTTTGGTGGCATATTATAGAAATCTTACATAAACAGAAGGTTGCGTTCACTTTCTTTACTCGCAACTTTAATTTCAAGAAAGATCTTTTCGTCGCGATTCTCTGATTTCTTAGCAATATGTCTGTTGGTTGGTGAAGGACAAACGACAACGCAGACTACTGTATTAAGGTGGGAAAGGAGGCGGTCTCCCCATCAAAGAGTTAATCAAGGACAAAACCATGACTATGATTTGTGCAAAAGAATTTGCAGAGTGGTTAAGACACAGATTTAGCAGTGATACTAAAGGGGTCTATTTGACTCGAGAGGATGTTAATCACCTGACAGGGCGTCAGCGCTTTGATCCAGGTTTTGTTAATGATGTGCATTACGAACTGATGCAGTACGGAATAGCTTTCGTTACTGATACGAGCCGTGAAAATTTTTATTTGATACCGGTATCTCAAGCTGAAAACTGGCGCGAAAAGTTAGAGTATCATTTCGAGAAAGAACTGTTTTGCAACATCATTCCTATCGAAAAATCGGGTTAAAAAAAGGTTCAACTTTGACTGCAAGGTTGAACCCCTTTTGATTACGCTAACCCTTGAATAATCACAAACTTCTCTAGCAATTGCTCTTCAGTTTCAACATGATTAGGGTCGGTAATAATGCATTTTGTAATAGGACACACTGACTGGCATGTTGGCTTCTCGTAGTGGCCTTTGCACTCAGTACAGAGCGCTGGGTCAATCTCGAAAATACTGTCACCCATAGTAATAGCACCGTTAGGGCACTCTGGGTCACACATATCACAGTTGATGCACTTATCGGTAATAAGTAGTGCCATTATTACTTACCAGTTGGGTTACGGGTATCCTGACCTGCATTTAAGTTACGCATCAACAGACCATATTCTAGATCCATGTCTTCTGGAACTGGGATGAATACGAAGTGTCCGTTACCTTTTGCGTCTTCAATTGATTCTGACTTGCGGTTTTCCATCGCTTCTAGCGTGAAGATTACGTTGCCTTTTGGTGTCATTAGCTCAAGGCTGTCACCAACGATGAATTTGTTCTTCACCTCAACTTCCGCCATGCCACCACGACGTTTGCCAGTGAATTCACCAACGAATTGCTGAGCATCAGATACAGAGTAACCGTAATCGTAGTTTTGGTAGCTGTCGTGAGTATGGCGACGCAGGAAACCTTCTGTGTAGCCACGGTGAGCTAGGCTTTCTAGTGTACCCATTAGGCTTTCATCAAATGGACGACCAGCAACTGCGTCATCAATCGCTTTGCGGTATACCTGAGCAGTACGAGCACAGTAGTAGAATGACTTAGTACGACCTTCGATCTTCAATGAGTGAACACCCATCTTAGTTAGACGTTCTACGTGTTGGATTGCACGTAGGTCTTTCGAGTTCATGATGTAAGTGCCGTGCTCATCTTCGTAAGCTGCCATCTTCTCTTCTGGACGGTGCGCTTCAGAAAGCAGAACGACTTCATCGGTTGGTTTGCCGCGACCGATGGTTGTCTCAGGGCGCTCGTCAGCAACTTCGATTGCTTGCGCTTCCGTTGGGTCAAATTTTTCTACGATATCGCCAGTGTCGTTTTCTTTGCCTTCTTCAACTTTGTATTCCCAACGACATGCGTTAGTACATGTACCTTGGTTAGGGTCACGTTTGTTGATGTAACCAGAAAGTAGGCAACGGCCAGAGTAAGCCATGCATAGAGCACCGTGAACGAAAACTTCTAGTTCAGTTTCAGGACAGTGCTCGCGAATTTCTTCGATTTCTTCTAGAGAAAGCTCACGAGAAACGATCACACGCTCAACACCGTTAGCAGCCCAGAACTTCACTGTTGCCCAGTTTACTGCGTTCGCCTGTACAGACAGGTGGATTGGCATTTCTGGGAACGCTTCGCGAACCATCATGATAAGACCTGGATCAGACATGATAAGTGCGTCTGGGCCCATTTCTACCACTGGTTTAAGGTCACGGATGAAAGTTTTAAGCTTAGAGTTGTGCGGTTGGATGTTACATACCACGTAAAGCTTTTTGCCTAGGGCATGTGCTTCGTTGATACCGATTTGTAGGTTTTCGTGGTTGAACTCGTTGTTACGTACGCGAAGGCTGTAGCGAGGTTGGCCAGCGTATACTGCATCTGCGCCGTAGGCGAATGCGTAACGCATGTTTTTAAGGCTACCTGCTGGAGACAGTAGCTCTGGTACGAATGCTTTCTCTGTTGTCATTGCTCAATTCTCTTAATATCTGATCACAAGTCAGGCCAATTCCACCTCATGGAAATGGGGCGCAAATTTTACGTCAAAATGTGACCTGTGACTAGGAGAATTATGGTTTAGATGAACAAACGCCCTCAAAAAAAGTAAGGGCGTTATGATTAATCTTTGTACTAAATTAAGCGTTAGGGTTTGGCAGGCCGCCCAATGCTTCGTATAGATTTGGTAGGAAAGCGCTGAACTCGCCACACATTAGAGAGAAGTCTGCGTCGAAGCGAGCAGCTTGATCTTCGCGTGGGATGTCATCGTTTTGATCTTTTAGTTCATCAGAGAACTTCAGACGTTTGATGCCAGAATCTTCTGCTATGATGAATTCGATACGATCTTGCCAGTTCAGTGCTAGCTTAGTCACTACTTTGTCTGCAGCGATGTGGTTGCGGATTTCATCGGTTGTCAGCTCTTGCTTCTTACAACGAATCACGCCGCCTTCTTCTAGCACAGACTTAAGCTCAGCTTCGTCCATCATAGAAATGCCTTGTGGCGTATCACCGGTTTTCACCCATTCCGTTAGCGTCGTTTCGATAGCAACTTCTGGGATTGCTGGTACAACAGGTAGGCTACCCATTGTTTTACGCAATAGTGCTAATACGTCTTCTGCTTTTTTGTAGCTGCTTGCATCAACAAGGATGAAGCCTTCTTTTGGCATGATCAGTACGTAAGTGTGGCTGCTGCGGCTGAATGCACGAGGCAGCAGATCCATTACGATGTCATCTTTAAGGTTGTCTTTCTCTTTCTTTTTAAGAGGGCGACCTTCCTGTGCTTCCATTGCTTCTACTTTCGCGTTTAGTGAATCTTTGATCACTGAAGCTGGCAGCATTTTCTCTTCTTTCTTAGCGCAAATCAGAATGCGGTTTTCAGAAACGTGCGTCATCATGTCGCCATTTCTACCCATCGCGCTAACCCAACCAAACTTTTGCTTATCTTGGCTGCCACAAGGGGTGAATCGGAACTCGGCTAGTTGAGTTTCCAGTTGATCGGCGTTGAAGTTAACCTCGCGGTTAACGCGGTATACCAGACAGTTTTTAAACCACATAAATCTTCTCTAGGCTTGATGACAAGGGACTAATCATAGGGAATTTTCCCGGCGTTGTCCTAATTGAATTGAAAAAGATCATGATGAATCTCAAAAGAAACTTATATGAAAATTTGTTTTCAAAGGTCACAAAAGTGTCATAATTGGTAGTAATAATGCTTATGCATAGAGGGGCGCTTTGTCCTTTAAATTCATTAGCTCAACTCACATAAGGTTATTCAATTATGTCTAGAAGGATTCTGGTTGTTGAAGACGAAGCTCCGATTCGCGAAATGCTATGCTTCGTGCTTGAACAGAAAGGTTATCAAGCAGTAGAAGCAGAAGATTACGACTCTGCGGTAACCAAACTGGCTGAACCCTTCCCGGATTTAGTGCTACTAGACTGGATGCTACCAGGTGGCAGTGGTATTAACTTCATCAAACACATGAAGCGCGAAGAGTTAACTCGCAATATTCCCGTTGTGATGCTGACAGCTCGTGGCGAAGAAGAAGACAAGGTTCGTGGCTTAGAAGTTGGTGCAGATGACTACATCACCAAACCTTTCTCACCAAAAGAGTTGGTTGCTCGTCTTAAAGCCGTTATTCGCCGCGTAACACCGACTGCGCTTGAAGATGTGATTGATGTACAAGGTCTGAAGTTGGACCCTGTTTCTCACCGCGTGACTGCAAATGATGAAGCAGTAGATATGGGACCAACTGAGTTCAAAATGCTGCACTTCTTTATGACGCACCAAGAGCGCGTTTACAGTCGTGAACAACTGCTAAACAACGTTTGGGGTACCAACGTGTATGTAGAAGACCGTACCGTTGACGTACACATTCGTCGCTTGCGTAAAGCGCTTGAGGCGGCAGGTCACGACAAACTAATCCAAACCGTTCGTGGCGCAGGATACCGTTTCTCGACGAAGGCATAACATCACTAGCAGCTTATCAATACCATTTCTGGAGTAATGAGTGGTTGAAAGATTAACTTGGAAAAAGCTGGCCTGGGAGTTGGCTTTTTTTTACACCCCTTGGGTGATCATAGGTTGGATATTCGGTTACATGCCGTGGTTGCTTTTGGCGGCCACGGCTTTGCAGCTTGTATGGCATTTGCATAATCAGGTGCGCTTGTCGGCTTGGTTGTGGGATGAAAAGCGCCTTACGCCACCGTCAGGTAGTGGCAACTGGGAATCGTTATTCAACGGCTTATACCGATTGCAACAACGTCAGCGTCGCAAGCGTAAAGAGCTTACCAATTTGATTCGCCGTTTCCGTAATGGTGCTGAATCGCTGCCGGATGCGGTGGTGGTGTTTCGTGCTGAAGGTAACATCGTATGGTGTAACAAGCTCGCACAACACCTTTTGGGTTTCCACTGGCCGGAAGATTCTGGGCAACCTATTTCTAACCTCATCCGTACTCCAGACTTTATTAAGTACATCAATAAACAAGACTTCTCAGAGCCGCTAGAAATGCGCTCACCATTGAATGTCGAGCGAATGTTGGAACTGCGTATCGTACCTTACACCGAAGGGGAACATCTGATGGTGGTGCGTGATGTGAGTCAACTTAAACAGCTTGAAGGTATGCGTCGTAACTTCTTCGCTAACGTATCTCATGAGCTTCGTACACCGATGACGGTACTGCAAGGCTATCTTGAGATGACGGAAGACCCAGACATGATTGTTGGCCCGATGTGGACGAAAGCGCATGGGGTGATGACAGAGCAGCTCAACCGCATGAACAGCTTGGTGAATCAGCTTCTGACGCTGTCTAAGATTGAGGCGGCACCAATGCATGAGTTGGAAGATGTGGTCAATGTCCCTAGCATGTTAGAAGTGCTAGAGAAGGAAGCGGTAAGCTTAAGTGGTGATGATCAGCATCAGTTGAAGTTCGATGTTGATTCTAGTCTGCGCGTGCTTGGCGATGATGACCAACTGCGTAGTGCGATCTCTAACTTGGTGTACAACGCGGTGAAATACACACCACCCGGTGCACACATTAACGTTCGTTGGTATCAAACCGCACAAGGTGCTTGTCTAGAGGTTGAAGACAGCGGTGACGGTATTGAACCACAACACTTACATCGATTGACCGAACGTTTCTATCGCGTCGATAAAGCTCGTTCACGTGATACTGGTGGCAGTGGCCTAGGCTTAGCCATCGTTAAGCACGCGTTGAGCCACCATGACTCTCACCTCGAAATTTACAGTGAAGTTGGTGTCGGCAGTAAGTTCTCCTTCATCCTACCAAGTCGTTTGGTGGTGAAGTAATGAGTGTCGTATCCAAAGCAATCAAGAACATCACTCTAGCCACGTTAGTGCTTTCCAGCATGGCTGTTGCACAAGATGAACCGCTGCCGAATTATCAAAAGACAACGGGTATTGCGGGCAACTTATTGTCGGTCGGCTCGGATACACTGGCGGGCATGACCACGCTTTGGGTGGAAGAGTTTAAATCTATCTACCCGAACATTAATGCCCAGGTGCAAGCTTCTGGCTCATCGACTGCGCCGCCGGCGCTAACAGAACAAACTGCGCAATTCGGTCCAATGAGTCGCTCAATGCGTATGCGTGAGATCGAAGCATTTGAGCGGGTGCATGGTTACAAGCCAACGGCGCTTCGTGTTGCGATTGATGCAATTGGTATTTTTGTACACCAAGATAATCCGATCAAAGGGCTTAATTTCCATCAGTTGGATGCGATGTTCTCCGCGACTTTACGCTGTGGCGAAAGTGAATTCATCACCAACTGGCGTGAGCTAGGCATCAAAGCTGAGTGGGCAAAACGTAACTTGCAGCTGTTTGGGCGTAACTCGGTATCAGGTACGTACGGTTACTTTAAAAGTAATGCCTTGTGTGGTGGTGATTTTAAAACTCGTGTGAACGAGCAACCAGGATCGGCATCAGTAGTGCAGTCTGTGGCATCAACGATTAGCGGTGTTGGTTACTCCGGTGTGGGTTATCGCGTGGCGGGTGTTCGTTTAGTCCCAATTGCAAAAACGGGCACAGACTATGTTAGCCCAGTACGTGAAAATATTATCTCAGGTAAGTACCCACTATCGCGTTACCTCTATGTGTATGTGAATAAACATCCGGATTATCCGCTAAGCCCAATTGAAGCTGAGTTCATTCGCTTTATGTTCTCTGCCCAAGGGCAAGCGCTGGTCGCGAAAGACGGTTATGTTCCGATTACTGCTGATTTCGCTGCCGAGGAACTAAAAAAGGTCGGTTTATAAGCCGACTTTTTTCTTTGTCTCACTGAGTTCATAGTTAACTGAGTTTATAGTTAGAAGCTCAATGCCCATCCTGCGCTTTCCCAGCGTTGTTGTTCTTCCTGCAAATCGGCATCGAGTAGTTTGTTATTCTCCAACCAATCTTCTTCTACACAGGTAAGTACCCACTTCTCTTCTTTTATCGACAGTGTAAGCTTTGGTAGCGGGTCATCATTGCGTTGACCGTTGACCACAATGGCCAGACGTAGAATCTTAATTAAGTTGATGATGTCACTCTCTTTGTAGAGATTGAACTCTGGGAACTCATTCAGCTTAAGGGATTTACGTTGGAAGCGAGCTAAGGTCGCCAATACCAATTGCTGCTCGCGGTTAAAGCCCGGTAAGCTGGAATGCAGCAGAATGTAGAACGAGTGACGATGGAAGCCACGCAGACTGATGCTCAAGCCGACTTCATGCAACAAAGCCGTCCATTCCAGTAAATCAAACAGCTCACTCTTCTTCTTGATACCAAGTTCAGAACGAACATCGCACAGCATCTCTCTTGCATGACCTTTTACACGTGCTGCGTGTTCGATATCAACGCGATGTTTTTTTGCTAGGTTTTCTGTGGTGCGCATACGAATATCAGAACGAACGAAGCGTTCTTCCATCTCGTAGAGGAGACCTTCACGCAATGCGCCATCCGAGAAAAACATCTGGTTGATTTTTAGTGATTGGAAGATGGCAGCCAAAATGGCTACACCTGCTGCAAAGACTGGCTTGCGTTCATCGGTCAAACCAATAAGCTCGATATCATCAATGGACTCAAACTCGCACAATGTGTCGATTAGCTTACCCAAACGCTTGTTGGTGATCAGTCCATCTTCATGACCTAAACCAATCAAGACTTCGCGAATCGCTTTAATCGTACCAGAAGAGCCTAGGGCAATATCCCAGCCTTTCTTGCGGTATTTTACAGAAATGGATTCAATACGCTGCTCTGCGGCGAGAATTGCTTTGCTGAAGTTCTTCCGTGACAGTTTGCCATTATTGAAGAACTGTTCGGTAAAACTCACACAACCCATTTGTTTACTGTTGAGAAGCTCTGGCTCAAACTCTTGACCAATGATCATCTCGGTACTGCCGCCACCGATATCGACAACTAACTTGGAGTTAGACTCCGCTTGGGTGTGCGCGACTCCGAGATAGATGAGGCGAGCTTCTTCTTCGCCCGGAATGATTTCAATTGGGAAAGGCAGCACTTTTTTTGCTCGTTTGATAAACAGATGAGCGTTGTTGGCACGCCTTAAGGTATGGGTCGCTGCAATTCTTACGTTTGACGTTTCAAAGCCTTGCAGGCGCTCGGCGAACATCGCGAGGCACTCAAGGCCTCGCTCCATCGCGGCGTGACTGAGGTTTAATTCTGAATCGAGCCCGGCAGCTAAGCGCACGCGCTGTTTATGGCGGCTGACTAATTGCAGGTCACTTCCAACAACTTTCGCCACCACCATATGGAAGCTGTTCGACCCAAGGTCAATGGCTGCAATATGGCGTACATCTTGTTCAAGTATCTGAGGCATCTGCTTTTTGTTTTCTTGTTTGTTTCTCTATATTTTTAAGATAGTCGTAGATGGCAACTTGTGATCGAACTTTTTTACGATTACCTCGCGGTACGTAGCTGTTTCTCATCTCTTTATCTATCAAACGAGCCTTTACTGTATCGGTAAAGTGAATGTTGGTTATATCAATAATGCGTTGTTTCAAACGTGGGTCACGAACTGGAGCTGCAACTTCAATACGATGATCGATATTTCGTGTCATCCAGTCCGCCGAGGAGATGTAAACTTGTGGGTCACCATCATTGTGAGTGATGACGACGCGAGGGTGCTCAAGGAAGCGGTCAACAATACTGATGATGCGAATGTTTTCGCTCACACCTTCAATACCCGGTACGAGTGAACACATACCACGGATAATCATATTTATTTTCACCCCGGCATTGCTCGCACCATAGAGTTTATTGACGATGCCTTTGTCGACCAAGTTATTCACTTTGATCGTCAGCGCTGCTTTCTTGCCAGCTTTTGCGTTGGCAATCTCCCCATCAATCAGACGGTAGAGTTGTTTACGCGAATTGCGTGGTGAAACGATGAGGTGATTAAACCTGACTGGGCGATATGGATTCTCGATATAGCCAAAGACGTTACGGACTTCGTTGGTAATTTCTTGGTCTGCAGTTAGTAGCGCGAAGTCGGTGTAGATACGTGCGGTTTTCTCGTGGAAGTTACCTGTACCGATATGTGCGTAACGTACTATTTCACCTTCTTCGCGGCGGCTAATCAGGAGCAGTTTTGAGTGAATCTTCAAACCCGGAGCCCCAAAGATAACGTGTACGCCCGCATCGGTGAGAACCTTTGACCATTCGATATTGGCTTCTTCATCGAATCGGGCTTGCAGTTCCACCACCACAGTTACGCTTTTGCCATTGTGTACCGCATCGATCAATGAGTTCATCAAGCGCGAATCTTTGGCAACGCGGTAGATATTAATCTTAATTGCCAATACTTTAGGATCGAAGGAAGCTTGGCGAACCAGTTCAGAGATGTGATCAAAGGTGTGATAAGGGTAGTAGAGCAAAATGTCTTTGGCTTTGATCGCATCGAAACTGTTGGCGTAGCCTTCGAAGTCGGCACACTTCATCGGTGGCATGGGCTTGTTTTCTAAGTACTCACGACCAACATTTGGGAACCCAATGAAGTCTTTAAAGTTGTGGTAACGACCACCGGGAATCAAGCTGTCGTAGTTGGAGATTTGCAGTTTACGGCACAAGAAATCGAGCATCTCTTGCGGCATTTCACGTTCGTAAACAAAGCGCACTGGCATAGCGGTTAAGCGTTGGTTCACTCCTTCAGACATCTGTTCGAGCAAGCTGTATTCGATCTCTAGGCGTAAATCGTATTCGGCATCGCGGGTCATTTTCATCGCGTAGCCATTTAGTTCGTCATAATCGAAGAAGCCTTTAAACAGCTCATCCAGACAGTAACGGATAATGTTGTCGAGCAGAATGATGGTTTTGCGGCGTTTGCCTTTTTGCTCCGGTACCATAACGAAGCGAGGCAGGTGGTCAGTTGGTATTTCGAGTAAAGCATATTGGGAATGATCGTCTTTGCGCAGATCGACGGTAATGTAAGCGTATTCGTCTTTAAGAAACTGCAACACATCGATGTCATCTTTAATCAATAGCGGAGTGATGTGTGGCATGACTTCTTTGCGAAAGTACTTGGTGATCCAGCGTTTCTGCGTGTCATCCAGCTGGTTTTCGTTAACCAAGAAAATGCGGCGTCGTGCCATCTCTCGGATCAAATCACCGTACAGCTCGTCAAATTGTTCGTTAAGCTTCAATGCTTTGGTTTGCATCTTAGTTAACAAGTGCTTAGAGTTATCGCTTCCACCTCGTTCTTGGCTGATCAAGATCCGACGTTTTACGTCTGCAAAGCGTACCTTGTAGAACTCATCTAAGTTATTGGAAAAGATCCCCAGAAAGCGAATACGTTCGATTAAAGGGACTGTTTTATCGGCGGCTTCTTGCAGTACTCTTTCATTGAAAGACAACCAACTAAGTTCTTTTTCTATATAGAGTTTTTCTGCGCTCATAACCTTACCTAGCCTAAAATGAAGTAAATCCGCACTCATCTGTGGGATAAAAAAGATGAGCCTGAACACTATGAGGTTTACGTTACAGTTTTATTTCATAACACGGCCTGCATAAGAGTTGTATTCTTTTCAGTTGTTTAATGTGATCTGTAATATAATTGTCATCTTAACGACATATTCTAGTACTAAGTCAAAAAGGGTAGAGAGATCAATGGCACAAGCCGAGTTTTCATTGCAGGAAAAAGATAAAAAACGATTGATCAAAGATCGTTTGGTTCGTTTTGCAGTGACATCAGGTGGTGTAGGCGTTCTTGCTGCTCTAGTGTTGATCTTTGTTTACCTTGCGATGGTGATCATTCCTCTGTTTTCTGATGCAGAGATCGAAACCAATTATGCCGCTCGTGCGACCCAAAGCGGGAAGCCACTCGCAATTTCCGTTGATGATTACTCCCAAATCGGTTTGGTTTTAACTCAATCCGGTGAAGTGCGTTTTCTACCTCTTGATGATTCTAGCAAGCCCGCGCTTTACACTCAGCAGATAGCTAATAACCCAGTGGCATTTTCTCAGTCTGCTCCAGGATTGGGTTGGTATGGTTTAGTCGATGGCCAAGGTAAAGCGCACATCTTCAAGCCGGAGTTTAACGCGACGCTGCGCGAAAACACTCGTCCACCAGAAGTGGTGCCGTTTAGAACCTCAATGGACATGCTACTGACAGATGCATCTGATCCAGTTAAGACATTTGTTTTTAGTACTTCCACACAAGCTCCAACCCTTGTTTGGCAAACACAAAGCGGCGTGCTAAAAGCACGTTGGCAAGTTCCTCAACTATTAGATGCATCACCTGTTACCCATGACTTCACCTTCTCTTCGGGCTTTGATGCGCCAGACCAAATGCTGCTGACGCCAGATGGTAATAACCTTTATTTGCGACATGGATCAGAGCTGATTGTTTTGGTGAAAGGTGACAATAAATTCTCAGTGCGCGAGGTTATCGATCTGACTCAGGGTGATAAAAAGCACTCAGTGAGAACGATGGATTTGCTGGCGGGGGCGTATTCTTTGCTCGTTACGCATAACGATGGTCGTGTATCACAATGGTTTGATACGTTGCAGGGCGACAAGCGTACTTTGACTCACATTCGCGACTTTAAGTTGGCGTCTGAGCTGAAGTATTTACTTCCCGATTCACACCGCAAAGGTTTCTACAGCTTTTACACCAACGGTACTTTGCAAAGCCACTACACCACCAGTGAGAAATTGGTACTGTTTAAGCGTGCCTATAAACAAGCGCCAGCCATGGCTGCAATGTCGAATAATGAGCGCTATCTGATTACGTGGCAAAACGACAAACTGACGGTCGCATTTGTTGATAACCCATATCCAGAAGTCTCTCTGTCCTCCTTGTGGCAGAAGGTTTGGTATGAAGGTTACCCAGAGCCCGAATTTGTGTGGCAATCCACCTCAGCTAGTGACGATTTTGAAGCGAAGTTCAGCTTAGTGCCAATTGCGTTTGGTACCATCAAAGCGGCGATGTTCGCGATGCTGTTTTCGGTACCACTGGCAGTTTTAGGCGCAATTTATACCGCCTACTTTATGTCGCCACGTATGCGTCGTGTGGTGAAGCCATCAATCGAGTTAATGGA
Source organism: Vibrio campbellii CAIM 519 = NBRC 15631 = ATCC 25920 (assembly GCF_002163755.1). NCBI lineage: Bacteria > Pseudomonadati > Pseudomonadota > Gammaproteobacteria > Vibrionales > Vibrionaceae > Vibrio > Vibrio campbellii. The sequence goes on from NZ_CP015863.1 coordinate 668,465, forward strand.
AGCTTTGCCTACGGTTATCATTGGTTTCCTTGCCGGGCTCTGGTTCGCTCCGATTGTGGAAGACCATCTAATTACCGTTGTGGTGATGCTGTTTGTTTTGCCTTTGAGCACTATGGTGATGGGCGGCCTATGGGCACTGATCCCACAACCGATACGTAATCGCCTGCCAAACGGGTGGCATGCTTTGGTTTTAATGCCTTTGATTTTGCTACTGATCGGTTTGGGTGTGTGGGTATCACCAATGCTTGAGCAAGCCTTCTTTGGCGGGGACATGCGTTTGTTCCTGACTGACCATGGCATTGGCTTTGATCAACGTAACGCGCTGGTGGTTGGCTTGGCGATGGGCTTTGCGGTTATTCCAACGATTTTTACCATTGCAGAAGATGCGATTTTCTCTGTACCTAAGCACTTATCGGATGGCTCATTAGCGCTGGGTGCGACGCCATGGCAAACCCTGATTTATGTGGTCCTACTGACAGCCAGTCCGGGTATCTTCTCGGCAATCATGATGGGGCTTGGTCGTGCTGTAGGTGAAACCATGATTGTATTAATGGCGACGGGTAATACGCCATTAATGGATTGGAACGTACTAGAAGGCTTGCGTAGCTTGTCGGCGACCATTGCGGTTGAATTGCCAGAGTCGGAAGTAGGCAGTTCGCACTACCGATTGTTGTTCCTATCGGCATTAATTTTGTTTGTCTTCACCTTTGCGGTGAACGCCTTGGCGGAATGGGTTCGTCAAAGACTAAGAGATAAATATCGTGCGTTGTAATCAGTTAACGAAAGAGCGAGTAATAGCGTGTTAAATTGGATTCGTTCTGGCGCACCTTGGATTTGGCTAACCGGGGGAGCAGTAAGCATCAGTCTGCTTTCTGTCCTCGGTTTATTGCTTTTGATTGGCTGGAAGGGGCTGACTTACTTCTGGCCTGCGCCACTTTATCAATGGAATGTTGCTGCGCTGACTCCGGTGCAGGGCGAGGTGCTGCATGAAAACTCGATTCTGGTTGGTCAGGTTTACGAGCGTAGTTTTGTGCCAAGAAGTTACCTACCAGAAGAAGCGGCGAATAAACTCGCGGATGACGAAGAATTTGCGACACGTTTGAACATCAAAATTGCCAACCGTGAGTTGTATCCAGCTGACTTTATCTCGGTTCTGAAAATGCAGTTGGATGAGCCGACGACACCCGGTGAATGGGCGGTGATTGAACGCAGCAGCGGTGGCTACTTCTTCGGTAAGTTTGTTGCTTTTCAAGATGGCGAAACGCGCTATGAAAACAACATTCCAGCGCTTTTGGACCAGAAGCTCGATGATGCAGAAACCTTGCACCATGAAATTGATATGCTGGTGGATGATCAAGTAAAAGACTTAGGTTGGAAGCTAGAACAGCTTCGCTTAGACAAGCGCAAGCATGAGCTTAATGACACCATCACTGAAGAGTTTTTGGCAAATAACAGCCAACGCAAAGCAGAAATTGAAGCAGAGTTAGCCAAGCTAGACATGCAACTTGACGGGTTGCGCCTAGGCTTCTCTGATTATGCTCTCATTGTTGAAGACATGACTGGGACTCAAGTTTCGATTCCATTAGAAGACATTTTGGACTACTGGTACCCAAACCAAATGTCATTGCCTGAAAAGGTTGCCCATTGGGGGAAGCAGGTTTGGAAGTTCTTATCCGAAGACCCTCGTGAGTCGAACTCAGAAGGTGGTGTTTTCCCAGCGATTTTCGGTACGGTTTTCTTGGTAATCATCATGTCGATCATCGTGATGCCATTAGGTGTGGTTGCGGCGATCTATTTGCATGAATACGCCAAGAATAATGCTCTAACTCGGGTGATCCGTATTGCCGTGATTAACCTTGCAGGTGTTCCTTCTATCGTTTACGGCGTATTTGGTTTGGGCTTCTTTGTTTATACCATTGGTGCCTCAATCGATAACCTGTTTTATGCCGAGCGATTACCCGCTCCAACCTTTGGTACGCCGGGCTTGTTGTGGTCTGCATTGACGCTAGCGGTCTTGACTCTACCAGTGGTGATTGTTACCACGGAAGAAGGTTTAACCCGCATTCCAAGCTCTGTTCGTCATGGTTCGCTAGCCTTGGGGGCAACACAGTTTGAAACGCTTTGGCGAGTGGTTTTGCCTATGGCAACCCCTGCGATAATCACTGGTTTGATTCTCGCAATTGCTCGCGCTGCGGGTGAGGTAGCACCCTTGATGCTGGTGGGGGTCGTGAAGTTAGCTTCGAGCTTGCCGGTGGATGGGCAATTCCCTTACGTGCATTTAGACAGAAAGTTTATGCACCTAGGCTTCCACATTTATGATGTTGGATTCCAGACCTCGAATATCGAGGCTGCGCGTCCGTTGGTTTACGCGACTTCCTTCTTACTCGTGACGGTTATTGTCGGACTAAACTTAACAGCAATCAGTATTCGTAATAATCTGCGAGAGAAATACCGAACTTTAGGACAAGATTAAGCATGTTTAACTTTGATAATACATTGGGTTATGAGCCGCCATTGGATGTGCACAACCTGACGGATGAACAAACGGCTATCTCGATCGAGAACCTTAATCTTTTCTATGTTCAGGCTCAGGCGCTGCATGATATCTCCATGCGTATCCCGAAAGGGCGCGTAACCGCATTCATCGGACCGTCAGGTTGTGGTAAATCCACATTGCTGCGCTGTATCAACCGCATGAACGATTTAGTCGAAGGTTGTAAGGTGACGGGGCAAGTACGTTTGCACGGTAAGAATGTGTACAACCCAAGTGTGGATGTGGCAACACTGCGCCGCCGAGTAGGTATGGTGTTTCAGCGCCCAAACCCATTCCCCAAGTCGATTTACGAAAACGTGGTTTACGGTCTTCGTTTACAAGGTGTGAAGAACAGTCGCATGTTGGACGATGCGGTCGAGCGTTCATTGCGTTCTGCGGCATTATGGGACGAAGTAAAAGATCGTCTACATGAAAATGCATTCGGACTTTCTGGAGGCCAGCAGCAGCGTTTGGTGATTGCTCGCGCCGTCGCGATTGAACCTGAAGTACTATTATTGGATGAACCAACATCGGCTTTGGATCCAATCTCAACTTTAACTATTGAAGAGCTTATCAACGAGCTCAAGACTCAATATACTGTGGTTATTGTTACTCATAACATGCAACAAGCGGCGCGCGTCAGTGACCACACGGCATTCATTCATATGGGTAAACTGATTGAATACTCGGATGCGGATTCGATCTTCACCTCTCCAATGAAGAAACAAACCGAAGATTACATTACCGGTCGTTACGGCTAAGCCGCGACCTTTCAAGGATTAAAGGAAAGCCATGCACTTTGGACGTCACATCTCAGGACAATTTAACGTAGAGCTAGAATCGATTCGTACCCATGTACTCACCATGGGAGGCTTGGTAGAACAGCAGTTGTCGTATGCTATTCAAGCCTTGCACAAAGAAGACATCGAACTAGCGCGTAAAGTTGTGCGTGATGATCACAAAGTTAATGCGATGGAAGTGTCGATTGATGACGCTTGTACTCGCATCATCGCTAAGCGTCAGCCTACGGCAAAAGACTTACGCTTAATCATGGCGATCATTAAGACCATCACAGATCTTGAGCGCATTGGTGATGTTGCAACGCGTATTGCCTATGTGGCGATTGAAAGCCCGTCATCGCAAGAGCGTCAATTCCAAGTCTCATTAGAGCCTTTATGTCGTCAAGCGATCCAAATGCTGCACCAAGTGCTCGATGCGTTTGCGCGTATGGACGTAGAAGCAGCGGCAGAAGTACACAAGCTTGATGATAAGTTGGATGCGGAATACGAAGCGGTGATTCGTCAGTTGATGACTTACATGATGGAAGATCCGAAAAACATTCCACATATTCTGCAAGTGATGTGGTCAGCGCGTGCCATTGAACGCGTAGGTGATCGATGCCAGAACATTTGTGAATACATTATCTACTTCGTGAAAGGGAAAGATGTACGCCACCTTGGCGATCAAAGCATTGATGACGTACTCAAATAACCCCAAGTAAGGTGGTGGAACAGGTCTTTTACCATCGTACATCTCTAGTATTTATCAGGAACGAAGGTTTGATCGTCTATGGGTGCTCGGACGTAGCCTTCCTTATTCAGCTCTGGCAATTCGATAACTGGATGCTCAAGTTCTTCGTATTCGACTTGACTGAGCAGATGGCTGATACAATTCAAACGTGCTTTCTTTTTATCATCAGAAGGCACTACCCACCAAGGGCAGTTTTTTGTATCTGTGTAAGCAAACATTTTGTCTTTTGCTTGTGAATATTCCGCCCAGCGATTACGTGACTCTAAATCCATCGGGCTGAACTTCCAGCGTTTGATAGGGGTATTGATGCGTTCCAGAAAGCGCTTTTCTTGCTCTTCATCGGAGACTGAAAACCAATACTTAATTAAGATAATGCCAGAGCGTTGCAGCATGCGTTCAAACTCAGGGCAAGAGCGGAGAAACTCCTCATATTGCTCTGGGGTACAAAAGCCCATGACTTTCTCGACGCCAGCACGGTTGTACCAACTGCGGTCAAACAGCACGATTTCTCCAGCAGCAGGCAGATGTGCCACGTAGCGCTGGAAGTACCATTGTGTTTTCTCTTTCTCTGTTGGGGCGGGAAGGGCTGCGATACGGCAGACACGAGGGTTGAGTTTTTCAGTGATGCGTTTGATGGTGCCACCTTTGCCAGCAGCGTCGCGTCCTTCAAACAGTACCACGACTTTAAGCCCTTTGTGTTTGACCCACTTTTGGAGCTTAACCAACTCAATTTGCAGCTGTTCTAGTGCTTCTTCGTATTCCTTTTTCTTTAGTTTCGCCATGTTTCCTCCTGTCCTTAGTTATCAATATGTTAGCACTCAATAACAAAAGACGGGATTTGAAAGCGCTTAATTGAGAGCTGTTACCATGTTCGCGATAGCATCGGTGTTGGTGACAGGAATCGAAAAATCATCCACATCGGCAGCGCCCATTTTGCTTTGCTCGGCAATAAAGGTCATGTGACTTGGGCGAGTTGTCTTGCCAGATAAATGCACTTCGGCGACTTTCGCTTGCTTAATCAATTGACCAACATTGTCTGCATTCACCCCGGCGCCTGCCATGATCGCAATGCGTCCTTGAGCTTGTTCAACTAAGGCTTTAAGCACATCGATCCCTTGCGGTGCAGAAGGTGCAAGGCCGGAAGTCAAAATACGCTCACAGCCTAAGCTGATCACTTCTTCTAACGCTTTTTCAGCGTCACGACACTGATCAAAGGCACGATGGAAGGTCACGCCTAAGCCAAGCGCTTGAGCATATTCACACAGTGCAGTTGCGTAAGGCATATGAATGTTGCCGTCTTGAGTGAGCACGCCGAGCACGACACCGTTCAAGCCTGCTTGCTTGGCAGCTTCAATATCCCAGCGCATCATTTCGATTTCTTCCTCACTGTAGAAGAAGTCACCTTGGCGCGGGCGAATCATCGCGTAAACCGGAATAGTAGAGCGTTTAGCGGCTTGCTGCATAAAGCCATAGCTTGGCGTTAAGCCACCTAAAGCAAGTGAAGAGCAGAGTTCGATGCGGGTTGCACCACCGGCAATCGCGTTGTGGAGAGATTCAATGTTATCAATACAGACTTCAAGTTGAGTGTTCACGAGGTTGTCCTGAATTATTGTAATTACAGCAAATACTAGCAGGACGAAAGGGGAGAATCTGTACTGAGATCGAAGGAAATAGAGGTAAACTTTTTGCGCGATGCTTGCCTCTTTTGCTTTTCAAAACCGCAGATAAAAAGAAAGCCCAGAGCGAACTCTGGGCTTTTTTATGACTTTACTTAGACTGATTGGCGTTTGCGGTTTTTCCGCTATAGCTTTTTGCTTTATATACATCCAACCAACACGCCCGTTGAGCTTGGGCGGCAGTGTCTATTACTTGCTTAGGTCGTCTGCGTGCTCAGATAGGAACGCTGCAACACCTTTTGGAGATGCGTCCATACCTGCTTTACCTTCTTCCCATTGTGCAGGACATACTTCGCCGTGCTTCTGGTGGAAGTTTAGTGCATCAACCATGCGTAGCATTTCGTCGATGTTACGACCTAGTGGTAGATCGTTAACTACTTGGTGACGTACAAGACCGTCTTCGTCGATTAGGAAAGAACCACGGAAAGCAACGCCTGCTTCTGGGTGCTCTACATCGTACGCTTTGCAGATTTCGTGCTTAACGTCAGCAACTAGAGGGTATTTAACTTGACCGATACCGCCATCTTCGATAGCAGTGTTACGCCATGCGTTGTGAGAGAACTGAGAATCGATAGAAACACCGATTACTTCAACACCTTTAGCTTGGAAATCAGCTAGACGGTTGTCGAATGCGATTAGCTCAGATGGGCAAACGAAAGTGAAATCTAGTGGGTAGAAAAATACTACTGCTTTCTTACCTTTAGTGAATTCTGCAAAGTTGAAGTTTTCAACGATTTCACCGTTACCTAGAACAGCTGCTGCAGTAAAGTCAGGGGCTTGACGACCTACTAGTACCATTTTTTTGCTCCTAAAAAATTTGGTTTGATCCAAACCTATATTCAGTTATTTAGGTTTGGTCCTTGTTTGTGCGAGACAAACTATAGTACAGATTGTAGTATTGAAAAAAGCGAAATAAATAGATTGAGTTCATCGAAAAAAGCGATAACAACGAAACTATTATCTCGATCACTGGAACAGCAATAGATACAAATAGAATTATGAATAAATGGCCTAGCTTGAAGCAGTTACACTATTTGGTCACTCTGCATGAAACTCGACATTTTAGTGATGCTGCTGAGCGTTGTTTTGTCAGTCAATCTACCTTGAGTAAAGGCATCCAAAACCTTGAAGAGTTGATTGGTTGTCCACTTTACGAAAAGAAAGATAAGAAAAGCCCATTGGTTTTCACTCAAGCGGGTGAAATGGTCGTGCAGCAAGGTCGTGAACTGCTCGCTAAAGGGCAAGATCTTGTTGAACTTGGTCGTCTATGCCAAGGCGATGATATGGAAGGGCAGCTAAAAGTAGGTTGTATTCCGACCATTGCTCCATTCTTATTGTGCGAGCTTGTCCAAGAGGTAAACTACCGCTTCCCTCAATTAAATCTTCTATTAAGAGAAGACACGACGACCAACTTGCTTCAAGCACTTCGCCACGGTGAATTGGACGTATTGATTCTTGCTCTGCCTGTAGAGATAGAAGGAATGGAAAGCCGAGTAGTGGGACAAGACCCATTCCGCATGGTGATCAGTGCCAATCAAGCGGATTCCGTACCAGTGCCGATCCGTTATGCAGATTTGCCAGATGAATCCGTCTTCTTATTAGAGAAAGAACACTGCCTTACTGAGCACGCGGTTTCAGCGTGTAAGTTGACGGACAAAGAGAAGATCAACCCATTCACCGCAACCAGTCTTCATACCTTAGTACAGATGGTTGCTAATGGTTTAGGTACTACATTTATCCCGCAAATGGCGATTGATCATGGTTTGCTACACAACCAGAACTTGGTGGTGATCGACCCTCCAGGTCAGCAAGCGTATCGCGATATTGGTTTGGTTTGGCGTCCAAGCTCGTCAAGATCAAACACTTTCAATCAATTGGCAGAAGTCGTCTCTGAACTGCTTTAGCTATTAGTATTAGCCTGCGACTCCCGATCAAACATCAAAAAGCGCACTAGAAATAGTGCGATTTTTAGCATTTTATTCTGCGCGTGAACTTTAACTTGTAAAATTTTACAGATGAACTTTCATGAAGCTTTCATAAAATAGTGAAATTTCACAATGTTAATTTTACACAACTGCCTGTGTAACGCGTTTAAGTCGTGTTTAATTTCCTCTTCCTAGCCCTTGTGAATACAAGGGTTTTTCTTCTGCCTTACTATTCATACACTTGTTTGAATTCAAAAATAACCTGTAAAATTTATGTAATTTAATTACGTAATAACTTGCAAATTGAACGCAAAAATCAAACACTTGTTTGATACCGAATAAAACTTTGAATTTAACGTTTTGTTTACTTGAGGGGTTTCGCTTAAACCTTTGTTGGGTTAGCTTAATTAAAGGCTTGTAAGACTTATGTCTAGATTGAAAAAGCAATTTAGGTTGCGCAAGGTATAGACATAACGAAGCGAAGTGAACACCAAATCGAAGGATGTAATTTGTTGTTCATAACTTACAAATGTAGCTTTAGGCTGACTGCCCAAGATGGATAAAGCACGTTAAGGATGAATGATTATGCTTGCTCAGACAGAACAAAAAACACAACAACTAAAGCAAACCCAATGCATGCTTGAGGTGAATGGAGTCGTTGCTCCTGAACATCAAGCAATTTTCCCTGTTGAAGCCCAAACCTTTTTATCTCTACTGTGTGAAAAATTTGCCGGACGTGTTGAGCAGTTGCTGGAAGCACGAGAGGAGAAGCAAGCACGTATCGACGCAGGTGAACTGCCAGACTTTCTACCAGAGACACAAGACATTCGTGAAGGAAGCTGGAAGATCCTTGGAATCCCGCAAGATCTGCAAGATCGCCGAGTGGAGATTACGGGACCGACTGATCGCAAGATGGTGATTAACGCACTGAATGCGAATGTAAAAGTGTTCATGGCCGACTTCGAAGATTCGATGTCCCCTGTGTGGAGTAAAGTTCTAGATGGTCAAATCAACCTGCGCGACGCTGTTAATGGCACCATCAGCTACACCAACCCTGGCAATGGTAAACACTATCAGCTGGCAGAAGACCCTGCGGTGTTGATCTGCCGTGTTCGCGGACTGCATCTAAAAGAAAAACACGTAACGTGGCACGGTCAGATCATTCCAGGTGCGCTATTCGATTTCGCTCTGTACTTCTACAACAACTACAAAGCGCTACTGAAAAAGGGAAGCGGTCCTTACTTCTACATTCCAAAACTGCAATCGCATCATGAAGCGAAGTGGTGGAGCGAAGTGTTCCATTTCACCGAAGAATATTTCGGTTTGGATACTGGCACCATCAAAGCGACTGTACTGATTGAAACCTTACCAGCCGTATTCGAAATGGATGAGATTCTGTTTTCTCTGAAAGAGCACATCGTTGGTTTGAACTGCGGTCGCTGGGATTACATCTTTAGCTACATCAAAACACTGAAAAACCACCCAGATCGCGTACTTCCGGATCGCCAAGTGGTGACCATGGATAAGCCATTCCTCAACGCTTACTCAAGATTGTTGGTGCGAACTTGTCATAAACGTGGCGCATTTGCGATGGGCGGCATGGCAGCCTTTATTCCGGCTAAAGACCCACAAGAAAACCAAAAAGTGCTGGATAAGATCCACAACGATAAATCACTAGAAGCCAACAACGGTCATGACGGCACTTGGGTTGCTCACCCTGGTTTGGCAGACACCGCAATGGAAGTGTTCAGTGCCACACTGGGGCAGCGCACTAACCAATTGGATGTGAGCCGCTCAGAAGACGCACCAATCACCGCCGCAGAGCTGCTTGAACCGTGCGAGGGTGAACGCTCAGAAGAAGGTATGCGCCACAACATCCGCGTTGCGCTGCAATACATCGAAGCGTGGATCTCTGGCAATGGTTGTGTGCCGATTTACGGACTGATGGAAGACGCAGCAACGGCTGAAATCTCACGCGCTTCTATCTGGCAATGGATTCAACACGGCAAGGCGCTCGACAACGGATTGAAGGTCACTAAAGAGCTGTTCGAACTCTACCTGAAAGAAGAGATTGAAGTTGTGAAGCAAGAAATTGGCGAGCAGCGCTACCAAGCCGGTCGATTTGAAGAAGCGGCAGACTTGATGGCTAGGCTCACAACAAGCGATGAACTGACCAACTTTTTAACCATTCCAGGTTACGACTACTTGGATTAACCCAAAGATTTAGAACACTCCATTTATTTAACTAATACATGTTTATTTAACCAATACGTGAAGGATTCGAGGCAGATAAGGATGTACTGCCTGAGAACGGAAAACTCAACGCACATGCACAAGTGCACATTATAAGAGGGATAGACCAATGACTAACTTAACTCGCCGCCAACAAATTGAAGCTCTGGAAAAAGATTGGGCAACCAACCCACGCTGGAAAAATGTAAAGCGTACTTACACAGCAGAAGAAGTAGTAGAACTGCGTGGCTCTATGGTACCTGCGAACACAATCGCACAACGTGGTGCTGACAAACTTTGGTCACTGGTCAACGGTAGTTCAAAGAAAGGCTACGTAAACTGTCTTGGTGCACTAACGGGTGGTCAAGCCGTACAGCAAGCGAAAGCGGGTATTGAAGCGATTTACCTATCAGGTTGGCAGGTAGCAGCGGATAACAACACCGCGTCGACGATGTACCCAGACCAATCTCTGTACCCAGTAGATTCGGTACCGTCGGTAGTAAAACGCATCAACAACTCATTCCGTCGTGCAGACCAAATTCAGTGGTCAGCAGGTAAGTCACCAGAAGACGAAGGCGGTATTGATTACTTCCTACCAATCGTAGCGGATGCGGAAGCAGGCTTTGGTGGGGTATTGAACGCTTACGAGCTAATGAAATCGATGATCGACGCAGGTGCGGCAGGTGTTCACTTTGAAGACCAACTGGCATCAGTGAAGAAGTGTGGCCACATGGGCGGTAAAGTACTGGTTCCAACTCAAGAAGCGGTGCAAAAACTGGTAGCGGCTCGCCTTGCAGCAGACGTTGCAGGCACGACAACGCTGGTAATTGCGCGTACCGATGCAAACGCAGCAGACCTACTAACGTCTGATTGTGACCCATACGATAAAGACTTTATTCAAGGAGAGCGTACGCCAGAGGGCTTCTACCGTGTACGTGCAGGTATCGACCAAGCTATCTCTCGTGGCCTAGCTTACGCGCCATATGCGGATCTAATCTGGTGTGAGACAGCAACGCCATGTCTAGAAGAAGCACGCAAGTTTGCAGAAGCAATTCATGCAGAGTACCCAGACCAACTGTTGGCATACAACTGCTCGCCTTCATTCAACTGGGAGAAGAACCTAGACGCAGAAACCATTGCTAAGTTCCAACAAGAACTGGCTAACATGGGCTACAAGTACCAGTTCATTACGCTAGCAGGTATCCACAACATGTGGTTCAACATGTTCGAATTGGCACACGCTTACGCTCAAGGCGAAGGTATGCGTCATTATGTTGAGAAGGTTCAACGTCCTGAGTTTGAAGCGGCAGAAAAAGGTTACACGTTCGTAGCGCACCAACAAGAAGTTGGTACGGGTTACTTCGATAGAATGACCAACACAATTCAAGGCGGTAACTCGTCAGTGACAGCACTGACAGGTTCTACTGAAGAAGACCAATTCTAATCAGCATTGAGTCCACAATTACTACGTTAGTAGTGACATCTTTGAGCGGCGATTGAGCCGCTCTTTTTTTGTCTACGATTCGAGAAAAACGTAGTGGCGTATTAATCCGCTTCGATTTCTTCCGGCTCGGTCTCTTCTTGTAATTCCAGCAAGTTAATTGCAATGGTTACAAAATCGGTATCGGTAATGATGCCGACCAAGTGACCTTTATTGACCACTGGCAAACAGCCGACTTTGTGCTTTTGCATATAGATTGCGCTTTCCTTTAAGCCTGCTCTTGGTTCGGCAGTCATGATGTTGGTGTGCATCATTTGGTAAAGCGGAGTATCGAGGGTAAAAGATTGTTCAGCCTCATCTGGGTGCAAGCAGGATTCTTGTGCAGCAAGAATATCGCGTTGAGTCACCAAGCCTTTTAAGTGTTTATTGGCATCAACAACCGGAATATGTCGAATATCAAGCACTTCCATCATGCTTTTTGCGTCACGTAATGTGTGCTCACGCAGCAAAGTATGAGGGTTGCGAGTCATCATGTCTTCAACCTTGATCATAGAGACCTCCAGCGGCATTGTCCTTCTCTTAAATATAGAGAATATTTTGCTGCATATCTGGGAGCTAACTCGTTTTTCACTAATAAAATAAACGATTAGATGGAGATCAATCAGAGGTGAAATGGACTGGTGTTTTCTATAATTCCAGCTACTCGTTCGGGGTGAGTCTAGGATGTAAGCGCTATCATAAATAACCAAAGCTAAGGCGTTTAAACCTTAGCTTTGGTTACTCTTAACGTTGCTTAAAATGCACACAGATAAGACCATAAGCTTTCGCATCGACACAGCGACCGATGTAGCTTTTATCGGGCAGGTTGACGGCACATAAGCGAGGGACCTGTTTTAGGTAACAGGCATCTTGCAACACTTTGAGTCGATCATTGCTGGAACTTGCGATTGCTCCAGATGAAAACGCGAGTACGGCAGCACTCAGCGCTAGAGTTAACATCTTCATACTTACCTCAATAAATGTCTAAAGAGCAAATGCTCACTTTCAATATAGTCTATAGCACTTGCTATTGATGAGTTTGTTTTTAGCTAAGGGGGGCAAGAGATCGTTGAGTTAGTCTTGGCTATATTTCTGACTGACCGAGTTAAATGCGTCGCACAAATTTGGACATTAAACTCCGCTACTCTTCTTATGTATGTCTATTCTGCATCTTTCACGTTTTATTACACTCTTAGTGAAAGCTTTTACAGTCAATCTAAGGGGATTTGCTTGCTATTGCAGCATGTAAACATATACTAGTCTGCTGCGAAAAACTCGTCGCAATTTTATCGTCGTCTTTGACGTGATTTGACCAATAGATAAGACAAGTAACATGCAAGTATCAGATTTCCATTTCGACCTTCCAGATGAACTCATCGCTCGCTACCCTCAACCAGAGCGTACCGCTAGCCGACTGCTGCAAATGGACGGCAATACTGGTGAACTTATTGATGGCACGTTTACCGATGTGCTGGAGCAAGTTCAAGCCGGTGACCTAGTGGTTTTCAACAATACTCGCGTTATTCCTGCGCGTTTGTTTGGTCGCAAAGAGTCAGGCGGCAAGCTAGAAGTGCTGGTGGAGCGTATGCTCGATGAGAAAAGCATCCTGGCACACGTTCGTTGCTCTAAATCGCCAAAACCAGGCACAACGATCTTGGTTGGTGAAAACGATGAATACTCAGCGCAAATGGTCGCTCGTCATGATGCACTGTTTGAACTGAAATTTAACTCTGATAAGACGGTACTCGAGATTCTGGAAGAAATTGGTCACATGCCACTTCCTCCATACATCGACCGCCCAGATGAAGACGCGGATAAAGAGCGTTACCAAACGGTTTATAACCAAAAGCCAGGTGCGGTTGCAGCACCGACGGCGGGTCTTCACTTTGATGATGATCTGCTTGAGAAAATCAAAGCGAAAGGCGCTGAGTTTGCGTACGTTACTCTGCACGTAGGTGCAGGTACGTTCCAGCCAGTTAAAGTGGATGACATCAACGATCACCATATGCACGCAGAATACGTAGAAGTTCCGCAAGACGTAGTGGATGCGATTAACGCAACCAAAGCGCGTGGCGGTCGTATCGTCGCTGTGGGTACTACGTCAGTGCGTTCACTAGAAAGTGCAGCGCAAGACGCGTTGAAGAAAGGGACAGGATTGGTTCCATTCTTTGGCGATACTGAAATCTTTATCTACCCTGGTTACGAGTACCAGCTGGTGGATTGCTTGATCACCAACTTCCACTTACCAGAATCAACGTTAATTATGTTGGTGAGCGCGTTTGCTGGTTACGAGAACACCATGAATGCTTACAAGCACGCGGTGGAAAATAAATACCGTTTCTTCTCGTACGGTGACTCAATGTTTATTAAAAAGAAGACAGCATAACCCCCTCCCAGTCCTCCCTTGTTACGGGGTAGGTTAGGAAGGGTTAGAAAGCTAACGATTTACGAGTGCTAGCAGTAGGCTAGGAAACAGAGCAGAACCTCTGCTTTGTCTCTCGCACGGAAAGCGACCGCTCCTTAAAGTGGGGGAAACCCCAAGATACATAGTCAGACTGTTTCTCTGACACTCGGAGGCATCGTGAAATTATCATTCGATCTTAAAAAGAAAAATGGCAATGCGCGTCGAGGTCAATTGACCTTCGAACGTGGCACTGTTCAAACTCCAGCATTCATGCCAGTAGGTACTTACGGTACGGTTAAAGGCATGACTCCGGAAGAAGTAAAAGGCACGGGTGCAGAAATCCTGCTAGGCAACACTTTCCACCTATGGTTACGTCCTGGTCAAGAAGTGATGAAAATGCACGGTGACCTGCACGACTTCATGAACTGGCACGGTCCTATTCTTACTGATTCAGGCGGTTTCCAAGTATTCAGCCTAGGTAAAATGCGTAAGATCACTGAGAAAGGTGTTCACTTCCGTAGCCCTGTAAACGGCGACAAGATTTTCATGGACGCTGAAAAGTCGATGGAAATCCAAAAAGACCTTGGTTCTGACATCGTAATGATCTTCGACGAGTGTACGCCATACCCAGCGACACACAACGAAGCGAAAAAATCGATGGAAATGTCACTACGTTGGGCACAACGCTCACGTGACCACTTCGATAAGCTAGAAAACCCGAACAACCTATTTGGTATCGTTCAAGGTGGTGTTTACGAAGATCTGCGTGATGTGTCTATCAAAGGCCTGACGGAAATCGGTTTTGATGGTTACGCGGTTGGTGGTCTTGCAGTAGGCGAACCGAAAGAAGACATGCACCGTATCCTTGAGCACACGTGTCCACAGCTTCCAGAAGACAAGCCTCGTTACCTAATGGGCGTAGGCAAACCGGAAGATTTGGTTGAAGGTGTTCGTCGTGGTATCGACATGTTTGACTGTGTAATGCCAACGCGTAACGCGCGTAATGGTCACCTATTTGTGACTGGTGGTGTGATCAAGATCCGTAATGCGAAACATAAAACGGATACAACTCCGCTAGATCCGCACTGTGACTGTTACACTTGTCAGCACTACAGCAAATCGTACCTTCACCACCTAGAGCGTTGTAACGAAATCCTAGGTGCTCGCCTGAACACTATCCATAACCTACGCTACTACCAGCGTCTGATGGAAAGCATTCGTAAGGCGATTGATGAAGATCGTTTCGATGAGTTCGTTACTGAGTTCTATGAGCGTCGTGGTCGTGAAGTACCACCACTAGCAAAAGAGCAGTAATTAACAGATTAAAAGAATTAAAGCCTTTGGCATGTTGCCAGAGGCTTTTGCTAATAAAGTAGGCTAACGTACGTTATTTTTGAGAAGGTGATCTCTATTACTTAATCTCAAACTTGAATCTAAATTACGAAAGCCCAACTTGTTGGATTATCAATAAAATATAATGAGGATGTTTTAATGTTTATTTCTCAAGCTCACGCAGCAGCAGAAGGCGCACCAGCAGGCGGCGGTTTTGAAATGCTAATCATGCTAGGCATGTTTGCGGTGATCTTCTACTTCATGATCTACCGCCCACAATCTAAGCGTGTTAAAGAACACAAGAACCTAATGTCTTCTATGGGCAAAGGCGATGAAGTTCTAACAAGCGGCGGCCTAGTGGGTAAAATCACTAAGATTGCTGAAGACAACGATTTCATTTCAATTGAGCTAAACGCAAACAATGAAGTTGTAATCAAGAAAGACTTCGTAACTGCAGTGCTACCAAAAGGTACGCTGAAGTCTCTATAAAACAGCTAAAGGATCCTCGCTGTGCTAAACCGTTATCCATTATGGAAGTACTTGATGGTATTTTTTGCCATCATCACCGCTGCGTTATACGCACTTCCAAATATCTACGGTGAAGATCCGGCTATTCAAGTTACAGGGGCGCGTGGCGCCTCTGTAGATATGTCAACGCTGGATGCTGTCACCAAAGCTCTTGATAAAGAGCATCTCTCTCATAAATCCATTGCTCTCGAGAATGGATCAATCCTTGTTCGTTTCAATGACACTGACACTCAAATCAGTGCCCGCGATATCATCAGCGAAGCGCTTGGCAAAGATAAAATTGTTGCACTAAACCTTGCTCCATCTACGCCAGATTGGCTAGAAGCAATCGGTGCGTCGCCACTTAAGCTGGGTCTTGACCTACGTGGTGGTGTTCACTTCCTAATGGAAGTTGACATGGACGCGGCGATGGAGAAGCTGGTTGGTCAGCAAGAAGAAGCTTTCCGTAGCGAACTTCGTGAAGCTAAGATTCGTTACCGTGCAATCCGTCCTTCTGGTACAGAAGGTGTGGAAGTATTGCTACGTAATGAGGAGCAGCTAGCGGAAGCGAAAGCAACGCTAGAAAAGAATCACCCAGACATGAACTTTGTCGACTCAGATTCTAATGGCCGTTACGAGTTGATTGCCACCTTTACCGAGCAACGTCTACAAGAGATACGTAACTACGCAGTTGAACAAAACATCACGATTCTTCGTAACCGTGTTAACGAACTGGGTGTTGCTGAGCCACTGGTTCAACGTCAAGGTGCTAGCCGCATCGTAGTTGAGCTGCCTGGTGTTCAAGACACCGCTCGTGCGAAGGAAATTCTAGGTGCTACGGCAACACTAGAGTTCCGCGAAGTTGACGATAAAGCTGACCTATCAGCGGCGGCAAATGGCCGTGCGCCAGCAGGTAGCGAAATCAAGATGGACCGTGATGGTCGCCCAGTTGTGCTTAAGAAGCGCGTTATTCTTGGTGGTCAAAGTATCACGGATGCAAGTTCAAGTGTTGATGAATACGGTCGCCCACAAGTTAACATCTCGCTAGATAGCGAAGGTGGTAACAAGATGTCTGCGTTCTCTAAGAAGAACATCGGTAAGCTAATGGCTACCGTGTTTGCAGAATACAAAGACAGTGGCCGTCGTACGCCAGAAGGCAAAGTTATCCTTGATAAGCACGAAGAAGTCATCAACCAAGCAACGATTCAATCGGCTCTTGGTCGTAACTTCCGTATCACTGGTATCGACTCTGCAGCAGAAGCGCACAACTTAGCACTTCTACTACGTGCTGGTGCTCTAATCGCACCGATCTCTATCGTTGAAGAACGTACCATTGGTCCATCAATGGGTCAGCAAAACATCGATATGGGTATCCAAGCATGTATCTGGGGTATGGTTGCGGTAATGCTGTTTACGCTGCTTTACTACCGTGGCTTCGGTCTAATTGCTAACATTGCGTTGATGGCAAACTTGGTTCTTATCATTGGTGTTATGTCGATGATTCCGGGTGCTACCATGACGCTGCCTGGTATTGCCGGTATCGTATTAACCGTCGGTATGGCGGTCGATGCGAACGTGCTGATATTCGAGCGTATCCGTGAAGAGCTTCGAGATGGACGCAGTCCTCAGCAAGCGATTCACCAAGGTTACGCAAACGCATTCAGTACTATTGCCGATGCGAACATCACAACGCTTATCACTGCGATCATTCTATTTGCAGTGGGTACAGGTGCGGTGAAAGGCTTCGCAGTAACACTATCTATCGGTATCTTAACTTCAATGTTCACCGCTATTGTAGGTACACGTTGTATCGTGAACCTGATTTACGGTGGCAAACGCGTTGATAAATTGTCGATCTAAGGCTGGGAATTAATATGTTTCAAATTCTAAAAGCAGAAGGCACGATCGGCTTTATGCGTTGGTCGAAAGTCGCGTTCGTATTCTCTATCTTTATGATCGCTGCCTCTATCTTCACGCTATCAACCAAATGGTTGAACTGGGGTCTAGACTTTACTGGTGGTACGCTCATTGAGGTAGGTTTTCAACAACCTGCAAACCTTGAAGAGATTCGTGCAGCGCTAGATTCAAAAGGTTTCGGTGATGCGACAGTACAAAACTTTGGTAGTGCTCGTGAAGTGATGGTTCGTCTTCGTCCACGTGACGACGTTTCAGGTGAAACGCTAGGCAACCAAATCATTGGTGCGATCAAAGAAGGTACGGGTGAAAGCGTAGAAATGCGTCGTATCGAGTTTGTAGGTCCAAACGTTGGTGATGAGCTGACAGAAGCGGGTGGTCTAGCGATTCTTGTATCGTTGATCTGTATCCTGATCTACGTATCAATGCGATTTGAATGGCGTCTAGCGGCTGGTGCGGTATTGGCACTAGCACACGATATCATCATCACGCTGGGTGTGTTCTCGTTCCTGCAAATCGAAGTTGACCTTACCATCGTAGCGGCGCTACTAACGGTAGTCGGTTACTCGCTCAACGATACCATCGTTGTATTCGACCGGATTCGTGAAAACTTCCGTAAGATGCGTAAGGGCGAACCTTCAGACATCATGGATGCATCAATCACTCAAACATTGAGCCGTACATTGATTACGTCGGGTACAACCTTGTTCGTAGTCATTGCCCTGTTCATGCAAGGTGGTGCGATGATTCACGGCTTCGCAACCGCACTTCTACTTGGTATCACGGTAGGTACTTACTCTTCTATCTACGTAGCATCAGCACTAGCGCTGAAACTGGGCATCCAGAAAGAGCACTTGATGCCACCTCAAGTAGAAAAAGAAGGTGCAGAGTTCGACGAGATGCCATAAGGCAGATTGAGAACCGAAAACAAAAACCGCTGAGCAGTCAGCGGTTTTTTTATGCCTGAAGAAACTTGCTTAAGTGGCGTTTGAACTGGCTAGTGAATTTCAGATATAAAAAAGCCCCGCTCAATGAGCGGGGCTATTCAAAAGTCATCAGCGTGACGGGCTTAGTATGACTTGAGAATCTTACTTAAGGAGCGCGCTGTTGCCGTTTTCGCGAACGTGCTTAAGGATAGATTTCACGCCACGAGCGCTAGAAGCAACAATGTTACCAGACTTCATGTACTCAGTACCGCCAGCGAAGTCAGTTAGGATTGCGCCAGCTTCACGAGCGATAAGCTCACCAGCAGCCATTTGCCAAGGTTTTAGGCCTAGCTCAAAGTAACCATCTACACGACCAGCAGCCACGTAACATAGGTCAAGAGCAGAACAACCGCTACGACGGAAGTCAGCACACTCAGTGAATAGAGAGCCTACGATCTTGATATAAGACTCAGAGTGTTGCTTCTGTTTGAATGGGAAACCAGTCGCTAAAACAGTACCGTGTAGGTCTTTAAGTTGAGTAACACGGATACGAGCGTTGTTTAGCTGAGCGCCAGCACCACGTTGTGCAGTGAATAGCTCGTTTTGCATTGGATCGTATACACAAGCCACTTCAGTTTTACCTTTGAAGCGAACCGCGATAGATACTGCGAAAGTAGGGTAACCTTTTACAAAGTTATTAGTGCCATCCATTGGGTCGATGATCCATTGTACGTCTTTATCTTTACCTTCGATAAGACCAGCTTCTTCAGCAACGATGCAGTGCTCTGGGTAAGAGTGCTTGATAGTATCGATGATGATAGCTTCTGCTTCTTTGTCTACATTAGTAACAAAGTCATTAGTGCCTTTTAGCGTAGATTCAATTTTATCTGTGTTTTCTAATGATTTAGCAATGTGATTGCCTGCCTTTCGCGCAGCGCGAATAGCAATATTTAGCATTGGATGCATACGAATTTCCCAACGGATGTTAAAGAACAATTTAAAGCGGCGGCGAGTATACCAGAGTCAAAGCAAAAGGGAAGTGGTTATTTTTTGCTCGTTAGAGAAAGGCGTTGTGATAGCTCTCTCGATAGAGAGGAAAACAATTGATGAGAATGCGAATAGAACCCCGCTTCGCTCTAGGGTGTATTAGAAAATTATGATAATATCCCTCGGTTTTAATTCAGGTAGCAAACACAGATGTTGGATCAAGTAAAAATCGTACTCGTCGGGACTTCTCATTCAGGCAACATTGGCTCGGCTGCACGAGCAATGAAAGTCATGGGTTTAAGCCAACTTGTATTGGTGGATCCGCAATGTGAAGTGGATGACCAAACTCTTGCTCTTGCCGCTGGTGCTGGTGATATTGCTCAAAACGCAACAGTCGTAAGCACGCTAGAGGAAGCCATTGAAGACTGCGGTCTTGTCGTCGGTTCAAGTGCTCGTTCACGCACACTTGAATGGCCAATGCTTGAGCCACGCGAATGTGGTGAGAAATTTGCTGTTGAAGGCCAAAAACACCCTGTTGCATTAGTCTTTGGCCGTGAGAGAACTGGCCTAACTAATGACGAACTGCAGAAGTGTCATTACCACGTTTGCATTCCTGCTAATCCTGAATACAGTTCACTTAACTTAGCGATGGCGGTACAAACGCTGAGCTATGAAGTTCGTGTTGCACACCTTAACCTAGAGCAAAGTCAATACGCGCCAAGTGAACCTGAAGAGTACCCACGCCATAAAGAGCTAGAAATGTTCTTTGAGCACCTTGAAAAGGTGATGATTGATACCCAATTTATCAACAGAGAGCAGCCAGGTCAGGTGATGAACAAACTACGTCGTTTGTACTCACGTGCACGACCAGAGGCGCAAGAATTGAATATTCTGCGTGGTGTTTTGACAGCGATCGAAAAGAAACTCTGAACAAATAATAACCACTTTAGGTGTAAGGATGAATACCTGACTAAAATAGTCAAATAAATACTTGACCGTTTTGGTCGGGTATGGAAAAATCCTAATCATTACAAACCATGTGGATACGGTGTGGTATGAAACTTACATCTAAAGGAAGATATGCGGTGACAGCCATGCTGGATGTGGCACTGCATTCGCAACAAAACCCAGTACCTCTTGCAGATATCTCAGAGCGTCAGGGTATCTCGCTCTCATACTTAGAGCAGCTTTTTTCAAAATTGCGTAAAGCAGGCCTTGTAGCCAGCGTTCGTGGTCCTGGTGGTGGTTACCGACTTGGTGCAGACGCGCACAGCATTGCCATTGGCACTGTGATTGCTGCGGTTGATGAGTCAGTAGACGCAACCAAATGCCAAGGTAAAGGCGATTGCCAAGGTGGCACTCGTTGCTTAACTCACACACTATGGCGTGATCTGAGCTCTCGTATTAGTGACTTCTTGAACAACATTACGCTCGGTGAGCTAATGACAGACAACGAAGTTTTAGAAATTTCTGACCGTCAGGACATTGATCTGGCGGTAACTAATGGGCTTTCAAACAAAAATACAACCGCCGCGCCCATCGGTGTAAACGTCCGCTCTTAGCGGTCAGCATTTTACATTGGAGTAGAGAATGAAACTGCCGATTTATCTTGATTATTCCGCTACATGTCCAGTAGATCCACGTGTTGCTGAAAAAATGGTTCAGTACATGACAATGGATGGCACATTTGGCAACCCAGCTTCGCGTTCGCACCGTTACGGCTGGCAGGCAGAAGAAGCTGTAGATACTGCTCGTGAGCAAATTGCTGACCTTATAAATGCAGATCCTCGCGAAATCGTATTTACATCTGGTGCGACAGAGTCTGACAACCTTGCTATTAAAGGTGCAGCACATTTTTACTCTAAAAAGGGTAAACACGTAATCACTTGTAAAACAGAGCACAAAGCGGTACTTGACCCATGTCGTCAACTAGAACGCGAAGGCTTTGAAGTGACTTACCTGGAGCCAGAATCAAACGGTCTTGTTGATCTAAACAAACTTCAAGCAGCAATGCGTGAAGACACTGTTCTAGTTTCAATCATGCACGTAAATAATGAGATTGGTGTCATTCAAGACATCACAGCAATTGGCGATCTATGTCGCGAACGTAAGATTGTGTTCCATGTGGATGCTGCACAGTCCGCGGGTAAACTGCCAATCGATGTGCAAGAAATGAAAGTTGACCTAATTTCATTCTCTGCGCACAAAGCATATGGCCCTAAAGGTATTGGCGCACTTTACGTACGTCGTAAGCCTCGTATCCGTCTTGAAGCGCAAATGCACGGTGGCGGTCATGAGCGTGGCTTCCGCTCAGGTACACTTCCAACTCACCAAATCGTGGGTATGGGTGAAGCGTTCCGCGTAGCAAAAGAAGACATGCAAAAAGATTACGATCACGCGCTAGCACTTCGTAACCGTCTTCTAGATGGCGTTAAAGATCTAGAAGCTGTAACGGTGAACGGTGACCTAGAGCAGCGTGTTCCGCACAACTTAAACGTGAGCTTTGCATTCGTAGAAGGCGAATCTCTACTGATGTCACTGAAAGACCTAGCAGTATCTTCTGGTAGTGCTTGTACATCAGCGAGCCTAGAGCCATCTTACGTTCTTCGCGCTCTTGGTCTAGACGACGAATTAGCACACAGCTCAGTACGTTTCTCATTTGGTCGTTTCACGACTGAAGCAGAAATTGATTACGCAATTGAACAAATCCGCGTTGCAGTGACTAAGCTACGCGACATGTCTCCTCTATGGGATATGTACAAGGAAGGGGTTGATCTGAGCACTGTTGAATGGGCTCACCATTAATCTCACGGACTGAATAGAGGATTCGAGGTAATTTATCATGGCATACAGCGAAAAAGTAATTGATCACTATGAGAACCCACGTAACGTTGGTTCGTTCGATAAAGAAGACCCATCAGTAGGCAGCGGCATGGTTGGCGCGCCAGCTTGTGGTGACGTAATGAAGCTTCAAATCAAAGTGACGCCAGAAGGCATCATTGAAGACGCGAAATTCAAAACATACGGTTGTGGTAGTGCAATCGCTTCAAGCTCACTGGTAACTGAGTGGGTAAAAGGCAAGTCTATCGATGAAGCGGCATCTATCAAAAACTCTGAGATTGCAGAAGAGCTAGAGCTTCCACCAGTGAAAGTTCACTGCTCAATCCTAGCGGAAGATGCAATCAAAGCAGCAGTTGCTGACTACAAGAAAAAACACCAGGAATAATTATTCCGTATATAATGGGAGCTCTTAAACGCTCCCATTCCAAACGTAATTTAGACAGACTAAGGTGCAGTATGGCCATCACAATGACAGAATCAGCGGCGAGTCGCGTAAAAGCATTCCTAGATAACCGAGGCAAAGGTATCGGTTTGCGTCTTGGAGTGAAGACGACAGGCTGTTCAGGCATGGCTTACGTTCTTGAGTTTGTGGATGATCTAAACGAAGAAGACGAAGTTTTTGAACTGTCTGAAGTGAAAATCATCATTGATAAGAAAAGCTTGGTATACCTAGACGGTACTGAGTTGGATTACGTTAAGGAAGGGTTGAATGAAGGTTTTGAATTCAACAACCCTAACGCAAAAAGTGAATGTGGTTGTGGTGAAAGCTTCAACGTCTAATTGACTGTCCTTCTGGGCAAACGAGTCCAGAAGGCTTTACTAGGACCCGAACTTAATGAATCACTTTGAATTATTTGGGCTACCAAGTCAGTTTCAGCTGGATGGTAGCCTTCTTTCTTCTCAGTTCCGAGAACTACAAAAACGCTTCCACCCTGACAATTTTGCGACTGCCTCTGAGCGCGACCGCTTGATGGCCGTCCAAAAAGCAGCGCAAATCAACGATGCGTATCAAGTACTTAAGCATCCTATCTCTCGCGCTGAATACATTCTGGCAGAAAACGGCACAGAAATTCGTGGTGAGCAACAAACCATGCAAGACCCGATGTTCTTAATGGAGCAAATGGAATTGCGTGAAGAACTGGAAGACATTGCTGACAGCTCTGATCCTGAATCAGCGCTTTTTGACTTCGATTCTAAGGTCAGCAAAATGTACAAACAGCATTTGGCGAGTGTAGAACAAGAACTTGATCAAGGTCTTTGGGCGGAAGCTGCAGACCGAGTTCGTAAACTCAAATTCATTGCCAAGCTAAAGAACGAAATTGAACTGGTTGAAGATAAACTCCTCGGCTAGTTAGCGCGACAAGGACCCATCATGGCACTACTTCAAATCGCAGAACCGGGCCAAAGCTCGGCACCTCATGAGCACAAGTTAGCAGCGGGTATCGACTTAGGTACCACCAACTCTTTGGTTGCATCTGTTCGCAGCGGCGACGCAAAAACACTGACAGATGACCAAGGTCGTAGCATTTTGCCGTCTGTGGTGAACTACGCACAAGATACGACGTTAGTTGGTTACGAGGCCAAAGCTAAAGCAGAGCAAGAACCAGAAAACACCGTTATTTCGGTAAAACGTCTAATTGGTCGTTCATTAAAAGACATTCAAGCTCGCTACCCATCTTTGCCTTACCAATTTAAAGAAAGCGACAACGGTCTGCCTATTCTGCAAACTGCGCAAGGTGACAAGAACCCGATTGAAGTGTCTGCTGACATTCTCAAATCACTAGGCAAACGTGCAGAAGAGACTCTAGGTGGCGAGTTAGCTGGTGTGGTTATTACTGTTCCTGCTTACTTTGATGATGCTCAACGTGCTGGTACAAAAGATGCGGCGAAATTGGCGGGTCTTCATGTATTGCGTCTGCTTAACGAGCCGACAGCTGCAGCAATCGCTTACGGTCTAGACTCTGGTCAAGAGGGCGTGATTGCGGTTTACGATCTAGGTGGTGGAACATTCGATATCTCTATCCTACGTTTGTCGAAAGGTGTATTTGAAGTATTAGCAACAGGCGGTGACTCTGCGCTAGGCGGTGATGATTTTGACCACCTATTGGCGGATTACCTCATGGAGCAGGCTGGTCTAGAAGCGCCGCTTTCTGCTGAGAAAAACCGTGCACTACTGAACATTGCAACGGCAACTAAGATTGCTTTTTCTGAGCAAGACTGCGTTGATGTTGATGTATTTGGCTGGAAAGGTGCAGTGACTCGCGAACAGTTCGAAGAGCTGATTCGTCCGCTAGTGAAGAAAACCCTAATGTCTTGCCGTCGTGCGCTGAAAGATGCGGATGTGGATGCGGAAGATGTACTTGAAGCGGTCATGGTTGGCGGTTCAACTCGCACATTGCTTGTTCGTGAAATGGTCGGTGAATTCTTCGGTCGTACACCACTGACAAGCATTAACCCAGATGAAGTTGTTGCAATCGGCGCAGGTATTCAAGCAGATATCTTGGCGGGCAATAAGCCTGACTCGGAAATGTTGCTTCTGGACGTTATTCCTTTGTCCCTTGGTATTGAAACCATGGGTGGTTTGGTTGAGAAGATCATTCCACGTAACACCACCATCCCTGTGGCTCGTGCACAAGAATTTACGACGTTCAAAGATGGTCAAACAGCAATGAGCGTTCACACCGTACAAGGTGAGCGTGAAATGGTGGATGACTGCCGCTCATTGGCTCGTTTCTCATTGAAAGGTATTCCACCAATGGCGGCAGGTGCTGCGCACATTCGCGTGACGTACCAAGTGGACGCTGATGGTCTACTGTCTGTCACCGCGATGGAAAAGAGCACGGGTGTTCAAGCTGAAATCCAAGTGAAACCTTCTTACGGCCTAAGCGATGATGAAGTCGCAAACATGCTTCGTGACTCGATGACTTACGCGAAAGAAGATATGCAGGCTCGTGCGTTGGCTGAACAGCGTGTAGAAGCGGATCGTGTGATTGAAGGCTTGATTGCGGCGATGCAAGCTGATGGTGATGAACTACTATCAGACCAAGAGAAACAAGACCTAGTTAAAGTGATTGAAGCGCTGATTGAACTGCGCAACGGCGAAGATGCCGACGCCATCGAGCAAGGCATCAAAGACACCGACAAAGCAAGCCAAGATTTTGCGTCGCGCCGTATGGATAAATCGATTCGAGCTGCACTGTCAGGTCAGTCAGTTAATGATATATAAGAGATAAGTAGTTATGCCTAAGATTATTGTACTACCACACGAAGATTTGTGCCCAGAGGGTGCAGTGTTGGAAGCAAACACTGGTGACACCGTTCTAGACGTTGCGCTAAAAAATGGCATTGGTATTGAACACGCATGTGAAAAGTCATGTGCATGTACGACTTGCCACGTGATCATTCGTGAAGGTTTTGATTCGCTAGAAGAGAGTGAAGAGCTAGAAGATGACATGCTAGATAAAGCATGGGGTCTTGAGCCTGAATCTCGTCTTGGTTGCCAAGCAAAAGTAGCGGATGAAGATTTGGTTGTTGAGATTCCAAAATACACGCTAAACCACGCGTCGGAAGATCACTAATACTATCTCCCCAATATAGGGGCGAAGCAAAAGGAAGACGAGCAATGAAATGGACAGATTCTCGCGATATCGCGATTGAGCTTTGTGACAAGTTTCCCGACTTAGATCCTAAAACCGTACGTTTTACCGATCTTCACCAATGGATCATGGAGTTGGATGAGTTTGACGATGAGCCAAACCATTGTAATGAAAAGATTCTAGAAGCGGTCATCTTATGTTGGATGGATGAAGCGGATTAATGCTCGATTCGGCGGTAAAACGCAGCAGAGTTAACAATTCTCACTAAAAAAAGCGGACCTTAAGGTCCGTTTTTTTATCAAGTTGACATTTTTACCCTACATAATGCTAACATCCGGTAGTTATTAAAAAAGAAGAGGCGTAGGCAACGCCGTTATAAGACAAGGAGAAACCATGTCTACACAGATGTCTGTATTTCTAAGCCAAGAACCAGCGGCACCACATTGGGGCGACAAAGCATTGCTTTCTTTCGCTGAGAATGGCACAACCATTCACCTAGGTGAAGGTCACGATCTTGGTGCGATTCAACGTGCAGCGCGTCAACTCGATGGCCAAGGAATTCGTTCAATTTTACTTGCTAGTGATAACTGGGATTTGGAGAGCATTTGGGCATTCCACCAAGGTTACCGCAACCCGAAAAAACACGGCACGCTAGAGTGGGTTGCGCTTTCTGAGCAAGACCAAGCAGAGCTGCATGCTCGTATCACTTCTACGGACTTTACTCGCGATATCATCAACAAAACAGCTGAAGAAGTGGCGCCACGTCAATTGGCAACCATGGCGGCTGAATTCATCAAATCAATCGCACCACAAGGCACAGTAACGGCTCGTATCGTTAAAGATAAAGATCTGCTTTCAGAAGGTTGGGAAGGCATTTATGCAGTGGGTCGCGGCTCTGAGCGCACATCAGCAATGCTGCAACTTGATTACAACCCAACAGGCGATGAAAACGCACCAGTGTTTGCGTGTCTAGTGGGTAAAGGCATCACCTTTGATTCAGGCGGTTACAGCCTTAAGCCATCAAACTTCATGACAGCAATGAAAGCGGATATGGGCGGTTCAGGTACGATTACCGGCGGTCTTGGTCTTGCTATTCTTCGCGGCCTTAACAAGCGTGTAAAACTGATCCTTTGCTGTGCAGAAAACATGGTTTCGGGTCGTGCACTTAAGCTTGGCGACATCATCACTTACAAAAATGGTAAGACAGTAGAAATCATGAACACTGACGCAGAAGGTCGTTTGGTTCTTGCTGATGGTCTTATCTACGCTAGTGAGCAAAACCCTGAGCTGATCATTGACTGTGCAACCCTTACGGGCGCAGCGAAGAATGCACTAGGTAATGACTACCATGCACTGATGAGCTTTGATGATGAGCTTTCTCATCAAGCGCTAACGGCGGCAAACCAAGAGAAAGAAGGTCTATGGCCACTGCCTCTTGCTGATTTCCACCGTGGCATGCTGCCATCAAACTTTGCTGACCTATCTAACATAAGTTCTGGTGATTACTCGCCAGGCGCAAGTACAGCGGCAGCATTCTTGTCTTACTTTGTTGAAGATTACAAGAAAGGCTGGTTGCACTTTGACTGTGCAGGCACGTACCGTAAGTCAGCGTCTGATAAATGGGCTGCTGGCGCGACAGGCATGGGTGTCCGCACACTTGCTCGTTTCCTGAACGAACAAGCCGCAAAATAACACTTTTACCAGTGCAGACCCCCTGTCTGTACTGGTATAACTTAGAGAGACGCAAGTCACTCATATAAAACTATTATTACAAGTACAAAAAGGAAACCTTATGGCTCTAGAAAGAACGTTTTCAATTGTTAAGCCTGACGCTGTAGAACGCAATCTGATTGGTGAAATCTACCACCGTATCGAAAAGGCGGGTCTGCGTATTGTTGCTGCAAAAATGGTTCATCTGACAGAAGAACAGGCGAGCGGTTTTTACGCAGAACATGAAGGCAAACCTTTTTTCCCTGCACTGAAAGAGTTCATGACATCTGGCCCTATCATGGTTCAGGTTCTTGAAGGTGAAGATGCAATCGCTCGTTACCGTGAGCTAATGGGCAAAACAAACCCAGAAGAAGCGGCATGCGGTACAATCCGTGCTGATTACGCACTGAGCATGCGTCATAACTCTGTTCATGGTTCAGACAGTCCTGAATCAGCGGCTCGTGAAATCGAGTTTTTCTTCCCAGAGTCAGAGATTTGCCCTCGTTAATCTTGTACTAGTTTGATTACCAAGCCTCGGTTTTTTCCGGGGCTTTTTATTATCCGTTATTCAGAAAGAGTGAAGAAGAATAATTGGCTAAAATTTAATCATTAAGATTTTAATGCCTTAGCGAAGTCAGGGTCTTACAGCCCTTGTTGTAGCTGCATAAAGGCTGTACAATTCGCGCCCTTATTCTTGTTTCAGTCATTGAGAGGCAACATGACCACTGAAAAAATCAATCTACTCGACTTTGATCGCAAGGGCATGCGTCAATTTTTCGCGGATGAGCTAGGCGAAAAAGCGTTCCGTGCTGATCAGGTTATGAAGTGGATCTACCATTTCGGTGTTGATGACTTCGACAACATGACGAACATCAACAAGAAGCTACGTGAAAAACTGCAGCACAAGTGTGAAATCAAAGCACCTACCGTGGCAGAAGCTCAGCACTCTTCAGACGGCACAATCAAGTGGGCGATGAAGGTAGGTGACCAAGACGTAGAAACGGTTTACATCCCAGAAGATGACCGAGCAACCTTATGTGTGTCTTCTCAGGTAGGTTGCGCGTTGGAATGTAAGTTCTGTTCAACAGCACAACAGGGCTTCAACCGTAACCTAAAAGTATCTGAAATCATTGGTCAGGTATGGCGTGCGGCACGTGAAATCGGTTTGCAGAAAGAAACAGGCCGTCGTCCAATCACTAACGTAGTGATGATGGGCATGGGTGAGCCACTTCTTAACATGAAGAACCTAATCCCAGCACTAGAAATCATGCTTGATGACCTGGGTTTCGGTCTTTCTAAACGTCGTGTAACCGTATCAACTTCAGGTGTGGTTTCTGGTCTTGATCAGATGACGGGCAAAATCGACGTCGCATTGGCGATTTCTCTACACGCGCCAAACGACGAACTACGTAGCCAAATCATGCCAATCAACGACCGTTGGGATATCCAAGACTTCCTAGCGTCTGTTCGTCGTTACATTGCGTCTTCAAATGCGAACCGCGGTAAAGTAACCGTTGAGTACGTGCTGCTTGATCATGTGAACGATGACATGGACCACGCACGTGAATTGGCTGAATTGATGAAAGATACCCCATGTAAGATCAACCTGATTCCGTTTAACCCGTACCCAGGTTCTCCTTACAAGAAGCCAAGTAACTCGCGCATTGACCGTTTCCAGAAAACGCTAATGCAATACGAGCACACAGTAACGGTTCGTAAAACGCGCGGTGATGATATCGATGCAGCATGTGGTCAGTTGGTTGGTGATGTTATTGACCGCACAAAACGTACCGCAGCTTTAAAAGCAGCACGTGGTGCAGAAACCATCGACGTAAAAGCGGTGTAATTCGCAAAGAATAGAAAAATAGCCAGAGCCTTTTGCTCTGGCTATTTTGTTTCTCGAAGGTGGAATGTAATCTGACACTGACAATCGTATCGGCGATTATTTCGCGTTACTGTGTCAATTTTTGGACAAAAGCTTGAGCTATCTGTTAATTTGAGAGCAAAGAGTTTTTGTCTTCGTTAAACATTCGCTTATCATGGTAAGTGAGATAAAACTACGACACTGACTATTCTCAGTATTTTTCCAATACGCTTTGCTGAACCATTGCAAAACGAGCATTCTTACTCTGACTACTGAGAATTTCTAAAAGATTATTTTGGTTAACGCGTTTAGGCTAGCTATCTTTAAGTAAGGCTTAATTAGAACAAAAACGAAAATAAATAACTGCGTTAGCCACCAAACAGATTAAATACCGCCATTATGACAGAACACGAAAATACGAATGAAGTGCCACTTTCGATGGAAGCGGGCACGTTACTTAAAAACAAACGCGAATCTCTAGGCATGACTCAGAAGCACGTTGCTGATCGCCTTAGACTTCGCGTTTCTGTTATTGAAGACATTGAAAACAATCGATTTGAAGAGCAACAGGTAACAACGTTTACACGTGGTTACTTGCGTTCGTATGCCAAGCTTGTTGGCCTTGATGAAAAGATTGTTTTGGCAGCTTTAGAGCAGACATCTGAAGTGCATGTTAAGCCACAAGAGACAGAGATGCAGAGTTTCTCTCGTAAAACGAAACACGAGAAACACAACAGCCGCATTATGTTACTCACTTGGGCGATTGCTATCGTGATCACCGGTATTTCGGGGGCATGGTGGTGGCAGAACCAACAAGAAAACAGCCTTGCGCAGTTAAGTGCAGAAACTGCGGAAACAGAGCAAGTTGCTGATGATGCAGAAATCGACCAAATGAGTGCTGATGAGCTTATTGCCAGCACTCCTGCTGAGATTGCACCAGTATCGGCTGCGCTAACCGTGGTTTCTGAAGCTGATACGGCGATGAGTGCGGCGGGTGATGTGACTGAGCCAGTCGTTGCCGCAGTAGCGGCAGGAGTGACAGAAGAAGCCACTCAAGAACCTGTCGCGGTGATTGAAGACGCGCAAGAGGCAGAAGAACCAGCAGCCCCAGTTGTGCCAGAAGGCATGACACTGCTAACTATGAAATTCAAAGCGGATTGCTGGATTCAAGTCAAAGACGCGAATGGCAAAACGTTAGTAAGCGGTACTCGTAAACCGGGCCAAGACGTAGAACTTGCCGGAAAAGCACCGTTTAAAGTGATATTAGGCGCACCTGAAGGCGTCACAATGACATTTGCAAGTGAACCTGTCGACCTTTCTGGGTATACTTCAGGCAAAGTAGCTAGATTCACTTTACCGTTATAAATATTATGCAACACGAATCTCCAATTATTCGTCGTAAATCGACGCGTATTTATGTGGGTGATGTGCCAATTGGTGATGGTGCACCAATTGCAGTACAGTCAATGACAAACACTCGCACGACTGATGTGGAAGCCACAGTCGCACAAATCCGAGCATTAGAAAAAGTGGGTGCAGACATTGTACGTGTTTCTGTTCCTACTATGGATGCTGCGGAAGCCTTTAAGCTCATCAAACAGCAAGTGTCTGTGCCGTTAGTTGCGGACATTCACTTTGACTACCGTATTGCCCTGAAAGTGGCCGAGTACGGTGTTGATTGTTTGCGTATCAACCCAGGCAACATCGGTAACGAAGAGCGTATTCGCTCTGTTGTTGATTGTGCCCGTGACAAAAACATCCCTATCCGTATCGGTGTAAACGGCGGTTCTTTGGAAAAAGATCTGCAGATGAAATACGGTGAGCCAACGCCAGAGGCATTGGTCGAGTCGGCGATGCGTCATGTGGATCATCTAGACCGTCTTAACTTTGACCAGTTCAAAGTTAGTGTGAAAGCGTCAGATGTGTTCCTAGCGGTGGATTCATACCGTCTATTGGCCAAACAGATTGACCAACCTTTGCACCTTGGTATCACCGAGGCGGGTGGTGCTCGCGCTGGTTCAGTGAAATCATCGGTTGGTCTAGGTATGCTTTTGGCTGAAGGTATCGGTGATACGCTGCGTATCTCGTTGGCGGCAGATCCGGTAGAAGAGATCAAAGTTGGCTTTGATATTCTTAAGTCTCTGCGTATTCGCTCACGAGGTATCAACTTTATTGCTTGTCCAAGCTGTTCACGTCAGGAATTCGATGTGATTAATACAGTGAACGCACTGGAAGAGCGCCTAGAAGACATCATCACACCTATGGATGTGTCTATCATCGGCTGTGTCGTAAACGGCCCTGGTGAAGCTGAGGTTTCACACCTAGGCCTAGCTGGCAGCAACAAGAAGAGCGCATTCTACGAAGACGGCAAACGTCAGAAAGAGCGTTTCGACAACGATGATCTAGTGAACCAGCTAGAAGCGAAAATCCGTGCGAAAGCGTCTGTATTAGACCAAGCTAACCGCATCGATATCAAACAAGAAGATTAATCTCATAGCTTGAGCACGCTAAGTGTGCTCGGGTTACTAAGCGACGGTAATAATTGTGGCAAAGAAAATCCAAGCAATCCGAGGCATGAACGACTGCCTTCCAACTCAGTCTCCGCTGTGGCAGAAACTTGAAAACGCAGTAAAAAGTACTGTGAGCGCATACGGCTACAACGAAGTGCGCATGCCAATCGTTGAAGAAACAAACCTATTCAGCCGCGCGGTTGGTGAAGAGACAGATGTCGTTTCAAAAGAAATGTACACCTTTGATGATCGTAACGGAGACAGCCTAACACTTCGCCCTGAAGGTACGGCGGGCTGTGTACGTGCATGTATTCAAAACAGCCTGATTAACCGTGACGAACAACGTCTATGGTACATGGGCCCTATGTTCCGCCACGAGCGTCCGCAGAAAGGTCGTTACCGTCAATTCCACCAGTGTGGTGTTGAGGTGTTCGGTCTAAATGGTCCGGATGTTGATGCTGAGCTTATCATGATGACAGCACGTCTATGGCGTGAGTTGGGTATCAATGAGCATGTTCGTCTTGAGCTTAACTCTATCGGTTCTCAAGAAGACCGCGCAGACTACCGCACGGCATTGGTTGCATTCCTTGAGCAACATATCGATGTACTAGACGAAGATTGTAAGCGTCGCATGCACACGAACCCACTGCGAGTTCTGGATACGAAGAACCCTGAAGTTCAGGCTATTTTAGTTGATGCACCTCGTCTTTCTGAGTACTTAGGTGAAGAATCTAAAGCACACTTCGCAGGTCTATGTGAACTTTTAGACGCTGCAGGTATCGAATACACAGTTAACGAGCGTCTAGTTCGTGGTCTGGATTACTACAATCGCACGGTATTTGAGTGGATCACTGAGAGCCTAGGTGCTCAAGGCACAGTATGTGGCGGTGGTCGTTACGATGGTCTTGTAGAACAATTAGGCGGCAGTGCAACACCAGCTGTTGGCTTTGCTATGGGTCTAGAGCGTCTTGTACTGATGCTAGAAACACTAGAGCTAACAGACGTTCGTCGAAGTGTCGATGTTTACGTTGTGACAGCAGGCGAAGGCACAATGATGGTGGGTATGAAGCTAGCAGAACAGCTTCGTGAAGCAATCCCAGGCGTTCGCGTGATGAGCCACTTCGGTGGTGGTAACTTCAAGAAACAGTTTAAGCGCGCAGATAAAGTGGGTGCTGTAGTAGCATTGGTTCTGGGCGAAAATGAAGTTGCAGAAAACACCGTAGTACTAAAAGACTTGGTGGGTGGTGAGCAAGAGACTTACAACCAAGCAGAAGTTGCTGAGAAGATCGCAGCACTGATTTAAGTCTTTTAATAAGCTAAAGATTAAATCCTAATTCGTAATAGTAAGGCTCCCAAGATAGGAGCCTTTCGCCGAAATAGGAACAATGGCAGCCTCGCTGTCATTTACATGTTTTAAGAGGACAGGAAGTGGAACTTTACGATACTGAAGAACAACAAGTTGAAGCCATTAAAGACTGGTGGAAGGAAAACGGCAAAGCCGTCATCATCGGTGCGGTTGTTGGTTTAGGTGGTCTATTTGGCTGGCGTTACTACCAGGATTCTGTGATTCAGGCGAGTGAAGCAGCTTCTCAAAGCTACACAACAGTAATGAACGCTCTGCAAACCAAAGGTGCAGACGCACAAGCGGACATTCAAGCGTTCATCGACTCAAACGAAGTTAAAGAGTACTCAGTACTTGCAGCACTTCAACTAGCGAAAGTACAAGTGGATGCGAAAGATCTTTCTGCTGCACTTGAGCAACTGAAATGGGCTCAAAGCAACACCAAAGATGCCGCGCTATCTCCACTTATCAGCTACCGTATTGCGCGCATTGAAGCAGAAATGGGTAACTTTGACGCAGCAAACGCTGAGTTAGGCAAAGTGACTGATGCAGCATGGACTGGTCGCATTGCTGAGCTGCGTGGTGATATCGCTCTTCGTCAAGGTGACAAAGAAGTAGCATACGCAGCGTACACTGAAGCTCAACAAGCTGCAGACGCTAGCCCAACGCTACAAATGAAATTGGACGACTTGGCGAAATAAGGACCGCATTGGATGAAAAGAGTCTTTAAGAAAGCCTTGTTAGGGGCATTAACAGTGGGAATCCTAGCTGGTTGTGCTGGCGAGGAAGATACCATTGTCATGGCTCCACTACCTCAGGTAGATAGCGAGTTTACGCCTAGTGCGAAATGGTCGACGTCGATTGGTGATGGCGTAGGGCACTATTTCTCAAAACTGTCGCCTGTTGTGGCAAATGACACTTTGTTTGTTGCAAGCCGTGATGGTCTAGTTAAAGCGCTGGATCCAGAAAACGGTAAGCAAAAATGGCAAATTGACCTAGAAGAAGATGTAATTGCGCGTCTTTCTGGTGGCATCACTGCCGCTTACGGTAACCTGTACATCGGTTCTGAAAATGGTGAAGTCATTGCACTTAGCCAAGAAACTGGTGAAATCATTTGGCGTATCGAAGTTGGTGGTGAAGTTCTAGCACGACCAGTTGCGGATTCGGGCATGATCATCGTAAACACGAGCCGTGGTACGTTGATTGCGTTAGATGAAAGCACGGGTGAACAACGCTGGGCACTGAGTACCGAAGTACCAAACCTGACGCTGCGTGGTGATAGTACGCCAACGGCGATCGGTGGTGGTGTATTCTGGGGTACGGCAAACGGCCGACTGGCGGCAGCGATTGTTGAACGTGGTCAGCTTATTTGGCAACAACCAGTAGGTACTCCAAAAGGTGCAACGGAAATCGATCGTCTGGTAGACGTAGATTCTTCACCGGTTGTTCTAGGTGGTACTCTTTTCACCATCGGTTATAACGGTCAGCTTATTGCTATCGACTTGCGCAGCGCAAACCCAATTTGGAAGCGCAACTACTCATCGGCGAACGATATCGCGACAGATGGTAGCCGTATTTTCGTGATCACTGAGAAAGATCATGTAGTGGCAGTCGATGCGCGCAGTGGTACTGAGCTTTGGGAAAACAGCCAGCTGGAATACCGTCAGCTTACTGCTCCAGTTATCGTTGATAATTACCTAGTGGTGGGTGATACATTGGGTTACCTACACTGGATCGATCGCTCTACAGGCGAATTCGTTGCACAACAATATGTCGATGACAGTGGTTTTGCTGTTGGTCCGACGTTATTGCCTGATGGTTACGTGATTACAACTCGCAATGGCGATGTAAAGAAACTAACCATTAACGAATAATATCGTGATATAATTCACATTCGGCTCCTGGCTGGTAACAGTTAGGAGCCGTTTTGTTGTTTGAAATTATTATTTATTAACCGTTATTCCTGACGTGGTTATAGGTAAAAAGCTGGTTTGATTTGGCATCGAGCAAGTCGTTACCTATAACTACAGAAGAAAGATTATTGTAGAGGTTGTTATGGTACCTGTTGTTGCTCTAGTAGGGCGTCCGAACGTAGGTAAATCTACACTTTTTAACCGATTGACACGCACACGTGACGCGTTGGTTGCGGACTTCCCTGGCCTAACGCGAGACCGTAAATATGGCCAAGCTCGCCTTGGTGAAGAACACGAATTTATCGTTATCGATACCGGTGGTATTGATGGCACAGAAGAAGGCGTAGAAACGAAGATGGCAGAACAATCGCTCGCTGCGATTGATGAAGCTGACGTAGTACTATTCCTTGTTGATGGTCGCGCTGGCTTAACGCCATCGGATGAAGCGATTGCTGCGCACCTGCGCAAAATCGAAAAGCCAGCAATGCTGGTAGTAAACAAGATCGATGGTATTGATGCCGATGCAGCTTGTGCCGACTTCTGGCAACTTGGTGTTGACGATATGTACCAAATTGCAGCAGCACACGGCCGTGGTGTGACGGCATTGCTAGAACGCGCATTAGCGCCATTCTTTGATGATCTGCTGGCAAGTGAATCTGGAGAAGGTGAGATTGAAGATCTGACTGAGTTCGAAGATGAAGAGCTAGCGGTTGAAGATTACACCGAAGAAGACGCAGAAGCAGAGTTCAAACGTCTGCAAGACCAGCCAATCAAACTGGCGATCATTGGTCGTCCAAACGTTGGTAAATCAACACTGACAAACCGTATTCTTGGTGAAGAGCGTGTTGTGGTATATGACATGCCAGGCACTACGCGTGACTCAATCTACATTCCAATGGAACGTGATGGTCGTGAGTACGTATTGATCGATACTGCTGGTGTACGTCGCCGTGGTCGTATCAACGAAACAGTAGAGAAATTCTCTGTTGTTAAAACACTGAAAGCCGTAGAAGACGCAAACGTGGTTCTATTGGTTATTGACGCACGTGAAAACATTTCTGATCAAGACCTGAGTCTACTTGGCTTCGCATTGAATGCTGGTCGTTCAATCGTACTAGCAGTGAACAAGTGGGATGGTCTAGATAACGAAGTGAAAGAGAACGTGAAGAAAGAACTCGACCGTCGTTTAGGTTTCGTTGACTTCGCTCGCATTCACTTTATCTCTGCGCTTCACGGTACAGGTGTTGGTCACTTGTTCGAATCGATTCAAGAAGCGTACAAGTCGGCAACGACACGTGTTGGTACCTCTGTTCTGACTCGTATCATGAAGATGGCAACAGACGATCACCAACCACCAATGGTTCGTGGCCGCCGTATTAAGCTGAAGTATGCGCACGCGGGTGGTTACAACCCACCAATCGTGGTTGTTCACGGTAACATGGTTCGCGATCTACCAGATTCGTACAAGCGCTACTTGATGAACTACTTCCGTAAGTCTCTGGAAATCATGGGTACACCAATCCGTATTAACTTCCAGAACAGCGACAACCCGTACGAGAACCGTACAAACAAGCTAACGCTATCTCAAGAGCGTAAGCGCAAGCGTATGATGTCTGCAGTGAAGAACCGCAACAAGTAATCGCCTAAGATTTTATGAATACCCAAGTCTCGACTTGGGTATTTTTTTATCAGCAGAATTTTGCTCTAAGCAATGTATTAGAAGTATGAAGACCATGACCATCACAGCTACCAAGACGCGCTTCTGTCATCAAACTTGGCGACTGGAAGCGCCAGTGCAACTTGTTCACTCTACAGAAGAAGTGACTTATGTACTTACAGAAATCACACCTTTCCATCCTGTCAGCCACATTTGGCCTGATCATCCTGCAGACAAAGGTACCCTTACTATCAAGGGTATAAGCTATGAAGTAGCGGATTGCCAAGTTGGAGTGGTAGAGCTTGCAAGTGGAGAATTGCATGTCGGTACAGCAATTCCTGTAAAACGCGATACGGAAGGGTGGGCGTTTGTGGTGGTGCACGTACTGTCACGAACTGATGCTATAAAGGCTGGTGATACTGCATTATTGGAAGTCGACAAAGAGTACCAGTTGTCGTTAAGCCGTGGACATAGCGCTGGGCACATTGCATACCTTGCGCTCAATAAGGTGCTGGCGCAAAACTATTGGCGTAAAGACGCTGACCGCAAAGACCCACACGGTAATTACGATTTCAATAGCTACGCCCAAGAGACCAGCTTTGTTACTCCGGATAAATGTCTGGATACCTATCGTTTGGGCAAAACTCTTCGTAAAAGGGGTCTAAACAGTGCAGATATGCTGTCTGACTTGAAATACATCGAACAACAGGTGAATGTTCTGTTGAAAGATTGGCTAAAAAGAGACATGGCGATCACCATCGATTGTCATGGTGAACACCTTACCGATTCACGTTACTGGCAGTGTGATTTAGGTGAAGGTGAAATCGCGGTCATCCCTTGTGGGGGAACGCATGCGAGCCATTTAAGTGACTTTGGTTCTATCCAAGTAACACTGGTGGAAATAGACTCACAGACAATTGAAATGCACACTGATGTAATACGCTAAATTTAGCTTTTGATCTTTTTATTAAATCCTGCTCATCTTGGTTTTGTATTTGGTTTGTGGTTTTTAGTTCTGTTTTAAATTGAAAGACAGAATATGTAACTTATGCTTTCGGTGTGTGGTTATATAAATATTCTTTTAAGGGGTGATCGCTGATCAAAAGGGAAATATCCGAAGATCAGCACACGATCTTTTATAGTGTCGCGTTCGTATATTGTGATTTAGTTACCTGTGCCATATTTATAGATTTATTATATTGCAGGCTAACAAACATAATAACGATGTGAATACACCACAATGGACAAAGATAGACTGTTAGATGCTCACCGAGCAGTCAATCGTCTTTTAGGTAAGCTTGCTCTGGGAATGGAACGCGATAGTCTCAATCATGAAGTTATCAAGTTAAGTGAACGCCTATTTGGGAAGAGGCAAGCTTCCATTTTACGATTGCACCCCGATACCAACACATTGCATTTGGAATTTGCCCCGCATTTACCTGATTTCTACAATCAAGCGATTGAAGGGGTTGCGATTGGGCCGCAAATAGGATCATGCGGCGCTGCCGCGTTTTTGAAGCAAACCGTCGTTGTCAGTGATATCGATCACCATGTTAACTGGGCACCTTTCCTTGAACTGACTCAGCAGGCTCAACTCCGAGCTTGTTGGTCTGTTCCGATCATTGCTTCGGATGGCTATGTATTGGGGACATTCGCTGTATACAGCAATACGCCCTCTGAACCGCATGCCTATGAGCTCGAAGTGCTCGAAATGTTGGCTGCTTTGTATGCGGTAGCATTAGAGAAGTATCGTTTAGAAGAGCAACTGCATTTTCATGCCAGTCGAGATCCACTCACGCACTGTTTCAATCGACGAGCGTTATTGACGGAAGTTGACCGAAAAATTAACGGTAAATGTGGTCGCAATGCTGTGGTTGGATGTTTCTTTGTTGATATTGATGAGTTTAAGTACATCAATGATCGTTTTGGTCATGAAACTGGTGACCAAGTCTTGGTGCTAGTGGCTGAGTACTTGAAGCAGGCGTTTCGCTCATGTTCCGTAATAGGGCGGTATGGTGGCGATGAGTTTGTTGGTTTCTGCTGTTTCCCAAACCAGCATATTTATCAATCTTTTGTCGAGCGCTTAGAAGATGAGCTTAACCAAGTGTGTCAACTTGAAGAGTATAAAGTAAAAGCCAGTATTGGTGCTGCTTGCAGTACTGCCAGTGAGCGAGCAGTATTACAGCAGCTTATTCAACAAGCCGATGTTGCTATGTATCAGAACAAACGCGCCAAACGAGCGTGATTAAGATCAAGGCACTAAGCTGGCTTATGATTAGACTGTAAGTCAATGAATCGCGTTTTTTTAGGGGTAACCATGCAACCGAATATTTGCCCAACATGCGACATCGAATTGGAATGGTCAGTGCAATACCATTGCAATAAGTGTGAGTCGGATTATAAGAAAGTGGGATTTTGTCCAGATTGCGACGCTGAACTGGAAAAGCTACAAGCTTGTGGTGCAGCAAACTACTTTTGCAACAGTTGTAATGAACTCAAATCGAAATCACGAGTTCGATTTGAGTTTCAAAAAATCAGTTAACGGTAGAGCGAAGCTCACCATCAGATAAGCGGGTGACCAATACGTCGCCCGTTTTCACATCTTTCGCCTGGGTAACAACCTGACCTTGCTCAGTTTGAGTAATCGAGTAACCACGTTTTAGCGTTGCCAGTGGGCTTACCGTATCTAACTTCTCCGCTGCAATTGCCAGTTGATGGCGCATGGTCAGTAACTTACGGTCCATCGCATCCAGCAATTTTTGCTCAACTCGGTCAAGCTTCGACTTCTGCTCAGCCAAGCGCTTTACTGGTGAGTTCAGTTGTAGGCGATGATGTTTGCGTTCCACCGCTTGTTGGCGTGTCGTGATGAATCGTTGCATCGCGCGTTGCAGGCGCATCTCCAACTCATCAAGTTGTTGTGTCTGGCGCTGCAATTGATAGCTTGGATGCTGGCGCTCTAAACGGTGCATCAGTTGAGCCGATTGCTGTTTTTGTTGCGCTAGGTAGTAACGCATTGCACTGGCTAGCTTATGTTGGCGAGTCACCAAAGCTTGATCTTTGTTGCTGTTATCGCGGCTTACCAATTCAGCCGCCGCTGATGGCGTCGGCGCTCGCATGTCCGCAACAAAGTCAGCAATTGTCACGTCAACTTCATGACCAACTGCACTGATGATCGGAATTTGGCTTGCAGCAATAGTACGAGCAAGGATTTCGTTGTTAAAGCACCAAAGGTCCTCTAACGAACCGCCACCACGACCAACAATCAATACATCACATTCATCACGACTGTTTGCACGGCCGATTGCCTGCGCAATTTGAATGGCTGCTTCTTCACCTTGCACCATGGTTGGGTAAACCACCACGGGTAGAGAAGGATCTCGGCGTTTCAATACATCTAGTATATCGTAAAGTGCGGCACCGGTTTTCGAGGTGATCACACCAACGCGTTTTGGGTGCTCAGGTAAAGGCTGCTTATTGGTTTGAGCAAACAAACCTTCTGCTGCCAGTTTCATCTTAAGTGCTTCGAACTCTTGCTGCAGACGACCATCACCTTCTGGTTGCATGCTTTCGATGATCAATTGATAGTCACCACGTGGCTCGTACAGAGACAGACGGGCTTTAACTAATACTTGATTGCCGTTAGCAGGTTTGAAAGTGACGCGACGATTGTTACCACGGAACATGGCACATTTAACTTGAGCGCGAGAATCTTTAAGAGTGAGGTACCAGTGACCAGAGACGGGAGCTGAGAAGTTGGATATCTCTCCGACAAGCCAGACGATCCCCATTTCGTTTTCGAGCAGCAGACGCACTTCGGCATTGAGACGAGAAACAGTGAAGATGTTTTGATTGGTCTGGGAGAGCACAGCTAATTCCGTAGACGTGAGTATGGAAATTAGCGGCAATATAATACATAGCAAGGGGGTAATTGCAAGAAAAAAATTAAAAAAATTGTGGTCAAGCGATTGCGTTAACCGTATAATCCCTCCGCAATATCTAATCCAAATGTAGCCAACAACCTAAAATTGGTTACCCTCATTATGCGAAACGATGAGATTGGATTGTTCTTTCTACTCCTCTAATTGTGAGATATTGCAAATGCTAAGAATTGCCAAAGAAGCGCTGACATTCGATGACGTACTACTCGTGCCAGCTCACTCCACTGTTCTCCCAAACACAGCTGATCTTCGCACCCAGTTGACCAAGAACATCACCCTAAACATCCCAATGATTTCAGCGTCTATGGACACTGTTACTGAAGCTCGTCTAGCTATCGCGCTAGCGCAAGAGGGTGGCATTGGCTTTATCCACAAAAACATGTCTATTGAGCAGCAAGCTGCTGAAGTTCGTAAAGTTAAGAAGTTTGAAGCTGGCGTTGTTTCTGACCCAGTTACGGTAAACCCTGAAGCGACAATCGCTGACGTGGTTGCACTGACTGACAAACACGGCTTCGCTGGTTTCCCTGTAATCACAGAGAACAACGAGCTTGTAGGCATTATCACTGGTCGTGATGTGCGCTTTGTTACTGACCTTTCTAAGAAGGTGTCTTCAGTAATGACAGCAAAAGAAAAACTTGCAGCAGTAAAAGAAGGTGCAACACGTGAAGAAGTGCAAGAGAAGATGCACGAAGCACGCGTTGAGAAAGTATTGGTTGTGAACGATGAGTTCCAACTAACCGGTATGATCACTGCGAAAGACTTCCACAAAGCAGAACGTAAACCAAACGCATGTAAAGATGAGCGCGGTCGTCTACGTGTTGGCGCAGCCGTTGGTGCAGGTGCTGGCAACGAAGAGCGTGTTGCTGCTCTAGTTGAAGCGGGTGTTGACGTTCTACTTATCGACTCTTCACACGGTCACTCTGAAGGTGTACTAAACCGCATCCGCGAAACTCGCGCTGCTTACCCAGATCTAGACATCATCGGCGGTAACGTTGCGACAGGAGCTGGTGCTAAAGCACTTATCGAAGCGGGTGTTAGCGCAGTGAAAGTGGGTATCGGCCCTGGTTCAATCTGTACAACTCGTATCGTAACGGGCGTTGGTGTTCCTCAAGTAACAGCAATCGCAGACGCAGCAGAAGTGGCGAACTCATTCGGCATTCCAGTTATCGCTGACGGCGGTATCCGTTTCTCTGGTGACATCTGTAAAGCAATCGTAGCTGGCGCATCTTGTGTGATGGTTGGTTCAATGTTCGCAGGTACAGAAGAAGCACCGGGTGAAGTGATTCTTTACAACGGTCGTTCTTACAAGTCTTACCGTGGCATGGGTTCTCTTGGTGCGATGTCTCAAGGTTCATCTGACCGTTACTTCCAGTCTGACAATGCAGCAGACAAGCTAGTACCTGAAGGTATCGAAGGTCGTATCGCATACAAAGGTCGTCTAAAAGAAATCGTACACCAACAAATGGGTGGTCTACGTTCAAGCATGGGTCTTACTGGCTCTGCAACGATTGAAGATATGCGTACTAAAGCTGAATTTGTTCGTATCTCAGGTGCGGGCATGGCTGAATCACACGTACACGACGTTCAAATCACTAAGGAAGCGCCAAACTACCGTCGCGGTTAATTTTTACTGTTGTAAAAATAAAACCTATATACCCGACGTAAACGTTTGCTTTTTTCCTTGAAGCATTAATAAGAGGCGAGTACACTCGCCTCCGTTTTAATAACCTAGCTTATAAGACTGCTCAAAATGACTAAAAATATTCATGACCAACGTATTCTGATCTTGGACTTCGGTTCTCAGTACACTCAGCTAGTAGCGCGCCGTGTACGTGAAATCGGTGTTTACTGTGAACTGTGGAGCTGGGACGTTGAAGAAGCGGATATTCGTGAATTCAATCCAGACGGTATCATCCTATCTGGTGGTCCAGAAAGCGTAACGGAAGATAACTCTCCACGCGCTCCTCAATACGTATTTGACTCTGGTGTGCCAGTACTAGGTGTATGTTACGGCATGCAAACTATGGCTGAGCAGCTAGGTGGTAAAGTAGCGGGCTCTACTGAACGTGAATTCGGCTACGCACAAGTTAAAGTTTCTGGTGAATCTGCACTGTTTAAAGATCTTGAGCTAACTCAAGATGTGTGGATGAGCCACGGTGACAAAGTAGTAGAAATTCCTGCTGACTTCGTGAAAGTCGGTGAGACAGATACATGTCCGTACGCTGCGATGGCGAACGAAGAGAAGAAATACTACGGCGTTCAGTTCCACCCAGAAGTAACGCACACGAAAGGCGGCCTACAAATGCTAGAGAACTTCGTTCTTGGCGTATGTGGCTGTGAGCGTCTATGGACTTCTGAATCT
Source organism: Vibrio campbellii CAIM 519 = NBRC 15631 = ATCC 25920 (assembly GCF_002163755.1). NCBI lineage: Bacteria > Pseudomonadati > Pseudomonadota > Gammaproteobacteria > Vibrionales > Vibrionaceae > Vibrio > Vibrio campbellii. The sequence goes on from NZ_CP015863.1 coordinate 711,644, forward strand.
ATCATCGAAGACGCGGTTGCTCGTATTAAAGAGCAAGTAGGTGACGACGAAGTTATCCTAGGTCTATCTGGTGGTGTTGATTCATCGGTAGTAGCGATGCTAGTTCACCGTGCAATCGGCGACAAGCTAACGTGTGTGTTCGTAGATAACGGTCTTCTTCGTTTAAACGAAGGTCAGCAAGTAATGGATATGTTCGGCGACCAATTTGGTTTGAACATCATCAAAGTTGACGCTGAAGATCGCTTCCTAAAAGCACTTGAAGGCAAAGCGGATCCTGAAGAGAAGCGCAAGACAATCGGTCACGTATTCGTAGACGTATTTGATGAAGAGTCTAAGAAGCTGAAAAACGCGAAATGGCTAGCTCAAGGTACGATTTACCCAGACGTTATCGAATCTGCTGCATCTAAGACTGGTAAAGCGCACGTGATCAAATCACACCATAACGTGGGTGGTCTTCCAGATGACATGGAAATGGGTCTTGTTGAGCCACTACGTGAGTTGTTCAAAGATGAAGTTCGTAAGATCGGTCTAGAGCTTGGCCTTCCGTACAATATGCTTTACCGCCACCCATTCCCGGGTCCTGGTCTAGGTGTTCGTGTTCTTGGTGAAATCAAGAAAGAGTACTGTGACTTGCTACGTCGAGCAGACGCTATCTTCATTGAAGAGCTACACGCTGCAGACCTATACAACAAAGTATCTCAAGCGTTCACGGTATTCCTACCAGTTCGCTCTGTAGGTGTAATGGGCGATGGTCGTAAGTACGATTGGGTTGTCTCTCTACGTGCCGTAGAAACTATCGACTTTATGACTGCGCATTGGGCACACCTACCATACGACTTCCTAGGTAAGGTTTCTAACCGTATCATAAACGAAGTTGACGGTATTTCTCGCGTGGTTTACGACATCTCTGGTAAGCCACCAGCGACAATCGAATGGGAATAATTTCCTGTTAGATATACCAAATTGAAAACCAGCCTTCGGGCTGGTTTTTTTATGCCTGAAAAGTGTGAACGCAGGTCTCAACTTTTTTATTAGAAAATATATACATGCGATATTGTTGAATGTATATTCATTTTTGATGTTTAGATATTAAAGTTGGTATTGCTATGGAACAGGCAGAAGTTACCTCTCTCATCCCCATCATTATTACGTTAGTTCTTGCGCTAACCACAAGAAACGTTGTCGTCGGTCTTTTTGCCGGCGTTGTTAGCGGTGTGGCTATGTTAGAAGGTACATTCGTCGACAAAGGTCCGCTCGATTCGTTTAGCGCGCTGATGAAAAGTTACCTGTTGCCGCAACTGACTGACAGTTACAACGCGGGCGTCATCCTTCTTTTGGTTTTCATTGGTGGCTTTGTTGCCTTGATGGAGAAATCTGGCGGTGGCGTGGCGTTCGCTAAAAAGGTCACACAGTGGGTTGCCAGTAAATGCCAAGCGCAGATCTCTGCTTGGTTTGGCGGCGTTGTTATTTTCTTTTCAGACCTTGGTACGCCGTTGATTGTCGGCCCTGTTTTTCGTCCTCTTTTTGATAAACTGAAGGTCTCTCGCCAGAAGCTTGCCTTTATCATCGATTCCACCTCTTCACCTGTCGCTATCCTAATTCCTTTCATCGGTTGGGGCGTTTACATTATGGGACTGATTCAGAAAGAGTTCGCAGCACTAGACGTGGGTATCAGTGATTGGGATGCCTTTATTGGCGCGATTCCTTATCAGTTTTATGCCTTTTTAGCGATCGCGATTGTGCCGATTGTCTCTTTCCTCAAACTGGATTTTGGACCAATGGCGAAAGCCGAACAGCTTGCAGAGCAGGGTTCTGATTTTGGAAAAGTGCAAGATTCGTTGAATGTTTTTGAGCATAAAAATGCAAAAACAAGTTTTGTCTGGGCACCGCTGATCGTCATGCTAGTTGTGCTTTGTTCAATATTGGTTCCTCACGGTTTTCCATTTCAGAAAGTTTCAGGCTCCACCTTCCGTGCTGCATTGTCGTCGGCGTATTTCTTTGCTGCAATTACCCTGATTAGTTTGATGGCGTTTTATGGCGTGAGAAAGCTCTCTGATGGCATTCAGGTTTACCTAAGAGGGATGTCGAACATGATGTCTGTTGCGGTGATCTTGGTGTTGGCGTGGTCACTGAGTTCTGTCGGTAAAGAGCTTGGCGCTGCGGCTTACATTGCAGAGCAAGCACAAGCTGGCTTCCCTTACTGGTTATTGCCTGCCGTGGCTTTTCTATTGGCGGGTATTATCTCTTTTGCTACAGGGTCGTCATGGGGTACTTTTGCCATCATGATGCCATTGGTCATTCCAACCGCTGTCGCGATTGATGCGCCATTGTTGGTGTGTATTGGTGCGGTGCTATCTGGTGGTTTATTTGGTGACCATTGTTCACCAATTTCGGAAACTACCATTTTGTCTTCGACTGGTGCGGGTTGTGAGCAGTATGAGCACTTTAGAACCCAGTTGCCTTATGCGGTACTCAACGGCGCTATCGCCCTGACAAGCTTCCTTGTTGCGGGGGTAATGGCTTCTCCTTTGATTGTGCTGGTGGCAATAGTGGCGCAGTTTGCCATTTATTTGGTGCTCTCTAAGCAGCAATCTTCACCCCTGTCAGAGCAAGTAATAGCAGAGCAATAGCAATAAATGAGATCAGGGGATTATCCCCCGTTTTCTTTTGAGTCGAGGTAACAGTTTTTGTGATACTCGCTGTGTAACAGTATTTATTTATGAAATTTGCGTCGCAGAATTAATTCACTTCGCTCGGCGTTTTTTCTACATGATCCACTATGTGTCTAGTTATTCCTTGTATATTGTATTGTTCAATACGGAGATTAGACATGTTTGCACTCAAACATCTGCCTCTTGCATTAGGTTGTGTACTTGCTGCACAAGCTCATGCCAGCATGAATATCCAACCTGATCCACAAAACCCAAATGGTTACGTGATTGCTCGTGGCGACATCCAAGCTATGGAGCAAAGTAAGACTTCTGACCCTATGTATGCTATCTGGTCACAAGCGCTAGAGACTAGTCCAAATACGGTTGTTGAAGCTATTGTTCCAGGCGCAGCAAGTAACCCAGAAAACGTTCAACGTGTTGAGCGTGTTTTTCCTGAATCTGAGTGGGACTTCTTAACTCAGATGGCTGCACCAGAGTACACATATACTCGCTTCCTACGCGCGATTGGTAAGTTCCCTGCATTCTGTGGTGAGTACACAGACGGGCGTGATTCAGACGCGATTTGTAAGAAATCCATCGTGACAGCATTCGCGCACTTTGCCCAGGAAACCGGTGGCCACATTGCGGTTGATAACCTATCGGACAACCCGCTTGCACTGGAAGAGTGGCAACAGGCATTGGTTCACGTGCGTGAAATGGGGTGGTCTGAAGGTCAAGAAGGCTACACGACAGGCTGTGGTCAGAACGATTGGCAAAACAAGCGTTGGCCTTGTGAGCCTGGTCAGGGATATTTTGGTCGTGGTGCAAAACAGCTTTCTTACCACTTTAACTACGGCGCGTTCTCTGAAGTGATGTTCGATGGTGATGCATCGGTGTTGTTGAAAAATCCCGGCTTAGTCGCTGACTCATGGTTGAACCTAGCTTCTGCGATTTGGTTCTTCTTAACCCCTCAAGCGCCCAAGCCAGCAATGCTGCACGTGATTGATCGTACTTGGGTACCATCGCAACGTGAAATTGATGCGGGCATTGGTTACGGCTTCGGTACTACGATCAACGTCATCAACGGCGGTATTGAGTGTGGTGAGCGGAACAAAGACAAAGGCCAGCCAGTTAACCGCATTCGTTACTGGGAAGGTCTAGCGGCGCACTATCAAATTCCTATCGAAGCTGATGAAACCAATACCTGTTGGCAACAAACGCCTTACGGTAGCTTAAACCTTAACGGCGCGACTGACGTTCTTTACACCAACTGGGATGGTAACTGGAAATACTACTCAGATCGCCCGGGCGGTCACTCATTTGAATGTGAGTTGGTTGGTTTCCAAACCGCGTATTCGGCACTGGTTGCTGGTGATTACGAGAAATGTGTTACCAACTTCTACCAATCTCATGCTGGTTGGCCTGAAGTTCGCGTTGTGGATAAATTAGACCCAGTCGATCCGGTTGATCCGCCAGTGGATGGTATCGCTGCTTGGGATTCAGGCAAGGTATACAACACGGGTGATCAAGTTTCTTATCAAGGTGCTGTGTATGAAGCGAAGTGGTGGTCACAAGGCAATGAGCCTACGAAAGGAGACCCTTGGAAGTTAGTTTCAGGTACACCAACAGAGCCGCCAGCAACAGAACCACCGGCCACTGAGCCTCCTGTTACTGAACCGCCAGTGACAGAGCCACCAGTCACAGAACCTGAACCACCAGTATCAGGTGACTTTATTGCATGGGAACCGGGTGTCACTCAAGTAGCGAATGGCGACAAAGTGACTTATCAAGGTAAATGCTTTATTGCGAAAAATGGCCCAGGAGTATGGGAAACGCCAACTCAGAGCAATTGGTTCTGGGATGAGATCTCTTGCCAGTAATTGAACAATAAATAGTCTAAGTAACTATAAAGACTCTGCTTTTTAGCAGGGTCTTTTTTTATTCGTTTGTTTGCCTGTTTATGCAATCTAAGTTTTCAATAACGTCTTTTCTCTTTTGATTTTTTGTCCATTAAAATTCGCGCGCAATTTTTATCAACATTTTTGAAAACAGGTACGCTTACATGTCTACTAAACTGGCTAACCCAGCGCCGCTAGGCCTAATGGGTTTCGGTATGACCACGATTCTGCTTAACATCCATAACGCAGGATTTTTCCCAATTGACTCAATGATCCTAGCAATGGGTATCTTCTACGGTGGTCTTAGCCAAGTTATTGTTGGCATGATGTGCTTCAAACGTGGTGATACTTTCGGTACAACTGCGTTTACTTCATACGGTCTATTCTGGCTAACATTAGTTGGTCTAATCGTAATGCCATACATGGGCCTACCAGCTAGCCCAGCACACTTCATGGGTTGGTACCTACTACTATGGGGTATCTTCACTGGCTTCATGTTTATTGGTTCTCTATGTTACCCAGTAGCGAAGCAAGTTGTGTTTGGTTCTCTTACTATCCTGTTCTTCCTACTTGCGGCACGTGACTTCACTGGCAGCACAGTTATCGGCACTATCGCAGGCTTCGAAGGTATCTTCTGTGGCGCGAGCGCAATCTACTTTGCAATGGCTCAAGTACTGAACAACGAATACGGTCGTACAGTGCTTCCAATCGGCGAAAAGCAAAAGCCTCAAGTTGCAACGCAAGAAATCGCAGCTTAATCGCTCTGATTTGAATGCAAAAGAAAAGGGTTAGCCACTGGCTAACCCTTTTTTAATGTCCGTTATTCGGACCACTGCTTTTTCTTATATACCTGCTAACCTGTTGGGAGAGGACGCTAAGTGAAGCATTAGGTAGATGGTTGCTCTACCGTTTCTGTTGCATCGCTGTCCGCAGTTGGTGCTTTTCCTGTCTTACGTTTGTACTTCTCTTCCCAGTAAGTCGCGCCTTTAATACCAAGTGCTACTGGGTTGAACGTAAACTCAGTCACACCGCGTTTTTGTTGCTCTTCGTAGTCAGCGAGTGCTTTTAGGGCTGGTTTCGACATGAAGAAGATGATCATAATACCGACAATGTTCAGCCATGCCATTAGACCAACACCGACATCACCCATTGCCCAAGCAAGATTAGCTGTTTTAACCGTGCCGTAGAATACGGCTGTGACAATCACAAGCTTCAATGCGAACATTAAGCCGTTAACTTTGAATGTACGGCGGATGTATGCGATGTTGGTCTCTGCAATGTAGTAGTAAGCCAGAATCGTTGTGAAAGCGAAGAAGAACAGTGCGATAGCAATAAACGGTTTACCAACGCCAGGTAGGGCACTTTCAATCGCCATTTGCGTAAATACAGGACCGTTCGCACCGATGTCTGCTGGTAGGTTTTGTACGAGGAATGTTCCTTCCACCGCACCTTGTACGTTGTAAGCACCAGTGATAAGAATCATAAACGCGGTTGCAGAACATACTAGCAGCGTATCGATGTAGATAGAGAACGACTGAACTAGGCCTTGTTGTGCTGGGTGATCAACACTTGCCGCTGCTGCTGCGTGAGGGCCTGTACCTTGGCCTGCTTCGTTAGAGTAAACACCACGTTTTACACCCCAACCAATCGCAGCACCAACTCCAGCCATCGGTGTGAATGCATCACCAATGATCATGCCAACGATGCGTGGAATCTCACCGATGTTAAGTAGAATGATAACGAACGCGGTGATGATATAAGCCAGCGCCATGAACGGAACGACAATTTGAGTGAAGTTCGCGATGCGCTTTACGCCACCAAAGATGATGAATGCAAGAATGACACAGACAACCGTACCAGTGAAAATTTTAGCGAAACTGAAGGTACCAATAGCAGTTTCAATCATGTCACCTGAGCCAAAGGCTGCCTCTACAGCGTTACCAATACTGTTCGATTGGACACCAGGAAGTAGAACACCACATGCAAATATGGTTGCAATTGCGAAGATCCATGCGTACCACTTCTGACCCATCGCTTTCTCAATGTAGTAAGCTGGACCGCCGCGGAATTCGCCTTCGTCTTCTTCTTTATAAATCTGTGCGAGCGTTGACTCTGCGTATGCCGTTGCTGCGCCAAAGAAGGCAACGACCCACATCCAGAAAACCGCACCTGGACCACCGAAACCGATAGCAGCTGCAACACCTGCAATGTTGCCTGTACCTACACGGCCAGATAGTGAAACGGCCAATGCCTGAAATGATGAAATCCCCTTGGTTGAACTCTTTCCATTAAGTAGCAAGCGCCACATTTCAAAGAAGTGGCGAATCTGCACAAAGCGCGTCATGACCGAATAGAACAAACCAGCACCAAGGCACAAATAAATTAGTACCGGACTCCAGATAATTCCATTCAGAAAATCAACTAATGACTGCATGAGTATTTTCCCTGTTTGTTATGTTTGTGGTTGTTTTTCATACAACACATTAACCTTTTTTGTAATGTAATTGTTAACTTTTTTGACTGAGAATCCTTTGTAGCGTGATGGTGGGCACAGAATGCTTAAATATTGTTAAAAGTTGGTTCTTGTTATGTATATGGGTGGTTTTTTATTGGAAGTTGCAATGAGTTGATTAAATATGCAGCATATTGTCATGAAAATTTACTGCTAATATAGAAAGTCATATCTTCTAAATTTTATTCAACTTGTAGAGTAATACGCTATTTGAAATGGATTGCAGGTGTTTAGGCGTAACGGTTCAAGCTTAATTCTGAGTGATTTGTTACTTTGGTATCCGAATTCAGCATGATGTCTGCAAGTATTTGCCCTGAGCCACACGCCATTGTCCAACCGAGGGTGCCATGCCCCGTGTTGGTAAATAAGTTCTCGTATGGTGTTGCACCAATAATAGGCGTACCATCTGGTGTCATGGGGCGAAAACCGCTCCAGAATTCGGCTTGAGTGAAGTCGGCACTTTGCGGAAACAGATCACGAATCACCATTTCAATCGTATTTTTGCGCTTTTGTGGTAACGAAGGATCAAAGCCTGCTAGCTCTGCGGTTCCTGCGACGCGAATGCGATCATCAAAGCGCGTCATGGCCACCTTATAGGTTTCATCCATGACGGTAGAACGTGGCGCAAATTGCTCGCATTTAATCGGCACCGTCAGTGAATAGCCTTTGACGGGATAAACAGGGATGTCGATCTCAAGCTGTTTGAGTAACGCTGTCGAGTAACTGCCGGAGGCAAGTACAAATTGGTCTGCTCTAAACAAATCACGGTCCGTTTGGACACCCATGATCTTTTTGCCTACAGCAACCCAATTACTCACCTCCGTATTGAATTCAAACCTGACGCCATGGGCTTTCGCAAGCTCTGTTAACTGCTGACAGAACTGGAAACAGTCTCCCGTTTCATCATCGGGTAGATATAGCCCACCGACCAATTTTTCTTTTACTAATGCCAATCCTGGCTCTTGCTTGATGCACTGTTCGACATTCATTAACTGAAAGCGTGTACCGCTTTGCTCTAACAGCTTAAGGTCTTTTTCTATGGCATCGAGCTGCTGTTGAGAGCGAAATACTTGCAGGGTGCCCAATTGGCGTCCTTGGTATTCAAGCGCATGCTCACGGCGTAACTGCTCCAAACACGCGCGACTGTGATTGGCGATAGAGAGCATTCTTGCTTTGTTGATCTGATAGCGGGATAAGGTGCAGTTCGACACCATTTGCGTTGCCCAGCGAATTAGCTCTGGACTGAGAGATGGCTTTATTTTAAGTGGTGCATGTTCTTCAGTGAGCCACTTTATGGCTTTGAGTGGTACCCCTGGCGCAGCCCATGGTGAAGAATAACCGTAAGAGATTTGTCCCGCGTTAGCGAAGCTGGTTTCCATCGCACTATTTGCTTGGCGATCGATAACGGTGACCTGATAGCCAGCCTGAGATAAATACCAAGCTGAGGTTAAACCGATAACACCACTGCCTAACACGATGACTTCCATTGATGCACTCCACACATTTTCTATGTTGCGCAGTTTGTCTTCTTTACCTTTTGTTAACAATCGATATAAATTACATTCAGCGTTTAGAAAAACTATAGGCTCAAGAATGAAAAGTAGTGTTGTTAGCGGGCTGTGGCTATTTAACCAAGTGGCAGAACATAGCAGTTTCACCAGTGCTGCAAAAGCATTGCACTTGACGACCGGTGCGATCAGTCAGCAAATCATTCAATTAGAAGAGCAGCTAGGTTTTACTTTGTTTGAACGCCATTCGCGTGGCATCCGACTAACACCCAAAGGGTTACAATTATCTCAATCTACGCAATTTCACTTCTCAGAACTAGGAAAGACACTTAAAGATCTACAAGTTGAAAAGCCCCACAATGAAATTCGCCTCAAGCTGACGCCTTCTTTTGCGTTTAAATGGTTGGTCCCACGTCTTGAAAGCTTTCATCTAGAAAACCCCGATCTCCAAGTGCAGATTTTTGCAGAGGGAGCACTAGTGAATAGTGAGCTAAAGGACTATAACGTTGCGATAGACTACGGTTCTCATCCCTATCGAGATAAAAGTGCAGAGCGGATTCTCGATGAACAACTTTTGCCAGTCATGAGTCCAAAATACCTTGAGGATCATGGGTGGCTAAAAACTCTTAAAGCGTCGCCAGAAAAATGGCGAGACGCGACGTTACTGCACGATGCTATGCCATGGGATAAGGCTCCGCGTGACTATGAATGGCTGTATTGGGCATCAAGTATGGGATTCGATTTTAAAACAGATGTAGGGCACTTCTTTAATCGTACTGATATGGCAATGTCAGCGGCCGAAGCCGGAGTGGGTATCGCAATGGCACGCATGGCGCTGGTGGAAGACGAGTTAGCATCTGGTCGCCTAGTCTCGCCATTTGAACCTGTGGATGCTAGCGCAGGTTACTATCTGATTATCAACAACCAAAGTGAGCAGACGGCGAGATTTAGATATTGGATAATGCACGAAACAAGTAGTCAACGTAGATTAGTTGATCAGCCCTAAACATCTCCGAGAATCACAGCGTTGTCGTAGAGTCTGATTAGATTAAACTTGGGAGGAGAGTTAATGTTTGTACCTAAACGTATTGCTGTCATCAACAATATCTATTCTTACAGGTATTGTACCTTGTCCAACGTTGCCAATCTTTGCAAAAGCTTTGCGTGAAAGATCAATTACTCGACCTCGCACAAAAGGGCCTCTGTCGTTAATTTTTACATTAACAGACTTGTTGTTGGCGGTGTTGGTTACTCGCACGATAGTGCCAAAAGGCAAAGTTTTGTGCGCTGCGGTAAGGGCATTTAGATCATATGTTTCACCACTTGCAGTTAGTTTCCCATGGAACTTATCTCCATACCAAGACGCTTTGCCATTAAGAGCATGTGACTGAGCATAACCTTTTGTTTTAGAGTTACCGACCGCTGACGTCGAAGTGCACCCTGCTGAAATCATAAGAGCGAGAGTTGTAAAAATAATGCAAAGCTTTTTTGTGTGATTTGGGAACGTTAATCTACTCATTTTTATCTTTTTCGTGTTTTTAGCTACGCAATGAAGAGTATAGTCATTATTCTGAAATGAACGCCATCCACTACGTTCGGGTAATGCTTCCATTAAGAGTGCTTTCTTAAGTCATTCTGATGAAAAGTTTTTATCAGTAAAATGTCAGCCCTAATAAAGCTAAAAAGGCTCTTTTAACCAGCCATCTTGGATTTTGAGAATAATTAAGTTCGTTACGCAATGATGAAACTCATCACCTTTAATTTGAGTGTAGATAAAGGGTAATAACGACTACAGTAGATAGCTTTGGGTGTTATTGGACTTAGGTTTACCGCTGGGGGAAACGGAAAGTCACACTCTAGTCTCGTAGAAACCGCCTCGTCTGAGGCGGTTTTACATTATGTGTTTTGATCTATTACTTGAGCTTTAATTTGAACTTGGGCTGTAGCTGCCGGCTGTACAGAATCGGTGGCGAGATAAGTGGTATGAGAAGGCAAGGCGAACTTTGTGTCCTCCGCTTCAATAATCTGATTAATCGATATCAGTAGCGATTGCTGCAAATTAAGAAATGTCTCTTTACTCGTTGTATTCAGATGAGCGAGAACTTTAATATCCAAACTGTAGGCATTGAAGGTATCAAAGTGTACTCGAATAGGTGAATCTAAAACGTTAGGGTGCTCTTGGAGCAAGTTTGTTATCTTCTTCGTGATCGTTTGGAGTTGAGACATACTGGTCTCATACCGTAGCCCAATGGTTGTCTTGAACGGGTAACGGTCTCGACGGCTAAAGTTGATGATTTCATGCTTAATCAAGTCCCCGTTGGTGATGGTAATTTGGGTTCTATCTTTTGCCCTGATACGAGTCGAGCGCACTCCTATTTGCTCTATAACGCCTGATTGATTACCAATTTGGCAGTAATCCCCAACCGACAAAGATTTGTCCAAAAACAAAATGACACCACCAATTAAGTTCTCCATTGTGGGACGAATTGCGAGTGCGATGGCCATCCCTCCAAGACTCAATCCTGTTACGATTCCGTATACAGGTACCCCTAATCGATTTAAACCGTAACCAAGGCAAGCGATCGCAGCCATGGAGCCAAAAAGAGTACCAATAATTTGTGCCAGGCTATGACGTAATGTTGATTTCGAGCGTTGTTTCTTCATCAGTAGGCGACAAGCTTGATAGATAACAAGGTAAGCGACTTGGCTGAGCAAGAGCCAACAGATGAGTTCGATAACTATATTCAACGTCGACATTAACGTGCCCGTTAAATTAAGTTGGTAGTCTGCAAGGTATAGAAAACCGCTCAAGGTTAATACGGCAAGAATTGATCTTGTGACAGGCGCACTAACATTGTGGAACAGAAGAATGAGAACGCCGCTCATTACAATGAACAATATGGTTAACCCCAACCATTGCCATAGGGCTTGGTTCCAATATTCGACCATAAATGTGCTCGGCAAGGCTTCGATAAGATAAAACCAGTGTGGCGGAATTAAACGTCCAGCACTCAGTGAGTAGTATTTAAAGTAGTCGAGGGATGCTTCGGAATGAGACGGTAAGTGCTTGACTAGAAGATAGTCGCGATACAACCCTTTTACGGTTTGCTGGGAAAATCGATATTGACCATCGGCCTGCTTCACCAACTCTAAGCTGGTTTCTGGCACTCTCCACTGTGCTAGTGCATTGCTATTTGGAATTTTGGAAAGCTCAATGAGAGGCACTCGGTCGAGAATTTCTTTCATTAACATCACGGACTCGAGTGCCACTTTATTTTGGCTAGAATCAGGCACATCACTTAAGTCAAAGACTTGAGTTGCTTTATCGAAAAGTGCATACACTTTCTGTCGATTAGGCTCAGTGTTGTGCTTTTGATCAGCCAGTATAAGATTAAGCTCTTGATTCGCTTCAGCCACTAGATCATTGAAGCTTATTATCGCTTGTTGTGGCGTTGAAAGGTTTGGGGGAGAAAGTGGAAAAGGATCACTTGCTTGAGTTAAATGACTGCAGAACAAGAGCAGAGCTCCCATCATCCATGATGCGATTTTTGTCATGTGCCTTTCCTAGCCTTGGTTTTTTGTCCTAATAAGTTTAGCTAAAATATTAGTTTAGATAACAAAGGGCCGCATTCTCTCGTGTAGATTACGAGCTAATTGATATGTGACTGATTAACAAAACCGCCTCAGATGAGGCGGTGTTGATTCAAACGTTTGATAGCTTTAACGTTGATAAGCGGTTTCACCTCTGCTGATAGTTTGTTGGACTTTTAAGTCCTTCAAAGTGTCAGGTTCTACCTTTAGTTAGTTTTTATCTAAAATGATCAAATCAGCGTTTTTACCGACTTCTAAACTGCCTTTTGTTGTTTCCTCAACGTGTTGATATGCTGGCCAAATCGTCATTTACTGCGTCTGCTTGCCCATCAGGAGAAGGAAGCACATTTGCCACCATTGCCTGCAAGCCAACACCATAAACATGGCTGTGAGGATCAATAAAGCCAGGGAGTAAAGCTTTCCCCTTTAAATCAACCAACTGGGTCTTGCCAAATTTATGCTCCATTGCGTCTTCTTTGCTGCCGACATAGATAATTTTCTCTCCTAATGTTGCAATCGCTTCGGCGTATTCTGGGGTATCTCCGGCCATCGTGAGGATATCGCCACCAAAGAATATCTTATCGGCAGCGGTCACTTTAATTGGCTCGGCAACGGCTTCTGCTTGTTTAGTTTCGTCTGAAAAACAGCCCGTTAGTGCAAGACTGGAGAGGGCGAAAGGAATCCATGTTGATTTCATATAAAGGCGCCGTTATGGCATATGCTTTAATCAATCTAGTGCACATTGAAGAAGAGCGTTGCGATGTTGATTTGATCTTTAATCCAGATCAGATAAATGAGTGATGCTTATGTGGAATTTGCTAGCAAGCACTGAGTTTTAGAAGCTTAGTTTTAGAAGAGAAACGAAGTGGCTTAATCCGTTATTAATATAGCTTTCGGTCACCTATAGTCCTCCCTTGAATAAAGCTGAGTATATTTTTCTAAGGTTCTTATTTGTAAGGTTTTTTTAGTATTTGGGTTATGGTATTCCAAATGCTCATGGCGGTGCACTTTTCTTACCTTGCTTATAAATCGTATCTTCCTGACTATGCTTAGAAAATAGTCACTAGGAAGGGACGTTCATGTCTTACGTGTTTCACCGTCATTGCCACGCCAAATTGCCCACTATCGCCAGAGGGGAAGGGGTTTATCTGTTCGATAATCAAGGCAACCAATATCTCGATGCTTGCGGTGGCGCTGCCGTATCAAACCTTGGGCACAGCCACCAAGCTGTTAAACAAGCCATGCTCGACCAAATCGAAAAAGTATCTTTTGCTCACACTGGCTTTTTTACTAGTGAAGCAAGTGAGCAGTTGGCTGAGCTGATTTGCCAGCAAATGCCATCGCAATTCAATCATGTCTACTTAGTCAGTGGGGGCTCTGAAGCGGTTGAATCTGCACTAAAGATGGCAAGGCAATACTTTGTGGAATGTGGCAAACCTGAGAAAAAGCAGTTTATTGCCCGCCAACAAAGCTACCACGGTAATACACTTGGTGCGTTGGCTGTTGGTGGAAATGAATGGCGGCGTGAACCTTTCAAACCTATCTTACACCCAAGCCATCACATTGCGCCGTGTTATGCCTATCGTCATCAAAGGCAAGGCGAATCAGAACTCGATTATTCACTGAGAGCGGCCAATGAGCTTGAAGCTAAAATTTTAGAACTGGGCTCGGATAACGTCATGGCTTTTGTTGCAGAGCCGATTGTTGGCGCAACAGCTGGTGCAGTACCTGCCACTCAAGGTCACTTCAAACGAATACGAGAAATTTGCGATCGCTATGATGTGTTGCTGATCATGGATGAGGTGATGTGTGGTGTTGGACGCTGCGGTAGCTTTTTTGCTTTTGAACAAGAGCAGGCCGTCCCAGATTTAGTCTGTATGGCGAAAGGTTTAGGGGCGGGTTATCAACCAATCGGAGCCGTTGTTGCCAACGATAAAATCTATCATGCAATCGCGTCTGGTAGTGGCTTCTTTCAGCATGGGCATACCTTTATGGCGCACCCTGTTGCGTGCGCAGCAGCTGTTGCAACCATTCAAACCATCGGTGACCAAAAGCTCTTGCAAGCCGTCAATCAACAAGGGGCGATGTTAAAAAGAGAGCTCGAATCGGCGCTTTCAGACTTCCCATATATTGGGGATATTCGTGGTAAAGGGCTGTTTCTTGGCATTGAGCTTGTAGCAGACAAAGTAAGTAAAATCCCGCTGCCTAATTCAACTTTGGCAGACAAAAAGGTCAAGCAACAAGCGATGAAAAATGGACTGATGTGCTACCCAATGGGCGGCACGATTGATGGTATAAATGGGCATCATATCCTTCTTGCACCGCCTTTTATCATCGAACGAAGCCATATTGACGAGCTGGTGGATAAGCTCACTCGTTCACTTAGAGAGGTGTCGCAGAAATGGTAGTGAACTCCCAAACTAAAAGGGCTCGAATCGCGATTATTGTTGCGCCCAATGGGGCGAGAAAAACTAAGCAATACCATGCTCAATTGCCGATGAATACTGAAGAAATGGTTGCCGAGGCGAAAGCATGTCAAACGGTAGGGGCTACCATGATTCATTTGCACGCGAGAGATGCGCAAGGCAGACATTCTCTAGAGTTAGATGACAACTTAGAAATCTACCACGCGGTGAAAGCTGCGGTGGGGGATTCGATGATTGTTCAGCTCACGACTGAGGCTGTTGGAATGTATTCACCACAACAACAAATGGCGCTGGTTAAAGCGGTAAAACCAGAAGCCGCTTCCTTTGCTTTGCGTGAACTGATTCCTGATGAGCAGAGTGAAGAGCAAGGTTTTGTCTTTTTCGATTGGGTCGCTGCTCAGGGCATTCTCAGTCAAATCATTTTGTATGATCAGGCAGACATCGAGCGCTATTTCTCCCTACGAGAGCGAGGCGTTTTACCCAAGCACAACCAACACGCGTTAGTGGTTCTTGGTCGATATCATGAGGCTCAACAATCTTCGCCATGGGATTTACGAGCAATGCATTTAGAGCGCTTTATCGAAGAGAAGGTTAGATGTGCCGTGTGCGCGTTTGGCGCGAGAGAACAAGACTGTTTAACCCATGCAATGTTACTGGGATTGGATGTTCGGGTAGGCTTTGAGAACAACCATTTGAGTTCGGATGGTCAACTTGCAAAAAGCAATGCAGAGCAAGTTCGGCGATTAAAAGAGATTTTTGAATTGCTCGATGTGCCACTGCATGATGCAGAAAGTTTTCGAGAGTCCATTTAGTCACGGACATAAAAAAGGCTCCAATCGGAGCCTTCTTCAAATCTAATTTTAGCTTTCAGTCTGAGTTACAGACTGACGCGCTGGATGCTTGATAAACACCGCCACGATTGCTGCAATTGCAAGCGCGAAACAGTAGTAAGAGTTCGCGACAACTTCTAGTGGAGAAAGGTGAAATACCGAGCCCAGTAGCAGAACTTGTGCGCCGTATGGCAATACACCTTGGATAACACACGAGAAGATATCCAACAAACTTGCAGAGCGACGTGGTGATACGTTGTTCTCTTCTGCCAGTTGACGAGCCACGCTACCTGATACAATGATGGCAACGGTGTTGTTGGCGGTACAGGTATTCACCATCGCAACCAGGCCAGCAATACCTAACTCACTTGCGCGGCTACTGACGTTCAGAGAATGCTTTGAACTAAATTTAGCTATCATGTTACTTACAAGATTTGTCAGAAATGCTAAGCCACCCTGGCGGCGCATGAGTTCACTTAAACCACCGATTAGCATCGAAAGTAAGAAGATCTCTTGCATATTAGTGAATCCAGAATAAACATCATTTGCAAGGTTAGCAACGGCGTAATCTTTCACAAAGGTCAAGCAGCTAATTCCTGCTAAGCCTATCCCTATTGTCAATACGACGAAGACGTTCACTCCGGAAGCGGCTAGTACAAGAATAGAGATGTAAGGTAAAATCTTAAGCCATTCAATAGCCCCAGTCTCTGGTAATACCGCTTCCGTACTAAAGTAAGTAAAAATTGCAATAGCGACTAAGGCTGCTGGTATTGCTATGCGGACATTCTCTCTGAATTTATCCTTCATTTGGCATCCCTGAGAGCGTGTTGCAGCAATTGTAGTGTCCGAAATTATCGACAGGTTATCACCAAACATGGCTCCACTCAGTACTACACCTGCGGTAAGAGGAATGCTCATGCCAGCAGACTGCGCAATACCCAATGCTACTGGAGCTATAGCGGCAATGGTGCCCATTGACGTACCCATCGCGGTCGCAATAAATGCAGAAATCACGAAGATACCCGGTAAGATTAAGCCAGAGGGTAAGGTAGCCAAGCCAAAATTAACCGTTGCATCGACACCGCCAGATGCTTTTGCTACCGATGCAAAAGCGCCTGCAAGCAAGTAGATCATGCACATGGCGATGATGTCTGAATGACCAACACCCTGCATAAAATGTTCAATTGCTTTATTGAGCTTATCTTTACTTAGAATAAGAGCGAGAATCACCGCTGGCAAAGCAGCGATTGGTGCTGGGAATTGATAGAATGCCAGAGCGACACCCTGAAAAGAAAGATAAGTGCCTACGCCAATAAACAGCGCAAGGAATAACACTAAAGGTAAAAGTGCGACCGCTGATGGTGCGATTGCTTTATTAGAATTTTTAGAACCAGACATGTGAACGACAACATAATCAATAAATAAGGCGAGCAGACTAATCTGACACCAAAGACTTGTCAACGTCTAGACGTCTAAATGGCTGGCTATTTTTAATCTAAAAGACCAATAAAAAAGGCTCACATAACATATCTTATTGATACCGTGAGCCTTTGCGGAATTACATTGGTTTAGAGCATTTACGCTTTTTTTCGTTTGAGAAGTGCGAAGATCATCAGTGAGAACAGCAGTGCTGCACTAGACCAAACCACGTAGCGATGATCGGTATAGAACTGGCTAAGGACGCTCAAGTGCTCAAACGTGAAGTTGGTGAGCAAACTGAACACGGCAACCCAAATGGTGGTTGCAAGCGCGTTACCCAACAAGAACTCTTTGCGCGGCATCTTAGCAATACCGCAAGCAAGCGGCATAAACTGCTTCATCCCTTCAATAAAGCGACTGACAACTAAACAAGCAGGACCATACTTTTGAATCGTACTTTGTAGCTTCTGCATTTTGGGGCCAGAAATATAGCCTTTCTTATCTAACCAACCTTCAAAGTAATAGCCAATCAGGTAGCCGCACGTGTTGCCAAAAAAGCAACTCAACCAAGAGACTATCATCACTAGGCTCAGGTTCATGACATGCTCTGATGAGATGATAGACGCCGCAATCATCAGCGATTGCCCCGGCATCGGAATACCAATGCCTTCAAGAAAGATGCTGACGATAAGGGCGAGATAGCCATATTGCTCAAGCAGCGGCTTCATCGCCATCAATAGTTCATTTATGTGTTCCAAACGCTTTCCTCTAACAAAAGTGGAACGAAGCTGGAGTGATACTCCTGTTAGTTAGCTTGGTCAATCGACGTTGTTCTCAGTCAGTAAAATCTGACACGCCGTTGATAATAGTGCTGCGTATTTAGTCTTTTAGGTTACGCCTTACTAAGTCGTGCATTTGTTTAATGGTCATCAATGCTAACCAGATGATCTCTTCGACAGATCGTTGACCAGCCCTTGAGGAGGGATGATCGGCATCGGTTTTATTGCTCAGCGCTGGCAGTTCATGCACGCGATTGTCACGAATCGTACTGATCAACGCATCCATCGCATCATGAATAAGGCGTTCGACTTGCGGTGAGCCTTGGTAATAGGTGCCCGCTCTCACTAGAGGGAGCAGCAAGCAAAGGTAGTGACTCAACAAGCGATAATGGCTCAACATATCTTCATAATAATGTGGATCGGCACGAGTGTGCCTTGGCTCTTGTTGCATCTCGTTGTAAATCAGTTCAAGGTCACTTTCAGCGGTGAGCATAGCGGCACGTTGCTTAGTGAGCGCCATGTGATCACGTTGCTCAGTGTCGACTTGTAACTGCTCATAGCAATACACAAATAAGCTTTTTGAACTATCGAGCGCTTTTAATGCTTGGGTATGAATCTCCTTACCTCGCCACTGCGGCCACAATAAGCCATAACCGAGCAAGACAATTGCGCCACCGACGACATTGTCGATCAAGCGCGGAGCGGCAAAGTCGAGCCCTTGGTGTGCCATGGTCTGATAAACCAAAATCAACAGTGCGGTAATACAGCCAATCGCCAGCGAATAATGACGCATAATATTGAGCATTGCGACAGGTAATAGAACTGCGATCAACACAAACAGGATGTTCGTTGGTACGCCTAGATGAATCAATGAAGTGGCGAACAATACCCCAAGCGCCGTACCTAAACAGCGTTGCCAAGTCTTACTGCGGGTGGCCAAGAAACTCGGCTGGATCACCATCAACATGGAAATTAATACCCAATCCGGGCGAATCAATTCAAAGTATTCAGCAATCCCAGCGCCAAGAGCAAACATCAAACCAACGCGAGTCACGTGGCGCCAAATCGGGTTGTCTCGACTTGGTAAACGGAAAGACAGTTCGAATGGTTGTACCTCAAAGGAACGTTCATAAGCAGGTTCATTAAGCTCAATACGACGAGAAATATGCTTGACCGCGTATGCCCAGTAGCGAAAACGAGGTTGGTCTTCTAGCTTCACTGCCTCAATCAAATCATGGGCTTCCTGCTCCAGTGAGCTTAAGTGTTCCATCTCTTCATGCGTGTTATGCAAAAGCTGCTTGGCTTTGTGTCTTAATCTTTGCTGACAATGTTGGCTCCAAACCAAGAGTAGATCTCGTTTCGATTTGCTGGATTGAAATTGCTTGAGTAGATCAGGGTTGCTGGTATGACTGCTCAAGATGACTTCAAACGTATCGAGCGCTAAAAACAAAGCCTGACGTAGAGAGTTGGCATCTTCATGTTTAGAGCGAAAAGATTCTGATTGCAGCGCTTGCTGAAACAGTTCAATCAACTGATATTTGATGCGTCGTTTCGGGGCATCGTTTTCGCTTCCAAGCAAGAAAGCTTGGCGATATTGAATATAGTCCGCTAGCGTCTCGTAAATCGCAGAAAGACAAACACGCAGCGCGTAATGTTTCCATAAGGCAAACCAAAGCCAACTGAACAGCGCAAAAATGAGTGGTCCCAACACCAACATAGGATAGAGACCAAGTACCGCGCTGGAACTATGTAGTGACAAGCTCACGACCGCGATCAGTAAGCTCGACATGCCAAGGCGTCCCCAAAACGGACCATTCACTGCTGCACTCGCCAATACTGCTCCCATCGCGCCGTAAGTCAGCCACAGTGGTAAGCCCATATTCAGCAGGGCATAACTGATGACAAGCGTAATGCTCCACGTGAAAGCGGTAATTGCAAAGCGTGTCCAACGCCTAGGACCGGCAGTGTCTAAACCACTGATCAATGCTGCAGGCATGGTCATTAAAGCCGTCATGGCGAGATTGATTTGGTTGAATAGCACACCCAACCCCATGAACAGAACAATCGCGCTGGTGGCACGCAGACCAAGGTTCACTGAAGGGGAGTACCAGATTTTACGCAGAAAGGCAGGAGATAACGTCATAAACCCTCATTACAGTTGGCAACACCTTCAGTGTAACGCGAATATCTTTTGATGTGCTGGCTTCAACCACAGATTGAAAAATTGAGGCGGAGTCGTTATCTAACCGACGCCTTCTCCAAGCTGAGTAAATAGCCAATCATTGAACAGCGAGACTTTTCGCGCCGCTAGACGGTAGTTCGGCACAAATACGTAATAGCCATAATGGCTATGCATACTCAATTGTTGGATGTGGTGGACCTCACCTCTCGACATCGCCTGTTGCACCATAAAATCAGGCAGGAGGGCAAGCCCTTTGCCAAGCTTTACCGCTTCATAAGAAAGATAGAAATGCTCATGACCGACAGGGTGATAATGAATCGCGCTTTGCAGAGATTGTTCTAGTTTGAACTGCTCCCACAACTGCGGGCGCGTTGTTTGAGGAATAAAAGCGAAATTCGCAATGGACTGTTTGTCGTTACACGTTGAAGAACTTGATGAGCCCGTTAGCAGCAGCATTTCTTGACGCAACAATCGACCATGTTCGTAGTGACTAGAAAGAGGAAGGCAACGGATGGTGATGTCGCTGTCTACATCTAACTGATTTATTGGACCATCACTGGTACGAACTTTAACGCGGATATCAGGATGGTTTTGATGGAAGGCATCAATGTTCGGTACCAACCACAAACTGGCGAAAGAAGGCGTGACATCGACCACCAATAATTCTTGCTCTGTGTCGGTTTGAATCAAGCTTGCCGTGGCATGTTGGATGATCTCCAACGCTTCGGTCACCTTGGGTAAGTAACGTTTTCCTTCTTCTGTGAGCTCAATACCATTGAGACCACGCTGAATTAATGGCAGCCCAACCAGTTGCTCTAACGTCGCAATTTGTTTGCTCACGGCACCTTGAGTCACGCACAAACTTTCTGCCGCTTTAGAAAAACTCAGATGGTTAGCAACCGCAACAAAGGTTCTAAGTGCACGAATAGAAGGGTATTCACTGCCTTTTAGCATAAACTCACGTCCATTGATGAATGCTTAACCACAGACTAAGAGATTTTGGCTTGGAATCAAAGCGATGAGTTGAGGGGGGATGCAAACTGCAGATACAAAAAGGGCCAACCCTTTCGAGTTGGCCCTTTCCAAACGTTTGGTGGAGCTGGCGGGAGTTGAACCCGCGTCCGAAAACCTTTCATCATTGGTACTACATGCTTAGTCGATCTTTAAATTCACCACCCACCTGCGAACCGACACGCTAGTAAATGACTATCCTGAATTAAAATTCACCGTTCATCTCTCAGGCGGGAGAATCCGGGCTAGCGCGTTTGGGTTTGATCCCTCGTTGGTCCCCGTCTTACGTGCGGAAGCTAGGGCGAGAGAGCTCTGAGCAGGTTATTAAGCTGCTAGTGCGTAGTTTTCGTCGTTTGCGACTATTTTTTTGCGGTTTGTTAACGAGGCCTACCGCACCTCGGCATGCACCTCAGACTTCTGAATTCCCGTCGAATCCTAAATCAGCCCCAGAGGTAATATCGGCATAGTAACAGAAAAGTCTAGGCTGTCCAGTACTATGCGTCTAAGTGGTCAAGTTTAACGCAGTGAGCTCTTCATTACGCGCGCTTTTTCACGAGCCCAATCTTTTTCTTTAAGATCGGTACGTTTGTCGTGAAGCTTTTTACCTTTCGCAACACCAATTTTGATCTTTACCCAAGAGCGAGACCAGTACAGTGACAACGCGGCTAGCGTCATACCTTCACGGTTGATGCGACCAAGAAGGTTGTCGAGTTCACGACGACTCATCAATAGTTTGCGCACACGTGTAGGGTTTGCGACAACATGAGTAGAAGCTTGGTTAAGAGGTGTGATCGTCATTCCGCTGACAAAAGCTTCGCCGTCACGCATGAAAACGTAGCTTTCAGCGATGTTGGCTTTGCCTTGGCGAAGTGCTTTCACTTCCCAGCCTTGTAGCTCCATGCCGGCTTCAATTTCATCGTCAATGAAGTATTCGTGGCGAGCTTTTTTGTTAAGCGCGATAGTGTTACTACCCGCTTTTTGCTTTGATTTTTTCTTTACCATAATGAACTCATTATACGGGTTGGATATACGTTAGGAAATCCTTTTATTTGCTCTATCGTGGAATAAAAGTACAATTGGCACAAGTCTTAAACATGTACGCGTATCGATAGGAGTGTGTATGAAGCAAATCAGCCGTTCTGCTTTAGTGTCTTTTAGTGCAGAGCAGATGTTCGATCTAGTCAATGATGTTTCGAAGTATCCTGAGTTCCTACCTGGTTGTTCAGGTTCAAGAATCGTTGAGTCTTCGGGCGAGGGCATGGTGGCTTCTGTCGATGTAGCAAAAGCAGGTATCAGCAAGACATTCACCACGTCTAACGAGCTTATTCCGGGCCAGGCTATCATGATGAATTTGGTTGATGGACCATTTAAGACATTGCGTGGTGGCTGGATCTTTACCGCACTTGACGAGCAAGCGTGTAAAGTCGAGCTTAAGCTTGAGTTTGAATTCTCAAGCAGAATGATCGAAATGGCTTTCGGCAAGATTTTCAACGAGCTCACCAGTAACATGGTGAATGCTTTTACCAATCGAGCGAAACAGGTATACGAGTGCTATGAGTATTGAGTCGGACATGATTCACGTTGAGGTGGTGTATGCCTTGCCTCAAGAGCAGCGAGTGTTTAACTTGGTGGTGAATAACCATGCCACTGTTGAAGAGATTATTCGCCAGTCCGGTGTGCTTGAACTGTACCCAGAGATTGATTTGAAGAAGAACAAAGTGGGTGTTTATAGCCGCAACGTTCGACTAGATGCGACAGTTCGAGACAAAGACCGAATCGAAATTTACCGTCCATTATTGGCGGATCCAAAAGAGATTCGTCGTAAACGAGCTGAGCAAGCAAAAGTGGCTGGCAACGCAGATCCTGTGACGGGTGGTAAGCCAAACGCCTTGAGAAAATCAGCGGAATAATGCTTGAAGATATAAAACAAAACCTCCCAACTGGGAGGTTTTGTTGTTTTTGGAGCTTACTTTTCTCGCTCTGTGCGCGTCAGCCGAAATAAAAAAGCCTCCGTGCGGAGGCTTTAGGAATACTGCGAAAATAAAGGTTGTTTACTGAATCTTCTCGTAAAACGCATCGCTTTTCGGGTAGTCACCAGTGATGTCTGCCAGTGTGCCTTGGTCGTTAAAGTTAACGATAAGATCTTTTTGCACTGATTCACCGTGACCTGGAGTGTGGTGGTAAATGTAGTACCACGTATTTGGGTAGCCATTTTCAATCAACATAGGTGAACCAAGAACGTAGCGAACCTGTGCTTTAGTCATCCCAAACTTTAATTTATCAACCGCACTTTGTTCTACATAGTTGCCTTGGTTGATATCAATACGATAAACCAGTTTTTCCAATACCGAACATCCTGTCAGCAATGTCATTGCTAATGGTACGGCAACTAACCACTTCTTTAATTGCATAATAATTTCTTAGTAACCTTTAAAATACTGCGCTGATAATAAACAAGCTCGACGCAGATGTAAAAAGCTATGCGTCGTATGGTAGGAACTCTGACAACGAATTTTGAGTTGAGTTGCATTTATTCATCGATATTGCACGCTAAATGACGGAACATGACTCACAAATTCGCGTAAACCTAGAGCTGAACAGTTTGTCACGCAAAATAATGGCATTTTTGTCAGGCCAATGAGGGAGAAAGTTCAGCGATTATTTGGCTTGTGAAAACTCAAGTAGAGTATCGCCGGAAAAGCGATAGTACTCTTTCTCGGTGACTCGCTCAGCGCCAATCGATTGGTAAAACCGACCTGCGATAGGATTTGTACTTTCTGCTGTCCAATCTAATCGATGGCAACCATGATTGACGGCAAGAGACGTGAGATATTTCATCAACTTTAATCCTACGCCTTTTCCTCGCGCAGAAGAGGACACAAATAGGTCTTTCAAATACATTTGACCAGAGAGTTTCGGTGCAGGAAACATCACGGTGTAGGTTGCAAACCCCATTATGGTGTCGTCATTGTATGCAGCAATAACTTTGACACCAGAGTACTCTGAAAAGACTTTGTACTTGAGATAATGAGTCAGTTCTTTCTCGGAGGCAGCTTGCTCGTTGAAATAGTATTGCTCCAACTCAACAAAAATAGGGACAAGATCTAAGCAGTTGGTTTTGTTGATTGCTCTGATATCCATTTCTCATCCCTCGCCGATCTGTTAAGCCGCGATAAGCAGTTCTTTTGCGTTTGCCAATGTAGAGTCAGTGATTTGGCTGCCACCAAGTAGGCGAGCGAGTTCTGCCACGCGTTGTTCTTCATCTAGTGAGCGCATTTGTGTTTCAGTTTGGCCGCCTTTGGTGTGTTTGGCTACAAACATCTGCTGGTGACCGCAGCCAGCAACTTGCGGCAAGTGGGTAACACACATAACTTGGGTTGATTCGCCCAGTTTGCGCAGCATCTTGCCAACTACGGCGGCGGTTGGGCCGCTGATACCTACATCCACTTCGTCAAAGATCAAGCTTGGTGTGTCAACTTTCTGCGCTGTGATCACTTGGATCGCTAAGGAGATACGTGATAGCTCACCGCCAGACGCGACTTTAGCGGTAGGTTGTAATGGTTGGCCTGGATTGGTTGAAACCAAAAAGCATACGCTGTCCATGCCTAGCGGAGATGGATGCGCGTTTTCGTTGTTCACTTCGATACTGAACACGGCTTTTTCCATGCTCAACTCGTGCATGCTTTGGGTGATCAGCTTGTTCAATTCTTTAGCATAACGGCTGCGTGATTTGTGCAGTTTTTCTGCTTGAGTTAAGAAGCTTTGGTATTTCTGCTCCACTTCTTGTGCTAACTCATCTAAGCGTTCATCAGAGCAATCTAGTGCTTCGATTTGTGCCAGCAGATCTTGGTGGTGCTGGTATAGCTCATCAGGCATCACATGGTGTTTGCGAGCCATCGACATCACTTTAGAAAAACGTTCTTCGACATAAGCCATACGACCCGGATCGACATCAATGCCGTCAAGGTAGCTGCGAAGTTCGTTTTTGGTTTCTTCTAGCTGGATCATTGCTTCTGACAGCATGTTTGGTAGTTCAGCGAGTTTCTCATCTAATTCCGATAATTGTATTAGGGAGTGATTGGCCGATTGCAAAATACCAAGCGCATTGACTTCTTCACCTTCGTAAATAAGTTCGATGGCTTGCTGACAGGTAGCGGCAAGTTCACCGCTGTTGGACAGTCGTTTGTGCTCTTGCTCGAGCTCTGCGAATTCTTCTTCACCTAGCGATAACTCATTCAGTTCTTTGATTTGGTATTCAAGCAACTGTTTTTGTGCCTGGTTTTGCTGGCTGTTCTCTTTTAGCTGCTTAAGGTTATTGTCTGCCTGACGCCAATGCTGGTAAGCACTGCGTGTGCTTTTCAATAGGTTTAAATGTCCTGCATATTGGTCAAGCATGGCCATTTGATGCTCGCTTTTCATCAATTGATGATGTGCGTGCTGTCCATGGATGTTGATCAACAACTGCCCAAGAGATTTGAGTTGTGAAAGTGGGACTGGGCTGCCGTTGATGAAGGCTCTAGAGCGGCCTTCTTTGGTGATGATGCGACGCAAGATACATTCGCTGCCATCCAGCAGGTCGTTATCTTCTAGCCAACGCGTTGCGTGTAGATTGTTGTCCAGTAAAAAGGCAGCGCTGACTTCTGTTTTTTCTTCGCCTTGTCGCACCATGCCTGCATCGGCACGCCCGCCTAAACAAAGACCTAAAGCATCAATTGCAATGGATTTACCTGCACCTGTTTCACCAGTGATGGTGGTCATGCCCTTTGAAAGCTCGAGCTGTAAAGACTTAACAATCGCAAAATTATTAACACTTAGATGAGCCAGCATTTTTATTTACCTGTATAACTGAACAATACTGTATAAGAAAACAGTATATACTGTTTCTTTATACAGTAAAGGTGGGGGCGGTATTTTTTATGAAAGAAGCGCTTTTTTGTGATGGATAAAGGAAAAATAGGTCTCGTAAAATAAAACGATTTATTTAAATTGAATAAGTTACGGTCGATTTGGATTAATTGTGAGCGGCTCAAAAACGGCTACGGTATTAGTTGTTGCTTCTAGGCGAGCGACATTCAGAGGTGCCTACATCAGGAAGGAGAATTATCGACAAAGTCATCCGGTGTGATAGGCGGAGCATCGGGAATAGCATCGATAATTGGGTTAGTGACTCGAAAAGTGATGGCATACAACTGATAGTTGAGCGCTTATTTCCGCTTTTTTCAAAAAGGTTGATGCTTTCACATCAACCTTTGTTTATTAAAACAGTTTGCTTGACCAACCAAGTTTGTTTCTTAGTACGTGGTAGTAGCTGTAGTCTTTTGGATGAATTAGCTTGAGCACGTTTGGGCTTTGATAGATATGTATTTCATCACCCGGAGACACTGGTAGGGAGACTTGCCCGTCACAGCTCACTTCTTGTGTTCCGCGGTTTTCTGGTGACACGATCAGCTTAATACGGCGCTTACCATCTACTACTAGTGGTCGGCTTGAAAGGGTATGTGGAAACATTGGCACCAAAGATATCGCGTTTAAGCTTGGCGACAGAATTGGACCACCACCAGAAAGCGAGTAGGCAGTCGAACCTGTTGGGGTCGATACGATCAAGCCGTCAGCACGTAGGGAAAACGCAAAGCTGTCATCGATGTAGACTTCAAATTCAATCATGTGCGCCACTTGCCCTGGGTGAAGCACTGCTTCGTTCAAGGCCGCGTTGTGGCTTTTGATTTGTCCGTGGCGATGAATCTCTGCTTCTAACAAAAAGCGCTCTTCTTCAATGTACTCGCCTTTCAGTACAGCCTTTAATGCTTCTTTGAAGTCATCTGGATTTAAGTCCGTTAAGAAGCCTAAGTTACCACGGTTTACACCGATGACGGCCACGTCAAAGCGCGACAAAATACGCGCAGCGCCCAACATGTTGCCATCACCGCCAACAACGATAGCGAGATCCGCGTTTTTACCCAGTTCAACGAGGCTAGCAAATTGGCTTTGCGGGATTTCGTCTAAAATTGCAGCAAGGCGATCATCGATAAACACTTGGTAACCCTCGGATGTCAGCCATTCGTACAACTCTCTATGAGTTTGTATTGCCTGCTGATCTCGTGGTTTTCCGATAATCGCGATCACGTTACATGGGTTTTTCATAGCATTTCCGCATTAAAGAGGCTTGAATCAGGAATCTTCATCCCCATAATAATGGCAAGTTACCTAAATATGCGAATTTTTATGTGGTTAAAGCCCGCAAAACGTGAGTGGCTTTAAGGACATTAAGTTGAATTCTGGAGATATCATGAGCAACGAAGAAAACAAAGTTACAGAAGAAGAGCTTGATCAAATCATCGAAGAAGCGGAGAAAGTAGAAGCAGCAGCACAAGAAGCTGAAGCAGAACTTGAAGACATTGGTGATGAGAAAGACGCTAAGATTGCTCAACTAGAAGCAGCACTACTGTCTAGCGAAACCAAAGTGAAAGACCAGCAAGATGCGGTTCTTCGCGCTAAAGCTGAAGTAGAAAACATGCGTCGTCGTACTGAGCAAGAAATCGATAAAGCTCGTAAGTACGCTCTGAACAAATTCGCTGAAGAACTACTTCCAGTTATCGATAACCTTGAGCGTGCAATCCAAGCTGCAGATGCAGAGCACGAAGTGGTTAAGCCAATTCTTGAAGGTGTTGAGCTAACGCATAAGACATTTGTAGACGCAGTATCGAAATTTGGTTTGAAAGAGATCAACCCAGAAGGTGAAGCATTCAACCCTGAATTCCACCAAGCGATGTCTATTCAAGAGAGCCCAGATCACGACTCGAACACAGTGATGTTTGTGATGCAAAAAGGCTACGAGCTAAACGGCCGTGTTGTACGTCCTGCAATGGTTATGGTTGCTAAGTAATCAGTTAACCCATTGATATAAATATATTAAAACGCCCGCTATTCAATAGCGGGCGTTTTTGTTTCAAACATGCCCTCATCATATTCACTCCTCTGAATATGCGATGAATTTGAAATTTGATCCTCTTCAAAGTTTTTCTTATTGGGAAATATTTTTCTCATAGGATACATCCTTTCTTTATATCGCTTACTTATGGAATGCTGTGTCTATAAGTGGCTGTTCTGACTTTCCTTCGAGATTTAATTCTGAATATGAATGTGGATCTAGTGATTTACTTTTAATGTTATCTATTAACATTTCTGTAAAGAAAGTCTTTATTTTGTAACTCTGGTGTGTATTATTCGCGATGTCTGCCGTAAAAATCAGCAGATGTAACTATAAAAATATAAATAGCAAACACAACATTTCGGAGATTTATGATGGATAAATCGCTTTCTAGTAAGATTTTTATTGGTTTGTTCGCCGGCCTTGTGCTGGGTACAGCTATTCAGTACTTATTTAGCGGTATTGCGATTTTTGATACCTATATCCTAGGTACGGCAGAAGGGGCAGGCGGCATGTTCGTTTCGCTGATTAAACTTCTGGTTGTTCCTTTGGTTTATGTATCAATTGTATGTGGCATTGTTGAGCTTAAAGACATTCGTTCTTTTGGTCGCTTAGGTGGTAAAACCTTTACTCTTTACATTTTGAATACCGTCGTTGCGATTATTGCTGCTCTTACTGTTGCTATGATTGTTCAGCCTGGTGCTGGCGCAAACCTAGCGGGTACGATTTCTGACTCTGTGGCACTTAAGTCAACAGAAACGCCGGATATCTTCTCTATGGTTGTGAACATCGTTCCGAGCAACCCGGTACAGGCGTTTGCAAATGGCGACATGCTACAGATCATCTTTATGGCAATTCTGACAGGTCTTGCTATCCAAGCGCTTGATTCAAAAGGCGGCCCTGCGGTTCGTACTTTTAAGATGGCGAACGAAATCATGATGAAGCTGATTGGCCTTGTTATGAGCCTTGCGCCATACGGTGTATTCGCTCTGATGATTCAACTTGGCGCAACACTGGATGCAGGCACGCTTGCATCGGTAGCAGGTTATGTTGCTCTTGTGGTTTCAATGCTGGTGCTTTGGATCTTCGTTGTATACCCACTAGCGGTTCAAATGTTTACAGGTATCTCTGCACGTGAGTTCTCTCGTAAGACGCGTGAGCAAGTGCTGTTCTCTCTATCTACAGCAAGTTCAAATGCGACGATTCCTGTAACGATGCGCACTCTTACTGACAAGATCGGTGTGTCTAAGTCGGTAGCTGGTTTTGGTGTACCACTGGGCGCTACGATGAACATGGCAGGTGCTTCAATCTACATCGCAATCGCAGCGGTATTCTGTGCGAACGCATTTGGTCAGCCTATCGCGGTATCTGACCTAGTGACTCTAGGCTTCACGGTTCTGCTACTGTCTATCGGTGCTGGCGGTGTTCCTGGCGGTGGTGTAGTAATGGTTGGTGTTATCCTTCACCAATTGGGTCTACCACCAGAAGGTCTAGCAATCGTTGCTGCGGTTGACCGTATTAACGACATGTTCTGTACATCATCTAACGTAGTCGGCGACACTGCAGTAAACACGATTGTTGCTAAGTCTGAAGGCGAGATTGGTAAAGAAGAAATCGTGGATGCTGAGCCAGCACAAGCAAGTGCATAATTGATAATTGCTCACTCAATCGAATTCAAAGCGAGGTCTTAGGGCCTCGCTTTTTCTTTTTAGAGACGCTTCGCTTCGGGAACGGACTTCGTCCTATGGAACGCTGCGCTCCGAGATTTGAGAATCCCGCCCCACCTTTTGCGCAACTTTTTTCAATTTTTTTTGCTCTCTCCCTTGAAAAGCCATTTGCAGCCCTTATCTATTGGGCATAAGAGAAGCAAACAACATTATTTTAGTTTGTGAGTAAGGGTTGAAACCCGATTCTACGTCCCCACATAGGGGATATAGCAAAACGAAAATAGAATTTATTCGGAGATAGCCTGATGGGTAAAATCATTGGTATTGATTTAGGTACTACTAACTCTTGTGTTGCTGTTCTTGACGGCGACAAACCACGCGTAATCGAAAATGCTGAAGGCGAACGTACAACAGCATCAGTAATCGCATACACAGAAGGCGAGACGCTAGTTGGTCAACCTGCAAAACGTCAAGCTGTTACTAACCCTCAAAACACACTGTTCGCTATCAAGCGTCTAATCGGTCGTCGTTTTGAAGATGAAGAAGTTCAACGCGATATCGAAATCATGCCTTTCAATATTGTTAAGGCTGACAACGGTGATGCATGGGTAGAAGCGCAAGGCCAAAAAATGGCTGCTCCTCAGGTATCTGCTGAAGTTCTTAAGAAAATGAAGAAAACAGCTGAAGACTTCCTAGGCGAAGAAGTAACTGGCGCAGTTGTAACTGTTCCTGCTTACTTTAACGATGCTCAACGTCAAGCAACTAAAGATGCTGGCCGTATCGCTGGTCTAGATGTTAAACGTATCATCAACGAACCAACTGCTGCTGCTCTAGCTTACGGTCTAGACAAGCAAGGCGGTGATCGCACTATCGCTGTATACGACCTTGGTGGTGGTACATTCGATATCTCTATCATCGAAATCGATGAAGTAGAAGGCGAGAAGACTTTCGAAGTTCTTTCAACTAACGGTGACACTCACCTTGGTGGTGAAGATTTCGATAACCGCATGATCAACTACCTAGTAGATGAGTTCAAGAAAGAGCAAGGTATCGACCTTAAAACTGATCCACTAGCAATGCAGCGTGTTAAAGAAGCAGCAGAAAAAGCGAAAATCGAGCTTTCTTCTACTACTCAAACTGACGTAAACCTACCTTACGTTACTGCTGATGCGACTGGTCCTAAGCACATGAACATCAAAGTGACTCGTGCGAAGCTTGAGTCTCTAGTTGAAGACCTAGTACAACGTTCTCTTGAGCCTCTAAAAGTTGCTCTAGCGGATGCTGACCTATCTGTAGGCGAAATCACTGACGTTATCCTAGTTGGTGGTCAAACTCGTATGCCTATGGTTCAAGCTAAAGTTGCTGAGTTCTTCGGTAAAGAAGCTCGTAAAGACGTAAACCCTGACGAAGCAGTAGCAATGGGTGCTGCAGTTCAAGGTGGTGTACTAGCTGGTGACGTTAAAGACGTACTACTTCTAGACGTTACTCCTCTATCTTTCGGTATCGAAACGATGGGCGGCGTAATGACTAAGCTAATCGAGAAAAACACAACTATCCCAACAAAAGCGGATCAAGTGTTCTCTACAGCTGAAGACAACCAAAGCGCGGTAACTATCCACGTACTACAAGGTGAGCGTAAGCAAGCGACTTACAACAAGTCTCTTGGTCAGTTCAACCTAGAAGGTATCCAACCAGCACCACGTGGCATGCCACAAATCGAAGTAACTTTCGACCTAGATGCTGACGGTATCCTAAACGTATCTGCGAAAGATAAAGCGACTGGTAAAGAACAGAAGATCACTATCCAAGCATCAGGCGGTCTGTCTGAGGAAGAGATCGAAGCAATGGTACAAGAAGCAGAAGCTAACAAAGAAGCGGACAAGAAGTTCGAAGAGCTAGTAACTGCACGTAACCAAGCTGACCAAATGATTCACGGTACTAAGAAGCAAGTAGAAGAAGCTGGTGAAGCTCTGCCTGCAGAAGAGAAAGAGAAGATTGAAGCAGCTATCTCTGAGCTAGAAACTGCACGTAAAGGCGATGACAAAGAAGCGATCGACGCTAAAGTTCAAGCGCTAATGACGGCAGCTCAAAAGCTAATGGAAATCGCTCAACAACAAGCTCAAGCGCAACAAGCACAAGGTGCTGACGCTGATGCTCAACAGTCTAAAGAAGACGACGTAGTTGATGCTGAGTTCGAAGAAGTTAAAGACGACAAGAAATAATATTTCTAACTAGGCGACTTATGGTCGCCTAGAGTCGATAAGACTTTTGTGTGCGGGCGTTTGGGGTAACTCTTACGCCCGTCTGTTTGTCCAAGCTGTCTTTCTAGTTAAGTATTTTGCAATGAGTGCACTTACCTAGAACGATACAAACACCAAGCGGTAGATCATGCCGTTTGCAGTAATTAATTGGTGACGAAGAACATGTCAAAACGTGATTTTTACGAAGTATTAGGCGTAGGCCGTGATGCCTCTGAGCGCGATATCAAAAAGGCGTACAAGCGTCTAGCGATGAAATTCCACCCAGACCGTAACCAGGGTGATCAGTCTGCAGCGGACAAGTTTAAAGAAGTAAAAGAAGCGTACGAAATTCTCACTGACCCTCAAAAGAAAGCGGCGTACGATCAATACGGCCATGCTGCTTTTGAACAAGGCGGTGGCGGCTTCGGCGGCGGCGGCGGCGGTTTTGGTGGCGGTGGCGCTGACTTCGGCGACATCTTTGGCGATGTGTTCGGTGATATTTTTGGTGGCGGCCGTCGTGGCGGTGGTCAGCAACGCGCGCAACGTGGCGCAGACCTGCGTTACAACATGGAACTGTCGCTAGAAGAGGCGGTTCGTGGCGTATCAAAAGAGATCGAAGTACCTACGCTTGTTCACTGTGATACTTGTGATGGTAGCGGCGCGAAGAAAGGCTCGTCAGCTGAAACGTGTGGTACCTGTCATGGTCACGGTCAAGTTCAGATGCGTCAAGGCTTTTTTGCAGTACAACAGACCTGTCCTACCTGTCACGGTAAAGGCAAGATCATCAAAGACCCATGTAATGAATGTCATGGTCAAGGCCGTAAGCAGAAAACTAAGACACTTAACGTTAAGATCCCAGCTGGTGTTGATACTGGCGACCGTATCCGCCTATCTGGCGAAGGTGAAGCGGGAGAAATGGGCGCACCAGCAGGTGACCTTTACGTACAAGTTCACGTGAGAGAGCATCATATCTTTGAACGTGAAGGCAACAACTTATATTGTGAAGTGCCAGTAAGCTTTGCTATGGCAGCTCT
Organism: Vibrio campbellii CAIM 519 = NBRC 15631 = ATCC 25920; assembly: GCF_002163755.1. Lineage (NCBI taxonomy): Bacteria > Pseudomonadati > Pseudomonadota > Gammaproteobacteria > Vibrionales > Vibrionaceae > Vibrio > Vibrio campbellii. Next base: position 744,320 of record NZ_CP015863.1, read on the forward strand.
AGGTGGTGAAGTTGAGGTTCCGACGCTAGATGGTCGTGTGAATCTTAAAGTACCGACAGAAACGCAAACTGGCCGCATGTTCCGCATGCGTGGTAAAGGTGTGAAAGGCGTTCGTGGCGGCGGTGTGGGTGACCTAATCGTTAAGCTAGTGGTTGAGACTCCAGTTAAGCTAAGTTCTCGTCAAAAAGAATTGCTGAAAGAGTTTGATGAGTCTTGTGGTGGCGATGCTGCAACTAAGCACAAGCCAAAATCCGAAGGTTTCTTCAACGGTGTGAAGAAGTTCTTTGATGACTTAACCAGCTAATTGCTGACTAAGTTAAAATTTAATAAGAAGCCCGCATTGATGCGGGCTTTTTCGTATCTGTTTTCTTTTAGCCAGAGAAGGGAAGGTGGCTTAATCAGTTCCAGCACTCGCTTGGCGATTCAATATTGGTTGAAGTGAGGGTTATTTTTTTATCTTGGCTGCTCGGAAAGCAGCTGTCCCCATCTTGTCCACGATCAGATTTTGCAGTTGCTGTAATTGTGTATGCTGCTGTTGCTGAGCTTGCGATGGAAAATGAGAAGCGGTCTGCGTCCGAATCACAAATCGTACAACTACCCCCAGATATAATTCCGCTCCAGTCATAGCCACCGTTGTAAGTGGTTTCGAGTTCTAACTGAATACGACTAATGTCACTCAATGCAACAGTGCGATGTGCAGTGATCGCGTGGTTGGAATAAGACGGATAGGCGATAGCGGCAATGATACCGACGATCACAACGGCTATTAGTAATTCGATCAATGTCATCCCTCTAAATCGTTTGTTGTATCCGTTACAACCAGAAATTCGAATCATGACGAGTAGTTCCCTTTTCACTTTTCCGCCTATTTTTCTTAGGTGATAGCATCAGCGCAAGATGAATTACGGCCCTTTTGCCGTTTGCATAGGAATTTGGGAAATGCCTCGCGGGTTTACGTTGTTGGAGCTTCTGATCACCATCGCTGTAATGAGTGTTTTACTGGCGGCGGCAGCACCATCTTTCCAAAATGTTTTTGAAACCAACAAAATGCAGCGCTTAGCTGGTGAGCTACACGGTTTTGTTCTTCAAGGTAAGTCGGAAGCGATTTTACGCAGAGAAAGACTCTGGGCCCACATTATTATGTCTGGGGCTTCATCAAGTGATGGTAATTGGCGAATAGAACTTACTAATAACGGAACCGAAGGAGCTGGTACGGTTTTGTTGTCATTTTCGGGAGAGGCTTACAACGGAATTGTGGTTACGCCAAGTTATTCATCGACTCAAATCAGTTTCGATGACGTTCATGGTCGCCCTTCCTCCGGTAATATCAAATTTTATCCGGTAGGAGAATCTACAAAAGCACTCAAACTCATCTCTCACACTCTTTCTGCTCGCGTTCGTGTATGTAGTGATAACAACAATACCGAGTTCTTTGGGTACTCAACCTGTTCTTAAGGGATGAATATGTTTAACCAAAAAGGTGCCAGCCTCGTTGAGTTTATGATTGCCTCTTCTTTGGGGCTGATCTCTCTCGCTATTGTCGGTTCGCTTTATATCAGTGGCCAAAAGGTGGCGATGGAGCGCTCTAAAGAGCTGATGTTACTGCAAAACACAGCCAGTGTTCTGCAGATGATGAAGAGCGATATTCAGCGAGCAGGATTTGATGGTAGCGATAGAAATTCGGTCAAAATATCCGGTGCAAGTAACACACTTTATACCATTAGTGGCGCTGACTCTGGGCTTATGGCATACGTTTATAACGTTGGGGTTTCTGGAGCTACGTCTTTGTATAAAAACGTGGTGTATGAGCAACGGGATGGCACGCCTGAATCGCTCTTTGTGTGTCAAAAGAAGCAAGCCACTATATGGAATATCAATGATGTGGCCAACCTCTCCGGTACAGGGACGTGTAACACACTCTTCGACAAAAAGGCGATCCACGTTAATCGGTTTGATCTTGTGAGTGAGGTTTTAGAAAACACTGACGCCAAGAGTGCCCTAATAACCGTTACCTTGGGGACTGAATTGAAAGATGCGACGAATATTCGTACGGAGAAGTCCTTTACTGTGAAACAAAGGAACTGGCAATAATGAATAAACAACAAGGTGCAGCAGCGTTACTGGTTGTCAGTGTATTACTTGTCGCTGCGTTAATGATGTCGCTTGGTAGCTACAAGTCTCTTTTTTATCAGATCAAGCGTGCCAATAACCAAATTGAAGCGCGGCAAGAGCACTGGCGTGCTGAGGGGGGATTGGAGTGTGGCTACGCGATAAATAAAGCGGATATGTCGGTCACACCAAATACGCAAGACTACTCTAGTTGTTTGCAAAGTACCGTTACTGCAACTCAATCTTTGGTCGACCCGAAACTCTACGAGCTATCTTCGAGCGTAAACAACCGAGTTGAGACCTTCAAGAGTATTGAAGTAATTGGCAGACCCACTGGTGCTATACAGGCTCGCTCTGATTTGAAGTTAATGGGGTCCTATCTTTTTACGCCGGAATTTGTCGAGCCAGACACTTGTGTATCTGTTCGATTTATGACTTCAGTAGCAATGGAGGGCGCTTTTGTTACTACACACCCTTCTGGAAAAACGTGTAGTTCATCTCATATGACGAATACTGCGCGCTCAGGGTTATGCGTTTCTGGTGACTCTAACTGTGATGATTCTGCTGGCATAAACGACTATAAAGTGAAAGTCATTGGTAACAATCAAGATTATATTGGCGACGAAAAGATGTTTGAGCATGATTTTATTCATGACCCAAACCTTGACCCTTTTGAAGCGTTTTTTGGTTACCCTCGCTCCCAATTAACTCAAATAAAAAATGGATTCGTGGTGATTGATGGGAGTGTGGCAAGTAGCTCGTCAACAGTTCAATCTTGTGTTGACAGGATAATCAGTGCGTTTTCTGTGAGCGATAAAGTGTGGGTGGTTGGTGATTGTGACCTAGAAACCGGTATCGGAATCAACCTTAATGCTAGCCCTAAGCTTCTTGTTATCGAGAATGGCTTATTGTCGGTTAATGGTGCTGACTCTTTTCCCGGAACTGTTTACCAATTGTTTACTTCTACAGTCAGTGACATGACCGCAAGATGGACATCAGATGTCTCAGTCACTCCATTTATAGGAGGACTCTCGACAGACGAAATAAAAAAACTTACTTTTTTTTCCCGTGGCGCTTTCAAGCCTGTAGGTGGGTATGTTTTCGACACCCCTGGTGGGTTAAGTGTTTTTGGTGCCGCAGTTAACTTGGAATTTGATTCCACATCCGTACCCAATGATCACAAGAAAATTAAATGGAAAAAGGGTTCTTGGAATGATCTCTAAACAAAAAGGCTTTAGCTTAATCGAGGTGCTGATTTCGTTTCTGCTGCTTGGTATTGGCGCACTTGGTTTAACTAAGCTACAAATCTACATGGAACGTGAATCGGATTACGTGATTCAAAGTATCGAGGCACTGCGACTGGCCGAAAATCAACTTGAGCTGTTCCGCACTCGAGGTGCTTCTGAGGCAATGTCTACTATGACACCGGCCAGTTTCGCTGCTATTGCAACAGGATCTTCTGCTACTGGATCTTATATCGTTGAGTGGGAAGTGCCTGCAGCAACGATCTCCGAATCTCTCAAGACCATCACGATAACTTCTAGCTGGAAAGATAGGATGGGGGAAACGCAATCGATTGAGCTAAAAACAATGATTTCGCGTTACAGTGAGTTTGAAAACTAACGTGTTTTATATTCCTTTTGCAATTGCTTTTGTCGTAAGTATCTACAACCTTTATGCTTGGTTAGGTGGTTAATAAGTGGTTTTGCAACTGTTAATGCAATGGTGTACTACTGTTTTTTTTATGTTTAATTGATATGGATTTTTGCAAAATATGTCTCCAAATATGGAAAAAAGCGTAGAATCTTGTGCTTTCTTAATATCTATTTAATAGAATGCTCTACTGAAAATAGGCTATGGAACCAACATCATTCATATGGAGTTACCATGAGTAACCAAGCAGTAAATAAGGCACCATCACCGAAGCCGAGCGGGATGGATCGCTTTCTGAACTTTATCGAGCGAGTAGGTAATAAAATTCCCGATCCAGCGATTCTGTTCTTCTGGGCACTAATCATTACTTGGGCTGCGTCTGCACTTTTGTCGAATGTTTCTTTCGACCTTCTAAACCCTCGAACTGGCGAAGCTCTTACTATTACTAACCTTCTAACAGGTGAAGCACTGGCAAGCTTCCTTGCTAATATGGTGACAACGTTCACTAGCTTTGCGCCACTTGGCATCGTTCTAGTAGCGATGTTGGGTGTAGGTGTTGCCGATTCTTCTGGCTTCATCACGACTGGCCTTAAGAAGATGCTGAACTTCACGCCAGCAAAACTTCTTACTCCAATGCTAATTCTTGTAGCAATCGTATCGCACACAGCGGCGGATGCGGGCTACGTTCTGGTTATTCCTCTTGGTGGTATCATCTTCCACGCAGCTGGTCGTCACCCTCTAGCGGGTATCGCAGCAGCGTTTGCAGGTGTATCAGGTGGTTTCTCTGCTAACTTTATTCCTTCAGGTATTGACCCTCTATTGGCTGGTTTCACACAAACAGCTGCACAGGTTCTAGATCCTGAGTACGTGGTTAACCCATTAGCAAACATCTTCTTTACTGGTCTATCTTCAGTAATCATTGTTGCTATCGGTTGGTACGTAACTGAGAAAATCATCGAACCACGCCTAAAGAACACACCAATCGACGAAGACGCAGAGAAAGCACCAGATCTAGGTTCTTTCACTGAGCTTGAGTCTAAAGCGTTCCGTTACGCTGGTTGGGCAATGATGGCGGGTATCGCTCTTCTTGTTGTGGCGCTTATTCCAGAAAACTCTGCACTGCGTTCACCTGAGGGTGAGATCACTGCGTTCTCTGCGCCAATCATGAAGTCTATCGTTCCGTTGATCTTCATCCTGTTTATCATTCCGGGTTACGTTTACGGTCGAGTTTCTGGCACGTTCAAGACAAGTAACGACGTCATCAAAGCGATGGCGGATACCATGTCTACTATGGGCGCATACATCGTAATGTCGTTCTTCTGTGCACAGTTCCTATCTGCATTTGCGCAATCAAACATCGGCACGATGCTAGCGCTATACGGTGCTGAAGGCCTGAAAGCGATGAACCTACCAGGTGAAGCAACTATCATCGGTATGATTCTTCTAACAGCTTCTGTAAACCTTCTAATCGGTTCTGCATCAGCGAAATGGGCTCTTATCGGTCCAATCCTAGTTCCGATGCTAATGGCTGTGGGTATCTCTCCTGAGCTATCTCAGGCGGCTTACCGTGTAGGTGACTCTGTATCGAACATCATTTCACCCCTGATGGTATTCTTCCCTCTAGTAGTGGTTTACTGTCAACGTTACGTGAAATCGACAGGTATCGGTACACTAGCATCGCTAATGATGCCATTCTCGATTGCAATGCTAATCGGCTGGTCTATCTTCCTAGTGGTTTACTGGATGCTAAATATTCCTCTAGGTATTCAAGCGCCATACACTTACACTATGTAAGAACGTTAAAGCTATTAAGTAAATTTAGAAAGCGCTGGTCGAGAGACTGGCGCTTTTTTTGTTTTCGGGAATTGAAGAACGGACTTTGTCCTACAGGACGCTGCGCTTCCAGAGTCGGGAACGCGCAGCTCTAGGAATCGAGAGGTGTGTGCTGAAAGATTAGTGAAAGAAACTCAGTTCAAATAGCGTTGACAGAATGTGCTCCTAGAAAAACAAAATAAATCGCATCCCGCATCCCGCATCCCGCATCCCGCATCCCGCATCCCGCATCCCGCATCCCGCATCCCGCATCCCGCATCCCGCATCCGCTTCCACTTCCCCTCTTTGAAGGTTAAAATCCACTTTCAATTACGACCTATCCCAAATACCGGAGCCTCCTTTTGTCAGATTCTCAGTTTTCCCCTCAAGACGAACTATTTATGCGCCGTGCGATGGAGCTTGCAGAGCAAGCAGAAGCAGAAGGGGAAGTGCCGGTTGGTGCTGTTCTAGTGAAAGACGGAGAGATCATTGCGGAAGGTTGGAACCGTTCTATTTGCGCTCATGATGCGACGGCGCATGCGGAGATCCAAACTTTGCGTAAAGCGGGTGAAGCTCTAGGAAACTATCGACTGCTTGATACCACTTTGTATGTCACGCTAGAGCCTTGCCCAATGTGTGCTGGGGCATTGTTACACAGCCGAGTGAAACGCGTCGTTTACGGTGCGCCTGACTTAAAAGCAGGCGCTGCAGGAACGGTATTAAACTTGTTTGAAAGCCAAGCAGCGTACCATTACGCAACAGTTGAAAATGGGCTGCTGGAAGAAGAATGCCGCTCTCAGTTGCAAGCATTCTTTAAACGTCGCCGCAAAGAAATTAAAGCGAAGAAACAAGCGCAAAAGGCGTTGGAAAACGAGCGGGAAAATAAAGATAAGTAAGTTGAAAGGAGAATTAGTTTTTTCGGCTAGAAGTATTTTTAGCAAACACCTACCTAAGAGTAGATGTTTGCTTCACATTCTCAGTGATTCACTAGGTGAACGAAAACACGGTTACGTGCACTGACTTTCTTTTTCATACTCGTCAGCTTACGCTTGCGGCGGTTAGCAGCCACTGTCTTATTCAAACGTTTTGACTGCACTCTGCGCTTTCTCATAATCAGAACCTCTTGCAGACAACGAACACACTCTCCGACACTCGCATAGCAAAGCGTCTGACATACTATCAATCGATGACATTCTGATGAGGCACGCCTACGGATGAAGGTGGCATCAGTTTGAGGAGAAGTGACTAAAAGAACTTCTCTGCTATGCAAGCCTAATATTGGTATGGCACCAATGAGCATCACAAGCTAGATAAGCCCGAAAGACTGGATTCTGGATAACTTGATCTGTTGACTCAAAAAAATAGCGAGCTGAGGGCTCGCTATTTTCGAAGTTTTTATTCTGCTTTTGGCACTGGTGTTTGCTCTGCTTCTTGAGGCGCATTTTCTTCAGGTGGTGGTGTTACTTCAACTGCCCCTGAAACCTGTTCAGCCAAGGTCTCCACAGCACCAGAAACTAATAGATTAGGATCGAGTGGCGGGATAACCTGCAGGTCTTCTGTATCCTCGTCGATAGCAGGCTTTTGGCTTACATGGCCAATGATCGATTGATAGTAACGGCGGATGTTTTCTACGTAGTTACGTGCTTCATCACCACGGGCATAACCGTAACGAGTCTGGCTGTAATAACGTTTCTGACGCAACAATGGTAGACGCTCTTTTACATCTGCCCATGCGTTCGGATCGCCGCCTTGCGCTTTAGTCAGGCGTCGTGCGTCCATCATATGACCATAGCCAACGTTGTAAGATGCCAACGCAAACCAAATCTTTTCGTGTTCATTAATGGAATCTGGTACACGAGCGACAATACGACGCAGGTATTCCACACCACCTCGAACAGACTGTTCTGGGTCAAGTCGGTCCGTTACCCCAACGCTCTTCGCAGTAGGCAATGTAAGCATCATCATTCCACGTACACCCGTCGGTGATTTTGCTTTTGGTTTCCAGTGGGACTCTTGGTAAGCCAATGCGGCGATCAAGCGCCAGTCGAACTCTTCACTGTACTTTTGGAACAGTGGTGACCATTTCGGCAGGGTGTTATCCAAAGCTCGAATAAAGGCACGCGTGTCTACGTAGTCGAAAGCTTCAATGTGACCGATGTATTTCTCTTCGAGTGTCGCGAGTTCACCAGACTGTTTAATGTTGCCAAAGAACTCGATCAACATGGCATACAAGCTTTCATCTTCAGAACGACGAGTAAACCAAGAGACAGGTTGGTCTTCGGTGAGCTCAAAAGCCAAAGCTAAATCTGGGTATAGGCGCTGCGCCAAAGACAGTTCCACCGAGTCAGTTACTGTAAAACGCAACTCACCTGTTGATACGTGTTTTAAGAGGTCGCGAGTATCGGCATCGCCAATAATTTCGAATTGCAGCTCTGGGTGTTCTTTCTGTAGCGCGGTTAATGTCGGAACAAATTGTGACTGCTCAACAATTTGCAGCGTCTCTGCTCCTGCATTGCTGTCTTCGTTTCCGGCTTTCTCATCTTTTGATTCTTGATACTTGATGAGCTGGTCTACATCGCGAGGGCGAAGCTGGCCTTTTTTGTACACTACTTGCTGGCTCACATAGTAGTAAGCAGGCCCGGGACGGAAGCGTTGAACCGCTTGAGAAGTTTGGTTTAAACCTGTCGCGATAATATCAATATCGCCTTTTTTTAGAGCAGGGAATAACTCTGCTTGGCGGAAAGCGGGTCTGATTTCCAACTTCACGCCGAGTTGCTCTGCAAATTTGCGCGCCAGTTCGTAATCCAAGCCAGCAGGACCATCAGGACCAATGTAGTAGGAGAGTTGGTTGTTTAGCGTGCCAACACGTAGGACACCACGCTCTTGGATTTGCTCGAATTCACTTTTGGGTTCCGACTCAATCTGACAGGCAGAGAGTAAAAGCACAGAGGCGAAAAGTAGGGCGCTGCGCTTGAGTCGGTTGAACTGACTTATTTGCATTAATTCGGTACGTCTCGATAATTTTCTAGTTGCCTTTATATCAAAGCGAGCTGGTGGGGCAAAGTGAATCAGACAGATAGAGTGCGACATTGTGTGATTTATCGACATTTTAGTCGGAATTCAAATTTGACGAAAAAAATGACGCAAACGGTTGCTTTTAGTGTTACATCACAAAAACAATTGCTATATAATGCGCTCGCAACGAAGAGGTGGCATCGGCATAGGTTTGAAAAACCTTCGGGAATAGCTTCGAAGAAAACAGTATAACCCACTGAATTTATTCCAATATCACCTTAATCACTTGCAATAAGAGACCTAAGCACATGAGAATTTTGCGTGGCTCCCCAGCTCTTTCTGAGTTTCGTGTTAATAAACTACTGGAACTTTGTCGTGAACAAGATCTGCCTGTCACTGGCATTTACGCTGAGTTCATGCACTTTGCGGATCTAAAGTCTGACCTTGATGCTCAAGAGTTGGAAAAACTGGAAAAATTGCTGACTTACGGTCCAACGATCGAAGAGCATGAGCCAGAAGGTCTTCTACTTCTTGTTACGCCTCGTCCGGGCACTATTTCGCCTTGGTCTTCTAAATCTACTGATATCGCCATCAACTGTGGCCTAGACAAAGTAAAACGTCTTGAGCGCGGCACGGCATACTACGTAGAGACATCGACGCCTCTTAACGATGCTCAAATGGCTGATGTAAAAGCACTCATCCATGATCGCATGATGGAAGTGACATTTACTGATTTTGATGCGGCAAACGCGTTATTCCAAGCGGCAGAACCTGCGCCTGTAGCAGACGTTGACCTATTAAAAGGCGGCCGTGCTGCGCTTGAAAACGCAAACGTTACCCTAGGTCTTGCACTTGCAGATGATGAAATTGAATACCTCTACGATGCGTTCGTAAATAAGCTAGAACGCAACCCGACTGACATCGAACTAATGATGTTCGCACAAGCGAACTCAGAGCACTGTCGTCACAAGATCTTCAACGCAGACTGGACTATCGACGGAGTTAAGCAAGAGAAGTCTCTGTTCAAGATGATCAAGAACACATTCGAAACTACGCCTGAAAACGTACTGTCTGCATACAAAGATAACGCAGCGGTAATGGTAGGTTCTGATGTAGGTCGTTTCTTCCCGAACCCAGAAACTCGCCAGTACGGTTACAGCCAAGAGAAAGCGCACATCCTAATGAAGGTGGAAACGCACAACCACCCAACTGCTATCTCTCCTTGGCCGGGTGCTTCTACTGGTTCAGGCGGTGAAATTCGTGATGAAGGCGCGACTGGTATCGGTGGTAAGCCAAAAGCAGGTCTAGTTGGTTTCACAACCTCTAACCTACGTATTCCTGGTTTTGAACAGCCATGGGAAACAGATTTCGGTAAACCGGGTCGCATCGTTAACGCTCTAGACATCATGCTAGAAGGCCCACTTGGTGGTGCGGCGTTCAACAACGAATTTGGTCGTCCAAACCTACTTGGTTACTTCCGTACTTACGAAGAGAAAGTTAACTCTCACGGAGGTGAAGAGGTTCGTGGTTACCACAAGCCAATCATGATTGCTGGTGGTATGGGTAACATTCGTGACGAGCACGTTCAGAAGAAAGAGATCCCAGTAGGTGCAAGCCTAATCGTACTGGGTGGTCCTGCAATGAACATCGGTCTTGGCGGTGGTGCAGCTTCTTCAATGGCATCTGGTCAATCAGCCGAAGACCTAGATTTCGCTTCAGTACAGCGTGAAAACCCAGAGATGGAACGCCGCTGTCAGGAAGTGATCGACCGTTGTTGGCAACTTGGTGATGCTAACCCTATCGCATTTATCCACGATGTGGGCGCGGGCGGTATCTCGAACGCACTTCCAGAGCTTGTGGACGATGGCGAACGTGGTGGTATCTTCCAACTGCGTGATGTACCAAATGATGAACCAGGCATGAGCCCACTTGAGATCTGGTGTAACGAATCTCAAGAGCGTTACGTAATGGCGGTTGCGCCAGAGAATATGGAAGTATTCGACGCAATCTGTAAGCGTGAGCGTGCACCATACGCAGTAGTAGGCATCGCAACTGAAGAGCGTGAACTGAAACTTGAAGATTCACACTTCGAGAATACGCCAATCGACATGCCAATGGATGTGCTTCTTGGTAAGACGCCTAAGATGCACCGTGATGCGAAAACGCTTAAAGCGAACAACCCAGCGGTTAACCGTGACGGTATCGAGCTAAACGAAGCAGTGGATCGCGTTCTACGTCTACCAACGGTTGCAGAGAAAACATTCCTTATCACTATCGGTGACCGCACAGTAACGGGTCTAGTTGCTCGTGACCAAATGGTTGGTCCTTGGCAGGTGCCTGTTGCTAACTGCGCAGTGACCGCAGCAAGCTACGACACTTACCACGGTGAAGCGATGTCGATGGGTGAGCGTACACCAGTGGCTCTACTAGACTTCGGCGCTTCTGCTCGTCTAGCGGTTGGTGAAGCAATCACAAACATTGCAGCGACAAACATCGGTGATATCAAACACATTAAACTGTCTGCAAACTGGATGTCTCCAGCTGGCCACCCGGGTGAAGACGCAGGTCTTTACGAAGCAGTAAAAGCTGTAGGTGAAGAGCTATGTCCAGCACTTGGCCTGACTATCCCTGTGGGTAAAGACTCAATGTCGATGAAGACCAAGTGGGAAGAGAACGGTGAGCAGAAAGAAGTAACCTCTCCGCTATCTCTAATCATCACTGCGTTTGCTCGTGTTGAAGATGTGCGTAAGTCAATCACGCCACAACTTCGTACTGACAAAGGTGCTACATCACTAGTTCTTATCGACCTAGGTAACGGTCAGAACCGTCTAGGTGCAACGGCTCTAGCACAGGTTTACAAGCAGCTTGGTGATAAGCCAGCAGACGTAGACAACGCAGCGCAGCTAAAAGGTTTCTACGAGGGCGTTCAAACTCTAGTAGCGAACGGCCAAGTAGTGGCTTATCACGATAAGGGTGACGGTGGTCTATTCGTTACTCTAGCTGAGATGGCATTCGCGGGTCACTGTGGCGTTAAAGCTGACATCGCTGACCTTTATTCAGAAGAGAAGGGCGAAGATGCACTAGCGGCGCTATTCAACGAGGAGTTAGGTGCGGTCCTTCAGGTTAAGAATGAAGATTTAGACGCTGTACTTTCAACGCTAGCAGCAAACGATCTTGAAGCGTGTTCACACGTAATTGGCTCTGTAGAAGCATCTGATGAGCTAGTGATTACTTCTGGTGAGACAGTAGTTCTTGAGCGTAACCGTACTGAACTACGCACTATCTGGGCAGAGACAACGCACAAGATGCAAGGTCTACGTGATAACCCAGTATGTGCTGACCAAGAGCACGAAGCGAAGAAAGACAACTCTGACCCAGGCCTAAACGTCAAGCTAAGCTTCGATGTAAATGAAGACATCGCAGCGCCTTACATTGCGGGTTCTATGGTAAATACTGGCGCGAAGCCTAAGATGGCAATTCTGCGTGAGCAGGGCGTTAACTCTCACGTTGAGATGGCAGCAGCCTTTGACCGTGCAGGTTTTGAAGCAACGGATATCCACATGAGCGACATCCTAACGGGTCAAGCGGTTCTAGAAGAATACCAAGGCCTAGTGGCGTGTGGTGGCTTCTCTTACGGTGACGTACTTGGTGCGGGTGAAGGTTGGGCTAAATCAATCCTGTTCAATGAGCAAGCGCGCAACCAGTTTGAAGGCTTCTTTAAGCGTGAAGATACGTTCTCTCTAGGTGTGTGTAACGGCTGTCAGATGCTATCGAACCTGAAAGAGCTAATCCCAGGTGCAGACCTATGGCCTCGCTTCGTTCGTAACGAATCTGAGCGTTTTGAAGCTCGCTTTAGCCTAGTTGAAGTACAAAAGTCTGACTCTGTATTCTTCGACGGCATGGCAGGTTCTCGTATGCCGATCGCAGTGTCTCACGGTGAAGGCCGCGTAGAAGTACGTGACGCAGACCACCTAGCGGCGATTGAAGCATCAGGTACTATTGCAGTTCGTTACGTGGATAACCACGGTAACCCAACTCAGCAATACCCGAACAACCCGAACGGTTCGCCAAACGCAATCACAGGTCTAACGACTGCTGATGGCCGCGTAACTATCATGATGCCGCATCCAGAGCGTGTATTCCGCACAGTAGCGAACTCATGGTCTCCAGAAGGTTGGGGTGAGAACGGTGCTTGGATGCGTTTGTTCCAAAACGCACGTAAGAACATTGGCTAACCATGACTTAGTCAACGGTTAACGAAAATAGTAAAGCGCTGGTTGAGAGACCGGCGCTTTTTTATTTTAGGGAATCGAGAATAGACTTCGCCCTATAGGACGCTGCGCTTCGAGAGTCGGGAAAAATAGCGGCGTCATTTCCTAGACTGACGAAGGAAGGAGTAGGAAATCTCTTTTGAACAATGAATAGGGAGAGATCCCCAACTCACTCGTGCCTTGTTCTTGAGGATGACGATTAAATTGCGTTGGACTCATAAGGTGTTGACAGTATTAATTCCTAAATAGACAAAATGAAATCGTCTCCCGTCTCCCGTCTCCCGTCTCCCGTCTCCCGTCTCCCGTCTCCCGTCTCCCGTCTCCCGTCTCCCGTCTCCCATAAAAAACTTGCAGCGTTTCGCTAACTTTTATGCTCTAATACCGCGCTTACCAAGGGATGGTGTTAAACAGCTCAGCTTAGATGGAGTTATCAAGTTGACCGAATCCCTGATTAATCCCTTAGGAAATGAAAGAAATGGCTAAAAATCCAAAATTTGCTATCCGCGTAACTGAAAAACGTAACGGTTGGAGCGCAGAGATCACTCGTCAGGTGACTTCTCGTAAAGTAGTAGTATCAAAACGTGAAACTGGTTTTGACAGCGAAGAGAAAGCACAAGCTTGGGCTGAGCAGGAACTAGCAGGTTTTGTACAAAACCAAGTAGTTCGTAACGAGCGTAAAGCAGTACAACGTCAAGAGCGCGAAGCAGAGCAACTAGCGGCAAAAGTTCGCAAAGAAGAAGCTCGTAAAGCTCGTGAAGCAGACGTAGACACTGACGAAGAATAATCGCAGTGTGTTTGATGGTGATTGGAACCATCGACAATGAATTTGAAAATGCCCCGAGTTAATCTCGGGGCATTTTTATTTGTGTCGTTATAAGCAGTCAGAGGAAACAGAGAATGTCACGGAACTTCCTGATGAAGCGGTATTGTACGTATGGTCTTTGCGCAGTTTTTTAGGTGTGTGAACTGGCTGCAAATCAATGTGGCGTAATCCATCTGACAAATCAGTAGCTTCACCGTAGTCGTAATCTCTTGCCTCGGTAATCTCACCTTTTGCATATTGGCATCCAGTGAGTGCTTCATCGTTTTTCCACGCAATCATATCTGGCTTAGCATCAAGATTTAAACCATCGTGGACTTTTTGAGCATAGTGATCTTCGATTTGATGTTGGTTACTTTGTTCTTGTAAGTACTCAGCAATCTCTCCAGATGGTTGAGCGTGAGCTAAGCAGGGCAAGATGGCTCCTGCAATAAGAAGTTGTTTATAAGTATTATTCATAGTGGTTCACAAGCAAAAGGAAGACACCCTGGTTGTGAATGAGAATTATTGCAATTAATTTGTTGTGTGAATGCTTTATGTGAACTTCTGGTTCAACCTTTTGTTTTTAAAAGTATGGATATAAAAAAGCCCAGATAGAGAATCTGGGCTTAAGTTTATTCGTTGAGAATTATTGCTGAGTTTCTAGCGGTATTTGGCCAGTGGTCACTTGGTCGACATCAAACTCAGTTAGCTCTTCAATATAGCTCTCTACCGTCTGCTCAACCATCTCGTCGTCTTGCTTGAAGTAAGCGATATGGAAAATAGCATCACCTTCGTTAACTAGAGGCAGTGTTTGCTGACCGATCACGATACCGCCTTTTGGTGCAACCAGCTCTAGTTCGTCATGGCCAAGCGGTGAGCTGATGTAAGCGAGCGTTTCGCCTTCTTCTACTTTATCACCTAAGTTCACGACAGTGCGTAGGATGCCGTTGCCAGATGCGCGTACCCAGCTGGTGGATTTGGCAATGATTGGCTCTGGTAGCTTTTTGCGGCTTGCGCGCAGCATGCCGATCGCTTGCATGACACGTTGAACACCTAATACACCAGCGCTGATCGACAGTGGATCAAAGCGCAGTGCTTCACCTGCTTCATACGTTAAAACAGGGATATCGCACTTTTCAGCTTCACTGCGCAGAGAACCGTCACGTAGAGCAGAGTCAACGATCACTGGTGTTGCAAACGCTTTTGCGATACGCAGTGTTTCTGGGTTGCTCAAGTTCGCACGAATTTGAGGTAGGTTAGTACGGTGAATTGCACCCGTGTGAAGATCCAAAATGTAGTCACAACGTTTAGCGATGTTATTGAAGAAACCATGCGCCATACGTGATGCCAACGCACCTTTCTCACTACCTGGGAAGCAGCGGTTTAAGTCGCGACGGTCTGGAAGGTAGCGCGACTTATGGATAAAGCCGAACACGTTTACGATAGGAACCGCAATCACCGTGCCCTTTAGTTTGGCTGGATCCAATTGGTTAATCATCTGACGAACGATCTCTACGCCATTAAGCTCATCACCATGGATCGCTGCATTTACCATTAAAACAGGGCCTTCCTGTTTACCGTGGATAATTTCCACAGGAATAGAAAGAGGCGAGTGCGTGTAAAGCTGTGCCGCTTCAAATTCGGTTTCTAGTCGTTGTCCTGGTTGTACTTGGTGCCCGAGCAGCTCAAATACTTTGCTTTTTTTACTTCTGGCCATAAACCATCTCTGTCAAATACGTTAGCAACAATGTAACAACTGGTTCAAAATCACACTAATCATTCTTCTTGATGTGACGAACAATAATTTTTATTGAAAAGATCAAAAATTCACCGAATGTATGGCTTGTGTAAGTTTATTGGGTGAAATCTAGTATAGATTGAGTAGCCTTGCCTTGGTTTTTGATGTGTTATATTCACAGAAAAAATAAGGCTGTGTTAAATTTAATACTAATATTTTTTGGCGAAAAACTGTCTTTTACCTCTTGTTTTTATCCGCTACTATCCCCGCCGAATTTTTGACCTAATACTATTTAACTAGAGGTTTTAATGAAAAAGGCGATCGCTAAAATTGGCGCACTGACTGCAGTAGCAGTTTCTCTTTCTGGCTGTGTAGGCAGTAACGCAGTAACGGGTTACGTTATGGGCTTCAACTTGAAAGCCGTTGATAACCGTTACGCTCGTGGTGGTCTAAACATGCTAATGGCGCCAGTTTACGGTGTTGCGATTGCGGCTGACTACATTGTGTTCAACTCGCTAGAGTTCTGGACTGGTAAAAACCCGCTAAACGGTAAGCCACACATCTTTGATAAGAAGATGGACACTTACATCGACGTAAACCACCAGTTAGATAAGTCTCTAACGACAGCTCCTGTTGGTCCTATTACGAATAACCGTGTTATCGAACAAGGTCAAATGCAACAGATCGACGAAAACACAGTTCAAATGGACATCACTTACAACAACGGTGAAAAAGCGACACTAATGGGTGTTCGTGAAGGTGAGTTTGTTACTTACTACATCGATGGTGAAGTTGTTGCTAAGACTTCTATAGATGAGCTAGCGTCATACGCGCAAACTCGTGCATAAGTTGCGACTTTTTCTGAGCTCGCAATAAAAAGGGTGCCTCGGCACCCTTTTTCGTATTTATCGAATCTGGTTAGGATTACGCTTTTTTTGGAATCGCTTCTAGAAGTGCAACCATTTGATCCCAGAACAGCTGAACGGTATCAATCTTCACTTTCTCATCTGGAGAGTGCGGGAACTTGATGGTTGGACCGAAAGAAACCATATCCATGTTCGGGTAAGGTTCCTTGAATAGACCACACTCAAGACCTGCGTGAATAACCATGATGTTTGGTTTGTGACCGTAGATGCCTTCGTACATATCACGGAAGATAGCCATGATTTCAGAATCTGCATCTGGTTTCCAACCTGGGTAAGCACCAGAGAATTCAATTTGCGCGCCTGCAAGTTCAGCCACAGACTGCAGCATGCCTTCAACTTGACTACGACCTGAGTCGATCAGTGAGCGAATTAGGCAAAGTACGGTTACTTTGTTCTCTTCTGTTGTTATAACGCCAACGTTAAGTGACGTTTCAACCACACCTTCAACTTCGTCACTCATGCGCATTACGCCGTTTGGACACGCGTTAAGCGCCGCGATGAAACGTTGTTGATCTGCTACTGCAAATACTTGTGCGTCAGTCGCGAACTCTTCATTGAAAGTCACAATGTCAGTTTCAACTTTACCAAGCTCAGTTTTTAGTAGATCAGTGTAGTAGTTGAACAATTCCGCTAACTTATCTTGGTTTTCTGCTGGTAGAGCAACCGTAACGAATGCTTCACGAGGAATAGCGTTACGTAGGCTACCACCACGGAACTCGACAAGGCGAAGATCCAACTCTTGTGCGTGACCAGCAAGGAAACGACCAATCAGTTTGTTTGCGTTGCCACGACCTGTGTGGATATCACAACCAGAGTGACCACCTTTAAGGCCTTTCAACGTTAGCTGACGAGTAACAAAGCCTGCTGGAATGGCATCGCGAGTGATGTTGAATGTCATTGCGCCGTCGATACCGCCAGCACAACCCATGTAGACTTCGCCTTCTTGCTCTGAATCCGTGTTTAGAAGGATGTCGCCTTCTAACCAACCTTTTTCAAGGCCAAATGCGCCAGTCATGCCTGCTTCTTCATCAATCGTTAGCAGCACTTCAATAGGGCCGTGTTTGATTTCAGTAGAAGCAAGAACTGCAAGACAAGAAGCCATACCGATGCCGTTGTCCGCACCAAGTGTTGTGCCTTTTGCGGTTACCCATTCGCCATCGATGTATGGCTGGATAGGATCTTTTGTGAAGTCGTGATCAGTATCTTCATTCTTTTGCGGCACCATGTCGATGTGCGCTTGAAGAACCACGCCTTTTTTGTTTTCCATGCCCGGCGTTGCTGGTTTCTTAATGAACACGTTGCCAGTTGGATCGCGGCGTACGTCAAAACCCTGCTCTGTCGCCCAAGTAACAATGTACTGTGCTAGTGCTTCTTCATGTTTAGAAGGGTGAGGGATTGAACAAATCTTATCGAAAAACTGCCAAAGTGGAGCAGGTGATAAGGTACTGATTTCAGAATGGAATTCAGACACGGAAGACTCCTTTTGATGTGCTTTGCCAAATTTAAACCGTAAATTTAATGAGTGTTTAGCAGTAAGTGCTAATCGGTATTGGCTTGAAATTGCCATCAGCATACCACCACAAAAGCCGTTCTAGTAGTTGTGGTGAAAAGGATTTGCCCTAGAACTGTCACAGATTATGAACACAATGCAATACACTAATGCAACGCACTTAGTATGAATTGAAAGTTTGACTATTTTTTAATTTACTAAACTGTAATTTAATTACAACTAATTCTTGATGAAGATCAATTTATTAATTTTTTGTGATTTTGGTCACTAAAATGCTTGTAATTAAATTTCTCAGTGGTATATTTGTAACCAGCTTCTGAGAGAAGAACGAAATGCTCAAAGGATGAGTCCGTTTATCGCCTCCAAGGAACCGAGAAATCAACCAAATTAACAGTATTAATTGATTTAGAAGGTGATATTTATGAAAGGTTTACCAAGTGCAATGTTCTGGAACAGCAAATCTATTTACACCGGTAACTTTGTATACCCAACAAGCTTTGGTTACTAATTGAAGCCAACGCATGTGACTCGAACAAGTTTGTTCACCCCTATAAATTGGAATTTTTTTTCAGTGCATAGTGCTGACATGATTCACCGCCACTCAAATTGAGTGGCGTTTTTTTATCTGCAGTATCAAACTTCGACTACTTTCTCGCCACCAAGCTTCCATTCTACTAACGCATCTTCAACTTATTTCATTTTCTGACTAATTTGTGGGTATTTAACGTCCAAAACCTCAGGTTTACGTTTGAAAGTTTAATACATTGCTCAGTTTGTACACGTTGAGCCGAGCAAAATACAATTCTGTTAGTTGTTGTTTATTAAGATCTAAATTCTTGTCTTGTTTAAAACACTAGCGAATAGGTTTCATATCCAGCGAAAAAAATCCCATTAGAGTGAAAATTCTATCTGGAATTTGTTATTTGATAACTTTATAATTCGAGCCAATCGATCACGCAACCGTTTACCTTTTACCTTTTACCTTTTACAGGATTCGATCATGCTCGAAAGGCTCTTTAAACTTAGTGAAAATGGCACCAACGTGCGCACTGAGATCATCGCAGGTATCACTACCTTCCTAACTATGGCTTACATCATCTTTGTAAACCCAGCTATCCTTGCAGATACTGGTATGGATCGTGGTGCCGTGTTCGTTGCGACGTGTCTTGCTGCAGCTATTGGCTGTTTCATCATGGGCTTAGTAGCAAACTACCCAATCGCTCAGGCTCCAGGTATGGGTCTAAACGCGTTCTTTACCTACTCTGTTGTGTTGGGTATGGGCTATACGTGGCAATTAGCGCTAGCGGCCGTGTTTGTGTCTGGTTTGTTATTCATTGTCTTGAGTGTGTTCAAAATCCGTGAGTGGATCATCAACTCCATTCCGCTTTCTCTTCGTACAGGTATCTCTGCCGGTATCGGTCTTTTCCTCGCGTTCATCGCACTGAAAAACGCAGGCATCGTAGTAGATAACCCAGCAACGCTAGTTTCAATGGGTAACATTACGTCATTGCAATCGGTACTTGCTGCGATTGGCTTTTTCATGACGATTGCATTGGTTCACCGTGGTGTGAAAGGTGCGGTTATGATTGCTATCTTAGGTGTGACAATTCTTGGCCTTATCTTCGGTGACGTTCAGTGGGGCGGTATCATGTCGACTCCACCAAGCATTGCACCAACCTTCATGCAGCTAGACTTCTCAGGTCTGTTTGAAGTTGGCATGATCTCGGTAGTATTTGCTTTCCTATTCGTTGACTTGTTCGACACTGCAGGCACGCTAGTTGGCGTTTCGCAAAAAGCAGGCCTAACTGATGAAAACGGCAACATTCCTCGTCTAAACAAAGCGCTACTTGCGGACTCAACTGCAACGTCAGTGGGTGCGCTACTAGGTACATCAAACACCACTTCATACATCGAGAGTGTTTCTGGTGTTGCAGCTGGTGGCCGTACAGGTCTCACGGCTGTGGTTGTTGGTGTATTGTTCCTTCTAGCTCTATTGTTCTCGCCACTAGCGGGTATGATTCCAGCCTACGCAACGTCTGGTGCGCTATTCTACGTAGCAATCCTTATGCTTTCTGGCCTTGTGGGTATTGACTGGCGTGACCTAACAGAAGCAGCGCCAGTAGTAGTAACGTGCTTGGTAATGCCTCTGACTTTCTCGATTGCAGAAGGTATCACGCTAGGTTTCATTGCTTACGCTGCGATTAAGTTGTTCAGTGGTAAAGGCCGTGAAGTGTCGATGAGCGTGTGGGTGATGTCTGCAATCTTCATCGCGAAGTACATTCTGGGCTAATTCCCGTAATCTTAAAAAGCCAGTGTGAGCCAAAACTCACACTGGCTTTTTGTTTGCGAGTTCTTTGAGAGTGGATTGCTTGAGCAAGGAGCGTTTTAGAACGAACCTTCTTAAGAACGAATCGTTTGTGACTCGTTTCTACGTGAATTCATTCACTTCTCTGTTTTGTGTTGTTCACCGAATTCGATTTTTCTGCGTAATAGACGGAGAAATTTGATATCAGCGTTGGTATTAGCCATGGCTTTCGGTAGAATAATCGTTTGCGTAGCTTGAAACCCCCATTTCCTCTGGTGTGGAAAGTTTAGTTTGTTGAGTCCAATTCAGCGCCATCAACTAAGCAGAGGGGATGCATATTTTGAAATTATTAGGTTATTACAATGAGTAAAAAATTCATTATCACTTGGGATGCGATGCAGTCTTACTGCCGTGAACTGGCTGAGAAGCAAATGCCAGCTGAGCAATGGAAAGGTATTTGGGCGGTAAGCCGTGGTGGTCTAGTTCCTGGTGCAATCCTAGCGCGTGAACTGGGTATTCGTCACGTTGATACTATTTGTATCTCTAGCTACGACCACGATCACCAGCGTGATATGACAGTAGTTAAAGCACCAGAAGGTGACGGCGAAGGTTTCCTAATCGTTGAAGACCTAGTAGATAGCGGTGACACAGCACGCAAGCTACGTGAAATGTACCCGAAAGCGAAGCTTATCGCAGTATGTGCTAAGCCTGCAGGTGTTGAGCTACTAGACGATTACGTAGTAGATATCGCTCAAGACACTTGGATCGAGCAACCTTGGGATATGTCTATCCAGTTTGTTGAGCCAGTGAATCGCAAACAAAAATAAGTTTGCACAAGAATATTGAGAAATGCCCCTTTATAGGGGCATTTTTTTTATTATTATTACGCTATTGCAACCAGCTTAGAGTTCTTCCTATGTCAGAAGACGTCAGTAAAAACCTTTCCGAAACTTTGTTCGTGAAACACAAGCAAGCGAAAGAAACCTCTGCACTTACTCAATACATGCCGACCAGCCAAAAAATTCTTGATGAGCGAGAAGAACATGGCGAGCGTGCTTGGTATCGTCATTTGAGACGTCTTCAATGGGCGTGGCAAGGGGTATCACCGATCGAAATGGAAGCGGTGATCGCTAAAATTGCATCATCGAAGCACTCTCGCACCGAAGATAAGTGGCTTGATACTGTTATGGGATACCACAGTGGTAACTGGGCATTTGAGTGGATCAAGCTGGGTATGGAGCACCAACGTCGCTCGAATGAGATGAAAGGTGAAGAGGCGGCAGATGAGCTGTTTACCGCTTCATTATGTTTCAGTATCGCTGGCTATCCGCACTTGAAAAACGACAACTTGGCGACGCAAGCGCAAGTACTCGCGAACAAAGCCTACACCGAAGGTTCTGAGAAAACGCAATATGTGATCAAGCAGATTGAGATTCCCTACCAGAAGCGCAAGATCATCGCGAACTTGCATCTGCCACGCACCGACAAACAGTTACCGGTCGTGATGGTGAGTGCGGGCTTGGACAGTTTACAAACGGATATGTGGCGTTTGTTCCGCAATCACCTTGCGCCAAAAGACATTGCGATGTTGACCATTGATATGCCTTCGGTTGGTCACAGCTCGCATTGGCCTTTGACGGAAAACTCCAGTTGCCTTCACCAAGCGGTTTTGAATGAGCTGTTCTCACTGCCTTGGGTTGATCATCATAAGGTAGGTTTGATTGGTTTCCGCTTTGGTGGCAATGCCATGATTCGTCTTTCTTTCGTTGAGCAAGAGAAGATCAAAGCGTGTGTTGCTTTAGGTGCGCCAGTGCATGATGTGTTTACTTCTCCGAAGAAGTTGCAGCAAATGCCGAAGATGTATCTAGATTTACTCGCTTCTCGCTTAGGTAAAAATGCTGTCGACATCAATAGCATGGCAGGCCAAATGATGGCGTGGTCTTTGAAGGTGCAAGGCTTCCTGACCAGCCGTAAAACCAAGGTGCCTATTCTCGCCTTGAGCCTAGAAGGTGACCCAGTTTCTCCTCATAGTGACAACCAACTTGTTGCACTGTTTAGCCAGTATGGACAGGCGAAGAAAATCAGTTCCAAGACAATTACAAAAGGGTATGAGCAATCCCTCGATTTAGCCATAAAGTGGTTGGAGGAGGAATTATTAAGGTGACAAAGCTCCTAATTTAGTTAAGAGTGATATATGTGAGCAAAAAATAAGCTCATGATAATTAAAAATAATAATCATTCTTGGATAGCTAAATATCCTTACTATGGAAACGGAGATTCTTATGTCAGAGACGACACAGGGACCGACTCACTTTCGCTTGATGTCAAAGTTGAAGGCAATAGGTCCATACCTGCGCGAACCACAATCACAAGAAGGTCACTACTATTTTGACTGTTTATCAGTCTGTGTAGACGATAAAAAGTCACCTGAAAAACGTGAATTTTGGGGCTGGTGGATGGACTTGGAGTCCATCGAAGGTGGCTTTACGGCAAAATACCATATTGGTAAATACAACAAAGAAGGGGACTGGACTTCAGAACCACTACCCGCCAAGGTGACGGAAGAAGTGTACCTGACGCAGAGTACCTTCCACCAGAAGCTGATAGACACAGTAGCTGAGCATTTCAAACTGGAAGTTGAATATCACACTGAATCGTTTGATTTCGCCTAATTTGGCTGTTTTCCTCCTCGATAAGACAAAAAGGTGCGTTTTCGCACCTTTTCTGCTTGTTAAATCCCCATTTGATTGCTAAAACATCCACTCTTTATTTGTTTTTCATTTCAGAAGACATCATGACAACGAATCAACAGAATGCAGTTGTTTCGCAACCACAGACCGTCGTTGTGAAACTGGGTACAAGTGTGCTGACAGGCGGCACTTTGGCGTTAAACCGTGCTCATATGGTAGAGCTGGCTCGTCAATGTGCTGAGCTAAAAAAACAAGGCCATTCAGTAGTAATGGTTTCGTCTGGTGCGATTGCAGCAGGCCGTGAGCATCTTGGATACCCCGCACTGCCCAACGAGATGGCGAGCAAACAGTTGCTTGCTGCTGTGGGCCAGAGCCGTTTGATTCAAACATGGGAGTCTTTGTTTGGCATTTATGGCATCAAAATTGGTCAGATGCTGCTAACTCGTGCGGATTTGGACGATCGCGAGCGTTTCCTAAATGCGCGTGACACCATCAATGCTCTGGTTGCAAACGACATTATTCCTATCGTGAACGAAAACGATGCAGTAGCAACCAACGAGATCAAAGTTGGTGACAACGATAACTTGTCTGCTTTGGTGGGGATTTTGTGTGGTGCAGACAAATTACTGCTGCTAACAGATCAAAAAGGTTTGTTTACCGCAGACCCTCGTAAAGATCCAAATGCCGAACTGATCAAAGAAGTGAAAACCATCGATGATACTTTGCGTAAGATTGCGGGTGGTAGCGGCACAACGCTAGGTACTGGCGGCATGGCAACCAAGCTTCAGGCGGCAGACATCGCTCGACGTGCAGGCATTGAGGTGATTATCGCAGCAGGTAGTGCACCAAATGTTATCTTTGACTCATTGAGCTCAGAGCCACAAGGCACGCGTTTCCTTCCTTGTGAAGAAGCGCTAGAAAACCGTAAACGCTGGATATTAGCGGGCCCTGCGGCATCTGGTGACATCATTGTCGACGATGGTGCAGTGAATGCGGTTGTTGGCAAAGGTAGCAGCTTGCTTGCAAAAGGCGTTATTAAGGTAAGCGGTGACTTTGCTCGTGGCGAAGTGGCACGCGTAACAAACTCTCACGGCAAACTGGTTGCTCGTGGTATCAGCGCCTACTCAAGTGAAGACCTCGCGAAAATCGCCGGTAAGCACAGTAAAGATATCATCTCTATTTTGGGTCATGACTACGGCTCAGAAGTGATTCATCGCGATGATCTTGTCGTCATCCAAGAATAGAAATTGAGGGAAGCAACGTGGATTTAACGAATATGGGTAAAGCTGCCAAAGATGCAGCTTTCGAATTGGCGACAGCGTCAACCGCACAAAAGAACCAAGCACTAGCGATCATTGCTGATGAGCTAGAAGCTAACGCAGCAACTATTTTGGCTGCAAACGCAAAAGACATCGAACTGGGCTGCGAAGCGGGTCTAACCGAAGCTCTACTTGACCGACTTCTATTGAACGAAGAGCGTCTAACAGGCATTGCCAATGACGTGCGTAACGTAATCAGTCTAAATGACCCTGTGGGCAGCGAGATTGACAGCAAAGTGCTAGAAAACGGCATGTCTCTGTCTCGTCGTCGCGTACCACTTGGTGTGGTTGGCGTGATTTACGAAGCGCGTCCAAACGTAACCATCGATATTGCTGCACTGTGTCTAAAAACAGGTAACGCAAGCATCCTTCGTGGTGGCAAAGAGACGTTCTTTTCTAATATGGAATTGGTAAAGGTTATTCAATCTGCGCTGGCGAAAGCTAACTTGCCAGCGGCTTCTGTTCAATACATTGAAAAGCCAGACCGCGAGTTGGTTTCTCAACTGCTAAAACTAGACGATTACGTCGATATGATCATTCCACGTGGTGGCGCTGGTCTACACAAAATGTGTAAAGAGAACAGCACCATTCCAGTGATCATTGGTGGTTTTGGGATTAGCCACATCTTTGTTGATGAGTCTGCGGATCTAGAAAAATCATTGAATGTTGTTGAGAACTCAAAAGTTCAACGTCCTTCAGCATGTAACTCGTTAGATACTCTGCTTGTTCATGAAAAAGTGGCAGCGCAATTCCTAGCAATGATTGTAGAACGCATGAACGACAAAGTGACCTTCGTTGCGGAGCCAAAAGCAAAAGCGCTCATGGCGCAAGCAAAGCAAATTCGTGATGCGGGTGAAGGCGATTTTGATACGGAATGGCTAAGTTACACGCTTGGTGTAAAAGTGGTTGCTGATGTGAAAGAAGCGATCAATCACATGCGTGTTCACAACGCGAGTCACTCAGATGCGATCATGACTAACAGCCTAGAAAACTCAGAGTTGTTCATCAACTCAGTGGGTTCTGCCGCAGTCTACGTCAATGCGGCAACACGCTTTACGGATGGTGCTCAGTTTGGTCTTGGTGCAGAAGTAGCGGTATCCACTCAGAAACTGCATGCACGTGGTCCTATGGGCTTGGAAGAGCTAACCAGCTACAAATGGGTTGGTAAAGCAAACTACCTAGCACGCAGTTAACAGAAAACGTCTGATATTGATTGAAAAAGGGGCAGTAGTGCCCCTTTTTGTTTTCTCTAACATAGCAATTCCGCTACACTAGTCTTGCTTTTGGGACGAACCCAATCGCACGCTATTTGGAGGTGATATGCATTGTCCTTTTTGTTCTGAGAACGATACAAAAGTAATTGATTCCCGCTTAGTTGCGGACGGCCATCAGGTTCGTCGTCGTCGCCAGTGTCTTGCATGTAGCGAACGTTTTACTACGTTTGAAACGGCAGAGTTGGTGATGCCGAAAGTGATTAAGTCAAACGGTAACCGCGAACCCTTCGATGAAGACAAGATGGTCGGTGGTATACAGCGTGCCCTAGAAAAACGTCCAGTGAGTGCCGATTCTATCGAGCTAGCGATTAGCATGATTAAGTCACAACTACGTGCCACTGGTGAGCGTGAAGTACCTAGCGAGATGATTGGTAATCTAGTTATGGACCAATTAAAAGAGCTGGATAAAGTCGCTTATATCCGTTTCGCATCGGTTTACCGCAGCTTTGAAGACATCCGTGAATTTGGCGAAGAAATTGCACGTCTAGAAGACTGATTGAATCATGGCTCAACACAACACTTCTTCACCATTTACCTCTCAAGATTTCGAAATGATGTCGCGTGCGCTCATGCTGGCGAAACGCGGCATTTATACGACGGCTCCGAATCCTAATGTAGGCTGTGTTATTGTCCGTGACGGTGAGATAGTTGGCGAAGGTCATCATCACCGTGCAGGCGAGCCTCATGCCGAAGTCCACGCCATGCGTATGGCGGGGGATAAAACCCAAGGTGCGACAGCTTACGTAACGTTGGAGCCTTGTTCTCACTATGGCCGCACGCCACCTTGTGCTGAAGGACTCATCAAAGCCAAAGTCGCGCGCGTTGTCTGTGCGATGGAAGATCCCAACCCGAAAGTCGCTGGGCGCGGTTTTCAAATGCTGCGTGATGCAGGGGTAGAAGTTCAGGTCGGCTTGTTAGAAAGCGAAGCTATTGAACTGAACAAAGGCTTCATCAAATTCATGCAAACGGGCATGCCATACATTCAGTTGAAAATGGCGGCCAGTTTAGACGGACAAAGCGCACTCAGTAATGGTCAAAGCCAATGGATCACCTCCCCAAAGGCTCGCCAGGATGTACAGCGTTATCGTGCATTGAGCGGTGGGATTCTCTCAACCAGCAAAACCGTGATTGATGACAATGCGTCATTGAACGTTCGCTGGGAGGATTTGCCAAAAAGCGTGCAAACGCAATATCCCCAAGAGGATGTCCGTCAGCCTCCGCGCGTTATTTTCGATCGCCAGTCTCAACTTAGTGATGATCTAAAGCTATTCAATACTGATGGTGAGCGTATCATTGTCAGCCAAGGTGGCGATATGGTCCCTGAACTGGGTGAAAACGGCCAAATTGACTTAGCGGCGACACTAAGAAATGTAGCAAGCGGACACCATATCAATCACTTGTGGGTCGAGGCTGGAGCGACGCTCGCGAGTTCGTTAATCAAAGCTAACCTTGTAGATGAACTGATTGTTTATCTTGCACCCAAATTGATGGGCAGCGATGGACGAGGCTTGATTGGTGCACTTGGGTTAACTGAGATGGCCCAAGTTATCGATTTAACTATTACCGATGTTCGAATGGTGGGTGTGGATATTCGCATTACCGCAACCGTCAAACGCAACCAAAGCTAGAAAGAAGCATTATGTTTACAGGAATTGTAGAGGCAGTTGGTAAGCTGACTGCTATTACGCCAAAAGGCGAAGACATCACCGTGACGGTAGAAGTAGGCAAGCTGGATATGTCTGACGTTAAGTTAGGCGACAGTATCGCGACCAATGGTGTGTGTTTGACAGTCGTCGACTTCGGTAGTCACTACTACAGTGCGGATTTGTCACTGGAAACGCTGAACAAAACCGGTTTTGCTGCTTACCAAGTTGGTGACAAAGTGAACCTCGAAAAAGCCATGCTACCGACCACTCGTTTTGGTGGCCACATAGTGTCTGGTCACGTCGATGGCGTGGGGGTGATTGTTGAACGTAATCAAGTCGGCCGTGCGATTGAATTTTGGGTTGAGATGCCAGCTGAAATTTGTAAGTACGTGGCAGAAAAAGGCTCTATCACAGTGGATGGCATTAGTCTGACCGTCAACGACCTACGTAAGAATAGTTTTAAATTAACGATTGTTCCTCACACCAGTGAAGAGACGACCATCGATCAGTTCCAAGTTGGTCGTAAAGTGAACCTCGAAGTGGACGTGTTAGCTCGCTACATGGAGCGTTTGCTACAAGGTCAAAAAGAAGAGTCGCAAGAATCACGAATTACCATGGATTTCTTGCAGCAAAATGGTTTTGCTTAAACGAAACCGACCACAATCACAGAACGTTATCAGGTTAATTGACTTAATAAAGGTTGGCTTCAAACTGCTTTGCTGACCCAAGCCAGTAGACGTAACTCAACGAAACGTTAAACGCATTGCTGCTGCAATAATAAATTTTTGAATAACGGGAAACAGAATATGCCTATCAGCACGCCTCAAGAGATTATTGATGACATTCGCGCAGGCAAAATGGTCATCCTAATGGATGATGAAGACCGCGAGAATGAAGGTGATTTGATCATGGCTGCCGAGCACATTACGCCGGAAGCTATCAACTTTATGGCTACGCATGGCCGTGGCTTAATCTGTCTAACCATGACAAAAACTCGTTGTGAGAGCCTTGGCCTTCCGCCAATGGTGCAAGACAACAACGCACAATACACCACCAATTTTACGGTTTCTATTGAAGCCGCTGAAGGTGTAACAACGGGTATTTCTGCAGCGGACCGCGCTCGCACTGTACAAGCTGCAGTCGCGCCAAACGCAAAAGCGGCGGACTTAGTACAACCGGGTCACATCTTCCCTCTAGCAGCACAAGATGGTGGTGTTCTAACTCGCGCAGGCCACACTGAGGCTGGTTGTGATTTGGCTCGTCTGGCAGGTCTTGAGCCTGCGTCGGTTATCGTTGAAATCCTAAACGACGATGGCACGATGGCGCGCCGCCCAGATTTAGAAGTGTTCGCTGAAAAGCACGGTTTGAAACTGGGTACCATTGCGGATCTTATCGAATACCGCAACAACACAGAAACGACCATTGAGCGAGTGGCAGAATGCGCACTACCAACGGAGTTCGGCGAGTTTACGCTGGTGACGTACAAAGACACTATCGATAACCAAGTACATTACGCTATGTGTAAAGATGACCTAACAAAAGATGCACCATTGGTTCGTGTCCACCTACAAGATGTCTTTACCGATGTACTTCGTAGTGACCGCAATGCAGAGCGCAGTTGGACACTAGAGAAGGCAATGAAGCGCATTGGCGAAGAGGGTGGTGTATTGGTTGTACTTGGCAATGAAGAATCAACCGATCTACTTGTTCACCGCGTTAAGATGTTTGAAGCGCAAGATAAAGGTGAAGCCCCAACACTTGCGAAGAAACAAGGCACTTCTCGCCGTGTAGGCGTTGGTTCGCAAATTCTTGCTGACCTAGGCGTGCACGATATGCGTCTGCTTTCTTCGACCAACAAAAAGTACCACGCGCTAGGCGGTTTTGGCCTGAACGTAGTTGAGTACGTCTGCGAATAACAACTGACTTACAGGTTCCTAGTCTTGCGAGTACTTATCATCGTTAAGGCTAGGAACTCGTGATTCGTCTCCAATTTCCATTAGATATTGCTCACAAATTTGTGATAGAATCCGGCGATTCTCACTTGATGAACAATTTTCACTTATAAATAGAGTTAAAGGAAAGCTTATGAAAGTGATCGAGGGTGGCTTCCCAGCGCCAAATGCAAAAATTGCTATCGTTATTTCTCGTTTCAACAGTTTTATTAACGAAAGCCTACTATCTGGTGCGATCGATACACTAAAGCGTCACGGACAAGTAAGCGAAGACAACATCACTGTTGTTCGTTGTCCAGGTGCCGTAGAACTACCTCTAGTAGCTCAACGTGTTGCTAAGACTGGTAAGTACGATGCAATCGTATCTTTAGGTACAGTAATCCGTGGCGGTACACCACACTTTGACTATGTTTGTAGTGAGTGTAACAAGGGTCTTGCACAAGTTTCTCTGGAATACAGTCTTCCAGTGGCGTTTGGCGTACTGACTGTTGATACTATCGATCAAGCGATTGAACGCGCAGGAACCAAGGCTGGTAATAAAGGTGCAGAGGCTGCACTAAGCGCACTTGAAATGATTAACGTACTATCTGAAATTGATTCCTAATGGGGGCCAGTGTGAAACCAGCCGCACGTCGTAACGCACGTCAATTCGCGCTACAAGCGATCTACTCATGGCAAATTACTAAAGACAATGTTGCCACGATCGAAGAACAGTTTTTGTCTGGCGACAAATACGATGAAGAAGAACTTCACGCATCTGAGCCTGCACTAGCTGCTCCAGAAACAGACGTAGCTTACTTCCGTGAACTACTAAGCGGTGTTGTACTTAGCCACTCTGAGCTAGATAGCAAAATCCGTCCATACGTGTCACGTCCAATGCAGGACCTAGACATGATGGAACTTGCTCTTCTTCGCCTTGCTATGTACGAGATGACTCGTCGCGAAGATGTTCCTTACAAAGTGGTAATCAACGAAGCGATTGAACTTGCAAAAGTATTCGCGGCAGAAGACAGCCACAAATTTGTGAATGGTGTGCTAGATAAAGCGGCGCCACACGTACGTAAGAAATAACGATTTCTTCATTAAAAAGGTCAGCAGATGCTGACCTTTTTTGTATCAAAAGCTTTTACATCAAACAGTAAGTGAACAATGTCTGGTGAATTTAATCTGATCGACAAGTACTTTGTTGGACGCCAAAACCAGCGCAAAGACGTACACCTAGCGGCAGGTGACGATTGTGCGTTAGTGAAAGCGCCAGACAACGTACAAATTGCCATTAGCACCGATACGCTGGTGGCTGGTACTCATTTTCTTGCCGATGCCAATCCTGCTTGGGTCGCGCATAAGGCGCTGGCCTCTAACATCAGTGATTTGGCTGCAATGGGTGCAACCCCAGCTTGGGTGAGCTTTGCATTGACCATGCCTGAGCCAGATGAAGCATGGCTTGCGCCCTTCTGTGATGCATTTTTTGAGCTGGCAGACTACTTTGGTATTCAACTCATTGGCGGTGATACCACCAAAGGTCCACTGAGCCTGACACTTACGGTGCAAGGCTTTGTACCAGAGGGCAAAGCTTTGACTCGCTCTGGAGCAAAAGTCGGTGACTGGGTGTATGTGACAGGTAACCTTGGTGATGCCAAAGCTGGTCTGGATGTGATTTTGGATGATTCACTGCGCTCACGCATTGCAGCGCCAGAGCTTGAAAAAGCACATTATCTCAGTACTCCTCGCGTATTAGCCGGACAAGCACTGATTGGGTTGGCATCGTCGGCGATTGATATTTCTGATGGTTTGATCTCTGATATCAAGCACATTCTCAAACGTTCTGATGTGGGGGTTAGCCTGGATGTCTCCCAGCTGCCGATATCTTCAGAATTAGTTCAGTTTTTAGATGATAAGGTCAGCGCTCAGCAGTATGCTTTATCAAGTGGTGAAGAGTACGAGCTGTGTTTTACTGTGCCAGAGCAGAACCACGGTTCATTGCAAAGCGCACTGTCGCACACGGGATGTAAAGTCACGTGTATTGGCCAGATTCGACCAAGAGGCACGTTTGAGCTGCACGATAACAATCAACCTCTTGATTGGGATCTCAGCGGCTTTGACCACTTTAAATAATCTGAGCTAGGCGTTAGCCTAAGATTGATACCAAACTTGCAGTATAGGTTTAAGGAAATGACCAACCCTCTCTCTCTGATTTCATTAAAGAACCCGTGGCATCTTTTGGCGACAGGTTTTGGTAGCGGCTTATCACCAGTAGTGCCTGGGACAATGGGGACGCTTGCGGCAGTGCCGTTGTTCCTCCTGTTGGCACAACTGCCTTTTCCACTTTATGTGGTTGTCGTGCTTTTCTCCTGCGTGATTGGCATTAAGATTTGCCAAGTGACATCAGATGACATGGGCGTTCACGACCATGGCTCTATCGTATGGGATGAGTTTGCGGGCTTTTGGATCACTATGAGCCTTGTGCCAGCATTGAATATTCCAGTGACGGAATGGAAGTGGCTACTAACTGGCTTTATCTTGTTCCGCTTCTTTGACATGGTAAAACCATGGCCAATAGGTTGGTTGGATAAACGTGTTCACGGCGGTTTAGGTATCATGATTGATGATATCGTGGCAGGCATTATGGCGGGTATCGCACTGTTTTTATTGGCGAAATACGCAGGCTGGATGTAGTACTTATCGCGTAGTACTTGTGGCATAGTACTGACAATCGACAAATAAACAAAAGGGATGCTACGGCATCCCTTTTCTGTATTTAATTTGTTGTATTACGTACGCTTACTTAGCTAAGTAATCGTTGATCGACTTCTCGATGCCTTTCGCATCTAAGCCAAGATCTTCGTGTAGCTCGTCTTGTGTGCCTTGAGGAACGAAGCGATCTGGCAGGCCAAGGTTGAGTACAGGCATGATGATCTTATCTTGCATCATAAACTCAACCACACCCGCGCCAGCACCACCAGCAATCGCGTTTTCTTCAAGCGTAACTAGCACATCGTGCTCAGCTGCTAGCTGTCGGATCAAGGCTTCATCAAGTGGCTTAACAAAGCGCATGTCTGCTACCGTTGCGTTTAGGTTTTCAGCTGCTTCTAGCGCGTAACCTAAGAAGGTACCGAAGCTAAGAATTGCCACTTTTTCACCTTTACGAACGATACGACCTTTACCGATTTCAAGTGCAGTGAAGTCTTTTTCGATGTTTGTGCCCATGCCGCTACCGCGTGGGTAACGAACCGCGCTTGGACCTGTGTGCTTATGACCCGTGTACAGCATTTGACGACATTCGTTTTCGTCACTTGGAGCCATGATCACCATGTTCGGGATACAACGCATGAAGCTTAAGTCGAACGCACCTTGGTGAGTTTGACCATCTGCACCAACCAGACCAGCACGGTCGATAGCGAACATCACCGGCAAGTCCATGATCGCCACATCGTGAATCAACTGATCGTAACCACGCTGTAGGAAGGTAGAGTAGATTGCTACAATCGGATTATCGCCCGCAATTGCCATACCTGTCGCGAGAGTCACAGCGTGTTGCTCTGCAATGGCAACATCGAAGTATTGGCTTGGGTAGTCTTTCGAGAAGCGAACCATACCAGAGCCTTCACGCATTGCTGGCGTAATCGCCATCAGCTTAGGATCTTG
This sequence comes from Vibrio campbellii CAIM 519 = NBRC 15631 = ATCC 25920, assembly GCF_002163755.1. Classification (NCBI taxonomy): domain Bacteria; kingdom Pseudomonadati; phylum Pseudomonadota; class Gammaproteobacteria; order Vibrionales; family Vibrionaceae; genus Vibrio; species Vibrio campbellii. The sequence continues at coordinate 776,987 of NZ_CP015863.1, forward strand.
CGCTGCCATGTCACATAGGAAATCACCAAAGATCTTAGAGAAGGTTGGCTTGCCACCGCTGCTCTTCGGCAAACTATTGTTTGAGGGAGCAAACTTTGGCACAGCGTGATAACCAATAGGGTCTTTTTCTGCTGGCTCATAACCTTTGCCTTTCTTGGTCATGATGTGCAGGAATTGAGGGCCTTTCAGCTCACGCATGTTTTTCAGCGTTTTGACTAGCTCATTCACATCGTGTCCATCAATAGGGCCGATGTAGTTGAAGCCTAGCTCTTCGAATAACGTGCCAGGAACAACCATGCCTTTTAGGTGCTCTTCCGTACGACGAACCAGCTCTTTAATTGGTGGAACGCCAGACAACACTTTCTTACCGCCTTCACGAATAGAGGTGTATAGGCTGCCAGAAAGGACTTTAGCAAGGTGGTTGTTCAGTGCGCCTACGTTTTCTGAGATCGACATTTCGTTATCGTTCAGAATCACCAGCATATCTGGGTGAACGTCACCAGCGTGGTTCATCGCTTCGAAAGCCATACCAGCGGTGATTGCACCGTCGCCAATAACGCTGACCACTTTACGACCTTCACCTTCTTTTTGCGCACTGATGGCCATGCCAAGACCAGCACTGATAGAAGTGGAGGAGTGGCCAACAGAAAGGGTGTCGTATTCGCTTTCTTCACGCCATGGGAATGGGTGAAGGCCGTCTTTCTGACGGATAGTTGGCATTCGATCACGACGACCAGTGAGAATCTTGTGTGGGTACGCCTGATGGCCTACGTCCCAGATCAACTGATCTACGGGTGTGTTGTATACATAATGCAGAGCTACGGTTAGCTCTACTGTGCCTAAGCCAGACGCTAAGTGTCCGCTAGACTGACTCACTGAATTTAGCAGATACGTGCGTAGTTCATCGCACAATGTTGGCAATGTTTCTTTCGGAAGAAGACGCAACTCCTCCGGTGTATTTGCTAACGCCAGTGTTGGGTACTTTGAAATATCAAGAGTCATATAAATGCGCGCTTATAGTTTAGTTCTTGCGCTCGATGACATATCGGGCGAACTCTTCGAGTAACTGAGTATTGTATGGGATTGCTTCCAATGCTTGAAGCGCTTCCTGTAGCAGAGTGTGAGCTTTCTCCATTGCTCCCTCCAAACCCAGTAGAGATGGATAAGTACTCTTATTCAGCTCTTGGTCTGAACCTTGAGGCTTACCCAGTGTTTCTGTGTCACTGATGATATCAAGAATATCGTCTTGAACCTGAAACGCCAAACCAACCGCTTTTGAGTAGCGTTCTAAGTGTGGCAAAACTTCTAGGCCTTTTTCGCCTGCGGCTAACGCGCCCAGTTTTACGGCACAGTTAATCAGTGTACCAGTTTTATTGCGATGAATTTCTTCCAAATCTGCGAGGGATACACGACGATTTTCTGCACCCAAATCCAACGCCTGGCCAAGACACATACCGCCAGCACCAGAGGCTTGCGCTAGAGCTTGTACCATTTTTATACGCTGGTTCTCTGCGTTCGGATTCAGTTCGCCTTCGGCAAGAATGGTGAAGGCAAGCGTTTGAAGTGCATCACCAGTTAGGATGGCTGTCGCTTCGTCAAACTTGATGTGACAAGTTGGTTGACCGCGACGCAAATCATCATCATCCATGGCTGGTAGATCATCATGAATCAGAGAATAGGCATGGATACACTCTATTGCAGAAGCGGGCGTATCAAGATCTTCTGGCTTACAACCCAGCATTTGACCTGTGATGTAAACAAGGAAAGGACGAACACGTTTGCCACCTAGTAGTAGGCCGTATTTCATCGCTTGAATCAGCGGCTGTTCTTGATGAGGCAGTTGCTCAAGCCACTGATTGAGTTGTTGGTTGTTTCTTTGTTGATAAGACGTCAATGTCTCTTGCATCACATTGCTCACTACTGATAATTATTCTGACTCAGGGTTGAAGTCACTCAGTGGTGCTTCATCATCTTCGCTAAGAAGAATGCTAACGCGCTGTTCGGCGTCGCTCAGTTTAGTTTGACCAGCACGAGCCAGTGCAATGCCACGCTCAAATTTACGTAGGGCATCATCTAGGGCAAGATCGCCATTCTCTAGTTGATCAACCAAGCTATCTAGCTCTTCAATGGTTGCTTCGAAGGTCATGTTTTCTGGTTTCTTGACCGCCATCTTTTATCTGCCTTAATCAAGCCTCTAATAGAATGCACGCAAGTTACCTTAGCCTACTAAGTTGGTCAAATTTAACCTTATATAATTGTCACAAAATTAGCTCTCAACGGGTCTGATGAGACAATCTCGATCATTTAGTTCGAGCCTAAACGATCTTTTTGTGATGTATTGACCAAGATTTTTCTAAAAAAACTGTTCTAGTTGTCGATACAAGTAATAATTCGCCTGACTAGGCAATATTTAAGTATAGCGAAAGGAGTGCTTTGTGGATTTAGCAACCCTAATAGGTTTGATTGGTGGTTTTGCATTCGTCATTATGGCGATGGTGCTAGGTGGCAGCATTGGCATGTTCGTAGACGTCACCTCAATCCTAATCGTAGTTGGTGGTTCGGCATTTGTTGTGCTGATGAAGTTCACCATGGGGCAGTTCTTTGGCGCGACTAAGATCGCTGGTAAAGCGTTCATGTTTAAAGCGGATGAGCCAGAAGACCTGATCGCTAAGATTGTTGAAATGGCAGACGCGGCACGTAAAGGTGGCTTCCTTGCTCTTGAAGAGATGGAAATCAACAACAGCTTTATGCAGAAAGGCATCGACTTACTGGTTGATGGACATGATGCCGACGTTGTACGTGCGGCACTACAGAAAGACATTGCACTTACCGACGAGCGTCATACTCAAGGTACCGGTGTATTTCGTGCGTTTGGTGACGTAACTCCTGCGATGGGCATGATCGGTACACTGGTTGGTCTGGTAGCCATGCTTTCAAACATGGATGACCCAAAAGCGATCGGCCCTGCGATGGCGGTAGCGCTTTTGACCACACTATACGGTGCGGTGCTTTCTAACATGGTGTTTTTCCCAATTGCCGATAAGCTTTCACTGCGCCGCGATCAAGAAACCTTAAACCGTCGTTTGATTATGGATGGCGTTTTGGCAATCCAAGATGGTCAGAACCCACGTGTTATCGACAGTTACCTGAAGAACTACCTCAACGAGGGTAAACGCGCTCTCGAGATCGATGAGTAATCCGGAGGTCATCTGATGGATGAAGATAATAAATGTGATTGTCCACCACCCGGCCTCCCGCTGTGGATGGGGACATTCGCTGACTTAATGTCACTTCTGATGTGTTTCTTCGTATTGCTGCTTTCGTTCTCGGAAATGGACGTACTGAAGTTCAAACAGATTGCGGGTTCGATGAAGTTTGCTTTTGGTGTTCAGAACCAACTTGAAGTGAAGGACATTCCAAAGGGCACCAGCATCATTGCGCAAGAGTTTCGACCGGGCCGACCAGAGCCAACACCTATTGATGTCATCATGCAGCAAACCATGGACATCACTCAGCAGACGTTGGAGTTCCATGAAGGAGAATCTGACCGAGCGGGTGGTACTAAGCGAGACCAAGGTAAGCTAACGGGTGGTCAATCGCCAGAAACGTCAACGCATAACAACCAATCGGCGGAATCAGACATGCAACAACAGCAGTCTGAACAAACATCGCAAGAGATGGAAACCTTGATGGAAAGCATCAAGAAAGCGTTGGAGCGTGAAATTGAGCAAGGCGCAATTGAGGTCGAAAATCTCGGTCAGCAGATCGTGATTCGAATGCGTGAGAAAGGTGCTTTCCCTGAAGGCTCTGCGTTCTTGCAGCCGAAGTTCAGACCGCTGGTACGCCAGATTGCCGAACTGGTCAAAGACGTACCAGGCATTGTTCGAGTGTCTGGACATACGGACAACCAACCGTTGGATTCTGAGCTGTATCGTTCTAACTGGGATTTGTCGTCGCAAAGAGCGGTGTCTGTTGCTCAAGAGATGGAGAAAGTAAGAGGCTTCTCGCACCAACGCTTAAGAGTGCGAGGCATGGCCGATACCGAACCGCTAGCACCAAACGATTCTGATGCGAACCGTGCACTTAACCGCCGTGTTGAAATCAGCATCATGCAAGGTGAGCCACTTTACAGCGAAGAAGTGCCCGTAATTCAATAAGCGGATATTTGTTTCTATACTAAAAGCGAGCGTTAGCTCGCTTTTTTTGTCATTCCATTTCGCTTAGGTGTATAATCTTGCGCCTTTGAAGTGAGCTCAGGCTACCTTTATGACCAAAACGCAATTTTTCTGCGTGCGAAGCATCTAGGTGGAGCCTCACTCATTGTTGATTGCGAAACTAACCTGCGAACTAGACTATGAAATTTATTGTAAAGCCCCATCCAGAAATTTTTGTAAAAAGTGAATCTGTGCGTAAGCGCTTCACAAAGATTTTAGAGTGCAACATTCGTAACATCGTTAAGAGCCGTACGGAATCTGTCGCGGTATTCAACCGTCGTGATCACATTGAAGTGACCTCTGAGAGTGATGAGTTCCACGCTGAAGTTTTAGAAATCCTGACTCACACGCCAGGTATTCGCCACGTCCTTGAAGTAAAGCAAACTGAATTCAAAGACTTGCACGATATTTACGAGCAGGTTTTAGAGCTAAGCGGTTCACTGATCGAAGGCAAGACCTTCTCTGTGCGCGCAAAGCGTCGTGGTAAACACGACTTTACTTCTATTGAGCTAGAGCGTTACGTAGGTGGCGGTCTTAACCAAGCCGTAGAAAGCGCTCGCGTTAAGCTCAGCAAGCCGGATGTAACGATCAACGTTGAAGTAACTAACGACAGGCTAAACCAAGTATTGGCAAGTCACAAAGGCTTAGGTGGTTTCCCACTAGGTACACAAGAAGACGTACTCAGCCTGATCTCAGGTGGTTTTGATTCTGGTGTTTCAAGCTACCTACACATCAAACGTGGCTCTAAAGTGCATTACTGTTTCTTTAACCTAGGTGGTCCAGCGCACGAAATCGGTGTTAAGCAGGTTTCTCACTACTTATGGAACAAATACGGTTCTTCAGCAAAAGTACGTTTCATCTCAGTTGATTTCGAACCGGTAGTGGCTGAAATCCTGGAGAAAGTTGATGACGGCCAAATGGGCGTGATACTGAAGCGTATGTTCATGCGTGCCGCAGGCATGATTGCTCAGAAGATGAAGATCGAAGCATTAGTGACAGGTGAAGCGCTAGGTCAGGTATCAAGTCAAACACTAACTAACTTACGCCACATCGATAACGTAACAGATACTCTTATCCTGCGTCCGCTAATCAACTGGGACAAAGAAGACATAGTTAACCTAGCGCGTGAAATCGGCACTGAAGACTTCGCGAAGACAATGCCAGAATACTGTGGTGTTATCTCTAAGAAGCCAACTGTGAAAGCGGTGAAAGGCAAGCTCGAAGCAGAAGAGCAGAAATTCGACTTCAGCATCCTTGAACAAGTGGTTCAAGACGCTCGTATGATGGACATCCGTGATATCGCGAAAGAGTCTAAGCAAGCGGCTCCAGAAGTTGAGCAAGTACAAGCTGTAGAAGAGCACGCAATCGTACTGGATATTCGTAGCCCTGAAGAGGAAGACGATAACTCACTAGAAATCGATGGCGTTGAAGTAAAACACATTCCGTTCTACAAGCTGGGTACTCAGTTTGGCGATCTAGACCAAGCGAAGACATACCTACTGTACTGTGACCGTGGCGTGATGAGCCGTCTGCAAGCGCTTTACTTGCAAGAGCAAGGCTTCAACAACGTGAAGGTTTACCGCCCTTAATCGCGCGCTCTCAACCGCGTAGCAAAGCAGAGAATCACAAAGCGTAGACTGAGAAATCAGCTTGCGCTTTTTTAGTTTTAACTCGTGCAAAATTTTGTTTTATAAAGTGATAATATTGAACTCAATCTCACACTTCGTAATTGGTATTGATATAACGATAATTAATCCGAAGTTCGGCTGAAAAGGTGATGTGGATACCAATTCCTGGAGAAGAGGGACGGTGGGATTTTTCAGATAAAAAAACACCGCCTAATAAGGCGGTGCAAGAAATTTGACAGACAGGTCAAAATAAATACAGGAAGTATCTGTTTTGTCACAGAGAGTGTGGACAAAACATATGGTAGAAATCTACCTAACTCGAAATACGAGTTTGCAAACACAACATCGCAACAACGAAGCCAATTGATTCACAAACTGAATCAAGCCGTTCAGGCTCGTGTTGCGGGGTGAAATATAGAATTTATCTGGCTGTTCGGCAACGGACATTTTATAATGTTTCAGATAAAAAAAACTAATCCTACTTGAGGTCCCATAATGTCTCGCAGATTGCCTCCGTTGAATTCACTTCGCGTTTTTGAAGCGGCTGCTCGCCATCTTAGTTTTACCCGTGCCGCTGAAGAGTTGTTTGTTACTCAAGCGGCTGTAAGTCATCAGATTAAGGCTCTTGAAGAGTTCCTATCGTTGAAACTCTTCCGTCGTCGCAATCGTTCATTGTTGCTGACAGAAGAGGGGCAAAGTTACTTTCTGGACATCAAAGATATCTTCACTTCGATAGCTGAAGCGACCGATAAAGTATTGGAACGTAGTGAAAAAGGGGCGCTGACCATCAGTTTGCCACCAAGTTTTGCTATCCAGTGGTTGGTGCCGCGTTTGGCCGATTTTAATGCCCAAGAACCAGACATTGACGTGCGTATCAAAGCGGTTGATATGGATGAAGGTTCACTGACTGATGATGTTGATGTGGCTATCTATTATGGTCGAGGTAACTGGCCTGGTTTACGTGCTGATAAACTCTACCAAGAGTTTTTGATCCCACTTTGTTCACCTTCGTTACTTTTGGGTAACAAACCATTAGAATCTCTAAGTGACCTCAAATTACACACCTTGTTACATGATACTTCTCGTAAAGATTGGAAGCAGTTTGCTCGCCAGCAGAACATCGAAGGCATCAATGTGAATCATGGACCGATTTTTAGCCACTCGACCATGGTGTTACAAGCTGCTGCTCACGGACAAGGTATCGCCCTAGGAAACAACGTACTCGCCAAACCTGAAATGGAAGCGGGACGCTTAATCGCGCCATTTGATGAAGTGTTGGTGTCGAAGAATGCCTTCTACGTAGTGTGCCACGAACAGCAAGCGGACATGGGACGTATCGCGACGTTTAGAGACTGGATGCTGGCTACTGCGAGAAAAGAACAAGAGGAAGTATTGGATGAGCCATTGGATAGCTGAGGGACCTGAAAACGGACCGCTGTTTATTTTTGCTCACGGCGCAGGGGCAGGTATGGAGCACGATTTCATGACTGCTGTTGCCAAAGGATTAGTTGAGCAGGGTATACGCGTGGTGCGTTTTAATTTCCCTTATATGGTTAAGCGAGCGGAAGACGGTAAGAAGCGTCCGCCAGATCGTGCGCCAAAGCTTCTTGAAGCCTATGAAGAAGTGATCGCTCACTTTACTACTCGACCTATCGTGATTGGTGGCAAGTCGATGGGTGGACGTATGTCGAGCTTACTTGCTGACAATGCGCTGGTGGCGGGTATTGCTTGTTTAGGTTTTCCTTTTCACCCACCCGGTAAGCCAGAGAAATACAAAGGTGAGCATTTAGCTAGCATCGACAAGCCAACCTTAATTCTACAAGGTGAGCGCGATACATTCGGTAAGCGCGAAGAGTTCGAAGGCTTTGCATTATCAGAGCAGATTACAGTGAGCTTTCTGCCAGACGGTGACCACAGTTTTAAGCCACGCAAGAGATCAGGTTATACAGAAGCAGATAACATTGCCTCGACAGTGGAGCAGTTAGCGGTATTTATTAAAGAGGTGTACCGTGAAAAGTAAGTGGTTACTCTCGTTTACTGGTCTTTCTGGCTTGATATCAGTAGCTCTAGGTGCATTTGCTGCACATGGTTTGAAAGCGAAGTTATCGCCTTATGTGCTCGGCGTCTTTGAAACCGGCGTTCTGTACCAGTTCATCCATACTTTGGCTATCGCATTTTGTGCAATTTTGCTGTTGCTCAATTTGGGACAAAAAGCACAAAAGTATTTTTTCATCGCGGCGATTTGCTTTATCATCGGCATCTTTTGTTTTAGCGGCAGTCTTTACGCGCTGGCGCTGACGGGCATTAAGTGGTTTGGACCAATTACTCCAATGGGAGGATTGTTGTTCATGATCGGCTGGTGTCTGTTCTTTTTTGCTGCGTTTAATATCAAAGAGGTCTCCTAGTGAAACAACTAATGCTCTATTGCCGTTCTGGCTTTGAGAAAGAGTGTGCTGGTGAAATTCAGGACAAAGCAACACAGCTGGAAGTGTATGGCTTCCCTCGTGTGAGGAAAAACTCAGGTTATGTTGTCTTCGAGTGTTACCAAGATGGAGACGCAGACAAACTAGCAAAAGGCATCGACTTTAGCGCACTGATTTTTGCACGTCAGATGTTTGCAGTGGCTGCTGAGTTTGAAGCGCTACCAAGCGATGACCGTATCAGCCCTATTTTGGCTGAACTGTCTGAAATTGAAGCATTCCCGCGTTGTGGTGATCTGCGTATTGAAACCCCAGACACTAACGAAGCGAAAGAACTACTGAAGTTCTGCCGAAAGTTCACGGTACCAATGCGTCAAGCGATGCGTGGTAAAGGTCTTATGTGGAACAAAGACAACGCGAAGAAGCCAGTGCTGCATATCTGCTTTGTGGCTCCGGGTCATTGTTACGTCGGCTACTCATACCCGGGCAACAACTCGCAGTTCTTTATGGGCATTCCTCGCCTTAAGTTCCCTGCAGACGCGCCAAGCCGTTCTACGCTGAAATTGGAAGAAGCGTTCCACGTCTTTATTCCTCGTGAGGAGTGGGATGAGCGTTTAGCTCCTGGTATGTGGGGTGTTGACCTAGGTGCATGTCCGGGCGGTTGGACTTACCAATTGGTGAAACGTTCGATGTTTGTTCACTGTGTGGATAACGGCATGATGGCGGATAGCCTAATGGAAACGGGTCAAATTAAACACCACATGGTGGATGGCTTTAAATTCGAACCAGACCGTAAAAACGTGACTTGGATTGTGTGTGACATGGTTGAGAAGCCAGCACGCGTTGCACACCTTATGGGTCAGTGGCTGCTAAAAGGTTGGGCGAAAGAAGCGATTTTCAACCTTAAGCTACCAATGAAAGGTCGCTACGACGAAGTGCTGCAAGATCTTGAGAACCTAAAAACGTTCCTGATTGAGAACAAGGTGAAATTCAAGCTGCAAGCGAAGCACTTGTACCATGACCGCGAAGAGATCACGATTCACATTCAGTGTTTGTCTAACATCTCTCCACACTAATCTACGCGTTACTATGCGATAGAGCAGAATCAAAAAAGCGCCTACAGTAGGGCGCTTTTTTATTGCGGTCTAAGAACCGTGAGCGTTATTTAGTTGCTGGTAGGCCACATTTCTTCCCATCTTAATGATTCCATGTTGTCTTCGATGCTATCTGGCGTTTGAGCAAAAAAGTCTAATCCAGTTTGACGCTCAACTTCGTCAATGGTGGTAATAAAGTTGGCTAACTCAGAGCTTGAAACATCACGGTGTGGGACAATGAACGCAATGGCTTCATCAAAGCTTGGATCAAGAATGACTTTGTAAAACGCGCTTGGGATCACCACGCCATTACCGATTGTTCCCTCGTTGCCTTGATAAATCGGCCCAGTTACCACATAAAGCTCGTTGTATTCATTGGCGAGATCACGAACATGCTCTTCTAAAACTCGCCAACCAACTCGGTTAAACCCCGGAAGTTGAGGAGACATGTTACTCATCAAAAAGCTTTGCTTCATTGACTCTTGGCTGAAATCCATTGTCGCTGATGGCGCAAGGTGTCCTCTGTCGTACCCTGAGCCTTTGTAGTCCGCTAGGGTAGAGCGTGCGTAATCCGGCATTTCGGAGTCTTCTTTGAAGGCGTTGCTGCGTTTGTTGGTGATGTTCACGCTTTCCGCGGTGATGTGGTAAGCAACCCAGTCTGCGTTTTTGGTGTCATAGTTGTACCCAACCGCATAGCCATCTCGGCAAAGGAACTGATCGCTGTTGGTTGAAGGCATGCCTTTATCAAGGTGTTGACCGCAAGTTTCAGCAAGAGCAGGGAGGGATAGGAGTGTTACTAAAGAGACTAAGATTATGTTTTTCATTATTTTTCTCCGTTACAGGGAGATCTGAAAATAATGAAATTACTTACTAAGACTGTGAATTAGCTTATAAATTAATCAGTACCTTGTAGGTTAATAATGGGGTAAATATCATTGCTGTGAATGTAAAGGGTTACACAACAAATTTTATAAACGTGTTGTCTAACCCAAAACTGACGGCATAAAGAGATGTGCTTACTCGGCTTTATTTGGTCCGGTAAAGCGAATATCTTGCAGGTTAAAGCCGAGATCGATATCGCATTTCAGCGCTGCTACTCGCTTGCATAGACGCGCAGACTCAATGTGTTCATCCAACTTCTTACGATACTTCGGTACCAGCTCTTCACTTGCGAATGCCGCTTCAATGTCCTCAAACTGAGTGAGAATTTCCTTTGCTGCTTTTGGACCTACACCGGGAACGCCCGGAACTTGGCTTGAACTGATGCCCGTTAAGCCCCAGTAGTCGGCAAGCTGGGATGGTTTTACGCCAAACTCTTTTTCGATAAACGGCTCATCCAGCCAGCGGTGTTGGAAGTAATCACGGATTTGCAAAGTCGGGGACAGCAACTGGCAGTATCCTTTATCGGTCGAGACTATCGTGACCTTCTCTCCGTGACTGGCGACTTTGGTGGCCAGAGTTGCAACCAAGTCATCCGCCTCGTCGCCTTCAGACAGCAGCGAATCAATACCTTGTTCCCACCACGCTTGTTGGATCGCATCTAAGCCCTTCATCAAAGGCTCTGGCATGGGCTTTCGGTTTTGTTTGTAGTCCGGGAGAATTTCTGCGCGCCAGCCGCGATCTTGTTCATGGTGATCAAATACCGCGATGATGTGCGTCGGTTGCGCTTCAGACAGGATGCGAGTCAGTGTTCTGCCTGTGGTGGTAATGGTTCTTGCTATGTCAGTAGGATCGGGTTGCGCTGAGTGCACGCGGCGGATCAGGTTTAGGGCATCAATGATAACAAGATGAATAGACATAATGACTTAGCAATAAAAAAGGGGCGTAATGCCCCTAGTGTAACCAAAGCTGAGTTATCTATCGACCACCATTTTCCTGATGGGCGATGCGGTAACATGGTTCGTAAGCCGTCCCGCCAGGAAGTTTCATGCGGTGTTGAGCAACAAAGTCTTTCAATAGCTTGTCGAGCTTCTTCATCAAGACTGGCTCACCATTGATGGTGAACGGGCCTTTACGTTCGATTTCTCGAATCCCTTCAGCTTTGACGTTACCTGCTACGATACCTGAGAAGGCTTGACGTAAACTTGCTGCCAGAACTTGTGGTTTCTGGTTGATGTTCAAGTTTAAGCTTGCCATTGCATCGTGAGTAGGCTCAAACGGTAGTTGGAACTCAGGCTCGATCTTCAGTGACCAGTTAAAGCTGTACGCATCGCCTTTTTCTTTACGATGCTGGCGAACGTCTTCCATTGAGCGTTTCATGATGCGAGCCACTTCTGCGGGATCATCAATCACGATTTGGTAGTGTTTCTGACCTTCTTCACCCAGGGTGTCAGCAATGAAAGCATCGATAGAGCGGAAGTAGGCTTCACTCTCTTTCGGGCCAGTTAGTACGATTGGCATTGGTTGGTCAGCATTTTCTGGGTGCATCATGATACCCAAGATGTACAGCAGTTCCTCGGCTGTACCAGGACCACCAGGGAAGATAACGATGCCGTGCGCCATACGAACAAAGGCTTCAAGACGCTTCTCAATGTCTGGCATGATCACCAGTTCATTCACGATTGGGTTTGGTGGCTCAGCCGCAATGATTGAAGGCTCTGTCAAACCAAGGTAACGCTGCTCGGTGTAACGCTGTTTGGCGTGACCAATCGCTGCGCCTTTCATTGGACCTTCCATTGCACCCGGACCACAGCCCGTACAGATGTTCAGCTCACGCAGGCCTAATTCGTTACCTACTTCGCGAGTGTATTGGTACTCGGTTGGGTTGATGGAGTGACCACCCCAACACACCACCAGATTTGGTTCAATGCCAGGCGTTAAAGCATCGGCATTACGTAAGATACCAAATACGAGGTTGGTTATGTGAGTGGCGTTAGTGAGGTTAAGGCGTTGGTTGTCCGCCAAGTGCATGTTTACGTATACGATGTCACGCAGAACAGAGAATAAGTGCTCTTGGATACCTTTAATGATTTCGCCATCAACGAACGCGTGCTCTGGCGGGTTAGCAAGCTCAAGCTTGATACCACGCTCACGACGCATTACATTCACATCGAATGAAAGGTATTTGTCTAACAGCTCTTTTGAGTTGTCGGTATGGCTACCAGAGTTGAGGACCGCAAGCGTACAGTTACGGTAGAGCTGGTACAGCTCACTTGATGCGGTTTTCTTAAGACGTTCAACTTCCAGTTGTGATAGCAAATCCATGCTACCTGCGGGGCTTATATGGGTAATCATAAGGCCTCCTTGCTAATGCATTTTTATAGGGTAGAAACCAACACACCCACTTAGTTTATACGTGTCGTTCTACTCAAGTGGTTGGCAGACTTTGTTTTATAGCGTTTAAACAGCTTAGCAGACTAAGAGGGGAGAAACGTGATAACTCGTTGAAATTTTGAGGCAATATGACAAAACAGAGGGTGAAAGTGGTTTGTTTGGTTGTTTTTTGAACGCTTTTAGGTCCAGTTGACTTGGTTGTTACCGCGCTGTTTGGCATCTTTTAGCATATTACCAAGGCGATCTAAGACGTATTCTGGGTTGTCTGCTTCTCTGAATGAAGTCGAAACGGCGGTCAACGTGATCATGATGTTTTGTTCACGGAATTTAAATGGCAGCTTACTGATATCACGCTGAATATTTTTCATCAGTTCTAGCGTGTACTCTTCTGATTGTTCTGGGATCAGTAAGATGAACTCTTCACCACCAAAGCGAGCTACGGTTTCTGTATCGGCGATACGCTTATTCATGGTACGAGCGATGATCTTCAGTGCTTTGTCGCCAGCAGTGTAGCCATAGCTGTCATTGACTGCTTTGAAGTTATCAACATCAAACAGCACCACGCGTAGGTTCTGCTGTGAACGGATCCAGCGACGATATTCCAGTTCCAATCGGTCGTTGAATGCTGCACGGTTGTATACCTTGGTGAGCGGATCAAGCAGTATTCGCTGAGCTTGGTCTTCCAAACGTCGGCGATAGTCTTGTGTGCTTTCGAATACGGCTTCCAGTTGATTCTTGCTGTAACTCAAGCGCTCCTGAAGTGCTTGTTCACGCTCTTCCGTCATTCTTAAGCGTTCGGTCAGTGACGCCATTTTGGCCAGAAGTGGTGACACTTCCCCTTTCAATTCTTCTAAATCTTGTGCTTGTTCGACCGACTCCTGGCTGCGTTCCACCAAGGAGGTCATCTCAGAGTTTAACTCTTGGCGATGTTCAAAGTAGGTTTGGTGTTGGTCGACGTTCTGGTGAATGGTTTTAAGGTTGCTCGAAAGCGAGGTGTTCAACTGCTCTAGGAACTGTTCTGACGATTTACGTTCGTACTTAGTGGCTTCCACGACCAGTTTAAGAGTATTTAACGTCAGTTCGATAAGCGATTCTGCATTCACCCCCAACAGTAACTTGGCGCGAATATCCAACAGTTGATCACCGGATTCACCCTCGAAGTCGAGTTCGGTGATGGTGTGTTGGAGATCGCTGGCAAGGCACTCTAATTGAGATTTATCCGGGCCGTTTTCTAGTTCGCCAAGGTTAAGGCGTGAGTTGGAAGTGATGATCTTGAGCGCACGTTCGTAGATGCTCAGCAGTTTGGTTGCTTGGTCGACTTTGGTCCCGGCGTGAACTTCCGAAAAGCTCATTAGGTTACGCAACTCGCGTTTTAGCTGCGCAGGCAAGCCAGTGATACGTTGAAGCGTTTCACCACTGTGTTTGATTTGTTCGTCGAGATAACCGGTCTGTTTTTCCATCGTCTTAGACTGCTGTTTGAGCATTCTTTCTAGCACTGCCAAACGAGGGATCAGCGTGCTGACATCTTTTTGATGTTCAAGTTCTTGCTGAATTTCGAGCAGGTAGTTGGTTACTTGAGAGTTTGAACCCTGACAAGCAGAAGACAATGATGCCACAACTCGCTTTAGAACTTGCTGCTCACGTTGAAATTTGAGCGAAGTATCACGATGAGTCAGCCTGAGTTGGTCAAGTTGACAACTCAGCTGATGAAGCTGCGACTGAATATCGGATTCCAAGATTCCCATGAAGCGACTACGGTTAAGTCCATGTACTACTGACGATTATTTGATAATAACAAAAAACTTTATAGCGTCATCACTGATCGTGCTCAACCGTTGGTTAATTATCCGTTTTTTAATATTTTTTTGATGTCGTCCTCATTCTTATAAGAAGAATGAATCTTTATTAATCCTTGATTGATGGCATGTTGACACGCGGTTCGTATGTCACCAGTTGCAAAGCTCGCGGCTGGTGCGTTATCAATTGCCTTCAAGAATACCCAGTGACTGTGTCTGTCTTTTAAGCTCACCTCACGGGCAATGTGGGTGGCAAGGAGTAACAGGTCGAGTAACTCTTCATCGTTAATCGCCGTGTATGCACGTGGTAAGAATGGATAGTCACTGATGCCCATACGAATGATGCGATTCACATCGTGCTTGGTCGCGAACTCATCCACCCAAGTTTGGAACTTGTTAAACGTTTCTTCTGCAGAAGCATCACGATCGGCGTTTGGCTCGATGTACAACAAGTTAGCATCGGAGAAATGATACAAACGTGTCGGCTTTTGGATGCGTTCTGCTAGGAATTCACCAAATGCACGCTCTAACTCTAAGCCTGCTTTATAACCATGCTGAACGTACATACTGCGTAGGAATGGCAAATCAATCATCACGAAACGCAAACGGTCGTTGAGTGGCTCGTGAATCAGCTCGCCCATCTGCCACTGCTCAAACGTATCGCTTGATTTTTTCAGAGAGCGCGACAGCTTAGCGTTGAGCATGCGTAGATTCCGCAGACGCGATCGGGAGTGGGTAAACAGATCATCGCGCAGCTTTTTAATTTCAGTCGTTTGGCGCTGCATGATGACACCACGGCGCATGATGAAGAGGAACATCACCAATACGATAATGAACAATGCGAACGAGATTTTTTGGAACTTGCGGTGCTCCATACTCACTTGAATCAGCTTTTCTGCCTGGCCGACATAATGGATGCTTTGCTCAGCAAACTCTTTTTGCTGGCGGAAGGCATCTTCACTGATTTGGTTAAGTTGTTTTTGTTCCAGTCGAACTAGACTGGTGTACTTTTTATACGCTTGTAGAGACAGCTGATATTCGCCCGCTTGCTCGTAGCCTAAGCCTAACAAACGGTAGGACTGTTGTTTGATAAAGCCCGTCTCGTCTGGTGCTTTCTCTATTAGGTCGAGCGCTTTCTTCGCATTGACGATGACGTCTTTACTGTCGTTTTGGTGGTACGCCAAGCCAGATTGTAGCAGCGCCGCTTTAGCTTCTAACTGCGGTAAATCTGCATACTCTAACAAGTCCCTAGCACGAGCTAAGTACTGCTCTGCCAGCGCGTAGTTATAGAGCTGTAAGTAGGTTGCCGCGAGACTCAAACGGATCTTGATGATGCGATTGATGTTCTTGCTGGTGCTGTCGTGGTCAAGCACATTGAAGTAATGCACCAGTGCTAGGTTGAATTTACCTTGGTAGAAGTAGATATCGCCCATTTGCTCTAACACATCAGCCAGAATTGGTGAGCTTGGGTAGCTGTCGTAAAAGTCGGCCGCCTGAGAGAGGTACTCGATGGCTTTATCGTAAACACGACGCTCTTGGAATAGACGTGCTAACAGACGGTTTACCTTCGCCAGTCTTGCGCCGCTGTCATTTTCAATGGATTGCCAGTAACCATATAGCAGCTCTGACAGGGCAAGGTTGTACTTCTTATTGTTGAGATAAAACTCGCCGACGGCAGTGTGGTAATCAATCAGAGTTAGGTCTGAGCGATTGTCCTCTAGCATGGTTTTGGCTTTTGCGTACAAGCGCTCGGCGTTTACCGAATTACCGCTGTTAGCCGCCAGCAGTGCACGCTGCATCACTAAGCGGTAGCGAACGCTGTCAGTGCGTTGTAAAACCGGATCTGCTTCTTCAATCTGCTTTTCTATTTGGTCGAGTTTTTCTTCCGCTGCGGCGTAGTTTTTGTCGTACATCCAAATCATTTGATTGCGCATCAGTTGCACATCCAGATTCATGTACGGTAGTTGGTATTCTTTGGCGAGACGTTTTGCTTCATCAAGGTTGTTGATGGCAGAGCGAATGTTGCCCATGGCGTAGTCGGCTTGCGCGATGATTTTATGCGCTTCAATCGTGCTGCTTGGTGTGCGGATGCTACGGTCGGTCTCTTCACGAGACATGGCAGAAGGGCTGCCGTTCTCTTGGCGCTCAGTCAGTTCACGTTGCAAAAGGTAGTTTTTCGCCGCTTGTTTGGCTTGTGAAGGTTCGATCTCAGCCAGTTGCTGAGCTTCATTAAGCAAAGCGGAAGATAAAATGGTCGCGTGAAGTGGCTGTGCTAACAATAAGCAAAGAAAGCCAATCAGCCTAAATAGACGCGAACTGTCCCAAAACATCCTTTTCGTTCCCTTGAACTGTGTCGTTATTTACGTATTTTTGAATAATCAATAGTAGAGAAAAACGCCCAGCAATCCAACAGATAGCTGGGCGTTTTTGAGTATTTAAGTAATTAGTGTTTGAGTATGGAACTCAAATACTTTCATTACCTACTCAGATTACTGACGTGCCATGCGATTATTGTGTGCTGGCTTGTCTTGTTCCGTTGAGCGGTAAGGGTTGATATCTAAACCACCACGACGAGTATAACGTGCGAATACCGTAAGTTTCGTTGGTTGGCAGTACTTCATCAGGTCAGTGAAAATACGCTCAACACATTGCTCGTGGAATTCGTTGTGCTCACGGAATGAGACTAAGTAACGAAGCAGCTTCTCACGATCAAGCTTAGCGCCTTGGTAGCGAATTTCTACGCTGCCCCAGTCTGGCTGATTGGTGATTAGACAGTTCGATTTCAGTAGATGACTGTGAAGAATTTCTTCTACTTGCTCATCACCAGCAGCACCTTCAAGCAGTGCAGCGTCAAAATCGTAGCTAGTGATTTCAATGTCTTGATCATCAATACACTCACCTTCCATCGTTACGATTGGTTGGTTGGTGTAGTGGTTAACTGGGTTTACTTCCACAAGTACCGCTTCGCCTGCACATGCCGATAGATCTTGCGTTAGACGCTCAGTCACTTCTTCCCAAGTAGCAAAACGGGTTTGGTTGTAGCTGTTTAGGTACAGTTTGAACGACTTTGATTCAATCAAGTTGGCGCTGGCCGCTGGAATGTATACTTCGCCAACCGCCACTTGAGGCAAGCCTTTGTTGTTTAGCCAAGATAGCTCGTACAGCGTCCAAATGTCGTGACCTAAAAACGGCAGGCTGTCGCCCAGTTCTAAGTCGTCACGGTTTAGGCTGCGAGGTACAGGTTGCAGCAAGCTTGCGTCGTATTGGTTTGCGTACTCAGTCTTTTTACCAAGTGTCAGGCCAGCAAGCTCTTTAGCGTCAGAATATTTGCTCATACTTTGTGGTCATTTTCGATTAGAATGGCGGGAATTTTACTGAATCCGCTGCTTAATTGCTATCCGGCAGACACCGCAACCTGATAAAAACAAACCAGGAGACCTTCATGACCCAAACCGTTCCTCAGGCTCTACAGGACTTTAGCCTGCGCTACCAACAAGCTTGGCAAGACAAGCACAATGAACTGCCACGCAGTGAAGAGCTTGCTGATCTAGTTTCTCCGTGTGTAGAAGAGAAGCGCGATGGGGCAGTACTGTGGAAAGCATTCCCACGTGAAGAAATGGCGGATTTCACTAACGTTGAGAACGCAATTGAGCTGACGCTGCATGAAGACATCAAGCTTTTCTTCGGTTCTCAGTACAGCGCTGATATGGACGCGACTTGGCAAGGTAATGAGCTGACGTTGCTGCAAGTATGGAGTGATGATGACTTTACTCGTCTGCAAGAGAACATTCTTGGTCACTTAGTCACTCAGCGTCGTCTAAAGCTAAAACCGACAGTATTTATTGCAGCGACTGATGCAGAGCTGGATGTGATTTCTATCTGTAACCTAACCGGTAATGTGATTCTTGAACGCCTAGGTTCGGATAAGAGAGATGTGCTAGCCGAGACACTGACTGAGTTTCTGAGCAAACTAGAGGCAGCGGTGTAAGCATGTACGTTGTTGAGTTGCAGTTTGAGTGTTTTGATAACACTACCGTAAGCGCCGTAGATAAAGCGATTAATGGTCTGATGGATGCACTGCGTTACAACGGGCAAGTTCTGGGTCGTGAATTTCCTATCGTAATGGGGGATGGCGAGTTTTATGTTCGCGTGGTTTGCCCAGAGCAAGACAGTTTGCATCCTCGCTACCATTCTGACTTCGTCAAAGTGTGTATGAATCGTTTGTCGGAAGCGTCGTTGCTTGCGCCGAAAATGCGCATGTTGGGTCGTGATTTGAATTCAGAAGAAGCGGCAGAAGAAGAAACACCAAGCTGGCAAGTGCTTTACACCACGTACGTTCATACTTGTTCTCCACTGCGAAGCGGCGAGACGCTATTGCCAATCCCACTTTACCGTAATGGTGCGACGCTGAATGGTGACCACAAAGCGGTGGTGAAATGGCAAACTGAATGGCAAGCGTGTGATGAAATCCAAATGGCGGGTGGCTGCCGTGCTGAACACGCTGCACTGCATGAAATCTGCGATGCTGACAGTGTGCTGTTCCGCCGCGGTTGGGACTTACGTGGTCGTATTGAATACATCACTAAGATCCCGACCTACTACTACCAATACCGAGTTGGCGGTGAGTCGCTTGAAGCGGAAAAAGGGCGTAAGTGTCCAAAATGTGGTGGTGAATGGTTACTTGACGAGCCGCTGCACGATATCTTCTACTTCAAGTGTGACGATTGCCGTATTGTCTCCAATATCTCTTGGGATCACATTAAGTAGTCCATTTTTAAAGCTGGCGTCTATGCCAGCTTTTTTCTATCGCTCTAAATGAATCGAGCCTGTTCAGTAAAATCACCCATTATTGACACAGTCAATACTTTGATTTGAAATGTATTTTTGTCAGCCATTCCTCTCACCCCCCTGCTTGTGATCTTTGTTCATATTCAAAGAAAAATATAACCTAGTTGCATGGTTTATAAGCATTGAAACGTTTGCTTCTCAAAAATTTCAAATAACATCCATATCCTTTTTGAGGTTTTGGGAAGTGGGCCCCTTCCGAAAATATATATAAAAAAATAATCTGGAAGGAATTGAGATGACTTTATTTAAACGAAGCTTAGTCTGTATTGCTGTTGTCGGCTTGATGGCTGGCTGTGATGATGAAACCAAATACGTAGAGGTTCCATCGGATTACAGCCCGGTGGTTGCAGAAGGAAAAACATTAACCAACACGCCGGACGTAGTTGTGAAAGGTGAAGCAACACAAGCGGATGAAGTCACCATTACGATCGCAGCAACATCGGATCTACACGGTCGCTTGTTTGGTTTTGACTACGCGTTGAACGCGGAAGACGATGACGCTGGTATTACTCGTGTAGCCACTTTGCTTGCTGACCAACAAGCGGCACATCCAAATATGATCCTGATTGATATCGGTGATACGGTTCAGGGCAACTCCGCGCAACTATTCAACGATGATCCAACTCACCCAGTGGTCGAGAGCATGAACTCTCTTGGCTTTGACGTTTGGGTACCAGGTAACCATGAATTCAACTTTGAGCGTTCATTTGTCGATCGCAACCTCGATCATTTTAATGGTGCGGTACTGTCTTCTAACATCAAGTGGGAAAGTAACGATGTGAACTACATTCGCGCGTTCCAAATGTTTGAAGTGGAAGGCGTGAAAGTGGCGATCGTTGGTCTAACGCCATCGAACGTGCCGAACTGGGAAGCTTCAGCGCCGGATCACTTCAAAGGCTTGAAGTTTGAGAACGAATTGGATGCAACCAAAGAAGCGGTTGACCAACTGGTGTCTAAATACAATCCAGATGTGATTGTGGGTGCGCTTCACCTTGGCCGCCAAGAAGACGGTGGTGTGGGTGTTTACGAAATCGCGTCAGCAATGGCGGATAAATTCGACGTTATTCTAGCGGGCCACGAACACGCCAACTATATCGAGCAAGTGAATGCAGACGGCACGGTTACACCAATCAGCAAATCCACATCAGAAATTGGCGGTGAAAATACGTTGATTGAAGATAAAGCGAAGTCTGGCGAATACAACCAAGACAATCGCGCGCAAAGCGTGAAAATCATTGAGCCGGGCAAGTGGGGTGCTTACCTAGCGAAAGCTGAAATTCAATTGAAGAAAGTCGATGGCAAGTGGACGATGGAAGACACCACATTGACCAACATTGGCACGAAGAAAGTTGAAGAAGAGCAAGCACTGCAAGCGAAATTCCAATACGTGCACGATATCTCGGTTGAAGACGCAACTCGTGAATTGGGGCGTGTGACAGGTAACTTCACACCAAGTGCAACGGGTTACCCAGACGAAGCGACAGCAACGGATTACAATTACACCGCAGAGCGTTTGTACTCGACGATTCACCTAGCGAAAGTCGTTGATACGCCATTGATGGATGTGATTAACCAAATCCAAATGCAGAAAATTGAAGAGGCGATGGGTGAGGGTAATGGTGCGATTGTCTCTGCTGCGTCGTTGTTCTCTGATCAATCTAACTTAATCGACAACGAAGTTTACACCAAAGGTAAGTCGACCAACTTGTACAAGTACGATAACACCTTACTTGGCGTAGAGATGACAGGTACGAACCTAAAACGCTTCATTGAGTGGTCGTACTCTTACTTCAACCAATATAAACCGGGTGATATTACCGTATCGTTCAAGAAAGGCGCGCCAGCTTATCTTTACGATCAATTCGATGGTGATATCGAGTTCACTGTGGATCTGAGTAAGCCGTCTCTTGAGATGGATGAGAACAACGCAGTAACGAATGAAGGTAGCCGTGTGAATATTACCAGCATTGGTGGTGAGCAGTTCGATCCAAACGCGACCTACAAAGTGGCGATGAACAGCTACCGCTTTGGTTCGCAAATCCAGAAGTATGGCTGGGCAAGCAAAGACGACGTGTTCTATGACTCAGTGAACGAGCAAGTTTACGCAATTCGCGACATGCTGACGGCTTATGTTGAAGGGCACAAAGGTATCAACGTGGCAGATTTCAGTGGCAGTCTTGGTAACTGGTCGTTCACTCAATACCTACCAAGTGGTGATATCACGACCCTGCGTGAAGGCGAAGGTAAAGCGCTGTGGGAACAATTGAAGAACATGGAAATCTGTGTCTCGATTGATTTAGAAAACCCGAAATACCCAGCGATTGTTAAGTCTGTGAACATCAATGATTCGTCTAGCTACTTTGTTAACCCTAACAAAGACGCAGCGACCCTTGATGAGAAAGTCGCAGGTTGTAACCCAACTCATTAATCCTGCATGTGGGCGCGGTAATCTTTACCGCGCCTAATTTTACTCACCAGAGGCAAAGCCCGTTTAGTGAGTGATGTAGAAGAGTGCTTCATGATCAAAAGAATCTATAACCGATGGGGTTTCACCCTACTGATTACCCTTATCTCCACGCTTATCTTTCAGTTTTCTTCTTCGTGGAGTGAAGATTTCCGTCCTAAATCTCATCAGCAACAAGAGTTTGTTGAAGCAACCGTCACGCGTTCTATCTCAAACCATGTTGCGCCAGATCCGCTCGTGCCAGATGTGATGACAGGTAAACAAGTCTTCATGGCAAAAATCCTTGATGGAGAGAGCGAAGGCTTAGAGGTGGAAGTCACCAATCCTCTTAGTCGTCAGCACAACGTGTATGTCAGTGAAGGTGATACCTTCATTATGATGATCCGCGAAACCACCAATGGCACCGTCTATTGGGCTTATAACCACAAACGATCAGACGCGATTTACCTTATGCTTGCGCTGTTTTGTGCGCTGCTGCTGAGCTTTGGTAAGAAAGAGGGCATCAACTCGATGGTCGCGCTTTATTTCACTGCTGCCTTGATCGTTGGTGTGTTGGTGCCGAGTATTTTTGCAGGTTGGAATCCAATGCTGGTCAGCATCTTATTGATGGTTGTGATCATCGTGGTCAGCTTTATTCTCGTCTCTGGCTATAACCGGAAGAGTTTATGCGCCATGGGTGGCACGTTATTGGGTGTGATAGCTGCGGGTGTCATGGCGCAGTGGTTTGGCGAAATGGCGCACTTGTCGGGTATTTACCTCGACAAAGGCGAAGACG
This sequence comes from Vibrio campbellii CAIM 519 = NBRC 15631 = ATCC 25920, assembly GCF_002163755.1. Classification (NCBI taxonomy): domain Bacteria; kingdom Pseudomonadati; phylum Pseudomonadota; class Gammaproteobacteria; order Vibrionales; family Vibrionaceae; genus Vibrio; species Vibrio campbellii. The sequence goes on from NZ_CP015863.1 coordinate 799,499, forward strand.
TAATTTACCTAACGTCGGTGAAGATGGGTATTCGTTGGTTGATGTTCGTGACGATTGTCGTTGCTGCACTTGGGGCCGTTATGGATGTGGCGATTTCGATTGCATCGGCGTACGCGGAGCTCAAACAAACCGATCCTAAGCTTAAACCAAAACAACTGGTTAAAGCCTCGATGAATATTGGTCGAGACATCATGGGTACCATGACTAACACCTTGATCTTGGCGTTTGCTGGTGGTTCGTTGACGACTATCATGATGGTGTGGGGGCTTAACATGCCGGCGAGTCAGTTTATGAATATGCCGCTGGTGGGCCTCGCAGTCGTGAACGCGTTGGCGGGTAGTGTGGGGATTGTGCTGACTATTCCTTTTACTGCGTTTCTAGCGCCTTATGTGTTCAAGCATCCTCAATTGGATTCGCAGCCAGAACAGATGCAAAAGGACGTTGAGAAAAACGAAGTTCAGATGTTCTAGCGGTAAAGCAGTAATCAAAACAGATGTAAAAAGGGCGCTCCGATGAGCACCCTTTTTAAGTTTCAAGTTTTGTAGAAAGAGGGGATTACCAACCTTTAACTACGCCACCTTTGAAGATGTCTTTCGCTGCTTCGTAAACTTCATCAGTTTGGTATGCTTTCACGAAGTTTTGTACGTTAGCGGCTTGAACATTGTCTTCACGAGCAACGATTAGGTTTACGTATGGAGACTCTTTGTCTTCAACGAAGATACCATCACGCTCTGGCGTTAGGTCGATTGAGCTTGCGTAAGTTGTGTTGATGATAGAAATCGCTACGTCATCAAGAGAACGTGGAAGCTGTGCTGCATCTAGCTCTACGATTGTGATGTTTTTCGGGTTACCTACGATGTCACGTACCGTTGCCAGTAGATCAACGCCGTCACGCAGTTCGATAAGACCTTGTTGCTCAAGAAGCAGAAGAGAACGACCTAGGTTCGTAGGATCGTTTGGAACAGCGATGCGTGCGCCATCTTCGATTTCATCCACTGATTTTACTTGTTTAGAGTAACCAGCGATTGGGTATACGAAAGAGTTACCAGCAGTCACTAATTTGTAGCCACGATCTTTTACTTGCTGATCTAGGTATGGCTTGTGTTGGAACGCGTTTACGTCGATTGAGCCATCATCCAGCGCTGCGTTTGGTGTTACGTAATCGGTAAAGGTAACCAACTCAACATCCAGGTTGTATTTCGCTTTCGCAACTTTTGCTGCAACTTCAGCAACCTGTGCTTCCGCACCTGCCATTACGCCAACTTTTACTTTGTTCACGTCGACTTCTTTGTCACCACAACCAGCAAGAACCAGTGCAGAAGCAGCAGTTGCAACAGTCAAAAGACTCTTAAGGCTAAATTTCATCTTTATCTCCTTATAATTGGTATTTTCAATTCTTATCTGTGGTCTACGCGGCGTACGATTGCATCACCGATAGACTGAATAATTTGTACTAGAACAATCAGCATCACGACGGTTACTGCCATGATCACTACGTCATAGCGGTGGAAGCCATAACGGATAGCTACGTCACCAAGACCACCGCCGCCTACCGTACCCGCCATTGCTGAGTAGCTCACTAGCGTTACTAGAGTAATGGTTACTGAGTTAACAATAGTCGGCATTGCTTCAGGAAGCAGAACTTTTGTGATGATTTGTGTTGGTGTCGCGCCCATAGATTGCGCTGCTTCAACCAAACCTGACGGTACTTCCAGTAGTGCACCTTCAATCAGACGCGCCACAAATGGGATAGCCCCGATGGTTAAAGGAACAATCGCTGCTGTTGTACCGATGAAGGTGCCAACCAACAGTTTGGTTACTGGAATAATCGCAACCATCAGTACTAGGAAAGGAACCGAGCGACCGATGTTAACAATGGCGCCAAGCACGCGATTAAGTTTGGTGTTTTCCAGCAAGCCACCTTTTTTAGTGGTGTGCAGAATGACGCCGAGTGGAATGCCCACTGCAAAACCAACGATGCCTGCAACCGCAACCATGTAAAGGGTTTCCCATGTTGCGCCAAAAAGTAGGTTGCTGTTTAAGCTCAGCCATTCAGAAATCGTATTAAAGGACATAGCCAAGTACCTCTACTTTCACGTTGTGCTCACGCAGGAACTCAATCGCTGCGTTATCGTCTTCTTCGTTACCAAACAGCTCCGCGACCATCATGCCGAACTTCACGCCGCCAGCGTAATCCAGATCGGAACTTAGGATGCTCACATCGATGTTGAACTTACGAGCGATTTGCGTCATCAGAGGGGCATCTACGGTAGCGCCAGTAAATTCTAGGCGAACCAATGGGTAACTGTTTTCTACGCGCGTGGTTTGTAAGCGTGCTTGGTAATCTTCTGGGATAGAAAGATCCAAAGTAGAGCGAATGAACTCGTGTGCCAGTGCGGTCTTCGGATGCGCGAAGATTTCACCCACGGTACCTTTTTCTACTAGCTCACCATCACCGATGATCGCCACTTCGTGACAGATGCTCTTAACCACTTCCATTTCGTGAGTGATCAGTAGAATGGTGATTTCTAGCTTGCGGTTGATTTCTTTAAGCAGTTCTAAAATGGACTGCGTCGTTGCAGGGTCCAGCGCGCTGGTTGCTTCGTCACAAAGTAGCACGCTAGGGTCTGATGACAATGCACGAGCGATAGCCACACGTTGCTTTTGACCACCACTGAGGTTTGCTGGGTAGCTTTCATGCTTGTCTGCAAGACCAACGAGCTTAAGAAGCTCAGTCACTTTTGTTGTGATTTGCGCTTTGTCTTTACCTGCTAGCTCAAGAGGGAGTGCGACATTGTCGAAAACGGTGCGAGACGACAGCAGGTTAAAGTGTTGGAAGATCATCCCGATGTTGCGGCGAGTTTCTCCCAATTGCTTTTTGCTTAATTTGGTTAGGTCAACGCCATCTACGATGATGGAACCTGAAGTTGGAGCTTCCAGCATGTTTACACAACGGATGAGGGTACTTTTACCCGCGCCCGATGAACCGATAACACCAAAGATGGTGCCCTTCGCGATATCTAGGTTAATGTCCTTAAGGGCAAGAATTTCCTTACTGCCTTGGTAGAACACTTTATTGACGTTTTTTATTTCTATCATGTTTCAACCTGCACAGAGATACTGGGAACTTCGCTGTTAAAAACGGCTTTTAACAGGAGTAAATTTTGAACTCTATCTCAATTCTCAGTTGATGCTATGGGTTAAGCAGTAGTAAGTCAATAGATATTTTTACGTCTAGACGTCTAAATGTATGGATGTTCTGCAGGAAGCGTAAAACAGAGGATGTGCGCTAGAAGGAAGCAATTAAGAGGGATACTTAAGATTTACCGATTCTCGGACGGCAAATCAACTGTTTTGTCGCGAACTTACACCAATTAGATAGTGTGAGTGCTTATAAGGTATGTAATAATCTGATGAAACCGAGTAAATAGAGAAATACGTTTTGGCAAAACCTGCTGTTTTTATCGATCGTGACGGCGTGATTAACGTTGACCACGGTTACGTTCATGATGAACATGATTTTGAGTACATTGACGGTGTGTTTGAAGCGACAAAAGCGCTGAAAGAGAAAGGCTACCTGTTGGTGCTTGTGACCAATCAATCTGGCATTGCACGTGGTAAATTCAGCGAAGACCGTTTCTTGTCTCTGACTCAATGGATGGATTGGAACTTTGCTGACAATGGCGTTGAGTTCGACGGCATTTACTACTGCCCACATCATCCTGAGCATGGCATCGGTGAGTACAAGCAAGATTGTGACTGCCGCAAGCCAAAACCAGGCATGTTCATTTCTGCGCGTGACTTCTTGAAGATCGACATGGAGAAATCTGTGATGATCGGCGACAAAGCCGAAGACATGATGGCAGCAGAGGCGGCAGGCGTTGGCACTAAGATTTTGGTTCGTACTGGTAAACCAGTAACGGAACAAGGCGAAGCGATTGCTACGGCTGTACTTGATAGCATTGCCGATGTGCCTGCGTACCTAAACAAGTAATCTTCATTACTGATTGAGATAAGGGAAGCCGCTGCTTCCCTTTTGTTTGATTCTTTCTTTTAGTCTGAACACTTATGAGCAAAAAACTCACCATTCTTGATATCGCGAAATTGGCTGGCGTGGGCAAATCGACGGTTAGCCGTGTACTTACCAATGATCCCAAGGTAAAACCGCAAACGCGTGAGAAGGTTGAACAAATCATTCGTGAATCAGGCTATGTGCCATCCAAATCAGCACAATCGATGCGTGGTGGCAGCCAGAAAGTGGTCGGCGTGATCATTTCTCGTCTCGATTCCCCATCAGAAAACCGTGCCGTTGGCACTATGCTTAGTGCTTTGTACTCGGCAGGGTACGACGTGGTGATCATGGAGAGCCAGTTCGCTCGCGATAAAACCAACGAGCATTTGGACGTTCTTAAACGTCGCAATGTCGATGGGGTGATCGTGTTTGGCTTTACTGGGTGTGATGAGCAAGCGTTAGCGGAGTGGGGCAATCGCATTGTCGTGATCGCCATGGACACTCAATTGGTTTCTTCGATCAACTATGATAACCAAGGTGTTATCGACATGGCGCTCTCCCATCTGGAACAGCAATCTATTTCTCGTATTGCCTACATCGGCGTTGACCCAGAAGATCGCACAACGGGCCTTGCTCGTCTAAATGCTTACCACGCTTGGTGTGAGCAAAAGCGTGTTGAACCTTGTTTTCAAACCGGCAAACTTAGCCACGAAAGCGCCTACCAGCTGGTGGATCAAGTTCTTCAACCCGATACGCAAGCCATCGCTTGTGCCAGTGACACTATCGCTCTCGGTGTGATCAAACGTCTGCAAGAAATCGGACGTGAAGATGTGGTGGTCACTGGTGTGGGGGGCAACGAACTACTCTCGTTCCTTTTTCCAAATGTCTTCAGCGTGGATCCGGGCTATGCACATGCCGGTGAGAAAGCCGCTAAGATGCTGATCAATCAGTTAAACGGTGATGAGTCTGTGGTGCATTTTACCCAGCAACCGATCCGCCATTAATCCACCTGTCGACAATCTGCTCTAAAATTATACTGTGATCATTCTCAATCAATGGGACTGTTCCCATTTTGTTTTTTAAAGCGAGCTGGCATTATTAAAATTATCAAATGGGAATGTTCCCAAAATAAAAATAATACGACGAATTGAATGTATCCAGTACAGGGTGGACAAAGTTATGAGTAAGATTGCGCGTCAAGATGTAGAGCGTCTTATTGAGCTGGTCGGGGGATCGGACAATATTGCCAGTGTTAGCCACTGCTTAACCCGCTTACGTTTCGTGTTGAATGACACAGATAAAGCCGATACCAAACAGTTAGATGCACTGCCTATGGTGAAAGGCTGTTTTACCAACGCAGGTCAGTTCCAAGTGGTGATCGGCACGGAAGTCGATGAGGTATACAAGGTACTGATCGAGTTAAGTGGTAAAAGTGAAGCGAGCAAAGATGAATCTAAGAACGCCGCTCGTCAAAACATGAACATCGTTGAGCGTGGTATTTCCCACCTTGCTGAAATCTTTGTACCACTGTTACCTGCGATCATCACTGGTGGTTTGATTCTTGGCTTCCGTAACGTGATTGGCGACATCAAGATGTTTGATGGCCAAACGCTCACGGAAATCAGCCAGTTTTGGGCAACGGTACACTCTTTCTTATGGCTAATTGGTGAAGCAATCTTCTTCTTCCTGCCAGTTGGCGTGTGTTGGTCGACAGTGAAAAAGCTCGGTGGTACTCCGATTCTGGGTATTACATTGGGTGTCACACTGGTTTCGCCACAGTTAATGAACGCCTACCTAATTGGTAAGCAAGTGCCTGAAGTATGGGATTTTGGCTTATTCGCTATCGAGAAAGTGGGCTACCAAGCGCAAGTGATTCCTGCGATGTTAGCGGGTGTTGCCTTGGCGTTCATAGAAACCAATTTAAAGCGCATCATTCCGTCTTACCTTTACCTAGTGGTCGTGCCGTTTGTTTCTATCATTGTGTCTGTGATTCTTGCGCACTCTATCATTGGTCCATTCGGTCGCATGTTGGGTGACGGCGTTGCTTTCGCAGCAAAAGCAGCCATGACGGGTGACTTCGCAATGATTGGCTCAACCATCTTCGGTTTCCTATACGCGCCATTGGTGATTACTGGTATTCACCACACCACCAACGCGGTTGACCTTCAACTGATGCAAGAGCTAGGTGGCACGCCAATCTGGCCTCTGATTGCACTTTCAAATATTGCTCAAGCGTCTGCAGTAGTCGGCATCATTATCATCAGTAAAAAACACGGCGAGCGTGATATCTCGGTGCCTGCGGCTATCTCTGCTTACCTTGGTGTGACAGAGCCTGCGATGTACGGCATCAACTTGAAATACAAATTCCCAATGCTAAGCGCGATGATCGGCAGTGCGATTGCTGCAGCTATCTGTGGCAGCGCAGGTGTGATGGCGAATGGTATTGGTGTGGGCGGTTTGCCGGGCATCTTGTCTATCCAACCACAGTTCTGGGGCGTATTTGCTCTGGCGATGTTGGTGGCGATTGTCGTCCCAGTAGCGCTGACGCTTGTGTTGTATAAGCGCGCACAGATGAAAGGTGAGTTAGAAACCGCTAACGCGTAATTCAAACTGAGGCAGTGATTTGGCTGCCTCGTTTATCTCCTCTATTTTTTAAGATTTTTAAGTTTCCGTTTAATGATAAGTGAGCGTTAGAAATGGCAATGACCAAGCATGATGAGAGCTGGTGGAAAACCGCAACCATCTACCAAATTTACCCAAAAAGCTTTTGTGACAGTGGAAGTAAAGGCACGGGCGATATCAAAGGGATCATTTCTAAGCTGGACTATCTAAAACACCTTGGTGTGGATGCGATTTGGCTGACGCCGGTTTATCAATCACCAATGATCGACAACGGTTATGACATTTCCGATTACTATGCGATCAACCCAGATTTCGGCACTATGCAAGATTTAGATACCCTGTTGGCGGAGGCTCACCAGCTGGGTATTCGAATCATCATGGATGTCGTGGTCAACCATACTTCGACAGAGCACAAGTGGTTCCAATCAGCACTGGGTGACAAAAACAGTCCATACCGTGATTACTACATCTGGAAAGATCCGGTTGATGGCGCAGAGCCAAACAACTGGCAATCTAAGTTTGGTGGCAATGCTTGGGCACTGGATGAAAAAACGGGCCAGTACTATTTGCACCTTTTTGCTAAAGAGCAAGCGGACTTAAACTGGGAAAACCCGGTAGTGCGTGAAGAAGTGAAAGAAGTCATCAGCTTCTGGGCAGAGAAAGGTGTGGATGGTTTCCGTCTTGACGTTATCAACCTGATTTCCAAGCAGCAAGATTTTCCAAGTGACGATATTGGTGATGGTCGCCGTTTCTACACGGATGGTCCACGTGTGCACGAATACCTTCAAGAGATCAGTGAAGCCGTGTTCCAAAAATATGGCAGCGTGACGGTGGGTGAAATGTCGTCCACCACGCTAGAGCATTGTCAGCAGTATTCAGCGCAAGATGGCAAAGAGCTGTCGATGGTGTTCAACTTCCACCACTTGAAAGTCGATTACCCGAATGGTGATAAGTGGACGAAAGCGCCGTTTGACTTCATCCAACTGAAACAGATCTTCAACCATTGGCAAATCGGCTTAAATGGCAAAGGGTGGGGCGCGCTATTTTGGTGTAACCACGACCAACCACGCGTTGTGAGCCGGTTAGGTAACGACGAACAATACCGCGTCGAGTCTGCCAAAATGCTTGCTGCATCGGTACACATGATGCAAGGTACGCCTTATGTTTACCAAGGTGAAGAGATCGGGATGACCAACCCAGGTTACACCGAAATCAGCCAATATCGCGATGTTGAAAGCACGAACATGTACGACATCATGGTCAATCGCGATGGCGTATCTCACGACGACATGATGGCGATTTTGGCGCAGAAGTCGCGTGATAATTCACGTACTCCAATGCAATGGAACAGCGCGAAACATGCGGGCTTTACTAAAGGCGCGCCGTGGCTAGAGGTGGCTCAGAACTATTCTGAGATCAACGCGGATACCGCGATTGCTGATTTGAACTCAGTGTTCTACTTCTACAAGCGCTTGATTGAGCTGCGTAAACAGGTTCCAGTCATCACCGATGGTCGTTACGAAGACTTACTGCCTGAGCACAAACGTATTTTTGCTTACGCACGTCAGAACGACAAGCAAACGCTGCTGTGTATTAACAACTACTACGGCGAAGCAGTGGAGTGTGCATTACCAGAGCGCTTGGATATGAACAAAGCCAAAAATCTGCTTTCCAACTATCAGAATGCGACCAGCGCGATTGCTTCCAATCACCAAGTACTGCGTCCTTACGAAACTCGCATCTTGCTGATTGAAGGTTAAAATTAAGCTTCCCCTAAAGAATCCGGTCCTAAAAAAGGCTTTGGAGTGCTCCCCAAAGCCTTTTATTTTTTCATCCTATGAACCGTAACTTACTGAGTAGCGATGCGGTTTGTGATTCATTGCAAGTACAAGGTTCAGTGCGAAGGCGCCAAGAATCGATAAGCCGATCACCCAAGGTGTGACGAAGAAGAAAGACGCAAACAAAATACACGCGTCGATCGCCATCTGAGATTTCCCGACCGAAATACCGAATTTGTCCTGAATGAACAAGCACAGCACGTTGAAGCCACCCAAACTTGAACGGTGACGGAACAGGATCAACATACCCAAGCCCATCAACAGCCCGCCAGCAACTGCACAGTAAATCTCATTAATCGACTCGAGTGAGATCAGCAAATACAGATTATCCGCAAAGATAGAAACCAAAGCGCCAGAAATTGCACTATTAATCGCAAAATGACGGCCGAAGCGTTTCCATGCTAGCAAGTAAAAAGGACAGTTGGCTAAAAAGTACAGCACACCAAACGTAAAAGGTGTAAATTGGCTAATAAGCAGAGCCAATCCTGTGGTGCCTCCGGTTAAGAGGTTCGCGGATTGGAGAAAGAAAACGCCTTGAGCGACCAAAAAGGTCCCCGTAAGAATTGCCATCCAGTCTTCTTTTCTTGAGTGTTTTTCCATCTATTATGCAGTCGTTAGTGATAAATCGGGCGTGCATAGTAGTAAAAAGATGATCTTTTCGGTAGCTAGAGGGTAAAATTTGCGGTAAACCTATGTAATTGTCGTTTTACAGGGTGTAAAGCACAAAATTGACAGTCAACGGATCATGGTTAAACGATTGCAACATCGTCATGATATTTCTTGCTTGTCACCATGGAAAAACTGCATGAGAAAAATTGTAAATTTCTCTTTATGACCTAGATCAAATTATGTAGAATGCGCGCCATTAGGTCGACGAAAACGTTTGCGTTAGGTCGTTATCCAGTTTTTTTGCAACTTTCAGTACCAATCTGAATCAGGAGATACAGATGCTTAAGCGTGATATGAACATCGCAGATTACGATGCGGAACTGTTCGCAGCTATCCAGGAAGAAACACTTCGCCAGGAAGAACACATTGAACTAATCGCTTCTGAAAACTACACAAGTCCACGTGTAATGGAAGCTCAAGGTTCTCAGCTAACGAACAAATACGCTGAAGGCTACCCAGGCAAGCGTTACTACGGCGGTTGTGAGTACGTAGATAAAGCTGAAGCTCTGGCAATCGATCGTGCATGCCAACTGTTCGGTTGTGAGTACGCGAACGTACAGCCTCACTCAGGTTCTCAAGCAAACAGCGCAGTTTACATGGCGCTTCTAAACCCAGGCGACACAGTTCTAGGTATGAGCCTAGCGCACGGTGGTCACCTAACTCACGGTTCTCCAGTAAACTTTTCTGGTAAGCACTACAACGTGATTCCTTACGGTATCGACGAAGCAGGTCAAATCAACTACGACGAGATGGAACAGCTAGCGCTTGAGCACAAGCCTAAGATGATCATCGGTGGTTTCTCTGCTTACTCACAAATCGTTGATTGGAAACGCATGCGTGAAATCGCGGACAAAGTTGACGCTTACCTATTCGTAGACATGGCACACGTTGCTGGTCTAATCGCAGCTGGCGAGTATCCAACACCAGTTCCACACGCTCACGTAGTAACTACGACTACGCACAAAACGCTAGCAGGTCCTCGTGGCGGTCTTATCCTTTCTAACGAAGGTGAAGAGCTCTACAAGAAGCTGAACTCAGCAGTATTCCCTGGCGGTCAAGGTGGTCCTCTAATGCACGTTATCGCTGGTAAAGCGGTAGCGTTCAAAGAAGCGATGGAGCCTGAATTCAAAGCTTACCAAGCTAACGTTGTGAAAAACGCGAAAGCAATGGTCGGTCAATTCCAAGAGCGTGGCTACAAGATCGTTTCTAACGGTACTGAGAACCACCTATTCCTAGTTGACCTAATCGACAAAGACATCACTGGTAAAGATGCAGATGCAGCATTAGGTGCAGCAAACATCACAGTAAACAAGAACTCTGTTCCAAACGACCCACGCAGCCCATTCGTAACGTCTGGTATCCGTGTTGGTACGCCAGCAATTACTCGTCGCGGCTTCACTGAAGATGACGCGAAAGAGCTAGCAAACTGGATGTGTGACGTTCTAGATAACATCGGCAACGAAGAAGTTATCGAAGCAACAAAACAGAAAGTTCTAGAAATCTGTAAGCGTCTACCAGTTTACGCGTAACGTTTTTTGAAAATAACTCAGGCGGACTCGTTCTATTTCTGTGATTCGGTTTGATTATTTGATTGATGAAAGGTCCTCATTTGAGGGCCTTTTTGTTTTTCTAGCGTATGGAAATATCAGCTTAGAGCGCGTTGAAGCGAGATTCCTGATATCGCCTAGGCTCTTCGGAATGATGCGCTATTGGTTTGAGGAGATAGGCTCGTTATCCAGGCGACAGTAGTTTAGATTCAGCAGAGACAAAAAAGGTTGGCACTAAGCCAACCTTTCTTTTCAAAACAAGCGAGTGCTTATTTAATCTCGATACCTTGAGCCTGCATATCGGCATGGTAAGAAGAACGAACGAATGGACCGCACGCTGCGTGGGTGAAGCCAAGTTCTAGGGCGATTTCTTTTAGCTCGTCAAACTCTGAAGGTGGAACGTAACGTTCTACTGGCAAGTGGTGACGGCTTGGCGCTAGGTACTGACCAAGAGTCAGCATAGTTACGCCATGTGCACGAAGGTCTTTCAGTACTTCGACGATCTCTTCTTTCGTTTCACCAAGGCCCATCATTAGACCTGATTTCGTCGGTACATTTGGATGCTGCTCTTTGAATTTTTGCAGCAATTGTAGTGACCACTTGTAGTTCGCGCCTGGGCGAGCTTTACGGTACAGACGAGGTGCCGTTTCTAGGTTGTGGTTGAAGACATCTGGCGGGTTGTCTTTCATAAGATCAAGTGCCACATCCATACGACCACGGAAGTCAGGAACCAGCGTTTCAATCTTGATGTGCGGGTTTAGTTCGCGGATCTCGCGGTTACAGTTAGCAAAGTGCTCAGCACCGCCATCACGCAAGTCATCACGGTCAACTGAAGTGATTACAACGTACTTCAATTTCATGTCTGCGATGGTTCTCGCTAGCTTTTTAGGCTCTTCAGCTTCAACAGGAAGCGGGCGACCATGGGCAACGTCACAGAAAGGGCAACGGCGAGTACAAATCGCGCCAAGGATCATGAAAGTGGCCGTACCGTGGTTAAAACACTCAGCTAGGTTAGGGCAAGATGCTTCTTCACATACAGAGTGAAGGTTGTTCTTACGCATCGCTGATTTGATGTCTTGAATACGTTGGCTGTCGGCTGGTAGCTTGATCTTCATCCAATCAGGCTTACGTAGCACTTCTTTCTGCTCTGAAGGCATGTTCTTTACGGGAATCAATGCCATCTTGTCGGCGTCGCGGTATTTAACGCCTTTTTCCATCTGGATTGGTTTGCTCATGCTTTGTTACCTTGAGAAGGTGCTTCTGTGCTGAATTCTACTTGCTCGTAATCAAGCAAAGTAACGAGTTCTTGTATTAGTTGTTTTTCCACGGCTTCGATGTCTTCTGGTCCACCAACTTGGCTAACCTGAACCATCTCCATTCCTTCATAGCCACATGGGTTTATACGTAAAAACGGACCTAAGTCCATATTGACGTTCAACGCTAGGCCGTGGAATGAGCATCCTTTTCGAATGCGAAGTCCGAGAGAACATATTTTTTTACCGTCGACATAAACGCCCGGAGCGTCAGGTCGCGCAGCAGAATCGATATTGTATGCCTTAAGAGTGTTAATAACGAGGTTCTCGATGTGTGTAACGAGATCTCGCACTCCTAATTTTTTGCGACGTAGGTTGATCAGGAAGTACGCGACTAATTGACCAGGGCCATGATAAGTCACTTGACCACCACGATCGCTTTGAACAACAGGAATATCACCAGTGTTAATCAGGTGCTCGGCTTTACCCGCTTGACCTTGTGTAAATACTGGGTTGTGTTCTACCAACCAAACTTCATCAGGCGTGTCGTCTGTGCGTTGGTCAGTGAACTCATGCATCGCCTTCCATACAGGCTCATAATCTTGGCGTCCAAGTCGTTTCACAACAAGTTGGTGTTGCATGGGAATTCCTGTCGCTAATATATAAAGTTTTTGGATTATAAACCGGATGAACCTGATGCTCTACAGCTGAGTAACAGATTTTTAACTGAAAGACTCGCTGTTTTGCATTATCTACATGATAAATAAAAAGAAAGCAGCCTAAGCTGCTTTCAAAAAAAATTTAATTTATCAAAAAATTATAGAACCATGCGTACGATGTCGATTTCACCCAGTTCTTTGTATAGGGTTTCAACTTGCTCGATAGAGGTTGCAGTGATGTTGATAGACACCGAGTGGTAGTTGCCCTTAGCACTTGGTTTTACTGTTGGGCTGTAGTCGCCTGGAGCATGGCGCTGGATAACTTCTAGAACTAGCTCTGGAAGCTCAGGCTTTGCATGACCCATTACCTTGTATGTAAATGAACAAGGGAACTCAAGCAGGTCTTTCAATTTTGCATCAGAGTTGATGGTTAGCATATCGGTAACTCCAGTTGGTATTCGTTGCGGTGCGAAATAGTACAGTCAAATTAGGGTGAACTCAAGATTAACAAAGCCGCCCTAGTTGGCGGCTTTGCAGACTTGTTTGTTGGTCAGAAGCGACTGTTAGAAGAAGCTCTTAAACAACAATACGATGTAGTCCCACATGCGGCTAAATAGGCTGCCTTGGTCCACTGTTTCCAGTGCCATTAGTGGGTACTCAGCAATATCTTCACCATCAATTTGATAGTATAGCTTACCAACTACATCACCTTTCTTAATTGGGGCTTCTAGCTCTTTTTCAAGTACGAAGCTTGCTTTTAGGTTCTTTGCTTCACCGCGAGGCAGTGTCACGTAAGTATCTTGGTCAAGGCCCAGTGCTACAGTGTCTTTGTTACCCATCCATACTTTTTCTTCTACGAAAGTTTCACCGGCTTTGTGTGGTGCCACTGTTTCGAAGAAGCGGAAACCGTAGCTCAGTAGCTTTTTGCTCTCTGACTTACGTGCGTTTGCATCTTTTGTACCCATTACAACAGCAACCAGACGCATCTGACCTTCTGTTGCAGAACTTACTAGGCTGTAACCTGCATTGCTCGTGTGACCAGTTTTGATACCGTCAACGTTCATGCTCTTGTCCCACAGTAGACCGTTACGGTTGTACTGAGTGATGCCGTTGTAAGTAAATTTCTTATCAGAGTAGATACGGTACTCGTCTGGCACGTCACGGATCAGTGCTTTACCAAGTAGTGCCATATCGTAAGGCGTTGAGTATAGGTTCGGGTTGTCTAGGCCGTGAACGTTCGCGAAATGCGTGTTCTTCATACCCAGTGTGTTTGCCCATGCGTTCATTAGATCAACGAATGCGTCTTCAGAGCCAGCAATGTGCTCAGCCATTGCCACACAAGCATCGTTACCTGATTGAATGATGATGCCGCGGTTTAGGTCATGAACCTTAACCGTTGTACCGACTTCGATGAACATTTTCGAAGAATCAGGGAAGTTTTTCGCCCAAGCATTCTTACTGATGGTCACATCATCGTCTTCTGAAATATTACCACGCGCTAGCTCTTGGCCAATTACGTAGCTGGTCATCATCTTTGTCAGACTAGCAGGAGACAACTTTGTGTTCATCTCTTTCTCAGCCAGAACTTTACCTGAGTTGTAATCCATCAAAACGTAGCCTTTGGCAGCGATTTGAGGTGCATCTGGGACAACAACTGGTGAAGCAAAAGCAGATTGAGCGATGGTTGCAGATAGTGCAACCGTAGAAACGAGAATAGATTTCACAAACTTATTTTTATTCATGGTAATTCAAATTTTTTGGTTAACTGCCGACATCTTAACAGAATCCCCACTTATGTAAGAGGGGCTCTGCATAGAAAATCATGACACCAAGGTCATTTGTCAGTTTTGTGTTTTTTAATAAATGCGGTCGAATAGCCGAGCAACTTTACTTTATCCAGAGTGGCTTGCGTCAGGGAATAGTCAGTATATGGGCCTAGCAGCAAGCGATACGTATCTTTCGAGGACTCCAAGAAAGTTTCCGTATCCAGCTTTTGACCAAGCTCTTGGCCTAAAGTTCGCGCTCGATCTTCATATTTTGATGACGCAACCTGAATCACGTATCTCGGGTGTGCAGCGAGCGACTTCTCATCTGTCGGTTTATCTACCGTGATGACTTCAATCTCTACGTTTGCGGTACCGGTTTTCACGACATCTAGCTTATGTGCCGCTGCGTAGCTCAAGTCAATGATACGGCCATCATGGAAAGGGCCACGGTCATTCACGCGGACTACGGTTGACTTGCCATTGTCGGTATTGGTTACCTTCACGTAGCTCGGTAGTGGCAGGGTTTTATGCGCCGCTGTCATTGAGTACATGTCGTAGATTTCGCCGTTCGAGGTTAAATGGCCTTGGAACTTTTTGCCATACCATGAGGCACGACCTTTTTCCGTAAAGCCTTTTGCATCACGAACGATTTTGTAGTCCGAACCGCGTAGGTTGTAATCGCTGTTACCACCTAAGCTGTAAGGTTCGTATTTAGGATGCGCATCCTCAATGTGCTCGACCGATAGTGGTTTATCAGGAGCTACATCGGATTCAAGATCATAACGGCCTTCCTGTGTTTTTTGGTCGGTAGAAGAACAGCCCGCCAAAATCACAGCAGAAAAAACTAAGGAATATAAAGCGCGTTTTTGCATGGTCTAGGTCGCCTTAGAGAATGCTTTTCGGTGCGTGTGGATCGACATCAGAATGCCAAAACCAGCCATCAGTGTCACCATTGAGGTACCACCATAACTGATCAACGGTAAAGGTACGCCTACTACAGGTAGGATGCCACTTACCATGCCGATATTTACAAAAATATACACGAAGAAGCTGAGTACAATACTGCCTGCCATCATTCGACCAAACGCGGTTTGCGCTTGGCTCGCGAGGTAGAGACCACGGCCAATAATGAATAGATAGATGGCTAATAGGCAAAGGAAGCCAATCATACCCCATTCTTCTGCAATTACTGCAAAGATAAAGTCAGTGTGTCGCTCTGGAAGAAATTCCAATTGTGATTGCGTGCCTTGTAACCAGCCTTTGCCGGAAATACCACCAGAACCAATTGCAATCTTACTTTGGATGATGTGGTAGCCCGCACCAAGTGGGTCCGACTCCGGGTTAAACAGCGTTCGTACGCGAACCTTTTGGTATTCACGCATCAAGAAGAACCACAGAATGGGGATAAATCCACCGAGTGCCACTGCCGCGGCAGCAATGATTTTCCAACTGATACCAGCAAGGAAGATAACGAAAATACCGGAGGCCGCGATCAGGATAGAGGTACCCAAATCAGGCTGTTTGGCGATAAGAATAGTCGGTAAACAGACCATAATCAGCGCCACAATCAGGGTTTTGAATGTCGGTGGGAGAGGTTGGCGGCCGATGTAGCGAGCGACCATCAAAGGCACGGCAAGCTTGAGAAGTTCAGATGGTTGGAAGCGGACGAAGCCAAGGTTTAGCCAGCGTTGGGCACCTTTGGATGCTTCACCAAAGAACAGCACCCCAAAGAGGAGTATGACCCCGCCAACGAACATCAGCGGAGCGAGACTCTCATACGTTCTCGGTGAGATTTGCGCCAAAACGATCATGACTACTAAAGACAGCACCATACGCATCGCTTGGCGATCCATCATAGCCAAGCTTTGGCCACTTGCGCTGTACATAATGACTAGGCCAAAGCCCATCAATGCAAAGATGCCGAGTAATAACGGCAAGTCGATATGGAAGCGTTCAAACAGGGCGCGGTTTTTGCCTGTAGAGGGATCCATTTTCATCACTGCGTTACCTCTTTCTTCGCGTTGTTTTGCTCTTCTTCAGGTTCAATTTTTTCAGGGCCGATAATGACTCGGTCGAAGATCTTTCTCGCGACTGGCGCACCATTACTTGAACCACCACCGGCGTTTTCTAGCACCACAGATACCACCACTTCAGGGTCATCAAAGGGTGCAAAGCCAGTAAACAAGGCGTGGTCACGTAAGTGCTCTGCGACTTCATCCGCGTTGTATTCTTCATCTTCACCAAGGCCAAAGACCTGTGCGGTACCGGATTTACCACCCGTTTGGTAATCCATGTTGTAGAAAGAGCGACGAGCGGTGCCTTTCGTACCATGGTTTACTAAACGCATGCCTTCTTTCGCCATATTCCAGTACTTGTCTGGCACATTTTGAATCGGTGGGTAGGTGACGTATTCCGAATTTTCTTGCTCTTCGAAATCACCGCCATTATCGATTGTGGCTTTCAATAAATGAGGAGCGGTCACTGCACCTTCGTTGACCAGTACTGAGGTTGCTTTGGCAATCTGCATTGGTGTTGCCGTCCAGTAACCTTGACCAATACCAACCGGAATCGTGTCACCCTTGTACCAAGGCGTCTTATGACGAGCCATCTTCCACTCACGAGTCGGCATGTTGGCTTTACTTTCCTCGTAAATGTCGATGCCTGTGTAATCGCCAAAGCCAAACATCATCATCCAATTTGATAGCCGATCAATGCCCATGTCGTAGGCAATTTGGTAGAAGAAAGTATCGACCGATTCTTCAATCGACTTAATGATGTCTACGCGGCCATGCCCCCAACGCAGCCAATCTCGAAATGGGCGAGTGTCGGAGTTTGGAATACGCCAGTATCCAGGGTCATTACGTGTGGTTTTCGGAGTAATGACTCCTTCTTCCAGCGCTGCTACAGCAATGAAGGGTTTGATGGTCGAAGCTGGTGGGTAAATACCTAGCGTTGTACGGTTCACCAATGGACGGTTCTTGTCGTTCAGTAGTGCGCGGTACGCTTTACCGGAGATACCGTGTACGAATGCGTTCGGGTCGTAACTTGGGCTTGAAACCATCGCAAGTACGCCGTTATCACGAGGATTAAGCACAACAGCACTACCACGTCGGCCATCAAGCAGTTGGTGCACGTAAAGCTGTAGGTTGATATCAAGGTTTAAGACGATGTCTTTCCCCGCAATAGGCGGAACGTATTTCAGGGTACGAATGACGCGACCACGACTGTTGATTTCAACCTCTTGGTAGCCCGCTGTGCCGTGCAGTAAGTCTTCGTAATACTTTTCGATGCCTAACTTACCAATGTCGCGTGTCGCTTGGTAGTTGGCGTCTTTTCCTTCACGGATTAGGCGCTGCATATCGCGGTCATTGATTCGTGACACGTAGCCAATGACGTGAGTCAGGACTTCGCTGAATGGGTAGTAGCGTTTCAATGTCGCACTGATTTCAACACCAGGAAAACGGTATTGATTCACTGAGAAAACAGCGACTTGGTTTTCATTCAATTGAGTTAACAGTGGCACAGACTTGAAGCGACGAGTGCGCTTACGTTCACGGTGGAAACGCTCAACTTGTTCTGGCGTGATCTCAAGGATGGTCTGCAGCGCTTCAATAGTACTGTCGATGTCTTTGATTTTCTCTGGAGTTAGCTCCAAGTTGAAGACTGGACGGTTTTCCGCGAGCAATACACCGTTGCGGTCATAGATAAGACCACGGTTAGGAGCGATTGGAACCACTTTAATGCGGTTATCATTAGAGCGGGTTTTATAGTCTTGAAACTGGTTTACCTGAATGTTGTACATATTGGCAACCAGCAAGCCCATCAAAATGACGATACCTAAAAATGCAACAATAGCGCGGCTAGAAAATAGACGCGCTTCTGCTTGGTAATCTCGAATTTGACTGCGGCGTTTACGAATCATTAACGCTTGTCTCTACAGCTAAGTAGCGATTATTCGCGGTGGTAAGGGTGGTTAGCAGTAATGCTCCACGCTCGGTATAAGCTCTCTGCCATCACGATGCGCACAAGTGGGTGCGGCAGTGTCAATGCAGACAGTGACCAGCTTTGGTCTGCTGCGGCTTTACAAGCTGGCGCTAAACCTTCAGGGCCGCCGATCAGAATCGACACATCACGACCATCGAGCTTCCACGCTTCTAGCTGTTCGGCCAGTTGCGGGGTATCCCACTTTTTGCCTGGGATATCGAGTGTGACGATACGAGCACCTTTAGGTACGGCTGACAACATCGCTTCGCCTTCTTTTTGCAAGATACGCGCGATGTCTGCATTTTTGCCGCGTTTACCCGCAGGGATTTCAACCAACTCAAGTGGCATATCATGTGGGAAACGACGACGGTATTCTTGAAAACCTTCTTCGACCCATTTTGGCATTTTTGTGCCGACGGCAATTAGTTGAATTTTCAAACGATTAACCCCAGAGTTTTTCTAGTTGGTATAGCTCGCGGTGCTCTTCTTGCATCACGTGAAGCATTGCGTCGCCCATGTCGAGGACAACCCATTCGCCTTCATTTTCGCCTTCCATACCTAGCGGCTCTAGACCTGCCTTCTTCACTTCAGATGCGACGTGATCAGCGATAGATGAAACGTGACGCTTAGATGTGCCAGTACAAATGATCATGTAATCTGTCACGCTTGATTTGCCTTCTACATCTAGAATAACAATCTCTTCCGCTTTCATGTCGTCGGCTTTATCGGCTAAAAAGTCTTTAAGTTCTTCGCGAAGCACTCGGTTTTCCTCGGTATTTTCTTTTCTGTCTGTGGGTGTTTTAACTAAGCTGGGTTAAAACTGGTCGCGCACTATATCACGCTTTAAAAGCTAAATTGCCAGCTTAATATCAGGAGAGCAGGTTTCTAGGCTCAATTGATGGATAGTTGGCCACACAGACTCATCATATTGGGTTTTGGCTTTTATCTCGGCGTGCGCCAAAAGAGACAAAAGTGCACAAATTCGGGAGGCTGACAGACGAGTCAGCGCTGCATTATAGAATGGGCGTTTGTTTTGCCACACTCGATGTTTTTCAAACACCTGACTCATGCCCATTTGAGTAAGGTCTCGGTGCATGTTTAGTAGTTGGTTGAACTCTTTCTGTACGCTTCGGATCAGGATGATGGTTTCGATGCCTTCCGCCTCTATCTGTCGCAGAATGCGCTGCGCGCGGTTTGCTTTACCTGCTAGTAGAGCGTCAATCCAATGGAACGTCGTAAAGTGATTGTGGCGGCTCAGCGCTTCTTCAAGACGCACTACCGTCAGCTCGCCATCTGGGTAGAGTAAAGCTAGCTTTTCTAAACTTTGCGATAGCGCGAACAAATTACCTTCGTGCCATTGTGCCAACATTTGCAGAGATTGCTGATCCGCTTTTAATCCCAACGCTCGGCAACGTGCCTGCACGAACATTGGCAGTCGCTGCAAATCAGGTGTTAGACAACTTACCCAGTCACCCTTGGCACTCAGTGCTTTGAACCATTTAGCGTTTTCTTGTGCTTTAGTCAGTTTGCTGCCAACCACCACTAACATGATGTCGTCATGGAGCATTTCGCACAGATTGACCAGTTCTTTACTGATGGCTGCGTTTGCACCAGCCTCTGGTAGTTCAAGCTCAATCAGTTGACGGCTAGAGAATAGGCTTAGCGCTTGGAAGCAGTCATAGACTTGATTCCAATCTAAGCTGGCGTCGACGGCAAAACGGTGTCTTTCTTCAAAGCCTTGTTGGCGAGCCATGTTTTGGATCGCTTGATGGCTTTCTTGAATTAACAGCGGTTCGTTACCAAAGATCAGGTAAACCTGCTTGATGTGTTTCGCTAGGTGATCAGCCAGCTTGTCGGCAAAAATTCGCATTCTGATTAAGAGTTTGTGTTCGTAGAGTTAGCGTTTGTCGCTTCAGGAGCAACGTGGCCTTGTTCGTATTCAGCACGAACTCGACCTAGTTGGCGCATCATTTGGCCAGCCGCTTGTTGACGCATTTCATCTTCGATAACGTCACGTTCTACTGATTTCGCTAGTGCAGTTAGCGGGTTATCTAGGTAGTTACGGTTAACAGTGGTCGTGAAATCTTTTGCACCGAAGCCAGGGATCGTCACGCGGTATTTCACCACGTAAGTCAGTTCTTTTTCTGCTGCTCGGCTGTTTTGGTAAAGCGATAGCGTACGCTCGTCAATGGTCGCTTCACTAAGGTGTAGGTTCGGAGTATTTGATGACGGTTTTACTAAATCGACCTTGTTCAATTCAAGTTGAGCGCGGATGTAACGCGTCAATGGGCTGTATTCATCATAGCTAGTGAAAGACATGGTGTGGAGCTCTTCTGGAACGGAGTACTCGCCACGAAGGTGAAAACCACAGGCAGAAAGAAGCCCCGCTAATACCAAAACCACTGGTAGTTTAATCAAAGAGAAAAAGCGCATTGATCGTATTCATCCTAAATTGAAGGGGTTATTTACCTTAAACCACTCGGCATGAATGGTTTGAGGTAAATAAACAGGGTAGCGAACTACCCTGTTTAATGACTCCTAGCATGCGAATTGGTTCGCGTTGCTTTGAGTTATTGCAAGCTGCGTTTCGTTTTTAGCGAAAGACTAGTTTGCAACGATGTTCAACAGTTTACCTGGTACGTAAATTACTTTACGGATAGTTAGGCCATCTGTGAACTTAGTAACGTTTTCGTCGTTTAGACCAAGCTCTTCTACTTGTTCTTTCGTTGCGTCTGCAGCAACAGTCAGTTTCGCACGTAGCTTACCGTTTACTTGAACAACGATAGTTTTCTCGTCTTCAACCAGTGCTTTCTCGTCGAACGTTGGCCATGCTGCATTATCGATGTCAGCTTCACCTAGCGCAGCCCATAGTTCGTATGAGATGTGCGGAGTGATTGGGTAAAGCATGGCAACAACAGCTTTTAGCGCTTCATCAAGGATTGCACGATCTTGTGCAGATTCTTGAGGCGCTTTCGCTAGCTTGTTCATCAGTTCCATGATTGCAGCAATTGCTGTGTTGAACGTTTGACGGCGAGCGATATCATCAGTCACTTTCGCGATAGTTTTGTGAACATCACGACGAAGAGCTTTTTGGTCACCAGAAAGTGCTGCTGCATCTACTGCTTCTGCTGCACCTTTTGATGTGTGCTCGTTTACTAGTTTCCAAACACGTTTCAGGAAGCGGTTAGCACCTTCTACGCCAGACTCTTGCCATTCAAGTGTCATGTCTGCAGGAGACGCGAACATCATGAATAGACGTACTGTGTCTGCACCGTACTTATCTACCATCTCTTGAGGGTCGATACCGTTGTTTTTTGACTTAGACATTTTGATCATGCCTGAGTGTGTAACATCGCGGCCTTCAGTGTCTTTCGCAGAAGTGATGCGGCCTTTACCGTCACGCTCAACAGCAACATCTGTTGGTGCAACCCACTCAGTACCGCCTTTCTCGTTCTCATAAGAGAATGCATCAGCTAATACCATGCCCTGACATAATAGACGCTTGAACGGCTCGTCAGACGTTACATAGCCTGTATCACGTAGCAGTTTGTGGAAAAAACGAGAGTACAATAGGTGCATACAAGCATGCTCGATGCCACCGATGTACTGGTCTACTGGTAGCCAGTAGTTTGCCTTATCTGGATCTAGGATATCGTCAGCTTGCGGTGAGCAGTAGCGTGCGTAGTACCAAGAAGATTCCATGAACGTGTCGAACGTATCTGTCTCACGTAGAGCTGGTTCGCCGTTGAAAGTAGTCTTCGCCCATTCTTTGTCTGCTTTGATTGGGCTAGTAACGCCGTCCATTACTACGTCTTCTGGAAGAATAACAGGTAGTTGGTCAGCTGGTACCGGGTGAACTTGACCGTCTTCAGTCGTTACCATAGGGATTGGCGCACCCCAGTAACGTTGGCGAGATACACCCCAGTCACGGAGGCGGAAGTTAACTGTCTTAGTGCCTTTTCCTTCTGCTTCAAGTTTTGCTGCGATTGCATCGAACGCCGCTTGGAATTCTAGACCGTCGAATTCACCTGAATCGAACAGGACACCTTTCTCTGTGTATGCCGCTTCAGAGATGTCTAGCTCGCTGCCGTCAACAGGCTTGATAACCGGCACGATGTCTAGACTGTATTTAGTCGCGAATTCGAAGTCACGTTGATCGTGTGCTGGTACTGCCATCACAGCACCTGTACCGTAGTCCATTAATACAAAGTTGGCAACGTACACAGGAACTTCACGGCCATTCAATGGATGAATTGCAGTAAGGCCAGTCGCCATACCTTTCTTCTCCATTGTCGCCATTTCGGCTTCTGCGACTTTGTTGTTCTTACACTCTTCAACGAAGGCTGCTAGACCAGGATTTGTCTTAGCTGCTTCTGCTGCCAGAGGGTGACCTGCAGCGATACCGACGTACGTCACACCCATAAGGGTGTCTGGGCGAGTTGTGTAAACTTCTAGGTCTTGTTGACCTTTCACTTCAAATGTGAGCTCAACACCTTCAGAGCGGCCGATCCAGTTGCGCTGCATGGTTTTCACCATTTCAGGCCAACCTTCAAGCTTGTCTAGGTCATCGATTAGCTCTTGAGCGTATTCAGTTATTTTGATGAACCACTGTGGGATCTCTTTTTGCTCAACGATTGCACCTGAACGCCAGCCGCGGCCGTCAACAACCTGTTCGTTTGCAAGAACAGTTTGGTCAACTGGATCCCAGTTAACAGTAGACATCTTCTTGTAAACGAGGCCTTTTTCATAAAGCTTTGTGAAGAACTCTTGTTCCCAACGGTAATACTCAGGCGTGCATGTTGCGAATTCGCGCTCCCAGTCGTAGCCTAAACCAAGCATTTTAAGTTGGTTCTTCATGTACTCGATGTTTTCGTAAGTCCAAGGTGCAGGCGCGGTATTGTTTTTAACCGCTGCGTTTTCTGCAGGTAGACCAAACGCATCCCAACCAATTGGTTGCATTACGTTTTTTCCTTGTAGGCGTTGGAAACGAGATACTACGTCACCGATGGTATAGTTACGCACGTGACCCATGTGCAGTCGACCACTTGGGTATGGGAACATGGATAGACAGTAGAATTTTTCTTTATTTGGGTCTTCACTTACAACAAAGGTCTTGTTGTCATCCCAGTGCTTTTGAACTTTCTGTTCAAGGTCTTGTGGATTGTATTGTTCTTGCATCGATGGTATCCGGTTATCTTGGAATTTGTGAGTTCGGTTAGAACAGACTTAAATAGATCGTCATAGAATACCTAAAGCTAGGGATCACAACAATAGCCAATCTATACCCATGCGTCTGAAGTGATGCTTGGTAGTGGAAAGATGGAGGTCAGTTATGCCTAAACGTAAAGCAGGTTATGAGGAAATGCTCGAGGATGTGATCGAAACCTTGAAGCACAGTCCGGATGAAGTTAACAAAGTATTCGAAACGTCGGGCAAAGTGGTGGATGCTGCCAACGACATGACCCAAGACGAACTCTCATTGATATCAGCTTATGTAAAAGCGGATTTAAAAGCGTTCTCGGACAATTATGAAGAAGGTAAGAGTGGGCCTTTCTATCTCACGATTGCTGATTCGATTTGGCAAGGTCTGCTCGATATTACTGATAGAACCAAAGTGGAGTGGGTAGAGCTATTTGATGATTTAGAGCATCAAGGGCTTTATGAAGCAGGCGAGGTGATTGGCCTTGGTACTTTAGTCTGTGAAGAATGTGGTCACAAGACGACATATAACCACCCAACCGTGATCATTCCATGCATTAAGTGCAATCATACTGGCTTTAGTCGTCAGTCACTGAAACCATAGTGAGACGTTAAAACGTGATGGAATAAAAAAGAGGCCCTAGAGCCTCTTTTTTGCGTTTATGACTTTTTCTTTCTTGGTAACCACCAAGCCAACATTAAACTCAATCCAGCCCAAATGTAGAGCGGCCATGTGCCCACGATACGATACGGAGTTTGTCCGTCGGTAGGAACAAGCTCTGCACGAAGTACTGCGGTTTCAAATTGAGGGATTTGCTCAATGATTTTACCTTTGTGGTCGGTTACCGCTGTTACGCCGTTATTGGTCGAACGAATAAGTGGCTTACCAAGCTCAAGAGCACGCATTCGAGCGATTTCCATGTGTTGCAATGGACCAATCGAATGACCAAACCACGCATCATTAGACAGCGTTAGAATGAAATCAGTATCGTCGGTAACATTCTGGCGCACTTGTTCGCTGAAGATGATTTCATAACACAGTGCTGGGGCCATATGCTTACCGTTCGCCACGATGTTTGGCTGAACAAAGTCGCCACGGCTGAACGATGACATCGGTAAGTTGAAGAATGGTGCTAGTGGACGCAGTACATCTTCAAACGGCACAAACTCACCAAATGGTAATAGGTGGTGTTTATGGTAGCGCTTATCCATATCAAAGCTGTAATCGCCGTATGGATTCACACCGAGCGATAGAATGCTGTTGTAGAACTGGCCATCTTCACCTTGGTTAACGACACCAGTAATGATTGCGCTGTTATTCATCTTCGCAGCAGCATCAATGTTTCTTAGGAACGATGGTACTTCAATTTCAAATGCAGGGATCGCGGCTTCTGGCCATACGATGATGTCAGCATCCCAGTTCTCACGAGTGAGGTCTGCGTATTTCATGATGGTTGGCCAGCGTTGGCTCGGTAGCCATTTTAGGTTCTGGTCAACGTTACCTTGGATCAGCGCAACTTTGGTGGTGTCTTCCACACGTGGAGCGACCCAATCGTACTGACGGATACCAAAGCCCGCACTTAATAGCACCGCAGGGATGAGGAGCATTAACCATTGCTTGTGGATCCATGCGTACGCCAATGCGCCAGCACTGATCATGATAAACAGGGTTAATAGCTCTACACCACCAATAGGCGCAAAGCTAGCCAATGGCGCATCAATTTGGCTGTAGCCAAGCCATAGCCAAGGGAAGCCTGTCATTACCCAGCCGCGTAGCCAGTCGGTGACTAGCCATAATGCAGGGGCTGCAAGCAGTGCTTTGCTTAGGGTAAATTCTGGGAAGAACTTGTTGCTAAGCCATGCAAACAGGCCGGTGTAAACCGACAGGTAAGCGATCAGTAGGCCCATAAGGAAGAGGTTTGCAATTAGCGGCATGCCGCCAAAGCCAGCAATGCTGACGTAAACCCAGCTTACACCCGTCGCAAATTGACCTAACCCCCAGGCATAACCGATCCAAAGCGCGCGCTTAGGTGATTGGTTTGCAAGAAGAATAAGTAGAATGGCAGGGCTGAGTATGGCGATTGGCCATAACTGGTAAGGGGCAAATGCTAGGGTAGTGGAGGCGCCAACAAAAGCGGCCACTAAGGGCCGCTTGAGGCGATGAAAGAGTACATTCATCATTTTATTTTTCTGATATTCCCGATGTTAGGGTATCGCGTTACTCTTGAGTGGCTTCAACCAGCTTTTCTTCGTCTGGAATCGTCACTTGAAGTTGAATGACACGACGGTTGTCGGCAGCCGTTACTTTGAAGCTGTATGCTTCAATATCCACGACTTCGCCACGCGATGGTAGGTGACCAAAAGCAGTCATTACCATGCCGCCAACGGTATCCACTTCTTCATCGCTGAAGTTGGTACCGAATGTCTCATTAAACTCTTCAATGGTTGTCAGAGCTCTGACAGCAAACGTGTGTTTGCTCAGCTTACGGATAT
Organism: Vibrio campbellii CAIM 519 = NBRC 15631 = ATCC 25920; assembly: GCF_002163755.1. Lineage (NCBI taxonomy): Bacteria > Pseudomonadati > Pseudomonadota > Gammaproteobacteria > Vibrionales > Vibrionaceae > Vibrio > Vibrio campbellii. Next base: position 825,541 of record NZ_CP015863.1, read on the forward strand.
CGGTTTCTTCATCGTCATCAAACTCATCTTCAATATCCCCTACGATTTCTTCAAGGATATCTTCGATAGTCACAAGACCAGAAACACCACCGAATTCATCGACAACAATCGCCATGTGATAACGTTCTTCACGGAATTCTTTTAGCAGGCGGTCGACGCGTTTACTTTCCGGTACCACGACTGCTGGTCGAATTACTTCTTCGATATCAAATGGGTTACTGCCTGAGCCCAAGTATTTGAGTAAGTCCTTCGCTAGTAGAATGCCTTCCACATGGTCTTTATCTTCGCTGATCACAGGGTAGCGAGAGTGTTGAGCATCAGTGATCAGTGCGATCAAAGTATCTAGATCGTCTGTGCGCTCAACAGTAACCATTTGCGAACGCGGGATCATAATGTCACGCACGCGCATTTCGGAGATTTCCATAACACCTTCAAGCATGTCGCGGGTGTCGTGGTCAATCAGATCATTGATTTCTGAGTCGCGGATTACATCCACAAGCTCTTGGCGGTCTTTTGGTTCGCCTTGAAATAGTTGACCTAGACGTTCAAAGAAGGACTTTCTACTCGGACCTTCTGCCTTTTCTTTCTTGCCTTCATTAGAAGAGGGAGAATTATCTTCGTTCATTGTTTCTCAATTAAGTAACGCTATCAGATGTGTGATAGCTCACATAGAAAGACGAGCACGAGATGGTTATCCGGGTGGTTCGCCTTTCCCTGTCGAGCAACCAAAGTTACTCTTTTTCAGCAATATACGGGTCTTCATAACCCATACCTTGCATGATTTCTGTTTCGAGGGATTCCATCTCTTCAGCTTCATCATCCTCGATATGGTCATAACCTAGCAGATGCAAGCTGCCATGTACAACCATATGCGCCCAATGTGCTAGTAGAGGCTTGTTCTGCTCTACTGCCTCTTTTTCAACCACTTGGCGACAGATGATCAAATCGCCTAGTAGGTCCATTTCCATACCAGGTGGAACTTCGAATGGGAAAGACAGCACATTGGTCGGCTTATCTTTACCACGGTATTCGTGGTTTAGCTCGTGACTTTCTTGCTCGTCGACAATACGAATTGTCAGTTCCGCTTGAGGCTGAAATAAAGGGATAGTCTTATCTAGCCACAATTGGAAATCTTGCTCAGAAGGTAAGCCTTCTTCATTTTCGACTGCCAGTTGCAAATCAAGTTCAATTGCCATGGTTATTCCTTAGTTGCCGCAACTTGTGCGTTCAGTTCTGCTTTGGCTGCTTCTAGCAGTTTGGCATCACGTTCTTCACGACGGCGTTTTTCGAACTCTTTACGTTCTTTCTGGTCTTGCGCTTCCCACTTCTCGTAAGCGTTAACGATGCGAGCAACCACTGGGTGGCGCACCACGTCGTCAGCTTGGAAGAAGTTAAAGCTGATGTCGTCAACTTCGTTTAGCACTTCAATCGCATGACGAAGACCCGATTTCGCACCGCGAGGTAAGTCAATCTGTGTGACGTCACCAGTGATAACTGCGCGAGAGTTGAAGCCAATTCGCGTCAGGAACATCTTCATCTGCTCGACGGTGGTGTTTTGGCTCTCATCAAGAATGATGAAGGCGTCGTTTAGAGTACGACCACGCATGTAAGCAAGAGGTGCTACCTCAATCACGTTACGTTCAATCAGCTTTTCTACGCGCTCAAAGCCCAGCATTTCAAACAGGGCATCGTACAGCGGACGTAGGTAAGGGTCGACTTTCTGGCTCAAATCACCAGGTAGGAAGCCCAGTTTCTCACCTGCTTCAACCGCAGGACGAGTAAGTAGAATACGGCGGATCTCTTGGCGCTCTAGTGCGTCAACGGCTGCCGCAACCGCTAGGTACGTTTTACCAGTACCAGCAGGACCGATACCGAAAGTGATATCGTGCGTCACCATGTTCATCAGGTATTGGCCCTGATTTGGTGTACGAGGCTTGATCACGCCTTTTTTCGTTTTAACGAAGACTTCTTTACCGTGTTCGAAATTCGATTCGGTGTTTTGCTCCAGAACACCCGATTCTTTGATTGCCAGATGGATCTGTTCTGGTTCGATATCAGGGGTTTCGCCGCGGACAGGAGCGGTGTCTACGTAAAGGGTTTTTAGGATATCCAGCGCAGCTGCTGCGGTATGAGGTTTACCGACAATGGTGAAAAGGTCGCTGCGGTGGTTAATTTCAACGCCTAGACGACGTTCTAAATGCTTGATGTTGTCATCGAATGGACCGCACAGGCTTGCTAGTCGGCGGTTGTCTGAAGGTTCTAGATTGATTTCTAGCGTTACGATTTTATTGCTCAATGTTGCCTCTCATTTTATGCCACTTAACGAGAGCCTGATAACGACCAGGCTCTCAATGGCTATTTGTACGAGCTTATGGCGTAAAAGTAGCTACACCTAGCTCATCTTCGCGACGTGTTTTCGCCATCATTTGCGTTGGTGAAATCACACTGCGAAGGTCCATGTCTTTTTCTGTACGTACTAGCTCACCACGTAGTGAGTTAGCAAATACGTCCGTAATCTTCACGTCAACGAATTGACCAATTAGGTCTGCGCTACCTTCAAAGTTTACTACACGGTTGTTTTCTGTACGAGCGCGTAGCTCCATTAGGTTCTTCTTAGAAGGACCTTCAACCAGAACGCGTTGCTCAGTGTCTAGCATTTGACGAGAGTAGCGCATTGCTTGCGTGTTTACTGTTTGTTGTAGCTCGTATAGACGCTCTTTCTTCACTTGCTCTGATAGGTCACAAGGGTAATCTGCCGCTGGGGTACCTGGACGTGGAGAGAAGATGAAGCTGAAGCTCATGTCAAAGTCTACGTCTTTGATTAGCTTCATTGTGTCTTGGAAATCTTTGTCTGTTTCACCAGGGAAACCAACGATAAAGTCTGAACTGATTTGGATATCAGGACGTGCTTTACGCAGTTTACGGATTATCGACTTGTACTCAATCCCAGTGTGAGGACGTTTCATCATAGTCAGCACTCGGTCACTACCACTTTGTACTGGTAGGTGAAGGAAGCTCACTAGTTCAGGTGTGTCTTCGTATACCGCGATGATGTCATCAGTAAACTCTAATGGGTGGCTTGTTGTAAAGCGGATACGATCAATACCATCGATAGACGCAACCAAACGAAGCAGTTCTGCAAATGAACAGATTTCGCCGTCGTGCATAGGACCACGGTATGCGTTTACGTTTTGACCCAGTAGGTTTACTTCACGTACGCCTTGATCTGCTAGTTGTGCGATTTCGAACAGTACGTCATCCATTGGACGGCTTACTTCTTCACCACGAGTGTACGGTACTACACAGTAAGTACAGTACTTAGAACAGCCTTCCATGATAGAAACGAATGCCGTTGCACCTTCAGCACGAGGCTCAGGTAGACGGTCGAACTTTTCGATTTCTGGAAACGAAATGTCCATTACTGGTGCTTCATTCGATTGAGATTGTTTAATCATCTCAGGAAGACGGTGAAGAGTTTGCGGACCAAAAATCACGTCAACGTATGGTGCACGCTGACGGATGTGATCACCTTCTTGAGTTGCTACACAACCACCTACGCCGATAACTACGCCAGGTTTTTTATCTTTTAGTGTTTTCCAACGGCCAAGCTGGTGGAAAACTTTCTCTTGCGCTTTTTCACGGATCGAACAGGTGTTAAGTAGAAGTACGTCTGCTTCCTCTGGCTCTTCTGTCAGCTCGTAGCCGTTTGCAGCATTAAGCAGGTCGGCCATTTTTGATGAATCGTATTCGTTCATCTGGCAGCCCCAGGTTTTAATTAGCAGTTTCTTACTCATCTCACTTTCGCTCGTTCAGTTGTACTTAAATCGGAGAGCTATTGCTCAAATTATAGCCGCCATCTCGGCGGTAAGCGGCGTATTGTACTGCTTTAAAAAGCACCTGACTAGTGATCTGACGAATTCTCTGCAAACCCTGATGAAATCTAGTTTTTTGCCCTATATACAGCAAGGTTTTTTGTTAAACAATTTTGTAAAAATAGCCATGGAACGTACAATTAAAAAACGCCAATTAATCAATACGATGAAGAGCAAAAAATGAACAAGTATGACATCGCCGTAATCGGTGGCGGCATGGTCGGAGCAGCAGTGGCTGTTGGGTTTGCCAAGCAAGGCAGAAGTGTTGTAGTGGTCGAAGGCGCAGAGCCAAAGGCGTTTGAGGCTTCTCAAGCGTTGGATGTTCGCGTTTCCGCGATTTCTCATCAGTCGGTGAAGTTACTTGATTCATTAGGTGCATGGTCTGCGATTGAAAGCATGCGAGTGTGCCCTTATCGCCGTTTGGAAACGTGGGAACATCCTGAGTGCCGTACACGTTTTCACTCTGATGAGCTTTCGTTGGAGCAGTTAGGCTATATCGTTGAAAATCGACTAATCCAACTTGGTCTTTGGCAAGCTTTCGCACAACACGACAACTTAACGGTGATGTGCCCAGAGCGATTGAAAGACATCGAATTTGCCGAGGTAAACCGTGTAACGCTAGAAAGCGGCGAGCAGTTTGAAGCTAATTGGGTGATTGGTGCCGATGGCGCGAACTCAAAAGTTCGTCAATTGGCGGGTATTGGCGTAACCGCATGGGATTACCGTCAACACTGCATGCTGATCAACGTGAAAACTGAGCTGCCGCAACAAGACATCACTTGGCAACAATTTACTCCGTCAGGTCCACGCTCATTCTTGCCGTTATGCTCATTAATTGAAGACGGTCAAGAAGTTGGGCAGGGTTCGTTGGTTTGGTATGACTCGCCAAAACGCATTAAACAATTATGCGCGATGAATAAACCTCAGTTAAGAGAAGAGATCCTACGTCATTTCCCTGCCGAGTTGGGTGATATTGAAGTTCTACAATTTGGCTCATTCCCACTCACTCGCCGCCATGCCCAAAGCTATTCAAACAAGAATTGCGTGTTAGTGGGGGATTCTGCTCATACAATCAACCCACTTGCTGGGCAAGGCGTGAATCTCGGCTTTAAAGATGTTGCTGTTCTGCTTGCGGTTACCGAGCAGCAAGAACAACTTAACGATGCATTGCTTGCCAAATATGAGCGCGCTCGTCGACCAGATAACTTGTTAATGCAAACGGGCATGGATGTGTTCTACAAAGGCTTCAGTAATGATTTAGGTCCGTTGAAGTTCGCTCGTAATGCAGCATTGAAGCTGGCAGAAAACTCAGGGCCGATCAAAGCGCAAGTATTGAAGTATGCGCTAGGTATGTAAAAGACTTCAGAGCACATAGAAAGCAGTCGATAAAAAGCAATAGATAGAAAAAAAGCGAGCCATGAGCTCGCTTTTTTAATTCGATAAATCAGAGATCTACCGAGTCCAGAATCAGAAAAAAGAAAAAACCCAGCAAATTAATGCTGGGTTTTTCAAGAATGGTGCGGAAGGAGAGACTTGAACTCTCACACCTTGCGGCGCCAGAACCTAAATCTGGTGCGTCTACCAATTCCGCCACTTCCGCAACTTATTCTGTAGTTATCAAGGTAATTGGTAAAACCTCAACAACGTTGTGTGATGGCAGGGCTACCTGGATTCGAACCAGGGAATGGCGGCATCAAAAGCCGCTGCCTTACCGCTTGGCGATAGCCCTACTAATCTTAGCCTTTCAACTAAGTGCTTTCCTGTAAAGGAAAGTATGGTGCGGAAAGAGAGACTTGAACTCTCACACCTTGCGGCGCCAGAACCTAAATCTGGTGCGTCTACCAATTCCGCCATTTCCGCAAAGTATAGATTATTTTTAGATGGTGCGGAAGGAGAGACTTGAACTCTCACACCTTTCGGCGCCAGAACCTAAATCTGGTGCGTCTACCAATTCCGCCACTTCCGCATCTAAAATCTATATTAATGGTGGCTACGACGGGATTCGAACCTGTGACCCCATCATTATGAGTGATGTGCTCTAACCAGCTGAGCTACGTAGCCATTCTATATTCTTTAATCAAGTATGGTGCGGAAGGAGAGACTTGAACTCTCACACCTTGCGGCGCCAGAACCTAAATCTGGTGCGTCTACCAATTCCGCCACTTCCGCAACTTGATCTGTAGTCATTGATGTAATTGGTAAAACATCAGTAACATTGAATATGGCAGGTCTACCTGGATTCGAACCAGGGAATGGCGGCATCAAAAGCCGCTGCCTTACCACTTGGCGATAGACCTACGGGCGATAGTCCTAAGACGTATCAAATAATGGTGCGGAAGGAGAGACTTGAACTCTCACACCTTGCGGCGCCAGAACCTAAATCTGGTGCGTCTACCAATTCCGCCACTTCCGCATAATTACTGAGTAAACTCAATAATCAAAATAGTGGCAGGTCTACCTGGATTCGAACCAGGGAATGGCGGCATCAAAAGCCGCTGCCTTACCGCTTGGCGATAGACCTGCAGGCGACAGTCATAAAGACTAATCAAGTTAGAAAAGTATGGTGCGGAAGGAGAGACTTGAACTCTCACACCTTGCGGCGCCAGAACCTAAATCTGGTGCGTCTACCAATTCCGCCACTTCCGCAACTTTTCTGTCGTCATAAAGGTAATTGGTAAAAACCTAAATAACGAAATAAATGGTGGCTACGACGGGATTCGAACCTGTGACCCCATCATTATGAGTGATGTGCTCTAACCAGCTGAGCTACGTAGCCATTCTATATTCTTTAAATCAAGATGGTGCGGAAGGAGAGACTTGAACTCTCACACCTTGCGGCGCCAGAACCTAAATCTGGTGCGTCTACCAATTCCGCCACTTCCGCAACTTGATCTGTAGTTATTGATGTAATTGGTAAAACATCAGTAACATTGAATATGGCAGGTCTACCTGGATTCGAACCAGGGAATGGCGGCATCAAAAGCCGCTGCCTTACCACTTGGCGATAGACCTACGGGCGATAGTCCTAAGACATATCAAATAATGGTGCGGAAGGAGAGACTTGAACTCTCACACCTTGCGGCGCCAGAACCTAAATCTGGTGCGTCTACCAATTCCGCCACTTCCGCATAATTACTGAGTAAACTCAATAATCAAAATAGTGGCAGGTCTACCTGGATTCGAACCAGGGAATGGCGGCATCAAAAGCCGCTGCCTTACCGCTTGGCGATAGACCTGCAGGCAATAGTCAAAAGACTATTCAATATATGGTGCGGAAAGAGAGACTTGAACTCTCACACCTTGCGGCGCCAGAACCTAAATCTGGTGCGTCTACCAATTCCGCCATTTCCGCATATATTGTTTAGAGCATTTCAATATGGTGCGGAAGGAGAGACTTGAACTCTCACACCTTGCGGCGCCAGAACCTAAATCTGGTGCGTCTACCAATTCCGCCACTTCCGCATCTTGAACTCTATAAGCTATCAGTTAATTGGTAAAAACTAATAACTAAATTTTGTCTTTCAAAAGAAAGAATGGTGGCTACGACGGGATTCGAACCTGTGACCCCATCATTATGAGTGATGTGCTCTAACCAGCTGAGCTACGTAGCCATCTTTTTGAGCGAGACAATATAAACCTTCACGCTCTAAGTGACAACCCTTTTTATCAAAGGAATCTCACTTTAAATAATGGCAGGTCTACCTGGATTCGAACCAGGGAATGGCGGCATCAAAAGCCGCTGCCTTACCGCTTGGCGATAGACCTGCAGGCAGTAGTCGTAAAACTACTCAAAATATGGTGCGGAAGGAGAGACTTGAACTCTCACACCTTGCGGCGCCAGAACCTAAATCTGGTGCGTCTACCAATTCCGCCACTTCCGCATCTATTCCTAATTGCTCTTAAAAAAAGAACCTTTAGGAATGGTGGCTACGACGGGATTCGAACCTGTGACCCCATCATTATGAGTGATGTGCTCTAACCAGCTGAGCTACGTAGCCAAAACCATGTTTTCTTGTTCTCTTCGCTAAGTTGCCTTGTCGTCGGGAACGGCGCGCATTATGCGAAGTTGAGTGAGATCCGTCAACAGTTTTTTTCAATAAATCCTGTAAAATCCATCGTTCGCTTCCTTTTTAAACAAAGAGGCGCGTTTATGATCTAAAACTGGAAATAAAATGGCTTGCAGTAAGGGACTTAATTTCTTGTCTTTTCTGAAAGGTATAAAAAAAGCCAGCACTATGGCTGGCTTTTTATGTAAATGAAGTGTTTAGAATTCATTCACTTAATTATACGTTGAAGCGGAAGTGTACAACATCACCATCTTTAACGATGTATTCTTTACCTTCTAGACGCCATTTACCTGCGTCTTTCGCGCCGCTTTCACCGTTGAATTGGATGAAATCGTCGTAACCAACAACTTCAGCACGGATGAAGCCTTTTTCGAAGTCTGTGTGGATCTTCGCTGCCGCTTTTGGTGCCGTTGCGCCAACAGGGATAGTCCATGCACGAACTTCTTTCACGCCAGCTGTGAAGTAAGTTTGTAGGTTCAATAGTTCGTAACCTGCGCGGATAACGCGGTTTAGACCTGGTTCTTCGATACCAAGGTCAGCTAGGAACTCTTCACGCTCGTCATCTTCTAGTTCAGCCATTTCTGATTCAATAGCTGCACATACAGGAACAACAACGTTGTTTTCTTTCGCTGCAAACTCACGTACTGCGTCTAGGTATTCGTTGTCTTCAAAACCATCTTCGTTCACGTTAGCGATGTACATTGTTGGTTTTAGCGTTAGGAAGTTTAGGTAGCCAATTGCTGCTAGCTCTTCTTTTGCAAGATCAACAGTACGCGCCATGCCACCTTCTGTTAGTACAGGAAGCAGTTTTTCTAGAACGGTTAGTTCGAATTTCGCGTCTTTGTCACCGCCTTTTGCTTTCTTAGCGTTACGCTGGATAGCGCGTTCACAAGAATCAAGGTCAGCCATCGCTAGCTCAAGGTTGATAACTTCAATATCTTCGATTGGAGATACCTTACCTGCAACGTGAACGATGTTGTCGTTTTCGAAACAACGTACGACGTGGCCGATTGCGTCAGTTTCACGGATGTTCGCTAGGAATTTGTTACCTAGACCTTCACCACGAGATGCACCAGCAACTAGACCAGCGATGTCTACGAATTCCATTGTGGTAGGCAGAACTTTCTGTGGGTTAACGATCTTTGCTAGAGCATCTAGACGTAGATCTGGCACAGGAACCACACCAGTGTTTGGTTCAATGGTACAGAACGGGAAGTTTGCTGCTTCAATACCCGCTTTAGTTAGTGCGTTAAACAGAGTTGATTTACCGACGTTAGGTAGACCAACGATGCCACATTTAAAACCCATGATAGTAACCTTATTCAGCTTTGAACGTGTGGAGGCGATTTTGTGCTTTTGATAGGCCATCCTTAATTAGGATGTCTAGACAGCGCACTGATTCGTCAGCTGCGGCGTCTAGTAGCTCTTGCTCTTTCGCTGGAGCTTTGCCTAGTACAAAACCCGCCACTTTATCTTTGTGTCCCGGATGGCCAATGCCGATACGAAGACGATAAAAATCTTTGTTATTGCCCAGTTTGCTAATGGTGTCACGCAGACCATTGTGGCCACCGTGACCGCCACCTTTCTTAAACTTAGCGACACCTGGCGGTAAGTCTAGCTCGTCGTGAGCAACCATGATCTCTTCTGGCTTAATTTGGTAAAACTTCGCAAGTGCTGCGATCGCTTTGCCAGATAGGTTCATGAAGGTAGTTGGGATTAGCAAACGGAGATCCTGGCCATTGACCATAATGCGTCCTGTTAGGCCAAAGAACTTTGGTTCATTCTTCAGGGTAACGTTGTGAACGCGTGCTAGTTCTTCTACAACCCAAGCGCCCGCATTGTGGCGAGTTTTGGCGTATTCTGGTCCCGGATTAGCAAGACCAACAAGAAGTTTGATTGGTTGAGTCAAGGTTAGGATCTCTCTGGAATCTCAAAAAGCGCAGTATGATAGCACAGAATTCTCGCAGTGGGCGACCAAGGGATTTTCTGCCTATCGATACAAATAAAAAAACACCCCATAGAGGGGTGCTTTTGAAATCAGTCTAACTGAAATGTTCGGATTAGTTGAACATTGCAGAGATTGACTCTTCGTTGCTGATACGACGAATCGCTTCAGCTAGCATGCGAGAAAGGCTTAGTGTAGTTACTTTGCCAGTTGCAGCCATCTCTTTAGATAGAGAGATAGAGTCAGTTACGATAACTTGGTCAAGAACAGAGTTCTTAATGTTGTCCGCAGCGTTACCAGAGAATACAGCGTGAGTTGCGTAAGCGAATACACGCTTAGCACCGCGCTCTTTTAGCGCTTCAGCTGCTTTACATAGTGTGCCACCAGTGTCGATCATGTCATCAACGATCACACAGTCACGACCTTCAACGTCACCGATTAGGTTCATTACTTCAGAAACGTTTGCACGTGGACGACGCTTATCAACGATAGCAATGTCGATATCGCCTAGTGCTTTTGCAGTTGCACGAGCGCGAACAACGCCACCTAGGTCAGGAGAAACCACTACAGGGTTTTCTAGACCACGAGATTGCATGTCTTCTAGAAGTACTGGCGTACCGAAGATGTTATCAACTGGTACATCGAAGAAGCCTTGGATTTGCTCTGCGTGTAGGTCGATAGTTAGAACGCGGTCTACGCCAACGTTAGATAGGAAATCAGCAACAACTTTTGCAGTGATTGGCACACGCGCAGAACGTACACGACGGTCTTGGCGAGCGTAGCCGAAGTAAGGAATTACTGCAGTGATACGACCTGCTGAAGCACGGCGCATTGCATCAATCATAACAACCAATTCCATTAGGTTGTCGTTAGTCGGTGCACAAGTGGATTGAATGATGAAAACATCACTACCACGAACGTTCTCGTTGATTTGAACTGCAACTTCGCCATCAGAAAAGCGAGAAACAGATGCATCACCAAGAGAGATGTAAAGACGATCAGCAATACGTTGGGCTAGTTCAGGTGTTGCGTTACCAGCAAATAGCTTCATATCAGGCACGGTGGAAACCTCGGGTTTGCGTCCAGTTTAAATAGGTCGGTGTGAGGCTGATTGGTATTCAGCCAAAGTCTCTTTTAGTGGCGAAATATTTCGCCCTTGAGCGACAAATGCCGAGACTTTATCAGAGAGTTGTGCAAGGATAGTTTCTGCTTCGGATTTGCTCGAAAATTCAGCAAAAACGCAAGATCCTGTCCCCGTCAATCTTGACGGCGCGTATTGTAGCAGCCATGAAAGTTGCTTATCAACCTCTGGGTAGAGCATTCGTACAATTTTTTCGCAATCGTTTACGCTTGGCTTGTTTAAAAGCGTTTCTAAATCGCGTTTTGGCGTATTTCGGGTCAAATCTGGATGTCTGAATATGTCGGAAGTTGCAATGGAAACGTTCGGGCGTACCACTAAATACCATTTCTCATCTGGATGAGCGGGAGAAAGTTTCTCGCCAACACCTTCAGCAAATGCGGAAAAACCACGCACAAATACTGGCACATCCGCACCAAGTGCAAGGCCAATTTTGGCTAACTCGTCATCACTCAGATTGGTTTGCCATAGGTAATTAAGCGCAACCAACGCCGTTGCTGCATTGGAAGAACCGCCGCCAATTCCGCCGCCCATCGGTAGGATCTTATGTAGATCGATATGTGCACCGTATGAGCAGTTCGCGAAACGTTGAAGTGCAGTTGCTGCTTTCCAGATCAAGTTGTCTTTTAGAGGAACACCTTCGATCTCTGGCGAAATCGTGATCTCACCAGAATCGTTTGCTTGAATGGTTAGCTCATCGCCGTGATCGACGAATTGGAATAAGGTCTGTAACTCGTGATAGCCGTTTTCTGTTCGGCCATTAATATAAAGAAAGAGATTCAATTTCGCTGGTGATGGCCAGCAGGTTGAAAGATCGATCATTGGGTGATGTTCCATTTTGTGATCACAAAATTAATTTTTACGTCAGATGTGCTCACTCTTAACTTGTTCGGCAGCGGCAAGGTCTGCTCATGCCATTCAATGTCACCGTAACGCTGATAAGCGATGTTCCAATCATTCAAGTCAATCTGTTTATCCAGTGCTTGGAGGGTATGGGTCGGTGATAGTTGGAAAGAGTCGGCATCTGTAGGTAAGCCAAGTAGCCAATCAGGTAAATTGTCAACTGGAATCATTAAGCCGGTTAATCGGTAAATCAGTTGGTTAGCATCACGTGCGGAGAGGACTTGGTCGTCGATAGTTTCGACCGTCGCACCTTGTGGGGTAATGGTGAGCTTTAATGCAGTTAGACCCAATGGACCCGTAAAACGATATTGAGTTTGAGCGGAAGAGTGCTTCACGAAAAAATTCAGGCTTTGTCTTTGATCGGGGCCAATATAGCCAAGTTTGCCTGTAGCTTGAAAGTTATCAATGGTTTCCAGTCGCTGTTCATGCGCTTGCCACTCTACGTTGGTGACACTTTCAGGAACAGAACTACAACCCGCGAGTACTATGCTCGATAAGAGCAAGATGAGAAAGGAGCGTAAGGTCATGTTTGATGGCTTATTAATCAGTTTCATCGGTAATTGCTCACAACTATAGCATTGAAAAGCCGAGCGAAGGAAAACAAATCCGGCTTACCCTTTCAATAAATGCGTGCTTACAGTAAAATTCTGAACCTATTTTATAACCGATCTCAGAGATACCACGTTAGATGTCCTTGCTTGCTATTGGAATCAATCACAATACAGCGTCTGTTGACTTGCGAGAGAAAGTGGCGTTCGGACCCGATAAATTGGGCCCAGCACTTGAGCAACTCAGAGAGCACGAAGCTGTCAATGGCAGTGTGATTGTTTCTACCTGTAACCGTACCGAGGTGTACTGCGACGTGAAGCAAGGAGCGCGAAATAAACTTATCGACTGGTTAGCCCAGTTCCATCAAGTTAATCAAGAAGACTTGATGCCGAGCCTTTATATCCATGAAGAGCAAGCGGCGATTAAGCACTTGATGCGTGTTTCTTGTGGCCTTGATTCACTGGTACTTGGTGAGCCTCAGATTTTGGGTCAGGTAAAACAAGCGTTTTCTGATTCCCGAGATCATCAGGCGGTGGATACGTCGATTGATAAGTTGTTCCAAAAGACTTTTTCAGTCGCAAAACGTGTTCGAACAGAAACTGATATTGGTGGTAACGCGGTGTCGGTGGCTTATGCTGCCTGTACATTGGCGAAACACATCTTTGAATCACTGTCTGACTCAACGGTATTGTTGGTTGGTGCGGGTGAAACCATCGAACTGGTGGCGAAGCACTTAGCGTCTAACGGCTGTACTAAAATGATTGTTGCTAACCGAACGCGAGAGCGTGCTCTTGGTTTGGGTGAGCAATTTGGCGCAGAAGTGATCAGCTTGAATGAAATTCCTGACCATTTACCAAAGGCAGACATCGTCATCAGCTCAACGGCGAGTCCATTACCTATTATTGGTAAGGGCATGGTAGAGACAGCGTTGAAGAAACGTCGTCATCAGCCAATGCTTTTGGTGGATATTGCGGTCCCACGTGATGTGGAAGCGCAGGTGGGTGAATTGAGTGACGCTTACTTGTACTCGGTGGATGACTTACAGTCGATCATCGATAGCAACATCGAACAACGTAAAGTAGAAGCGATTCAAGCAGAAGCGATCGTCAGCGAAGAAAGTGCGGCATTTATGACGTGGCTGCGTTCACTCCAAGCCGTGGACAGTATTCGTGATTATCGCAAATCGGCTAACGAAATTCGTGAAGACTTACTAAGTAAGAGCCTACAATCATTGGCAACTGGTGCAGACCCAGAAAAAGTGCTGCGCGAGCTTAGTAATAAACTCACCAACAAACTGATTCACGCCCCAACTCGTGCGCTGCAAAGTGCGGCAGAGCAGGGCGAACCAGCAAAATTAACGGTTATCCGCCAGACCCTTGGTTTGGATGATCTGTAACTCACGCTTTTTATTAAGAAAACGATACTATGAAAGCCTCTATTCTGACTAAGCTAGAAACGCTAGTAGAACGTTACGAAGAAGTTCAACATCTTCTTGGTGATCCTGATGTAATTGGAAATCAGGATAAATTCCGCGCTCTATCAAAAGAGTACTCTCAGCTAGAAGAAGTTACTAAGTGCTTCCAAGCGTATCAACAAGCGCAAGACGATCTTGCGGCTGCTGAAGATATGGCGAACGAAGACGACGAAGAAATGCGTGAAATGGCGCAGGAAGAAATCAAAGAAGCAAAAGAAGCGATCGAGCGTCTGACTGATGAGCTACAAATTCTTCTTCTTCCGAAAGATCCAAACGATGATCGTAACTGTTTCCTAGAAATCCGTGCAGGTGCGGGTGGTGATGAAGCAGGTATCTTCGCTGGTGACCTGTTCCGTATGTACAGCAAATACGCAGAAAAGCGTGGCTGGCGTATCGAAGTCATGTCTTCAAGCGAAGCAGAACACGGCGGCTACAAAGAGATGATCGCGAAAGTGAGCGGCGACGGTGCATACGGCGTGCTGAAGTTTGAGTCAGGCGGTCACCGTGTACAACGTGTACCAGCTACAGAATCTCAAGGTCGTGTTCATACTTCTGCGTGTACCGTAGCGGTTATGGCGGAAATCCCAGAAGCGGATCTGCCAGAAATCAAAGCAGCAGACCTGAAAATCGATACATTCCGTGCATCTGGCGCGGGTGGTCAGCACGTTAACACCACTGACTCGGCAATACGTATTACCCACTTACCAACTGGTACAGTAGTAGAGTGTCAGGACGAGCGTTCACAGCATAAGAACAAAGCGAAAGCGATGGCAGTACTTGCTGCGCGTATCGTTCAAGCGGAAGAAGAGCGCCGTGCGGCAGAAGTGTCTGACACACGCCGTAACCTACTAGGTTCTGGTGACCGTAGTGACCGTATCCGTACTTACAACTACCCACAAGGTCGTGTTTCTGACCACCGTATCAACCTAACCATCTACCGTTTGAATGAAGTGATGGAAGGTGACCTACAAAGCTTGATCGACCCAGTTGTTCAAGAGCACCAAGCAGACCAACTAGCGGCGCTAGCTGAGAACGGCTAATCGAATGAGCCAAGTTCAATCTATTGAGCAAGCACTGAAAAGTGCGACGGCAATTCTGACAGAAGGCGGCAAAGAGTCGCCTTCTCTCGATGCAGCTGTCCTTCTTTGCCATGTCCTTGGCAAACCACGAACCTACCTACTGACCTGGCCAGAAAAAGCATTAGAAGAAGAGCAACAAGCTCAGTTCGATGACCTTTTAGCGCGACGTATTGCTGGTGAGCCTGTAGCTTACATCATCGGAGAGCGCGAGTTTTGGTCGCTGCCACTGACAGTCTCTCCATCCACGCTGATCCCAAGACCAGACACTGAACGTTTGGTTGAAGTCGCATTGGATAAAACTTACGAGCAGACTGGACCAATTCTTGACTTGGGTACTGGCACAGGGGCGATTGCGTTAGCGCTCGCGTCTGAGATGCCGAAACGCCAAGTGATGGGCGTTGACTTAAAGCAAGAAGCAAAAGAGCTTGCTGAGTACAACGCGTCGCAGTTAAACATCAAAAATGTGACGTTTGATCAAGGTAGCTGGTTCGAACCTATTGTCAGCGGAACAAAGTTTGCTTTAATTGTCTCCAACCCACCGTATATCGACGAACAAGATCCGCATCTCTCTCAAGGTGATGTGCGATTTGAGCCAAAATCTGCGCTGGTCGCTGATGAAAATGGTTTGGCAGATATTCGCCATATCTCTGATCTTGCACGTCAATATCTGGAAGAGGGGGGGTGGCTCGCATTTGAACATGGTTATGATCAAGGCGACGCCGTTCGTGAGATCATGACGAACTTTGGTTATGAGCAAGTCGTCACGGAAAAAGACTATGGTGGTAATGACCGAGTGACGCTCGGTTGTTACAAGCCTCAATAATAACGAGCAAGTCAGCAGTAACTTATAAAAGAGAAAGAAAATGTACGTAGCTCTAAAACACATTCACTTAGTAACGATCGCATTGAGCGCGACGCTACTATCGATCCGATTCGCGTTGTTGATGATGGACTCTCCAAAACGCAACAAACGCTTCTTGAAAGTTTTCCCACACATTGTTGATACGGCGCTATTGCTGTCAGGTATCGGCCTAATCATGGTGACTGGTTTCATTCCGTTTACGGATGCTGCGCCTTGGCTAACCAACAAGATTACATGTGTGCTTGCGTACATCGCTCTTGGTTTCTTCGCTTTGAAAATGGCGAAAAACAAGCTGCTGAGAATTTTTGCCTTCTTTGGCGCTCTAGGCTGGTTAGTCATGGCCGCTAATATTGCCGTATCTAAAAATCCAAACCTATTTGGGTAATCTCAATGCTTGAGTTTTTTGACGAAGATTTTGACAACATGGCGTTGGTGGAAGGCGCGTTAGAACTGAACCATTCCATCAACCCAGACACTAATGTGCATTGGGCAAAACTTGAACTAGAACGTCTCTACGAAGAGGCCGAAGCGATTCTGGTTCATGAGACGGACGAAGAGCAGCGTTTTGACTCTTTCTTGCGCCTATTCTTTTACGAATGGGGCTTTAAAGGCGATGAACAAGAATACTTTATCTCTGACAACAGCTTTATCGACAAGGTGTTGGAGCGTAAAAAAGGCATTCCGGTAAGCCTTGGTGCCATCTTGCTTTACTTGGGCAACCGTCTTGGCTTCCCGATGAAAGGGGTGACATTCCCGACTCAGTTTTTGATCAAAGTGGATTGGATGCACAAAACACCAGACTACATTAACCCGTTTAACGGTGAGTATGTTGGTGAGAAAATCCTTCAAGCTTGGTTGATTGGTCAAGAAGGCCCATTGGCAACATTGAAGCCTGAACACTTTGAAGAAGCGGACAACCCGACAGTGATTGGTCGTTGGCTCGCGTTAATTAAAAGCGCGATGCTACGTGAAGAGCGTTACACACTGGCACTGCGATGCACCAATCTCGCACTGACTTTCGTACCGGATGACCCATACGAGATTCGTGACCGTGGTTTCATCTTCCAGCAGTTAGAGTGTCATCAGGTGGCGGTTTCAGATTTTCAGTACTTTATTGACCAATGCCCAGACGATCCGGCATCAGAACTACTAAAATCACAAGTTAACGCCATGAGCGAAAAGCACGTTACGCTTCACTAATTTTATCGGCATGCTGAAACCGGCGTGCCGAAGACAGACAAAAGAGAATCAAAATGGAACAGAAAATCGTTAATATTGGCGACATTCAGGTTGCTAACGACAAGCCATTCACCCTATTTGCAGGTATGAACGTTCTTGAGTCTCGTGATCTTGCTATGCAGATCTGTGAGCACTACGTAAAAGTGACGGACAAGCTTGGCATCCCTTACGTATTCAAGGCGTCGTTCGACAAAGCAAACCGCAGTTCTGTTCACTCATACCGTGGCCCTGGCCTGGAAGAAGGCATGAAAATCTTCCAAGAGCTGAAGGATACATTCGGTGTGAAGATCATCACTGACGTTCACACTGAAGCACAAGCTCAACCAGTCGCTGACGTCGTTGACGTTATCCAGCTTCCTGCATTCCTAGCTCGTCAAACTGACCTTGTAGAAGCGATGGCGAAAACAGGTGCGGTTATCAACGTGAAGAAACCTCAGTTCATGAGCCCTGGCCAAGTAGGTAACATCGTTGAGAAGTTTGCAGAGTGTGGTAACGAAAACATCATCCTTTGTGAGCGCGGCTCGTGTATGGGTTACGACAACCTAGTTGTAGACATGCTTGGCTTTGGTGTGATGAAAAACGCATCGAAAGGCAGCCCAATCATCTTTGACGTAACGCACTCACTACAAATGCGTGACCCATCAGGCGCGGCATCTGGCGGTCGTCGTGAGCAGACTGTTGAGCTTGCAAAAGCTGGCTTAGCAACAGGTATTGCAGGTCTGTTTATTGAAGCGCACCCGAACCCAGATCAAGCACGTTGTGATGGCCCATCTGCACTGCCTCTAGACAAACTAGAACCGTTCCTAGCGCAAATGAAATCGCTAGACGATCTAATCAAGAGCTTTGCAGACATCGATATCGAATAATCGGTTATTGTGAATGTCTGAATGAAATGGTCAGCCTATGTGCTGGCCATTTTTGTATAGACACATCGACTCTGTCTCACTATCCTTTTTTCGCTTTTCGCTTTTCGCTTTTCGCTTTTCGCTTTTCGCTTTTCGCTTTTCGCTTTTCGCTTTTCGCTTTTCGCTTTTCGCTTTTCGCTTTTCGCTTTTCGCTTCTCGCTTCTCGCTTCTCGCTTACCAATTGCATTGAAATGCCTGCACATGTCACAGCAAAACGATTGCCTGTGAATGGGTCTATAATCTGTTGAAACGTAGCGTCAGAGTTGCAGTTGTTAAAATAGTCATTAGTGATCCATGCATCATAATTATGAAATCAATATGTTAGCGTGCAATTCTTCCTTTAAACTACGTCAAGTTTTAGCGCTCTTAATTATATGGACGGATCCTTTAAAGGGTTAAGAGCGTCTGCAGTGGACCCCAGACGATAAAAAGGTAAAACAATGAAGCAACGCCTGATTGTAAAAACCGCTTTGAGCGCGGCGATTCTGGCAACTCTTGCCGGATGTGCAACGCAACCAGCACATGAATGGAATGAAGATACAACTTACAAACTGACCGTACTGCACACCAACGACCACCATGGTCGTTTTTGGCAAAACAAGTACGGTGAGTACGGCATGGCGGCACGTAAGACGCTGATTGATGAACTGCGTGCAGAGATTCAAGCCGAAGGCGGTAGCGTGCTTCTACTATCAGGTGGTGATATCAACACAGGTGTGCCTGAGTCTGACCTGCAAGATGCGGAACCAGATTTCAAAGGCATGAGCAAAATTGGTTACGACGCGATGGCGTTGGGTAACCATGAGTTCGATAACCCACTTGACGTGCTATTCAAGCAGCAAGAGTGGGCAAACTTCCCAATGCTGTCTGCCAACATTTACGACAAAGAAACCGGCGAGCGTCTGTTCCAACCTTATGCCATGTTCAACAAGCAGGGCATTAAGATTGCTGTGATTGGCCTCACGACAGAAGACACGGCAAAACTGGGTAATCCAGAGTACATCGGCGAGGTTGATTTCCGCGACCCGAAAGAAGAAGCGAAAAAGCTGATTGCTGAACTAAAGCAAACTGAAAAGCCAGACCTTATCTTTGCAGTGACACACATGGGTCACTACGAAAACGGCAACCGTGGTGTGAATGCGCCTGGTGATGTGGCCTTGGCTCGCTACCTAAACGAGGGTGACTTGGACATGATTGTGGGTGGCCACTCACAAGAGCCTGTATGTATGGAAGGCCCTAACGTCATTAAGAAGAACTTTAAGCCGGGTGACGAATGTAAGCCAGATGAGCAAAACGGCACTTACATTGTGCAAGCGTACGAGTGGGGTAAGTTCGTTGGTCGTGCTGATTACGAGTTCCGCAACGGCGAACTATCGATGGTGAGCTACGATCTTATTCCGGTTAACTTGAAAAAGAAAATCAAAGTGAACGGCGAGTCTCAACGTGTATTGGTTCAAGATGAAATTGCACAAGACTCGGCAATGCTGGATTTCCTTCGTCCTTACCAAGAAAAAGGTCAGGGCCAGTTGTCTGTGAAAATTGCTGAATCTAACGGCAAGCTGGAAGGTGACCGCAACGTTGTTCGTTTCCAACAAACCAACCTTGGTCGTTTGATTGCAACTGCCCACATGGAGCGTGCTAAAGCGGACTTCGCTGTGATGAACTCGGGCGGTGTGCGTGATTCGATTGAAGCAGGCGATATCACCTACAAAGACGTGCTGACGGTTCAGCCATTTGGCAACATGGTGTCTTACATCGATATGTCGGGTAAAGAAGTTCTTGATTACTTAAACGTGGTGGCGACAAAACCCGTTGATTCAGGTGCTTACGCTCAGTTTGCTGGTATCTCAATGACGGTAGAAAACGGCAAAGTATCCAATGTCTTTATTGGTGATAAACAGCTTCGCCTAGATGGTCAATACCGCTTTACCGTACCAAGCTACAACGCGTCAGGTGGTGATGGTTACCCGAAAGTGAATACTCATCCGGGTTACGTCAACACGGGCTTTACGGATGCAGAGGTACTGAAAGAGTTCTTGGAATCACACAGTCCAATTGATGTAAATGAGTACGCGCCTTCTGGTGACATCGTTTACAAGTAAAAAGCGATTGACTCAAAGTCGCTGATACCATTAACTTAAAGCGCTGCCCCTCACTAGGTGCAGCGTTTTTTGTTTTATAAGGAGAATCTTGATGACTCCGGCCATTAATCTTGCGAAAAAGAAAAAAGTTACACACACCATTCACCAATACGAGCACGATCCAAGAGCAGACAGCTATGGATTAGAAGCGGCTGAGGTATTGGGACAAGATCCAAAGACAGTATTTAAAACCTTGTTGTTCTGTTTGAACGGCGAACCAAAGAACCTTGCGGTTGCGATTATCCCGGTTGATCAAAAGCTGAACCTAAAACTGGCGGCGAAAGCAGCAAAGGGCAAAAAGGCCGATATGGCCGATCCCGAAATCGCGCAAAAGACCACAGGATATGTTGTTGGTGGGATTAGCCCACTGGGACAGAAGAAAGCGCTGCCGACTTTTTTGCACGAAAGCGCAACAGAGCAAGACACAATTTGTGTAAGTGCAGGTAAGCGTGGTTTAGAAATCGAGTTAGCACCGAAAGATTTATTGAGCTTAACTCGTGGTCAGTTTGCCCCTCTTTGTCTCTAATCTAAATACATGACAAATAAAAAGGACGCCCATGAGCGTCCTTTTTTGATTTTGCTAGTCAGTGAAGCGTTACTTCTTCAGACTCAATGTACCACCAGTGCGTTTAGCTGGTTTGCTTGGCTTCGCAGCATTTGGGTTCATGTAATGCTGCTTCGGCTTACTCGGTGATTGAGGTTTGTTTGCTGAGTGCGTATTGCTTGATGCATCTGGTTTACGATGCGATTTACCATGCTCGCCTTGCGGTCTGCTGCGTTCACCTTGTGGTTTCGCTTTGTAATGTTCTTTTGCTGGACGTCCGCCTTCATCATCACGCTGACGGCGCTGTTGGCCTTTTTTCGAGTTCGGGGCATGACGGAACTCATCCGCGTTGTTACCACGGAACGTGCGTGTTTTTTGGTTGCGGCGCGCCGTTGAACCTTGGTTCTCTTCACGGCTATCGTACAGCTTCGCGTCGGTCGCTTTACGAATGTTGCGGCCTCTAGAATCTGTTTTCGATGCTTCTTCTGTGCCCACAGAGCCTTCGCACATTGCTAGGATCTCTGCCACTTCGTCGTCACTCAGGTAACGCCATTTACCGTTAGGAATGCCATCAAGTGAGATGTTCATAATACGTACGCGACGCAGCTTGAATACTTCATAGCCTAGCGCTTCACACATACGACGGATCTGACGGTTCAAACCTTGAGTCAGTACGATACGGAAAGAGAATTTGGTTTCTTTCTCTACTTTACAAGGCAGAGTTACTGTGTCGAGGATCTTCACGCCGCTCGACATCTGCTTGAGGAATTCACCGGTGATTGGCTTATCAACACGCACTACGTATTCTTTCTCGTGGTTGTTACCCGCACGCAGAATCTTGTTTACGATGTCGCCATCGTTAGTAAGGAAGATCAAACCATCGGAAGGTTTATCCAGACGACCGATAGGGAAGATGCGCTTTTTGTGGCCGATGAAATCAACGATGTTGCCCGGAATATCACGCTCAGTAGTACAAGTGATACCGGTTGGTTTGTTCAACGCGATGTAAATTGGTTTTTCTTTCGCTGCAACAGGTTTGCCATCCACGCACACATCATCGCCTGGCAGTACTTTTGTGCCCATCTCTGGTTGTTGACCATTAATAGTGACACGGCCTTGCTCAATAAGACGGTCTGCTTCACGACGTGAGCAAAAGCCCGTTTCGCTGATGTATTTGTTTAAGCGTTTTGCGTTGTCTTGTGACATGTGAGCCTCCTAACGTTTCACAACGGCGGTTAATAGAAGTACCTGCTGCTAATTAAAGCAGCAAGGTGAGATAAGGTCGGGCATTCTAGCACCGAGATTCCGGTTAGCCTAAACGTTTTTGATGACGTTCACGCGTCTCCATTTTCTTTTCAGCACTCTTTCTTAATAGAACGTACACAGCACCGCTGCCACCGTGGAATCGTTGTGCACTGTGAACACATTGCACTTCTCGGATTTGTTGTAGCCAACTCGCGACAAAACTCTTCATTAGTGCTGGTGGATTTGAACGTTCACCACGACCATGCACGATGACGACCGTTCGGATGTCCATCTCGATACATTGCTTGAGGAATTTAACGACTTCGTCGCGCGCTTCTTTTAGCGTCTTACGGTGCAGATCAAGTCGAGCTTGAATCGGGTACTTACCAAGGCGCAGCTTGCGGTATACGCCATCTTGTACACCATCGCGTTTGAACTCGATAAAGTCATCGGGTTTGAGCATTTCTGCATGGTCAATTGATAAGTATTCTGGATCATCTTCCGTAAGCCAAATTGCAGCTTCGCGTTTCGCCAGTTGAGCATCCGTCACTTGGTGCACTTTTTTATGCTCGGCAGTGTCTTGGTCGATAGGCTTTACATCGCCCATCATCTGTTGGAACAGATCAAAATCGTCGTCTTGAGACATAACGGCAATCTCATAAAGAACAGGGTAGGAATAGTAAGATTATATCAATGAGTGGTGTATTGGGATCAAATAAAAAGCCGGAGTGGGCAAGTAACCAACTCCGGTGCAAAGCGTTTCTAGAGCTAAGCGAGATCTAGTGAGGAGATTTGTCGTTCATAACCTTGTACACGAAGAAACCGCCGTAAAACAGCATTAGACTAATTGCTCCAAAGATTACAATCATTGACGATAGTCCCACCGCATTACCAAATAGGAGATCAAGCCAAAAGTCCATATATTTCCTCCAAGATATTTCCGACATGGATAACGTTAATGGGTGGCGTTTTCTTGCACACTGATCTGGATCAATTATGTTGCCGAGGTTAATAATCTGTATTTTATTGTGGGTTCTTAGTCACATTTCACGTGCTAGTGTTCAGTAAATCATCAAACGAATTAAGACATTACGTTTTTTTGTAAAAAGCGCTTGCGTCTCTCTAAAGAATCCGTAATATACGCATCCGTTGACGGGCATAAGTCCTCAGTTAAACATCTCGGTGAATAGCGCAGCTTGGTAGCGCATCTGGTTTGGGACCAGAGGGTCGGGGGTTCGAATCCCTCTTCACCGACCACTTTAGAAAGCCTGCTCAATGAGCAGGCTTTCGTCGTTTCAGCGGTTGCAAATTTGTTTGATAGTAGCGAACCAAATGGGGTTCGCCTGAAGTTAGAATATGGCTCTTCATCGACCGTATTAGAGAAAGCCGTAGCAGAAATGCTACGGCTTTTTTGCATTTGAGGCTTCCGAATCGAGAACGCTTCGCTTCGGGAACGGACTTCGTCCTTCGAGATGCGAGAGGAGGAACGCTTTGAAGCAAATCGGCTTTCGTCCATTTGTAAATGAAAACGGAAGAGATCCCCAACTCGCTCGTCCCTCGCTCTTGAGGATGACGAATAAAAAGCACTGAATTCAAAGGCGTCATTCCCGAAAGCGACGAAGGAGCGCAGTCGGGAATCTCTCAGTTAGGAACGCTACACTTCGAGAGTTGGGAGCGCTTCGCTTTAGGAATTGAGGGGTACTCGTTGAGATTAAAGAGACAAGGTATCTTGATTAAGAAGGGTATTGACGGAACTTGTTCCTAGAAAAACAAAATAAGTCGAATCCCGAATCCCGAATCCCGAATCCCGAATCCCGAATCCCGAATCCCGAATCCCGAATCCCGAATCCCGAATCCCGAATCCTGTTACTTCACATCACAACTAATGTCTTTAATCGGCGTTTCGGATGTCGTGAAACACACGTAAGCGGTTTGCGGATTGTTTGGGCCGATACGGATATAGCCTGCTTCTAATTCATCTTCGTCAAAAGTCACTGAGTGGGATTGTCCAGTTTTGCCATCAAAGTAGCTGGCTTCAAAGTTTTGGGTCAACAGATGAGCAACACGGTTACGAGTGTGAGCCGTTGTAAAAGTGATGTTCGCACATCGCATCATTGGCTTTTGGGTAACTAAAAACTGGCCGCTTTCTTTGTCGAATACGCCGCCTTTAGTTTCTGGGGCAATATCGATAGGCTCGAAGCTTTCAATTGTGCAAGAAGGTTTAGCATTCGCTAACGAAGGTAAAAGTAGTGCACTGGCTAGGCATAATAATGTGGCTTTGAATTTCATAAAGGCTTTTATCAGATTTGAGATTGTCTACAGAATGAATCGATAGTATCGGATAGATTGCTGGATTTGTCAGCGAAGCGTAAGTGTAGACTTAACGGTGAGGGGGCGGTGTAAGAGGATGTAAGTGCCCCGATAGTCAGGGCACAGATGTCGGCAGGGTATGTGGTAGTGATGATTAGATATCGCAGTGGGCTTTGTGTGTATTGCCGAGAGGCTCAACAGTAAAACCACGTTCTTCGAGCAGCTCAACGAGGTTGTCTTTGCCGACTAAATGCAAGCTGCCGACAACAATTGTGTATTGGCCTGACTTCTTCGGTAGCATTCTGCCAGAATCTAATTTCTCAGCCCAATCTCGGTTACGGTCGTACAAGAAAGCTTGATTAAACTCATCACTTGATTGTTCACTCATGGATGCTTCTTCTAATGTTCTGCCGTCACCGCTCTTCCAGCTGTCGATTAAGCACTGTACTAGTTTGTCGCCACCGTCATATTCTTCAATAGAAGAGAGCAGAAACTCTTTACCGCCATCTTTTTGTCCCGCGATTAAATCCAACTGAAACTGCACACTTTCCAAAGGCCGTACCGGCACTTGCTGTTTATCAGCTAGGTTAATCAAGTGCATGTCGACGCCTTGGTCGGATGCATAACCTAGCTTGTTCACTAGCATCAGCTGAATGGTTAAAGCTGCTGACCATGGCGGCGCATTGAGCAGCTGTACTTCTTGTAGACCTAAGTCATTGGCTATCTCAGCAAGGTGTTTACGCTGAGTTCTATCTAAAACATCTTTGGCCAGAAATGCTGTTTTTGGGTAGGTCACGCCTTCGGTGTTGCGAACATCTGCTTCGATGATTAAGCCATCGCTATTTTTGAGAAACTGAGTGACGGCTTTTGGCAATGGATACATGGTTTTGTCACCCACATGGACGGAGCCAATAATCATGTATTCCATATCGCCTTTCTTTGCGAGCCAATGCTGTGGCTCGGCTTGAACTGAATAAGAAGTAAAAAAGACGATCAGAGATGACATCACGGACAAGAGTCGAAACATATTTTGCTCCTCGAATTCAATATGCATCTTATCTATAACACGGTTCGGCAAAATCGTCATTTCTAAAAATATTGACGAGTTTTAACGGCGGAGAAATGAGAGTTAATTCACGAAAGTGTTTCAATTGAGTTTGTTGTTAATGGTTCGCTTAATAACCAATAGTGATCAAAATCCTATAAAACCAGCTTAAACCCACCAATATGCGTGACAGTGATCGCAACAAACTCGTCAAAAAAAGTTTTTCGTTTTTGACGTTTTAACTAACTTATTGAAATTAATGTGTTTATATTTTTCAGTGTCTAGCCGAATTTGAGCTTGATCACTTCTTAGTTCCATTAATTTTACGCTTAGAAATAACTGCTTGTATGTTGAATGTAACTGTTAAGCGCCTCGCATTTAGGTGCTCACCATTTTTGATAAATGTCGTTTTGAACCACTGACTTTTTGGGGAAAGTAAGATGTTGAAACATAGTCTGATTGCTGCTTCTGTTATTGCTACATTGGCAGGCTGCTCTTCACTGCAGAACTCTGAGCAACAAGTTGTAAACTCATTGGCTGACAACCTTGATATTCAATATGAAGTACTCACAAACCACGGTGCTAACGAAGGTCTTGTATGTCAAGACATGGGCGCAGAGTGGGCGTCTTGTAACAAGGTAAACATGACGCTAGTTAACCAAGGTGAAGCGGTTGACTCTAAAGATTGGGCTATTTACTTCCACAGCATTCGTCTGATTCTGGATGTAGACAACGAGCAATTCAAAATTTCTCGCGTAACGGGTGACCTACACAAACTAGAACCGACCGATAAGTTTGATGGTTTTGCTGCGGGTGAAGAAGTTGTGCTTCCTCTTGTTGCTGAATACTGGCAGCTATTTGAAACTGACTTCATGCCAGGCGCTTTCGTTGCTGCACCAAATGCAGAGCCTAAGATGATCGCTTCTCTTAACACAGAGGACGTTGCATCTTTCGTAACTGGCCTTGAGGGTAACAACCTAAAACGTACGCCAGATGACAACAACGTATTTGCAAACGCTGTGTCTCGTTTCGAGAAGAACGAAGACCTAGCAAAACAAGATGTATCAACCACGTTACTACCAACGCCAATGTCTGTTGAAGCAGGTAAAGGCAAAGTAGATATCGCGGCGGGTATTGCGCTGCCTAAAGACGCATTCGATGCGACTCAATACGCAGCAATTCAAGATCGTGCAGAAGTGGTAGGTGTGGATGTTCGTGGTGATCTTCCTGTAAGTATCACTGTTGTTCCTGCAGACTTCACCGGTGAATTAGCAAAATCTGGTGCTTACGAGATGAGCATCAAAGGCGACGGTATTGTGATTAAAGCGTTTGACCAAGCAGGTGCTTTCTATGCAGTACAATCTATCTTTGGCCTGGTAGATAGCCAAAATGCTGATTCTCTACCACAACTGTCTATTAAAGACGCGCCTCGTTTTGATTACCGTGGTGTGATGGTGGATGTGGCTCGTAACTTCCACTCTAAAGACGCGATTCTTGCAACTTTAGACCAAATGGCAGCGTACAAGATGAACAAACTACACCTTCACCTAACGGATGATGAAGGCTGGCGTTTAGAAATCCCGGGTCTGCCTGAGCTGACAGAAGTGGGTGCTAACCGTTGTTTCGATACACAAGAGAAAAGCTGTTTACTGCCTCAGCTTGGCTCTGGTCCAACGACAGACAACTTTGGCTCTGGCTACTTCAGCAAAGCAGATTACGTGGAAATCTTGAAATACGCGAAAGCACGTAACATTGAAGTGATTCCAGAAATCGATATGCCAGCGCACGCTCGTGCAGCGGTAGTATCAATGGAAGCGCGTTACGACCGTCTAATGGAAGAAGGTAAAGAAGCAGAAGCGAACGAATACCGCCTGATGGATCCTAAAGATGCATCGAATGTAACGACGGTTCAGTTCTACAACAAGCAAAGCTTCATCAACCCATGTATGGAATCTTCAACTCGCTTTGTTGATAAAGTGATTTCAGAAGTCGCAGCAATGCACCGAGAAGCGGGCGCACCGCTAACAACATGGCATTTTGGTGGTGACGAAGCGAAGAACATTAAGCTAGGCGCTGGTTTCCAAGATGTGAACGCTGAAGACAAAGTAAGCTGGAAGGGTACGATTGACCTGTCTAAACAAGACAAGCCGTTCGCACAATCTCCACAATGTCAGACGCTAATTGCAGACGGTACGGTAAGCGACTTCGCTCATCTACCAAGCCACTTCGCAGAAGAAGTGTCGAAGATTGTGTCTGAGAAAGGCATTCCAAACTTCCAAGCTTGGCAAGATGGCCTTAAGTACAGTGAAGGTGAGAAAGCGTTCGCAACAGAAAACACACGTGTTAACTTCTGGGACGTTCTTTACTGGGGTGGCACATCATCAGTGTACGAGTGGTCTAAGAAAGGTTACGACGTGATCGTTTCTAACCCAGACTACGTTTACATGGACATGCCATACGAAGTGGACCCGAAAGAGCGCGGTTACTACTGGGCAACGCGTGCAACAGACACTCGTAAGATGTTTGGCTTTGCACCAGAGAACATGCCTCAGAACGCAGAAACGTCTCTAGACCGCGATGGCAATGGCTTTACTGGTAAAGGTGAAATCGAAGCGAAACCTTTCTACGGTCTATCAGCACAGCTTTGGTCTGAGACAGTACGTAACGATGAGCAATACGAGTACATGGTATTCCCTCGCGTACTGGCAGCCGCTGAGCGTGCATGGCACCGTGCAGACTGGGAAAACGACTACAAAGTGGGTGTTGAATACTCGCAAAACTCTAACCTAGTAGACAAAGCTGCGCTAAACCAAGACTACAACCGCTTTGCGAACGTACTTGGTCAACGTGAACTGGCTAAGCTAGAGAAATCAGGCATCGACTACCGCCTACCTGTACCAGGTGCGAAAGTAGAAAATGGCAAGCTAGCAATGAACGTTCAGTTCCCTGGTGTGAAGCTTCAATACTCTCTAGACGGCAAAAACTGGCTAACTTACGCAGACAATGCTCGTCCAAATGTGAAAGGTGAAGTGTTTATCCGCTCTGTATCTGCGGCAGGTGAGAAAACAAGCCGTGTGACTAGCGTGAAGTAATTCTGCTAACCATTCACTAAAATCATTGTTCCTTACGCAAAGCCCTCAACGTATGTTTGGGGGCTTTTTTTATTTTTCTACGGAAAATAAGCGTGATCAATGTCTAATTATTTTTCAAAGATAATTAAGTTGGGTATTTAGAAAGAGAACCATTGTGTGATCTAGATAGTTATTTTGTGCCTAATTGGAGAGGTTAATAAGTTTGATGTCACACTTTATTTTTTTTGTGAATTTTTAGGTTTTATAGCAAGTCTCTGTATTTAATAAACTTTTTTTGATTTCGAAAATGTCGATTTGAATTGGATCACTGTTTTAAATGATTTATTTTTTAATGCGAATTAAATCGCGCAGTATTGCTGTCGCCAGGGAGGCACATCCCAATGTTTGCGATGAAGGGCAAGTGATAGCCGGACATCTCATCGCATAACGTGAACAAATAAAGGCAGTAATTATGAAAAACGTTTTTGCACTAAGTGCACTTTCTCTTGTTTTCGCATCAAGCGCTTTCGCAGGCTCATCTTACGTAACGGGTAACATCCAATTTCACGATGATGGCCGAATCCATGGTTCGGACATGACATCAACGCTAGAAGCTGGCCACACTTTTGATAACCAATTCGGCGGCTTCACGGTTTACACTGAGTTTGACGGCATTCAACTGGGCAAACTAGAAACAGAAAATGGTGGCGCAGGTAACACAACTCCAGCTATCACTGTAGGTGGTGAGCAAGCATTCAACATCACTGATCACCTATGGGTCGCAGCAGGCTACCAGCATCTATTCTCTGCGGGTGAGAGCATCCAATACCGTCCTTTAGTTAAAATCGGCTACAACTTCGATAACGGTATCTCTCTAAGCAACCGTACTCGTGCACACATTGATGCAACAGACGCAGATGCGAAAACAGACTACCGCATGGATAACCGCATTGGTTACGCGATGAATGAAGATGTGACTTTCAGCTACAATAACGTTTACATGATTGAAGCAGAGACCATGGACCACGAGCTACGTGCAACATGGACTCGTCAAGGTGTACAACCTTACTTTGAGTTCCGTAGCCAAGCTCACGGTGCAGAAAATGCAGCAGGTGATAGCCTAGTAAACAATGCGTTCGTGTTCGGCGCGTCTTACGGCTTCTAATTAAAAAGTTTGTCTTAACTGTCCATTAAGAAAAAGCCCAGCGGTTTGTCTCGCTGGGCTTTGTTTTTACTGGTCGTTACCTTTGTGGTAGCGGTATTCGTATACCTGACCTTTGTCGTTGTAGGCGTAAACAGCGTAGCTGTCTTTCTTATCACCGTACTCCATGCCCGGTGAGCCCATTGGCATACCCGGTACCGTCAGGCCTTTTGCGTTGCGAGGTGGGTTTTCCAAAAACGCTTTAATATCGTCGGCAGGAATATGACCTTCAAACACGTAGCCATCGATCTCTGCGGTGTGGCAAGAGTATAGCTGTTCTTTTTTCAGACCTAAGTCGCTTTTGATCGCATTCATATCATCATGCAGCTTTTCTTCCACGATAAAGCCGTTCTCTTCCATGTGTTTTGTCCATTCACCGCAACAGCCACAGTATGGTGATTTGTGGTTGATGACATCAGCAGCTAATACGTTCGCTGATGTGGCAGCAAGCATTGTAAAGGTTAATAGTTTCAACTTCATAAGATCCTCGAGAAGAAGTGTCGCTTACTTAATGGTAAACAGTCGTAGTCGATTTGCATTACTGACTACCGTGATTGAAGACAGTGCCATCGCTGCGCCAGCAACAACAGGACTGAGCAAAAATCCGAACGCGGGGTAAAGTACGCCAGCGGCGATAGGAATACACAGCGAGTTATAAATAAAGGCGCCGAACAAGTTTTGTTTCATGTTCTTAAGTGTAGCTCGAGAGAGTTCAATTGCGTGTACAACCGCCATTGGTGATGTATTGAGAATGGTCATTTGTGAGCTTTCGATCGCCACATCACTGCCGCTTCCCATTGCGACACCAAGATCTGCCAGCGCAAGGGCTGGGGCGTCATTAATGCCATCACCGATCATCGCCACTGTGCGGCCTTGAGATTGCAGCAGTTCAATATGTTGTGCTTTCTCGTCGGGCATTACCTGAGCGATGACTTCATCAATGCCGAGCTCTTTACCGATAGCATTGGCTACGTGTTGGTTGTCGCCTGTGAGCATGACGGTTTTTATGCCCTGCGATTTTAATGCAGACACTGCTTGCTTGGCATCAGATTTAATCGGGTCAGCGATGGCAATTAAACCAATCAGTTCATTGTTAAGCGCCACAGCCACAGGTGTCCATGCGTTGTTTGCACAATCTTCAATCGCTTGCCCCATTGGGCTGGTATCAATCTGCTCGCTTTGCATAAATTGCAATGAGCCAATGAATAGTGGTTGTGCTTGGTAAGCTGCGGTGATGCCGCGGCCACGGATATTCTCGAATGAGTCCAATTCCACAATGTCGGTATTGTGTTGCTTAGCGTAATCGCACACGGCTTTAGCGAGCGGGTGCTCAGATTGACGTTCAGCTGCGTAAGCCAAAGCTAATAAGTGCTCTTGGCTGGTGGCATGAGTAAACACTTGCTGCACACTTGGTTTGCCTTGCGTCAGCGTGCCAGTTTTATCGAATACCACGGTGTCGACTTTGCTCGCCAATTGCAGTGCGTCAGCGTCTTTGATTAAAATGCCAAGCTCCGCGGCTTTACCGACACCAACGGTGACCGACAGTGGCGTTGCTAACCCCAGCGCACAAGGGCAAGCGATAATCAGCACGGTGGTCGTTACGACAAGCATGTAGCTGGCTTTAGGTTCTGGACCTACGGCAAACCAAACCAAAGCCGCTAGGATTGCGATGCCAACCACGACCGGAACAAATACCGATGAAATCTGGTCTGCTAATTTGGCTATGGCGGGCTTACTGCTTTGCGCCGAGCGTACCATGCGAATGATTCGAGCCAGCATAGTGTTCGCGCCGATGCCTGTTGCTTCAATGACTAATCCACCATCGGTATTTAATGTACCGGCAGACACTTGCGCATCTTGCGCTTTTAACACTGGTACGGGTTCACCGGTTAGCATCGACTCATCAATGTACGATTCACCCTGTATCACAACGCCATCTACTGGCACTTTCTCGCCTGGTTTGATGCGCAGTTTCATGCCTAGTGTGATTTGCTCGACTGCGATCTGTTGATCACCTTGTTCTGTAATCGCAGTCGCTTGCTGAGGTTGCAGGTTAATCAGAGCCTGAAGTGAGCGTGTGGTGTTTGCTTTGGCGTTTGCTTCTATATAGTGACCAAGAGAAATTAAGCCGATGATCATTGCGCTCGCTTCAAAGTACACATGGCGGGAAGCAAGAGGGAACCAGTCTGGAAAAATCACCACAAACATCGAGTAGAACCATGCCGCACCGGTGCCTAAAGCCACTAAAGTGTCCATAGTTGCACGTTTGTGAGTGGCCGCTAACCATGCGTTAGTAAAGAAGTGCTTACCCGCTGTCGCAAGCAATAAAAGACACAGAATACCAATTGAGCCCCAAGCCAGCTGGTCGTTCGTATTGCGAATCATCATGTTGCCGCCAAATACACCCCAAAGCATCAGTGGCGCACCGACAACTAAGCCAGCAATGGCATCCAGCTTGAAGCGTTTTTGCTGGGCGAGTTGTTGAGCCGCTTGCTTTTCTTGCTGGGTTGCTGCGTCTTGCAGGATCTCTGCTTGGTAACCGGCTTGTTTTACGGATTGAACGATCGCTTGGTGAAGGGCTTCTGTATCTTGAGTGGCGAACACTAATGCACTTTGCTCTGCAAGGTTTACTTGTGCTTTCTCAATACCTTCTACGTTAGTAAGTGCTTTCTCTACTGAAGAGACGCAACTCGCACACGTCATGTCTTGAATCAGCATTTGCAATTGAATACTTGCTGGTGGCACTTGCGCAGCTTTGATGTTGCTCTGCTTTTCTACCTGTTCAATCTTTGGTGAGCTTTCTTCTTCTACTTCAATAGAATCAAGGCTGGCGGTGTAGCCAAGAGTCGCCACAAGATCGATCACTTGCTGTTCTGAAAGTAGCGTTGTGATATCGAGTTGTGTCGTAGAGGCTTGAAACGCAATGACGTCTTGGTTTGCTTCTAATAAAGAAGAGAGTTTCTTCACACAGCCGCCGCAGCTCAATCCTGCTAGGTGGAACTGATATTGATGCCCGGCCTGATAACCCAATGACTCAATGGATTCAACAATAGAAAAAAGAGGGGATTCGGTTTTCACTTCAACCATGGTCGGGGACAAATTGATGATCTCAACACTGTGATTGGCATGTAAAGCTTTCTCAATTTTTCTCGCACAGCCCATGCAGTTAAGTCCCGACATAGGTACAACGAACTGATACATAATTTGTCCTCAATAATACTAATGTGGAGAGCATAAACCTTCCTGCAAGGGGAAGGTCAAGTTTTTCGACGCGAAACAAATTCGTCAAAATCTCCGTTATTTCCCTGACTTTATGCAGTTATTGTTGCGAGTTATCTCAAAGTTTTTTCTCTCTGAATATAAAGTTCCGTTAAAACACCTAAAACATGAGTGAATTAGATCACGACTTTTGAGGTTTTTATATAAAAATGGCGTGACGTGGAATGGTTTTGACGTTTTTATATTTTTAGTTAACATCTTAAATTGTTGTATTGTATTGCTTTATATTATTTTTGATCTTCTAATTTTGAAGTTGCTCAGATTGCCGTGGGGAAAGTTTTTTACTGCGAAAAAAGTTTGTCATATTTGCTCCGTCCAAACACAGATTCAAGTTCCTGCAATGTCCTAGTTAGCGAATTTGAAAATGGAAAAAACTAAAAATATAGGGGTTTAAAATGTCTTACCTAAAGAAAAGCCTACTTGCTAGTGCAATCACAGGCATGATGTTCAGTAGTTCAGCTTTTGCTGATGGTGCAAACAGTGATGCAGCGAAAGAGTACCTAACTAAAGACTCTTTCTCTTACGAAGTTTACGGCATTATCGCGATGCAGGCCGCGTACCGCGATTACGATTCTGGTAGCAAAGCAACTGACGACGATTTGGGCGGCATGCAGCTAAACAACGAATCTCGTATCGGCTTCCGTGGTAAAAAGCAATTCGCTAACTTTGAACCAACGTTCATTTGGCAAATCGAAGGTGGCTACGTAGACCCAAGCTTCGGTGGTGAAGGTGCAGGTCTTGGTGAGCGTGATACATTCGTAGGTTTTGAAAGCGCTTCTTGGGGTCAAGTTCGTCTAGGTCGCGTACTTACTCCAATGTACGAGTTGGTTGACTGGCCAGCATCTAACCCAGGTCTAGGCGATGTTTACGACTGGGGTGGTGCAATCGGTGGTGCTAAGTACCAAGACCGTCAATCAAACACAATCCGTTGGGACTCTCCAATGTTTGCTGACAAATTTTCTCTAGATATCGCAGCGGGTGCAGGTGACAAAGCTGGTCTAGGTGAGGGCAACGATTACTGGGGCGGCATTGCGGCTCACTACAAGTTAGGTCCACTGCAGTTGGATGCTGCTTACGAGGGTAACCGTAATATCCAATCTGAAAATGAAATCTGGGAAAACAACACGTACCTAGTAGGTGTTCAAGGCTGGTTTGAAAACGGTATCTCGTTATTTGCTCAATACAAATACATGGAAGCTGATGCAAGCAACGGTGTAAGCGAGAAGCAAGATGCAATGTCTGCGGGTCTGATGTACACAACGGGAGATTGGCAGTACAAATTGGCTTACGCAGCAAACTTTGATCTAGAACGTGACGGCAAGACAATCGACAACACAGCAGATGATGTACTATCTGCACAGATCATGTACTTCGTAGACCCATCTGCAGTACTTTACGCTCGCGCTCGCACTCTAGATTTCGGTGACGGTGCACCTCGACTAGACAAGCCATCGGAAGCACGTGGTAAGTCTGCTGACTTCGATGAGTTCTCTGTAGGTGTTGAGTACTACTTCTAATCCAGAAGCAGCTAAAAGGGCGGAAACGCCCTTTTTGTATTGATACTTATTCACATAAGCCATTGAAATGACCGTCCTGTTAGTTTCAGTGGCTTATCTAAATTGGTATAAGACGAGAAAACCATGATGAAAAAAACAACCACACTATTAGGATTTTGCGCACTACTTTCTGCGCCTGCATTTGCTGCTCAACTGACTCTGCAAGCGGAATTGGTTCCTCGCGTTATCAACGGTGATTTCGTCTACCCTGAGTGGATCTCTGACAACAACAGCATCAAAGTTGAAAATGGTGCAAACCAACTGGCTGTGAATGTGGGCCAAATAGTGTTTGAAGATGGCAAGCGTCGTAAGTTCGATTCGCAGCCGCTTTTATTAGAGTTTGATGCACCGAAAGATGCGGAGCTAACGCTGACTTACAACAAGTTCCGTACCATTGAAGAAGCAAATGCTTTTGAAATGGACCCAAAACTGACGCTAAAAGACGCAAACGGTAAAGACGTTGAGTTCTCGATGGTTCAACTGCGCAAAGGTGGCCTACAAGGTTTCCGCGATTACGAGCGTGAGGTGGCCGATTACAACAAGGCTATGAACAAGGAATCAACCAAGGCAAGTATCGCTGCTTCTCCTGCGGTAACCAAAACGTTGAAAGAATCGTTCCATGATTTAAGCCGTGAAGAGCAGCAAGAGTTCATGCAGTGGGCGATGCGTAACCTGAAGTAATTCGGTTATCTTCCTCTATATACCCAAGTAACCTCGAGATGCTAGGTTCAGCGAGAATGACTTGGTTTGTAGAAGCGGCGGCGATTTAAAGATCTAGTCATTCTAAATCAAGAATCGACAACAAAGTATACAAGCCAAGACAGCTCGCCCTTCGGGAGCGTGTCATTGCCCCGATCTCTGCGTCAAACAACTTGGAAAGAGCTGGCTATTACGCGGCGTCGTTTTCCTTGACCTCGAATCAATGACAACGCTCTGAATCCTGCATCTTGAAGTCACTTGGGTATATACTCTTTCTCTTACTATAGCGGTTGTGCACAGTTATAACCGCTCTTAAGCTGGTATAAATAACAGGGCAGCGCCGCTTCGGTGACTGCCCTGTTTGTATTTCTGGCGTTAAACCACACGGAAGGATTGTAGTATTGACTTACGATGGTAAAATGTCGCCACTTTTATCCTTGACATTACAACGAGAGCCCTCTCGTTGCTCATTATCCCTAAGGAACTCAAATGACGGTTAAAACTCGTTTTGCTCCTAGCCCAACTGGCTACCTACACGTTGGTGGTGCTCGTACTGCACTTTACTCTTGGCTATACGCTAAAAACCAAGGTGGTGAATTCGTTCTACGTATCGAAGATACTGACCTTGAGCGTAACTCTCAGGAAGCGGTTGATGCGATCCTAGAAGGTATGGAATGGCTAGGTCTTGAGTGGAATGAAGGTCCTTACTTCCAAACTCAACGTTTTGATCGTTACAACGAGATGGTTGATAAGCTTCTAGAAGAAGACAAAGCATACAAATGTTACGCATCTAAAGAGCTACTAGACGAAGTTCGTGCAGAGCAAGAAGCAAACAAAGAAATGCCTCGTTACGATGCTAACCATCCAAAGATCAAAGCGGCAAACGAAGCGGCAAAAGATGGCGATCCATGTGTTATCCGTTTCCGTAACCCGAAAGAAGGCAGCGTAGTATTTGATGACCAAATCCGTGGCCGTATCGAAATCAGCAACACACAAATGGATGATCTGATCATCCGTCGTACTGACGGTTCTCCAACGTACAACTTCTGTGTAGTGGTTGATGACTGGGATATGGGTATTACTCACGTTGTTCGTGGTGAAGACCACATCAACAACACGCCTCGTCAGATCAACATCTACGAAGCACTAGGTGCGCCAGTACCAACATTCGCACACTGTGCAATGATCCTAGGTGATGACGGTGCGAAACTGTCTAAGCGTCACGGTGCCGTATCAGTAATGCAATACCGTGATATGGGCTACCTACCAGCTGCACTAAACAACTACCTAGTGCGTCTTGGTTGGTCTCATGGTGACCAAGAGATCTTCACTCAAGAAGAGATGATCAACCTATTTAGCCTAAATGCAGTTTCTAAGTCTGCGTCAGCATTCAACACTGACAAGCTGCAATGGTTGAACAACCACTACATCAAGAACTCAGATCCAGCGTACGTTGCAGAGCACCTACAATGGCACCTAGATCAACAAAAACTAGATGTAACAAACGGCCCTGCTATCACTGAAGTGATCAAGCTAGTGGGTGAGCGTTGCAACACGCTAGTTGAGCTAGCTGAGCAAATCGGTTACTTCTACGAAGACTTCGCTGAGTTTGAAGCGGGCGCGGCGAAGAAACACCTACGCGGCGTGGCTAAAGAGCCTCTAGAGCTTGCTCTAGCGAAAGCAGAAGCACTGACTGAGTGGACGACAGCGAACATCAAAGATGGCGTTATCGCAGCTGTATGTGAAGAGCTAGAGATCGGCATGGGCAAAATCGGTATGCCACTACGTGTAGCAGTAACAGGTGGCGGCCAGTCTCCTTCTGTAGATGCAGTAATGGAACTGATTGGCAAAGAGCGTTGTGTTGCACGCATCAAGATGGCGCTTGAGTTCATCGCCGAGCGTGAAGCGAACGCATAATTGCTTGAATAATTAGTCAAAAAACCGCGGAAAATACCGCGGTTTTTTTGTATTTCACTTTGGAAGAAAGAGGTAATTCGACATCATTTCCGCTTTCTTTGGGGAACTTTTTCATCAAAATGCTTAAAAATTGATAAGTTTTACTTATCCAAACATAACCTCTGTAAATACACTTTTGCTTTCCCATACGAAATATCTCTCTGAATTAAAAGCACAATCCTAAAAGTTCCGTAATTATCGTCTCATTAATGAGAAGTTAATTTTCTTTACCTCTTCTTTTTTTGAAATATAGAACAAACGTTTGCGTGCTTGTTGCTGCTCGCTTTAAGGTGCTCTAGATCACATAAAATCATGCTTTTCGATGACACTAAATTGACAGTTTTGGGATTTGTCTCGGGATTTCTTGGAGTTATAGTGTTCGCCGTCAGTGAGGGAGCGATATGCACCACTGACCAGGAGACATACCCAAGTGACTTTTATGCAGATATGCAAACAGTCGGAAGTCACTTCGGTATCAAGCTCAAGGGAACTAAATAAAAGCATTGAAATACAACGTCAGTCAGGCGGCGCATTTCGTTACGAACAAGAGAACTTCTTTTAGAGGAATCAATAATGAAAAAACTAGCAGCGGTAATTTCAGCTTCTTTACTTATGGCTTCAGCAGCGCACGCAGAAGTATACGTGGGCGGTAAGATGGGTAAGTCTTGGATGGAAGACGCTTGTGTAGCTGGTCAAGCTTGTGACAAGGATGGCTCTACTCTAGGTGCTTTTGTTGGTTACGAAATGAATGACTACTTCTCAGTAGAAGCTGGTTTCGACAACCTAGGTGACTTCGACCAAACTTCTTTCGGTGGTCACGTAGAAGCAATCACTCTTGCTCCTAAGTTCAGCCTACCAATCACAGAAGACATCGCACTTTACGGTAAAGTGGGTGGTGCTTACCTAATGATGAACGATGGTAAAGATGACTACTCTTACCTAGGTGCAGCTGGTCTTGAATTCAACATCAGCGAAAACGTAACAGCACGTGCGGAATACCAAACAATCACAGACATCAACAACGATTCAGTTAAAGCAATGGGCAACTCTGCAACGCTAGGTGTTGCATTCAAGTTCGGCGGCAACGATGAAGTTGTTGTAGAAGAAGAGCCAATCGTTGAAGAAGTAGTTGTAGAAGAAGTTGCTCCAGTAGTAGTAACTAAGACTTTCGAAGCTCAAACAATCGGTACTGGTAGCTTCGCACTAAACAGCACAACTCTTAAACCAGAGAGCGCTGCGAAACTAGACGACCTAGTAGCATTCCTAAACGAGTACCCACAAGCGAACGTTGACGTAATTGGTTACACAGATACTTCAGGCCCAGCAGCTTACAACCAAAAAGTTTCTGAAAAACGTGCTGAATCTGTAGCTCACGCTCTTGTAGAAAAAGGCATCGATGCTTCTCGCATCCACGCTCGTGGCGAAGGTGAAAACAACCCAATCGCTTCAAACGAGACTCGTGAAGGCCGTGAACAGAACCGTCGCGTAGAAGTTGTTGTTCCTGAGTTTGAATACCAAGTTCAGCAATAAGCTCCTATCTGACCGTTAGAAGCCTTAAGCGCTGAATGCCCCAAAGAGTTCGCTCTTTGGGGCTTTTTTATATCTGTATTAGAAGTATTAAAAAAGAATAAACATACATGCTATTTACAGTTTTGTATTTTATTACTTTAATTATCTATGAGTTTTGCTTACCCTTTTGGCTATTAATAAAATTATTAGTTAGCACTATGTCTAAGAGCAATTTAATTACAAATACTGGACACCGCTTCATCTCAAAAGGCAAGACAGCCTTTAAGATCCATATTCATACACCGGACGATACGGTATTGCATCGCTCTGTGGGTTTTGTTCGCATTGGGGAAAAGAAAGGGCTTAAGAAGGCCATCAAACTGCGTAACGAGCTTGGGCGAGAGATGTGGGGCAAGTTTTGGCGTCGTCTACTGAAAGACCCGTACCTGATGACAAGGCTGCCACACAGCGTTGAGCCTAAAATAGTCCATAAGCCAAATCCAACATTGGAAGACCCGGACAACCGTGACACCTGCTATATCGCAAAATGGCGTGAGTTTAATGACGCGGGCGAATACAAGTACAAAACGGTGGTGCGGTCTATCAACAAATACGGCAAGCTTGCCGCTTATATGCAGACCAAAAAAGCCTTGCTCGATGCCCACAAAGACAACCTCGAAATTCTGACCTTTATGGGGCGTCTCAACAGCATTGATCTTAAGTAGTTTTGTTTAGGCGCTCTCAGCAAGCGCGCTTTACCGAAATAGCAGACATAAAAAAGCCTTAGCTTAAATTCGGTAAGCTAAAGCGATGAATGGCGCCCCCAGTAGGATTCGAACCTACGACCTGTCCCTTAGGAGGGGACTGCGCTATCCAGCTGTGCCATGGGGGCGTAATCAAATAAGATGCGTTACCTATGATATTCAAAAGTAGGCATATCGCAAGGCATTATACGCGTTGCTAAAGCATCTTGTTCATTACGTCGCCAATCTGCACGCTAGAAGCTAGATTTGGCTGTTCAATCGTCAGTTCTGCTTCGTGTTCATAAACACGAGTTACCCTCAGGGTAATATCGCTCTGAGAGACCTTATTACGTGGTAGACCGTTTTGGTCAATGAATGATGCTGTGTGCCACAATTGCAGCTGGTCACCCTCTTGTACGCCGTGCATGCGGCCAAGATCCATCGTCACCGTGTTACCAAAAACTGCCACCACTTCTGGCAGGGTGATTTTACAAGACAGTTCAGATTCCAAATCCAACATAATGTTGCGGCTAACGCGCAGCATCATCTCGCCGTAAGTTGATGCCCAGAAGCGTGCGCTGCGGGTATCAACTTGGCTGGTTTTAGCAAAAGGCCAACGCGCCACTTCGCGGTAGTTTTTGTGGTAAACCTCGTGTCCCGTTTTGCCGTCAAAGACCTTCATCTCCATGGCAAACTGGCGGTTAATCACGTCGTCTTTCAATAATTTCGCATCAATGGTGGCGGTTAAGTCAGTGATGACACCACCGATGATGTACTGCGCGCCATTGTCTTGCGCAATCATCTTTGTACGTTCTGGGTAATTGGCGCTGATGGAGTAGTCTGTGGTGCCGACCGAGACAAAACTGCGCGAGTTTTGATCTAATTGGCGATTGACCACGTGGCTAAAGTCATCACCCACACTGTAGATCTGGCCCATAACGGCTTGTTGAGGAGAGGCGACATCGATATTACCGACCAATACGGTCTTCTTGTATTGATCCACGTGGCAACCCGTTGCCGATGGATAAATGTCCACTCGGATCCTCATTTCCATTTTGCCGCTGCGTTTACGCTCTGACTCGACCAAGATGTAACGCACTTCGTGGTTGGTGAACTGGTACTCTTTGCGGTTTTCTTCCAGCAAAGGCATCAAGTTGCTGATGCTGCCGATGTCAGCGCCCGAAAAGTTGACGGCCTTGAAGAGTGCGTCTTCTAACGCGTGCAGCCTTGCCGCTTCTTCTGAGGAAACGATCGTGGCAACGCCTGTCACTTCATACCAAGATGCAACTGCTCGAAATGGCATCATCAATATAAAAGTGACTGATATTAGGCTAAAAAATATTTTTTTCATTGTTAGTAACCGTTCGGGTATAAATATTGCTTTACCAATTTCAGTGAAGTTTGGTGGGCTTTTCTTTCGTTCGACAAACAGAAGAAAAGCAAGGACTGTTCCAAGATTACGTTTTATTGAAATGAAGTCGCGAAAGAGCAGTCACACCTGAGATTATCTGGAGAATCAAACCATGAAAAGATGGCTTGTTGCCGCATCGATGATGACGCTTTTAACATCGTGCGCCTACTCACCAATTTATAATGGTAAAGAACCCTATTCTGGCAGTCAGTTCATGTTAATGGACAGTCCACGCCATACGATGGATTTCTTTATTGAAAGTATGACTGAAGAGTTGATGGTTTCAAACGTTGCAGTGTCGTCACGTACGCCTGTTGCGATTACTTCTTTTGTCGACCTGCAAAACATGGACGCAACTAACTGGCTTGGTAACTCGGTATCGGAAGGGTTTATCCACCAGTTCCAACGTCGCGGTTTTAAGGTTGTTGACTTTAAAACGACAGGTTCAATACAAGTAACCCAACAGGGTGATTTCGCTCTGAGCCGAGATTGGCAAGATCTGGCGCAAGAGCAAGAGATCCAGTACGTATTGACGGGCACAATGCTACGTCAAGAAGGCGGTGTGCTCGTCAACGCACGCATTGTCGGTATGCAGAGCCGCATTGTTGTTGCTACGGCGCAAGGCTTCTTACCTGCGGACCGCATCGGCCGTGATCTGGATACACTTAATAGTATCCGTACTCAAGATGGTGTATTGATTCGTTCTGACCCAACCATCCGTCAGCCATACACAGTGATTCTCCGCCCGTAGGAAACCGACATGAAGAAGTTATTATTTATTATCGCGACCATAGTGCTGGTGGGCTGTCAGCCTCTGCAGCAGATGCGTCAAAACGAAATTTTAGTGGCGGTGGGTTATGCAAGCGTGAGTGAGCAAACCGGTCGCACAATGGAAGAGAAGCGCGTTCGTGCGATGCGTGCATCTAAGATTGATGCGTACCGTGAACTTGCTGAGCAAGTGTATGGTATGCGAGTGAGTGGCCGTGCGGAACTTGCCGACCAGCGCTTAGGCATTGAAAGTACAACTGGTGCCGTTGACGGTGTGATTCGTGGCGCTGAGGTTGTGCGCAGTTACTTAGTCGAAGACAGCTATGTCACTGAGTTACGTTTGGATATCCGTAAGATGGATAAACTGCGTGACTACGGTGAAGTGCAACAGGTGCCTGAGAAGCGTCAGCAGACCTTGTTCTAATACAACTTCACAAACAGATAACCGAGTTGAGCGGCGGATTGGCAACAATCGGTCGCTTTTTTATGTGCGTTAGTTTTACGTGTATCAGCTTTTGGATACTGTTTGGCTACGCTTAGAGTAATAGAAGCTCAGAGGAATAAAGCAGCTGGCTACAAGATAACGTCGATAGGGTAGTCGTGGGATTGATTCAAAGAGTTAGGCTTTGATATTAGTGCCTAGTGTTGAAATGGTATGAGTTTTGCCGCCGGCATTGTAGGTCATACCGACCTTACCGTGGGTACGCTGAAGCATGTTGTTAAGCTTATTGAAGCTGGATTGGGCACGATTGAGCGATTCACCGTTCATTTGGTTTACTTGCTGACAATCGAGAATGATGGATTGGATCTGTGCGACAACCTGACTTAGGCTTTCGTCTTCGGTAAGTTGATTGACGTGCGGGTGAGAGGCGATTCGCTGGTCAGTGGTTCTCAATTGACCAATGAGTGTCATCTTTTCTTTGGCAAGTTTCTCGATCTCAGTAGATACACGTGCGCTGATCGCCTGTGTTTCTTGACGTAACACTCCAGAAAGTGCTTTTGCATTTTCTAGCTGGAAGTTAACAAGATCGACTAATGCTGCCATGAATACTTACCTTGGGCCTAAGTCAGTTAGCTTTTGCCTTGCAATTCGTTTTCAAACTTGATCATGTTGTCCGCCAGCTTTTCTGGGTCAACTTTGTATGAACCGTTTGCAATTGCTTCTTTGATTGCCGCTACTTTCGCGCTGTCATAAGCCGGTGAAGCTGCCATGTCCTTTTGGAGTTTGCTGACTGCTTTGCCTTGTTGGCTTAGTGATACCGCGTCTTGTTGTGCTGGCGCTTTATTCGATTCTGTAGTGCTAGTAGCACTAGAATCAGTACGTGCAGGTGCGCGACTGGTTGTCGTCATCATCTGACCTGAACGTATATTATCTATACCTGCCATATTTCAACCTTAAACTCGTATCGTAATACTGGTATCCAGACTATCGACCAAGGGCAAAATAACTTTAGTGGTTTTTTGCATTTTTATTGATCGATTTGCCGCACACCAGCCAACCCTAGAAGGTGATGGTGATTTCCGCAATGCCTGTCACAATTCCTTCTATTATACGTTGGGACTTATCATTTTTCACTCTTACTTGATCGCCGGCAGATCCGTCCTGTAGCGCCGTGCCTTGCGTGGTGATCGTCATACCACCTTTTACGGCTTGAATCGTCACCTTCTCATTACGGCAAACCACGCAGACATCATTGCGCTCAACCACATCGCCAAGGCGAACGTTACGTTTTAGCTTGGCGCCGATGACTTGATCGTAGGTGGTAAAGCCATCTTTACGGAAACGCTGCAATTCGATCATTGAAGTTGTCACATCTGAAGCGCTGATGATCTCACCGCGACCGAGCTGACGAGTCGAAACGATCATCGGTACAGACGCTGAGATCCTCACAGGCACATAAACTTTCCAGTCATCAGCAGGGCACTCAACCAACACGTTAATGTTGCTGCGCGTGCTACTGGTTGACGATGCGGATGTATCAAGGGGATATGGGCAATCTGTCGCTTTGATACGTGGATCAATATTTGCCGCATTGACCGACAAATTTCCTCCCGCTGGCTGTTCTACCGTGCTAAGAATGTGCTGCTCAGCGGCGGTTCGGATTTGCTCGATCTGACTTTCCGTTGCTGAATGAACAAAAAAGCTAAACATACTGAGCAAAATGCCGATAGACTTAGCGTACTTTGTAAATAACGCTCTACATATTGTCATAGTAAATGGTGTCGATTTCATATTATGATACGCCATACTGTTTCTCTGGTATTATGCCTGCCAGCCGTAGAGTATCATTTAAAAACAAAAAGTTTGAGATGGAGATGAGCATATGACGGGGATTCTTGATTCGGTGAATCAGCGTACGCAACTCGTCGGCCAAAACCGATTGGAACTACTGACTTTTCGGTTGATGGGACGACAGCGCTACGGCATTAACGTATTCAAAGTAAAAGAAGTACTACAGTGCCCCAAGCTGACTTCGATGCCAAATCTGCATCCACTAGTGAAAGGTGTCGCTCATATCCGTGGCCATACTGTGTCAGTGATTGATTTAAGTCTGGCAATCGGTGGCCGTCCAACCACAGATATTGATAAATGTTTTGT
Source organism: Vibrio campbellii CAIM 519 = NBRC 15631 = ATCC 25920 (assembly GCF_002163755.1). Lineage (NCBI taxonomy): Bacteria > Pseudomonadati > Pseudomonadota > Gammaproteobacteria > Vibrionales > Vibrionaceae > Vibrio > Vibrio campbellii. The sequence continues at coordinate 869,651 of NZ_CP015863.1, forward strand.
TGTGATTGCTGAATTCAACCGTACTATCCAAGCGTTCTTGGTGTCTTCGGTTGAGCGCATTATTAACATGCATTGGGAGGCGATCTTGCCGCCGCCAGATGGTGCAGGTAAAGCGCACTACCTAACAGCGGTAACAAACATCGACAACGAGCTAGTAGAAATTCTGGACGTTGAGAAAATCTTGGCAGAGATTGCACCAGTAGACGAAACCATGGATTCAAGCATCGGCGAAGAGATCGCAGTTGCTGAACAAGAGAAGCCAATCGTGCGCCGCGTATTGATCGCGGATGACTCGACGGTAGCGCGTAAACAGGTTGAGCGTGCAATTACTTCAATCGGTTTTGAAGTTGTCTCTGTGAAAGATGGTAAAGAAGCGTACAATAAGCTGCTTGAAATGGCACAAGAAGGTAGCATCTACGATCAGATTTCTTTGGTCATTTCAGATATCGAAATGCCAGAGATGGATGGCTACACACTAACGGCCGAAATTCGCCGAAATGCAGATTTGAAGAACCTTTATGTTATCCTGCACTCCTCATTGAGTGGCGTCTTCAACCAAGCCATGGTTGAGCGCGTAGGTGCTAACACCTTCATTGCGAAATTTAACCCAGATGAATTGGGTAACGCGGTTAAATCTGCATTAACACAATAAAAGAGACATTAATGACTGCTATTACAATCAGTGATCAAGAGTATCGTGACTTTAGCCGTTTTCTAGAATCACAATGTGGCATCGTATTGGGTGACAGTAAGCAATACCTAGTACGCAGCCGACTGAGCCCACTTGTGACAAAATTCAAGCTGGCTTCGCTGTCGGATTTGCTACGTGATGTCGTGACTGGCCGCAATCGTGAACTACGAGTTGCCGCTGTTGATGCGATGACGACTAACGAAACATTGTGGTTCCGAGATACTTATCCGTTCACGGTATTAGCTGACAAACTGTTGCCGGAGATGGCGGCAAACAAGCGACCAATCAAAATTTGGTCAGCAGCCAGCTCGTCAGGTCAAGAACCTTACTCAATGGCAATGACCATTTTGGAAACGCAGCAGCGTAAACCAGGTTTATTGCCAAGCGTGTCGATCACCGCGACTGACATTTCTGCAAGCATGCTAGAGATGTGTCGTGCCGGTGTTTACGACAACCTAGCGCTAGGACGTGGGCTTTCGCCTGAGCGTCGTCGCACCTTCTTTGAAGATGCAGGCGATGGCCGCATGAAAGTGAAAGACAACGTTAAACGCCTAGTTAACTTCCGTCCTCAAAACTTGATGGACAGCTACGCGTTGATGGGTAAGTTCGACATTATTTTCTGTCGTAACGTACTGATTTACTTCTCACCAGAGATGAAGTCTAAAGTACTAAACCAAATGGCAAACAGCCTAAACCCAGGCGGTTACTTGCTGCTGGGGGCGTCAGAGTCACTGACGGGTTTAACGGACAAATTTGAAATGGTGCGCTGCAACCCGGGCATTATTTATAAGCTAAAGTAGCAACACGCTTACTAGCTGACTCTTTTAATGACTTAAAAAGCCTGACCTCGTGTCAGGCTTTTCTTTTCTCACTATTCTTCATTCGCTTGATTTCACTCTCGCCCTTGTTTCCCAACTGTTGCTGTCGTTTTCCCATCTCTGTTGTAAAAGCCACGACCATTTTTGCCTGCGCACAAGCATAGGGTGTATATTTTTAGTGAGCCGAGCTGATTACTCGGTTCGATATGACACTCCATCAATCACTTTGGCTTGCTTATTGCAATCCATGACGTCGGTAACTGAAGCGGCAAAACGGCATGCTCTATTTTTGGCACACTAATTGCTCTTTAGTTATTAATAACGGTCAGTTCTTACTGTAGAGGCAAACATGGCTATATCTTTTGACAATGCATTAGGCATCCACCAGTACACGGTGGGCGTACGTGAGCGCAACGCGGAGGTGATTTCCACTAACATCGCGCAAGCAAACACGCCTGGCTACAAATCAAGAGGTTTAGACTTTGCTAAGGAATTGCAGGCGGCAACATCCGGGGCAAGCATTGGTCTTAGCCGCACAGATGGTCGGCACATTCCTGCCACTACAACCTTGGTCGGGGACAAGCTGTATCGTCTTCCTACGCAACCAGATACGGGCGATGGCAACACGGTAGATTTGGATTTAGAGCGTAACTTGTTTATGCAAAACCAAATCAGACACCAAGCATCACTCGACTTTCTAGGCAGTAAATTCAAGAACTTAACCAAAGCAATCAAAGGGGAATAATTTAGATGAGCTTATTTAACGTTTTCAATGTGACAGGTTCCGCAATGAGCGCTGAATCCATTCGTCTGAATACTACCTCAAGCAACTTGGCGAACGCCGACAGTGTCAGCAGCTCTGCGAAAGACACTTACAAAGCGCGTCATGCTGTATTTGGTGCTGAGTTAAGTAACGCCATGCGTGGCGGTGATACGGTGCCAGTGAAAGTGATGGGTATTGTAGAAAGCGACAAACCGCTGAATGCGGAGTACAACCCAGACCATCCCCTTGCAAACGACGAAGGCTACATCTACAAGCCTAACGTGAATGTAATGGAAGAAATGGCAAACATGATTTCGGCTTCTCGCGCTTACCAAACCAATGTGCAAGTAGCTGATTCTAGTAAACAAATGCTGCTGCGTACGCTGCAGATGGGTCAATAAGGATAAGGGGGTAGCGTATGGCCGGAATTAATAACGTTGGTCAAAGCGGCTTGTCCTATATCGACCAGCTTAAAAGCCTACAAGAGAACAAGAAGACTGAAGAGAGCACGGGTAAGCAGGACCTGAAACAGGAAGACTTCCTATCTTTGCTCACCAAGCAATTGTCTCAGCAGGACCCTTTTAAGCCGGTAGGTAATGACCAGATGATTGCGCAAATGGCGTCATTTGCGACCGTAGATGGCATCGGCAAGATGAACTCTCAGTTCGAGAGTTTGAACTCGTCAATGACATCAAACCAAGCGTTACAAGCTTCCTCTTTGGTTGGTCGTGACGTGTTGGTCCCTGGCGCGGCGGGTGTAAAGCAAGACAATGCAACAATGGCGGCAATGGTTAAGCTTGCACAACCTCTCGACAACCTGTTTGTTCGAGTGGAAAACGAAGCGGGCCAATTGGTGCGTACTTTTGAGGTAGGTGCGAAACCAGCCGGCGACACTCGTGTGCTTTGGGACGGTAATGATGAAAACGGAAATCCAATGCCTGCTGGCAAATACAATGTGAAAGCGTCTGGCTTAGTAGATGGGGAGTCGCAAGAGTTCCCAGTGTCTACTTACGCGAACGTGAACAGTGTATTGCTAGGTAAGGGCGACGGAAACGTATTACTCAATCTGGCAGGTTATGAATCGCCAGTTCGACTTGCAGAAGTATTGGAAGTCGGCAAAGCGTAATTCAATAGCGCGTCAGGTTAGGAGATTTTGGAATGTCATATGTATCTTTAAGCGGTTTGTCCTCCGCTCAACTGGATTTGAACACCACCAGTAACAACATTGCGAACGCCAACACGTACGGCTTTAAAGAGTCTCGTGCGGAATTCAGCGATGTGTACTCAAACTCTTTGTTCACTAACGCAAAAACCACTCCGGGTGGCGGTGCACAAGCGAACCAAGTAGCGCAACAGTTCCACGAAGGTTCAAGCATCTACACCAACAACCCAATGGATTTGCGTGTATCGGGTACGGGCTTCTTCGCGGTAGCGAAAGATCGCCTTATCCCACAACAAAATGAAATGACACGTAACGGTGCGTTCCATTTGAACAAAGACAACTACATGGTAACGGCGAACGATGAGTTCCTACTGGGTTACCAAGTAAACCCTGAGTCTGGTGAGGTTTCATCTTACGAGCCACAACCAATCAATATTCCTGCCGAATTTGGTAAACCAAAGCAAACAGCGAACATTGAAGTGGGTGTGAACTTACCGGCTAATGGTGATTTGAAAGATCCGACTCAGTTTGATTTCTCAGATCCAGATACATACAACCGTTCGACTTCTTCAACGATTTATGACTCGATGGGTCAGTCTTACAAGCTAACGACTTACTACTTGAAAGACCAAACTCAGCCGAACACGTGGCAAACTTACTACACAGTGACAGACAAAGGCGGTGAGAAGCCATTGAACGTTGCTAACGGTGATGCTGCGACGCCAACGGGTCACGTTGGTCACACGATGAAGTTCAACAACGATGGTACATTGGCAAGCCTAAACAACGGTCAGCCAATCACATCGGTAGCGTTGGGCGATCCTGCGACAAACACTAACCCTGTGGATTTAAACGGTGCAGATCCAGCGCAAACACTTAACTTTGGTTTAGGCTCAGCGACTCAGTTTGCTGCGCCATTTGAACTGACTAAGTTCGATGAAGATGGCGCGACAACGGGCTTCCTGACTAAAGTAGACTTTGATGAAAACGGCAGCGTATTGGGTACTTACTCAAACGGTGAAAACGTAACATTGGGTCGTGTGGCGCTAGTGCGTGTTCCAAACGAGCAAGGTCTGGATAAGAAAGGCGGCACTCAATGGGATTCAACTCAGTTCTCTGGTGACAAGATCTGGGGTGAATCAAACAAAGGCTCTTTCGGTACTATCAACAACGGTATGCTAGAGCAATCAAACATTGATATGACTCAGGAGCTGGTGGATCTGATCTCTGCTCAGCGTAACTTCCAAGCGAACTCACGTGCGCTAGAAGTACACAACCAGCTACAACAAAATATCCTGCAGATCCGTTAGAGCACTCGTTAGTTAGCTCTATCATCTGCTTAATCAAACACTGCGTGCACTTGTCGTATCGTTTGATGACATCATGACATTCATCTGGTGCTCAACCTGAAAATACCTCAGTTCAGGTTGGGCATGCTTTGATCTCTGACTTGCCGCTGTTGCCGCTAGACGGATCAAAACATTGCCTCTCTCTTGGTTGATTCATCCTGAATTGCCATCTGAAAACTCTTAATTTATATTCAAGCTTTTGATTAATAACATTATTTTAATGTTGGCATAACTATTGCTTTTACTCCCTTGTACAGAGGACTTTTGGAGTAATTTATGGATCGCGCACTGTTTCTCGCAATGAGCGGCGCCAAGCAAAATATGCAGGCCCTGCAATTGCGTGCCAACAACCTGGCAAACGTGAGTACAACTGGCTTCCGTGCTGACTTAGCACAAGCTCGCTCTATGCAAGCTTATGGTGAAGGTTTGCCTTCACGTGTATTCAGCATGACGGAACGCCCGGGACACAACTTTGCGCAAGGCAGTGTGATCACAACCGGTCGTGACCTAGATATTACGGTAGAAGGCAGCGGCTGGATTTCTGTTATGGACCAAACTGGCAAAGAAGGTTTGACGCGTAACGGTAACCTAAAAGTGGATCAAAACGGCTTGCTAACGAATGCAAGCGGTCATGTGGTGTTGGGCGAAAACGATGCGCCAATCACCTTGCCAATCCCAGTCTCCAAAATCGAAATCGGTCGTGACGGCACCATCTCTGTACTGCCTCAAGGTGCGCCGGCTGAAGAATTAGAAGTGGTTGATCGTATCAAGCTCGTACGCACAGACGATCAAAACTTGTTTAAAGATACCAATGGCTTATTCCGCCATAAAACTCCAAACCAGCCTTACGAAGCAGACGGCTCTATCAGCATCCAAACCGGTGCGATTGAAGGTAGTAACGTGAATGCCGTGGGTGAAATGACCGCTCTGATTGACCTTCAACGTCAGTTTGAAATGCAGGTCAAAATGATGAGCACCGCTGAAGAGATGGATAAGTCTTCAGATTCATTGCTTCGTATGAGTTAACAGAGTTAGAGGTTCACAATGCATCCAGCACTATGGGTAAGTAAAACAGGTCTAGACGCCCAACAGACCAACATCGCAACGATTTCGAACAACTTGGCGAACGCCTCGACCGTAGGTTACAAAAAGAGCCGCGCGGTATTTGAAGATTTGTTCTACCAAAACATCAACCAGCCAGGCGGCCAGTCTTCTCAGAACACAGAACTGCCAAGTGGTTTGATGCTGGGTGCTGGTTCTAAAGTGGTTGCGACGCAAAAAGTGCACACGCACGGTAACGCGCAAACCACCACTAACGCACTCGATATGATGGTGGAAGGCGACGGCTTCTTCCAAGTAACTTTGCCAGACGGCAACATCGGTTACACCCGTAATGGTCAGTTCACGTTGGATGGTGAAGGTACGTTAGTGACTTCTGGCTCTGGTTACCCAGTAGAGCCGGAGATTGTGATTCCTGAGGACGCAATTTCTATCACGGTTGGTACCGACGGTGAAGTCTCAGTGCGTATTCGTGGTGAGCAAAACAACGTTGTAGTTGGTCAGCTAACTATCACTGATTTTGTAAACCCTGGTGGTCTTGAGCCAATCGGTCAGAACCTTTACCTACCGACTGGCGCAAGCGGTGACCCACAAGAAGGTGTCCCTGGTCTTGATGGTTTAGGCGAAATTCGTCAATCCATGCTGGAAGCATCTAACGTGAACGTGACGGAAGAGCTGGTCAACATGATCGAAGCGCAGCGCGTGTACGAAATGAACTCAAAAGTAATCTCATCTGTCGACAAGATGATGAGCTTCGTTAACCAGCAGTTGTAATTACTAAGATCGGGATTTAGGGAGCCAATGATGAAACGTATTTGTCTACTTGCACTTATCACGACCATGTCTGGTTGTGCGATGCTAGAACCGATTGAAACCGACGAAGTCAGCCAAGCGACAACGGTGGTGGATGCGGTTGAAGGCGATAAGTCGAAAGAAGAGAGCAGCGGCATCATTGATACAATGCGCGGCAGAACCGATCCGGTGGCAGGCGATCCGGCATGGGCACCGATTCATCCTAAACAAAAACCGGAGCACTATGCGGCAGCAACGGGCTCTTTGTTTAGCACTGAGCACATTACCGACCTATACGACGATTCTAAACCACGAGGCATCGGCGACATCATTACCGTAACGCTCGACGAAACCACTCGTGCGACTAAGAGTGCCAACGCCGATCTATCAAAAACCAACGATGCGAAGATGGAACCTCTGTCTGTTGGTGGTCAGGAGCTGAAAATTGGTGGTAAATACAACTTCTCCTACGATCTGAACAACACCAACACCTTTGCAGGCGACTCTTCGGCTAAGCAAAGCAACAGCATCAGCGGTTACATCACGGTAGAAGTCATTGAGGTGCTGGCAAACGGCAACCTAGTGATCCGTGGTGAGAAGTGGATGACGCTGAATACGGGTGATGAGTATATTCGTCTAAGCGGCACAATTCGCCCTGATGACATCAATTTCGACAATACTATTGCGTCAAATCGCGTATCTAACGCAAGAATCCAATACTCTGGCACAGGCTCGCCACAAGATATGCAAGAGCCAGGTTTCTTGGCACGATTCTTTAATGTAGCCCTGTAAGACGTCGAAAAGACGGCAAATTGACTGCAAGAGATTGAGTAAGCATGAAAAGAATCCTATTAGCACTGTTGAGCGTTGCGCTATTTGCAACCACAGCCCAAGGCGCACGTATTAAAGACGTCGCGCAAGTGGCAGGTGTGCGTAGCAACCAACTTGTGGGTTATGGCTTGGTTTCAGGCTTACCGGGTACGGGTGAATCAAACCCGTTTACAGAACAAAGCTTCGCGGCAATGCTGCAAAACTTCGGCATTCAAATGCCGCCGGGTACCAAACCAAAAATTAAGAACGTTGCCGCAGTTATGGTAACGGCAACTTTGCCACCATTTTCTAAGCCGGGTCAGCAAGTAGACGTTACGGTCTCTTCGATCGGCAGTGCAAAAAGCTTGCGTGGTGGCACCTTGCTACAAACCTTCCTAAAAGGTCTAGACGGCCAAGTGTACGCTGTCGCGCAAGGTAACCTAGTCGTGAGCGGTTTCAGTGCAGAAGGTGCTGATGGCTCTAAAATCGTGGGCAACAACCCAACGGTTGGTCTTATTTCAAGCGGTGCAACCGTAGAGCGTGAAATTCCAAACCCATTCGGACGTGGTGACTACATCACATTCAACCTGCTTGATTCTGACTTTACCACTGCGCAACGTATGGCGGATGCGGTGAATAATTTCCTTGGTCCTCAAATGGCCAGTGCGGTTGACGCGACGTCTGTTCGTGTCCGTGCTCCACGTGATGTGAGCCAACGTGTTGCCTTCTTATCGGCAATCGAAAACCTAGAGTTCGACCCTGCAGATGGCGCGGCGAAAATCATCGTGAACTCTCGTACCGGTACCATTGTGGTTGGCAAGCATGTTCGCCTGAAACCTGCGGCAGTGACGCACGGTGGTATGACGGTAGCAATCAAAGAAAATCTCAATGTAAGCCAACCAAACGGTTTCTCTGGTGGCCAAACTGTGGTTGTGCCGGACTCTGATATCGAAGTGAATGAAGAGAAAGGCAAGATGTTCAAATTCGAACCGGGTTTGACACTGGATGACCTTGTCCGTGCGGTGAATGAAGTCGGAGCAGCTCCGTCGGATTTGATGGCAATTCTGCAAGCATTGAAACAAGCTGGTGCCATTGAAGGCCAGCTGATAATCATCTAATCGATTAGGAGAGAAACCATGGTCAACAATCCTAACGATATCGGTTTTATTCATGACATCAGTTCCCTTGATACCCTTCGTCAAAAAGCGGTGAAAGAGGGCAAAGATGGTGAGCATGAAGCATTGCAAGCGGCCGCTCGTCAGTTTGAATCGATCTTTACTTCGATGATGTTGAAGTCGATGCGCGAAGCGAACGAAGGCTTTGAGTCAAACTTAATGAACAGCCAAAACGAAAAGTTCTACCGTCAAATGCTGGACGAGCAAATGGCGAGTAACTTAAGTGCATCGGGTTCGATGGGTTTGGCTGACATGATTGTTAAGCAGTTGACGGTTGGGCAAGGCGACGACAAGGCTGAAACAGCAATGCGCGATGCAGCAAACAATGCTGTGGAATACCGCCGTGTGGATCCGAAGAAAGCGCGTGAAATCGAGCAGCGCTTAATTGAATCAGGTCAGCTATCACGAACGGGTTCAGAGCCATCACGTTTTGATTCGCCAGAGTCTTTTGTTAATTCGATGAAGCCATACGCAGATCGTGCAGCGAAAGCCTTGGGTGTTGAACCTTCATTGCTATTGGCCCAAGCCGCGCTAGAAACAGGCTGGGGGCAAAAAGTCGTTAAGAACGCACGTGGCAGCAGCAACAACCTGTTTAACATTAAAGCTGACCGTAGTTGGCAGGGTGATAAAGTGACGACTCAAACACTAGAGTTCCACGATAACACGCCTGTGAAAGAGACGGCGGCATTCCGTTCTTACTCGAACTACCAAGATAGTTTTAACGACTACGTCCGCTTCTTGAATGAGAACCCGCGCTACGAGACTGCTCTTCAACAAGGCGGTGATTCTGAATCCTTCATTCGTGGAATTCACAGCGCAGGGTACGCAACTGACCCAAGCTATGCAGACAAAGTGCTGCAAGTGAAACAAAAAATCGAGAGTATGTAATTCACCCGATTACGAATGCTTGATAGACATTTTGAGAGGGCTTGCCACAGTGCAAGCCTTTCTTTTTTCGTGCTTTCTCTTTCTTTCCTAAACTGGCACACCTTTTGCTAATTGTTAACTAGGTGATCGGTCAATACCGATTTTATTTCGTTTTTGGGGGCATGTATGGCGTCAGATTTGTTGAATGTAGGTACACAAAGTGTGCTTACCGCTCAGCGACAGTTGAATACGACTGGTCATAACATTTCTAATGCAAATACAGAGGGTTACAGTCGTCAGTCTGTTATCCAAGGCACCAACGATCCGCGTCAATTTGGTGGTTCGACTTACGGCATGGGCGTGCATGTGGAAAATGTTCGCCGCTCTTGGGATGAGTTTGCCGTTAAAGAGCTGAACCTCTCCACAACCAATTATGCCAACAAGCTCGATAACGAGAAGAACCTTGATTTGCTTTCTAGCATGTTGTCTTCAGTGGCATCGAAAAAGATCCCAGAGAACATGAACGAGTGGTTCGATGCGGTGAAAACCATGGCGGATACCCCAAATGACATGGGCGCGCGCAAAGTGGTGCTGGAAAAAGCCAAATTACTCAGCGATACCCTCAACGAATTCCATGAAACCGTGCGTCAGCAATCGGACGTGACGAATAAGTCACTGGATATGGGCATTGAACGCGTGAATCAACTTGCCGTTGAAATCCGCGATGTTCATCGATTGATGATGCGTACCCCAGGTCCTCATAATGACTTGATGGACCAACATGAAAAACTAATAAAAGAGCTGTCTGAATATACCAAGGTGACGGTGACCCCGCGCAAAAATTCAGAAGGCTTCAATGTTCATATCGGTAATGGTCATACGCTAGTTTCGGGAACCGAAGCGAGCCAATTGAAAATGATTGATGGCTCACCAGATGTTCATCAACGTCGCCTGGCTATGGTTGAAGGTGGCGGCATTAAAGCCATCAAATCAGACGATATTGACGGCAAAATTGGCGCGTTACTTAAGATGCGTGACGAGCACATACCACAAGTGATGGATGAGCTTGGCCGCTTAGCGACGGCGTTTTCTAGTGAGGTAAACCACCTGCAATCGCAAGGTTTGGATCACTACGGTAATGTGGGTGACTCATTGTTTACCGATGTGAACTCAGAGCGACTAGCCAAATCTCGTGTCGTTGCAGGCCCTCAATCGACGGCTGATATGGCGGTTTACATCAATGATATCAGTGCACTGAAAGGTGGTGAGTACTCGTTGCGTTACGATGGTGACAGCTATGCGGTGACTAAGCCAAATGGCGAGACCGTCAAACTTAATACCGATGCAGGCAATGCGTTCTACATCGACGGAATGCGTGTTGAAGTTCGCAATGAACCAAAGGTCGGCGAGCACGTGTTACTTCGTCCTACGCGTAGCAGCGCAGCACAAATGAAAGTCGAAACAACTGATCCAAAAGCGATCGCCGCGCAAAGTTACGAAGCATCGACCACTTTTGCTCAAGGTAATGCGAAGTTTGAAATCCTTGATGCGGGTGACTTGCGTGAATTTGAAGTGGTGGTGTCTCCAACAGGTGACCAATTCGCAGTGACAGATACCAAAGGTAATGTGCTTATGGCTCCGCAGCCATATCCACCGACTGGGCCGGTCTCAGTCAGCCTTCCGAGTAATCACCCTGCTTATAACAACGGCGGCGCAACCGTATTTGAGCTAAGTGCAGGCGCATTGGCGAACGATAAGTTTACCGCCAACTTAGTGCCGTCTGAGGGTGATAATGGCAACTTGCGTAAGATGCAAAACATCCAAACTGACAAGAAGATGAATGGCAATGAGTCGACCATCATGAGCTTGTACTTCAACTTGAACACTGATGTGGGTTTGAAGACATCAACTGCAAGTCGATTAGCGGATGTTGCTCAGTTAGAAAGCGAGGCAGCACAAGAGCGCGTGGCGTCGATATCGGGCGTAAACCTCGATGAAGAAGCGGCAAATATGATGAAGTTCCAACAGGCGTATATGGCCTCTTCTCGTGTGATGCAGGCAGCCAATGACACCTTCAATACCATCTTGCAGTTGCGCTAAAGGAGGCTTTAGATGTTAACGCGAATTTCTAGCTTCCATAACTACCAGTCGGTGCAGAATGACCTGCGCCGTCAGGAAAACAAAGTTCACCATAATCAGGAGCAATTGGCTTCTGGTAAGCAGTTGACTAAGCCAAGCGATGATCCTCTGGCGACACATTACATTCAAAGTATCGGTCAGCAAGAAGAGCAGTTAAGGCAGTACCTAGATGCGATCGTTCTGGTTCGTAACCGTCTAGAAAACCAAGAAGTGGTTGTTGCTAACGCAGAGCAGTTTGTTGATGAGTCGAAGCGTATTTCGATGGAAATGATCAACGGTGCCTTTTCTCCAGAAGACCGCGCAGCGAAAAAGCGCGAACTGGAAGAAATTGCCAACAACTTCATGGCGCTTGCGAACTCTCAAGATGAGTCGGGTAACTACGTGTTTGCTGGAACGAAACCAAAATCACAGCCTTTCTTTCGTGATTATGACGGTAGCGTGGTCTATACCGGTGACGGTTATCAACGCAAGATGAAGATCGCCAGCAATATTGAGCTGGGTATCAACTATCCGGGTAATAAAGTGTTCTCGGAGATACCAAACCCTTTTGGTGATTTTGAACCGCAATACGACCTGCAAGAGGGTTCTGAACTGTTGCTTGGACAAGCGACCGATGAATCTAGAAGTGACTCAAATTACAAAGTGACTTTTGTAGATATGAGCAATGGCAAGTTTGGTTACCAACTGGAAAAAGACGGCAGCATTGTTCAGGTCGATGACTATTCGCCAATTGATGGCATCCAATATGAAGGCGTCAACATTCAGCTGAAAGGGCAAGTATCCGCAGGGGATAGCATCACGCTGGAGCCGCGCCAAACCTTCAGTGTTTTTGATGCATTCAAAGAAACCATGCAGTGGTCAGAGAGCTCAGTATCTGACGCATCGGCGACGGCAAAGCTGCATCAAATGACGGAAGAATTCCAAGCGGCATTTGTTCACATGAACAAAGTGAGAACCGATGTGGGTGCTAAGTTGAGCACGCTCGATATTCAAGAGCAAAACCACGAAGATTTTAATTTGTCTCTGGCGAAAGCGAAGAGCAATTTTGAGGACTTGGATTACTCCAAGGCAGTGATTGAGTTCAGTGAGAATTCACGTGCATTGCAAGCCTCACAACAGGCATTTGGCAAAACCAAAGACCTGACGTTGTTTAACTATATTTAACGCGCCTATCGTCTATGCAGTGCGTTCGGTGCTCGAAACGTTCGATTTTAATGCCTTATGTGCCAAGCCTTAAGTGCGAGAAATCAACGAAAAGCACCGAGTAATGCGAGCCAAGCGGCATGATTTGACCGAAAGCGGCAATCAAGCCAACGGTAATTTGAGCGGCAATAGAGAAACAGCAACTCGGCAACACAACAAAATATGAGCAAGACAAGGCTCGTGCCCCATATGCGCTATAACTTGTTGTTTATTTGTTCATTATTAAAAGAACAAATAGTTTGAAACAAGTTGGCACACAAATTGTATTGATGTTGTCAGAACAGACTTACGAGATCCTAAATCTTGCCATATAAGCAGATTTAGCAACGAATTTTTTACGGTCAGTGCTTATCCAAATGAGAGTAAAGCTGGCCGCTTCGCAAAAGCTTGCGAACTCAACAGGAGAGCATAATGGCTGTAACAGTTAGTACTAACGTCTCCGCGATGACCGCGCAGCGTTACTTAAACAAGGCGACCAACGAACTTAACACCTCAATGGAGCGTCTATCATCTGGTCACAAGATTAACAGTGCAAAAGACGATGCGGCAGGTCTACAGATCTCTAACCGTCTTACTGCGCAGTCTCGTGGTCTTGATGTGGCGATGCGTAACGCGAACGACGGTATCTCGATTGCCCAAACGGCAGAAGGTGCGATGAACGAAGCGACGTCAGTCATGCAACGTATGCGTGACTTGGCGATTCAATCTGCAAACGGTACTAACTCTCCTGCAGAACGCCAAGCGATCAATGAAGAGTCATCTGCGTTGACGGATGAACTAAACCGTATCGCCGAAACAACATCATTTGGTGGTCGTCGTCTATTGAACGGTTCGTTCGGTGAAGCGGCATTCCAAATTGGTTCAAGCTCTGGTGAAGCGATGATCATGGCACTAACGAGCATCCGCGCGGATGACCAGCGTATGGGCGGTGTGACTTTCTTCTCTGAGAATGGCAAAGACAAAGACTGGGGCGTCGATCCTACTAAAGCGGATCTAAAAATCACCCTTCCAGGCATGGGTGAAGATGAAGACGGCAATCCAGATGACCTAGAGATCAACATCAACGCAAAAACAGGCGACGATATTGAAGAGTTGGCAACGTACATCAACGGCCAATCTGATATGATCAACGCATCGGTAAGCGAAGATGGTAAACTGCAAGTATTCGTCGCGCACCCGAACGTGCAAGGTGATATTTCAATCTCTGGTGGTCTAGCATCAGATTTAGGTCTAAGTGATGAAGCAGTGCGCACATCAGTGCAAGACATCGATATGACAACCGTGCAAGGTTCTCAAAACGCGATTTCTGTACTGGATTCAGCGCTTAAGTACGTCGATTCACAACGTGCTGACCTAGGTGCAAAACAAAACCGTCTAAACCACAGCATCAATAACTTGGCGAACATTCAAGAAAACGTTGATGCGTCAAACAGCCGAATTAAAGATACGGACTTTGCGAAAGAAACCACGCAAATGACCAAAGCTCAAATTTTGCAACAAGCAGGTACTTCGATTCTTGCTCAAGCGAAACAATTGCCAAACTCTGCGATGTCACTATTGCAGTAGTTTACCTAGCCTGTATTCAATACATTCAGACGTGGATGGGAATGCAGGCTTATGGCAAGCAACGTTATAATAGAATGTGCGGCTCTCTCATCTCTCACCTGCCAATCATTTTCAATGTAAGGTTGCACCCGGTGTGCCGGTTATGTGTTCATTTCTCTTGATCTCCACATAGGCTCTGGCTGCCAACCTAGCCCCAGTTCTCTCAAAGGAAAAGGGGCTTTTTCTTTTCTATCGTCCAGATAAAGTCTTCCTAAATCTCATCTAACTCACTGCTTTTTATTGGCTTTTGGTTGTTCTTTGTTCAATTTACAGCGCTCGGCTTAAACTGCAGAAACTTGAGGCCTTTTTTCTACTTTTCTTCAATTTTTCTAGCCAAATCTCGCAAATTCACTTTTTTTGATTTTTTTCTAAAGCTTCTGAAAACCGAGTCGTTAATAGAAGTAACTTTGAGAGAACTACTTGGTTTTCCGAGACGTCGGAAACCGCTACATCGGAAAATCAATTGGAGAAATCACCATGGCAGTGAATGTAAACACAAACGTATCAGCGATGACCGCTCAGCGTTACTTAAACAACGCAAACTCAGCACAACAAACTTCTATGGAGCGTTTGTCTTCAGGTTTCAAAATCAACAGCGCGAAAGACGACGCTGCGGGTCTTCAAATCTCGAACCGCTTGAACGTACAAAGCCGTGGCCTGGATGTGGCTGTTCGTAACGCGAACGACGGTATCTCTATTGCACAAACTGCTGAAGGTGCAATGAACGAGACCACTAACATCCTACAACGTATGCGTGACCTGTCTCTTCAATCAGCAAACGGTTCTAACTCAAAAGCAGAACGTGTTGCGATTCAAGAAGAAGTAACAGCACTGAACGATGAACTAAACCGTATCGCTGAAACGACTTCTTTCGGTGGTAACAAGCTTCTAAACGGTACTTACGGTACTCAGTCTTTCCAAATCGGTGCGGACAACGGTGAAGCAGTAATGCTTAACCTAAAAGACATGCGCTCAGACAATAAAATGATGGGCGGCGTGAGCTACCAAGCTGACAACGGTAAAGACAAAAACTGGAACGTTGAAGCGGGCAAAAACGACCTGAAAATCAGCCTGACTGACAGCTTTGGTCAAGAGCAAGAAATCAACATCAGCGCGAAAGCGGGTGACGATATCGAAGAGTTAGCGACGTACATCAATGGTCAAACTGACCTAGTAAAAGCGTCAGTAGACCAAGACGGCAAACTGCAAGTGTTTGCGGGTAACAACAAAGTTGAAGGTGACGTTGAATTCTCAGGCGGCCTATCTGGTGAGCTAGGTCTAAGCGACGGCAATAACGTAACGGTTGATACTATCGACGTAACATCAGTAGGTGGCGCACAAGAATCTGTGGCTATCATTGATGCGGCACTGAAATACGTAGACAGCCACCGCGCAGAGCTGGGTGCTTTCCAAAACCGTTTCAACCACGCAATCAGCAACTTGGATAACATCAACGAGAACGTGAACGCGTCGAAGAGCCGTATTAAAGATACTGACTTCGCGAAAGAAACGACTCAAATGACTAAGTCACAAATTCTATCGCAAGCGTCAAGTTCTATCCTTGCGCAAGCGAAACAAGCGCCGAACTCAGCGCTAAGC
This sequence comes from Vibrio campbellii CAIM 519 = NBRC 15631 = ATCC 25920, assembly GCF_002163755.1. Taxonomy (NCBI): domain Bacteria; kingdom Pseudomonadati; phylum Pseudomonadota; class Gammaproteobacteria; order Vibrionales; family Vibrionaceae; genus Vibrio; species Vibrio campbellii. Next base: position 885,683 of record NZ_CP015863.1, read on the forward strand.
CTACTAGGTTAATAACCTAATCGACGTGATACAAAAGCCAGGCTAAACCCTGGCTTTTTGCTTATTCAAATCACGCATTAGGTACACCGTACAGGACGGGAACAAGGAGTTCGTATCGATTAGATGGTCTCTTTAAATACCAATGTCACTGCGATGATGACGCAGCGACACCTCGGTCACGCAGCTGAGCAAAACATAGAATCGCAGCGCAATCTCACTTCGGGGTATCGGATTAACTCCGCCAGTGATGACGCTGCTGGTCTACAGATCTCCAATACTCTTAATGTTCAAACAAGAGGGCTTGATGTCGCCTTGAGAAATGCGCACGACGCATATTCGGTGGCACAAACCGCAGAAGGCGCTTTGCATGAGAGTAGCGATATATTGCAACGCTTACGCTCTCTAGGGCTACAAGCAGCAAATGGCAGCAATGATTCAAGTGACCGGCAAAGTATTCAGTACGAGGTTGTAGCGCTGCAAGATGAGCTAGATCGTGTCGCGATCACGACGACATTTGCAGATAAAAACCTATTTGATGGATCTTACGGTTCACAAAGCTTCCATATTGGCGCGAATGCCAACTCAATCTCTTTGACGCTACGCAACATGCGTAGCCATATTCCAGAGATGGGAGGACAGCATTATGTAAGTGATGCGGTCGATAAAGATTGGCGAGTCACTAAAGATAATCAAACCCTCAAACTTGAATATCAAGACAGCAAAGGGCAATCTCAAACTGAATCTATTAGGCTCAAACTAGGAGACCGCATCGAGCAAGTTGCCACTTACATCAATGCGCAGCAATCGATAGTGAGTGCCTCAGTAACGGAAAACAATGAGCTGCAATTTTTTGCTTCAACGCTGAATGCGCCAGAGGGTGTGGAACTAAAGGGCAGTTTAGCGGATGAGCTTGACGTTACTGCTGGTGGGTTAGTCACCATGGACGATATCGATATGTCGACTGCTGGTGGTGCACAGCTGTCAATTGGGGTAATTGATGCCGCGATTAAGTACGTTGATTCACATCGAAGTGAAATAGGCGGCTTTCAAAACCGGATTAGTGGCACCATGGATAACCTTAACACGGTGAACCGAAGTGTGACCGAATCAAAAGGGCGGATACGAGATACGGATTTTGCGCGAGAAGCGACGGAGATGGTGCGTTCACAAGTACTGCAAGATGCAACTACCGCATTGCTAGCCCAAGCGAAGCAGAGACCGAGCTCGGCACTTGGCTTACTTAGTTGAATAGGTTGCAGCGATGAACATCGCTCAAGAACAAAAGTTTCAGGTAATAAAAAACGCTGCCATTGGCAGCGTTTCTTTCGTGTTCGGCTAAGTAAAAATTACTTAGTTACACGTAGAACTGGAGTTTCACCAACAGTTACAGAACCAGAAAGCTTGTTCAGCTCTTTGATTTCGTCCATGTTAGAGATAACAACTGGAGTTAGCGTTGATTTCGCTTTCTCTTCTAGAAGAGCTAGATCGAATTCAATTACAGTGTCGCCAGCTTTAACAGTTTGACCTTCTTCTGCGATACGCTTGAAGCCTTCGCCTTTCAGTTCAACAGTGTCGATACCGAAGTGAACGAATAGCTCAACACCGTCGTCAGACTCGATAGAGAACGCGTGGTTTGTTTCGAAGATCTTACCGATAGTACCGTTTACAGGAGCTACCATTTTGTTACCAGCAGGTTTGATAGCAATACCATCACCAACGATTTTCTCAGCGAAAACAACATCTGGCACATCTTCGATGTTCACGATCTCACCAGAAAGTGGTGCGATGATTTCGATTGCACCTGCGTCAGCGCTGTCGTCAGATACTAGCTTCTTAAGTTTGTCAAACAGACCCATTGTGTCATGCTCCTAACGTTTTATTTAATTCTGTCGAATTATAGTATACCAATCTTTCGAGATAGACGACTTTTTTTGAGCGCCTATCTCATTGGAATTAGTTGATTATTGAGTTTTCTCTGCAATGAACTTTTCTACAACTGCTTCGATTTCTGCTGCTGTTGGTAGAGAAAGTGCTTCTTCAGCCATTGCTTTCACTTCTGCGAAGTTAGAGTTACGGATAACTTTCTTCACTTTAGGGATAGAGATGCCGCTCATAGAGAATTCGTCCAGACCCATACCTAGAAGTAGAAGTGTTGCACGCTCATCACCAGCTAGCTCACCACACATACCAGTCCACTTACCTTCAGCGTGAGAAGCGTCGATAACTTGCTTGATCACAGTAAGTACAGCTGGAGATAGTGGGTTGTATAGGTGAGAAATCATCTCGTTACCACGGTCAACCGCTAGTGTGTACTGAGTTAGGTCGTTTGTACCGATAGAGAAAAAAGCAACTTCCTTCGCTAGGTGGTGCGCGATAGCTGCTGCAGCTGGAGTCTCAACCATTACACCGATTTCGATGTTTTCGTCGAATGCATGACCTTCAGCGCGTAGTTCTGCTTTGTACTCTTCGATTGCTTGCTTAAGCTCACGGATTTCTTCAACAGAGATGATCATTGGGAACATGATACGTAGTTTACCGTGTGCAGATGCACGTAGTATACCACGTAGCTGGTCACGTAGGATTTCACGACGATCCAAGCTGATACGTACTGCACGCCAGCCTAGGAACGGGTTCATCTCTTTTGGAAGATCCATGTAAGGAAGATCTTTGTCGCCGCCGATATCCATAGTACGGATGATCACAGCTTCGCCGTTCATTGCTTCAGCAACTTCTTTGTAAGCTTGGTATTGCTCTTCTTCAGTTGGAAGCGCATCACGGTCCATGAATAGGAATTCAGTACGGTACAGACCAACACCTTCACCACCGTTACGGATGATACCGTCACAGTCTTTAACAGTACCGATGTTACCGCAAACTTCTACGCGGTGACCGTCAGTTGTTTCTGCGTATAGGTCTTTTAGCTTAGCTAGCTCTTCTTTTTCAGCAAGGAATGCAGCTTTAACTGCTTTTGCTTCTTCTAGTTCAGCGTCAGATGGGTTGATGACGATCTTGTTGTTCATCGCATCAAGAATCAGCATGTCGCCGTTCTTAACTTGCTTAGTGATGTCGTTAGTACCAACGATAGCTGGAAGCTCAAGAGAGCGAGCCATGATTGAAGTGTGAGAAGTACGACCACCGATGTCACAAGCGAAACCAAGAACGTAGTCTAGGTTAATTTGCGCTGTTTCAGATGGTGTTAGGTCGTAAGCTACTAGGATAACTTCTTGATCGATATCGCTTAGAGAAACGATGTTGATACCTAGTGCGTTTTTAACAAAACGAGAACCGATATCACGGATGTCAGTTGCACGTTCTTTCAGGTATTCGTCGTCTAGAGACTCAAGAGCACATGCTTGCTCTTCGATCACTGAGTGAATCGCGTGATCAGCAGTCATCTTGTCGTTTTTGATAAGTGCTAGGATTTCCTCTTCTAGCTCTTCGTCTTCAAGGAGCATGATGTGACCTTCAAAGATCGCTTCTTTTTCTTCGCCAAAAGTTTCAAGCGCTTTTTGCTTGATAGTTTCTAGCTGAGCTGCAGATTTGTTACGAGCGTCAAAGAAACGTGCAACTTCTGCTTCTACTTGATCATCAGAAATAGTGTTTGTGTTTAGGACAATTTCATCTTCTTGAAGTAGTAGTGCTTTACCGATTGCAATACCAGGAGATGCTAGGATGCCTGAAATCATAGCCTTACCTTAAGTTGGTCAACTTTATAAAACGGGAGAATAATGGGTGCGCTAACGAATAGTATTAGCTTAGTTTTGAGCCTATTTCCAACGAAGCCATTTTGCTTTCACAAAATGGCTTCTGAAATAGTAGACCGAATTAGTGTAGTTGGTCCATTAGAGCAACTAGGTGGTCAACTGCTTGCTGAGCTTGTGGGCCTTCAGCAGAGATAGTTACTAGAGTACCTTTTACTAGGCCTAGTGTTTGCAGCTTGAATAGGCTCTTAGCGCTTGCGCTTTTACCGTTAGAAGTCACAGTGATGTCCGCGTCGAATGCTTTAGCTTCTTTTACGAACTGCGCAGCTGGACGAGTGTGAAGACCGTTTTCTGCTGTGATTTCTACTTGCTTCTCGTACATGTGATATACCCCAATAAATGTATTTTTTTGTTAGTTTATGACTAAGTTTTAGCTTAACTGCTTTACACCTTGTGCGCTAGCACGGGAGAGTTCAAAGCGTGTCAGAACTGATACTAGTCAAAAGTTTGGTCATTACGCAACTGTTTGCGTGCGTAATCACACTGAAACCTTTTTGGTTTAGATTCTTTATTTTGAACCTAAAAATAAAACACCCTGATATTACCAAAGGTGGGGCAGGGATCAACAAAAAAGCCCCTGAACGGGGCTTTTTTAAACGAAAAATTGATTTGACCACATATTACTGTTGGTTCTCTTTCTCGGTAAAGATACCAGCAAATAGCGCTGTACTTAGGTAACGTTCACCAGAGCTTGGTAGAACGGTTACGATAGTTTTTCCTGCAAATTCAGGGAGTTCTGCAAGACGGTTTGCTGCAACAACGGCGGCGCCCGAAGAGATACCTGCTAGGATGCCTTCCTCTTCCATTAGGCGACGAGCCATCTCGATCGCTTCTTCAGAAGTGACTTGCTCGACGCGGTCAAGAAGTTCCAAATCTAGGTTGCCAGGGATGAAACCTGCGCCAATACCTTGGATTTTGTGTGGTGCTGGTTGGATTTCTTCACCCGCTAGCGCTTGTGCAATCACTGGTGATTCAGCTGGCTCTACTGCCACAGAAGTGATGGCTTTGCCTTTTTCGCCTTTGATGTAACGGCTTGTACCTGTGATCGTACCGCCCGTACCCACACCTGCTACGAATACATCGATTTCGCCGTCAGTTGCGTCCCAGATTTCTGGACCAGTCGTCTTTTCGTGAATCTCTGGGTTAGCAGGGTTGTTGAACTGTTGTAGAAGAAGGTATTTGTCTGGGTTGCTTGCAACGATTTCTTCTGCTTTCGCGATCGCGCCTTTCATGCCTTTTGCTGCTTCTGTTAGTTCTAGATTTGCACCTAGTGCTTTAAGAAGTTTACGACGTTCAAGGCTCATAGACTCAGGCATAGTCAGTGTTAGCTTGTAACCGCGAGCTGCTGCTACGAATGCAAGCGCAACACCTGTGTTACCACTTGTTGGTTCAACTAGCTCAACGCCTGGCTTAAGCGTTCCCGCTTTTTCTGCTTCCCAAATCATGTTCGCGCCGATACGACATTTAACACTGAAGCTTGGGTTACGCGCTTCGATTTTCGCTAGAACTTTACCGTTGCTCACTTTGTTTAGGCGAACGAGTGGCGTGTTACCAATGGTAAGAGAGTTGTCTTCGTAGATCTTGCTCATAGTGATGTTCCTTCATTACACGTTTTGTGAATATGGTTAGAAGAATATGCGGTATAAAAAAAAGGGAAAAGGATTAAAAAGTTATATCTTATGAGGTTGGTCGAGAAATGAGCAAAATAAAAGGGAAGGCTGATTCTGCCTTCCCTGAATAGGTTTAAAAGTGGGCTACTGTTGATGTTTAAATTCTGTCACCCACATGGCTGTCGCACCACATACTGCAACTGGCATCACAATGAGGTTAAGAATTGGAATGGTCGTAAAGACAGAAACCAGTACACCGAAGCCGTATGCCTTACCTTGCTTTTGTTTCAATTTGTAACGCATGTCATTGAAAGGCACTTTATGGTTATCAAATGGATAGTCACAGTACTGAATTGCCAACATCCACGCAGTGAAGATGAACCACAAGAAAGGCCCAACGGTTTGGCCTAATGCTGGGATGAGTAGCAGCAAAAATAAACCGATCGCCTTTGGTAACACATATAGCAGCTTGCGCCATTCTCGGGCTATGACTCGAGGCACATCTTTGATCAAAGCTGCAAAGCCATCGTCATTGACTTTTTGTCCAGTGAGGGACTCTTCGACCTTTTCAGCCAACAAACCATTAAATGGTGCGGCGATGAAGTTCGCCAATGTGCTGAAGAAGTAAGAGAAGGTGGCAAGAATGGTCAACACCAAAATTGGCCACAAGATGTAGGTAAGCCATGAGAGGAACTCAGGCAATTTGCCAATCCAACTCTCGATCCAAACATCGAGATGAGAGAATAAATAGAAGATAGCACCACCAACAAGCAAGATGTTGGCAAGCAGTGGCAAGACGACAAAGCGACGTATCTCTGGAGAAAGTGCTATTTGAATTCCATATAGGAAGTAACCGAATCCGGTTCTAGGCTGATTATTCGACTTCATATCCATTTTGCTTCGTGTAAGTGAAAACTCATTGTACCTGTGGATGCTTTTCTTTCAATGCCCTAACAATTTAGGTCTTGTAAAGTGGAATCGTGGCAAGAATCACAACAAAAAGCGGAACTTCTTGCATTAAGTTGTTCTAAACCTACATATAGTTTTGGTAAAGTAAAAGCATCATTCGGATTTATTGCACTTGGGTTGCTGCTCAAGGATGTGCGAGTAGTAAGAACAAGTAGATTGAGAGTAAATAATGCAGGAATTGCGATTCGTACTCATTGTTGTTGGCGCATTAGCCATCGCCGCGTTGCTGTTTCATGGTTTGTGGACAAGCAAAAAAGAAGGCAAAGCAAAATTTGGTAACAAGCCACTTGGCAAGTTGGACGTTGACCAAGAGGATAAAGACACTCCTGAACAAGAGCGCAATTTTGCTCCTGCTCCAGAAGACGATTTTGAAATCATTCGTAAAGATCGCAAAGAGCCAGATTTTGGGATGGAAAATTCATTCGATAACAAATTCTCGTCTGATCCTCTGATCGATGATGTCCTTGAGGCAAAAGAAGACAAAGAGCAGAGAGAAGAGCAAGAGATTCCAGCGTTTGTTGCGACGAAGACGGATGACGAGCAAGTCGAACCTGTACTACAAGAACCTGCGAAGGCTTTTGCTGAAAAAGAAGAAGTCGCAGAAGTTGTGGAAGAAACTCTCCAGCCAGTGTTTGAAGCTCCTTTAGCAGCGCAAACGCCAGAAGAGGAAGTTACACCAGTGGTCGTTGATCCGGTTGTCGAAGAACCGAAGCCTGAACCAGAAATGCAAGTGATTGTATTGAACGTCCACTGCGCTGGCGACGAGCCTTTTGTGGGCACTCAATTATTCGACAGCATGCAACAAAATGGCCTCATTTATGGCGAGATGAACATTTTCCATCGTCATGTAGATTTGTCTGGTAACGGCAAAGTGCTATTCAGCGTAGCCAATATGATGCAACCAGGTACGCTAGAGCATGGCGACCCAGCAGAATTTAGCACCAAAGGTATTTCGTTCTTCATGACGCTACCTTGCTACGGTGAAGCAGACCAAAACTTCAACCTAATGCTGCGCATTGCGCAACAAATCGCTGACGATATGGGCGGTAACGTTCTGGATGATCAACGAAACTTGATGACACCAGATCGATTAGCATCATATCGCCGTCAAATAGTTGAGTTTAATGCTGCTAACGCATAACCTTAACACCAAATAATGAAAAGGCTCCGTTAGGAGCCTTTTTTCTTAGATTCCCAACCTCATTGATGAATATACACGGGGCTTTAATATGTCTGAATCAGTACTTCAGCGACTAGAAGAACTAAAAGAGTCGCTGCATTACCACGCTGTTCGTTACTACGTGGAAGATAACCCAGAGATTCCAGATGCAGAATACGACCGTATGATGCGTGAACTATTGGATATTGAAGCCGAACACCCAGAACTGGTTACTGTTGATTCTCCAAGCCAACGTGTTGGTGGGCAGCCATTGTCTGAATTCAGCCAAGTTACTCACGAAGTGCCAATGCTGTCATTAGACAATGCTTTTGATGATGCAGAGCTAGATGGCTTTCATAAACGAGCTCAAGACCGTGTCGTTGGCCATACCATTAAACAATACTGTTGCGAGCCTAAGCTTGATGGCTTGGCCGTGAGCTTACTGTATGAAAATGGTGTATTGGTGCAAGCTGCGACTCGTGGTGACGGTACGACGGGTGAAAACATCACTGAGAACGTACGAACCATCAGTGCTATTCCATTAAAGTTACAAGGTAAAGACTGGCCGACGCGTCTAGAAGTGCGCGGTGAAGTATTCATGCCAAAAGCCGGTTTTGACAAACTTAACGAGAACGCACGAAAAAAAGGCGAGAAAGTTTTTGTTAACCCACGCAATGCGGCAGCAGGTAGCCTACGTCAATTAGATTCTCGTATCACGGCTTCACGTCCTCTAAGCTTTTATGCATACAGTGTTGGCGTTGTGGAGGGGGCAACTCTTGCTAACAGTCACTACGAACGATTCTTGCAAATCAAATCGTGGGGCTTGCCGATGTGTCCAGAAACCAAGCGAGTCGATAGCTTGGAAGAGGTTAAAGCGTACTACCAAGATATTCTTACTCGCCGTGAAGCTTTGGCTTACGAAATTGACGGTGTCGTTATCAAAGTGGACGACATTGCGATTCAAGAGCGTTTAGGTTTTGTTGCTCGTGCTCCTCGTTGGGCGATTGCCTACAAATTCCCGGCTCAGGAAGAAATCACCACACTGAACGAAGTAGAGTTCCAAGTTGGTCGTACTGGCGCGATTACACCAGTAGCCAAGCTTGAGCCAATATTTGTTGGCGGCGTAACGGTATCTAACGCGACACTTCATAACGCAGACGAGATTGAGCGTTTGCAAGTGATGGTCGGTGACCAAGTTGTTATTCGTCGTGCTGGTGACGTGATTCCACAAGTGGTGTCTGTTATCAAAGAGCGTCGCCCTGAAACGGCTCGTGAAATCCTTTTCCCAGATGCTTGTCCGGTATGTGGCTCTCACGTTGAGCGTATCGAAGGGGAGGCGGTAACACGTTGTACTGGTGGCTTAGTATGTCAGGCACAACGTAAAGAAGCGTTAAAGCATTTTGTTTCCCGCAAAGCGTTAGACGTAGATGGCCTGGGTGACAAGGTGATTGAACAGCTAGTGGATCGTGAGATGGTGGAAACCCCAGCTGATTTATTCAAGCTTTCTGCGGGTGTCTTAACAGTACTAGAGCGTATGGGGCCTAAATCGGCAACCAACGTTGTTAATGCGCTTGAAAAATCAAAACTCACAACGTTGCCACGCTTTTTGTACTCGCTGGGTATTCGTGAAGTCGGGGAGGCGACAGCGGCCAACCTAGCACAATACTTCAAAAACCTAGATGCAATTCAGCAAGCAACAGAAGAGCAATTGATTGAAGTTCAGGACATTGGTGTGATTGTAGCAAAACACATTACGACGTTCTTTGGTGAAGAGAAAAACCAAGCCGTTGTTCAAGACTTGCTAGCACAAGGCATCAACTGGCCAGAGATTGCAGCACCACAAGAAGGTGTTGAATTACCATTGGAAGGCAAGACGGTTGTATTAACTGGCACCCTTTCTCAACTAGGTCGCTCAGAAGCGAAAGAAGCATTACAGAATCTAGGCGCGAAAGTAACGGGTAGTGTATCGAAGAAAACAGACATTTTGTTTGTTGGTGAGAATGCTGGTTCTAAGCTTGCAAAAGCACAAGAGCTAGGTATTGAGATTCAAACTGAACAAGACTTGCTCAACTTAATGAAATAGCGCTTATCAAAAAAGCTAAAAAATAACTAAAAGCCCTAAATGCCAGTCGTTTAGGGCTTTTTCTTTGCAATTAAAAAGTCACCTAATAGCCATCCAATGCGCCTTTTACTGATTTCAGTGATCAGGATCTCTCCTTCAGTTATTCATCTCTCATAGCAAAAAAGTCTGCGATCGACTTCAAATTGAGCGTTGTCGAATCTCTTCAAGTAACTGAATAATAAGGGGTTGGAGTTTAATTGTGTCTTTGGTGTTAAAAATAAGATCTGGATCAACAACTTATATGGAACTTTGGCGTTGGTCATATTTTTTTAGAAAAAAAATAAGTTCCGTTTGGATGTTTTTAGATGCGAAGTTAGTCTTAATGGCGTGGATACACGGTGTGTATGCAGGAGCTAAAAATAACTAAATTAGAGATGATTTAGGTTTATTCAGGAACTTACTTCTCCCCTTCGGCGGCCAACTTAAGGTGAGATAAAAAAATACAGCTATACCCATTTTTAGGAGTTTTTTTCCATGGACAAATTTTTTAAAGTATCAGCTCTTTCGGCGGCAATGATGGGAGCAGTAGTAGCTGCACCAGCAATGGCTGAAGACCCATTAGGCCCAGAGTACGCTGGCGCAGTTTCAGAGTTTTTCTCTGAGTCGACTATTAGCGGTAACCTTAACTTTTGGATGCGTGCTCGTGACCGTGGTAATGTAGATGCAAATGGTAACGACACCAAAAAGGTAACGAACCTAGACCATGGTTCTATCTTTGCAAACCTAGGCTTCAACTCTGGCTATGTTGGCGGTGTTGCTGGTCTTGATATTGTTATCTACAGCACATTCGACATGTGGCAAAACGGTGGTGCAGATCACGAAATGAACTTCTGGGGTGTTAACAACCCATACGATAAAAAAGCGAAAGACAGCGCATGTTCTGATGTATGGACTGACTGTACAGACAATGGCGTTTCATTTGCTACTGCGGCAGCGAAGTTCAAACTAGGCGATTCTGCTACTGCGAAACTTGGTTACTTTCAACCATCTGTACCTAGCTCTCTAGGTGTTAACTGGTCATTCGCTCCTGGTACTTACCTAGGTGGTCAAGTTGGCGGAAAAATCGGTGGTTTTGACCTAGGTTTGGTTGTTGCGACTGAATACAAAGCACCGTGGTTTAAAGAAACTTACGAATTCAGAACAACTAAGGGTGAAGACGCAGGAACACTTTACTCTGTAGGTGGTCGTTACACTTTAGATAACGGTATCTCTCTAGATGCGGCATACGGTGGTCTATCTGATGGTGACCGTTGGAACGCTCACTTCAAATTGAAAGGTACAACAGAAGGTGGTCTATACTGGTCTCCTCAACTGTACATCGTTGATGATAGCGAACAGTATGATAGCACTGCATACCAGCTAGCACTTTTGACAAGCTTCTCTTCTGGTCAATACTCATACCGCGCTGAAGCAACATACACTGGCGCAGACTCTGGTGACCCAGCAAATGTTGGTAACATGGCTTACCGTTTAACTAGCCAATATGGTGGTTCAAACGGTGCATACGAAATCTGGTGGAATAACCGTTCTGACTTTAACCACGATGAAGAGCTAGCGGTATTTGGTTCTGTATCTCGTGACTTCTCTGACATCGGTGGTAAAGGCTTTAGCGCTGGTCTAAGTGGTGCTTACGGCTTCGGTTCATCTGCTCAAGGCTACGATGATCTTACTGAATACGCGTACAGCCTATTTGCAAACTACGCAATTCAAGCTGGTGCGCTAAAAGATGCTAACATTAGCTTCTACTACACCAACTACTACAACGATACAAATGCTCCGAACTGGACGGGTTACACTAACTTGTTCCAAGATGAAGAAGATTTCAAGCTAGCACTAACAATTCCTTTTGCTGTTAAATAATCGAACTGTAAACGCTAGATAGTGTCTAAAAAGCTGAGCAAACGCTCAGCTTTTTTTGTTTCAGAGGCCAGGGATCTAACTATGAAGAAAGCACTGATTATTCCATTTGTATTATTATCTCTTCAAGCTTGTAGTACTGCACCTAAAACTCCAGCCGAGTATTGGTATGGGCAAGGTGAACGTTTTGGTTCAAATGGCTACCGCTACGACAACGATGTTTTAGCTAACTTAAAAGAAAGTGTTTCTTTTGACGAAGCATCCTACAAGGCGGGCTATGAAGAAGGTAAAGCAGAGTTCTGTGATCCTTTCAAAGCATTTGAAAAAGGTATCCAAGGTGCTCGTTACACTGACCAATGTGCAGGTCAGCCTCAAGAAGTCATGATCAAAGCGGAATGGCAAAGAGGGTGGGATGCATTTATCGGTTCTGACTTCTACAAGTTCTAAATTTATTCATTTAATGGCCAACGAAGCTTATCAACGTAAAAGTAGATAAACTTCGTTATAACCATTGATAAGGTTATTTATTTAAATGTACCACCGTACATTGTACATAATTCACGTGGCAAATGTTTTACTGTACCATCATCAAATGTGCAATCTACGCCGGCACCGAATACGTGCCCCGCTGAGCTTTGTGCTAAAGAAATTGGAGATGCAAAAATAAAGCACGCGATAAATAAAGCAGCAATCTTTTTCATGGTGAATCCTCCCACTCATTAATACCCAGCTTAGGCTGAATAATTAACTGATCTTTCAATTTAAAGTTAGAATTGTTTTATTTCTTTATCGTACCATTTTGATGTTGGCATAATACTATGGGCATGTAATCGCTAGTCCCATCTGGCAGGTAGCATTGCACGTTAGGTCCTGTCGCGCTGTTGCCGTTAGAGCCTGTGTAGGCAAACACACTCGATGAAAACAAGACGACAGCGAATAACATCATTGTCTTTTTCATAGTACTTCCTCTTACTTACCTTAAAAAATATAAGCACCTAATTGACATGCTTATGCGTTAAGTATGTATAGAGAACTAGAAAGATCAAAATTAAATTCAACAGTGTTTTATTTTTTAAAATAAATTTAGATTTCGAAAAAGGAGTTATATTTTTCTATGTGTCTGAATTGTGCAATTTTAATAAATGAAGATTGGATGAAAAAGAGAGGATGTTGATAATATTTCTGTTACTTAATTTTTATGGATAATTTAAATAACTCAATGAAATAAAAGAGGTAGTTAGAATAAATATGAAATAGGGTGCTTTGCACCCTATTATTTTGACACAAATCAGCGAGAAACCGGCTTAATCTTGAGAATGATGCCCTCTACAGCCACAATCTCGACTCGAGTTCCTGCCGGTAAGTCGTGTTCTGATTCGGCAGACCAAGTCGTATCGGCAACTCTTAAGCGGTTCATGCCTACAGTGAAGTCTTCTTCCAAAGTGACAATATTGCCGATCAATTGTTTATGCTTTTGATTGAGGTCGCGAGCTTTATCGCATTTGCGATCCTTCGACAATTGTTTTCGCCACCAAAGCCAAGTTGTCACTAGGCTGAAAGCAGCAAATGCTAACCATTGCATTTGCCAACTAATCGGTAAGAAAGACAGGATAGCACCCACAATTAGTGCAGAGAGGCCGAGCCATAAAAAGTAGCCGGCTGTCCCGAGCAATTCAACTGCGAGTAACGCGAGACCAAACGCAATCCAATGCCAAAAGGTGACACCTTCTAATAGGCTAAATAAATCCATAAGCAGACCTTAGTCTTTACTTTGTTTGAACATTTCTGCGATACCCGCGACAGAGCCCATTAGGCCAGTGGCTTCGATTGGCAGCATGATGATTTTGCCGTTTTCAGCTTGGCCAATACTCTTCAATGCTTCGGTGTAACCTTGGGCTATAAAGTAGTTCACGGCTTTTACGTCACCTTTAGCGATTGCCTCCGATACCATGTAAGTCGCCTTTGCTTCTGCTTGTGCGGCGCGCTCACGAGCCTCCGCGTGTAAGATAGCAGATTGCTTTTCACCTTCCGCTTTTAAAATCTCTGACTGTTTTTGGCCTTCGGCACGTAAGATCTCAGCTTGGCGAACCCCTTCAGCTTCGAGAATTTCCGCACGTTTGTTACGCTCTGCTTTCATCTGAGCGTTCATTGCTGCTGTTAGGTCCGCTGGTGGTTGAACATCTTTGATTTCAATACGAGTGACTTTTACGCCCCAAGGGTTGGTTGCTTGGTCGACAATAGAGAGCAGTTTGGTATTGATCATGTCACGTTGGCTAAGCATCTCGTCCAATTCCATTGAGCCAAGTACGGTACGAATGTTAGTGAGGGTTAGGTTACGAATCGCATGTTCTAGGTCGTTAACCTCATAAGCGGCTTTCGCGGCATCGATGACTTGAACAAACCCTACCGCGTCAATGACTACATTGGCGTTATCTTTCGAAATCACTTCTTGTGCTGGAATGTCGAGTACACGCTCCATCATGTTGACCTTTTGTCCGACACGGTCAACAAAAGGAATGATGAGGTTAAGGCCTGGCTTGAGGGTATGGGTGTAACGACCAAAGCGTTCGACCGTCCAGTTGTTGCCTTGCGGAACGGTTTTTACTGCAGAAGCGAGGAGGATAACGGCTAGAGCAACGAAAATACCGATGGTGATCAATGAGTCAATTGGCATGTGCTATTCCCTTAAGTGCATAGTGTTGATTCATTTTTACTCATTTAGGCTGATGAAACAATCGTAGAAGTGAGAGGCTCGATAAATTCCAGACAAAATAAAGGCCGATTTTTCTCGGCCTTTTCTATTCAAACTCTTTAACTTTACGAAGATTTGATTAGTACAAAATCGAGTAAAGTTGACGGCGGTACTTGCTTGCCAATGCGTTACCTTGGCCAAGTGCGCTCAAGATATCCATAAAGACTTTCTTCACTTCACCGTCTTGGGCACCAAGGTTAGCTTTGAGAATGTTCCAAAGCAGCTCAAGAGCTTCTTCATCACGGCCGACTTGGTTGTATTGAACGGCAAGCTCACACGCGAGTTCTAAATTATCAGGGTTTGCGGCTAGCTCTTGTTCAAGGCGTTGAAGCTCTGGGCTATCTGCGGCTTGAAGATGTAGATCTAACTTTGCGATCAAACCTTTGTAGTAGTTGTCTTGGTATTCCAGTGGAATCGTACCCAACAGCGTTTGTGCCAATTCAAACTGCTTGGTTTCCAGTAAACAATCTGCCATCGCTAGTTTGACATCACCACGGTTTTGAAGCTCTTCCGATAACGTTTGTAGAATCGCCAAAGCTTGAGCATGTTCACCTTGTTGGAGCAGTTCGCTGGCTTGCTTCAACTGCATTTCATCTTGGCTTGGTAGATGCTTTTGCAGCATTGCCGTAATCGCGTCAATTGGCTGAGGGCCACCCATCCCATCGACTGCTTGACCATTCATAAACAATGCGATGGTCGGTAGCACTTGTACGCCGAATTGAGAAGCAAGAGCAGGCTGCTGTTCACAGTTCAATAGAGCAAGGGTGAAAGCGCCGTTGTATTGCTGAGCCAGCATTTGTAATTCAGGAATCACTTGCGCACTTTCTGGTTGAGCGCTCGCCCAAAAATGAATCAACACCGGCGTGTTCATTGATCCTTCAAGCGTTTCACGGAAGTTTTGTTCTGTTAACTCAACGATAAATGGGGATTGCATCAGAGTATCCTTGCTTTTTGTTTCTTGTTGTTGATTGTAGATATGGAGTTGATATTTGGGAAATTCAAGCGATAGAAAGGAAAAACGCTGCCGAAGCAGCGTATTCTTGATAGCAAGCGAAAGTGCTATTAAATTTGGCAAGTCCAGCACGGGTTAAAGAGTCTTGTTAGACGTTATCGTTGTGTGCTGGGTGTGGTATCAAAATAGGATGAACATGGTCAACACTACACCCACACTAAGCCAGTTAAGCTGATTTAATGTCATTATTGTCTCGCGAAAATACAAAACAGAAAGGGTGGCGATACCAAATCTAAAGTGAGTATCCACATCGCGTTCAGGCTCGATGGATGAAGATACTAACCTAGAAATTGATTCGAACATTGAGGTTTTTTTAACCTACATGCTCATAATGACATCACATTGTTACGGTAAAATTACATTGTGATAAAAAGTTTTTATGCTGCTTGTCGCAAAATTTTATCAAGAAGACGAGTGGGTAATAGGCGCTTTAAAACGGCAAAGACTTTGGTTGGTGTGGTGATTCTGTAGCGAATCTTAGGCTTATCGCTGGTGAGTGCGTGAAGCACGGGCTCAATACAAGATTCAGCAGGAAGCACAAACTTGTTGTTCGACTTGTCGTTATCTAAACGCTGCTTTTGGCCCTCGTAAGCTGCTCTGTGGGCGCTGCTTTCCACATCAATCCATTGCTCAAACGCCTTTAAGGCATTTTGTCTAAACTGGGTCTCTATCGGCCCTGGTTCGATCAATGCTACCTTGATGTTGGTGTCCATCAGTTCCAAACGTAGGGTGTCTGTCCAGCCTTCTAGCGCGAATTTAGAGGCGTTATAGGCGCCACGATACTTCATGGCGGCAAAGCCGAGTACGGAACTGTTTTGGATGATGCGCCCTTCACCTTGTTTACGCATGTGCGGCAGCACTTCTCTTACGAGTTGGTGCCAGCCGAAGAAGTTGGTTTGAAATTGTGCTTGAAGGGCAACTGTCGGCAAATCTTCCAAAGCACCTGGTTGGCCGTAAGCGCCATTGTTGAAGACGGCATAAAGTTTACCCTCAGCAAACTCGAGCGCTTGAGCGACGCCGGACGAAATACTCTTAGGATCATTCAGGTCCAGCTTAATACACGTTAAGCCCTCGTTGGTTAGGCGTTCAATGTCTTGGTCTTGTCGGCAGGAAGCAATGACATGGAAGCCTTCCTTTTGCAAAGCGTGGGCACATACGTAACCGATGCCGGTAGAGCATCCGGTGATAAGAACAGACTTTTTCATAGTTTAGGGCTCACTGAGAGTTCATGAGCCTTATGATTCAACAACTTCTATCTTGAAGCAAGTTCTTGAGTGCAGGCTCCACTCGGGAGTAACTGAATTTAAAGCCAAGCTCGGTAAGCTTTTTCGGTTTTGCGCGTATGCTATCAAATAGCAGGCAAGAAGATTCCCCCATTGCCACGTTCATCACCCATTTCGGGGTGAACAAAATATGCGGACGCTTAAGAGTCTTGGCCAATGTGCCACTAAAAATTTTGTTGCTAACTGGGTGTGGAGCGCACAAGTTGAATTCGCCATGCGCATGCGGCGTTTCGATTAAGTACATGATGGCGCGAACCATATCCAAGATATGAATCCAAGGCATGTACTGTCTACCGCTGCCTAGCGGGCCACCTAAGCCCAGTTTATAAGGCAGCAGCATCTTGGCGAGAGCACCACCATTAGGGCCAAGAACAACCCCAGTTCGTAATAGGCACACACGTGTCTGCTCCGATTCTGCTCGTTTGGCGATTTGCTCCCATCGAGCACACACAGAATGAGCGAAGGCCTCACTGTTTACGTGTAGACATTCATCAAAGGGATGGTCTTGTTGATCGCCGTAATAGCCAACCGCAGAGCCGCTTATGAATACTGAAGGGGGCTCGGTACTGGCGTGGATCAGTTCAACAATGCGCTCGGTCACTTTCCAGCGACTGTTGCAGATGATCTCTTTTTGTTCCTGACTCCAGCGTTTGTCTGCGATGGGCTCACCTGCAAGGTTGATTACTGCGTCAACATCATTGAGATCTTCCAGTGAATCGAGGGAATCAAGGTATTCAATATTACCGACATCGGCATGCTGAAGTCGCTGTTTTGCCTGCGCGGGGGTGCGCGTCAGCAAAATGACTTGATGAGTGGTGAGCATTTTGAGTAGCTCAGAACCAATAAAGCCTGTTCCGCCAGTCAGTAGTATCTTCATGTCATCCCTTTGAGTGTGAAACCATTCAGACATTATAGTCGTTAACCGTCTTGCATGATCATATCAATGACTTGCAATGTCGATTTTATTATTAGTTCCTAACGAGTTAGAAGTGTTTTCTTCCCAAGCGGTGCGAAGTTCGCCGTTTGAACAAGTGTAACAAATGTTATCAGACTTTGAGTGTTGCTCACACTTAGCATGGAGAAACTATGCGATGCTGATTCTAAAAGAAAAAGGCACTCGGGTAGGTGGTGTGTATGGAAGCATTTATGGCTTAGTTGTGCCATTGCATATCTGCAATCTGAGGCTTATTCTTTGAGAATTAAAGAATAATTGAGGATGTCATGTCATGCCGCTAGTTGCTTGTCCTGTTTGTGAAAAACAAATTTCAAAACGAGCTCATACTTGCCCCGGATGTGGTGAGCCTGATCCGCTCAACCATTTAGCGAAGTCGAAGTTTCTATCGTTCATTTTTTGGATCGTCGTTTTAGCTGGTGTTGGCTATGTCGCTTGGTTCTATCTAGTGCCAATGCTGGTGGAAATGCTACGCAGCCATTAATAGGTACTTCGGTTGAGCTTCTATAAGAATGCCGTAGAATAGCCTCATATTTTTTGAGGAGACGATGTCGTGAAACTATTTTTTGCCTCAGACTTGCACGGCTCTTTGCCAGCAACCGAAGAAACTATTCAGCTTTACTTGGCCTCTGGTGCCGATCATCTCATCTTGTTGGGGGATACGCTAAACCATGGGCCAAGAAACCCTATCCCAGAAGGTTACAACCCACCTCAAGTCGCTGAGTTACTGAACCAATACAGCGATCAGATTATTTCTGTACGTGGTAACTGTGACAGCGAAGTTGACCAAATGCTGTTGAGTTTCCCGATGATGATGGATTATTCGTGGATACTACTCGAATCTGGTAAGCGCATGTTCCTTACTCATGGGCACTTGTACAACAGTGCAAAACGTCCACCACTGCGTGAAGGTGACATCATTGCTCATGGTCATACTCATGTGCCTGTTGCCGAAATGCAGGACGGGGCAGTGATCTTCAACCCTGGTTCGATGACTTTCCCAAGAAATGGTTTGTCGCGTAGCTTTGGTCTAATGGAAGGCAATACACTCATGGTGCAAACCCCGGAAGGTGAAGTGTTGGCTCAAACCACGATCTAATCAACGAGTCATAGAGCACATAGATATCAAACAATAGGGAGCCACTGGCTCCCTATTTTGTATCTGAATGGCCTAAATCACGCTCTGGGTCGATGATGTCCCTTACTCGTTGTTTAAGGACCTTAGCCTCAGGAAAACCGCCGTCTTTTTTACGCTCCCAAATACGCGTGCCATTGCATAAAATCTCAAAACGACCACCTGTGTCAGGGTGCAAGCTGACGGTCTCAATTTCTTCACTGAACGTATGAAGCAGCTCTTGCGATAGCCAATTAGAGCGCAACATCCAATTGCACTGGCGACAGTAGTAAATGTCTATAATGGCTTTATCCATTTCTCATTTCCTTTCTCAAAAGACTAAAGTAGCAGTTTGATGCCGACTGCAAAGGTGAGGAGCTCAAACGCAATCTTGATAACGCGATTGCTGTATCGAGTTGCTGCCCACGCACCTAAACTGCCACCTAAAAATGAACTCAATAACAGCACGGGTAGCCATGCCCAATGAATCGGAGCGCCTGCTTGTACGACGGCAACACCACCAATACCATTCCAAAACAGACCGACACAGATCATGGTGTAAGCCACTGCTTGTTTGTAATCGTAACCAAACCAGCGCACGAGGAACAGCGTCACGAGGAGACCTGAACCTGCAGTTAGCGAACCATTCACGACGCCTATCAGCATCAATCCTAATCCGCCGATGATCCAACCCAATGTGTCTCGATGGATCGCAAGCTCGACTTGGCCAAGTTCTTTTTTAAAGCGGGAATAGATGCCGAGAGCAAGGATCATCGCGCCGAGCATTTTCTCTGCGATATCGTCAGATATTTGGACAATCAGATTTGCACCAATCACGACACCAATACTACCGACTAGAATCAGATAAAGCGCGATCTTCGGTTTTATTGTGCCGGCTTTGAGGTGCGTGCTTGCAGCGCCAAGCCCCAGCGCGACGGAAGCCACTTTGTGTGTTCCAAGAGCGACAGAAAAGGGTAAGCCGAGAAAGATCAATAATGGAAATTGCAATAATCCTGCACCGCCGCCAGAGAGAGAAGCGAGTGTATTTGCAACGAGGGAACCGAAGAAGAGAGTGAGAGTATCTAGCCAATCCATGCGAAAAATAAAGGGACCATCTTGGCCCCTTATCATTGAATCAAAATCAGTTTCTAAACAGTACCGTAGAACCGTGGTTCAGGCTAGTCAGTAGTAGTGTTTTTTCGTTGACTACATCAATACGGCGACTTTGTTCTGCATCCAACTTAAAGATTTGTGTGATGAGACGAAGCTGTGACTCAGAGAAGTCTTTCGATTGCGATGCTGAGATATCTTTGAATTCAGAAGGCGAAACCAGCAAGTAGTTATCACTTACTTCCCAACGACCTTTCTCAGAGATATTGATGGTTGATTCAGTATTTGAGCCTTGAGCAAACAATTGAATGTTCGCCACACGAATGTACTCACCGTTAGGTAAGTATTTCACATTCGACTCAACATTAACTTTGCGTAGTGGGCCAACTGTATCGTCTGGCAGAGTGTCGGTGATGAGTGTCACCATGGTTGACTGCCATTCGTTTGAAGTCAGAACCTGTTCCACTTTTAGGTCACTGCCCCAATATAGCCAGCCACTAAAAAGGATGGATACGGCCAAAACCGCAGATGCTATTTTAATCTTCATTTCAGCCTCCCTTAGTTGCAGATGTCGGTTGGGTCATTACGACCAGCGAAAATACGCAGCGTGACATTCTCGTATGAATGATCGCTATCGTGGATATAGTTCAGAATCAGTTGGTTGTTTTGACCACCTGTCGCGATGACTTCGACTGGTGAAGATTCCGCGGCGTGGTGTTCGACATAACGTTGGATACATTGCTCAATGGAAGGCAACCAATTATTTAATTGAGGGTGGTTAATTGGCGTCATTACTGGCACATTATGGTATTCACCAATTTGACGGAATTGAGATTCTGCTGGCTTAGTCAACATCAGTACACAGACTGGCAGCAGCAAAGCAACGACAACCAAAATACGGAATAGCCAGTTCGCGTTCTTCTGCGCTGGTGTTGGCTTCGGCTTTTCTACTGGAGCGGCGGCTTCTGGAGCGATGTCTGCTTGCGTTTCTGTGGTAGCTTCGGCAAATTGCCCTAAATCAACCACTGGCGCTTCGTTCTCTTCTTCTTGATCATCAATATCAGGGGTAGAGTCAGCAGAAAGCGGGCTTAAACGCTCAACAGAGCAAATAAGTTGGTAGCCGCGTTTTGGCACGGTTTTAACGAATTCTGGTGATTTTGTTGAATCCTTCAACATTTTACGCAGTGTAGAGATCGCTTGAGTTAAGCTTGAGTCATCCACCTCAAAGCCTTGTTCACGCCAAACGAACTCATGCAGTTCGTTACGTGTTATCACTTCGTTAGGTCTCTCTGCCAACATGAGGAGAATACGGCTTTCGTTGCTGCCTAATCGTACAACTTCGTTGCCATTTTGTTGGTCAGCGAGCGAATTACTATTTGGGTCAAAGACGAATCTTTGAGCAAGCAGAAATTTGGTGCCGATGTTAGTCATTTAGTTCTTCTTAGATGGATGATTCTGTAATTATAGTGATTTGCGTCACATAACAAGGCGTACGCAAAAGGACATGTGCCACGTTTTAGATGCTTTTAGACATGTAGGATAATTAAAATTTTCTAAAAAAACACCGTTTTTAGCAATATTGACCTTGAATTTACATTTGTCAGCCACATGTTAAATGACATCTTAGTAATGCCGCTTTTATGAAGCGGCGGTTAGGGCTTTGTCATTAAAAGTCTAATTAGTTTAGATGTTATGGAGCAAACATGAGCGAAACCGTATCTCACAACAAAGAAACTCGTGGCTTTCAATCGGAAGTAAAACAACTACTTCATCTGATGATTCACTCTCTTTATTCCAACAAAGAGATTTTTCTACGAGAGCTGATCTCAAACGCGTCCGACGCATCAGATAAACTTCGTTTCCAAGCGCTATCTAAGCCAGATTTATATGAGGGCAACGCTGACTTAGGCGTGAAGCTTGCGTTCGATGAAAGCGCGAACACATTAACCATCTCTGACAACGGCATCGGTATGAGCCGTGATGATGTGATTGAACACCTAGGTACCATCGCGAAATCAGGGACTGCAGAATTTTTCTCTAAGCTGTCAGATGATCAGAGCAAAGATTCTCAACTTATCGGTCAGTTTGGTGTGGGTTTCTACTCAGCATTTATTGTTGCAGATGCGGTGACTGTGCGCACTCGCGCGGCTGGTCTCGCTGCTGATGAGGCGGTGCAATGGCAGTCTGCTGGCGAAGGTGACTACACCGTTGAGACCATTACCAAAGATTCTCGAGGTACGGACATCGAGCTTCACATGCGTGAAGAAGGTAAAGAGTTCCTAAACGAATGGCGTCTACGCGATGTGATCAGCAAATACTCTGACCATATCGGTATCCCTGTTTCTATCCAAACTTCGGTTCGTGATGATGAAGGCAAAGAAACGGGTGAGAAGAAGTGGGAGCAGATCAACAAAGCTCAAGCACTTTGGACGCGCAATAAGTCAGAGATCTCTGAAGAAGAGTACCAAGAGTTCTACAAGCACGTTTCTCACGATTTTGCAGATCCTCTTACGTGGAGCCACAACCGCGTAGAAGGTAAGAACGACTACACCAGTCTGCTTTACATCCCAGCGAAAGCACCTTGGGATATGATGAACCGCGATCATAAATCGGGTCTGAAACTGTACGTACAGCGCGTGTTCATCATGGATGACGCTGAGCAGTTTATGCCTTCTTACATGCGCTTCGTGCGTGGCCTGATCGATTCAAACGATCTGCCTTTGAACGTATCACGTGAAATCCTACAAGATAACAAAGTCACTCAGTCATTACGTAATGCTTGTACCAAGCGTGTGCTTACTATGCTAGAGCGCATGGCAAAGAATGATACAGAGAAATACCAATCATTCTGGAAAGAGTTCGGCCTTGTGATGAAGGAAGGTGTTGCAGAAGACATGGCAAACAAAGAGAAAGTTGCTGGTCTATTGCGTTTCGCATCTACTGAAGTGGACTCAGCAGAACAAACCGTTGGTTTGGCTTCTTATGTTGAACGTATGAAAGAAGGTCAAGACAAGATCTACTTCCTAACGGCAGACAGTTACGCTGCGGCGAAGAACAGCCCACACCTAGAGCAATTCAAAGCGAAAGGCATCGAAGTTATTTTGATGTTCGATCGAATTGACGAGTGGTTGATGAACTACCTAACAGAGTTTGATGGTAAGCAGTTCCAGTCGATCACGAAAGCGGGCTTAGACCTAAGCAAGTTTGAAGACGAAGCGGAAAAAGAAAAACAGAAAGAAACGGAAGAAGAGTTTAAGTCTGTTGTTGAACGCACTCAGTCTTACCTAGGTGACCGTGTGAAAGAAGTTCGCACCACCTTTAAACTGGCAACAACACCCGCTGTTGTCGTGACGGATGATTTCGAAATGGGCACGCAGATGGCGAAGCTTCTTGAAGCGGCTGGCCAAGCGGTACCAGAAGTGAAATACATCTTCGAAATTAACCCAGAGCATGCACTAGTGAAACGCATGGCGGATGAAGCGGACGAAGAAGTGTTTGGTCGCTGGGTTGAGGTGTTACTGGGCCAAGCGATGCTCGCTGAGCGTGGTTCGATGGAAGATCCTTCGCAATTCGTTGGTGCCATCAACAAGCTTTTGACTAAGGTTTAATAACTCAATACCCCTAAAAAGCTCGCGAAATGCGAGCTTTTTGTTTGTAAACGCATAGATTCACACTTTAAGTGTTGAGTTAGTAATCAACAAGACGTGAAAGCTGGCATCGCTAACATTCTTTAGTCTTAATCTGCTCATAGCGCAGTGAACCTGTGTTAGAATCTCAACACTTGAATGTGAGTAATAAGGCGTGTATTTTGGCTCGCCTAAACGTTATACCGAAACTTATCGTTGCCAGTGCTTCGTGGGGTTATTCCTAGAAGTCCAGCTATTGTGAGCTTCGGTATAAATCTTAAATATTAAAGAGGATAAATCATGCGCATCATTCTTCTAGGTGCTCCAGGTGCAGGTAAAGGCACACAAGCAAACTTCATCATGGATAAATACGGTATTCCACAAATCTCTACTGGTGATATGCTTCGTGCTGCTATCAAAGCAGGTACAGAGCTTGGTAAACAAGCTAAAGCTGTTATCGACGCTGGTCAGCTAGTTTCTGATGAGATCATCCTTGGTCTAATCAAAGAGCGTATTGCTCAAGACGATTGCGAAAAAGGTTTCCTACTTGATGGTTTCCCTCGTACTATCCCTCAAGCTGACGGCCTAAAAGAGATGGGCGTTGACGTTGATTACGTAATCGAATTTGACGTAGCTGACGATGTGATTGTTGAGCGTATGGCTGGTCGTCGTGCTCACCTTCCTTCAGGTCGTACTTACCACGTTGTTTACAACCCACCAAAAGTGGAAGGTAAAGATGACGTAACTGGCGAAGATCTTGTTGTTCGTGATGACGACAAAGAAGAAACAGTACGTGCACGTCTAGGTGTTTACCACGAGCAAACAGCACCACTTATCAACTACTACGGTAAAGAAGCTGAAGCTGGTAACACTAAGTACCTTAAATTCGACGGCACTAAGCAAGTTGCAGAAGTAAGCGCAGATATTGAGAAAGCACTAGCATAATTAGCTAACGGCGAAATTTAATATTTTGATATATTTAAAAGCGACCCTCGGGTCGCTTTTTTATTTTTGCCTGTAAGTACGATGAACCATCTGGTTTGCTCCACCGTACAATGCAAGCCGTTCACCATGAGTAGGATATTATGAAAAACAACAATAATAAACAGGGTGTGTTATTGGTTAACTTAGGTACGCCTGATGAGCCAACTGCACCAGCAGTAAAACGCTTTTTAAGTCAGTTTCTTCATGATCATCGTGTCGTTGATATGACGCGTTGGCTTTGGTGTCCGATTCTTCACGGTGTCATCTTGCCAATTCGCTCGCCGAAAGTCGCTAAGCTGTATCAGTCCGTCTGGATGGAAGAGGGATCTCCTCTGATGGTTTACTCAAAACGACAAGCTCACAAGTTAGCTGTAGCACTCGATATGCCAGTTGAACTGGGTATGACTTACGGTAATCCAAGCTTACAATCTGGTTTTGAATCGCTGATTGCACAAGACGTAGAGGAAGTGATTGTATTACCGCTTTACCCGCAATACTCGAGTACAACTACGGCCGCAGTCTCAGACGGTATGACGAAGGCATTCAAAAAGATGCCAGTAATGCCTGAGTTCAGCTTTATTCGTGATTACCACAACCATCCCTTATACATTGCAGCACTTGCGCAATCGGTTCGTGACCATTGGGCAGAGCATGGTCAAGGCGATTACCTACTTTGCTCTTACCATGGTATCCCTAAGCGTTATGCAGACAATGGTGATATTTATCCTAAGCATTGTGAAGAGACGACTCGCTTGCTTGGTGAAGCGCTGGGTTTGAGTGAAGCACAAATTGGAATGACATATCAATCACGTTTTGGTCGTGAAGAATGGCTACAGCCATACACGGATAAGACGCTGGAAGTATTACCAAGCCAAGGTAAGAAGAAACTTAACGTGATTACGCCAGCTTTCTCTGCAGACTGTTTGGAAACATTGGAAGAAATCTCAGAAGAGTGCCGAGAGATTTACCTGGAAGCCGGTGGTGAGAGCTTTAGTTACATCCCGTGCTTGAATGACAATGATGAGCACATCGAGATGATGGTTGAGCTCGTTCGCTCTAAGCTTTAAAGCGAAACTTGTATCCACTTCCAAGTTAGTTTGGGTTGTAGAAAACAAAAAGGGTCGCAATCGCGACCCTTTCAATCATGTTTATTGATAATGCCCCTTTATTGCAAGAAACACAGTACTGGCTAAGTAAGGCTATTAATTACTATGCGCAGGCTTCGCTAAGCTCTGGAACTTCGTCACCCTTACATATTTTTGTTAACTTTGGAGCTATCAGGAAGGTAATGATTGCAATCCCACAGGTGGCATATCCAATCTTACTAAAGACTTCACCATAGAGAGTTAATGTTTCAACCGCACTCTCGGCGCCCTCTGGAACTGACGTCAAGCTAGCAACCCAGCCAGCCACTACCGCTGCGGTTGCAGAAGTCAGGAACCACATACCCATGGCAAATCCCATCAGCCTTTGTGGTACTAGCTGTGCAACCATCGCTAGCCCTAAACCAGAAACAAGTAGTTCCCCCAGTGATTGGAATAGGTAGCTTACCACCAACCAGTTAGAACTAACGATACCGTCGATGTTTGCAAAGTTGACGCTCCAACCCAAAATTAAGAACGATAATGCGCATAGGAGCATTCCCATTGCAAATTTGAAAGGCATAGAGACCTTGTCTCCTAACTTTCCATAAATCATAGCCATAATAGGGCTAGCCAACATAATCCAGAAGGAATTAAGAGCTTGAAATTGCTCAGGCTCAACTGCAAATCCAAAGAGGTCATGACTTACATTGTGAATCGCAAAGAAGTTCAGAGAAGTCGGCATTTGGAAATAAAGTACAAAGAAAACTACACCTTGCAACATCAGAACAAACGCGACTAGCATCTTACTCCTTTCTTGGCCTTTTATCTTTAGAGCTTCTTTGAAGTAAAGTGTTACGATGCAAATACCCGCAACAAGGAGAATACTGTGAGCTAGCATTAGATTTTGCAGCAAAAAGTTACATAAAAAGCTGGCCATGATTGAGCCTACTACAACAAGAGCTAATCTAGAAATCACAAGTGGCTTGAGGTCTGCAGGGGAACCTACATCTGAAACCATTTTTTTACACAATAAAAAATTAATAGCGGTAATAGCAAGCCCAGCAGCACTCATACCAAAGGCGAGTCCGTACCCCGCTTTTTCTGCAACGATCGGAGTAAGAATCATTGAAATTAGACCACCCAAATTAATTGCCATGTAGTAAAGTGTGAATGCTCCATCAAGTCTAGGGTCATTCTCTGGGTAGACTTTCGCTAGGAGACTAGAAGGGTTAGCTTTGAACAGGCCGTTGCCGACAGTGATAAAACCCATCGCCAAGTAAATTAAACTTTCTCCGCCCATGTGCAAATCTGCTGTTGACATGCCTAGCAAAATGTAGCCAACCATCATTATTACAGCCCCGAGGGTAATGGCGCGTTTGGTTCCTATGATTTTATCGCCTATCCACCCACCAACAGCCATGAAGCCGTATAGTAAAGCGGAGAATGCGCCGAATAAAACGAAGGAGTCTGATTCAGCCAACCCCATAACTTGCACAAGGTAAACTGTGAGGATCGCTTGCATACCATAAAACCCAAAGCGTTCCCAAAACTCTATGGAAAAAATGAGGTAGAATGGTTTAGGTTGCTTGAGTATATTCAAGTCAGACATATTTGAAGTTTCCTGTATTTGTTATTGTGGTTCAAAAGAGAAGCACTCATTGAACAACCTGCATTAGTTATTCTTATATTTAGTTAACACAAATCTAATGCCGAGTATGTATACACTTTTGATTAGTTCTTTACAAATTGCAGTCAACATGTTGAATGTGATTTTTCGGACTTAACCTGCTGATTATTTGAGGGTTTGTTTGGTGTTTTTGCATTTTCTTTTGGCTGAAAACTTAAATTTCATAAATGAATTTATAATTTATGACCCACTTTTAAGTAGAACCGTTTGTTTTATGAATAAGGCTTTTAATGAAACGTTGGTATTTATTGTATTGTAAGCGAGGGGAGCAAGTTAGGGCGAAGCAGCACCTTGAAAACCAAGGTGTGGAGTGTTTTTACCCTACTGTCGAAGTCGAAAAGATCTTACGTGGTAAACGACAGAAAGTCGAAGAGCCACTGTTCCCTTGCTATGTGTTTGCCCGATTTGACTATGAAGAAGGCCCAAACTTCACATCAGTTCGCTCTACGCGAGGCGTGGTAGACTTTGTTCGCTTTGGTGCACAGCCGAAAGAGATACAGGGTGACTTGGTTTATGAGCTTAAGCAGCTGGATAAAAGTATCGACGACCAGGCCGATGCTGAGAGCATGCCAAAACCTGGTGATCAAGTACGGGTGAAGAGCGGGCAGTTTGCCGGTATTGATGCCATCTTCCAAGAACAAGATGGTGAGAAGCGCTCAATAATGTTGGTTCAGATGATCACCAAGCGTGTGCCTGTCAGCATAGACAACAGCGATTTAGACTTAAAATAGCCTGATTCCATCAAATATAAAAAGAGGTGCGTAAGCACCTCTTTTTGATCGTATCTATTGTGTTTGCTTTAAAAGGGTTGGTGAAGCCAACCCTCTTTGAAACAACGAATAATTAATATGCGTCGTTGTGAACGGTCTGTACTGCACGACCTGAAGGGTCAACACAGTTTTGGAACGACTCATCCCATTCAATCGCTTTCGCTGAAGAACATGCTACTGAAGGGCCACCAGGTACACATTCTGCTGCAGATGGTAGCGGGAACAACTCTTCAAAGATTTCGCGGTATACATAACCTTCTTTGGTTGTTGGTGTGTTGTAAGGGAAGCGGAATTGCGCCGTTTCCATTTGCTGATCCGTTACTTTCTGTTCTGCCACTTCTTTCAAAGTATCGATCCAGCTGTAACCTACACCATCAGAGAACTGCTCTTTCTGACGCCATGCGATTGATTCTGGTAGGTAGTGCTCGAAACACTCACGAAGAATGTGTTTTTCCATCTTACCGTTGCCACACATCTTATCTGCTGGGTTCAAGCGCATTGCTACGTCAATAAACTCTTTATCTAGGAAAGGTACACGTCCTTCTACGCCCCATGCTGCTAGTGATTTGTTAGCACGTGCACAGTCAAACATGTTCAGAGCAAGCAACTTACGTACAGTCTCTTCGTGGAACTCTTTTGCGTTTGGCGCTTTGTGGAAGTACAGGTAACCACCAAAGATTTCATCTGCACCTTCACCAGACAGTACCATCTTGATGCCCATTGCTTTGATCTTACGACCCATTAGGAACATTGGTGTTGAAGCGCGGATAGTCGTTACGTCATACGTTTCAATGTGGTAAATCACATCGCGAATCGCGTCCAGACCTTCTTGAATCGTGTAGGTCATCTCGTGGTGAACCGTACCAATCTGGTCTGCAACTTCACGAGCGGCTTTCAAGTCTGGTGCACCTTCTAGGCCCACTGCGAATGAGTGCAGCTGTGGCCACCATGCTTCAGATTTCTCATCGTCTTCAATACGCATCGCTGCAAATCGTTTTGCAACTGCTGAAGTGATAGAAGAATCCAGACCACCAGAAAGAAGCACACCGTATGGCACGTCAGTCATCAGTTGGCGTTTCACTGCTGCTTCTAGCGCTTCAGTCAATTCTTCTTTGCTTGTACTATTGCCTTGCACTGCTGCGTACTCGTTCCAGTCGCGGATGTAGTAGCGTTGAGGTTCTGCATCGGCACTGCCGTAGTGACAGCCTGGAGGGAACTCACTCACGGTCTTACACACAGGAACAAGTGCTTTCATTTCTGACGCAACGTAGTAGTTACCGTGCTCATCGTAACCTTGGTAAAGCGGAATGATGCCAATGTGGTCACGGCCAACTAGGTATTCATCTTTATCTTCATCGTAAAGCACGAATGCAAAAATACCATTTAGTTCTTCAAGAAGGTCAGCGCCCATGTCTTGGTATAGCGCTAGGATAACTTCACAGTCTGAATCGGTTTGAAATTCGTATTTGCCTTCATAGCGAGCACGAATCTCTTTGTGGTTGTAGATTTCACCGTTTACCGCAAGGATGAGTTTTTTATCAGGGCTGTATAGTGGCTGGGCACCACTATTTAGACCAACGATCGCCAGACGCTCATGCGCTAGGATTGCGCGCTCTGATGAGTAAATACCAGACCAGTCTGGACCGCGATGACGAAGCTTTTTCGACATCTCAAGTGCGATAGGGCGCAATGTCGCTGCATCGCTCTTAATGTCTAAAATGCCAAATACTGAACACATACAACATCCTTTTTAAACTAAACAATTTTTAATTGGTATAGGTTCAATTTGCCATTCTGAGTAAAAAAAGCAACGTTTGATGATTAAAAAAATGATAAAAAGCCTTGTTGATTAGATAGTATTTAAAAAATGTCTAATTTTGATGAATGAAATCAAGGTTTGGTTTGAAAAACGTACAAAAAAGCCCTCTTGTTAAAAGAGGGCTCTGAAAATATATCCACCTCAATGCTTATTTCATCGGTGTAAATTGAGGTTGAAGTTGATCGCAAACATGACGTGCAAAACCGCTACCAGCCTCACTATAGATGTTAAATGCAGCATCGACCCCTGTCTCTAATAAGCCTTCAAGCTGGTCTGGGTATTCAACAATCGCTGCAATTTGTCCCTTATAGTTTCGACTTTGCAGTTGCTCCAGTGCGGTTTGGTTACCTTGGTGATGTGGCATTGCAAGAAGCACCATTTTGACATTAGCAGTGTCCAAAATACGCTCCCAAAAATCTGGGTCAGTCGCATCGCCAGAGATGACATTGCGGCCTTCAGAGCGAAGCTTGTGTGCGGCCTCTTCACGAACTTCAACACCCAGTGAAATCTTGCCATAGCGAGCGCGCAGTTCGTCGTAGGCGCCAGTGCCAATTCGTCCCATACCAAGGATCAGTACTTGAGCATGACCAGGATTGATGAGTTGGTCTCGTTGGTTCAGTTTCTCTGCTGCGGTTTCTTGTAGCCATTTACCTGAATGTTGGTAAATCTGATGACCCAATCGGTTTAGCGGGGCAGAGATAATAAACGAGATAGACACAGCGACAGCAATTGCGGCCAACATGTCGCTCGGCATCCAACCCATCTTGTAAGCCAGACCACCAACAATCAGACCGAACTCACTGTAGTTGAAAAGCGATAGCGACGTCAGCAATGAAGTACGTACTCGGAACTTAAAGTGGTTGATGGTGAGGAAGTAGAGCAAGCCCTTGATTGGCAGCAGCAGAATAAATAGCAGTGCTAAGCCAACACCCGTAAAGCTCAATGACGCAGATAAACCGATGTTAAGGAAGAAACAGACTAAGAATAGCTCTTTCATATTAAAGAGCGATTTTGATAACTCTGATGCTTTACGATGCCCAGCCAATAGCATACCCAATATCAAAGCACCCAAATCTGGCTTCATGCCGACCAGTTCAAATAAGCCGGCACCGACCACGAGCGCGAAGAAGATACCAAACAGCACCAGCATCTCGCCGTGACCAACTTTGTCTAGCAGCTTGTAGAACAATGGGCGGAGAAACGGCAAGGCAAATAATCCAATGGCGTACCATTCAGGAATCTTACCTGTGGAAGCGGTAAGGAAGACCACAGCAAAAATATCCTGCATAACCAAGATACCAATGGCTAGTGTGCCGTAGGTGGCGTTCATCTCACCTTTCTCTTGCAGCGTTTTAACTGCAAATACGGTACTAGAGAAAGAGAGAGCGAAAGCGAGCAGTAGGATCTGACTGTGATCCATGGTGGCAAGGGATGAAAGCCCAAGCAGCTTCAGCCCAACGAGAACCAGCGCAAAGAGAAGAGTCGAGAGAATATTGTGCGCTGTAGCACCGCCCCAAATTTCTTTAGAAAGCAGCGTTTTTACATCCAGCTTTAAACCAATGGTGAAAAGCAGCAAGGTCACACCAAGGTCTGCGAGCGTGACAATGACGTCATTACTTTGGTAGCCAAACGCATGAAGGCCAAAACCTGCAAGTAGGAAACCGACCAAAGGGGGGAGGTTACATTTTAGAGCGACGAAGCCGGCGAGAAACGCCGTTGTAATTAGAATAATTTCCATACTGTTGAGCTATATTCCTGATATACAAAAACGGGCTGTGAAACCACAGCCCGAGATTGTAACGCAATTGGTTGTATAAACTTAGTCTTCTAGTAACTTTTGTAACAAAACTCCGTTCAACATAGCGCGCTTGATCATCGCAAATGCACCCATCGTTGGTTGCTTATCAATGTGAGAGGCAACAATAGGAAGTTCGTTATGGAAAGTCTTTAAAGATTGGTTTTCTACGTTGCGCTGGATTGCTGGGAACACAATTTCTTCCGCGGCAGTAATGTCACCAGCAATGACGATTTTTTGCGGGTTAAACAAGTTAATCGTGATTGCGATAGCTTTACCAAGTTGGTTACCTACGCGAACTAGGCTTTGTTTCGCCAGCTCGTCACCATTCATCGCATGAGTACAAACGTCATCAATGGTGATGTGTTCAAGCTGAGTAAGGCTTGATTCGTAACCTTGTGCAATCAGCTTTTTCACTCGTTGTACGATGGCCGGGTTGGCAGCAACCGTTTCTAGACAGCCAAAGTTACCGCATTGGCATTGCTCGCCAAGTGGGTCGATTTGGATGTGACCGATTTCACCGACGTTGCGGTTGAAACCAAGGAATACCTGACCGTTCACGATAATACCTGCACCAGTACCGCGGTGAACACTGACCAGAATCGAATCTTGGCAGTCTTGGCTCGCGCCAAAGTAGTGTTCAGCTAGTGCCATACCACGCACGTCGTTACCAACAAAACACGCGGTATTGAATTTTTCACGAATGATTTCGCCTAGAGCGAGGTTATCGATATCTGTATTCGGCATGTACTCAACAACACCTGTGGTTGGGTTCACCAAACCAGGCAGTGTGATACCGATCGCGATAAGTTGGTCGATCTTGTCTTGGCAACGATTAACGAAGTCTTTCAGTAAATCAATCAATCCAGCAATCAAATCAGCTTGGTTGCTGTAATGAAGCTCGTGTTGATCTTGTGCCAATGCTGTGCCGCCTAAGTCGTACAAGCAGAATTGCACGTAGTCACGACCTAATCGAACAGCGATAGAGTGGAAAGGTTTTACTTCAGTGGTCAACGAGATTGCTCGACGACCACCGGTAGAAGCTTGTTGCGCGACTTCTTTAATTAAGCCGCGCTCTAAAAGTTGGCGGGTTATTTTGGTAACACTCGCTGGGGCGAGCTGACTAACATCCGCGACTTGAATACGGGAGATTGGACCTTGTTGGTCAATCAGCCTGTATACCGCAGCGCTGTTAAGCTGTTTTACTAAATCTACATTACCAATCTGTCCGCCATTCATGCTTAATTTTGCTCGTATTGTCCGTTAACAACCGTCGCTTTTACATTGAAGTCACGATCGAAAACAGTAAGGTTTGCTACCATACCTTTTCGAACTCGGCCAAGACGGTCCTCAACACCGATTGCGGTTGCTGGGTACAGTGTAGCCATTCGTAGAGCTTCGTCTAAAGCGATGCCTGCGTGCTCAACTGTATTCTGAACTGCTTCGATCATAGTCAGAGCTGAGCCGCCTAGTGTGCCATTTTCATCAACACACTTACCATCTCGGTAATATACTTTCTTACCGACAAAAATAAAGTGATCAATGTCAGCACCTGCTGGAGCTGTGGCATCCGTCACCAAAACAAGCTTTTCGCCCTTGATTTTATGAGCAATTCGAATGTTTGCGTAATCAACGTGGAAACCGTCTGCAATGATACCTGCATAAACTTCTGGGGTGTCGTAAATCGCACCAACCACACCTGGTTCACGGCCAACCATTGGCGTCATCGCATTGAATAGGTGAGTGGCAAATGTGATACCTGCTTCGAAACCTTGACGTGCTTCTGCGTATGTTGCGTTGGTGTGACCGATAGAAACCACGATGCCAGCCGCTTTCAAACGAGAGATATGCTCAGGGTCATTTTGTTCTGGAGCTAGCGTTACTTTTGCAATGATGTCTGCGTTTGCGCAAATCAGGTCAATCATACCGTCGTCAGAAGGGCGGATGAAGTCAACGCTGTGAATACCTTTTTTCGCTACGTTTAGGTACGGACCTTCAAGATGCAAACCTAGCGATTGGTTTTGGTATTTGTTGTGGTACTCACGAGCTGCAGCAATCGAAGCGCGCATGTCTTCGTCTGAAGATGTGATTAGAGTAGGTAGGAAGCTTGTACAACCAGATTTAAGGTTTGCTTCATGCATGATTTGCATCGTTTCTGGTGTGATTTCGTCGTTAAGCATCACACCGCCACAGCCGTTTAGCTGTAGGTCGATAAAACCAGGGCTTAGGTTAGCACCGTCCAGATCTTTTACTTCAATACCTTCTGGTAGTTGAGTCACTGGCACAACTGATTGAATCTGGTCATTGTCGATGATGACAGCATGATCGGTAAGAACATCACTACCGGTATAGATTTTACAGTTACTTAGCGCGTACATAGTCAGCTAGTCCTTATAGATGAGAATTCATTTTCTGTTCCGTTATCTAACTGGCGACTCCATGAGTCGGGCTGGTACTTAGTTTGTATCACTGAATTAGATAACGAGTCACATACAGCAAGTCGCGTTTTATCGATGTCATTATCAGAGTAACTAACTGAAAAATAATAAATGAATTAGTTTTTATGATTGTTTTCCAGAGCAAAGTTACTGCGAATCATCTGTAGAGATACCAAAATAACACTGATTCTGTCTTGCATAAAGTCCGAGAATCTTATCTCTAAAACGCCATTTTTTCGTATAATAAAATAAGTTTTATGATCTCGCTAGCAAAAACCTTCTGAATGACCAGTTTCTGGTGATTATGATCACAAACAATGAGGTTTTAATTTGCGGGGCAAAATTAATGTCATAAACTGGTAACGACTAAATTGAACGACTGAAATAAGTCATTCAACAAAACATAAAATCCTATAGGGGGAACTTAAGGTGAATATTCTCGGGTACACACAGAAGCTGGGCAAGGCATTAATGTTGCCTATCGCGACGCTTCCAATTGCTGGCCTTTTGCTTCGACTTGGTCAAGGTGATGTATTAGACATTGCATTTATGGCGCAAGCTGGTGGAGCGATCTTCGGCAATCTGCCATTGCTATTTGGTCTAGGTATCGCGATTGGTCTCTCTAAAGACGGTAACGGTGCAGCAGGTCTAGCTGGTGCAGTTGCTTACTTTGTTCTAACAGCGACAGCGACAACAATTAACGCTGATATCAATATGTCTTTCTTCGGCGGTATTTTCGCAGGTATTATCGCTGGTCACTCTTACAATGCCTTCAATGCGACCCGTCTCCCTGAGTGGTTGGCATTCTTTTCAGGCAAACGTCTAGTACCGATCATGGCGGGTCTATTCTCGTTAGTAGCTGGTGCAATTGCTGGTGTTGTATGGCCAACAATCCAAGGCGGTCTTGACTCGTTAGCGCACGCAATTTCTACTTCTGGTGCTATCGGTCAATTCGTATACGGTACTCTTAACCGTGCACTTATTCCTGTAGGTCTACACCACGTACTAAACTCATACTTCTGGTTCGGTATGGGCACGTGTCAAGAAGTTCTAGTGTCCGGCGCAACTGCGGCTGGTCAAGCGCTTCCTGCACTACAACAGCTTTGTGTTGACCCAGCTCTAGCTAAGACGCTTGTTGCTGGTCAAACTCACACATTCGAATTTACTAACTCTGTAACTCCAGAGATTACTGCAACAGTAAAAGAAGTAACTGACATTGTTAAATCTGGCGACCTTAACCGTTTCTTCGGTGGTGATAAAGGCGCTGGTGTATTCATGAACGGTTTCTTCCCAGTAATGATGTTTGGTCTACCAGGTGCGGCACTTGCTATGTACCTAGCAGCTCCTGCTAAAAAACGTAGCCAAGTTGGTGGTGCGCTATTCTCAGTTGCATTCTGTTCATTCCTAACAGGTATCACTGAACCTCTAGAGTTCATGTTCGTATTCCTTGCACCTGCTCTATATGCAATCCACGCGGTATTTACAGGCCTATCTCTAGTTATTGCAAATATGTTTGGTACGCTATATGGCTTTACATTCTCAGCTGGTTTTATCGACTTCTTGTTGAACTGGGGTCTAGCGACAAAACCTCTAGTACTTCTAGCAATAGGCCTTGGCTTCGGTGCTCTATACTTCTTCACATTCAGCTTCGCAATCCGCGCTTTCAACCTGAAATCGCCAGGTCGTGAAGACGACGATAACGAGGCTGCAGCTGCTCCAGCTGGTGATGCAGCAAAAGGTGACCTAGCTCGTCAATACCTGAAAGCGCTAGGTGGTCACGATAACCTAACTTCAATCGACGCGTGTATCACTCGTCTACGTCTAACGCTTAAAGACCGCTCTGTTGCTGACGAAGCAGTACTTAAGAAACTAGGCGCGAAAGGTGTGGTTAAGCTTGGCGAAAACAACCTTCAAGTTATCCTTGGTCCTCTTGCAGAAATCGTTGCTGGTGAAATGAAAGCAATCGGTGCAGGTGAAGACCTATCAGATGTAAAACTGCCTTAATTACATCTTAATGACTCTCTATAAAGACCTCCTTCGGGAGGTCTTTTTTTGTTTGTGCAGATTTAATATGCTGTGCTTTCAAGCGAAGAAGAGAAATATTGCCGTTTTAACGACGGTTCTTGTTGTCTAATCGCTAAGAATTGTGGATCATTAGGAACAATGCACTCTGTAAACCGAGTACGGTTACGGAGTACTGTTTTCTCTGACAATACTAATATTTTTGAGGTGCTATAGATGAGTGAAGCTGATGCTCGTCCATCAAACTTTATTCGCCAGATCATTGATAAAGATCTAGCGGATGGTAAACACACTAGCGTGCATACTCGATTCCCGCCGGAGCCGAATGGCTACCTGCACATCGGTCATGCTAAGTCTATCTGTTTGAACTTCGGTATTGCTCAGGACTACCAGGGCCAATGTAATTTACGTTTCGACGATACAAACCCTGAAAAAGAAGACATCGAATACGTTGAGTCTATCAAGAAAGATGTAAACTGGTTGGGCTTCGAGTGGGATGGTGAAGTATGTTACTCATCAAACTACTTCGACAAGCTTTACGAATATGCAATTGAATTGATTAATAAAGGCTTAGCGTACGTTGATGAGCTAAGTCCTGAGCAGATTCGTGAATACCGCGGTACGTTAACGGCTCCGGGTAAACCAAGCCCATACCGTGATCGCCCAATCGAAGAAAACCTAGCGCTATTTGAAAAAATGCGTGCGGGTGAGTTCGAAGAAGGTAAAGCGTGTCTTCGTGCGAAGATCGACATGGGTTCTTCATTCATGGTTATGCGTGACCCAGTAATCTACCGTGTACGTTTCGCGACTCACCACCAGACTGGTGATAAGTGGTGCATTTACCCAATGTACGACTTCACACACTGTATCTCTGATGCGCTAGAAGGCATTACGCACTCTATCTGTACTCTAGAGTTCATGGATAACCGTCGTCTGTACGACTGGGTTTTAGACAACATCACAATTGATTGTCGTCCACACCAGTACGAATTCAGCCGCCTAAATCTTGAATACACAGTGATGTCTAAGCGTAAGCTAAACCAACTAGTAACTGAGAAATTGGTTGATGGTTGGGATGACCCACGTATGCCAACCGTATCTGGTCTGCGTCGTCGTGGCTTCACATCTGCATCTATTCGTGAGTTCTGTAAGCGTATCGGCGTAACGAAGCAAGAGAACATGATTGAGTTCGGTTCACTAGAATCTTGTATTCGTGATGATCTAAACGAAAATGCACCGCGTGCGATGGCTGTTCTAGATCCTGTTAAGATTGTTATCGAGAACTTCGAAGAAGGCGCGGTAGAGACGCTGACTGTTGCGAACCATCCAAATAAACCTGAGATGGGTGAGCGTGAAGTGCCATTCACTCGTGAAGTTTGGATCGAGCGCGAAGACTTCCGTGAAGAAGCAAACAAGAAATACAAGCGTCTTGTTCTAGGTAAAGAGGTACGTCTACGTGGCGCATACGTGATTAAGGCTGAACGCATCGAGAAAGACGCGGAAGGCAACATCACGACAATCTTCTGTACTTACGATGCTGAGACGCTAGGTAAGAACCCAGCAGATGGCCGTAAAGTGAAAGGCGTAATTCACTGGGTTTCAGCAGACAAAGCTCTGCCTGCAGAAATTCGTCTGTACGATCGTTTGTTCACAGTACCAAACCCAGCGGCTGCAGATGATTTTGCTGCGACAATCAACCCAGAATCACTAGTGATTCTAAACGGTTTTGTTGAGCCAAGCCTAGCAGCATCAGAAGCTGAAAAAGGTTACCAATTTGAGCGTATGGGTTACTTCTGTGCAGATTCGAAAGACTCTTCAGCGGATAACCTAGTATTCAACCGTACGGTTGGTCTACGTGATACTTGGGCGAAAATCGAGAACCAATAATCTCAATATCTCGCTAACAAAAATGCCAGCATCATTGCTGGCATTTTTTATGGTTATTCTAATCGTGTCGGTTTGGATGTTGTGACGCTACCGGTTTTTGAGTCGTACCATATGACGTAGGTTGAACTCTCAGGGTTTCGTTCGTAGCCTTTCTTGGTAAACGTGTAATAGCAAACAGATTGATGAGAGTCTTTGTCTTGGACCCGACGTGTAATAAAGTCAAACCGATCGTCAGCGTTGTGATTATTTGATAGGGAATATTCGTCACCAAGTAGGGCTTGCCATACGGCAATACAACCCGAATTCCCTTGCCCTATGTTGTAGGGGTTACCAATCACTCCATTTCGGTTGCCTTTGTTTGTTCCTAAAGGGTAGCCAAACTCATTTACATCCAACTCTCCACCACCGTAACCTTCTAAGTCTTGCTGAGCTTCAGGTGTACCGCCATTTACCAACCATTGGCTTTGTGTGAAACGAACCGCTGTTTCGAATTGATCTGAAATTGCTTCCATCTTTGCTTCATAGGCATCATCTTGGATATTTAAGAATCTTGGTGCCGCGACAACGGCAAGAATACCGAGAATGACAATCGCAATAATCAGTTCGAGTAAGGCAAAGCCACAAGAATTCCTTTTCTTCATCGCTTGTCTCCATAAAAAAACGCCAGCCGAGGCTGACGTTTAAGTCTTTCTTAACAAAAAGCGTTACTTTTTATTTTGCTGGCTTGTGAGCGTCAGGGTTTGTCTTACATGAACCGTCGCTACATTTACCGTATAGGTACAAGCTGTGGTTAGTAAGCGTAACATTGTACTTAGCCGCAATTTCTTTTTGACGTTCTTCGATCACGTCGTCTGAAAACTCAATCACTGCACCACAATCTAGACACACAAGGTGGTCGTGGTGATGTTGAGTTGACAGTTCAAATACTGATTTACCGCCTTCGAAATGATGACGAGTAACAATACCAGCATCATCGAATTGGTTTAGTACACGATAAACGGTTGCTAGTCCGATCTCTTCACCTAGATCAATTAGCTTTTTGTACAAATCTTCAGCACTGATGTGCTGGCAGTCTGGCTGCTGAAGTACTTCTAGAATTTTTAGCCTTGGAAGGGTTACTTTTAGACCCGCATCCTTCAGCGCCTGATTATTGTCTGACATATACTTTCCCGTTGGATCATCTGCAGCGATTTAACAGAATATAATATTCCTATCATTATAGGCGAAGCGTACTGAACATTAAACCACGAACTTCAAAGGGTTAATAGATTCTTTTTGTAAATTGGAAACAGGTCGATTATATTACAGATCAGACCAGTTACATATTGATAACATTGGAACGCAACGACTACGGACAGTTATGAATAAGCGACTTGCTAAGATATATAAACCAGGAATTGTGAAGTTTTCGCTGAATATTTGGCCGCCATTCTGGGGGGCTGGTATTAAAATCTTACATATTTCTGAAGACTTTCGAACGGTGAAAGTTCGTTTGAAACTGCGCTGGTGGAATAAAAACGCCAATCGAACTCAGTATGGAGGAAGTATTTTCTCTCTCACTGACCCAATTTACTCTTTGATGTTGATGGGCATTCTTCGCGAGGAATACTACGTCTGGGATAAAGAGGCGAGTATTAACTTCATTAAGCCCGGGCAGAGTGATTTGTTTGCGGAGTTTGAGGTGACAGATGGCATGCTAGATGACATCTATCAAATGACTCGTAATGGTGAGAAGTGCTTCCCTGAATTCATTACTCACGTAAAAGACAAAGAGGGCAATGTTGTTTCGGAAGTGCAGCGCAAATTGTACGTGAGGAAGAAACCTCAGTACCGAGAAGAAGAAATTGCGACAGAAATCTCTTAGTACCTGTTTAGATACAAAAAGACCTCCACGAAGGAGGTCTTTTTTATGAATGCTTCTTTAGCCTTCAAGCTCAGCTAGGCACATCTCTTCGTAGACTTGCTTAACCCAGTTTTCTACGCGCTCGTCAGTCAGTTCTGGTTGACGGTCTTCGTCGATACACAAACCAACGAATTGGCTGTCATCACCTTCTACTAGAGCTTTAGATGCTTCGAACTCGTAACTTTCAGTCGAAGTGTGGCCTAGGATAGTACCGCCTTTCGCTTCAACGATGTCACGTACCGTGCCCATTGCGTCACAGAAGTACTCTGCGTAATCTTCTTGGTCACCACAACCGAAAATAGCAACTAGCTTCGTAGAGAAATCGATTTGCTCAAGTTCTGGGAAGAAATCATCCCAATCACATTGCGCTTCACCGTAGTACCAAGTCGGGATACCTAGAAGTAGAAGATCAAAGTTATCAATGTCTTCTCTGCTGCTTTTTGCGATGTCTTGAACGTGAACTAGTTGTTTACCTAGTTGCTTTTGAATCATCTTTGCAACGGCTTCAGTATTACCTGTGTCGCTACCGAAGAAGATACCTACACTTGCCATAGAGTCTATACCTTTACATTGTTTGTTACTGGCGATGGGGGAGCAGAGCTTAACCTAGCCCTGTGCCTTCCCAACTGAGCTGAATCAGACCTTTGGCGATGAAACCAGCACAGCCAAGGAAAAGAACCAACCACACAATACGACGACCAAAAACAGGTACATTGCCTTGCTTTAGTACATCTTTTATCGCCATCCCAATGAAGAAGAAGATAGCAGCAAAAAGAAGATCGAGCCCGATCGACTCGAGCATGTCCATATAGTCGTATAGCATTGTCGTCCTTCATGCCAAAAATTCTTGGGCGCACTATACCACTGTTAAACGGTAAAGTTAATGCACTACGAGAAGGGT
This sequence comes from Vibrio campbellii CAIM 519 = NBRC 15631 = ATCC 25920, assembly GCF_002163755.1. Lineage (NCBI taxonomy): Bacteria > Pseudomonadati > Pseudomonadota > Gammaproteobacteria > Vibrionales > Vibrionaceae > Vibrio > Vibrio campbellii. Next base: position 926,301 of record NZ_CP015863.1, read on the forward strand.
TATTTCAATAATCTGGCATTGTTTTTCGAATTTGTTAACTCGAAATATATTTCCTGATCACACGCATAACTTCTGCCGGTTTCTCGGCATGTAACCAGTGTCCGGTGTTGGCAATAATGTGTGCTTTTGCGTTGTTAAACTGGCGTTTAACCGCAGGTTGATGCTCAGGCATCAGATAGTCGGAATCACCGCCTTTAACAAACAACGTAGGAATGTCGGTTGGTGCAATTTCTTGCCAGCCAATGATGTCGTCGTAGTTGTTGAGCAAACTTGCAACGTTAAAGCGCCAGTCCATTTGGTCACCATTTTTGTACAACGATTTCGACAGGAATTGTCTAACGCCATCGATTTCAATATGTTGAGCAAGAATATCCATCGTTTGCTGGCGATTGGCCGGTTTTTCTTTGATTACCGCTTGCAGGCCGTTAAACACGTTATCGTGACGGTTTGTTTGGTAAGACACTGGCGCCATATCGAGTACGATTAGTCGTTTAACAAACTCTGGCGCAACATCCGCCAATTTCATCGCAACTTTTCCGCCCATTGAGTGACCGATGACAAGTGCTGGCTCGATATTCAAATAACGAAGTAAATCAGCAACATCTTGCGCCATTACTTCATAGTTGTGTGTTTCTGAATGGAAAGAAAGGCCATGATTTCGTAGATCAATGCTGATCACACAGTGATCTTGGACGAGGTCGCGAGCCAGTAAACCTAGATTACTGAAACTGCCAAACAATCCATGAATCAAAACAACCGTTTGGCCGTGCCCTTCCTGCTTATAGTTGAGTAATGCTGACATTTTATCTTATTCGTGATGGGTTTAACGTGGAGTATCCGCGAGGATCTCGTTATAATCCCCCAGAGTTTAAACATTGAGAATGTGAAAAGCGAATGAAAACAATTGAGGTTGATGAGGATCTATACCGTTACATTGCGGGTCAAACCAAGCATATCGGTGAAAGTGCCTCGGATATTTTACGACGCCTTTTGAACCTTGATGGCCAGTTGCAGGAAGCAGTTGTTGCACCTGTAGTAGAACAGCCACAAGGGATTGTAGTAAGTAAAGATGCTGGCAAAGCAGAATCAGTAGATACCGTAAAAGAGATGCGTTCTCTACTTATCTCTGACGAGTTTGCTGGTCTTAAGAAAGCGATTGATCGCTTCATGTTGGTACTATCAACCTTACACAAACTGAATCCAGAGAGTTTCTCTCAAGCAACAAAAGTGAAAGGGCGCAAACGCGTTTACTTTGCTGATAACGAAGAGACTCTGCTAGCAAATGGTAACACTACCAAACCTAAAGCAATTCCTGGCACGCCATTTTGGGTAATCACCAACAACAATACCAGTCGTAAGCGACAGATGGTGGAGCAGGTGATGGCTCACATGGAATTCCAGCCTGACTTAATAGAGAAAGTAACAGGTTCAATCTAAGAAACCTGATAGAAGCCTCATAATGTGTAGCGTTTAGCAGATATTATGAGGCTTTTTTGATTTTATTTGTTTTTAAAGAAAGGATGTCAAACATGGCTATGCACCCTCGTGCTGGGCAAAAAGCGCAGCAGGAAGATCTTTACAACATCCCAGCACTCGTTGCTAACTACTTCTTACTTCAACCAGACGCAGCAAACGCAGAACATAAGGTTCAATTTGGTACTTCTGGCCACCGCGGTACTGCAGACAAGCACACTTTTAACGAAAACCACATTTTAGCGATCGCTCAAGCGGTAGCAGAAGTTCGTGCTGAGCAAGGTACAACAGGTCCATTGTTCGTTGGTAAAGACACGCACGCACTATCAGAACCAGCATTTTCAAGTGTGATTGAAGTATTGATTGCAAATGGCGTGAAAGTGATTGTTCAACAAGACAACGGCTACACACCAACACCGGGTATTTCACACGCGATTCTGACTCACAACATCAAGCATGATGACAAAGCAGACGGTATCGTAATTACCCCATCGCATAACCCACCGCAAGACGGCGGCATCAAATACAACCCGACTCACGGTGGTCCAGCAGAGGCTGAACTGACTCAAGCAATCGAAGATCGTGCAAACGCGCTGATTGCTGAAGGTTTGCAAGGTGTTAAACGCCTACCACTGGCAGAAGCGAAAGCATCGGATCTGTTTGTAGAGATGGACTTGGTGAAGCCATACATCGATGACCTAGTGAATGTTATCGATATGGAAGCAATCCAAAAAGCAAACCTGAAGATTGGTGTCGATCCATTGGGTGGCAGTGGCATTGATTACTGGCGTCAAATTGGTCAGGCATACGACCTAGACCTAACGCTAGTAAGTGAAGCGATTGATCCTTCTTTCCAATTCATGTCTCTAGATAAAGACGGCGTTGTACGTATGGACTGTTCTTCTCCTTACGCAATGGCGGGTCTATTGGCGTTGAAAGATGAATACGACTTAGCCTTTGGTAACGACCCTGACTACGATCGCCACGGTATCGTTACGCCGAAAGGTCTGATGAACCCGAACCACTTCTTAGCGGTTTGTATCGATTACCTATACCGTCACCGTGAAGCGTGGGGTAAAGACGTAGCTGTTGGTAAAACGCTAGTTTCAAGTGCTTTGATTGACCGTGTTGTAGCGGATTTAGGTCGTGAGTTATGTGAAGTACCAGTCGGCTTTAAATGGTTTGTTGAGGGTCTGTACACTGGTAAGTTTGGCTTCGGCGGCGAAGAAAGTGCAGGTGCGTCTTTCCTTCGTAAAGATGGTACGCCTTGGTCAACAGACAAAGACGGCATCCTGCTATGTCTTCTAGCAGCAGAGATCACTGCGGTAACGGGTAAGAACCCTCAAGATTACTATGAAGAGCTAGCAGCGAAGCACGGTGAATCTAAGTACAACCGCATTCAAGCTGTTGCTAATGGCCCACAAAAAGACGTACTGAAGAAGTTGTCACCAGAAATGGTAGCGGCAGAAACTCTGGCTGGTGATGCAATTACAGCTCGTCTAACGCACGCACCAGGTAATGGTGCTGCAATTGGTGGCCTTAAAGTAACGACAGCGAATGGTTGGTTTGCAGCTCGCCCATCAGGTACCGAAGACATCTACAAAATCTACTGTGAAAGCTTCAAAGGTGAAGAGCACCTAAAACAAATCGAAGCTGAAGCACAAGAAATCGTTAATCAAGTGTTTGCAGCCGCTGGTTTGTAATTCAAACGATTAAGATTTTAAAAGGGTCGACATTGCGTCGGCCCTTTTTATTTGTGAAGAGGGAACGCTGCGCTTCGAGAGTCGGGAGCGCTTCGCTTTGGGAATTGAGAGGTGCTCATTGAGAGTATAGTGAAAAGGTATTTTGATTAAGAAGGTGTTGACGGAACTTGTTCCTCGAAAAACAAAATAAAATCGTTTCCCGTTTCCCGTTTCCCGTTTCCCGTTTCCCGTTTCCCGTTTCCCGTTTCCCGTTTTAGTTCGGCCAAGTATCCGGTACAACAAACCAAAATTGACCGCTCTTTGTTTGAGCGTGAACAAACCTATCGGATGGTTTATCGATAGGCTCTAAGAACTGCTCATTGCCTATTGCCCAAAGTGGTTTAGAGAGGGCGTAAAGTGGCTCTTCAATTTGCTCCCATTGGCTTTGATAGCACCAGTAACCGGATATTTGGCTTGGGTCTAGTTCGTAACCTAAACAGCTTGTCGGGATAGGTTCTGCTGAAAAAGGGTTAACGTAAAGACGTCCCTGCATTAGAAGGTGCTCACTCGGTATATTGTCTAACGGCAACTGTTGGTGGAACTCTTCTCTTTGACTCATTTTTAGTTGGTGGGTGAGCATGCGGTCGAGTTTCTTGTGCAGTTGGTCGTGAGCATTCGGCCCATACCAAATACCCTCATGCAGTAAGTAGAACTTGATGGCCACTTCCCAATGCTCGTGTTGTTTGGTTTCCTGATTCTTGAGGATCAAATCAACGGCGCCAATCGTGCGGCCAGTCGTGTCATTGAGTTGAATCTCTTCAGCAACCAATTCATATCGAGGCGAGCAAGTCAGCAGCTTGGTGCAAAGGTGTTGGTAAAGGAAGCCAAGTCGTGGATTACCAGCGTAGTCTTCGTTGTCTGATAGAGGAGATGCCAGAAGATCTTCTACAGTGGCAAATGGCGTTTGAAGTTTAAAAAGTGGCGGGGTGCAAGCAATCCATTGATAGAAACGTTGTAGAGAATTCATCCATTATCCTTGTTGTCACTGGCATAGTCTTCCTATTGTATCGAAATTTATTTGAGTTGGGGATGTCACAACTGGCATCTAGATTGCGGTTCGATATACACTTTGCTCAAGCCACAAGTATTGGAAGTAAAAATGAATAACTTACAGCTGGAAAAGATCCTTAACCAGAAACTGTCGCCGCAACTTATCAAAGATTACGCGCCAAATGGTATGCAAGTAGAAGGCAAATCAGAAATCAAACGCATTGTGACTGGAGTTACAGCCTCACAGGCATTGATCGACAAAGCCATCGAGTTAAAGGCAGATGCACTGCTTGTTCACCACGGTTACTTTTGGAAAGGAGAGCCTGAGCCAATTCGTGGTATGAAAGGAAAGCGCATCCGTAGCTTGATTAAAAATGATATCAATCTATATGGTTACCACTTACCGTTAGACATTCATCCTGAGCTAGGTAATAACGCAGAACTTGCTCGCTTCCTAGATATTGAAGTGAAAGGCGGCTTGGAAGGGCACCCACAATCGGTAGCGATGTTTGGGCGCTTGAAACAGGCAATGACAGGCGCTGACTTCGCACACAAAATCAATCAAGTCCTAAACCGTGAACCTTTGCATATTGCGCCTGACAATGCAGACAAAATGATTGAGACTGTTGGCTGGTGTACCGGCGGTGGTCAGGATTTTATTGAGCTTGCTGCTCAGCATGGATTAGATGCATTTATTTCGGGCGAGATCTCAGAACGTACGACTTACACGGCTCGTGAATTGGATATCCATTACTTCTCTGCAGGTCATCACGCAACCGAACGTTACGGCATTAAAGCGCTAGGGGAATGGTTAGCGCAAGAGCATGGTTTAGACGTTACGTTTATTGATATTGATAACCCAGTATAGAAGGGAAGGGTTTTGTCCTTTGAGATGCGAAAGTGTTACGCAATTATCTCTCGCATCTCGAAGCGAAGCGTTCCACAGAGCGTAGCTCGTTCTCATCTCTTAAAAATAGAAAGGGTTGACGCTTTCACGCCAACCCTTATTTTATTCGATTCTCGATTCTCGATTCTCGATTCTCGATTCTAATCGTTACTCACGCTCGTGCAATGGAGAGAACTCACGCTGAGTTTCACCAGTGTATAGCTGACGAGGACGACCGATTCGGTTTAGTGGGTCGCTGTGCATTTCGTTCCAGTGAGCGATCCAACCGATAGTACGAGAAATCGCGAAGATTACCGTAAACATCGATACAGGAATACCGATTGCTTTTAGGATGATGCCAGAGTAGAAGTCTACGTTCGGGTAAAGCTTCTTAGACACGAAGTATTCGTCAGAAAGAGCAATGCGCTCAAGTTCCATTGCTACGTCTAGTAGTGGATCTTGGATGTTCAGCTCTTTAAGAACTTCGTGACATGTTTCACGCATTACTGTCGCACGTGGATCGTAGTTCTTGTAAACGCGGTGACCGAAGCCCATCAGACGGAATGGGTCATCTTTGTCTTTTGCACGCTCAACATACTCAGGAATGTTGTCTACGCTGCCGATCTCTTCAAGCATCTTCAGACACGCTTCGTTTGCACCACCGTGTGCAGGACCCCATAGAGAAGCAATACCAGCGGCAATACACGCGAATGGGTTCGCGCCAGAAGAACCAGATAGACGAACTGTCGACGTTGAAGCGTTTTGTTCGTGGTCTGCGTGAAGTGTGAAGATTTTATCCATCGCACGCGCAACAACAGGGTTTACTTCGTATTCTTCACATGGGTTTGCATACATCATGTGCAGGAAGTTTTCCGCGTAGTTTAGGTCGTTACGAGGGTAAATAAACGGCTGGCCGATTGAGTACTTGTAACACATCGCTGCCAGCGTTGGCATTTTAGACAGTAGACGGTACGCCGCAATTTCACGGTGCTCGTCGTTGTTGATATCTAGTGAATCGTGGTAGAAGGCCGCCAGTGCGCCAACTACGCCACACATTACTGCCATTGGGTGAGCGTCGCGACGGAAGCCATGGAAGAAGCTTGCGATCTGCTCGTGCACCATAGTATGGCGAGTAACAGTTGTTTTAAATTGCTCGTATTGCTCACGGGTAGGGGCTTCGCCATAAAGCAGGATGTAACATACTTCTAAGTAATCTGCGTTATTGGCTAATTGATCAATCGGGTAACCGCGGTGCAAAAGAATACCTTTGCCGCCATCGATGTATGTAATTGATGATTCACAAGATGCAGTGGCAAGAAAACCTGGGTCAAAAGTAAAGTAACCATTGGCTCCCAGTTTACGAACATCAATCACAGGTGTACCTAGCGTACCGTCCATAATTGGCAGTTCGATCGGCGCATGACCTTCAACATGAAGGGTAGCTTTCTTATCCGCCATAACAATCTCCTTTGTTTATTATTTAATCCGTCCAGGATGTTTATGTGCCATTTTTGTACTGTTGTTAAAGCTTAAAGTCAATTTTTCTCCAGTTTTGTGTGCACTTGTTATGATTTTTCTCATGAAAATCGTTAAAAATCTGTTCTATGTAGCATAATTTGTTACATCAATTGTATTAGAATGTTGCTGGCCGTATATTGGCACAGAAAATTTTAGTGAAATCCTTATAAAATACGGGGCTGGAAACAAAAGTGAGGTTTGTCTACGGACTCCGTTTGTTAACAAAGTGTTTACAATTATCTCCGAGCTTATTACGAGTATTTGTTAACCAAATGTTAACTTTTGTACGTTTGGAAGCTGAAATTGGTTATAACAATAAATGCTCAATGGAGCTGAGTGAGCAAGCCCGTGAAAGAAAGAAAGTCAAGACCTGTTAATTTAGATTTACAGACCATCCGCTTTCCTATCACAGCAATCGCGTCCATCCTACACCGTGTGTCGGGTGTGATTACGTTTGTTGCGGTGGGTATATTACTTTGGTTACTGTCTATTTCTCTGTCATCCCCGATGGGTTTTATGGAAGCCGCTGACATCGTCGATAGCTTCTTCGTGAAATTCATTCTGTGGGGAATTTTAACTGCACTTGCCTACCACATTGCTGGTGGTGTTCGTCATTTGTTGATGGACTTAGGTCACTTTGAAGAACTCGAGTCAGGCGCAATGAGCGCTAAAGTCTCGTTTGGTGCTACTGCAGTGTTATCACTATTGGCGGGGATCTTGGTATGGTAAAACACGTTTCTTCATTTGGTCGTAACGGTGTCCACGATTTCTTACTGATTCGTGCGTCAGCGATCATTATGACTCTATACACGATTTATCTGGTGAGCTTCTGTGCTTTCTCAGATATCTCTTACGCATCTTGGACCCAATTCTTTGGTGGTACATTCACTAAAGTCTTCACCATGTTGGCACTTGTTTCGATTCTGATTCACGCGTGGATCGGTCTGTGGCAAGTATTAACGGATTACATTAAGTGCGCGAAACTTCGTGGCGCACTGCAACTTGGTGTTATTGCCGTGCTATTCGGCTATGTCTTCTCTGGTCTATTTATTCTGTGGGGTGCGTAAGTGTCTATTCCAGTTCGTGAGTTTGATGCCGTAGTAATCGGCGCTGGTGGTGCAGGTATGCGCGCTGCACTACAAATTTCGGAGCAAGGCCTATCTTGTGCTTTGCTATCAAAAGTATTCCCAACTCGTTCTCATACTGTATCCGCGCAAGGCGGTATTACGGTTGCGCTTGGTAACTCGCACAATGACGATTGGCAGTGGCATATGTACGACACAGTAAAAGGTTCTGATTACATTGGTGACCAGAATGCTATCGAGTACATGTGTAAGAATGGCCCTGAGTCGGTTATCGAGCTAGAAAAAATGGGTCTACCATTCTCTCGTTTCGATAACGGTTCTATCTACCAACGTCCATTTGGTGGCCAATCGAAAGAATTTGGTGGTGAGCAAGCGGCTCGTACTGCTGCTGCGGCAGACCGTACTGGTCACGCTCTTCTTCATACGCTTTACCAACAAAACGTTAAACACAAAACAACCATCTTCTCTGAGTGGTACGCACTAGACTTGGTTAAAAACCAAGATGGCGCGATCATGGGTTGTACTGCTATCTGTATGGAAACGGGCGAGATTTGTTACTTCAAATCGAAAGCAACTATCCTAGCAACAGGTGGCGCAGGTCGTATTTACGCCTCTACAACGAACGCTCACATCAATACTGGTGACGGTGTTGGTATGGCGCTGCGTGCTGGCGTTCCAATGCAAGACATGGAAATGTGGCAGTTCCACCCAACGGGTATCGCTGGCGCAGGTGTTCTTGTTACTGAAGGTTGTCGTGGTGAAGGTGGTTACCTTCTAAATAAAGACGGCGAGCGCTTCATGGAGCGTTACGCACCAAACGCGAAAGACCTTGCTGGCCGTGACGTAGTAGCGCGTTCAATGATGATTGAAATCCGTGAAGGTCGTGGTTGTGACGGCCCTTGGGGTCCGCACATCAAGCTGAAACTGGATCATCTAGGTAAAGACGTTCTTGAATCTCGTCTACCAGGTATCTGTGAGCTTTCACGCACATTCGCGCATGTGGATCCAGTGAAAGAGCCAATTCCAGTAATCCCAACCTGTCACTACATGATGGGCGGTGTTCCAACACAAGTTTCAGGTCAAGCAATCAAGCAGACTGCTGACGGCAATGACGTTGAAGTTCAAGGTCTATACGCATGTGGTGAAATTGCTTCGGTATCAGTACACGGCGCAAACCGTCTGGGTGGTAACTCACTGCTCGACCTTGTGGTATTTGGTCGCGCGACAGGTCTACACCTTGGCGAAACATTGGCTGCTCAAGCTGAAGCTCGCCCAGCAACTGAATCTGACATTGAAGCTTCTCTAGCGCGTACTATGCGTTGGGAAAACAGCACTGGTGGTGAAGACCCAGTTCAAATCCGTAAAGATCTGCAATCTTGCATGCAAAACAGCTTCTCGGTATTCCGTGAAGGTGATGCAATGGCAACAGGTCTAGAAGAGCTGAAAGTGATCCGTGAGCGTCTGCAAAACGCACACCTTGCTGATAAGTCTTCTGAATTCAACACGCAACGTATCGAGTGTCTAGAGCTAGACAACTTGATGGAAACTGCATTCTCTACAGCTGTAGCGGCGAACTACCGTACAGAAAGCCGTGGTGCACATGCTCGTTTCGACTTCCCAGAGCGTGATGATGAAAACTGGTTATGCCACTCTATCTACAACCCGGAAACAGAAGCGATGACAAAGCGTGATGTAAACATGACGCCAGTTCACCGTGACGCTTTCCCACCGAAAGTACGTACATACTAAGAGGAGGAAATGACTATGAAACTGAACTTCTCTTTATACCGTTACAACCCGGATGTAGACACAAAACCTTACATGAAGGATTACACCCTTGAGGTGGAAGAAGGCTCAGACATGATGGTTCTGGATGCATTGATTCTGCTGAAAGAGCAAGATCCTAGCATCTCATTCCGTCGCTCATGTCGTGAAGGTGTTTGTGGCTCTGATGGCCTGAACATGAATGGTAAAAACGGTCTAGCGTGTATTACACCGCTTTCAGCACTGCAGGGTGACAAGATTGTCATCCGACCATTACCAGGTCTACCAGTAGTACGCGATCTTATCGTTGACATGACGCAGTTCTACGATAACTATGCGAAAGTTAAGCCTTTCTTGATTGATGATGGTGCTCTACCACCTTCACGCGAGAACTTACAATCGCCAGATGAGCGTGCGCATTTAGATGGATTGTATGAATGTATCATGTGTGCATGTTGTACAACTTCTTGTCCATCATTCTGGTGGAACCCAGATAAATTTATCGGTCCTGCAGGTCTTTTGGCGGCTTACCGTTGGCTAATTGATAGCCGAGATACAGCGACTGATGAACGTTTGTCCGATCTTGATGATGCATTTAGCGTTTTTCGTTGCCATGGCATCATGAATTGTGTAAGTGTTTGTCCTAAGGGACTAAATCCTACGAAAGCCATCGGTCACATCAAGTCGATGCTGGTGAATCGTTCGATTTAATTAATAACAAAAATTGCCGCTCTACTTGGAGCGGCTCTTAATAGCTCGGCGCAGACCGAAGCAAACGTGAAAACTACTGGTTAAGGGAAAATATGCACAACGGCGTGATGAAGGCATGGCTCGAGTCTTCACACTTGGCTGGCGCCAATGCAACGTATGTAGAGGACCTCTACGAACTGTATCTAAGTGATCCCGATTTGGTAAGTGAGGAGTGGAAACGCGTATTTGATGAGTTGCCTAAGAACTCAGAAGAAGTGGCTGAACAGCCGCACTCGCGTGTCCGTGACTACTTCCGACGACTCGCTCAAGAAACAAAGCATTACAGTGTCCAAGTTAGTGATCCAGATGTCGACGCTAAGCAAGTAAAAGTTCTACAGCTTATCAACGCATACCGCTTCCGCGGTCATGAAGCTGCCGAACTCGATCCTCTAGGTCTATGGCAACGTCCACCTGTGGCGGAGCTAGACCCCGCATTCCACAATCTCACCGAAGATGACTTCGCAGAAACTTTCAACGTAGGTTCTTTTGCCATTGGCCAAGAGACGATGCAGTTGAAAGATATCTACTCAGCACTGAAGAAGACTTACTGTGGTTCTATCGGTGCAGAATATATGCACATGACAGACACAGAGCAAAAGCGTTGGATCCAACAACGTTTAGAGTCTGTCGTTGGTCAGCCATCTTTCGATAAAGACGAAAAACGTACATTCCTTGAGGAGCTAACGGCTGCTGAAGGTCTTGAGCGTTACTTGGGTGCAAAATTCCCTGGTGCGAAGCGTTTCTCGCTTGAGGGTGGTGATGCACTGATTCCGATGACAAAAGAGCTGATCCGTCATGCTGGTACAAGCGGCATGCGTGAAGTGGTTATCGGTATGGCTCACCGTGGACGTTTGAACATGCTTGTTAACGTTCTTGGTAAGAAGCCACAAGATTTGTTTGATGAGTTTGCGGGTAAGCATGATGAAACATGGGGTACGGGCGATGTTAAGTACCACCAAGGTTTCTCTGCAGACTTTGCAACGCCGGGTGGTGATGTTCACCTAGCGCTAGCCTTCAACCCATCTCACCTTGAGATTGTAAACCCAGTAGTTATTGGTTCAGTTCGTGCTCGTCAAGATCGCTTAGGTGACTTTGATGGCAGCCGCGTACTACCTATCACTATCCACGGTGACTCCGCAATCGCAGGTCAGGGTGTGGTAGCAGAGACGTTCAACATGTCTCTTGCACGTGGTTTCTGCGTTGGCGGTACAGTTCGTATTGTTGTGAACAACCAAGTTGGTTTCACGACTTCGAACCCTCGCGATACACGTTCGACCATGTACTGTACTGACATCGCGAAGATGGTACAGGCACCAATTTTCCACGTTAACGCTGACGATCCAGAAGCGGTTGCTTTCGTAACGCGCATTGCACTGGATTACCGTAACGAGTTTAAACGCGATGTTGTGATTGATTTGGTTTGTTACCGTCGTCATGGTCACAACGAAGCGGATGAGCCGAATGCAACTCAGCCGTTGATGTACCAAAAAATCAAGAAACACCCAACGCCTCGTAAACTCTACGCTGATGTTCTGATCGACAAAAACGAATCAGATATCGAAGTGGCGACTCAGTTAGTTAACGAGTACCGCGACGCGCTAGACAAAGGCGAAGTCGTGGTTAAAGAGTGGCGCCCAATGGCTCTACACTCTGTTGACTGGTCACCGTACCTCGGCCATGACTGGGATGTTTCTTGGGATAGCACATTCGATTCAACTCGCTTGAAAGAGTTGGGTCAGCGCCTAATCCAATACCCAGATAGTCATAAGCTACAAAGCCGTGTAAACAAGCTATACAACGATCGTTCGGCAATGATCAGCGGTGAGAAGCCTCTCGATTGGGGTATGGCTGAAACGTTGGCGTACGCAACTCTAGTTGATGATGGCAAGCGTATCCGTATCTCTGGTCAGGACTCTGGGCGTGGTACTTTCTTCCACCGTCACTCAGTTCTGCATAACCAGAACGACGCAAGCACCTACATTCCGTTGGCGAATATTCATGACAAACAAGGTCCATTCCAAGTCTTTGACTCAGTGTTGTCAGAAGAAGCTGTATTGGCGTTTGAATATGGTTACGCAACAGCAGAACCAAGCGGTTTGACCATTTGGGAAGCACAGTTCGGTGACTTCGCGAACGGTGCACAAGTGGTGATTGACCAATTCATTTCATCGGGTGAGCAAAAGTGGGCTCGTCTATGTGGTCTAACTATGTTATTGCCACACGGTTACGAAGGTCAGGGCCCTGAGCACTCATCTGCGCGTTTAGAGCGTTACCTACAATTATGTGCTGAACAAAACATGCAGGTTGTAGTGCCATCTACACCAGCACAGGTTTACCACATGATCCGTCGTCAGGTGGTGCGTCCTATGCGTCGTCCACTGATTGTTATGTCACCTAAGTCGCTACTGCGTCATCCACTTTGTACATCGTCATTGGAAGAGCTTTCTGAAGGCACATTCCAACCAGCGATTCCAGAGATCGATAATCTGGATCCAAGCAAAGTGAAACGTGTTGTGTTCTGTTCAGGTAAGGTTTATTTCGACCTTCTAGAACAGCGTCGCAACAACGAACAAGATGATGTTGCTATTGTGCGTATCGAGCAGCTTTACCCATTCCCAATGGATGAAGTTCAGGCCGCTATCGCGCAATACACGAATGTTGAAGATTTCGTGTGGTGTCAGGAAGAGCCTCAAAACCAGGGTGCTTGGTACTGTAGCCAACACAACTTCCGTGCTGCTATTCCAGCAGGCGCAGATCTTAAATACGCAGGTCGCCCAGCTTCTGCTTCGCCAGCAGTAGGCTACATGTCGGTGCACTTGAAACAACAAAAAGCGTTGGTTGAAGACGCTCTGAACGTGAACTCAAAAACTTCGAATTAAGAACTAGAAGTTAAAGGAAGAAACAGATATGACAATTGAAATTCTGGTTCCAGATTTACCTGAATCAGTTGCTGACGCAACCGTAGCGACATGGCACAAACAACCAGGCGACGTAGTCGAGCGTGATGAAGTTCTGGTTGATATCGAAACCGATAAAGTTGTGCTTGAAGTACCGGCTCCGGAAGCGGGCGTTTTAGAAGCCATTATTGAAGAAGAAGGTGCAACAGTACTTTCTAAGCAGTTGATCGCGAAGCTTAAGCCAGGCGCAGTAGCAGGCGAACCAACAACAGATTCAACAGAAGACAAAGAAGCGTCTCCTGATAAGCGTCATAAAGCAACGCTAACAGAAGAAAGCAACGATGCGCTAAGCCCAGCAGTTCGTCGTCTTCTTGCTGAGCACGGTCTTGAAGCTAGCCAAGTGAAAGGCTCTGGTGTTGGCGGTCGTATTACTCGCGAAGACATTGAAGCACATCTTGCAAACGCAAAAGCGGCACCGAAAGCAGAAGCTCCAGCAGCCGTTGAAGCGCCTGCAGCGGCTCGTAGCCAAAAGCGTGTACCAATGACGCGTCTGCGCAAGACAGTAGCAAACCGTCTTCTAGAAGCGAAGAACAACACGGCAATGCTAACCACGTTTAACGAAGTGAACATGAAGCCAATCATGGACCTTCGTAAGCAATACAAAGACCAGTTCGAAGAGCGTCACGGTACTCGTCTTGGCTTCATGTCTTTCTACGTGAAAGCAGTAACTGAAGCACTAAAACGTTACCCAGAAGTGAATGCATCTATCGATGGTGATGACATCGTTTACCACAACTACTTTGACATCAGCATGGCGGTTTCTACGCCACGTGGTCTAGTGACGCCAGTTCTAAAAGACTGCGACACACTAGGTTTTGCTGACATCGAAAAAGGCATCAAAGAGCTAGCAATCAAAGGCCGTGACGGCAAGCTAACGGTTGATGAGTTGATGGGCGGTAACTTCACTATCACTAATGGTGGTGTATTTGGTTCATTGATGTCTACGCCAATCATCAACCCACCACAATCGGCAATCTTGGGCATGCACAAAATCCAAGAGCGTCCAATGGCGGTTGACGGCAAAGTAGAAATCTTACCAATGATGTACCTAGCACTATCTTACGACCACCGTTTGATCGATGGCCGTGAGTCAGTGGGTTTCCTAGTAACCATTAAAGAGCTACTAGAAGATCCAGCGCGTCTGCTATTAGACGTTTAATATCGCTAAAACGTCGAGTTGTCCTTGATAGCTCGACGTCTACAGCATCCGAGGCTAGACTGGCTCAGCGTCTGGCCTTCATTTGAACTGCCCCCGATATAAACTTATAAGCAGTTGATTTGAGAAGACCCTACAGACGTACCGCATCGATGCGGCGTTATGGAAATAATAAATCCCTTAAGGGATAAACAAACGGAATATCAAAATGAATTTGCACGAATACCAAGCCAAACAGCTGTTTGCAGAATTCGGTTTGCCTGTACCGGAAGGCTACGCATGTGATACGCCACAAGAAGCTTTCGAAGCAGCAGGTCGCATCACTACTGAAAAGAAAGTTGTAAAATGTCAGGTTCACGCTGGTGGCCGCGGTAAAGCGGGCGGCGTTGAGCTACACGATACAAAAGATGGCGTAAAAGAATTCGCACAAAAATGGCTAGGTAAGAACTTGGTGACTTACCAAACAGACGCAAATGGTCAGCCTGTTACTAAAATCCTTGTAGAAGAAGCATCTAACATCGCTAACGAACTTTACCTTGGTGCGGTTGTTGACCGTGCAACTCGTAAGATCGTTTTCATGGCTTCGACTGAAGGTGGTGTGGAAATCGAAAAAGTTGCGGAAGAAACGCCGGAGCTAATTCACAAAGCAGCAATCGATCCACTAGTAGGCCCTCAGGCTTACCAAGGTCGCGAGCTAGCGTTCAAACTTGGTCTTGAAGGTGACCAAATCAAACAATTTGTTAAGATCTTCATGGGTCTTGGCACTATGTTCTCTCAGTACGACCTAGCGCTACTAGAGATCAACCCACTGGTTATTACTGGCGAAGGCAACCTGCTATGTCTTGACGGTAAGATCAACATCGACTCAAACGCGCTATACCGTCAGCCGAAGCTTCGTGAAATGCACGATCCTTCACAAGAAGACGAGCGTGAAGCGCACGCAGCTCAGTGGGAATTGAACTACGTGGCACTGGATGGCAACGTTGGCTGTATGGTTAACGGTGCGGGTCTAGCTATGGGTACAATGGACATCGTAAACCTACACGGTGGTAAGCCTGCTAACTTCCTAGACGTAGGTGGCGGCGCAACAAAAGAACGTGTAGCAGAAGCATTCAAAATCATCCTATCTGATGACAACGTGAAAGCGGTTCTAGTAAACATCTTTGGCGGTATCGTTCGTTGTGACATGATCGCAGAAGGCATCATCGGTGCAGTGAAAGAAGTTGGTGTAACGGTACCTGTTGTTGTTCGTCTAGAAGGTACTAACGCTGACCTAGGTCGCGAAGTTCTTGCTAATTCTGATGTTGATATCATTGCTGCTGAGTCGCTAACAGATGCTGCTCAGAAAGTTGTTGCTGCTGCGGAGGCTAAATAATGTCTGTACTAATTAACAAAGACACTAAAGTAATCTGTCAGGGCTTCACTGGTGGTCAAGGTACTTTCCACTCAGAGCAGGCAATTGCTTACGGTACACAAATGGTTGGTGGTGTATCTCCGGGTAAAGGTGGTCAAACTCACCTTGGTCTTCCTGTATTCAACACGGTACGTGAAGCGGTAGAAGTGACTGGCGCTACGGCAACAGTTATCTACGTTCCGGCACCATTCTGTAAAGATGCAATCCTAGAAGCGATCGACGCGGGTATCGAGCTTATCGTAACGATCACTGAAGGCATCCCAACGACAGATATGATCGACGTAAAAGTGAAGCTAGAAGAAACTGGCGTTCGCATGATCGGCCCTAACTGTCCGGGTGTTATCACTCCTGATGAGTGTAAGATCGGTATCATGCCTGGTCACATCCACAAGAAAGGTAAAGTGGGTATCGTTTCTCGCTCAGGTACACTAACGTACGAAGCGGTTAAGCAAACGACTGATGAGGGCTTTGGCCAGTCAACGTGTGTTGGTATCGGTGGTGACCCAATCCCAGGTTCAAACTTCATCGACATCCTGAAGCTTTTCCAAGAAGACCCTGAAACAGAAGCAATCGTAATGATTGGTGAGATCGGTGGTACTGCGGAAGAAGAAGCAGCAGCTTACATCAAAGAAAACGTAACGAAGCCAGTGGTTTCTTACATTGCGGGTGTTACTGCTCCTCCTGGTAAGCGTATGGGTCACGCAGGTGCAATCATCTCTGGTGGTAAAGGTACTGCAGAAGACAAATTTGCAGCACTAGAAGCAGCTGGCGTTAAGACTGTGAAATCTCTAGCTGAGATTGGTAAAGGTCTACGTGAAGTGACTGGTTGGTAATTAACCAAGCCACACTATAAGTATTAAAAAGCCTGCGATTTTCGCAGGCTTTTCTTTTTCTGTCCCAGCTTTTTTATCTTGCTTTGATTTTTGTCTCAAGCATGTGGTGGGTTGTATTAAACGCTAGGGCTATGCTTTGCGGCTAATAAGTTGGCTAAGCATGAATAAGAATGTGGCACTGATTACGACAGAGGGACCCGCTGGAGTATCGAAATGCCAAGACAGGCTCAGTCCCATCAACACCGCGATAGAACCAATGATCGATGCAAACAGCGCCATCTGCTCTGGTGAAGAAGAGACTTTACGAGCCGTTGCCGCAGGAATAATCAGTAGTGAAGTCATGATCAGCGCACCCACAAACTTCATCCCGACAGCGATCACTACACCAACCATAAGCATCAGAACTAGACGTACTAAATCGGTATTCACACCTTCCACAGCAGCAAGCTCTTCACTCACGGTACTAGACAGTAGTGGACGCCAGAAAAGATATAAGCATGCACTAACTGCGAGTACACCAGCGTAGATGAACATCAGATCTTGAGGTGATACCGCCAATAGGTCACCAAATAAATAGCTCATTAGATCGACGCGAACATTGTCTAAGAAGCTGACAGAGACCAAACCAATCGACAAAGCACTGTGAGCCAAAATGCCCAGCAATGTATCCGTCGCGACAAGCTGTTGCTTTTGAAGTGTCACTAGCAGTACCGCTAATGCAAGACAGCAAACGAGCAGAGCAAGATATAGGTTGATGTCTAGTAGAAAGCCAAGCGCCAGCCCCATTAAAGACGCGTGCGCGAGTGTGTCACCAAAGTAAGCCATTTTGCGCCACACCACGAATGAGCCAAGTGGACCTGCGATAAGTGCGATACCAATGCCGGCCAATATTGAAGGCAGTAAAAACTCAATCATGATGGTGATGTCCGTGAGCGTGGTTTGAGCAAGAGATAGCGTCGCCAGTGACTGGTGAGCCAGCTAAATCGTGATGGTGGTGTTCGTGGTCATGGTGGTAAAACGCTAGAGACTCACGGGTAGCATTGCCAAATAGAGCAATGTAAGAAGGATGCTGAGTAATGGTTGCTGGCGAGCCTGAACAGCACACGTGGTGATGCAAACAAATCACATCATCGGTCTTAGCCATGACTAAATGTAGGTCGTGTGAAACCATAAACACACCACAATCAAAGCGATGGCGGATGCTTTCAATCAGGTCATATAAGTCTATTTGGCCTTGAACATCGACACCTTGAGCGGGTTCATCCAAAACGAGAAGTTCTGGGCGTTGAAGGAGTGCTCGTGCTAGAAGTACACGCTGATTTTCACCACCAGATAGACGGTGCATGTTACTTGCGATCAGGTGCTCAGCGCCGACAAGGCGCAACGCATCAAGGCACTCTTGCTTGCTATATTTACCTGCGAGGTTTAAAAAGCGAATCACGTTCAACGGGAGAGAGTCGTTGAGTTTCAGTTTTTGAGGGACATAGCCAATTTTCAGCTTACGCTGTTTGGTTAATGTACCGCTGGTCGGCTTCTGGAGACCTAGAATAACCTTAACTAACGTCGATTTTCCCGCTCCATTGGGACCAATTAGGGTGGTGATCTTGCCCTTTTCTAATTCCATAGTGACATTGTCGAGAACTCTACGTTCGTCAAACTCGACGCACAGTTGCTCAAGACGGACTAGTGAAGACATGAATGAAACTCATTTGCAAAGTGATAATGTTATAATGTAACATTATCTCACTTTCCACGCCATACCCCAAGTAAAACTATGAAAAGAGCTATAATTCTTGCTGCTACAGCAATGTTAACCTTACCTGCTCACGCAGTCACTGTGTTAACCAGTATTAAACCGATTCAAATGATCGCAACCGAGCTAACGGAAGGTGTAACGAAACCAGACGTTCTGCTTCAAAACAACGCTTCGCCTCATGACTACGCTCTGCGTCCATCTGATGTAAAGAAAGTCGCAGCGGCGGATCTTGTCATTTGGTACGGGCATGACCTCGAATCGTTTCTAGAGAAAGTCGTGACGGACAAAGGTAACACGTTAACGATTAGTGAAATTCCAGATTTGTCATTACGCAAGTTTGGTAGTGAACATGCTCATGACCACGATGGACATCACCATGGTACTCACGATCCTCACTTTTGGCTAGGTATTGAAACCGTTCAACAAGTTGCGAATGCTATTGCTCACAAGTTGGCTGAAATCGACCCTGAACACGCTGCAACTTATGCGGAAAACTTAAACAAGTTTGAAGTCCAGTTGAAAGCGACAGACGCAGAAATTAAACAGCAACTTACACCAGTGAAAGACAAAGGTTACTTTGTATTCCACGATGCCTACGGTTATTTTGAAGAGCGCTACGATCTAAATCAAATGGGTCACTTTACCGTCTCTCCTGATCGAAAAC
Source organism: Vibrio campbellii CAIM 519 = NBRC 15631 = ATCC 25920 (assembly GCF_002163755.1). NCBI lineage: Bacteria > Pseudomonadati > Pseudomonadota > Gammaproteobacteria > Vibrionales > Vibrionaceae > Vibrio > Vibrio campbellii. Next base: position 945,289 of record NZ_CP015863.1, read on the forward strand.
CTGGTGCGAAAACGCTGATTCATATTCGTAAAACACTTGGCACTGGTGATGTTGCCTGTGTGTTCTCAGAGCCTCAATTTACTCCGGCTGTGATTGAGAGTGTTATGCGCGGTAGTGACGTAAACACGGGTACTCTTGATCCGTTAGGTAGTGATATTGACGTAAAGTCAGGCAGTTACTTTGAATTTCTTCAAGGTATGTCGAATAGCTTTAGTCAGTGTTTGAGCGAAAAGTAACAATTGTGATGTGCTTCTTGCATCAGATCTGTTTTTAACGTGATCTAGCAGTAAGAATTGCAACCCTTAGGCGCAGTGAGTCTTTCCTATCAAAGGATTTGAGATATCATTATCAATAATTAGCGGCTCGAAATAACCACACACACTCAGCCATTGAAAGCCTGAGTGGATGATGAGGCCGCAAGTATTGATACATGTAAGGACTTTATCTTGCTGCGCCAATTAGCCCTACTTTTTTGGGTTTTTATCCTCTCATTTCAAGCAATTGCTTCAAGTGAAGCGAATGCGATCTTTTACCCTTTGCCGAATCAGGTTAAGGGCACTTTTATTGCAGCGAAAAAATTGTTCCCCGGTGAACAAGGTGGGCTCTGGATCCATGATGTTCATGGTCGTGTTCTGTTCTATGATGGCCAAACCACACTGCCAAAATCCGGTAGCTTTCTCAGAAACAAAGTAGAGCAGCTGGCTTACCACAAAGGCTCATTTTGGACATTTATTGAAAACGAGGTTTATCAAACTTACCCGAACCAAGAACGTCGTTTAGTCTTTAGCCTCAACCCAGGCTCTCAGATCCGTAAGATAGGCTCATCCGGGAACTATATTTGGGTCAGTGATGGTGTGCAGTTCTATACCTATAATGTTGAAACCAGCGAACTGAACTCCTTTTCTCTATTACAGCTCTATCAGCATAGCAACAACAGTTACGTCTATATTAATGACGCTATCTTTGTCGAAACCAAGTGGGCGTTGGCGACGACTTCAGGCGTATACCTATCAGAGGGCAGCAAGTTTAATCATGTTGTCTCATCGGGCAAAAATTACATTGAGAAAGTGTATTACTCCCATACTCGTCGTGAAATCTTAGTCGGCACTTTAAAAGGCGCGTTGATATTTAATATCTATGAGCCAGGCAAACCTGTTATTCGAATTGGCGCTTCTCATGTCTTAACCTTTGCTGAAACCAATCAAGAATACTGGGTAGGGACAGAGCAAGGTCTTTATTTGTATTCCTTCTTAACTGGCGAAGTAACCCAAGTGACACCAGCAAGTTTTCTGGAGCTAGAGCTCGCCAGTACCAAAATTTACTCGTTGCTGAACGATAATATGGGGGGAATGTGGATTGCCACCAACCAAGGCATTCGCTATTACTCTCTGTTTAGTAAAAAGTTTGAGCGAATCACGTTCAGTAGTTATGACCAACAAATGCTCTCTGGTCGTATTCGGCAGACGCTTACCGGACCCGATGGGGCACTTTGGTTTGCGGACGATCATAAGTTGTATCGCTCGAACAATGGCAGTATTACCGATGTGTTGAATGTGTCGTCACAAATTAACGAATTTGCTTTTCAGGGAGAAAGGCTCTGGGTTGCTACGTCCACGGGTTTGGAAATATATAGCCTGAAAAACTTACAGCAGGTGACATTCCCTTACCTGCAAGTCATCGCAGGCAAGACAATCGATCATATTACCGCTGATGGCCCGAATCGCCTTTGGATATCCAGTGGTTATCAGCTATTTAATATTGATGCTGTTAACCAGGCTATGAGAAATTTTGGCAGCGAATGGTTAGTGAGTAAGTTCTTACCCGCGAAGATTACGCGTCTGTACGACAAGGAAGAGTTGCTGCTGATAGGGACAGACCACGGCGTTTACGAGTATGACGGAGAGCGAATTCGCTTTAACCACTTTTCAGAAAAGTACGGTGAATCACTCGATATTATTACCGCAAATGATGGCTCACAGTGGTTTGCTTCCGCCTATGGCGTTTTCAGAACCATTCCGGGCAGCAGTGAAAAACAAGTGATGGAGATGAGTGTCGCAAACTCTCGCCCAGCTTGTTTGCTTAGTGATTCGGAAGGGGTGTGGCTTGCTTCTTCTGTTGGCTTAAGTTACTACCATTTATCTGGGCAGCTCATGAAGCATTACTCTTCTTCATCGGGCCTTATCAATAATGAATTCTTACCAGGCATTTGTAATGTTATCCGTCGTGCTGAAGATAGTGATCGCCAACTTATCTTTGGCTCTCAGTATGGGTTAGTTAAAGTTGACTCGTCTAAATTGCTGGTATCTAACACGCCAGAATCTAAGCTTATTGTTAGCCAAGTCATGCTGGAAAATGAAGTGATGCAAGTGGGTAGTGCCGACTTAGAAGAGATGAAGCTGCCTTATGGGTCGTCCCTTAGTTTCCTTTTTGGTGTGATGCCCAAGCCTGACAATCAGAATTTGTATTATCGCTTAAATGAAAGTGAAAAATGGCAAACGTTAGAAGGTGGGCAATTAACGTTAGAACACCTTAATTCTGGCGATTACCACTTACAGGTTAGTAATGACTTACAACTGGCTTCGGGTCTGATTGGATTAGATTCCAGATTTACAGTGCTTAAACCATGGTATCTATCGAAGTTGGCCATATCGGGTTTTACCTTGGCTGTTATTGCGGTTCTTGCCCTTCTAACGTACTCGCGCTCACGCTATGTGCTGCAAGCTAACCGAGATCTGGCAGCTCAAGTTACGCTAAAAACCAACCAGCTGCGCCATCAAAGTCGAGTGCTGTTGACCAGTAACCAACAATTGAGAAAGCAGATTCAGGTAAGAAACCTGCTGGTGGATCATGTTGCTCAATCGATAAAGTCGAGTATTGATTCGATCGTGAACAAGCTTCCTAGTGATGTGGATTCGGTAACTCAAGACCATTTATCCAAGACCTACTGGCAATTGAACGAGCTTAAAAGTGCTCCTGAAGACACCAGCAGCGGCAGTCAAAATTACAACTTAAGTCAGATAACCCAATCGGTGGTGGATGTTTGGCGCGAGGACTTTTCAAAAGCAGGCATTAATGTCGAACTGCAAGATGAGCAAAAGGCGAGCCGCATTTCACTAGAGAGCTTCAACCTTGATGTCATTTTTAACAGCATCTTTGCCAACATCATCAAGCGCTCGTTCCGGGGACAGTTGGTTAAATTAACACTGGAAGAGGGCGATGATATTGTCTCGCTGAGCTTCATTGACCATGGTACTCAGTTGCCAAGTAAAGCATCGACAATACGTCCAACGAGCACCAACAATGTTGACTTAAGTATGGATAACCTGCCTCAATTAGTTGCAGCCAGTGGCGGTCATTTATCGATGTTCACTTCTGATGCTCAAAATAAGATAGAGATTACGTGGCCATGTGCTCAAGAGCCAAGTCATGTTGAGGAGGCGCTTCCTGAGTTTGCTCAGACACAGCAACCTCAACAAGAAGAGATGTCGCCTGAGCAAGAGTGGTTAATGAAAGTGTATCAGTTAGTGGCTGAGCACTACCACGACCCAGAGTTTGGTACGGCATCTGCCGCTAAGATGTTGTTTATGTCTGAGCGAAGCTTGCAGAGACGATTTAAGTCGGCGTCGTCCAGAACACTAAAAGATTATGTAACGGAAGTCAGGTTGGAGACCGCATGTGAGCAGTTGCTAGCTGGTGAGAAGATCAGTGAAGTTGCCTTCAACTGTGGCTTCAATGACCCATCCTACTTTAGCCAGAAGTTTAAATTACACTTTGGGTTACCGCCGTCTAAGTTCGCGATGACACAAGAGAGCCAAACAAGCCCATAGTGCTAATTCAAAGTTTATCTAGCCCAGCTATTAGAGTTGGGCTTTTTTACGCTTGTAAGACGAGCGGTATCGTAAAGAACGCGATATGGATGCTAGGTAGAAGGGTAATCAGATTTAATCTGGCGAGATGCGGGATGAAAGGCTCGATCCATCTAACGAGGAATACTTGTAGCACATTGGCGATATAAAATTGCGATAGGCAACGAGAATAATTGGTTTTTTTCGAGGAAAACGTTTAGGGATTATAGGACGTAAAGTGATAAGCGAATGAAGAAAGAGAAGAAAAAAATATCGTGGTATAGCCGGGGGGACTATACCACGGGTGTCAATGACACCTTCGCTTGCTGCCGGAGTGACATGTTGCCATGCCACCTCTGGAATTCTTTTGAGTGGCTGTTGCCTCTCGATGAGTTAACTATACGAGACCTTACTTATTTTTCTTATAAAAATAACGACAGCTTTATGTGAGAAAAGCGACAAAGTTTCATTTTGATATTAAAGTTCTGTTTTTAAATGAAAATTAATGTTGCCCAACTTGGTTTGTTACGGTTGTGTTAATTTTGGTCAGCCTGAAAATATTCGATTTTGACGAAAATGACGTGATATAACTTGACGGAGTTAACGTTAAACTGTCGGTGGTAATAGTGAAATCTTTGATTTCACACAATGATTAAGGTGATGTAGAAGAGTAGAATCGGCGCATTAAATAGTCTTAATAATAATATTTATCATTAGCAATACTCTTAAGGGCCACTATGAAGCTATCAGAAATTAAACCCGGAGAAACGGTGACCATCCGATTATTGGAAGGTCTCACATCGGATGTCAGAAAAAAGCTTATGGTTATGGGGTTATTGCCAAACACAGAAGTAAAAGTGATTCGACGTGCGCCAATGGGTGACCCGCTGCAAGTTGAAGTCCGTGGTGTTTCTGTAGCGTTGCGAGAAACCATTGCGCAGAACATCGAAGTGGAGCGAGCATAATGCAATACCAAATTCTTACTGTTGGTAACCCTAATAGTGGTAAAACGACGCTTTTCAATGGCCTGACTGGTGCTAAGCAGCAAGTCGGTAACTGGGCTGGTGTGACTGTTGAAAAGAAAACAGGTCAGTACAAACATGCTGGTGATGAGTTCTTACTGACAGACCTTCCGGGCATCTATTCTCTAGACAGTGGCAACGACAGTAACAGTATCGACGAATCTATTGCATCTCGTGCGGTACTTACTCATCCTGCAGACTTGATCATCAACGTGGTGGACGCAACAAGTCTAGAACGCTCTCTATATATGACGTTGCAGTTGCGCGAACTCGGTCGCCCAATGATCGTCGTGTTGAACAAGATGGACGCGCTTAAGCGTGAGCGCCAAGTCATTAACGTTGCAGAGTTAGAAAAAACATTGGGTTGCCCAGTAGTGAGTTTGTCTGCAACGAATAAAGGACAAGTTGCAGAGTTTAAAGAGAAGCTGCATAAGTCTGTGGTTCAAGGTGTTGCACTAAAAGAAATTTCTTTGAACTACGGCGAGCAAATGGAAGCGGCTATCAACAACGTTTCGGCTCTTTTCAATGATCAAACCGTTTCCAACCGTGCTCTAGCGATTCGTGCGCTAGAAAAAGACGTATTGGTTCTTAACAGCATGTCTGATGCTGACCGCAACAGCGTTGAAAACACGATCGCTGAGCTTGAACTGGATGTTGACCTGCACGTTGCTGACACAAAATACACACATCTTCATGAAGAGTGTAAGAAAGTACGCCGTAGTGAAGGTAAGCTGAGTCGTAGTGTGACTGAAAAGCTAGACCAGTTCATCTTAAACAAGTGGGTGGGTATCCCGTTCTTCTTTGTTGTGATGTACCTGATGTTTATGTTCTCTATCAACATCGGTAGTGCGTTCATCGACTTTTTCGACATCGGTGTTGGTGCGATATTAGTGGATGGTGGTCACCACTTACTAGACGGCCATTTACCAGTGTGGTTAGCGACGGTTCTTGCTGACGGTATCGGCGGTGGTATCCAGACTGTTGCAACCTTCATTCCGGTTATCGCGTGTTTGTATCTGTTCCTAGCTGTACTTGAGAGCTCAGGTTACATGGCTCGTGCTGCATTTGTACTTGATAAAGTCATGCAAAAAATCGGTCTGCCGGGCAAAGCATTTGTACCACTGGTTCTTGGCTTTGGTTGTAACGTGCCGTCAATCATGGCGACTCGTACCCTAGACCAAGAGCGTGAGCGTAAATTGGCTGCATCTATGGCGCCGTTTATGTCATGTGGTGCCCGTCTGCCAGTATACGCGCTGTTTGCTGCGGCATTTTTCCCTGGTTCTGGTCAGAACATCGTATTTGCACTTTACCTACTTGGTATTGTGGCAGCGATCTTCACGGGTCTTTTCCTTAAGCACACGCTTTACCCAGGTAGCAGTGATAGTTTGGTGATGGAAATGCCGGACTACGAGCTTCCTACTCTACAAAACGTTGTAATCAAAACATGGCAAAAGCTAAAGCGCTTTGTATTGGGTGCAGGTAAAACGATCGTTGTTGTTGTTGCTATTCTTAGCTTCTTTAACTCGCTAGGTACTGATGGCAGCTTTGGTAACGAAGACAGTGAGAACTCTGTACTTTCTAAAGCAGCACAAGTCGTAACACCAGTCTTCGCGCCAATCGGTGTTCAAGAAGATAACTGGCCAGCGACAGTAGGTATTATTACCGGTATTTTCGCGAAAGAAGCGGTGGTTGGTACGTTGAACAGCCTATATACCACACCAAGCGATGGTGAAGAAGCTGAATTCGATCTAATGGGCAGCCTAGAAGAGGCGGTAATGAGTATCCCTGAAAACCTTGCTGGCTTGAGCTACTCAGATCCGCTCGGTATTGAGGTTGGTGACTTAACAGACTCAAATGCAGTAGCAGAAGATCAAGAAGTTGATGCGTCTATCTTTGGCAACATTAAAGCGAAGTTTACCTCTGGCAATGCTGCATTTGCGTACCTAATCTTTATCCTACTGTACACTCCTTGTGTGGCGGCGATGGGTGCCTACGTTCGTGAATTTGGCCATAAGTTCGCCCGCTTTATTGCAGTTTGGACAATGGCGTTAGCGTACTTATGTGCAACGTTCTACAACCAGTTGACGCACTTCGCGTATAGTCCGATTACTAGCGGTATTTGGATGGCAGCGATCGTAGCTATCTTCCTTGGCACGTATCGTGTGTTCAAGCGAGTTGGCAAGAAGCAACAAGGTTCGTTGGAGGCGCAAGTAGCATGATTTTAAAAGAGCTTTATCAATACATTGCAGACAAAGGAACCGTGTCCCAGTCAGATCTGGCTAAGCAATTTGGGATGAGTGAAGATGGTGCCGACGCAATGTTAAGCGTGTGGATTAAGAAGGGCAAAATTTGCCGCCTAGTCGACACTAATAAAGCTCATGACGTGACTCGAGTACGCTACTCGGTGACCAAGCAAGATGGTCTATCTCTGACAGTCACCATGTAGCGATTGTCAGAATTAGTCACCTAAAAAGTTATCACGTAAAAACGACAAAGCCGCATCTGCAACGATGCGGCTTTTCTTTTTCTGGTTATTGTTTGTGAATACTGCGGGATCAATGCTCTTCAGAGTGTTTAGTCGCGCCTAAGCCTAGGAACTTCAAACCAAGACTTAAAACTAAAATCGAAATAGGTAATGTTAAGATCGTCCAATCTAAGCTGTCGAAGTTAATCAGTACGAGCTCTAAGAACTTCACAAACAAGATCACGATGATGACTTCAGCCAAAATATTTTTTAGGTGGCCGATGTTTGGGGTTCTGATCCAATGCAAAACCGACCGGTCTTGTGTTTTCGCTTTAGCTTTGTTGGAAATAAACAGTGTGTAGATGCCGTGAGCAAAAATGAACAAAACTAACGCGACAAGAAACGTATCCAGTGACTTGATCAAATACGCGATCGCGATGTCTGCTTTATCTAAATGTGCGAGTGCTTCTGGAGGTGTTTGATTAAGAATGAAGACCGCAAATGCCGAATAGGTTTTTGCTGCGCCCATAACAAAAAGCAAGAACGAAGCAGCCATAGAACAGATGATGGCGATCCAGCTAACGTATCGGAATGTGTTGAAGACTTGTTTCATGATGACCCTCTCTAATTGAGCTGGCAGTCTAAACAAGTTTGATTTAAGTGATAATCCCAGAAAATGAGAAAGATTGTTACAAATATGTATTAATCTTTCTCTGTCTATTTCAGTCGTATTCAAAGACGAATTATTTTCGCTAGCAGTGCTTATGCTTTTTGGAAAATAGAGCTCAGTGACAGCACATTTTTAATGCGACCAAGCAATTCGTTTTGCTCTTCTTCTGTACGGAATTCACCTTTGGTGTTCCCCCAAACTGGTCCCGGCCATGCTACGTCATCTTTGAAGCGAGCAATATGGTGAATGTGCAGCTGTGGCACCATATTACCTAGTGCACCAAGGTTTAGCTTGTCTGGACGGAAGGTTGCTTCCAGTGCTTGGCTTACCGCTTGAGACTCTAGCAAAAACTGTTGCTGTTCTTGCATTGGCAAGTGGTGAAGCTCTTTTAGGTTTGCACGTTTAGGGACCAAGATAACCCATGGCACGGCGTTGTCTTTATGCAGAAGCGCCACACACAGTGGGAAGTGGCCGATAACGGTGGTGTCTTTTGCCAGTTGAGGATGCAGTTCAAAACTCATTATGTTATCCGATTTGAATTGAATGACATCAGTATACGCTAGATAAAACAAAAGGTTGACGCTTTCACGCCAACCTTTCGAAATCATCTCGATTCTCGATTCTCGATTCTCGATTCTCGATTCTCGATTCTCGATTCTCGATTCGCTTACATACGCTCTAGAGTATCGATACCTAGTAGAGACAGACCTTGCTTGATGGTCTTCGCTGTTAGCGCTGCTAGTTTCAGACGGCTTTGTTTCACGGCTTCGTCTTCAGCAACTAGGATAGGGCACGCTTCGTAGAAGCTAGAGAACTGACCTGCTAGTTCGAATAGGTAGCTACACATGATGTGTGGTTGACCTTCACGAGCAACAGATTGAACCGCTTCTTCGAACTGCATAAGTTTTGCGATAAGCGCTTTTTCTTTCTCGTCAGTGATCTTAATTTCACCTTGTAGATCATCCATAGAAATGCCAGCTTTAGCGAATACAGATGCTACGCGAGTGTAAGCGTATTGCATGTATGGTGCAGTGTTACCTTCGAACGCTAGCATGTTGTCCCAATCGAACACGTAGTCCGTGGTGCGGTGCTTAGAAAGGTCTGCGTACTTAACCGCTGCCATTGCAACTGTGTTAGCGATCGCTTTCTTCTCGTCTTCGGCTAGTTCTGGGTTCTTAGATTCGATCAGCTGTGCTGCACGAACTTCTGCTTCATCTAGAAGATCAGCAAGACGAACCGTACCACCTGCACGAGTCTTGAATGGCTTACCGTCTTTACCTAGCATCATACCGAACGCGTGGTGTTCAAGAGATACTGACTCTGGCACGTAGCCCGCTTTACGAACGATAGTCCAAGCTTGCATTAGGTGTTGGTGTTGACGAGAGTCGATGAAGTAAAGTACGCGGTCCGCGCCTAGTTCTTCGTAACGGTATTTCGCACATGCGATGTCCGTTGTTGTGTATAGGAAGCCGCCGTCGCGTTTCTGAACGATAACGCCCATCGCTTCACCGTCTTTGTTCTTGAATTCTTCAAGGAATACAACTTGCGCGCCGTCATCTTCAACCGCAAGACCTTGTGCTTTAAGGTCTGCTACGATCTTAGGTAGCATGTCGTTGTACATGCTTTCGCCCATTACGTCATCACGAGATAGAGATACGTTTAGACGATCGTAGTTGCGTTGGTTTTGAATCATGGTTACGTCAACCAGCTTCTTCCACATTTCTGCGCAGAACTCGTCGCCGCTCTGCAGTTTCACAACGTAGTTACGTGCCTTCACTGCGAATTCTTCGTCTTCGTCGTACAGTTTCTTAGACTCACGGTAGAAGCCTTCAAGGTCAGCCAGTTCCATAGAAACTTCGCCAGACTCTTGCTGTACACGCTCAAGGTTTGCGATAAGCATACCGAACTGAGTACCCCAGTCGCCGATGTGGTTCGCACGGATCACTTTGTGACCTAGGAACTCAAGAGTACGTACTACCGCATCACCGATGATGGTTGAACGTAGGTGACCAACGTGCATTTCTTTCGCAACGTTTGGTGCAGAGTAGTCAGCAACGATAGTTTGAGCTTCGTCTGCTGCAACGCCAAGGCGTGAATCAGCCAATGCTGCTTCCGCTTGCTTTGCTAGGAACTCTTCGCTTAGGAAAATGTTGATGAAACCAGGACCTGCGATTTCTGTCTTGCTCGCAATACCGTCTAGGTCTAGAACATCCAGTACTTTCTGTGCAAATTCTCGTGGGTTAGTACCCAGTTTTTTAGCAACGCCCATTACGCCGTTTGCTTGGTAGTCACCAAATTGTGGCTTTGCTGATTGGCGTACCGCCGCAGGACTGCCTGCAGGTGCGCCAGTGGCTTCTAGAGCCTGAGATACTTTGTCATTAATAAGTGCTTGGATATTCACACGCGTTTCCTTCAATTCAAGGACGAAGAACTCGGCGAAGTAAGTGCCAAGTTCTGCTGGAGTTCACAAAAATGGGGCTAATGATAACAACTTTATTGCTTTTCATACAGAGAGGAATTGGGGAAATTTATACTTTTTCGATTGAATGGAAATGAGGCTTGGTTTGCGTTTACTATTGCGCTCAGAGTAATGAGATAAATAGCCCCACAAGAGAGCCACAATGACGACTCAACTAGTTGAAAAACGCCTAGCGCCTGAATTGATGATCCAAGATTTGGATGCATTTATGGCGAAGATTGAAGAGTTTGCATCCCTGTTAAAACTGGATCTGAGCTTTGCTCAAGCTGACCATATTGCGTTGCGTATTAACGATACTGATACTGCAAAAGCTGCGCATGAGGCTTGGAGTCAATACGGAAAGGTGATTTCACAAGCGAAAATCAACGGTCGCCCAATTATTGTTATTGAGTTCGATAAAGCGTTGGAAAGCCGTGGCTGGAAGATTGAGTGTCTGGAGCTGCCATACCCTGCGGAAGGCAAAATCTACCCAACTGAAAGCTGGGAACATGTGGAGTTTGTGATTCCGTCTCATGCCGAAACCGCAGATGAGTTTCTTGCTGATTTGAGACACACTTATCCAGCGTTTGGCGCACGCTTTAATGAGTTAGAAGAGCTGGGTGTGAAGATCAAACTATCGAGCCCGAAAGGGGAAGGCGAACGCTTGAATAACCCAACGGTGGCGTTTAAGTATCAAGGCATTTGTATCAAGCTGCACCCGCATTCACTCAAGCGTATTGTTGAGTCTGAGCAGTCGTAAACGCTAGAGTGAGAGTTGCTTAGTTGTTGGAAGCAAAAAGGGAGCCGAGGCTCCCTTTTGCAAGCTAACTATTATTTAGTTAGTGACTTGCTTTTTGGGTTTGTAATGAAAAGCTTTTTGCCTTGCAACTCTTCATCTAGAGGCAGTGTAAAAGTTTTGGCAAACGGCATTCGTTTACAATGATCCGCCTTGTCTCTAACGATAGTAATAAGAGCTTCTGTCTGTGAGCTTTGCTCTATTTTTAGGCTAAAGTCCTCGTTTTCACTGCAGCCGTTAGACTCTGTGATAAATGAAATTTGACTCTCACTTGTCCTATAAGCCTCTACCATCATTGCTTGGTGCTCAGACGTCTGGTTTGTTTGCAGTCCTGCGTTTGCTGAACATGCAGTTAAACTGATAGTGCCCAAACCAAGTAGGAATATCTTGAGTCTATGTTTCATCTCGTTACCTTTTTTTGCGTCGTACGAATGAACCTGCAGCCATTAACACCAGTAGGCCAATAGATAAACTGCCGCCTGAACTAGACTTTTTATTAACGTCGTTACCAGTATTGCCAGCATCACCCGTATTGTCTGTGCTGACTGACATATTTATGTTGCGAACAAATGCTTGCGCGCTGTAAATGCCACTTGAAAGCGGGTGTTTGAGGTATGCAAACGTTATCGTATTAGATGCTTTGTAAAGATCGATCTGGATCTCTTTATAATCGAGGAGTTGGTTGGTGCTATCGTAAATTTCACCATTAACTAAGATGAGCAAGTAATCAAAACCATCGGACATTACTTTGAGATCCATGGTAAGTTTGCCCTTCGGAAGATCGGTCAAAACCAGCTCAGATACACCAGGATAAGCTCCCATATCCGCTGATTGCAGTTCACCATTTTCAGCCGTCCAAGCGTTTTGACCGGTATAAACATTTGCGTCTGCTAGCGGAATGGCATTACGCACTGATCTGCTTGCTTTATCTACACCTGAATACTCGAAAGTTGTTGTGAGTCTGGACAGTTTCGGATGATCGGTAAAGAGCTCTATCGTTGTTTCTGATTCCGAATAGCTAGGTTGGTAGCCGACGGTAATTTGACAGCTTTGCGAAGGCTTTAAGGTACCAGTACAATTGCTTTTCTCGATGGTACTTCCGTATGTTATTGTGCTTTGGTAGATGTTGAATGGGATAGTATCGTCATTACGAATAGTAAAGGTCTCTTGCTGCGCTTTTCGCTCAACGAAACGAAGATCTCGGTACTTAGTGAAGCTGATAGTATTGCGATGGCTATCTATCCATCCATTGTGTTGAAAATGAGCGACGTTGGCGTAAACACCATAAGCGTTTGGTTGAGCACATCCATCCCCCCAGCTGACCACGCCTAGCAATTTGTTGATACCGTTATCATCAACGATGAGTGGACCGCCGCTATCTCCTTGGCAGCTATCTTTTCCTCCCCAATAGTATCCCGCACAGATGCCATCATCTGATACCTTGGCGTAATCTCCTTTTAGGTTTTGGCAGGTCTCTCGATCCACATACTCTAAATCAACTTGTTGTAAAACAGCCGGAAATTCCCTTCCTGTCGTAGAGGTGTTTCCCCATCCTGCGACATGTACTTTATCTCCTGCGCGTACGTTAGCTAGAACTTCTGGCGTTGCAAGAGCAATAGTCGCGCTGTCGACACTGCGTTCCAACTCAATAAGAGCAATGTCATTGTTCGTTGTTATGTTGTTATATTCATCATGTGAATAGATATTTTTAATGGCGATGCGCTGTGCTTGAGACTCTCTGTTTTTGTCATAAAGACCAAGAACGATATCCAGATCGTCCGCATTGAAGTCTTCTACGCAGTGCGCAGCAGTTAATACGTATTTTCCACCAAGGAAACTACCGCCACATAAGTGACCAATAGATGCTGGCTGTCCTTTACGTACCAGTGAAGCAATAAACCTCCAGTCAGAAGTATTGGCTGGCTCACCGCCGATAATGCGAGTGGTTACATCATTCTTAACAGGCTCAAGAGTATCTGCGATTGTGGTTGCTGGCAAAGTCAGCCCAATCAGAAAAGCCACTAACGTTTTTTTCATTTTAATTCCGTAATATTAAAGTGATTTTATAAGAAATGAGAATTAATTATAGATAGAGTTATTACTCAAGTAAATGGCTGAAAGAAAATGAAAAGCTATAAAATAGGGGAGTGATTCTTGGGATTTATTGCGGAAGATACTGTTGAAAAAATAAACCCGCCGATTAGGCGGGTTTATTAATAGTGAAATTGTAAAAAGAGAGAAGTAATTACAGAATAACCGTCTTATTGCCGTAAACAAATACGTGGTCATTGACCACTTTATTCAGAGCCTTGCTCAATACGTTCTTCTCTACATCGCGACCTGCTTGCGCCATATCTTGTGCGCTGAACGTGTGATCCACTGGAATAACGTCTTGCTTGATGATTGGACCCTCATCCAAGTCATTTGTCACGAAGTGCGCCGTAGCACCGATGATCTTCACACCGCGATCGTAAGCTTGTTGGTATGGCTTAGCACCGATAAACGCGGGTAAGAAGCTGTGGTGGATATTGATGATCTTGTGACGGTATTTCTCCACGAAAGTCGGAGTGAGAACACGCATGTATTTCGCCAGTACAAGGTAATCGGCATCATATTGATCAATCACGTCAAGCATCTTCTGCTCGTGCTCTTCACGGCTAAGATCTTCGTGAGTCACGTGATGGTAAGGGATATCAAAACGTTCAGTGAGTGTTTGAAGTTTGTCGTAGTTACCAACAACCGCAGCAATTTCAACATCTAAGCTGCCATCGTAAGTCTTCATCAGAATATCACCCAGACAGTGCGCTTCTTTGGTTACTAGGATGACGATGCGTTTACGCCGAGAGCTAATAAGTTTACGTTTTGCACCTTGTGGCAGCGCTTGGTCTAAATCGGCGAGTAGCGTTTGATCGTTGAAGTAACCCTCCAACTCGGTTCTCATGAAAAAGTGTCCACTGGTGTTATCAACAAACTCGTTATTATGAACGATATTCAGCTGATGCTTATAACAGATATTGGTGATTTTTGAGATCAAACCCGGTGCGTCAGAACAATGGGTTAACAGTGTTTTCTTTTCCATAAATCAGATACTTCCATGTATTATTTTTCTAGCGTACGAATAAAAGGGTCACGTCAGAAGCGTGAATCGTACAGCAATTTGACTTCATAAATAATCTATTCTCGGCGCGGTTTCAACAAATTATCCGTTGAACCCTTTGTTTGGTGTGCTTCATTTGTTCATTTAAAACACCAAGGTTTACTCTGCGTTAACCCTCGAATTGATATAAGCGATTCAGTATTCGTGTGTTTAATGTCGAGGAGGTAAAGGATGCCTAAACATTTTGGTGTTTCTGATGAGGATCTCCGCCAGTTAATGGAACAATTACATTTGCTCAATGCAAACCAAAAATCTCTGTTGCAACGTCAACTGAGGAAACTAACCGTCTCTGAATCCATGAGCACTTTGTCGGAAGAGGAACCCTCGTTTCTGCAAACCGTATTGAGTCGTTGAGAGTGAATAGACAGAAATAGCGCTGCAGGTTGTCTGATTGAACAAGTATCTCTGATATACTCACGACAATTTTTCCAACCAGATGTCAGGCATGATCGCAAAAACATTCTCCTCTGAGGGCGCGTTAGGCAAAGCCATTCCGGGCTTTCAAGCTCGCCAGCCACAAATCGATATGGCAGAAGCTGTCAGCAGTGCGATCAAAGACCAAACTCAGCTGGTGGTAGAAGCCGGAACGGGAACGGGTAAGACCTTCGCTTACCTTGTGCCAGCGCTATTAAGTGGCAAAAAAGTCATCATCAGTACCGGGTCGAAGAACCTGCAAGAGCAATTGTATCACCGTGACTTGCCTTTGATGGTCAATGCTTTGGGCTTTTATGGACAAGTTGCGCTACTAAAAGGTCGCTCCAATTACCTATGTTTGGATCGTCTTAGCCGACAAATGGTCGAGAGCCATACTAATGAGGCCGATCCAACACTGCTGACTCAATTGGTTAAAGTCCGCACTTGGTCGTCTGAAACCAAAACGGGCGATTTAGGTGACTGTGATGATCTGTCAGAAGACAGCATGATCATCCCAACCATTACCTCCACCAACGATAACTGCCTGGGTAAAGAGTGTCCGAGCTACACCGATTGTTTCGTCTTAAAAGCACGCAAACGCGCAATGGATTCAGACATTGTTGTCGTCAACCACCACTTGTTCCTTGCAGACCTCGCGATCAAAGAAACCGGCTTTGGTGAGTTGATCCCAGAAGCTGACGTGTTCATCTTCGACGAAGCGCACCAGCTTCCAGACATTGCCAGCGAATACTTCGGACAATCGATCTCTAGCCGTCAGATCCAAGAGCTCGCTAAAGACATTGAGATAGCCTACCGCACTGAAGCAAAAGACATGCGCCAGCTACAAAAAGTCGGTGAAAAGCTGATGCAAAGTGCGATGGATATGCGCATCGTGCTCGGTGAACCGGGCTTTCGTGGAAACTGGCGTGAAGCGCTGCAGTCGGAATCGATCAAGCGTGAATTGGTGCGCTTAACCGATAGCTTAGACTTGGCGATTGATGTGTTGAAACTGGCGCTAGGTCGAAGCCAATTGCTGGATACCGCTTTTGAGCGTGCCAACCTGATCAAAGGACGAATTGATCGCGTTTGTGATGTCGATATTACTGGTTACTCATACTGGTACGACACATCTCCCCGCCACTTTGCTCTGCACATTACGCCGCTATCGGTTGCAGATAAATTCCATGAGCAAATTGAAATCAAACAAGGCGCGTGGATTTTCACGTCTGCAACCCTTGCAGTATCTGGCGACTTTAAACACTTTACCGATCGTCTTGGATTGAACCCGAAGCAGCAGTTTTCGTTGCCATCTCCGTTCGATTACGAGAAGCAAGCGCGCCTATGTGTGCCTCGTTATTTGCCAGAGCCAAACAGCCCAGGCTTAGCCGACAAACTGGTGCGAATGCTTGCGTCTGTGATTGAAGAGAACGACGGGCGTTGTTTCTTCCTGTGTACTTCGCACAGCATGATGCGTGAGCTTGGTGAACGCTTCCGTGAAGTGCTGGATCTGCCTGTGCTAATGCAAGGTGAGATGAGCAAACAAAAGACCCTTGCCGAGTTTATGGAACTGGGTAATGCACTGCTGGTGGCGACGGGTGCATTCTGGGAAGGGATCGATGTTAGAGGTGATGCGCTGAGCTGTGTTATCATCGACAAATTACCGTTTACTGCCCCTGATGACCCGCTGCTCAAAGCCCGAATCGAAGATTGTCGATTACGTGGCGGTGAGCCGTTTGCAGAAGTGCAAATCCCAGATGCGGTTATCACGTTAAAGCAGGGCGTAGGACGTTTGATTCGAGACCAAAAAGATCATGGTGCCTTAATCATTTGCGACAACCGTTTGGTAACGCGTGATTACGGTGGCACCTTCCTTGGCAGCTTACCGCCAATCCCAAGAACACGGGATTTGGAACGAATCAAAACATTCCTAAAAACAGAACAACCTGCCGCAGACTAATGCGCTGTGGCATCAATAAATTAAAGAAGAATTGTAGAGAGTTACATGAGCGCAAAAATTCTTGCTATCGATACGGCAACTGAGAACTGTTCAGTTGCGCTACTGGTTAATGACCGAGTGATTTCACGCAGTGAAGTGGCTCCTCGTGACCACACTAAGAAAGTACTGCCTATGGTAGACGAAGTACTGAAAGAAGCGGGCCTGACTCTACAAGATCTAGACGCATTGGCGTTTGGTCGTGGTCCGGGCAGCTTTACTGGCGTTCGTATCGGTATTGGTATCGCGCAAGGTTTGGCGTTTGGTGCTGACTTACCAATGATTGGCGTTTCAACGCTGGCTGCGATGGCACAAGCAAGCTACCGTCTGCACGGTGCAACGGATGTCGCGGTTGCGATTGATGCGCGTATGAGTGAAGTTTACTGGGCACGTTACACTCGCCAAGAAAACGGTGAATGGGCTGGTGTCGATGCAGAATGTGTTATTCCACCAGCGCGTCTAGCGGAAGAAGCACAAGCAGACGACAAAACGTGGACTAAAGCGGGTACTGGTTGGGATGCTTACCAAGAAGATCTTGGCAAACTGCCACTCAACTTAACGAGCGGTGATGTGCTTTACCCTGATTCGCAAGACATCGTGATTCTTGCTGAACAGGAACTTAAGAAAGGCAACACAGTCCCAGTAGAAGAATCGAGCCCGGTTTATCTGCGCGATAATGTAACGTGGAAGAAACTTCCGGGTCGCGAATAATTCATTACTACTAGAATATACGGGGCGTTTGCCCTGTATTTTTATGGAGCGTTATGGCGTCTATCAATGGTTTACCTCCTGCGTTAATACCGGGTGCAAAACGCACCAATAAAGTCGGTCAAAAAGGGCAGGTAAAGAAAGCTCAAGATAAGCAGCCCGTTGGTCAACCTTCTAAGGTGGCGAACGCTGTCGCGCATTCCATTAAGCAAGTGGATGAGTCTCAGATTCATCGTGCTCAAGTGCAATATGATTTGCCCGAGGGTCATGCTCGCAAAGCAATGGAACAGTATATGGACGTCATGAATCGAGCTAAGAAAGAGGAACTTGCCCAATTACTTGGTGTCGATATCTATGTGTAAAAAAACGAATTTATAGTGTGGGTTTATGAAACTTTCTGGACGTATTTTTCTGGTTATTATCGCGGCATTCGGGCTTTCTGCTTGTAGTTCTCTTCCTGAAGAGCTGAATGCAAGCACTGAGCAGGTTTTGACGGATTACAAAGCTTTTGCTGAAGACCAAGGACAGGCTGCTAATGATGTCCGTCTTGGTGGTGTTATAGCGAAAGTGGATAACTTGAAAGACCAAACGCGTCTGGAGATCGTAAATCTGCCGATCGGCAAATCAGGTAAGCCGGACATCGATCAAGAACCAACGGGTCGCTTCGCGGTTTATTTTGATGGTTACCTAGAGCCGGTTGCGTTTAGCCAAGGCCGACTTATTACCGTTGTTGGTAAAGGCGCGGGCGAAGAAGAAGGCAAAATTGGTGAGCACCAATACATCTTCCCGGCGATCAAAGGCGATGGTTACCGCCTATGGAAGATTGAAGAGCGCCTACGTATGTACGATACGCCAACCTATTACTACCCTTGTTACTCCATTAACTGCCGTATGATGCGTTCGGATTTCCCGCAAGACGGCAAGGTGATCAAGAAGGTTAAATAATCTGTGATGAATGAGCGCCGTTTTGCACTCCCAAATGGGAGCATGGCAGCCTTAGAGATCGGAAACGAAAAAACGACTGCTTGTTCAGTCGTTTTTCTTCATGGGTGGATGGATAACGCGGGCAGCTTCAAAAACTTGATGAACGCCATACATCAGTGCAATCCTGATCTTCATTTACTGGCAATTGACCTATTTGGTCATGGCTTATCCAGTCATAAATCCTCGGACAATTACTATCCCTTCCACGACTACATTGCTGATTTACACCAATTATTGGATGAATTATCGCCAAACAGACTGGTGTTAGTAGGTCATTCACTAGGCGCATTAATCGCAAGTTGCTATAGTGCTGCCTTTCCTGAACAGGTCGAAGCGTTGGTGCAAATTGAAGGAGCGGGTCCACTCGCAGAACAGCCTTCCAATAGCGTGAAACGACTGCGTGATGGTGTCCTTAGCCGACAACGTCAACGCAACAAACCGGAGCGAGCTATCGCTTCTTTCGATCTGGCGTTAAAGCTACGCATGCAAGCGAATCACCTGACCGCCGAGCAGTTGATGCCAATCGTAGAGCGCGGAACTGAATGTCGCGAGAACCAATGGTTTTGGCGACACGATGCCAAATTAAAGTGCGATTCTCTTTACCGCATGGCACAGGACCACGCGAACTCGATCACCAGCCAAATACGCTGTCCGCACCTGATCATTTTGGGTGACAAAGGATTTCAGCATTTACAGTCTAACCAAGTCGATTGGGGCGAAAATCCACCGAATGTGGTTTCTGTCGCGGGTGGTCACCATTGTCATTTAGAGCAAACACTCGAGGTGACAAAGCGAATTCTTGGTGTAGTTAACAAAATTTAAACAAGTGTTTGAGAGTTACGTGCTCAAGCACGTTTGCTGTGCTGTAATAGTGCTCAAAATAAAAAGGACGCTATTTTTTGCCAGTTATAAACGAGGAGTAACATCGTGGATAAACCATGGCTTTCACGTTATCCAAGTGACGTACCTGAAACCATCAATCCAGAGCAATATGAGTCTTTGGTAGAAATGTTCGAGCAGTCTGTTCAAAAATACGCAGACCAACCGGCATTCATGAACATGGGCTCGGTCATGACCTTCCGCAAATTGGAAGAGCGTAGCCGCGCATTCGCCGCATACCTACAAAATGAACTTAAGCTGAAGAAGGGTGACCGCGTTGCTCTTATGATGCCAAACCTGCTTCAATACCCTGTCGCGCTATTCGGTATTTTGCGTGCAGGCTGTATCGCTGTGAACGTGAACCCACTTTACACTCCTCGTGAGCTTGAGCATCAGCTAAACGATGCTGGCGCAACGGCGATCGTTATCGTTTCTAACTTCGCGAACACGCTCGAGCAAATCGTAGAAAACACGCCAGTGAAACACGTGGTTCTGACCAGTCTTGGTCAAATGCTGCCACGTGCAAAAGGTACGCTTGTCGACTTCGTGGTTAAGTATGTGAAGGGCATGGTGCCTAAGTACGATCTACCGGGTGCAATCTCAATGCGTAAAGCACTGCACAAAGGTCGTCGTCTTCAGTACGTGAAACCATTTATGTCTGGCGATGATATTGCATTCCTTCAGTACACTGGTGGTACAACGGGCGTAGCGAAAGGCGCAATCCTTACGCACCGCAACATGATCGCCAACGTAATGCAGGCGAAAGGCGCTTATGGTCCTGTATTATCTCCGGGTCGCGAGCTTGTTGTTACGGCACTGCCGCTTTACCACGTATTCGCGCTGACGGTGAACTGTCTACTGTTCGTCGAAATGGGTGGCAACAACCTGCTTATCACTAACCCGCGTGATATTCCGGGCTTTGTGAAAGAGCTGCAAAAATACCAGTTCACTGCGATTACTGGTGTAAACACGCTGTTTAACGCGCTAGTGAACAACGAAGATTTCCATGAGCTAGATTTCAGCAACCTTCGCCTCGCAGTAGGTGGTGGTATGGCCGTGCAGCGTGCTGTCGCTGAAAAATGGCAAAAGACCACAGGCTGTTACCTACTAGAAGGTTACGGTCTAACAGAATGTTCTCCATTGGTGGCGGCTTACCCGCACGACCTAGTGGAATACAATGGTTCTATCGGTCTGCCTGTGCCATCAACAGAAGTACGTATTGTTGATGAAGAAGGTAACGCACTAGCAAACACAGAGACAGGTGAGCTTCAAGTTCGCGGTCCTCAAGTGATGCAAGGTTACTGGCAGCGCCCAGAAGCGACCAAAGAAGTGATCAACGAAGACGGTTGGCTATCGACGGGTGACATCGTTAAGTTTGATGATGAAGGCTTCCTACACATCGTTGACCGTAAGAAAGACATGATTCTTGTGTCTGGCTTCAACGTTTACCCGAACGAAATCGAAGACGTAGTTGCACTGCACGGTAAAGTGCTAGAAGTAGCGGCAATCGGTCAGCCTCACGAAGTGTCTGGCGAGTTGGTGAAGATCTACGTTGTAAAACGCGATCCGAGCCTAACCAAAGACGAAGTGATTGCACACTGTCGCCAACACCTAACTGGCTACAAAGTGCCTAAGTTGGTTGAGTTCCGTGAAGATCTACCTAAGACCAACGTAGGTAAGATCCTTCGTCGCGTACTGCGTGAAGAGAACGACGCAGAGCTAGCGAAGAAGAGCGCATAAGCGGATTTCTTTGTGCAACAACCATTTATTGCCAAATAGTGTTAGAATGCCAGCGTTTTGCTGGCATTTTTTTATAGCGAGAAGCATGTGAACTATCAGATCATTTCGAAAAACAAAGACCTAGAAGAAGTCTGCGCTCTAGCAAGAGAAGCCGACGTAGTTATGCTGGATACCGAATTCGTGCGAATCAGGACTTACTATCCGCAACTAGGATTGATTCAGCTTTTCGATGGCAAACAACTTTCTCTTATCGACCCGACAGAACTGACGGACATGACGTCGTTCGTCGAGTTGCTAAAAGACACCTCAGTGCTAAAAGTACTGCACGCGTGTGGTGAAGATTTAGAAGTCTTCCAAAATGCCTTTGGCTGTACACCATTCCCAATGGTGGATACGCAGTTGATGGCCGCTTTCCTAGGTCACGGCCTGTCGACGGGCTTCGCTACGCTGGTGGAAGAATACCTTGGCGTCGAGCTAGACAAGAGCGAATCTCGCACTGACTGGATGGCGCGTCCACTGACTCAAAAGCAGCTTGATTACGCTGCGGCTGACGTGCACTACCTAATGCCCCTTTACGAGAAGCTATTAGATAAAGTGAACGAAGCAGGCTGGTGGGAGGCGGTTCAGCAAGAGAGCGACTTACTGGTATCAAAGCGTATTCGCAGCGTGAACGAAGAAAATGCCTACCTAGACATCAAAGGCTCATGGCAGCTAAGACCGGCTGAACTTGCGATTCTTAAGCCTTTGGCGACTTGGCGCTACCGCGAAGCGATTAAGCGTGACCTTGCGCTGAACTTTATCTTCAAAGAAGGTGACCTGCTGACAGTGGCTCGTCTTGGTTTGACTGGCTTTAAGAAGATGGAAGCGGAAGGCATCGATATTCGTGCGATTAACCGCCACGGTGCGAAGATTGCGGGTATTGTGAAGCAAGCGAAGCAAACACCAGCCGATGATTACCCAGCGAAAATCGAACGTTTGATGGATTACCCAGGCTACAAGCAAATCTTCAAGAACATGAAGGATGTGGTGAAGGTAGCGTCGCAAAAGTCAGGCTTGGCGACCGAGTTCTTGGCGTCTAAAAAGCAGATTAACCAAATCATCAGTTGGGTATGGAAGAAAGACCGTGACCCAGCGCGTCTACCGGATGTAATGCAAGGCTGGCGTCTTGAATTACTCGGCGAGAAGATGAATAAGGTGCTGAAGTAAGTACCAATAAAAAAGGTTGGCATTATCGCCAACCTTTTTTGTAACACGCATTTGTCTTTTGTTTTGAGTGCTCATTTCAGCAGGACTAAGCCACAGGGTCATTCCAGCGAACCTAAGTGAGACTAGGAATCTACTGGCAGCTCGCTTTGAATTCTAAACCTTCTATCAACCACCCGAGCACGCTAGTCAAAGATTCTGAATCACGCTCGTACCTCGCTGTCCAGAATGACGAAGGGGTCTTGGGTCATTCCAGCGAACCTAAGTGAGACTAGGAATCTACTGACAGCTCGCTTTGAATTCAAAACCTTTTTTCCATAACCCGAGCATGCTAGTCATAGGTACCGAATCACGTTCGTAACTCGTTGACCAGAATGACGAAAAGGAAGACTCTCAATTAAAGCCGAAGAGTAATTACTTCTCGTCCTCTGGCAACTTCACGTTGAGCTCAAGAACCGAAATATCATCGTCCTTGTGTTCGAACGTCAAATCCACCATGTTTGGATCAATCGCAACGTATTTGCTGATCACCTTCAAGATGTCCTCTTTCAATTGAGGCAAGTAAGAAGGCGCAGGATCGTTCTGGCTACGACGCTCAGCAACGATGATCTGCAAACGCTCTTTGGCTAGATTCGCAGAAGTTTTCTTTTGTGGGCGGAAAAATTCTAGTAGTGACATGTCTAGCCTCCGAATAGTCGTTTAAAGAGTCCTTTCTTCTCCTCAGTAAGGAAACGAAATTCAACCTGGTTGCCCAGTAGGCGGTCTACCGTATCAGAGTAAGCCATGCCTGCATCTGTGTTCTCGTCAAAGATCACTGGCACACCTTTGTTTGATGCATTCAGTACCGCTTGGCTTTCTGGAATTACGCCCAGTAGAGAAATGTGTAGGATCTCTTCTACGTCTTCAACGCTTAGCATCTCACCTTGTGTTACGCGAGAAGGGTTGTAACGCGTCAGTAGTAGGTGCTGCTTAACTGGCTCAAGACCTTGCTCAGCACGTAGAGACTTAGAATCCAAAATACCTAAGATACGGTCAGAGTCACGTACCGAAGACACTTCTGGGTTTGTCGTTACAATCGCTTCATCTGCGTAGTACAGCGCCATCAGAGCACCTTGCTCAATACCTGCTGGAGAGTCACAGATGATGAAGTCGAAGCCCATTTCATCCAACTCAGTGAACACACGTTGCACGCCATCTTTGGTTAGCGCGTCTTTATCACGTGTTTGAGAAGCTGGAAGAATGAATAGGTTATCTGTGCGCTTGTCTTTGATCATCGCTTGGTTAAGCGTTGCTTCACCGTTGATGACGTTAACAAAGTCATACACCACGCGGCGTTCACAGCCCATGATAAGATCGAGGTTACGCAAGCCGATATCAAAATCGATCACCGCAGTCTTTTTGCCCTTAAGAGCCAGACCAGAGGCGATGGCTGCGCTTGAAGTGGTTTTACCAACGCCACCTTTACCAGACGTTACTACAATAATGCGTGCCATTTTATTTCCTTTTTAGACTAAATCGTGAGTGTTTCTAGATGTAATGATTCTTCGGCTTTACTGATCATTACTTTCTTTTGCCAATACTCACTCTCAATTTGATCGCTCAACCAGTAATCTCCTGCAATGGAAACCAGTTCAGCTTGTAAATCGTGACAAATAATTCGTGCTTCTTGTTGGCCGCTCGCACCAGCAATGGCGCGTCCACGTAGGGTGCCATGAATGTGGATAGAGCCATCAGCAATCACTTCTGCACCAGCGCTTACGTGTGCTAGTACAACCAAGTCACCGTCTTTGGCGTAAATCTGCTGGCCAGAACGTACCGGCGTACGAACGATTTTGGTCGGCGCAATTTTCGCTGGTGCTTGAGTTGGAGATTTGCTTGCAGACATGATGGCGAAGCCCGCTTCTGAGGCAAGGTTTTGAACGCGCTTATCTTTACAGCCAGTCACGCCAACCGGAATAAACCCTGCATCGGCGATGCCTTGTTTAAGTGCGGTGAAATCAATATCGCCTTCTACTTTTGCTATATTGATAACCAGAGGTGCGGATGCGAAGAAAGAGGGTGCTTGAGAAACCTTTTCTTGCAAAAATTCGACAGTCTTAGCGATCTCGTTGTCAGAAAGGTGTAAAACTGACAATGTAAAACTGCTACCTTTAAGGTCAGGTGAATGGGTCATCGTGGACTTCTTGCCTTTATTGAAAGAGCGTTGCCTTAAACTAGGTCTGTCATGTTATATTTCATCCTTTAGCGCAGCAAGTTCTCAAGCGGGCAAATAAGTGAATTAATCTCAAATTTGCTATCAAGTTTGCGAGAATTTTACGTTTTCAACAAAATCCGCACTCAAAGCGGGTAAATCAGCACAAAAGGCTCGTCATGCTTTGTTCTATTTATAAAAGCTCCAGAAAAGAAGGCACTTATCTCTATATTCCGAAAAAGGATGATTTCTCACAGGTTCCTGACACGTTAATGCAGATGTTCGGTAAGCCTATGCCGGTGATGACAATCAAACTTGATGGTCGTACTTTGGCACAAGTTGATGTCGAGAAAGTGAAAACGTCATTAATTAATGATGGTTTCTTCCTACAGGTTCCGCCTCCGCCGGAAAACCTACTAGAAAAATACAAAGAACAAAAAGCCCAGCAGAAAGGCGAATAACGTCACCGCTTTTCATCTGGGAATTCTGCCTCGCTCGAGGAGGGCGATATGAAAAAGATACTGGCAGCAATGCTCAGCGTTGGTATGTGCACTTCAGCCTTTGCAAGTAGCGACGGCTTTGATGAATACCTAAATAAATTGCGTGCAGAAGCGCGTGATAAAGGCATTTCCGAACAGGTGATCGATGCCGCTTTTGCTGATGTGGAATACAAACCACGTGCAGTCAAAGCTGACCGTAACCAACCTGAGAAGAAACTGACGTTAGACGAATACATTCCTCGCGCGGTACCTGAGTGGAAGGTTAAGCAAGCGAAGCAACTGTATAAAGAACACTACGCTGAACTTAAACGCATTGGCGATGAGTTTGGCGTGCAGCCGCGCTTTATCGTTGCACTTTGGGGCGTAGAAAGTAACTTCGGTAAGTTCACTGGTAACTTCCGCGTGATCGACGCGTTATCGACCATGGCATTTGAAGGTCGTCGTGAAGAGTTCTTCCGTAAAGAAACAATGGCGGCACTACAAATCCTAGATGAAGGTCATATCGAGCTAGAGAATTTCAAAGGTTCTTGGGCTGGTGCGATGGGTCAATGTCAGTTTATGCCAAGCTCATTCCTACGCTTTGCCGCGGATGGTAATGGTGACGGCAAGAAAGACATCTGGCAATCAGAAGCGGACGTGTTTGCTTCTACTGCGAACTACCTAAGTAAATCTGGCTGGGATGATAAGTTCACTTGGGGTCGTCAGGTTAAAGTGCCACACGGCATCGACCATAACCTGCAAGGTCGCGAAGCGGAAAAAGGTAAGTATCTGCAAGAGTGGAGCAAGCTTGGCATCACCAAATACGATGGCAGCTCACTTCCTAAGTTGGACGAAGACATCAAGGCTTGGTTGATCATGCCAGACGATGAGAACGGTCGTACTTACTTGGTGTACAACAACTACAATGTGTTGATGAAGTGGAACCGCTCTTACTACTTCGCACTGGCGGTAAGTCACTTAGCTGACCGCATCACATTCTAGGTTGAATGTATAAACGAATAAAAAGGGGCTCTTCGGAGCCCTTTGTTTTCTCTATTTGAAACGAGGTTTGCGTGTTATCTGAACGTGCTGCACAAATGGTGATCTTCTCAGCGTTGATCAAACATAAGAACTTTACCGCTGCGGCAAAGAGCCTAGGCGTGTCTGTTTCTCACGTTAGTAAACAGCTCAGCCAGTTGGAAGCTTCACTGGGTATCAAGCTTGTGCAACGCACCACGCGCAGCTTCACGCCAACCGAAGCCGGGCAAACCTTTTATCACCACTGTGAGCAAGTGGTGCAAGCCGTTAGCAGTGCAACGTTAGAGATGGAAAGCCAGCGCGATGAAGTCGCCGGTTTGGTTCGTCTTGGTTTGTCGCAGTCTTTTGGCACCTTGCATATCATTCCTGCCATTCAAGAACTTCGCGAGAAATACCCGCAACTGCAAGTCGAAGTGCATTTGTTCGATTACAAAGTCGATATGCTCGAAGAAGGCTTGGATTTGTGGATCACCAATAATGAACACCTACCAGAAGGCTACATTGCTCAGCGTCTAGCAGATTGCCAATTCGTGGTTGCCGCATCGCCGGATTATTTACTCAAGCACGATACGCCAACCGAACCGAATGACTTGTCGCAGCATAACTGCCTTATTTACCGCAGTTGGGAGCGTGACTACACCAGCTGGGCGTTCACCAATCGCGAGCAAGAGCTCAACGTGAAAGTCTCTGGCAACTACTCAGTCGATTTAGCAGAAGCGGTGCGTGATGCCGCAATCGCAGGGTGGGGGATTGCTTACTTAGCCACTTACTTGCTGGGGGATGAATTCCGCTCAGGCAAATTGATCCAGCTTCTACCAGATTGGAAAGCCAGCCAGTCCATGCCGTTTTATGCGGTGTACCCAAGTCGTCAGCATATGCCGAAAAAGATCTCAGCAGTGATCGAATTCATCAAACAGAAGATCGGTTCTCCTTGCCATTGGGATCAGCGATTAGCGCCGTATATTTCGATTCCTAAGTAGGGAATACATAAGGTGATTTGAATCACAAAGTTTTTCCAAATCCAGAAACATCTTTTCCATTTGGAAATAATAACTTTAAGCAAACGTTTATCTTTATTTAATTCAACGAGTTATTTTGCTGGTTAAAGAGTAAGCTGGTGAGATTTTCAGCCTGTTAACATCCCCAACTTGCAGCATTTTTTACGCTCTATACAATCCGACGCCTTTCCTGTTCCCCCTTTTTCGGATTCATTTTATGAACTCAATTCTTGGTATCGTAGTCATCCTATTCGTAGCATGGCTGCTTTCGACTAACCGTAAGAACATTCGTCTACGAACGGTGTCTTTGGCTTTTGCTCTGCAAGTAATCTTCGCGCTATTGGTACTTTACGTTCCAGCGGGTAAAGAAGCGCTTAACGCAGTAACTGGCGCGGTTTCTAACCTAATCAACTACGGTCAAGAGGGCATCGCGTTCCTATTTGGCAACCTAGCAACAGGTGGCTTTACCTTCGCGATTAATGTACTAGGTATCATCGTCTTCTTCTCAGCGCTGATTTCTGGTTTGTACCACATTGGTCTAATGCCAAAAGTGATCAACCTAATCGGTGGTGGTCTACAGCGTTTGCTAGGCACAGGCCGTGCAGAATCGCTATCTGCAACAGCGAACATCTTCGTTGGTATGATTGAAGCGCCGCTAGTAGTAAAGCCATACCTGAAGCACATGAGCGATTCTCAGTTCTTCGCAGTCATGACTGGTGGTTTGGCATCGGTTGCAGGTGGCACGCTAGTGGGTTACGCATCACTGGGTGTGGATCTTAACTTCCTAATCGCAGCGGCATTCATGTCAGCACCAGCGGGTCTTCTAATGGCAAAAATTATGATGCCAGAGACAGACAGCGCAGCACAGGATATGGATCTAGACCAAGTAGAAATGCCACGCGCAACCAACGTGGTTGAAGCAATGGCTGACGGCGCAATGTCTGGTCTACGTATTGCAGTGGCGGTAGGTGCAACCCTATTGGCGTTCGTGAGTGTTATCGCGATGCTAAACGGCATTCTAGGCTGGTTCGGCGGTCTATTCGGTATGGAACTAAGCTTCGAGTTAGTGCTTGGCTACCTATTCGCACCAATCGCATGGTTGCTAGGTATTCCTTGGAATGAAGCTATCGTAGCTGGCTCCCTGATCGGTAACAAGATCGTGGTAAACGAGTTCGTAGCCTTCATCCAACTGATGGAAGTGAAGTCTCAGCTAAGCGCACACTCACAAGCTATTGTAACCTTCGCACTGTGTGGTTTCGCAAACATCTCAACCATGGCAATGCTGATTGGTGGTCTAGGTTCATTAGTGCCAGAGAAGCGTTCATTCATCTCGAAATACGGCTTCCGCGCAATCGCAGCAGGTGTAATGGCGAACTTGATGAGTGCATCAATTGCTGGCGTGATCTTGAGTTTGTAACAGAACCCCTCCCTAACCCTCCCCTTAGAAAGGGGAGGGGACTAGACTTGAGTGCGCTTAGTGTGAAGCACCAGTCGACAATGAATATGATGTGCGATGTGATTTCATAGGTAAAAACGATCTCAGACCGGTCCTCCCCATTTTCAAGGGGGAGTTAGAGGGGGTTATTACTCCAAACAAAAAGGGCCCCTTGCGGAGCCCTTTCAGTATCGTAATTCTTTACTTCTTCGTATGGAATTGCTCGCAAGCCAGCATCGTGTTCTCAATCAAGCTTGCTACCGTCATTGGGCCAACACCGCCCGGTACTGGTGTAATGAAGCTCGCATTCTCACGTGCTTTGTCGTATTCCACGTCACCTACTAGCTTGCCCGACTCAAGACGGTTGATGCCCACATCGACCACAACAGCGCCTTTCTTAATCCACTCACCAGGAATGAAGTTTGGCTTACCAACAGCAACCACAACAAGGTCAGCTTGGCGAACGTGACCTTCTAGGTCTTTGGTAAAGCGGTGACAAGTTGTCGTTGTACAACCAGCAAGAAGCAGCTCAAGTGTCATTGGGCGGCCAACGATATTTGATGCGCCAACCACAACCGCGTGCTTACCGCGTAGCTCGATGTTGTAACGATCAAGCAGCGTAATAATGCCTTTTGGCGTACAAGAACGAAGCTTAGGAATGCGCTGTGCTAGACGACCAACGTTGTAAGGGTGGAAGCCATCCACGTCTTTTTCTGGGTGAATACGCTCAAGAACGTGCGTTGCATCGATGCCAGCAGGAAGTGGCAACTGAACAAGAATGCCATCGATTTCTGCGTCGTTGTTCAACTCATCGATAAGTGCCAACAACTCTTCTTCCGACGTTGTCGCAGGAAGGTCAAAAGACTTAGAGACAAAGCCAACTTCTTCACACGCACGGCGCTTACTGCCAACGTAAACTTGAGAAGCTGGATCTTCACCAACTAGAATAACTGCAAGACCAGGAGCACGAAGGCCAGCCTCAACGCGAGCTTTCACACGTGCTGCAACTTCGGATCGAACAGTTTGGGAAATGAGAGTTCCATCTATATTTTGAGCAGTCATGACTTTCCTTTTTAAATTGAGAAGGCAAATTATTTGCGGCGCATTGTCGCAGAAAATCTATTTAACATCCATACGCAAACGTTTGCTTTGGGGTGTTTTTGAACATTTATCGCTTTAGTGCCCTTTTTTTAGGCATTCAGATCAGAATGTTATGAAAACCCGTTGATTTAAGCGCTTGAACTCGTATAATCCTTTCCCTGTAGCGCGCCCTTAGCTCAGCTGGATAGAGCACGTCCCTTCTAAGGATGTGGTCGTAGGTTCGAATCCTACAGGGCGTGCCATATATTCAGAAACCCCGATAGCTCCTCGAGTTGTCGGGGTTTTGTCGTTTTCGTTCCAGATCTGATACTGGGCACTCTATGTGTCAGCAACTTCTAAAGATTGAGCCGAGCGGATTATTCTAAATTGAATATTCTAAAACTAGTGACAATACTTGTTGTTATAATATGAAAACATAACAGGTGAGTGCTTGATTTGTGGAGTAAAGATTCCAGCCTACTTCTTAATATCTTTAATGCTCCTAGGTTGTGAGAGCCTGTTCTTTTGGCCGTCAAAGAATCTGGTATCGTCACCTGAAGTATTCGAGTTTTCTAAAACCGATGTATTTTTTTCCTCACAGGATGGTACTAGGCTACACGCTTGGAGGGTTCATACAGATAAAGAAAAGCAAGGTACTGTCTTTTTTTTACATGGTAATGCTCAAAATCTTAGCTATCACATCGCAAATGTCCACTGGCTATCAGATATTGGGTGGGAAGTCATGATAATTGACTATCGTGGCTACGGTCTCTCTCATGGGGAGCCTGATTTCGCTTCGATACAAGAAGATGCGAGAGCTGGCTATTACGAATTACTCACTCAGAACACAACTAATTTACCGATTATTATTTGGGGGCAAAGCCTTGGCGCATCCGTAGCCGTTAATTTAGTTGCTGAGCTTCCAACATTAAAAAAACCGCAGGGACTAATACTGGACAGCACCTTTAGTTCACACCGTAAAATAATGCAGGAAACGCTTGGTAAATCTTGGATTACATGGCTATTTCAATATCCTCTTAGCATGTTAGTTACTGATGATTATTCGCCACTGGCTAATGTTGCTCAGATAGATAATGTCCCTGTACTAATAACTCACAGTTCTCTGGATCCTCTTATAAGCTCAAGCCATGCTTTTGCTTTGTATTCACACACTCAATCTCCAAAGCAACTTTGGATTACTAACACAGAAGGTCATATTACTATTTGGGACTCACCTATCTGGCGAGAGAAGATTATTTGTCAGCTAAGGCAATGGCCAGATCTAAAAGACCAAAACAAAGTTTGTCAATGAACACAACCCATACGTTTAATGATATAAAAACACCATAAGCATGAAAAATATTGATAATAACGAACGTGTTTTGCTATTATAAGCGCTCAGTTTTATATCAAGCATGTATTCGGTAAATTCGGTCCTATTGAAACAGTTAATTATATCCATCTTAATCTTTGTGTTTTGTTTTACATCTAGTAACGCCTCTTCTGGTCAAAAAGGAACTTTAGAAAACTATGATCTCGAAGCTATAAGCTCTCTGACGACATGGCACTTACTAATTCACTACGAAGAGGGGCTCTTTGAAACTCTTAGTAGTGTTACAAGTCCATCATTTTTCTTATCGCCGATTGGAAAACTTAACCCAGAAGAAGAGTTAAAATCTACGATTCAATCGTTTATCGATGAACCTATTACCCAGTGTCAATTCCCTGCAAGGAAAATATGGCTAAAACGTGTCGTCCCAGAGATTTTATTCCCAGAAATAGATTGTCCTGAATATAATCAGTATCTAGGGTCATTTATGACTGATAGTATCAGCGTGGTTTATGCGAGTGGTTATTTGGGTAATCCTGCTTCAATGTATGGTCACGTTTTACTCAAATTTAATTCAGGTGAAGGTAATGAGTTACTAGACAACACGTTCAGCTACGGAGCGATGGTTCCAGAGTCGGATAATAAGCTTGTCTACATCTATAAAGGAATAACCGGAGGGTATCAGGGACATTTTGCAAACCAGAAGTATCATCATCAAAATTTGGCATATAACGAAACAGAGCTTAGAGACTTATGGGAATACAAACTTAATCTTCCCAAAGAAAAAGTTATATTTCTACTTGCACACTTGTGGGAATTAGACAATACGAGCATGGCATACTATTTCTTTAAACAAAATTGCGGCTACCAGCTTGCTAAGCTTTTAGAATTAGTTATTGAAAGGCCCCTTTTGGCACCAAATAAAATTTGGGTGATGCCCTACGATTTGGTGATGATGCTCAATCAACCTGAAACGAATAGTTATATAGAAAACGTTGTCTATCATGAATCTCGTCAGGAAAAGCTATATAGCCGCTTTAATCAGCTAAATGCTAATGAAAAAGAAAGTGTAGAGAGCATTATTGCTCTTCCAATTGGCGAAGAGCATAACGTACTTCTTTCTCTTGATGATGATGAAGTAAAACGAGTCATTGACTTTATGTATGACTATTACGCGTTCCTAGACGTTAAAAATGGTGGTTTGTCTGAAGCTGAAGTGACAAAAAGAGAAAAACTATTAACTGAGCGCTTTCGTTTGCCTGCAGGGCAAAGTAGTTGGGAACAAGCAAATAAGCTGCCACCCCATACAGCACAAAATACGGCGATGTTTCAGGTATCTACAAGATACAATGACGCATTTGGTTCAGGAATCAGTTTACGTTTTCGTGCAAATTACTATGACTTATTAAACATCAATTCTGCTCGTATACCTTTTTCGGAGCTTAGTACCTTTGATTTGACTCTATTATATACGGAGCAGGAACATAGCTGGTCAGTAAGAGAATTGACCCTGTTTAATGTATTAAATTTGAACGTATCCCAGACGGGACTAGCCGAAGATGATTTCTATGCGTGGTCTTTAAATGCAGGCTACAAACCAAGTAGCTTATCGTGTATTGATTGCTCGGATATGTATGTAAGTGGATTTTTAGGTAAAAGTATTTATTTAGAAAATGACTCAGCTGGCTATGCTGCTCTTGCTGGGGAAATTTTATTTTCGGACCTCTCTCACGGCACCGTCCGTATTGGTCCGGAGATAGGCTTAGTGCTAAATATAGCACCATACTGGGTTACTTCCATAAAAGCTGGGAGTGGCTTCGACATAACCAAAATAGCAGAACACAAAAACTACCTCAAATGGGATCAGCGTTTTTTCGAAAGTAAGAATTTCGATATTAGGACGTCGATTCAATATGATGAAGATTTTGAATATGCTATAAAATTTTCAACGTACTGGTAATAAAATGAAAAAAATAACACTTTGCGCAATTGCTGTATCCACTCTTCTTACTGGCACTACTTTTGCTGAAGAAGGAAAATCAAATATTAACCCGTGGACACATTGTGGTATTGGTGCAATGATTTTTAATGATAATGGAACGGCAGCAGCTATCTCTAACGTTATTTGGGATTTAGGCACTACAGCGGTATCATCTCAAGTTTCTTCTGAGGGTTCATGTGAGGGTAAGGAAGTTAAAACTGCACAATTTATTCAAGACAACTACGATCAAGTAATCGAAGAAACATCTCAAGGTTCTGGTTTACACTTGACCGCAATGCTAAATATGCTTGATGTTGACGCGAGCCAGCACCCACAAGTTATCAACGCTATACGTTCTGAAATGGCGGAACAAGTGGTAGCTAAACAATCAAACCCTGAAGCTTACTACGATGTAGTTATGGCTAGCCTTTAATTTAAGGTATAAGTTGAGCTTTTATAAAGGTTACTTCGGTAACCTTTTTTATTTTTTGAACTACAACTTCGACTTTTGAGCTGACTGGATGAAGCTTAATATGGACGCCCAGAATAAAGTGTGTAAATCTCTACTTTAGGTTTGCATCTTAGTTTAGTAGCCCAAATACATTCAACCGAATTCCGATGTGCAACAAACTACTTATTGCTTTGATCGGAAAGAAAATCATGAAGTATGATTTTTTCTCATTCCTATTCTTATCCTAAATGTTTCCTATAAAGCTCACCGATCCACCTCACATTTTTGTGCTTCACTACTGATACTGATGTTAAAAAAGTAAGAAATGGACTACAGTTTTAAAAATGTTTTCCCACTGTGGTTTTATCGTGAAAACGGTTTCTAAGCGATTGTATAAGCTACTAAAAATAACAAAGCTTAAGCACAAAAAAGATAAGGTTTTTTCCTTTCCTAACAGCCTGATGCGTAAGAACCAGAAGGTTGTAAACACTCTCTCGCCTTTATCTTTATTCCCTAATAAAAATGATGTTTCTTGTTCGTGTTTTTCCTCCTCTCCTGTTGATGCCCTAGCTTGGGGTAATCGCGTTTCACCCGAGTTTAAAAGCAAAGTCAGCGACATTTCTCAAGAGCTCAATATAGACCCAAACCACCTAATGGCTTGCATGGCGTTTGAAACGGTAGAGACGTTTAGCCCGAGCATCAAAAATGGTTCTGGAAGTGGCGCGACAGGGCTTATTCAGTTTATGCCTTCAACGGCCGAGGCGCTGGGTACCAGCACCAAAAAACTGGCCAAGATGAGCGCAATTGAGCAGCTCGATTACGTCAAAGCGTACTTCTTGCCGTACCGTGGCCGAATGGACTCTCTTGAAGATGTGTACATGGCTATCCTCTATCCGGCTGCCATTGGTAAACCCCATTCGCATGTGTTGTTTAAACAGGGGTCGATCGCGTATCGTCAGAACGCGGGGATCGACCGCAACAACGCTGGCAAGATCACGTTAGGTGATGTGTCCTACAAGGTGAGGCGCAAGCTAGAGAAGGGCAGGCACCCCAAGTTTTACGGTTAACTTTCCGTTCGGCGGAGGCTCAGAAGGTCGCTCCGCCATCCACTCTCAAATCATGCATCGTGATATGACCTGATTTATCACTGAGCAAAAACTCAATCGCGTTGGTGATGTCCTTGGTCTCGGCAATCTTGTTTAACGGAATGCCCATGCGATGGGAGACCAAGTTGCCTTGAATTGTTTCTCGCTCGCCATAAGCTTCATTCCACATCTGCTCTTGCATTGGGGTCCGGGTTGAACCGGGGCTAACGATGTTGCAACGAATGCCATGCTCTGCCAGTTCTAACCCCAAACATTGCATCCACATGTGCAGGCCAGCTTTGGATGTGCAGTAAGCAGACATCTTGACGCGTGGTGTGTCTGCTGCGTTGGAACCGACGGCCACAATCGCGCCTTGCTTGCTGTGTTTGACCAGAATTTTAGCCAGTTGTTGTGTGAGCAGCATGGTGCCTTTTAAGTTCACATCTAAGGTTTTATTCAGTGCTTCCAGTGGCAAATCTAAAACTGATTCGAGATGCAAAGTGCCAGCACAAGTGACGATGTAATCAGGGATAAGTTGGTCTTGCTCTAGGTTATGGCAAGCGGTTTGAATTGCATTTGAATCTGCCAAATCAAAAGGGACAAGCAACGTATTCGATTGCTGGCATTTTGGTAGCGACTGCTGGAAGGTATCGAGTGCCAATTGAGTGACATCGCAGGCAATCACTCGTGCTCCTTGTGCCAATAAGCTTTTGGCACATGCTAGGCCAATCCCTTGTCCTGCGCCGGTCACTAAACACAGTTTGCCGTTGAATTCTGAGCGGTTTTCACTCATTCCTTTCTCCTTTTGTGCAACAAGTATCAAATCAAAATTGGATGGATGATAATGATTTTTGTTATCGTTGTCGCGATATTAACAAGGAGGTCGTGAAATTGATGAATAAATTTGGCTGGAAAATCAAACCTTGGCTTTTGGCTGTGGGGCTCGTTGGAATGGTTGGGTGCGAGTATTTACCACACTCTGCCGAGGTGGACTTACCCAAGCAGAAAATTGAGCAAGTAGTGAAACAAGCCCAGCCTGCAAATGCGGCCATTTTAAAAGCGTTCGAGCAACACAATTTTGTTGGGATCGGTGATTACCATTGGAACGATGCGTTTCTGAATTACGCTACCGAACTGGTGAAGACCGAGGCGTTCTCTGACCAGGTTACTCATATTGTGGTTGAATTTGGCAATGCGAAATACCAGTCAGTGCTGGATGAATATTTGGCTGGTGGCGAGGTGACGCAAGCGCAGTTGGAGGAGGTGCTGAGGGGATCAATTTATTTTATGGCCTGGATGCCGGATGCGTATCGAAACTTTTTTGAGGCGATCAGAACGCGCAATGCGACCTTGCCTGAAGGGAAAAAGATTCAGGTGCATTTAGCGGAAGCACCTTTTGATTGGCAAGGCCTTCAAGATGAAAAAGTGTGGAAACTGGCGGCGAAGAATAAAACCGATCACTTCTATCAAATTGCGGCTGAGCGAATGGCCAAGCAAGAAAAAGCTCTGTTGATTTTTGGCGCTTTTCATTTGGTTAATGCGCCAAAGGATTACGTGGCAAAAACGCAGGATAGCGCTTGGCCACTGGCGACGCGTTTGGAACAAGCGTTTCCAGGCAGCACGTACTTAATTTGGCCAATGACAGAGCCAGAAGTGGTGGAAACTTTCCACGATGTGTCAGCACCAGCGCTACTGGACGTGAAACAAAGCCCAATTGCGGAGCTGAGATTTATCGACCTCTTGCCGAAGGCCCGTTACAAGTTAGCGGCTATGGACAAGATGGATGCGCAAGTGGGCGAATTGTTTGATGCGTTTCTTTATCTCGGAGCAAATCAACGCACGACAGTATTTCCTCGTGACGTGATGGCAGACCGAAATTGGGTGAATGAGATGCAAAGACGCGTGGATTTAATTGGCGGAAAGATGCAAGACCGCTTCAATGAAATACGAACGTTGAGCGATGAAAAATACGGTTTCACCGATCAAGGTTAATTGACGTCTCATTACGTAAATTCATTGACTGAATCAATGGTTGATGGCTGATTCCAAAAGGGTTCAGCCATTTTTTATGTCCAGTGATTTTTCCTCCTAAGCTTCCTAACTATAAGTAATTATTTGCTTTTTTCCATATTCATACTATGGGATTAATTTATAGAATTATTTATAATGCGAGTGATAATTATTATCAAAAAGTGTTTGAACAATTGATTTTGTATGTGTAGTCTCACTCGTCAAATGAGAAGGGATCTCATTTGGAACGCTATGTTTAATAAAGCTTGAGAGATGATTATGCTTCGTAACTCAATGGGAAGTAGCACTATGCTCACCGAGTTTCTTAACGCTCATACGGATGATGCTTCGTTCTTTTTTAGCTCACCGACGGTGACCTTACTTACCCAAGGCATTGCCGCAGAATTTTCCCAACAGGTGAAATTCTCCGAGTTAGATACTCACATCAGTCAATTACTTGAATCGGCAAAGGATGCGGGAAACCAAAACCCCATTGCGGTGGGAGTGATTCCGTTCTCTGAACACAACCCGGTGCACTTTATCGTCCCAGACCGTCTTATCACGACGTCACCAATCAGACCGGATAAAGTTTCTGATGTGGATGGGGTTGCTGATTGTCCACCTTCATCGATCCAACCGATTCCTACTCCTGAAGAGTACATGCGCAGTGTTGAGTTAGCGGCCACAAGCTGCTGTCGAGAGGACATTGATCTGGATAAAGTGGTGTTATCACGCACCATGCAGGTCGATACGGAAGAGGAAATTGACCGCGCACGCCTCTTGAAAACCTTACTCAAACAAAACCCAGGTGGCTACACGTTTTCTACCCGCATTGGTGGCAGTCAATCTGACGCGTACTTAATGGGCTCGAGCCCTGAACTGCTCGTGTCACGCAAAGGCCCGCACGTTTGTTCCAATCCTCTGGCGGGTTCTCGCCGACGCAGTGACAACGAATGCATTAACCAACAGCAAGGTGAGCTGATGATGGAGAGTGCAAAGGATCTCCATGAGCATGCCGTGGTGGTGGATGCGGTTGAAAAAGCGCTGCAGCCTTGGTGCCATAACCTGTATGTGCCGATGGTGCCATCGGTGATAGAAACCAAAGCCATGCTTCACCTCTCGACTCGCATCGAGGGCACGGTATCGGATGCAAACACGAGTGTGTTGAAGTTAGCAAGTGCACTGCACCCAACGCCAGCCGTGTGCGGTTATCCGACGGCGCAAGCTTACGACTTTATTAGCCATGTTGAACCTTTTGACCGCGGTTACTTTACCGGCCTTGTTGGTTGGGTTGATGCTCGTGGCAATGGTGAATGGGTGGTCGTGATTCGTTGTGCGGAGGTGGAGAAAAAACGCCTCAAAGTATACGCGGGCGCTGGGATTGTGGCAGGCTCTGAGCCACAAAGTGAGCTGGAAGAAACCGGTAACAAGATGCGCACTGTACTCAATGCGTTGGGCATCGAGATCCGTGAAAACATGGAGGTGGTGCAATGAGTCACGAATCCATGCAAGCATCCGGCTTTACCCCATGGCCAGAAGCGCGAGCAGAACAATATCGTCAAGCCGGTTATTGGACAGATCAAACTATCCCACAAATGCTGCAAGCCAGCGCTGTTCGACAGCCACAGCAATTGGCATTGGTAGATGGAGAGCGTGAGTGGACGTATCAATCTTTGGCGCAGCAGGTCGACCAACTGGCGGCAGGTTTCCAAACCAAGCTGAGTCTCAAACCAGGAGACAAAGCGGTGTTGCATCTACCGAACATTGGGGAGTTTTATCTTAGCTTTTTCGCTCTACTCAAAATTGGCGTGCAGCCCGTACTGGCTTTGCCAGCGCACCGTTATTCGGAGATTCGATACTTTTGTCATTTTACTGAGGCAAAAGTATTGATTACTGCACCGCAGCGAGGTGTGAACACGGCTGATATCGCGCAGCAAGTTGCGGCTGAATTACCGAGCCTTACCAGCATTGTTTGGGCGGGTGAAGCGAGTGAAATACCTACTGGTAGCCTAACTCTCGATAGTCTTTATTTAAACGATGCCGAACTGCATGAAGAACAGGGAGAAGACTTCGTGTTCTTCCAACTTTCTGGTGGAACTACGGGTACGCCAAAACTGATCCCGCGCACTCATAGCGACTATCTCTATAGCGTTCGTGCCAGCAATGAAGTTTGCCAGTTCTCAGATCGAACTCGTTACCTTTGTGTGTTGCCTGCGGCGCATAACTTTCCGCTTAGCTCGCCAGGTGCACTGGGCTGTTTAATGGCTGGTGGCACTGTGGTGTTAACACCAGATGCTAGCCCTCAGACGGCGTTTTCTTTGATTGAGAAATACCAAATTACCGTGGCGGCTTTGGTTCCGCCATTAGCCCTCTTATGGCTGGATGAAGCTGCGCGAACAGAACATGACATTACTTCCCTTGAAGTGTTGCAAGTGGGTGGTGCTCGTTTTAGTGAAGAAGCTGCAAAGCGAGTTCGACCAGAGTTGGGCTGTACCTTGCAGCAGGTGTTCGGCATGGCAGAGGGGCTCGTAAACTACACCCGTTTGGATGACCCCGAGTCTGAAATCATTTCTACCCAAGGTCGGCCGATGTCGCCTGCGGATGAGCTGTTGGTTCTTGATGAAATGGGCAACCCCGTTGAGCAAGGAACAGAGGGGATTTTGTTCGTGCGTGGCCCTTACACCATTCAAGGTTACTACCGTGCGCCAGAGCATAATCAGCGTTCTTTTACTCAGCAAGGGTACTACCGCACGGGCGATATTGTCGTTTTGACCGAAGCGGGCAACTTACAGGTGGTAGGGCGCGATAAAGATCAGATCAACCGTGGTGGAGAGAAAATCGCTGCGGAGGAGGTCGAGAACCATCTGCTTGCCCATGACTCGGTGCACGATGCTGCCGTAATTGCCATTCCGGATGACTACTTAGGTGAGCGCAGTTGCGCAGCCTTGGTTTGCCCAGAACAGAACCCTAGAGTGATTGAAATAAAACGCTTTTTAAGAGATCGCGGCTTAGCGGACTTCAAGATCCCCGATCGCGTTATTTTTGTTGATGTACTGCCGAAAACTCCCGTCGGAAAAATAAATAAAAACAAGCTATTAGAACTCGTTTAACCAACCCAGCGTCGCAAAGGCTTTTGGGACGCTGAGCTTTTTTAATATTTTGGAGACAAGCCCAATGGCCATTCCCTCTCTATCTGGTTATCCATTGCCCAAGGCGATACCAGAAAACCGTGTTAACTGGTCTGTAGACCCCCAGCGTGCCGTGTTACTTATTCACGACATGCAGCAGTACTTCCTCAATTTCTATGATGTCGACAGCGAGTTGATTCAAACCCTGACGCGTAATATTCAGGCGATCAAGCAAACCTGTATTGATGCAGGGATCCCCGTGGTTTATACCGCGCAACCTGGTGACCAAAAGCAAGAAGATCGCGCATTGCTGACGGATTTTTGGGGACCAGGTTTAAAAGCCGACGAAAGCATTACTCGCATTTTTCCTGCGTTAGCGCCTACCGATCAAGATATTGTTTACACCAAATGGCGTTACAGCGCATTCCAGCGTACGCCGCTTAAATCCATGATGGATGAAACGGGACGCGATCAGTTGATCATCGTTGGTGTTTACGCTCACATCGGTTGTTTGCAAACTGCGGCAGAAGCCTTCATGACCGATATTCAAGCCTTTATGGTGTCTGATGCGGTGGCAGATTTTTCTTCTGATGATCATGACATGGCGCTCAACTACGTTGCTGGCCGCTGTGGTTATGTTCTGGATAAACAGCAGCTCCTGTCTCAGATAAACCGTGCCGATGAACTGGTCGGTGGTGATTTCTCTATTCCTCAATCTCAGCCCCACTTAACTCAGCAATTGGCTGCTTTGCTAGAAGTGCCAGTCGATGAAATGACACCAGAAGATAGCCTGTTGGATTTCGGTTTGGACTCCGTGCGCATGATGTCGCTGGTGAGTGATTGGCAACAAGCGGGACTTGATGTGAGTTTTATGGAACTGGCTGCCAACCCCAGCTTGCAAGATTGGTGGCAACTGATCGAGAAGAAACGGACTTAGCAGCCAAAGAATAAGAAAAACAAAGGAATGAACATGTACGATTTACCTTATACAGCGGAGCAACTGTTGCCGCTGACGGATGCCCAAGCCGGGATTTGGTTTGCCCAGTTGCGCGATCCAGAAAATCCAATTTACAAGACAGGTGAATACCTAGTGATTGATGGCAAGGTGGATGAGCCTTGTTTTGTTGAAGCGGTTAAAACGGCGATTGATGAGGTAGATTCCTTACACGCTAAGTTTGTCACCACCACCGAAGGTCCACGCATGGTGATTGACCGCCAAAACTGGCAGGTAGAGCGAATCGATTTCTTACAACAGGATGCACCGCTGGATGCAGCCGTCGATTGGATGAAGTCAGAGCTGAAACAACCTGTCGATTTAGAGCAAGGCCCATTATTCGTTATGACATTGCTCAAGCTTTCAGAAGGCCAGTTCGTGTGGTTCCTATCGCTGCATCACATCGCGATTGATGGCTACAGCATGTCCTTGGTGGCGGGACGCGTGGCACATATTTATGGCCAACTTGCTCAGGGGAAACCATTCGACAAGATCGAGTTTGTCGACCAGCAAGCCTTGCTAAAAGAGGACGACGACTACAAAGCGTCGGAGAAATACCAAAAAGATCGTGCTTTCTATCTTCAACGTTACGCAGACCATTCAGATACCGTCAACCTTGCAGGCAAACCGACCGTTACATCAGACCGTTTTTTACGTTTAAAAGGCGCGATGGAAGTCGACGATTTCCAACGCATGGAATCACTGGCGAAACAGTGTCGTACCCACTGGTACAGCGTGCTCATTGCATCCATTGCCGCTTATGTACACCGCATGACGCGTTCTAATGAAGTTGTTCTAGGTGTACCTTTGATGGGGCGTTTAGGTTCTGTTGCGATTCAAACCCCAGCGATGCGCGTGAACATTTTGCCCGTGCGCGTCAGCTTTGAACAAGGCTTGGATATTAAGACGCTGGTCAAACAGGTCAACCAAGAGTTTTCCTCGGTTCGTCGTCACCAAAGCTACCGTTATGAAGAGCTTCACCGTGAGCTTAACTTGGTAAAAGACAACCGTAACCTATTTGGTCCCTTGGTTAATATCATGCCGTTTGAATACGAGCATAAATTTGGCGAGCTTAATTCCAAAGCGCATAACTTGTCCGCTGGTCCAGTGGATGATATCTCGTTTTATTGTTACGAGCTTGGTGGTCAGCTTCATATCGATATGGATGCCAATCCGGAGTTGTATTCCGAGAAAGATATTCACGAGCATCAACAGCGTTTGTTCCACTTTATGAGCGACTTTTTTGCAAGCGCGCAAGCTCAAGATCCAGCTCTTTGCCAAGTCAGCGATATCAATATTCTTCTTGCTGGTGAGCGAGAGAAAGTCATCGAAACTTGGAACGACACTGACCACGAGGTACCCGAGACGACGTTAGCCGCTCTGTTGGCAAGGCAGCGTATTCTTACCCCCCATTCACCAGCAATAATCTTTGAAGGCCAAAAGCTCAGCTACGAAGAGTTAGCGAAAAAGGTCTACTCGTTGACCAACTGGCTGACGGCAGAAGGCGTTACTCTGGGTGATCGCATCGCGGTATGTGTGCCAAGAAGTGAAGAGTTGATCGTTGTACAGCAGGCGATTCTGGCCGCAGGTGCGGTTTATGTACCGGTGGACCCAGATTATCCAGAGGGCCGTATTCACTACATGCTAGAGTCCTCTGCGCCTAAGTTTGTGTTCTCTACGTCGGCACTGCAAGACAAGTTGCCGCAAGGTGTGGAATTGAAACTGGTCGATGATGACACCTTGCCAACCATTTACAAAAGAGTCGAGCCACTGCCTCCGCAAGTGAAGCCAGAGCCGCACTCTCCGGCCTACATGATTTACACCTCTGGTTCGACGGGCAAACCAAAAGGTGTGGTGGTCACCCATGATGCGATCATTAACCGATTGCTATGGATGCATGACCAATATCCGATTACTGCGAAAGATCGCGTGTTGCAAAAAACGCCAGCGGGCTTTGATGTGTCGGTGTGGGAGTTCTTTTGGCCAATGATGGTTGGCTCATGTTTAGTGATCGCGAAACCGGACGGACACAAAGATCCGATTTATCTGCAAGATCTTATTCATCGCGAGAAGATCACCACGCTGCACTTTGTGCCATCTATGCTGCAAATCTTTGTTCAGCAGGCGGACCCCGATTTATGTCAAAGCTTACGCCAAGTGTTCTGTAGCGGTGAAGCGTTGCCTATCGAGTTAGTTAATCACTATTACCAAGCATTCAACGCGCCTCTGCATAACCTTTATGGCCCAACAGAAGCGGCTGTGGATGTGACTTATTGGCCAAGTGAAGCCAATACTGAAGGCACGTCGATTCCAATCGGGCGTCCAGTGTGGAACACGCAAATCTACATTCTTGATGATGCATTAAACCCAGTACCGCCGGGTGTGGTAGGGCACTTGTATATTGCTGGGCGTCAATTGGCACAAGGCTACCATGGTCAGCCAGAACTGACGGCAGAACGCTTTATCGAAAATCCATTTGGTCCACAAAGCAGCCGAATGTATCTATCGGGCGATTTGGCTCGTTGGCGTGAAGATGGTGCGATTGAGTACTGTGGCCGTAGTGACTTTCAGGTCAAGATCCGCGGTTTCCGTATTGAGCTGGAAGAAATTGAGAATGCCTTGGCCAACCATCCAAGTGTTGCTCAAGTGGCAGTGTTGGCTCAGGAATACAATGACGGCGACAAACGCTTGGTTGCTTACGTCACCGCTGAGAATACTGAGCAGGGTATCGATAGCAATGCATTGCAAACGTACCTCGCGGAACCACTGCCAGAGTATATGGTGCCGAGCTACTTTGTTGAGCTTGAAGCCTTTCCATTAACGCCTAACGGCAAATTGGATCGCAGCGCACTACCGAAGCCGGATCTGTCTGGTCAAGTCGGTACCAAGGGGCCAAGTAACTTAGTTGAAGAGCGTTTGTGTAAGTTGTTCTGTCAGTTATTGGATCTGCCTGCGGTCGGTGTGGATGACAACTTCTTCGAGCTTGGCGGGCACTCCCTATTGGCTGCGCAGTTGATTGCCCACGTGAAAGAAATCATGGGGATTGAGTTGTCATTGGCGGCGGTATTTGAATCGCCAACGGTTTCCGGTATCGCGGCCAAGCTCAACGGCAGCGAAAGTGATGATGCACTGAGCATTTTGTTACCGCTGCGTAAGCGTGAAGGCAAAGCCGCTATCTTCTGTGTACACCCCGCTGGTGGTCTAAGTTGGTGTTACGCGGCACTGACGCCAATCATTCCGTCTAATGTTCCGCTTTATGGTGTCCAAGCTCGTAACCTTGGTGACCCTTCTGCACCATTACCAAAGAGCATGAAGGAGATGGCAGAAGACTACGTGGCTGCGATTCGTGAAGAGCAACCCTTTGGACCTTACCATCTTCTGGGTTGGTCGATTGGCGGCATGATTGTTCACCTAATGGCGGGTATCTTACAAGAGCAAGGCCAAGAGGTGGGCTTAGTCACGTTGCTGGATTCTTACCCTACAGAGCAGTGGCAAACCATTCATCCACCGGGAGAAGAGCAAGCGCTTGGTGCACTGATCCGTATGGCGGGGGTTGAGTTTGATGAAGCCGCGCATTCCAGCATCACTAAGCCA
This sequence comes from Vibrio campbellii CAIM 519 = NBRC 15631 = ATCC 25920, assembly GCF_002163755.1. Taxonomy (NCBI): domain Bacteria; kingdom Pseudomonadati; phylum Pseudomonadota; class Gammaproteobacteria; order Vibrionales; family Vibrionaceae; genus Vibrio; species Vibrio campbellii. The sequence continues at coordinate 989,416 of NZ_CP015863.1, forward strand.
GAGGTGATCGACATCCTGCAAGATGCAGGTTCTTCCATGGCGCACCTGAGCACCGAGACCATCACAGCCATGATTGAGGTGGTGATCAACAACAACCAGCGTGTACGTGATGCGGTGGATTACCACTACCAAGGTGATGTGTTGTTCTTCAACGCTGAGAAGCCACCAGAAGAGTCGTTCCTCGATCGTAATGGCTGGTTCAAGTACATGGAGGGCGACCTCAAAGTGGTTGATGTGGCCTGTTTGCACCGTGACATGATGCGTCCAGAGATGCTGCGTTTGATTGGTACCCACATGGTGAAAGAGCTAAGAGAGAGGTTCGATGTTTGATTCGTCAACACAATCTAGATCGAACGCTCAGTTGGAGGGGATGATTTCCCCTCTGACTTTCTTCAAAGCCAAATTGGAAGCTGGCGCCATTTTGGCGATTGGCGAAGCGCATTGGTATGGCGAGTTGTTCGAAAAGATGACCGACGTATTGTTGGATGCGGAACTCGATGGGATGTTTTCCCATTTATTTATCGAGTTTGGTAACGCCAAGCATCAAGCTTTACTCAACAATTACCTAATGGGCGAGACGATTACCGATGCAGAACTGGCTGCAGTGTGGCTGGATTCGGTTGCATTTCCAGCTTGGTTACACCCGTGTTATGGCCAGTTCTTCCAACGTTTAAGAGCGGCGAATGAACAGCGCAAGGTGCCTATCAACGTTGTGCTGACAGAGCCTTCTTTCAAATGGCGAGACATCGCGCATGCGGGAGAGTTGGCAAAGATTAATGCCCAACGTGATCAAGCGTTAGTCGATGGTGTCGAGAAGCAAGTGGTGAAGAGTGAGCGAGGCGTTGTGGTGCTTGTTGGTGCGCGACACATTCTCAAGCGTTCTCCGACGTTAGGTTTTATGGCTAAGCATAAGACGTTTGGTGATTTGGCTCAGCAGAAGTTTGCTCAGCGTTACGTTTCTGTGTGGCCGCACATTCTGACGAGTGAGTTCAGTCATACAGAACATGGCATCTATGCGACAACGCAGCCTAAGTTAAGCCAAAAGTCGTTCCTCGATTTGATCCCGAAGAAACCACCAGTCAACCCTTACGCGTTTATCTCGCTGGATAAATTGGTGGACGCTTATTGGTATCTAGGGCCGCAAAGTCGTCAATTGGACGCACATGGTGTGAACGTACCGTTGATGTGGAAATCACGGCTAGAACAACGGTTGCCGCTAGTCAATGAGCGACAGCAGATGGTGATCAAAAAGGTCACCGAATAACAAACATGACAAATTCATTAGGAAAAGTAGCACAGCGAGAGCACGTATTGCTGGTCAAAACAGTAGTGTCCATGAAATGAGAGATTTGGCAATTTTGCTTTCAATGCGTCTTGGTTGCGGCCAATCAGCTCAAAGCTAAATTGCCCTGAATGTTTGTTCTTGGGCTCTAACGTAATCTGTGCATCGAGAAAATCGAAGTACACCTGAACGAAGGGAAAGCAGCACTTAAAAATGCTTTCCTTGATACTGAATATCAGCGTATCAGGAAGATCGTGAGTACGGTTGAGTAGTGCTTGTTCATCGCGAGTGTAGATGGAAGAGAAAAGGTGCTCGGCAAGCGCGGTATTGCTTTCAATATCGATTCCTAGGCTGGCGACTTCGTTTTTTTGGGCACACGCGGCAAGGCAAATGCCATCAGTATGGCTGATGCTGCCACTGATATCACTTGGAAAAAGGGGCTCTCTAAAGTGACCTGTCAGGATCGGCATCTCCGTCATATTCGGTTTGGATAAATCCAAATTTTGCATGGCAGACCGCGCCGCGTGGCGCCCAGCTCTGAACTCGCGTTGGCGCTTCTCTACTGCCTTTTGAATGTGTTTTTCTTCTTCGGCAAGGCCCACTTGAGAGTACATCTCCGGTGTGGCTTGCACGATGTAAACCTTTGGACTGGCACCTTCTAGGTGAAGACGAAAAGGGGCGAGGGGACTATCTGGCGCTTCTTTTTTCAATTGTGTCACTTTCAATAAGTTGCCGTTCAAAAATAAAACCTAGCTCAAACCTTTGGCTTGAATGCGAATGTTAATGATTGCTATTTATACATTCATTCTTTAGAGTTTTCGAGCCTAAATGATTGATAAAATAGATATAAGGAAATGCAGTGAAAACTTCAGTGAAAAAGCCCATGTTTATGCCTTCTGTTTTAACGGGAGCGCTTTTGACTGCGTTCAGTGGCTCTGCGCTTGCGAACGATAAAGACGAAGTGGTGGAAATGGAGCGCATGGTGGTAACCGCGTCGCTTACTCAGCACTCTGAGTTAACCGCGCCAGCTTCCGTTTCGGTGATCACCGCCGATGATATTTCGAAGATGCCAGTAAAGGATATCTCGGAAGCGATTCGCAGTACGACAGGTGTTAGCGTTCTGAGCAGCACCGCTTACGGTCGTAATAACATTCGTATTCGTGGTTTAGATTCTAAACACACTTTGGTGCTAATCAATGGGCGTCGCATCAATTCTCAAGATGCGTTGATCCGTGGTAACGACTTTGACCTATCGAGCATTCCTCTTACCGCGATCCAACGCATTGAAGTGGTTCGCGGCCCAGTATCCTCTTTGTATGGTTCTGAAGCCATGGGTGGTGTGGTTAACGTCATTTTGAAGGCGCCAACAGAAGAACTATCGGGCTCGCTGGGTTTGCAGTATGAGAGCATCCTTGAAGGCGATGGTGGTGACGGCTTGAAAGGGCACGCGTACGCAAGCGGCAGTCTCTCAGAGAATGTTGAAGGCAGTATTATTGTGGAAAGTTCGGCTCGTGACCCATGGCGTACCGACACGAATCCAGACTTCGATGCGTTAGAAGAAAAAGACACAACAAACGTCTTTGGTGAGCTTGCTTGGCAACTGACAGAAGAGCAACGTTTGATCGCGGATGTGATTTACACCAACGATGAGCGCGAAGCAGATTGGGTTCACCCTCGCTCAGGTTCACAGACGAACACTCAAGATTCCACGCGTTGGAATTACGGCCTGACTCACGAAGGCGCTTGGGATACGGTAGATTCGCAAGTGCGTCTGTACGGCGAAAACATGCAACTGGATGACGCGAGTACGGCGTATACCAATGGTGCAGCGGACGTTGAACTACAAAACAACACACTTGATTTTAAACTTTCTGGTTTGTGGCACGATTCGCACGAATGGGTGTTCGGCGGTGAGTACCGCACATCGGAGCTGAAAAATAGCCGTGATGTTCCGTCGGGTGATATCGACAACTATCAAGGAGCGGTCTTTGTTCAAGGCGAGTTTGACCTCAATAAATTGGCTGTGACTTTAGGTGGTCGTCAAGATTTTCATGAAGTGTATGGCAGCCACTTTAGCCCACGTGCTTACGCGGTTTACAGCTTTACGGATGAGTTTGTTCTGAAAGGTGGCTTTGGTGGTGGCTTCCGTGCTCCGGGTATGATGGAAAGCAGCGACCAAGTTCGCGTGATCAGCTGTGGTAACCGTTGTTGGTTAACCGGTAATGAAGATCTAAAACCGGAAGAATCAGAAAGCTACGAAGCTGGGCTAGCGTATGAGACAACAGCGATGGGTGTTGGTCTGATGTACTACCATACCGACTTGAAGAACAAGATTGAGCGAGACCTAACTAGGCCAGTAGGTTCGGTGGGTCAAACGCCTATTTTCACGTATCAGAACATCGGCAAAGCGGAGACCAAAGGTTTTGAACTAGAGGGTTGGTATGACATTACCGATAGCATCAACCTAAAAGGTAACTACACCTACACGGACGCGAGAGACAAGAGCAGTGGTGATAAGCTAACTAAAACGCCTGAGCACTTAGCAAACCTAGATGTAAATTGGGAAGTCTTCGATTCATTCACCACCTTTGCCCGCGTGAACTACATTGGTAAACAAGTCATTACTAACCAAAGTCGTGAAAACAAAACGGTCGATGGCTATACGCTTGTTGGCTTGGGTGTGGCTTACGATTTCCAACAATTTAACCTAAAAGCGGGTTTGAACAACATCTTTGACGTCGAGTTGGATGATGAAGATGATTACTACGGTTATTCTGAGAAAGGCCGCAGTGCGTACGTAAGCGCAACGTACTTGTTCTAATTAGACTATTGGCCTTGTTGAACGACTGGTTTTATTGAAAACTAAAATAGCCTCTACGCAGAGGCTATTTTTTCATGTCTATCTCATGAATGTTTAACATTCAGCTTCAACTTCTTTGATGGTTTCTGTGACTTTAACCTGAACGATACGATTGCTCTTCACATGCAGTATCTCGGATCGCCAACACTGATAGTCAACAGTTTTACCTTGAGTCGGTATTCGCCCGATTAACCACGTTAAGAGCCATTTAAGGTTTGAAAAAACTCACTCTCTTCACCCTCAATGCCATTGAGTCCGAGCTTGTATTTCTGTTCGTTAAGCCGAATTAGGTCATTTATCAGTAAACTGCCATCTTTCTATTTTTCGCCGAAATATGCTACGCCGCCATACCCAGAGAACGTGATTTTTAAGCCAATCAACTTGCTGGTGTGAATGACTCTGTTACTTAAGACGGATTCTGATACACTACGCGCCCATTTCTTCGTTGAGACGTTTCTATGCCATTTTCTAAGCTTGGTTTAAGCTCTCCTATCACAGATGCTGTGAAGGCGCTGGGTTATGAAAAACCGACTTCTATCCAACAAAAAGCCATTCCTATTGTTCTGCGTGGTCGTAACCTGATTGCCGCAGCACAAACCGGTACGGGTAAAACTGCCAGCTTTGTATTGCCAATCTTAGAAAAATTGAGCCAAGGTGAAACGCAACGTAAAAAGCGTGCACGTGCGATCATCCTAACACCAACGCGCGAGCTTGCACTTCAAGTACACCAAAGCATCGAAGCTTACGGTAAGAACTTACCGTTGCGTTCAATGGCGATGTTCGGCGGTGTAGATTACGCACCGCAAAAACAAGCGCTGATTGACGGCGTTGATATTGTCGTAAGTACGCCAGGACGTTTGATTGACCTTTACGGCCAACGCGCCATTCACTTTGATGAAGTGGAAATGCTGGTGCTGGACGAAGCCGATAAAATGTTAGATATGGGCTTCATCGATTCGATCGATAAGGTCGTCGATTGCATGCCAGAAGACATTCAAAGCTTGCTCTTCTCTGCAACGCTATCAAACCCAGTGCGTGATTTGGCGAAGAACGCGATTGTCGATCCTGAAGAAATCTCGATTGCGAAACACAGCGCATCAAAATCAAACATCAAGCAGTGGATCACTACGGTTGATAAAGACATGAAGTCGTCACTGTTGAGCCATATGCTAAACGAGAACGACTGGTCACAAGTATTGGTATTCATTGAAACCAAACACGGCGCAGCGAAGCTAGTGACTCAGTTAGAGAAGCGCGGCATCGTGGCCGAAGCGTTCCACAGTGGTCGTAACCAACGCGTTCGCCAAGAGCTGATTGAACAGTTCAAAGCGGGTGAAATTCAATATCTGGTTGCAACAGGAGTTGCGGCACGTGGTATCGATATCGACAACTTGCCAGTGGTGATCAACTACGATTTGCCATACCCGGCAGACGAATACGTGCACCGCATTGGTCGTACTGGCCGTGCTGGCGCGCAGGGTGAAGCGATTTCATTGGTATCGAAAGACGATTTCAAAAACCTGTGCATGATTGAAAGTCGTCTTGGCCACTTATTAGAGCGTGTAGAAATTGAAGGCTTTGCACCAAGAAAGCCTGTGCCAATTTCAATTCTAAACTACGTGCCAAAGAACAAGCGAAAACCGCAAGATCAGCGTCCTCGTCGTGATAACGGCCACAAGCGCGATTCTAAATAATCTGCACGTTTGTTTTTGTATCAAACCTGTCTTCATAGAGATAAAGCCACATTTCGATGTGGCTTTTTTGTTTTTGATTTCAGTCTATTACTTTTCATTTTTCGTTGGTGCATGCTTTCCATGGCAGACGAATTGGTGTTTGCTGGCTAAAAGCAGCGGTTTTGAATGGGCGATGAATATGACCCAGCACTAAGTGTGAACTTGGTGGGTATTCTTCTGATTTGCTTGCGAAAAATTAGGAAAACTCAATCATTGTGTCTACGCTTTACGGATATTGAGTGTGAAAGTCTGAGTTAGGATTTTGTCAATTTTCTGTTGTCTTGTTTGCAGATGGTAAAGAATAGACGCAGACTTTTTCGACTGCTTTTCAACGGACATATGAGGCACGAATGAAAACGGGTGATAAGCAATTTGCGGTAATTGGTCTGGGTCGTTTTGGCTTGGCTGTTTGTAAAGAACTGCAGGATTCCGGTTCACAGGTTTTGGCAGTAGACATCAATGAAGACCGAGTGAGAGAAGCGGCAGGTTTCGTCAGCCAAGCAATTGTTGCTAATTGTACTCTCGAAGATACCGTTTCTGAATTAAGACTTGAAGATTATGATATGGTCATGATCGCCATCGGTGCTGACGTTAATGCCAGTATTCTCGTAACGCTTATCGCCAAGGAGGTGGGAGTTAAATCTCTGTGGGTCAAAGCGAAAGACCGTTTTCAGGCTCGCGTTTTGCAAAAAATTGGAGCTGATCATGTGATTCTTCCTGAGCGCGACATGGGGATACGTGTTGCGCGCAAGATGCTTGATAAACGCGTTCTTGAGTTCCACCCACTTGGTAGCGGCCTAGCGATGACTGAGTTTGTCATTGGATCGCGATGGATGGGTAAAACCCTGGGCGACTTGGCTTTGTGTAAAGTCGAGGGCGTACAGGTGCTTGGCTTTAAACGCGGCCCTGAGATTACCAAAGCGCCTGATCTGAATTCCACATTAGAAATCGGCGACCTCATTATTGTCGTCGGTCCTCAAGATAAACTTGCGAGCAAGTTGCAATCACTATGAAGCAATTTCATCAGAGAGGCGTTTTTTACGTCCCAGATGGTAAACGAGATAAAGCGAAAGGTGGCGAACCGCGCATTATATTGCTGAGCTTTCTCAGTGTGTTATTGCCTTCTGCTGTACTGCTCACGCTACCTGTGTTCTCTGTTACCGGCTTGTCACTGACCGATGCACTATTTACCGCAACTTCGGCCATCAGTGTGACCGGCCTGGGTGTGGTGGATACGGGTGAGCACTTCACACTAGCAGGTAAAATTCTGCTGATGTTTTTAATGCAAGTTGGTGGGTTAGGGCAAATGACCCTCTCTGCTGTCCTACTTTACATGTTTGGGGTTCGTTTGAGCCTTCGACAGCAAGCGCTAGCCAAAGATGCCTTGGGCCAAGATCGCCAAGTGAATCTGCGTAAGCTGGTGAAGAAAATCGTTATCTTCGCGCTGATTGCAGAGACGATTGGTTTCATTTTCCTCTCGTTCCGCTGGGTACCAGAAATGGGCTGGCAAACGGGCATGTTCTATGCGCTGTTTCATTCCATCTCAGCCTTTAATAATGCCGGTTTCGCGCTTTTCTCCGACAGCATGATGAGCTTTGTGAATGATCCTGTGGTGATCTTCACGTTGGCGGGGTTGTTTATCTTTGGGGGCTTGGGCTTTACAGTCATTGGTGATTTATGGCTGCATTGGCGTAGAGGCTTCCACTTCTTGCATCTGCATACCAAAATCATGCTCATTGCTACGCCAGTACTGCTTGCTCTCGGTACTGTGATGTTCTGGTTATTGGAAAGGCATAATTCAAACACAATGGAATCTTTACCTGTGGCAGGGCAGTGGCTAGCGGCGTTCTTCCAATCTGCAAGTGCGCGAACAGCGGGTTTTAACAGTATCGATTTAGCTCAGTTTACCCAGCCTGCCTTGTTGGTAATGATCGTGTTGATGCTGATTGGTGCGGGTTCTACCTCAACGGGTGGCGGTATTAAGGTATCGACCTTTGCTGTGGCATTTATGGCGACATGGACCTTCTTACGCCAGAAGAAACATGTAGTGATCTTCAAACGCACAGTAAACTGGCAAACGGTGACGAAATCGCTGGCTATCATTGTGGTCAGTGGTGCTATCTTAACGACCGCAATGTTCTTATTGATGATCACGGAGAAAGCGGCCTTCGATAAGGTGATGTTCGAGACCATCTCTGCATTCGCAACGGTTGGCCTTACCGCTGGTTTAACAGCTGAATTGTCGGAGCCGGGTAAGTACATCATGATTGTGGTGATGATAATCGGACGTATCGGACCTCTGACGTTGGCGTATATGCTAGCGCGTCCTGAACCAACTTTGATCAAGTACCCAGAAGACAATGTCTTGACTGGTTAATAATAGATTAATCATCAATAAACGATTACGCGAGAGTGTGGTTTAACCGCCTCTCGCGTTTTTTATAAATTCATCAAATAAATGAGAATAATTTCTATTTATTTGTGGCGATAGTATTTCAATATTGATTGAAATCTGTAGTATTCGATAGTCCTATTATGTGTAACTTGTTGTTTTATTTGCGTATGAAATGCGTTATCTGCGCATTGAACTCATGGAGCCGTAGTTTGGAGTAAGGTAAGAGCATCATGATTGATGTGTTATCGAATGACTCTGACCTCCACAATGACTTCGGTAGCTCAGGCGGCGGAGGCAGTGCTTCTTACTGGGTGTTAATGCTGTTAGCACTGTTGGGCTGGCGTCGTCGCGCTTAATCGATATCTCAAAGCCACTCCTTCGAGTGGCTTTGTTCTTATTTCTTGTTCCAACGATAAACTCATCAATCTTTTTAGTATGAGATGAGTTTCACTTTTATTTTTACGCGCTGTCTATTTTTGAGGCGTAGTCTATGGCTAGATACTTATAAAAGTAAGGATATTTTTATGTCTGATAATTCGTTTTCTGTTGCTGCTATTTGCCAAGAGGCTGTGGGCATGGTCAGGGCAAACTTACTCGCGATTGTAATAGCGTGTATTCCTTTGATCGTGGTTCACACGATATTTATTACTCAATATCAAGGAGCCTTGGTTCAAGGATCGCAAGAACCTGACTTTTCCAGCGTTGGTGCCGGCTTCTTTGTGACAACTTTTCTGCTGTATCCACTGGTCGCGGCAATGGCGGTAGTACGTATCCATCGTATCTACCTTGCACATGAGTACATGCATTCTGCTCTAGATGTGATGCGATTATCGATGCGCGAGCTGCGCTTTATTGGCTGGTGGATTTTGTTTGGTTTGTCGATGATGTTTACATTGGCGCTTCCTATATTCATCGTCACCTTTTTGTATGCGGCAGAAGGTGGAGAAGCGAGTGAGTTAACTTTCACTATCATTACCTTACTTGCCAGTATCCCAGGTCATTGGATCCTTTCGCGTTGGTCGTTAGTTTTGCCAGCGACGGCGCTAGATCGTGAACCTAGAAGCCTTGGTGACGCATGGAGACAGAGCAAGCCTTATAACAAGCAGATATTTGTCTTGATGGGGCTTATCCCTCTATTAGTTGGCGCTGTTAACCAGTTCATTTTTGCCGAGTTTAATCACATATTGGCATTTGTTGTGTCTGGTGTGATCTTCGGTATTTTTGGCGCTTACCAAATAGCACTTTTGTCTTTAAGCTACCGAACGATTCTGAACATTGAGCGCGCTAAATTCAAAGGTGTGCCTGACTCTCAAAGCGATGCTTATGAGTTTCGTGGTTAATTGAAACTCATACTTGCCCCATGATTGCCGATGGTTCGTGGGGCATGCTTCCAACTTCTTTTTCTCTCCTAATAACCCAAACCTCTTCGTTAATCGTAAATACCCATGAATAATTCGGGGCTGAAGGTGACCTTACACACAGCTTATACTGTTGGTTAGGAAGTCGTTTATTAAGGAACTGCTATGTCCGTTTGGGAAGGTGTGAATTTTACCCATCGATTCAGTGAACTGCCGTCGGCATTTTTTACCTATGTTACGCCGCAGCTTTTAGATAACACTCGCTGGGTGGTGTGGAATGGCGAGTTTGCACAGCAATTTGGTTTACCTGCAGCCGAGAACGAAGAGTTGCTGAATGTGTTTGCAGGACAAAAAGAATTTGCGCCATTTGCTCCTCTGGCAATGAAGTACGCGGGTCATCAATTTGGTGTGTACAACCCGGACTTGGGTGACGGCCGTGGTTTGCTGCTCGCTGAAATGCAGCACCAAGATGGCACTTGGTTCGACATTCACCTCAAAGGGGCCGGCCTTACCCCTTATTCTCGAATGGGCGATGGCCGAGCAGTATTGCGTTCTACGATCCGTGAATATCTGTGCAGTGAAGCCATGGCGGGGCTAGGTATTCCCACCACCAGAGCGCTGGGTATGATGGACAGCGATACGCCCGTCTATCGCGAGAAGACGGAATATGGCGCACTACTGATTCGTGTTGCAGAAACCCACATTCGTTTTGGTCACTTCGAGCACTTCTTCTACACCAATCAACTTGCTGAGCAAAAGCTGCTCGCTGACAAAGTGATTGAATGGCATTTCCCTGAGTGCTCCCAAGTGGAAAAGCCATACGCAGCCATGTTCGAGTTTGTTGTGGAGAAAACCGCAGAGATGATTGCGTACTGGCAAGCTTATGGTTTTGCCCATGGTGTAATGAATACCGACAACATGTCGATTCTAGGACAAACCTTTGATTACGGGCCGTTTGGCTTCCTCGATGACTACGATCCTAATTACATCTGCAACCACTCGGATTACCAAGGTCGTTACGCCTTTGAACAGCAACCGCGTATCGCACTGTGGAATCTCTCTGCTTTGGCGCACTCCTTGTCGCCTCTTGTACAAAGAGAAGATCTTGAGGCTGCACTAGGGAAGTTTGAAGTGCGTCTGAGTCAAAAATTCAGTGAGTTGATGCGTGCCAAACTCGGTCTTCACACTAAGGTGGACGAAGACGGCCGCTTATTCGAAGCCATGTTTGAACTGTTGAACCAAAACAAAGCTGACTATACTCGCTTCTTTCGTGAGTTGTCTAACCTCGACGTTAAATCGCCTCAAGCTGTGATTGATTTGTTTATTGATCGAGAAGCTGCAAGTGCATGGGTAGACTTATATCTCGCTCGTTGTGAGTTAGAAGTAGACGAGTGCGGTGAGCGTGTATCAGCACAAACTCGCTGTGAAAAGATGCGTCGAACGAATCCGAAATATATCCTACGTAACTACTTAGCTCAAATTGCCATCGATAAGGCAGAGGAGGGGGACTTTAGTGAAGTAAACCGACTGGCTGAGCTATTAAAGCGTCCTTATGATGAACAGCCCGAGTTTGATGATTATGCCAAGTTGCCGCCCGAGTGGGGTAAGAAAATGGAAATCAGCTGTTCATCGTAAATGTGTCATTTCCCACCCATTGAGCTTGTTCTCGTGGGTGGATTTAACCCCTTATCCTCACCAATAATTTTTTATTTTTATTTAAGTTGCTGAATAGTAATAAGTAATCGACTTGGTCTGTAACTTGCTCCTTGTTGAACATCCGTACCCATCACCTTCTACCCACTTAGGTGTTCATGGAAAGGATGGGATGTGATTCAACAAGGAGAATAATAATGTTTAAGCCTCTAACTCTACTGTCTGTTTCTGCTCTGGCTATTACTAGCTTTAACGCTGCCGCAAACTGTGACCCTGGTGAAACCGTGATCAAGTTCAGTCACGTAACCAATACAGATAAGCATCCAAAAGGCATTGCTGCTTCGTTACTGGAAAAGCGCGTGAACGAAGAGATGAATGGCAAAGTCTGTATGCAGGTTTTCCCTAACTCGACACTGTACGATGATAACAAGGTGCTTGAAGCGCTACTTAATGGTGATGTTCAACTCGCTGCCCCTTCTCTTTCAAAGTTTGAGAAATTCACCAAGAAGTACCGCATCTTTGACCTTCCTTTCCTATTCGAGGATGTGGCGGCTGTTGACCGTTTCCAAAACTCGGAATCAGGTGAAAAGCTGAAAAACGCAATGAAACGACGTGGTCTACAAGGCTTAGCTTTCTGGCATAACGGTATGAAGCAAATGTCTGCCAACAAGCCATTGACGGTGCCGGGCGATGCGGAAGGCTTGAAGTTCCGTGTACAAGCTTCAGACGTATTGGTGGCTCAGTTCGAGCAACTTGGTGCGAATCCACAAAAGATGTCGTTCAAAGAAGTGTACGGCGGCCTTCAAACCAAGGTTATCGATGGTCAGGAAAATACGTGGTCGAACATTTACGGTAAGAAGTTCTTCGAAGTACAAGATGGCATTACCGAAACCAACCACGGTATTCTGGACTACTTGGTTGTGACATCGAACGATTTCTGGAAAAAACTGCCAGACGATCAGCGTGAACAGCTAAACACCATCATTCAAGAAGTGACGGCTCAACGTAACGCTGAGTCAACCAAAGTGAACCTCGCTAACAAGAACAACATCATTGAAGCGGGTGGTGTGGTGCGCACTCTAACGCCGGAGCAGCGTCAAGAGTGGGTAACTGCATTGCAACCTGTGTGGAAGAAGTTTGAGAAAGACATTGGTTCAGATCTTATTAATGCGGCACTTGCATCTAACCAATAATCAACAAGCCCAAGCTCGTTGGGTAAATAAGTAAAAATACAAAGCACTACGATTGGCCCTCGTGTACTCATTCATGGGGAAGAGGGTCCTTTTCTCCCAATAATGACGTGATGTAATTATGGAACAGACTTTTTTTGCCAAGGCTGGGCGGATCACCGATGCCATTGAAGAGACGTTGATTGCGTTCTTTCTTGGCGCGATGACATTGCTGACGTTTGCCAATGTCATTTTTCGCTATGTCTTTAACGACAATATTCTTTGGGCACTGGAACTGACGGTATTCATGTTCGCATGGATGGTTCTGGTTGGCGCATCATATGGTGTGAAGAAGCACTTTCACATTGGTGTCGATGTCATCATCAACATGGTGTCGGAGCCGAAACGAAAAGTCCTCGCACTGCTTGCAGCTGCTGGTTGCTTAGCGTTTTCTATTCTGCTTTTGGTCGGTTCTTGGAACTACTGGTATCCGTTTGTCACTGAGCGTGCATGGTATGAAACCGACGATATCCCCATGCCAGAGATGTTTCAGTTTTTAGCCGATTGGCTCAATGAAGGTGAGCGCTATGAGAAGCTGCCTCGCTTTATTCCTTACTTTGCTTTGCCCCTTGGTATGGCGCTACTCACTTTCCGTTTTGTGCAAATCACTTGGCAGATCGCAACAGGCAAACTGGACCGCTTGATTGCAGGTCATGAAGCCGAGGAAGAGTTAGAAGCGCTAAAAGAAGAACTCAATGAAGCCGCAGACGCGATTCCAAATGGTTCTTCATCATCAGATCGCAAGGAGCAATAAATCGTGGATATTCTGTTTTTATTCCTGATGGTGATTGGCTTCATGTTGATCGGTGTGCCAATTGCTGTCTCTCTGGGCCTTTCCAGTATTCTTTTCTTATTAATGCACTCGGATGCGTCTTTGGCTTCCGTTGCCCAAACACTGTTTAACGCGTTTGCTGGCCACTACACTTTGTTAGCGATTCCCTTCTTTATCTTGGCCTCAAGCTTTATGTCTACCGGTGGCGTGGCGAAGCGTATTATCCGCTTTGCGATTGCTATTGTTGGTTGGTTCCGCGGCGGTTTAGCGATGGCGTCGGTCGTGGCATGTATGATGTTTGCGGCGCTATCGGGCTCGTCTCCTGCAACCGTAGTGGCGATTGGTAGCATTGTTATCGCTGGTATGATCAAGAACGGCTACTCGAAAGAGTTTGCAGCGGGTGTTATCTGTAATGCGGGAACGCTGGGCATTTTGATCCCACCTTCTATCGTGATGGTGGTGTATGCCGCTGCGACGGATGTGTCGGTTGGGCGTATGTTCCTTGGTGGCGTTATTCCGGGGTTGCTGGCGGGCGTGATGTTGATGATTGCGATTTACATTGCCGCGAGAATCAAGAACCTGCCAAAACAACCTTTTGTTGGTTGGAAAGAAACCTTTGATGCCGCCAAAGACGCAAGTTGGGGTTTATTGCTGGTGGTGATCATCCTTGGTGGCATCTACGGCGGTATCTTTACGCCGACAGAAGCGGCGGCGGTGGCGGCGGTGTATTCATTCTTCATTGCTAACTTTGTCTACCAAGACATGGGGCCATTTGCTGACAAGCAGAACACTAAACCTGTATTGGTTAAAATCTTCCAAACGTTTGTTCATAAAGATACTAAGCATACGCTGTATGAAGCAGGCAAGCTGACCATCATGTTGCTGTTCATCATTGCCAACGCCCTGATTCTTAAGCACGTACTTACCGAAGAACGCATCCCGCAAATGATCACCGAATCTATGCTATCAGCGGGGCTTGGGCCGATTACCTTCTTAATTGTGGTTAACGTGTTGCTGCTGATTGGCGGTCAGTTCATGGAGCCGTCCGGTTTGCTCATCATCGTCGCACCGTTGGTGTTCCCAATCGCGATTGCACTGGGTATTGATCCGATCCACCTTGGCATCATGATGGTGGTGAACATGGAGATAGGCATGATAACCCCGCCTGTGGGGCTCAACTTATTTGTGACCGCTGGTGTGGCGAAGATGTCGATGATGAATGTGGTGAAAGCGGCATTACCATGGGTGGCGGTGATGTTCCTCTTCCTTATTATCGTCACTTACGTGCCTTGGGTATCGACTTGGTTGCCAACGACATTGATGGGGCCAGAAATCATCACTAAGTAATGGTTTTTAGCCACAAAACAGAAGAGGTGTGACTATTCACACCTCTTCATCTATGGATTTATAGGCTGGCCTTCTTGGGTCCGGTTTCACTCGACGCTCGTAACCGAGCCATTTTTTTTTGTTTTTACGCCGGTCTTCCCCAGAGCGCCTCTCTTCTTGATAATGCCCGTCAACCATCACAGTATCGGTGATCACGGGGATTTTGACCTTTTCTGTCATATCCGTTTAAGCCATCTTTTCGTTGTTATAAAAAGTATGTTTCAAGTTGGATATAACGACAAACTGCAAACTGCGTTTTATTTATATAGGTCCTTATCTATCTGATAGCGTTGCATTTTGTCGTACAGGGTTTTTCGAGGCACATTCAATTGTTCCATGGTCTGTTTGATACTGCCGCTGTTCTCCAGTAATGCACTTTCAATCGCCGCTTTCTCAAATTCCGCTACCTGCTCCGCAAGGCTAGAAGACGAGGTTGAAATGGTATCTCCCAATTGGATTAATTTACCCAGTAAGACAAATCGTTCCGCCGCATTGCGTAATTCACGTACATTGCCCGGCCAGTCATGGGCCATTAACTGAGCCAAATCTTGTGAGGAGAGACTGGGGGAGGTTTTGCCGTAACGAGACGCGGCAACCAATAAAAAGTGATGGAACAGTGCAGGAATGTCCTCTTTGCGCTCGCGCATTGGCGGTAGATCGAGAGTGACCACATTAAGGCGATAATAAAGATCCTGACGAAATGTGCCTTCCTCTGCCGCTTGTTTTAAGTCGACCTTAGTAGCCGCAATGACGCGAATATCCAACGGCAGCAATTCGTTCGAGCCAACACGTTCAATCACTCTTTCTTGAAGCACCCGTAGCAAACGGATTTGTGCCTGAATCGGCATCGATTCGATTTCATCCAAAAATAGTGTGCCGCCCTGAGCAAATTCAAACTTACCAATTCGGCGACTTTCTGCTCCGGTAAAGGCACCTTTTTCATGGCCATAAAGTTCGCTCTCGATAAGGTTTTCTGGCACCGCGCCGCAGTTAACGGCAACAAAGTTTTGATTGCGGCGATTACTTTGTTCGTGAAGAGACCTAGCAATCAGTTCTTTACCTGTACCGGTTTCACCAAACAACAAGATATCCGCATCGGTATCGGCAATGTGAGTGATAGTTTCACGCAGTATTTGGATGCTCGCGGTTTCGCCAATGATTCGCGGACCAAGGGTTTTACTGGCTTTGAGTGACTGGCGCAGTTCTTCGTTTTCATTGGTGAGCTTTCGCTTCTCAATGGCCCGTTTAACGGTTTCCACTAGGTGCTCTGGCGCAAAAGGTTTCTCGATAAAATCGTAAGCGCCCTGATGGAGAGCTTGTACGGCCATGGAGATATCGCCGTGTCCGGTGATCATGATGACGGGGAGGTTTGCATCTCGCTGCATCAAAGTCGTCAGCAAGTCCATGCCAAAAATACCCGGTAAGCAGATGTCGGTGATCACGACGCCCGCTTCTTCGCCTTGCTGCATGGCAATTAAAGCCGATTCAGCATCCGTAAAAAACTTGGCATCGATATCCGCCAGCTCAAAAGTTTGCTCGATGGCCAGTCTGAGATCGGCTTCGTCGTCAATAAAAAACACCTGACACATGGTCTCATCCTTCTGGTTGTGCGGCGAGCGGTGTAACAATAGGTAGGCAGAGTGAGAATCGAGCACCGCCTTGTTCTCGATTCTGTGCGCTTAATTTGCCATTCATACTGGCTAAGATTTGTTTGGAGATAGAAAGCCCTAGCCCCAAGCCATTTTGTTTGGTGGTAAGGAAGGGTTCGCACAGTTCTGAAAGGGTAAAATCACCCAATCCTGAACCGTTATCGTCCACATGAATCCAGACGAGTTTGGTCTCGCGGTCTTGAACCACGGACAGCTCGATTTGTTTGTCTTCTTGCTCTCTAAGTACCTCTATCGCATTGGTGATTAAGTTCACTAACACTTGTTCGAGTTGAATCGTATTAACCTGAACGTCGACATCCTGCCCTAACAAATTGGTTGTTAGGGTTACTCGTGCTGATTTTAAAGCAGGCTTCATCAACTCTTTTGCTGAAGCAATGACGGGTAGTAGCTGAGTGTGAACCAGCTCATTACCACCGGTTTTCTTGGCAAAAGACCGCAGTTGTTGACTGATGTTAGCCATTCGGTCGGTAAGGGCTGAGATGCGAGTAAGGTTGTCTTCAACACGGTCGAACTTCTCTTTGTGGAGGAACAGTTTTCCGTTCTCAGCGAAACTACGAATAGCCGCCAAAGGATTGTTGAGTTCATGGCTGATGCTGGCTGACATTTGCCCCAACACCGCTAACTTGGCCGCTTGAACCAATTCGTCTTGAGTCTGACGAAGGGTTTGTTCGGTTTCGCTGCGTTGAGTAATCTCGGCTTGTAACTCAGCGGTACGCGCCATCACTTGGTATTCAAGTTTCTGATTGGCTTCTTGTTGGATTCGCTCAATTTGACGGTGGCGTTGTTGACGGTGGTAGACGAGCTGGCCAACCAAAAATAGAACCGTGAAGCTAAGCGTTAACACGAGTAAATAGCCCATGGTGATCCAAACTACTGATTGCTTGGGAGATAGCACTCGGATGGTGAGTTTGAGATCCTGCAGAGGGAGAGAAGAAACCACCAGTGTTCCTCGATTGTATGGGTAGCCTTGCTTCGCTTCTGTATGCGCCAAACCCATATCGCCAACAAAACCCAGTGGCTTGATGGTGGTGTCTAAATACTGGCGGCTAGCCCAGACCTCTGCAGCTTTTAAATCGTCGAGTGGCTGTAAGCTTTTGAATAGCCAGTCACTCCGGCTACTCATAAACACAATGCCATTTGGGTCACTCGCAACAAAGACGCTTTTAGGGTGTTGCCAGTTATCTTCTATCTTACTTAAATCCATTTTGACCACCACGATACCAAGCACGCTCCCGGCATAGACGATTGGGTAGGAGTAGTAGTAACCGCGCTTTCCTGAGGTAGATCCGAGGGCGTAATATTCAGCCCGCTGACCGACAATCGCCTGTTTGAAGTAGGGACGGAAAGCAAAGTTTCGGCCGATAAAAGAACGCGCTTTGCGCCAGTTACTGGCGGCGATCGTCATGCCCCATTTGTCGATCAAATAAGTGTCTGAAGCTGCAATGACATTGTTGACCGATTCTAAATATCGATTAGTGATTTCCAGTTGGGCACTGTTGGCTGGATTGAGTAGGGCTTCAACCAAAGGTTCGTCTTTGGAGAGCAGGTGAGGGATGTGCGCGTACTTATCTAACTTGTTCTGAATATGGCTGGAGAACCGCTCTAACTGGGATTGATGTTTATCGAGCAAAGATTGGTAGCTGGCTTGCCAAACCCAATGCCCACCAACGAAGGCACAAAGGAGATAGAAGGCGAAAAAAATCAGTAGAATACGACTTTTTTGCGACATCCTTGCGCTCCCTTACATCTTGTTTTCACCACGTAAGAGAATGTTAATAGTTTGCATGGATGAATGGGGATTTCGTTTCCAACTCTGTGGAGTAAAACAAGAGCAAGATCTCTTTTTAGGCTTTTCAATAAAAAAAGCTGTCGATTCTCTTGAAAAAGTCGCTATTGTCCCCATTCTAGATATGCTCGCTGAGGCGAAGCGATGCTAAAAGGGCATTTTTCGTAAAAATTGAGTCCGTATTCGAGAATTTAGCGCAGACAATGTCCACATAGTGGCTATTGGCTCGACAGGATTGCGACAGATCGCTAGAATGTCGCGTCTAAAAATTCTGTCCTGAGGCTAATAGGAGATACCTTTTGCGTTTGCTGAGGATATCACTGATTAGTCCGGTGTTGGTTTCCAGCATCGATACTCGGTTTTAACTTAGGTGTTCGGACAGGACACTACACAAGGATGAGGCGTGAACTCAAAGAGTCTCGCTCATAAGCTCGGGAAGACCGAGCCACTTTAGAGGTTTATATATAATGCAAGTTACTGTTGAAACGCTAGAGGGCCTAGAGCGCCGTCTAAACATTACTGTTCCAGCTGCAAACATCGAAGACGCTGTAACAGCTGAACTACGCAACATCGCTAAAAACCGTCGTTTCGATGGTTTCCGTAAAGGTAAAGTGCCTCTAAAAATGGTTGCTAAGATGTACGGCAAAGCAGTACGCCAAGACGTTCTTGGTGAAGTTATGCAACGCCACTTCATCGAAGCGATCGTAAAAGAGAAAATCAACCCAGCTGGCGCACCAACGTTCGCTCCAGTTGAAAACAACGAAGGCGCAGATCTAGTATTCACTGCAACTTTCGAAGTTTACCCAGAAGTTGAGCTAAAAGGTCTAGACAGCATCACTGTTGAAAAACCAACAACTGAAGTTAACGATTCAGACGTAGAAGAGATGATCGAAACTCTACGTAAGCAACAAGCTACTTGGGCTGAAGTTGAAGAAGCTGCAGAAGCTGGTAAGCGCGTAAGCATCGACTTCGTTGGTTCTATCGACGGTGAAGAGTTCGAAGGCGGTAAAGCTGAGAACTTCCCACTAGAAATGGGCGCAGGCCGCATGATCCCAGGTTTCGAAGACGGTATCGAAGGTAAAACTAAAGGTATGGAATTCGAAATCGACGTAAACTTCCCAGAAGATTACCACGCTGAAAACCTAAAAGGTAAAGCGGCTAAGTTCGCAATCAAAGTGAACAAAGTTGAAGCTCGTGAACTACCAGAACTAAACGACGAATTCGTTTCTAAGTTCGGTGTTGCTGAAGGTGGCGTTGAAGCACTTAAAGCTGAAGTTCGTAAGAACATGGAGCGTGAACTTAAGCAAGCTGTTAAGAACCGCATCAAAGAGCAAGCTATCGACGGTCTAGTTGAGCAAAACGAAATCGACGTACCAGCTGCACTTATCGACCAAGAAATCCAAGTTCTGCGTCAACAAGCTGCACAACGCTTCGGTGGTAACCCAGAAGCAGCTGCACAGCTTCCACGTGAACTGTTCGAAGAGCAAGCTAAACGTCGCGTAGTTGTAGGTCTTCTTCTAGGTGAAGTAATCAAGTCTGAAGAGCTAAAAGCTGACGACGAGAAAGTGAAAGCACTTATCGAAGAGATGGCAACTGCTTACGAAGATCCATCAGAAGTTATTGCTTACTACGAGCAAAACGAGCAAATGATGAACAACATGCGTAACGTTGCTCTAGAAGAGCAAGCTATCGACGCGATCATCGCAAAAGCACAGGTTACTGAGAAAGAAGTAAGCTTCAACGAGCTACTTAACCAACAACAACCTGCTGCTTAATAAGCAATATCTTGCGTAGAAGGTTGACTTAACGTCGATTATTCTGCTAACAATGGTCCGTATGATACGTCATCATCCGGGCCATTTATTTTAGGGACATAAGAATATGAGCTACCAAGAAAAAAACGCAATGTCGCCAATTATTGACGCGCTAGTGCCAATGGTGGTTGAACAAACTTCCCGCGGCGAACGCTCTTACGACATTTACTCACGCCTGCTTAAAGAGCGCGTGATCTTTTTAACTGGTCAAGTGGAAGACCACATGGCAAACCTTGTCGTGGCTCAACTACTTTTCCTAGAATCTGAAAATCCAGATAAAGATATTTTCCTATACATCAACTCACCAGGCGGCAGCGTAACAGCAGGTATGTCTATCTATGACACCATGCAGTTCATCAAGCCAAATGTAAGCACAGTATGTATGGGTCAAGCTTGCTCTATGGGTGCGTTCCTGCTTGCAGGTGGTGCGCCAGGTAAGCGTTACGTTCTGCCTAATTCACGTGTGATGATCCACCAACCACTGGGTGGCTTCCAAGGTCAAGCTTCTGATATTCAAATTCATGCTCAGGAAATCCTGACCATCAAGCAGAAGCTAAACAACCTATTAGCAGAACATACTGGCCAGCCTCTTGAAGTGATTGAGCGCGATACCGATCGCGACAACTTCATGTCGGCAGATCAGGCAGTAGAATACGGTATTGTGGATGCAGTGTTGAGCCACCGCGGCGAGTAATTTAGCCAGCGCATTTTGGCTAAATTTGATATACACTCATTCATAAAGAGTAAAGGCTAAGAGGTTAGCGAATGACAGATAAAAGCAAAGAAAGTGGCAGCGGCAAATTGCTGTACTGCTCTTTCTGTGGCAAAAGTCAGCACGAAGTTCGCAAGCTAATCGCAGGTCCGTCAGTTTACATTTGCGACGAGTGTGTCGACTTATGTAACGATATCATTCGCGAAGAAATCAAGGATGTTCTCCCTAAGAAAGAATCTGAAGCGTTGCCAACGCCAAAACAGATCCGTGAACACCTTGATGACTATGTGATCGGACAAGATTACGCGAAAAAAGTGCTCGCAGTTGCGGTATATAACCACTACAAGCGTTTACGCAATGGTGATACAACGAGCGAAGGTGTGGAGCTTGGTAAAAGTAACATCCTTCTAATTGGTCCTACTGGTAGTGGTAAAACACTGCTTGCTGAGACGCTAGCTCGATTCCTGGATGTGCCATTTACAATGGCTGACGCTACCACACTAACCGAAGCAGGTTACGTTGGTGAAGACGTTGAAAACATCATCCAGAAGCTTCTGCAAAAATGTGATTACGATGTAGCGAAGGCTGAACGCGGCATTGTATACATTGACGAAATTGACAAAATTTCTCGTAAAGCTGAAAACCCATCAATTACGCGCGACGTATCTGGTGAAGGTGTTCAGCAGGCGCTACTAAAACTTATCGAAGGTACGGTTGCATCGGTTCCGCCACAAGGTGGTCGTAAGCATCCGCAGCAAGAATTCCTACAAGTGGACACGTCTAAGATCCTGTTCATCTGTGGTGGTGCATTTGCTGGTCTAGATAAAGTGATTGAACAGCGTGTAGCGACAGGCACAGGTATTGGTTTTGGCGCAGAAGTGCGCTCTAAGAACGAAACCAAAACGGTCGGTGAACTATTTACTCAGGTAGAACCTGAAGATCTAGTGAAATACGGTCTGATTCCTGAGTTTATCGGTCGTCTACCAGTAACAACAACACTGACTGAGCTTGATGAAGAAGCGTTAATTCAGATCCTATGTGAACCGAAGAACGCACTGACTAAGCAATACGCAGCTTTGTTCGAACTAGAAGACGCAGAGCTAGAGTTCCGTGAAGACGCGCTACGTGCTATCGCTAAGAAAGCGATGGAGCGTAAAACGGGTGCTCGTGGTCTACGCTCAATCTTAGAAAGTGTTCTGCTAGAAACCATGTATGAACTGCCATCAGCGACGGACGTAAGTAAAGTTGTGATTGATGAATCAGTGATTAAAGGTGAATCAGAACCATTGCTCATTTACAGCAACGCCGACAATCAGGCCGCTGGAGCAGAATAAATTCAGCCATGAATAAAAAGGAGGTAAGTAATTACCTCCTTTTTTTATTTCTCTTATTGAATCCAAATAATTAGACCCCATATACTGCCTTAAGTAATACGTTAAACGTGAAAGCGGAAGAGAGAATTATATGAACTTGGAACGTTCCGAGCGTATCGAGATCCCGGTATTACCTCTACGTGACGTAGTGGTCTACCCACACATGGTCATTCCATTGTTTGTTGGTCGCGAGAAATCGATTAGCTGTCTAGAGACGGCGATGGAAACAAACAAACAAGTTCTGCTTGTGGCACAAAAGCAAGCTGACACTGACGAGCCGACGGTTGACGACCTATTTGAAGTAGGTACGGTAGCAACCATTCTCCAGCTTCTTAAGCTACCTGACGGCACCGTTAAAGTGCTGGTTGAAGGTCAGCAACGCGCTAAGATTAACCACTTCAAAGAAAGCGAATTCTTCCTTGCTGAGGCTGAGTTTGTGGTAACGCCAGAGCTTGATGAGCGTGAGCAAGAAGTGATTGTTCGCAGTGCGATTAACCAATTTGAAGGCTTCATCAAACTGAACAAAAAGATCCCGCCAGAAGTACTGACTTCACTAAGCGGTATTGATGAAGCGGCGCGCCTAGCAGATACGATTGCAGCGCATATGCCTCTTAAGCTGGTGGACAAACAGCAAGTACTTGAAATCGTTGATGTGACTGAGCGCCTTGAGTTCCTAATGGGCCAGATGGAATCAGAAATCGACCTTCTTCAAGTAGAGAAACGCATCCGCGGTCGTGTTAAGAAGCAGATGGAAAAATCTCAGCGTGAGTACTACCTGAATGAGCAAATGAAAGCGATTCAGAAAGAACTTGGCGAGATGGAAGACGCACCTGACGAGTTCGAAACACTGAAGCAAAAGATTGAAGAATCGAAAATGCCTCAGGACGCACGTGAAAAGACAGAACAAGAGCTGCAAAAGCTTAAGATGATGTCGCCAATGTCCGCAGAAGCGACAGTGGTACGTAGCTACATCGACTGGATGGTAAGCGTTCCTTGGAACAAGCGTTCTAAAGTGAAGAAGAACCTTGCGAAAGCAGAAGAGATTCTAAACGAAGACCACTACGGTCTAGAGCGTGTTAAAGAACGTATTCTTGAGTACTTAGCGGTACAAAACCGTATCAACAAGCTGAAAGGCCCTATCCTTTGTCTTGTAGGTCCTCCTGGTGTGGGTAAAACATCGCTAGGCCGCTCTATCGCAGCTGCAACAGGCCGTAAATACACTCGTATGGCTCTGGGTGGCGTGCGTGATGAAGCTGAAATCCGCGGTCACCGTCGTACTTACATTGGCTCATTGCCAGGTAAGCTTATTCAGAAGATGTCTAAAGTTGGCGTGAAAAACCCGCTGTTCCTTCTGGATGAAATCGACAAGATGTCTTCAGATATGCGTGGTGACCCATCGTCAGCATTGCTAGAAGTTCTAGACCCAGAACAAAACAATGCATTTAACGATCACTACCTAGAAGTAGATTACGATCTGTCTGATGTAATGTTCGTCGCGACGTCTAACTCGATGGATATTCCGGGTCCGCTACTTGACCGTATGGAAGTGATTCGTCTTTCTGGTTACACAGAAGATGAGAAGCTAAACATTGCCAAACGTCACCTTGTTGATAAGCAAGTGAAGCGTAACGGTCTGAAACCAAACGAAATTACCATCGAAGATTCGGCAATCATCGGCATTATTCGCTACTACACGCGTGAAGCGGGTGTTCGTAGCCTAGAGCGTGAGATTTCTAAGATCTGCCGTAAAGCAGTGAAGAACATCCTGCTTGATACAAGCTTGAAGTCAGTGACGGTGACAATGGACAACCTGAAAGAGTACCTAGGTGTTCAACGTCATGACTTTGGTAAAGCAGATGACAGCAACCGTATTGGCCAAGTAACTGGTCTAGCTTGGACACAAGTTGGCGGCGATCTACTAACGATCGAAACGGAAGCGATGCCTGGTAAAGGTAAGCTGACGCAAACTGGCTCTCTTGGCGACGTAATGAAAGAGTCGATCCAAGCGGCAATGACGGTTGTACGTTCACGAGCTGAAAAGCTGGGTATCAACTCTGACTTCTACGAGAAGCGTGACATCCACGTGCACGTACCAGAAGGCGCAACACCTAAAGACGGCCCAAGCGCGGGTATCGCAATGTGTACTGCGCTAGTTTCTAGCTTGACGGGTAACCCGGTAAAAGCTGAAGTAGGTATGACAGGTGAAATCACTCTACGTGGTGAAGTTCTACCTATCGGTGGCCTAAAAGAGAAGTTACTTGCGGCACACCGTGGTGGCATCAAAACGGTACTGATTCCGAAAGACAACGAGCGTGATTTGGAAGAGATTCCAGAAAATGTTATCGCGGATCTGAAGGTTATCCCAGTACAGTGGATCGACGAAGTTCTGAAAGTTGCACTAGAGCGAGACCCGACGGGCGTTGAGTTTCAGTCTCAAAAATAGTGATGTGCAGCAAAAATAAGTAAAACTTTACGCTGATAGGCCTAAAAAGGCTTGTCAGCGTTTTTTTTGGAGGCTAAGTTAAGTTCGAAAGCTTGCAGCCCTTGAAGGATAAGGGGCGAAGCATATTTTCTTAATTATGGAACGAAAGTCATCACAAAAATAATCACAGATGACACAAAGGGGAAATCACAGTGAATAAAACTCAACTAGTAGAACAAATCGCAGAAAACGCAGACATCTCTAAAGCATCAGCTGGTCGCGCTCTAGACGCATTCATCGAAGCAGTAAGCGGTACGCTTCAGTCTGGTGATCAAGTTGCTCTTGTTGGCTTCGGTACATTCAGTGTTCGTACTCGTGCAGCGCGCACTGGCCGTAACCCAAAAACTGGTGAAGAAATCCAAATCGCAGAAGCTAAAGTACCTTCTTTCAAAGCTGGTAAAGCTCTAAAAGACGCTTGTAACTAATTCTTTGCGTCGATGACGCAGAGCTGGTTCAGCGAACGGCCGTTGCATAATTTTTGTCCAAACAGTCAGATTTGAACAAAAATTTACAAACTAAGAGCCGAACTTTCTTAAATTATGCGCATCCTACTGATGCGCATTTCTTTTTCTGATATTATCGCGACATTACATTTTCTATTAGAAGCAGTCGGCTTCAATTGTGGAGAGCAGTTAAATTATGATGGATCGACTACGCGAAGGCGTGAACAGCATCGCGGTCAAAATTATCCTTGGACTTATCATCCTTTCTTTCGTATTTGCTGGTGTAGGTAGCTACATCGTTGGCGGTAACAACAACGCAGCTGCGAAAGTAGGTAACACCGAGATTGCTCGTGGTGAGTTCGAGATGGCTTACCAAAATGAGCGTAACCGCATGCAAGCTCAATTGGGTGATTACTTCTCTCAAATGCTGGCTGACCCTGCATACGTTGAATCTTTCCGCAAATCTGTTCTAGATCGTATGATCAATGACGTGCTGCTTGACCAACAAGCAGAAGCACTTGGTCTGCGCATTAGCGATGCTCAAGTACGTAGCATGATTCTAGATATGCCTCAGTTCCAATCGAACGGTAAATTCGACCAAGAGATCTACCAAGCATCTCTACGTCGTGCAGGTTTCTCTCCAGATTCTTTTGCTGAGTACATGCGTCGTGAATTGGTTCGTGAGCAACTGTTGAACGCACTACAAACCAGTGAGTTCACTCTACCTGGCGAAGTTCAATCTGAAGGTAAACTGTTCACTCAGACTCGTGACGTTCGCACAATCACTATCGATTTGAATGAGTTTGCTAAGAAGGTAGATCTGACTGACGAAGAAATTCAAGACTACTACAAAGCAAACCCAGAAATGTTCACTCGTCCTGAACAAGTTAAGGTTGCTTACATTGAGCTTTCAGCTGACGAGCTTAAGAAGCAAATCCAAATTTCTGACGAAGACGTTAAGAAATACTACGATGAGCATCTAGACAAATACTCTACAGAAGAGCAGCGTCGCGTAGCGCACATCCTTGTTGAGGGTGATGACGAAGCGAAAGCACAAGCGATTCTTGACGAGCTAAACGGTGGCGCTGACTTCGCTAAACTAGCAGAAGAAAAATCAGACGACTTTGGTAGCGCGGAAAACGGCGGTGACCTGGGTTGGATTGAGCGAGACGTGATGGATCCTGCATTCGAAGAGGCAGCATTCGCACTTAAGAACCCTGGTGATATGACAGGTCTAGTGAAGTCTGACTTCGGCTACCACATCATCAAGCTAGAAGAGCTAAAAGGTGCGGTTGCTAAGCCGTTCTCTGAAGTAGCAGCTGAAATCAAACAAGAAATGGTTGACCAGAAAGCGGTTGATCAATTCTACGAACTGCAAAACGAACTTGAGAAAGTGGCGTTTGAATACCCAGATTCTCTAGACGACGCTTCTAAAGCGGTTGGTCAGAAAGTGAAGACAACGGACTTCATCTCTCAAGTTGATGCGCCTGAGGTTCTTAAGAACCAAGCGGTAATGCAAGCAATCTTGAGCCCAGAAGTGAAAGAAGATGGTCTGAACTCTGAAGCTATCGAAGTGGCGCCAGAGCACATCATCGTTGTTCGTGTTGAAGACGCTCGTGACGAGACGGTTCTTCCTCTTGCTGACGTGAAAGACCAAGTGGTTGCTGAACTGTCTCGCGTTAAAGGTGAGCAAGGTGCAATTGAACTAGGTACTAAAGTTGTGGCGGCTCTTAAAGATGGTAACAAAGACATCCTTGCAGAAAACAGCCTAGCGTTTGGTGAGCAAGAATCTGTTGATCGTCGTTCTCCACTCGCTGCAACAGTATTCGCTATGGCGAAACCTGAAGGTGACAAGCCTGTATACGGTCAATCTAAAGATCTAGAAGGTAACGTTGTAGTTGTAGAGCTTGATGCGGTACACGCGGAGCTAGACAGCGCGCTAGAAGAGCAAGTTGCGATGCAAATGCAACGTGCTTCGTCTCAACAAGATCTTACTTCGGTAATTGCAGTACTGCGCGCAAACACGGACATTGAGTACTTTGTTGTGAGCAACTAAGCATTACTGATGTAATTTGCATGTTAACTAAAACGGGTCGCATTAGCGGCCCGTTTTATTTTTATCTGAAGAAACTTCTATACAAACAGCGCTTTGCCTAAAGTAGTTTTCGTTCTTATACAACTACTAAAGGGAGATTGCTCAAATGAAATGGATGTTAACGCTGTGCTTATTGATACTCGCGCCGATGAGCTGGGCGGAAACAAAGACTAAAGCAGATAAGTATGAAGGTATTGAGATTACGGTTAACGTTAACTCTGCCACTGCAGAAGAGATTGCAACGCTACTTAATGGTATTGGTGAGAAGAAAGCGCAAGATATTGTTGAGTATCGCAACGAGCACGGTCCATTTAAAACAGCTGCGGATCTTACCAAGGTGAAAGGCATCGGTGAGGCGACTGTTAAGAAGAACGAAGACCGCATCCTGCTGTAATCGACGTTCTTGCCATTAAAATAAAAGCAAAGTTTTTGTTTCCTATTACTGCTTTCCCGAACCAAGCCTCTTTGCTGGTTCGGGATTTTTTTGCTCTTCTTTGGGGCTATTTACAGAGTAGTGGTGAACTGGCTTTCAATTCTCTAATCTCTAGCCAAAGATACGACGATGGGTCAGTTTCTCTAACCAAGCCATACTCAAACCACCTATTGCACCAAACAGGTGAGCATCCACCGCCACGCGAGCCCCAATCATCTCCGCTGTGCTTGTTGAAGGGCCGTAGAACTGCTCCCAAGCGACTTTAGCAATCAAACCACCTACCAGCACTAAACTGCTTCTTCTACCGTCGAAAACCTCAGCCAGCGCCCAGAAGCCGAATAAGCCGTGCAGCACACCAGACAGCCCGACGTAGACCGACATACTGGTTAATAAATTCATCGCACCAATGAAGGTACACAAAACGAGAAATACGATGATGAAATTACGCACGGTAGGGCGGAAGATAAATCCGATCACCCATAAACCAGCGAGATTCATCCCGAGGTGAGCAAAGTTGGTATGCGTGAGATTTCCTGTTACGATTCGCCACCATTCGCCGTGGCGTATATTGTAGGCGTGCCATTCGGTTAGGCTTGCCATTGGTTCGAATTGCAGTATTAAACAGATAACGCTGATGATGCTCAGCAATGTATAAAGGTTCACTCTATGTCTCGTTATTGTTCTCAGTGTGGAAAATCGCGCAAAGCTTGTATTTGCCAATGGATTGTGCCGCTAGCAAACGAGGTTGAACTTATCATCCTTCAGCATACGAGTGAAGAACATCGTCCTCTTGGTACGGCACGAATTCTCAATTTGAGTCTAAATCATTGTACTTGTTTGATCGGAGAAGACTTTTCAGATAGCGAGGTCTTGAATGCGTTGCTTGAGGATGACACTTATCAACATTTCATTCTTTACCCTTCAGAACAATCGTTGTGCCTTTCAGACTTGGCGACGCTTGGAGAGGCGGCAGATAAGAAAACACGTTTGATTTTACTCGATGGCACTTGGAAGAAAGCTTACAAAATGTGGCAACTTTCGACCAACTTGCACTCCATTCCAACAGTGAAACTGCCAGAGGATCTGCAAGGTCATTACACCATTCGTAAGGCACCATCGAACAACAGCTTATCTACCGTGGAAGCCGGCTTTCATGCACTGAACCTGATGGAGTCTGGGAAAGATTTCACGCCTTTGTTAACGGCGTTTGAGAAGATGATTGAATTTCAAATCGCCCAGATGCCTCCGGGCGTATTTGAAAAGAACTATCTGAAAAACGAGTAGCGAACCGATAGAGTACTTCTCTAAAGAACTATTGAAGAGAACAACTGTCGATGCAGCTTTTGTGCGTGGCCATCGGTCATCGCCGAGATGTAATCCGCTATCACACGCATTTTCGCGCTCTCGTTAGCCGCATCTTGCCACAATGCTTGAGTATGTGTCGGAAGTAAGCGTTCAGGATCCGCACTTAACGCTTCAAACAAATCCATAATGATCTGTTGTCCTTTGTACTCAACAATCTGAACCTGATGCACTTGAATCACATACTTACTAACGAAATGTTTGAGTACTTCAAGCGCTTTTGCCATCTGTGGTTCTAGACACGCGTTCCAAGCCAACAATGGGTTGCTGAAAGGTTCATCTACGACCTTAATTGAAATACTGGTCAGCAGCGCATTCACCATGCCGCCAATCGCATCTTTACGCTCATGATGTTTACCACTAAACAGCATTTGCCCAATTGAGCCAATGTGCTCTTCAAACCACGCATCGCCGCAATCGGCCAATTGACTGGCTGCGCCTTCTTGCCATTGCTGACGAGTGACCATTCCTAGCACGATGGCATCTTCCAAGTCATGCACGCCATAAGCGATGTCGTCTGCAAGCTCCATAATTGAACAGTCGAGCGATTTGAATCGTGTTTTACAGTGCTCAAAATCCGATTCTGGACGACAGCGCATTTGGCTTAACAAGGCTTTGTCGCTGTCGGTTAATGGTGCAATGACCCAATCGAACAAATCTTTATCACAGTCGTAAATGCCTTTTGCTGGGCTCCAGTCTTTTGCTTTCAATTTGCGCTGGTGCTCGACTGGCTTCGGCAGGCAAACCGCGCGAGTTTGACTAAGCAAGGCTGGGTACTTGATCAGACCGAGTAAGGCTCGGCGTGATAGGTTCATGCCAAAGTGCTCGGTATAGGGTTCTAACTTGGTGACGATGCGGAAGGTTTGGGCATTACCTTCAAAGCCACCATGCTCACGCATCATATAGTTCAGTGCTACTTCACCACCATGGCCATAGGGTGGGTGGCCAATATCGTGCGCCAAACAGAGAGAGTCAATCAAGCTGTCAGACGGTAGAAGGTCTCGAAACTCAGGCTGTTTCTTCTTAAGTTGAGCCACAATGCCCGTACCCAACTGTGCTGCTTCAAGAGAGTGAGTCAATCGGGTACGGTGAAAGTCTTCCAAGCTGTTGCCATGGACTTGAGTTTTTGCCTGCAATCGACGGAAGGCAGCCGAGTGCAGAATACGAGCTCGGTCTCGTTGGTAGGGGCTACGATGATCGTCACGACGGATCTTGTGCTCATCATCATGGCGCTCTTGCCATAAGGTATCTAATTCAAACGACACTTTTCTCTCCATCAATTAGCTGATTTCATCCAGCGATAATTCAAAACTTGGGGCAAAGGTATGAAGGAAGTATTCCATTTCCGGTGTTTTGCGTTCTTGCAGAGTGATGTCGAGACGCTTCTTCGCTAGAGCAAACTCGTGGTTGCCAGCGCTAAGCTCTTCGAGACATTTTAAGTAAGCGCAGATAGAGTCTGCTTGCTTGACGATCAATGCATCTTCTTCGTGCGCAGAGTGCGATAACAAATAGGGCGCAAAATCATCTTGGAATTCTTCTGGAAGCATAGATAACAGCTTTTGTTCAGCTGCCGCTTCTATCTTTTTATATTCTTTAGAAATTTCTGGGTTGTAATACTTTACTGGGGTTGGAAGGTCACCCGTTAAGACTTCACTGGAATCGTGGTACATAGCGAGAATAGCGATGCGTTCAGGGTTTAAGTTACCGCCAAACTTTTTGTTTTTGATTAGGGCGAGGGCATGAGCAACAAACGCGACTTGCAAGCTGTGTTCAGAAACGTTTTCCGGCGATACCGAGCGCATTAAGGGCCAGCGTTGGATGAGCTTCATTCGTGCCAAGTGGGCGAAAAAATGGCTTTCTTTCATTGCTGTCTCCAATTTTGATTCTGATACAAAAAAAGGAGCTCACTAGGAGCTCCTCTAAGCATATGAGAGATCAGCACTAATTACTACTGGCTGTAGGTCGTCAAGAATCGTTCAAAGCGACCAATCGCGGTTTCGAGATCTTCTACGTGGGGTAGAGTTACGATACGGAAGTGATCGGGCTTCGGCCAGTTAAAGCCAGACCCTTGAACCAACAGGACCTTCTCTTGTTTCAAGAAGTCCAACACCATTTGTTGGTCATTTTTGATGTTGTACATCTTGGTATCGATTTTCGGGAATAAGTACATCGCGCCTTTTGGCTTCACACACGAAACCCCAGGGATCTGGTTGATCAGTTCGTAAGCACGATTACGTTGCTCAAGCAGACGGCCACCTGGCAGGATTAGCTCGTTAATGCTTTGGTAGCCACCCAATGCGGTTTGGATTGCGTGTTGCATTGGCACGTTGGCACACAGGCGCATGGAAGACAGCAGCTCAAGACCGTTGATGTAGCCCTGTGCTAGGTGTTTAGGGCCAGTTAGGAACATCCAGCCACCACGGAAGCCACAAACACGGTAAGCTTTCGACAGGCCGTTGAAGGTCATCACCAATACGTCGTCGGTTAGTGTGGCAACTGATGTGTGTGTTGCACCGTCGTAAAGCACTTTGTCGTAGATTTCATCGGCGAAGATCATCAGTTTGTGCTGACGTGCAATCTCAATCACTTCCAACAGGAAATCGCGGCTGTACACAGCACCCGTTGGGTTGTTCGGGTTGATCAGAACAATACCGCGTGTTTTTGGCGTGATTTTCTTTTTGATGTCTTCTAGGTCTGGATACCAGTCTGCGCCTTCGTCACATAGGTAATGAACAGGCTTACCGCCAGACAACGCAACAGATGCAGTCCACAAGGGGTAATCTGGTGCTGGGATCAGCATTTCGTCACCGTTATTCAGAAGCGCTTGCATTGCCATCACGATTAGCTCTGAAACGCCGTTACCTACGTAGACATCTTCAACATCGAGCGAACGAATGCCCTTGCGCTGGTAATGCTGCACGACAGCTTTACGCGCAGAGTAGATACCTTTGGAATCACAATAACCTTGAGAAGTCGGTAGATTGCGGATGACATCTACTAGAATCTCATCAGGGGCGTCAAAGCCAAATGGGGCGGGGTTGCCAATATTTAGCTTTAGGATTTTATGCCCCTCTTCCTCCATGCGTTTAGCATGTTTGAGTACAGGCCCCCTAATGTCGTAGCAGACATTATCGAGTTTCGACGACATCTCGATATTTTGCATTGTATAATTCCTAAAAAATCATTTATTTCTTTATTAAAATACAATAATTTGCTTTTTATTAGAATATAAATCCGAAAATTATCCGTCTTGTGGTCGAGTTTTGTTTATACTTCCTTTCAGAGTCAAATAAAAAATACTGTACGATCTTGATTTGCTTTGGGTCTAAACTTAGAGTAGCCGTCAGTTTCCTTAATCCTCACAAATTTCGAGGTTGATTTGTCACAGTTCCATCAAGCCGTAAAGAGAATTATCGAGCGAGTTCAGCAAACGGAAGGCAATCAAACACGTTTAGTCGAGCCACTCAGCGAGAAACCCAATTTCGCGTTTATCGACTGGCTTGAAGCACAACCACTTTTTCCCAAGTTTTACTGGCAGTCCCGTGATACTCGTGAAGAAGTTGTTGCCCTAGGTCAGCTCCATTCTTTTGTTGAGCCCGGCCCGGCTTATACGATCCTTGGCGAAGGCCAGCGCGTATGGGGTGGTCGTTCTTTCGATGGTCAGCACGAAAAGAATCGTCGCTGCATGCAGTCTTTCTTTTTTCTACCGCAAATCGAGCTAATTCGATTTGATCAGCAATGGTCGCTCGCGGTGAATATCTCAGAAGATAAAACACGTACATTAGCAGGCTTGAACAAGTTGATATGTGACGTGCCCAATCTTGCGCCAATTTCATCTCATATTCGCTCAATTGACCATGCGCCAACACAGCCTGAATGGAACGCGTTGGTCGAAAAGGTGCTCACAGGCATCGACAACGATGAGTTTAAGAAAGTGGTTCTGGCTCGCAAATCGACAGTTACGCTAGATTCAATACTTTCTGCTGCGCAGCTTCTTAAAGCGAGCTACCTAAATAACCATCACAGCTTTCACTTTTTATTGAGTTTAGACAGTAAGCACAGCTTTATGGGCTCGACGCCAGAGCGACTTTACTCGCGAGTGGCGCATGAGCTGCACACGGAAGCGTTGGCTGGCACGATCGGCCGCGGTGACAATCCGACGCAAGACATGGAGCTGGCGAACTGGTTGTCGCAAGATTCTAAGAGCCTCAACGAAAACCAATATGTGGTGGATGACATCATTGATCGACTAACACCGCATTCGGAGCGTGTTGAGGTAGAAAAAGAGCCTCGATTGGTTCGTCTGAGAAAGGTCCAACATCTTAAGCGTAGTATTAATGCGGATCTGAAAGCGGGCATCAACGGTGTTCAATTGCTTTCAGCTCTACAGCCAACCGCCGCCGTGGCCGGTTTACCGCGCAAAGCGTCGATGCAATTTATATTGGATAACGAGCCGTTTGCACGCGGCTGGTATGCAGGCTCGATGGGATACATTAGCCATGAGCGTGCAGAGTTTTGCGTCGCAATAAGAAGTGCGTTGGTTTTGAGTGACCAAGTACAACTGTTTGCTGGCGCGGGTATTGTTCCAGGCTCCATTGCAGAACACGAATGGGCCGAGTTAGATAAAAAAATGTCGACGTTACTTTCTCTTATTTCAGACCACCCGCCGCTTGGGGTTGCATCATGAGTGCCGATCAAGCTGTTTTAAATCGCATTTGGTCTGAAACCATCCTGACAGAATTGAACCGCTTTGGTGTGAATCACGTTTGTATTGCACCCGGTTCTCGCTCCACACCTTTAACGGTCGAGGCGGCAGATAACCCAAATTTTACCATTCACACCCATTTTGATGAGCGTGGCTTGGGCTTTATGGCTCTGGGACTTGCTAAAGCAAGTAAAGAACCAGTGGCGCTGATTGTTACATCGGGTACAGCGGTGGCGAACTTGTTGCCTGCGATTGCAGAAGCAAAACTGACGGGTGAAAAGCTGGTGGTGCTAACTGCAGACCGTCCGGTTGAACTGGTGGGTTGCGGTGCAAACCAAGCTATTAATCAATTGGGTATTTTTTCAGAACATGTTTCTGACAGTCTTAACCTGCCGAGTCCTACGCTATCAACCCCGTTGAATTGGTTGCTTACTTCTGTTGATGAGATGATGTTTACGCAACGCCTAAGAGGCAGTGCGGTACACATAAACTGTGCGTTTCCAGAGCCTTTGTACTCTGACACAGACAAGAGCACCTATCAGGGTTACCTTGATACCGTTGCCGGTTGGAGAGACAGCAAAGTCACGTACTGCCAACGTTTCAATCCAAAAACCAGCAGTGCAATACCAAGCTGTGGTGACAACAAAGGCTTGGTGGTCATTGGCAGCTTGCCTTTGATTCAAGCGCAAGCGGCACGAACATTTGCTGAGCAGATGGGATGGCCAGTACTGGCTGACCCACAAAGTGGTGTGAGCTCAGATTGGGCACATTTCGATTTATGGCTGCAAAATCCAAGAATGGCGAGTCAGCTTGATGACTGTGATTTGATTGTTCAGTTTGGCAGCCGAATCATTTCTAAACGTTTTAACCATTGGCTAGAGAAGCATGTATCACGCAACCAGCAGGGTGGTGATACACAATATTGGTTTGTCTCTCCTCGGTTAGACCGTGACAACCAGAGCCATTTACCTCAATGGCACTGGGCTGAGCAACCTAGCGCTTGGGTAGAACGCACGTCGGGTTTCTCATCAGAACACGCTGGCTGGGCAGATGAGTTGGCAGC
Organism: Vibrio campbellii CAIM 519 = NBRC 15631 = ATCC 25920; assembly: GCF_002163755.1. Lineage (NCBI taxonomy): Bacteria > Pseudomonadati > Pseudomonadota > Gammaproteobacteria > Vibrionales > Vibrionaceae > Vibrio > Vibrio campbellii. The sequence continues at coordinate 1,024,022 of NZ_CP015863.1, forward strand.
GGACATCAAGCAGGTCACGCAGCATGCTAAAGGGTTGTTTATTTCGGATCCTAAGAGTGAGTTAAGTGAAATTTCATTGGCGATTGATGTTGCCGAGCGCGCTCAAGGTGTGGATCTGTTTGTCGGCAATAGTTTGTTTGTTCGTTTAATCGACATGTTCGGTAAGCTTGATAACACAGAGGTTTTCACTAACCGTGGAGCGTCTGGCATTGATGGCCTGTTTGCCACTGCAAGTGGTGTACAACGCGCGCGGAATAATCCGATGTTGATGTTTATTGGCGACACTTCTGCGTTATATGGCTTGAACTCGTTGGCACTGTTTACGCACAGTGAGCTCCCTTCGGTCTTGGTGATCGCCAATAATGATGGCGGTGCGATTTTTGATTTGTTGCCAGTGCCGCAGGAACATCGTGAGTCGTTCTACCAAATGCCTCATGGTTACGAGTTTGAGCACGCTGTGAAACAGTTCGGTTTGCAGTATCGGAAGCCAAGCTCGTTAGCGGAATACCAATCCTTGGTTTCCGAACATTTTGCTTCAGGGCAGGGCGCATTGGTGGTCGAAGTGCAAACGCCATCGAACCAAGTTGTCGAGCATTTAAAATCCTTCGATAAGAATTTGCATGCTCTATTCTGAGCGCTTCCCAGCAACGGAAAAGCACCAAGGTGGCATTTTGCCTACTCTGGTGTTTTTACATGGTTTGCTTGGCAGTGGCGAGGATTGGCAACAGTGCTTGAGCGCTTTACCTCAGTATGACCGAGTAACGATTGACTTACCCGGTCATGGACACAGCCAATCTATTTTTTGCAGCGATCTGAATGATTGCTGCAAATTACTCAATTCCGCACTATCTTTACTATTTCCTTCGCAACAACCGCTTATCCTGATTGGTTACTCAATGGGTGGACGCATTACTATGCATGGCCTTGCTCACCAATGTTTTCCAGATCCCAATATTTGTGGTGCCATTGTTGAAGGAGGAAACTTTGGGCTTCAAAGCGAGTCAGACAGACAGGCACGATTCGATAACGATTCACGCTGGGCTAAGCGTTTCAAAACTGAGCCTCTTGCCTGTGTTTTGAACGATTGGTACCAACAGTTGGTCTTTTCTTCACTAAACCATGAGCAAAGACAAACATTGGTGGCGAAACGAAGTGCTAATCTTGGTTCAGCGGTGGCGAATATGTTGATTGCGACATCATTGGCGAAGCAATCTTATCTGTTGCCAGCATTGCAGCAACAATCAGTTCCGCTTTATTACCTCTGTGGCGAAAAAGACAAAAAATTTAGTCAACTGGCTGAGAAAAGCGGGTTGGCGTATCGACAAATTGAGGGGGCTGGACATAACGTCCATCAAGAGCAACCACAACGATTTGCGATGCAAGTTGATCAAATAATTCATTCTCACTTTGAGTGAGAGCAACGAGAACAATGGGAATCACCATGGCTAAAACAGTAGGCATTTCTGAAGAAGAACTTTACGCTCCAGTTCAATGGAAAGATTGCGGCGACAAATACGAGGATATCCACTACCACAAATCTGAAGATGGTATCGCGAAAATCACCATTGCACGCCCTCAAGTACGTAACGCGTTCCGTCCTCAAACGGTAAAAGAGATGATTGATGCGTTGGCAGATGCACGCTACGACTCTGGTGTTGGTGTGATCATTCTGACAGGTCTCGGTGAAGACGCATTCTGTTCTGGCGGTGACCAGAAGATCCGCGGCGACTACGGCGGCTATAAAGACGACCGAGGTACGCACCACCTAAACGTATTGGACTTCCAACGTGATATTCGCACTTGTCCAAAACCAGTGATCGCATCAGTAGCAGGTTGGGCTGTGGGCGGTGGTCACGTACTGCACATGATGTGCGACCTAACGATTGCAGCTGACAACGCTCAATTTGGTCAAACAGGCCCTAAAGTGGGTTCATTTGACGGCGGTTGGGGCGCATCTTACATGGCTCGTATCGTGGGCCAAAAGAAAGCTCGCGAAATCTGGTTCCTATGTCGTTTCTACAACGCTCAAGAAGCAGTCGACATGGGCCTAGTAAACACAGTTGTACCATTAGCGGATCTAGAGAAAGAAACTGTTCGTTGGTGTCGTGAAGTTCTGCAACACAGCCCAATGGCACTGCGTTGCTTGAAAGCTGCATTGAACGCGGACTGTGATGGTCAAGCGGGTCTGCAAGAACTTGCGGGTAACGCGACTATGATGTTCTACATGACAGATGAAGGCCAAGAAGGTCGTAACGCATTCAACGAGAAACGTCGCCCAGACTTCGACAAGTTCCCTCGTAACCCATAATCCGTATAGAAGAGGAGCCTTTGTGCTCCTCTGTTTCGTTTTTCGTCCTGAGCGTCTCGCCCTCTGGGAGACTAGCGAGTTCTCTCGTTAAAAAAGCTCAGAATATACGGCATTACATAGGATTCGAATTATGCGTAAAGCGAAGATTTACCGTTACTGTCTACCAATGGACAGTGGCGTAATACTACGTGATAACAAGTTGACGGAACGTAAAGGTTATATCCTTGAATTAACGGACGGTGACAAGGTTGGTCGCGGTGAAGTTGCCCCTTTGGTTGGCTTCAGCTTAGAAGGCACTGAGGAAGCGGGCATTCAGCTGCAAGCGCAAGTAGAGCGCTGGGTGGCAAACTTGCCTTTAGATTACAACCACATGTACCCATCGGTTGCATTTGGTCTGTCTATGGCCCAGTTGGAGCTTGAAGGCGGTTTACCTGCACAAGGTAAGTACCAAGTTGCCCCACTGTGTAACGGTGACCCAGATGACTTAATCCCTGAGCTGAACGAAATGGAAGGCGAAAAAGTCGCGAAAGTAAAAGTGGGTTTGTATGAACCTATTCGTGACGGCATGTTGGTGAACTTGTTCCTTGAGTCGATTCCACAGCTGACGCTTCGTCTTGATGCTAACCGTGCTTGGACGCCAGAAAAAGCGCAGCAGTTTGCTAAGTACATTGCACCATCACTACGCCAGCGTATTACCTTCTTGGAAGAGCCATGCCGCTCTCCGGGTGATAGCCTGTCTTTTGCAATCAATACAGGTATTGCAATCGCGTGGGATGAAACACTGCAAGATGCGGTTCGCCGTGAAGATTTCAGCTTAGAAGATCTCACTGGCGTAAAAAACATCATCATCAAGCCAACGCTGATCGGCTCAGTTGATTTCTGTATTAAGCTGATTGAAAAGGCGAAGACGTTAGGTATTAAAGCCGTAATCAGTTCAAGCATTGAATCAAGCCTTGGCCTGAACCAGCTTGCTCGATTAGCGCAATGGCAACTACCTAATGAGATCCCAGGTTTGGATACCATTGGTTTGTTTAAAGCGCAGCTAGAGCAGGGTTGGCCGAAGTGTGAACTTCCAGTTCTTCCGCTATCTGAGCAGGAGTTAGTGTGGCATTCAGCATAGATACTATTGCGATTGCACCATGGAAATATTGGGCTCAAGTGAGCCCTTTTTCTGTTGCGCTTGAGACAATCAAAGAGCAAGTTAACTGGCAGCAATTGACTGCTCGTGTTGACTTGTATTCTCGCTACCTCCAACAACAGGGTGTGGCGAGTGGAGATGTGGTGACATTAGTCGGTAAGAACCGGGTTGAAACCTTGTGGTTTTATCTTGCCGCTCAGCAGATAGGCGCAAGTGCTGCGTTGACCATGCCGCAGCCTTTTGAGGCTCTCTCAGGTAAGTTAACAACGCTATATAAGCCAACTCAACAACGTTTCGTGTGGTTTGCTGACGGTGTTGCCAGTGGCTACTCAGAACAGCAGTTATCGCAACTAGGTATCATCCAGCTTTCGACTCTGGATAGAGAATCGCAAAGTGACCAAAGTGACGTTGACACTTCAAACGAAGTCTACGCACACGATGCTTTAGCGTCTATTGTGTTTACCTCTGGCTCGACGGGCACTCCTAAAGCCGTGGTGCATACTCATCGTCAGCACCTGGCTTCTGCTCGAGGTCTGTTAAGTGAATTCCAATTCAACCATCAAGATATTTGGCTGCTTTCCTTGCCGCTTTACCACGTTTCAGGCTTGGCGATTGTCTATCGCTGGCTATTTGCTGGTGCAACACTCAAAGTGGGAAACGGAAATCTTGCTGATGATATTGTTGGTGTCTCTCACGCTTCTTTAGTCGCGACCCAGCTTAAGCGTTTACTGGATGATGAAGTCAAATTTTCTCTCACGCACGTCTTACTCGGCGGCAGTCATGTTGCCCATGAGTTGGCACTGCGAGCAACACAGCAGGGCATTGAAACTTGGCTAGGCTATGGCATGACAGAAGCGGCCTCTACCGTAACGGTAAAGCAAATCGATAGCGTCAGTAACGCGGGCCACCTATTGCAAAATCGCGATATTAAGCTGGTGGAACAGCGTATTTATATCGGTGGGCAAACGCTAGCAGCAGGCTATTTCAAGCAAGGGTCTGTGACTTCACTCTTGAATGAAGATGGTTGGTTCGACAGTAAGGATCTCGGAGAGTGGCAAGGCGATGAACTTAAGGTCATTGGTCGAGCAGATAACCAATTTATCTCTGGCGGTGAGAATATTCACTGTGAAGAAATTGAAGCGGTACTGAACCAAATCGAGAGTATTTCACAAAGCATTGTTGTGCCAGTAGAGGATGTTGAGTTTGGACACCGACCAGTGGCTGTGATTCAAACAGAGTTGTTACTGGACAAAGCTCAATACGAACAACATCTGCAAACTAAGCTAGAAAAATTCAAATGGCCAGTGGCGTATTACGCAATGCCTCAAACTCTGTTGAATGAGGGAATCAAAATTTCGCGCAAAGCGGTGAAAGACTGGTTAAAAAATGAAGTGCAAAACGGTGACTAAGCGTTATTGCACTTCAGGGGGATGTGGTGATGGTGAGTCACCACAATTCTTTAGTTAGCGAGCGCGAGTTTCATCTGCTCAGCTACCTTGTCTACTTTTCCTAGACCGATGATCACTTGTAAGCCGCCTTTACCAATCATGACTACACCAGCAGCACCCAATTGTTTGAGCTTAGCTTCGTCAGCTAGGGATGAATCTTTTACAGTCAAACGAAGTCGAGTAATACAGTTGTCCACTTCTAGGATGTTGTCTGCACCGCCAATTGCGGCGATGTAATCTTTTGCAAGTTCGCCAATATTCTCGGTGACTTCCTTTTCCATGTCTTCACCACGACCCGGTGTACGCAGGTTGAACTTGATGATCGCGAAGCGGAACACGCTGTAGTAAATCGCAAAGAAGACTAAACCTTGTGGGATCAGCATGTACCATTTGGTCGCCAGTGGGTTTTGGCTTGACAGTACGAAGTCAACAAAACCTGCTGAGAAACCAAAGCCCGCCATCCACTGCATGCTTGCTGCAATGTACATTGAGATACCAGTCAGAACCGCGTGAATTAGGTACAGTACTGGCGCTAGGAACATAAAGCTGAACTCTAGAGGCTCTGTAATACCAGTGAAGAAGGACGCCATTGCCGCAGCTAGCATGATAGAGAACACTTTGTTTTTGTTTTGCTTATCAGCACAGTGATAAATCGCAAGAGCAGCGCCTGGCAGACCAAACATCATGATTGGGAAGAAACCTGCTTGGTACATACCTGTTTGGCCAACTACAGCTGTCCCGTTAGCAATAGACTGTGCGCCGCCTAAGAAGTTTGGAATGTCGTTGATACCAACCACATCAAACCAGAAGACGGGATAAAGCGCGTGGTGCATGCCGATTGTTAGCATTAGACGGTTAAAGAAGCCAAATAAACCGGCGCCAACCGCACCCATGGATTCAAGTTTGGTTCCGAAAATAATTAATGCATCGTAAATCACAGGCCATACGTAAAGCAGAACAAAAGCCAACACCATACCTGCGATAGAGGTGAGAATAGGTACTAGGCGTTTGCCACTAAAGAACGCCAGCGCTTTTGGTAGTTCGACACCTGAGTAACGGTTGTAGATTTCAGCGGAGATAATACCCACCAAAATACCGATAAACTGGTTGTTGATTTTGTTGAACGCATCAGGCACTTCGTCAGCACTAATATCCATTAGCTGTGTGACGGCACCCGGTGCGAGTAGCGTCGTCAGTACCATAAAGCAAATGAAGCCAGACAGTGCTGCTGAGCCGTTTTTATCTTTGCTCAATCCGAAAGCGACACCAACGGCGAACAGTACCGCCATGTTGTCGATGATGGCTCCGCCTGATTTAATGAGGAATGCCGCTAAGACACTTTCAGATCCCCAGCCGACCGGATCTATCCAGTAGCCAATCCCCATTAAGATTGCCGCAGCGGGTAAGGTCGCTACGGGTACCATTAATGCCTTACCGACTTTTTGCATGTAGCCGAGTATATTCATATTTGCCCCTATAATTTTAATGCCACCTAAAACATGATCTATGTTTGAAAGTGACGTTTTTATTTAGTTTCTAAGGGCTATTTGAAGCTTAATTATCGACGCAAACAAACGAATTCACTACTATCATAAATTAATATTTTTAATGCATGGTCGATCATGGCAAACCAACAGTTACTGCTTCGAAACCTTCATACCTTTAGCATCGCAGCGAAGCATCTTAGCTTTACGCAGGCAGCAAAAGAGCTGCACTTAACTCAAGGCGCCGTGAGCCATCGCATCAAAGTGTTAGAACAGGAGCTTGGTTTCTCTCTGTTTGTTCGAGGCACTCGCAAACTCGAACTGACATCAGAAGGGCATCGATTTCAAAAAACGTTATCTACGTCACTCAGTACCATTTTTAATGAGATTGAAGAGATTAAGTCGACGGACTTGGTGGGGGAATTAAACATTGCTGCGTCACCTGGGTTTTTGAATGGGTGGCTGATGCCTCGTATTGCGGATTTCCAACGTCATTTCCCGGGGTTTAACCTCAACCTTTTCGCCCAAGAAAACCAACTCGATTTGGTGACCAATCAGATTGATGTGGCCATTTTTTACGATACGGATCATTTGGTTGATGTGTATCGCCAGCGACTATTTGGCGAAAAGTACATTCCGGTCTGTACGCCTCAGTACATGAAGGAACTGAATATTCTGGAAGATGGTATGAAGTCACTCCGACGGATTAACTTTATTCATGCTCTCGGTTCGGATGTATGGCAGCGATGGGTGACTTATATGGAGCTGGATATCGATATTTTCCAGCACTTTTACAGTGTGAGTCATCGTGATATGGCAGTGCTAGCAGCAAGGAATCACGTCGGGGTCGCGATGGGGCGTTATCGATTCATCAAAGACTTTTTAGATAAAGGTGAACTGGTCAGCCCTTATCCGATGATGGATACCCAGCTGGGGTATGACTTAGTTTGCCCTTCAGGCTACGAGCATCGACCTAAAGTGAAAACCTTTATATCTTGGATAGAAAGCCAACTTAGTTGATTTCGCAATGAATTAGTCGAAAAGGGAATTTCGTATCCTTATAACTCTGAATCATAATCATGCTCAAAGATTAAGGAATAAAGCATAAGGTTCAGGATGATAAAATTAGCGTTAGCGGCAGCGGTGTTATTGCAAATCGGCGTCGCTGTCAGCACTGAGGGCTTAACGCGCTCGTTGGCTGAGTTAACCGCTTTTCTGGTTGCGATTGCTTCAGTGTTGGTACACAAAAGTCAAAGCGCACAAAAAGCGGAATCAACTCAGCCAGATAAAATCAATCAAGGTTTAGCTGAAAAGTAGCCAGCCAAGCGAGGTTGTTGAAATCAGAACCCATAGCGTTACACCAAACATTAGCGGTTTTGCGCCTGCTGACTTCAGTTTCGATACTGAAATACTACAACCAATCAAGAACAGACACACCACAAGGGCTTGCTTAGCAATGGCAAAAATGCCTTGGTACACCACTTCAAATTGTGGGAAGAAGTCGCTGAATGCAATCGCAGCGCAGTACCAGAAAATGAAGTAAGGAATGACTAACTTACTTTTACCTTCCTCTCCGTTTCCACGAGAAAAGATCACGGCACTGATCAGCGCGACAGGAATGATCCACAGTGCGCGAGCAAGCTTCAATGTTGTTGCCGTGGTTAGTGCTTCTTCACCGTATGCAGATGCTGCGCCCACAACGGAAGACGTATCGTGAATCGCAATCGCAGCCCAGGTTCCGAACGTATGCTGATCCAAGCCGATCGCGTGACCAATAACAGGGAAAATGAACAGCGCCAGAGAGTTGAGTACAAAAACGGTCGCTAGAGCTAAACCAATTTGTTCATCTTTGGCTTTGATCGCAGGCGCGACAGCAGCAATTGCGCTACCGCCACAAATTGCGGTACCAGAAGCGATTAAGTAGGCTGTGGTACGCTCTAGCTTAATCATTTTGGCAATCATCATGCCAATCACCAGTGTACCGAGAATGGTTGCGATAATAAGACCTATGCCATCAGAGGTGACGGCGAGAGCCTGCTCAAAGTGAATACCGAAGCCTAAACCAATGATCGAATAGGAAAGCAGCTTCTTAGTAAAAGAGGCAATAGGAAGTTCAGTCGGTACTAGGCTAAAACTCGCCAGTAGAAAACCGATCACAAGCGCAATAGGAGAGGACACAAAAGGGGTCAAACAAAACAGCAGTGCCAATCCAAAGGGGATATTCTTTGTATTCAAGGGTGTCGTTCGTTGTTATGAGTTAAAGCGTGAAGTATACAGTAACGCTTTGGGTCAGAAAGTCTTAATGAATTGAACATATGTTCAGTAAAACTAAACACATGTTCAACATTCCAAAATTATCTTGTGGTGAATCTAGCGCCAGTCGCCGCGAAGCGCTTGCACCTTTTCAAACATAGCTTGTGCACTGGCTTGCTTAGGATCAACAGGCGTGCCTGCTTCGATTTCTAACTTAGACCAGAAACGCGTTGGTAGCCCTTTGCACGCGCGGCCTTTTGCACGGCTGAAATAGCTGCCCCACAAGCCTTTTAGCGCCATTGGAATGACGGGGACTGGACTGCGACGAAGTATAATATCGATACCGCGCATGAACTCGTTCATCTCACCATCAGAGGTTAGCCGCCCTTCAGGGAAGATACACACAATATGACCTTCACTCAGTGCTTTCTCGACATCATTGAATGCACGGCGGATAGACGTTCGGTTACTTGCAGAAATAGGGATCACTCCAGCTCGACGAAGGAAACCTCGTAGAGGAGGAAGATTTGCGTAGTCTTCTTCCATCACAAATCGAATCAGGCGAGGGCAAACTGCACTTAATAGCAGTGAGTCCATGTAGCTGACATGGTTACAGGCGATCAACGCCCCGCCGTGTCCTGGAAGGTGATGTAAGTTCTTATGCTTTACTCGGTATATGGTGTGAGTAACTACCCACATCGCAAAGCGCACGACAAAGATAGGGATCTGCAGGAAGATGTATGCAGCGACCAAAAAATTCAGGATTGCCAGAAGCGCGAACAGTTGAGGAATGCTCATCTCAAGCACGCTCAGGCAAACAATGCCCAATACAGCGCTGCCGACCATGAACAGAGAGTTAAAGATGTTCAAGCCAGCAATCACTTGTGCTCGTTCTGTCTCTTTCGCTCGGTGTTGCATCAGGGCATAAAGTGGGACGATAAACAAACCACCCGAAATACCGATCATCAGTAGGTAGAAGAATAGAGGCCAGAAAGCGTCATAGCTAACGAACTCTGCGAAAGTGTGGAATCGAGGTAAGTCCGTTGGAATCGATGTTGCCATCAAGAAACCGAAAATGGTGATCCCCAAAGCACCGAACGGTACGATACCCACTTCGATGCGGTGATTCGACAGCCAGTTACACGCCATAGAGCCGACAGCAATACCCACTGAGAAAAGTGCTAAAAGAAAAGAAACCGCGCTTTCGGTGCCGTTCAAGTAGACCTTAGTGAAGTTAGGGAACTGAGTCAGATAAGCCGCACCTAAGAACCAGAACCAGCTGATTGCCATGATGCATTGAAAGACAATTCGATCAGACTTCGCGATGGAAAGCGTCAGTTTGGTTTGCTTGTAAGGTTGCCACTTGAATTGAATATCTGGTGCGCCTGCTGAAGCAAAAGGGATAAAGCGGCTGGAGAGGTAGCCTAGCACTGCAAAAATGACAACGCAGAATGCCGCGAGATATTTGGCATTGTCTGCGGATGCGATAAGACCTGCGCCCAGCGTACCGACCAAAATCGCGATAAACGTACCCGCTTCGACTAAGGCGTTACCTGGGACTAGTTCTTTCTCGTTGAGCTGCTGAGGAAGCAGTGCGTATTTGACCGGCCCAAAGAATGCGGATTGCGTGCCCATCAAGAAAAGCAGCAAGAGCAGCATGCCGTAGCTTTCAGTGATGAAACCAATCGCGCCCAGTAGCATGATGCCGATTTCAAACAGCTTAACCTTTCGAATAAACCAAGACTTCTCGTATTTATCAGCTAGCACCCCTGCGGATGCGGAAAATAAGAAGAAAGGCAGTATAAATAAGCCTGCCGCTAAGTTAATAAACAGGTTGCTAGAGATCGGTAGTGCACTAGAGCCAGCAAAGGCCACAAACAGCAGCAGTACGTTTTTGAATATGTTGTCGTTGAAAGCTCCGAAAAACTGGGTGACAAAATAGGGGAGGAACTTTCGCTGCCTAAGCAAAGATGACTGGCTGTCTGATGACATGAATAATCCTTTATTACCAGCTGATCAGATAGTTTGAAATCAGGTTATCAATAAGCTCTTTACCATCAACTGGTTCACTAGAGAAAAACTTATCATCAACGCTAAGAAGCGTGATTCCATGTACACCCGACCACAAGACGCGACTCGCTTGAAGTACTTCAGATTCAGTACGGTGCGGCGCAATTTGCGCAAGCAGAGATTCCAACATGCCAGTCATGCCGTCGATGCGTTTTGCATGCCACTCTGGAAGCTCCGCACCATTCATGTTGTGCTCAAAGACCAGTTGCCAGCGATGAGGATGTTTTTGTGCGAAGTCGTGGTAACAGTAGGCCAGTTCAAAAAGTGCCTGATGAGTATCCTTACTATTTTTTGTCGCGGCTACGGCTTCTTGTTGCAACTCATCCAGAGTTTGGGCCACGGCATGTAAAAGCAGCAGGTTGTAGTTACCAAAGATATTAACGAGCGTGCTTGGTACGTAACCAATCATGTTCGCAATCTTACGAAGACTAAGCTCGTGGTAAGAATTCTCGTCTAAAAAGTCTTTGACTGTGGAAAGCGTCAAGTTGACTAGCTCTTCTCTGGTGTGATCGTTTCTGCGCGCCATAATTTAAAACTACTTATTGAACATCGTTCAATATGATAGTCAGCTACTGATTGAGCGTCAATAACGCAAACAAGTCATAAACCTATGGGTTGGCAATATTCTGATACATGTCTTCTATTATGGAATGTTTCATTGTTGTATCTGACGGAGTATGATGGTCATATCTCATATTTAGCGTGCTACTGATATTGGATGCTTGTTCATCTTGTTATCTGGCAGCATGATTAAGTACTTATCGTCAATTTTAAGGATAACGATGAAACGTTTATTTTCGATTGTCGCCCTACTGATCTTTACCGTTGCTGTAACGCCTATCGCGGAAGCGAAGAAGTTTGGTGGTGGTAAGTCATTCGGTAAGAGCTATAAAACGGCTCCTGCTCCTAAACAGCAGCAACAAAACACAAACACCATTGGTAAAGAACAAGGTGCTAAATCTTCAAGCAAGAAAGGCTTGATGGGCGGCTTACTTGGTGGTCTTCTTGCTGGTGGTCTATTGGCAGCATTCTTTGGTGGTGCGTTCGAAGGTATCCAGTTTATGGATATCCTGATCATTGGTTTGATTGCGTTTGTTATCTTCAAACTGATGCGCGGCATGCTTGGTGCTAAGCAGGGTAGTATGAATCAGCATCGTCAGCAGCCAGCATTTGGTGGCAACGCTTCTAAGTTCGAGCAACCAAACATGCAGAACTTTGAGCAACAACCAAACACAAACGCAGGTGGTTTTGGCGGTTTCGGTGCACAAACTGACACCCCGCATAACTACCCACCGGGTTTTGACCAAGCTGCATTCATTAATGGCTCTCGTGAGCACTACCGAATCCTGCAAGGCGCGTGGAACCACAACCAACTTCATACGATTGAAGAGTACGTTTCACCAAGCCTATTCGAAGATTTGAAAGCAGAACGTGCGAAGTTAGATGGCGAGCAACATACTGATGTGATGTACGTAGATGCGGAAATTGTTCGTGCTGACTACGATGCGAACAAAGCACAGCTTAGCCTGCAATTTAGCGGTCGTTACCGTGATGCAGAAGAAGGTATCGAAGAAGACATCGAAGATATCTGGCACTTAGAACGTGATCTAACGGTACCAAACGCACCTTGGTTGATTGTTGGTATTCAAGGTTAATCACCAACAGCGTTCAATTTAGTCTTAGTAAAATCCCGTTTTTGAGCGGGATTTTTTATGTCTGTAGATCAGAGAATCGAAACCTATCGATATAATTTCGAGTGGTTAAAGTCGAGCGAATAGGGTTCTTAAAAGGGAAACGAGGAGTCACACAGTAGGGAATAGTGAAGATAGAGCGAATGGGGTGAACAGTTGCTTGATTTCATTGACCTAAACCAACCAACTAACACTTTGATTCTCTCTCAAGTCGAGGCAGTTCAAAGAGCTTAGGAGCTTTACTACTTAATGAAAAGGCATTGTAAGTCGCGCCTTGAATTAGGCTAGATTTAGCCAGATAGTGAGGTAAGAAGTCATTGAAAAATGATAGGTATAGAACGAAAAAAGCCAGCTCAATGAGCTGGCTTCTTCAATATGGTGGAGGGGGACGGATTCGAACCATCGAAGGCAGTGCCGGCAGATTTACAGTCTGCTCCCTTTGGCCACTCGGGAACCCCTCCAGGGTGTTTTATACTTGAAAATTAGTTTCCCAACCTAGTTTCCAAGTTGTTCTTATGTTCAAAGGAAAAACACAAGAAAGAATATGGTGGAGGGGGACGGATTCGAACCATCGAAGGCAGTGCCGGCAGATTTACAGTCTGCTCCCTTTGGCCACTCGGGAACCCCTCCAGGGTATTTTTATACTTAGATGTTAGTTTCCCAATCTAGCTTCCAAGTTGTTCTTATGTTCAAAGGAAAAACATAAGAAAGAATATGGTGGAGGGGGACGGATTCGAACCATCGAAGGCAGTGCCGGCAGATTTACAGTCTGCTCCCTTTGGCCACTCGGGAACCCCTCCAGGGTATTTTTATACTTAGATGTTAGTTTCCCAACCTAGCTTCCAAGTTGTTCTTATGTTCAAAGGAAAAACATAAGAAAGAATATGGTGGAGGGGGACGGATTCGAACCATCGAAGGCAGTGCCGGCAGATTTACAGTCTGCTCCCTTTGGCCACTCGGGAACCCCTCCGGGGTAATTTTCATACTACAAAGAGTATACTTAAAAGTTAGTTTCCCAACCTAGCTTTCAAGTTGTTCTCATGTTCAAAGGATAAACACAAGAAAGAATATGGTGGAGGGGGACGGATTCGAACCATCGAAGGCAGTGCCGGCAGATTTACAGTCTGCTCCCTTTGGCCACTCGGGAACCCCTCCAGAGTAATTTTCATACTACAAAGAGTATACTTAAAAGTCAGTTTCCCAACCTAGCTTCCAAGTTGTTCTTATGTTCAAAGGAAAAACATAAGAAAGAATATGGTGGAGGGGGACGGATTCGAACCATCGAAGGCAGTGCCGGCAGATTTACAGTCTGCTCCCTTTGGCCACTCGGGAACCCCTCCAGGGTATTTTTATACTTAAGGTTTGTTTTCCCAACACATCTCTCAAGTGCGGAGCGCATCATAGCAAACTCGCTCCGGCTGTAAAGCGTTTTTCTTACGTTTTTACGTTGAATGCTGCCTTTTTGGGCAAAGATGGCAGAAAGTCAGCGTTTTGTATGTCGTTTATACAAAAGAGAAACTGACTTTTTACTTGAATTTACACTACTTGACGTTAGGCGTCGTATCAACTGATAAACTGTATTCAGTTTAATGACATAAGTTTATCTAATTAGTAGCCAAAATTATGAGTATGAGAGCCACTTTATCCATTTTAACGCTTTCTATTTTAATGGCATCACCAGCCGCTTTTGCAGCAAAACGTGGTCCATCGACAGTTACCGTGGTAACTGAGCAAGTAGAGACGCATCAAATCAACCAGTCTTTATCACTGATCGGCAAGCTTGAAGCTGCAGAGTCGGTGGTTGTTGCTTCTGAGGTTTCAGGCAAGGTGAAAGAGATCGCCGTAAAAGCCAACCAAAACGTGCAACAAGACCAGCTTCTTATTCTGTTAAACGACGATAAAGCACAAGCAGCTTTAGTAGAAGCAAAAGCGTATCTGAAAGATGAACAACGTAAGTTAAAAGAGTTTCAGCGTTTGGTTAAACGTAATGCCATCACTCAAACTGAAATTGATGCACAAAAAGCGAGCGTAGAGATTGCCGAAGCACGTCTTGACGCAGCAAAAGCCAATTTATCGGATCTAAATATCAGTGCACCTTTTGCCGGTACCGTTGGTTTTATCGATTTTAGCCGAGGAAAAATGGTCAGCGCAGGCTCAGAGCTACTCACTCTGGATGACCTGTCGGTGATGGAATTGGATCTCCAAGTTCCGGAGCGCTATCTCTCTATGCTATCGGTAGGAATGGATGTACATGCGACCACTAGTGCGTGGAGTGGTTTGGACTTTGTCGGTAAAGTAACGGGTATCGATACTCGTATCAGTGCGGAAACTTTGAACCTTCGCATCCGTATTGAATTCGACAACCCTGAAAATCACCTGAAGCCGGGCATGTTGATGCAAGCGGCCCTCGTATTCCCTGCTATTGAAGCACCAATTATCCCAGTTCAAGCCTTGGAATACTCAGGCACTAAACGCTTTGTTTACGTGATTGATGAAAACAATAAGGCGAAGCGTCAAGAAGTGTTCCTTGGGGCTCGTGTCGACAACGAAGTTGTGATTGAATCTGGTGTAGAGATTGGTGACAAGATCGTTGTGCAAGGCATTGTGAACATGCGCGATGGTGTTGAAGTCAAAGAGATCGTCGCACCTGGTAAAGCGAAAATGGCCGACGCAAATGGTGAGAAGAGTTTGAAAGGCTTGCAAGACGAAGCGGCTAAGGAAGTGAACTAATGTTACTTTCTGACGTTTCCGTTAAGCGCCCCGTTGCGGCGTTGGTATTGAGCATGCTGCTGTGTGTATTCGGTTTTGTGTCGTTTACCAAGCTTGCAGTACGTGAAATGCCAGACATCGAAAGCCCGGTTGTATCGATCAGTACTCGTTACGAGGGCGCTTCTGCAACCATTATTGAAAGTCAAATTACGTCGGTACTAGAAGATCAACTTTCGGGTATCAGCGGTATCGATGAAATCAGTTCCACCACGCGAAACAGCATGTCGCGTATTACTATCACCTTTGAATTGGGCTATGACCTCAATACCGGTGTCAGTGATGTGCGTGATGCGGTTGCTCGAGCTCAACGTTCATTACCGGATGAAGCCGACGATCCTGTAGTATTCAAGAACAACGGTTCGGGTGAAGCTTCCCTCTATATTAACCTTAGCTCGTCTGAGATGGACCGTACTCAGCTGACTGATTACGCCGAGCGTGTCCTGATGGATCGCTTCAGTCTGATCTCGGGTGTTAGCTCCATCGATCTGTCTGGTGGTTTGTATAAAGTGATGTACGTGAAGCTCAAGCCAGATTTGATGGCGGGGCGCTCGGTCACGGCATCTGACATTACCTCTGCACTTCGAAGTGAAAACTTAGAAAGCCCGGGTGGTGAAGTTCGTAATGACTCAACTGTAATGTCGGTGCGAACCGCACGTACGTATAACACGCCAGAAGACTTCCAATACCTTGTCGTGAAACGCGCAAGTGATAACACACCTATCTATCTAAAAGATGTGGCGGATGTGTTCATCGGCGCAGAAAACGAAAACTCGACCTTTAAGAGTGATGGTGTGGTTAACATCAGCTTAGGTGTTGTGCCTCAGTCTGATGCAAACCCGTTAGAAGTAGCACAAGCTGTTCGCTCCGAAGTGGATAAGATTCAGAAGTTCCTGCCTGATGGGACTCGTCTAGCGATCGATTATGACGCTACCGTTTTTATCGAGCGCTCAATTGATGAGGTTTACAGCACCCTCTTTATTACCGGTGGTCTGGTAATTCTGGTTCTGTACATCTTCATCGGTCAGGCGCGTGCGACTCTGATTCCGGCGGTGACGGTACCCGTTTCACTGATTTCTTCGTTCATTGCGGCTTACTACTTTGGCTTCTCTATCAATCTGATTACTTTGATGGCACTGATCCTGTCTATTGGTCTGGTTGTGGACGATGCTATCGTAGTCGTTGAGAACATCTTCCACCATATTGAGCGTGGTGAGTCGCCATTATTGGCGGCTTATAAAGGTACGCGAGAAGTAGGCTTTGCGGTTATCGCAACCACGTTGGTTCTTGTGATGGTATTCCTGCCGATTTCCTTTATGGATGGCATGGTCGGTTTGCTGTTTACTGAGTTCTCTGTATTGCTGGCTATGTCGGTGATCTTCTCGTCACTGATTGCCTTGACACTTACACCTGTTCTAGGCAGTCAGATCCTCAAAGCGAACGTGAAACCTAATCGATTTAACCAAGCGGTTGATAAATTGTTTGCTAAGTTGGAAGCGGGATATCGCAAAGCGCTGCGCGGTGCGTTGAAAGTCCGTTGGGCGGCACCTTTGGTTATCGTTGCGTGTATGGGCGGCAGCTACGGCTTGATGAATCAAGTACCGGCACAGTTAACCCCACAAGAAGACCGTGGTGTCATCTTTGCCTTCGTACGTGGGGCGGATGCAACGTCATACAACCGTATGTCGGCAAACATGGACATCGTAGAAGATCGTTTGATGCCGCTTTTAGGCCAGGGTTTCCTGAAATCATTCAGCATCCAAACGCCAGCGTTCGGTGGCCAAGCGGGTGACCAAACGGGTTTCGTTATCATGATCCTTGAAGATTGGAACGAACGTGACGTCACCGCACAAGAAGCGCTGAACCAAGTACGTAAGTCACTGGCAGATATTCCTGATGTTCGTGTTTTCCCATTCATGCCGGGTTTCCGCGGTGGTTCGAGTGAGCCAGTGCAGTTCGTGCTCGGCGGTTCGGATTACGATGAGCTTTTAGTCTGGGCGGAAATGCTTAAGAACAAGGCTGAAGAATCACCAATGATGGAAGGTGCGGAGATTGATTACTCTGAGAAAACACCAGAACTGTTAGTCTCGGTTGATAAACGCCGCGCGGCTGAACTTGGCGTAAGTGTTCAAGACATCTCTGAAACGCTAGAAATCATGCTTGGTGGTAAGAGTGAAACTACTTATGTCGACCGCGGTGAAGAGTATGATGTTTACCTACGCGGTGATGAAAACAGCTTCAATAACGCGGCAGATTTAAGCCAGATATACTTGCGAACCACGAGCGGTGAGCTGGTGACCTTGGACACGGTAACCAAGATTGAAGAAGTGGCGGCATCGATCCGTTTGTCTCACTACAACAAGCAAAAGTCGATCACCATTACTGCGAACTTGTCGGAAGGCTACACTCTGGGTGAGGCATTGGACTTCCTCGATCAAGAAGCGATTGATAGCCTCCCGGGTGATATTTCAGTGAGTTACTCTGGTGAATCAAAAGACTTCAAAGAGAATCAAGCTAGCGTAGCGGTCGTATTCGCATTAGCACTGTTAGTGGCGTATTTAGTACTGGCAGCGCAGTTCGAAAGTTTCGTTAACCCGCTGGTGGTAATGTTCACTGTACCGATGGGCGTATTTGGCGGCTTCCTCGGTTTGGTGGTGATGGGCCAAGGGATGAACATATATAGTCAGATAGGCATGATCATGTTGATCGGTATGGTAACCAAGAACGGCATTTTGATCGTTGAGTTTGCTAACCAGTTGCGTGACCGCGGCATTGAGTTTGAAAAAGCGATCACGGATGCGGCAGCACGTCGTCTACGCCCGATCATGATGACAGCATTTACTACTTTGGCTGGTGCGATTCCACTGATTATGTCGACTGGTGCGGGTTATGAAAGCCGTGTGGCTGTTGGTACCGTTATCTTCTTCGGTATGGGTTTTGCGACGTTAGTTACCCTGTTCGTTATCCCTGCGATGTACCGATTGATCTCAGCGAAGACGCGTTCACCTGGCCATGTTGAAGCTAAGCTGAATAAAGCGCTTAGCCACGATACAAAAGGGCGTATCGCGCATCCTTAATAGAACTCTCAAACATAAAAGCCGAGGCAATGAACTCGGCTTTTCTTTGTCTTCAATTCTGGGTTTTAAAGCCAGCTTGGAAGCGTTCTATTAAAAGCGTTTACTCAAGCTTAGCTGTACACCTTCATAACTGTCGTAGAAGTCATCAAAACCCATGTCTGCAACGTTGTAAATGTATTCAGCACGTAGCCAGATATCTTTACTCATATCCCAGTGGATACCTGCACCGATGTTGAATAGCGCGCCAGTATCATCTGCTACTTTTTGTTCGTTTGGTACGTACATTTCAGCTTGAGTGCCAAGCGCTGTTACGCGACCAAACAGTGAAAGTGGCGTATCGCCCAAGTTATCACTCGTGACCACAGCGGACATGCCAGCTTGGTAGTAGTGAAGATCTAAGTCAGTTTTTAGAGCATCATTCTTAAGTTCATTTTGTGAGTAGCGCAGTACCCCTTCAAATGCGAGGTATTGGTTTACATGATAACCCCAGCCAACCGTAATGTGAGGTGTTGACCAACCACTGTCGCGATCAGAACCAAAATCCGGCGTATCAAAGCCGACATTACCTGTACCTAGGTATAGGTAGGATTGATGGGTTTGCTCTTGAGCGGCGAAAGTTGGCAGACTCATGGTCAATGCAGATAATAATAGGATGGCGTTTTTCATAACTTGGCGATAACCTTTGTGAAAGACCGTTTTTAGAATTAGTATTAATTTAATCAATAAGATAGCTGGCAGTTATCATATCAGTCTCTTGGGTGAGTGCGGGGGGCTTTAGAGAAAAATTTGTTGTAATGGCGCAAATTTTAGACTTATCAAACTTACTCACTTCTCTGTGATGAACTGCGAGACAAATAAAAGGAAAGTAAAGTGGCTGAATTCAAATACAAAAATCTAACCCAAGAAGAGCAAGACAAACTGGACGCAGCGACATTTCGCCGTCTATTAGCGCATTTGGATGCAAACAAAGATGTGCAAAACATCGACCTTATGATCCTTGCTGGCTTCTGTCGTAACTGTTTCAGTAAATGGTACAAGGCAGAAGCGGAAGACCTTGGCGTGGATATCGACATCGATGACGCTCGTGAACGTGTTTATGGCATGACCTATGATGAGTGGAAACAAAACCACCAACCAAAAGCGACACCAGAACAACTGGCAGCATTTGAAGCTCGTCAGAAGAAGTAACGCTTCTTAGAGTAGATCAAAGATAATAAAAAACAGCCCGCTGAATGAGCGGGCTGTTTTTGTATGTGACGTCTAATTTTATTTAGTGGTTGGGCTACAACATGCTGGTTCAACGCAACCTTTTGTTTGAACGGTTTTAAGCTGTGCTAGGTAAGGTTGAATGTCACCGATATTTTCTTTTACCCACTCAGTGTTGTAGTAAGTATCGAGGTAACGTTCACCTGAGTCACACAGTAGCGTCACGATAGAACCTGTCTCACCGCGTTGCTTCATTTCACATGCAAGCTGAAGCACGCCGTATAGGTTGGTACCTGTCGATGCGCCAACTTTACGACCAATCAAGCCAGATAACCAATGTGCTGTTGCCACACTTGCCGCGTCAGGGATTTTGCGCATTTCGTCTACAACGCCAGCGATAAAGCTAGGTTCTACACGTGGGCGACCGATACCTTCGATCTTGCTGCCGTTTTCGCCCTTGATGTCTGCGTTGCCAGACTGGAAGTAGTCATAGAACACAGAGTCATCAGGATCAACCACACACAGTTTTGTGTCGTATTTTTGGTAACGGATGAAACGGCCAATCGTTGCTGATGTACCACCAGTGCCTGGGCTCATTACCACCCAGCTTGGGATTGGGTGATCTTCTAGCTCCATTTGGTTAAAGATTGAGTTCGCGATGTTGTTGTTACCACGCCAGTCAGTTGCACGCTCAGCGTAAGTAAATTGGTCCATGTAGTGACCGTTTAGCTCTTTTGCTAGGCGACGAGACTCGTCATAAATTTGGTCTGAGCGGTCAACAAGGTGTGCTTTACCGCCGTAGAATTCGATTTGTTCAATTTTCCTACGCGCTGTGGTTTTTGGCATAACCGCGATAAATGGCAAACCAAGTAGGCGCGCGAAGTACGCTTCAGAAACGGCAGTACTGCCTGATGATGCTTCGATCACTGTGGTTTCTGGACCAACCCAACCATTACAAATCGCGTAAAGAAATAGCGAACGCGCCAAGCGGTGCTTCAAAGAGCCTGTTGGGTGTGTGCTCTCATCTTTTAGATAGATGTCTATGCCTTCCAGAGATGGTAGGTCTAATTTGAATAGGTGAGTATCTGCTGAACGTTGAAAGTCTGCTTCGATTTTGCGTACAGCATTGTTGATCCAGTTGTGGTCAGTACACATAACGTGACTCCTCGAAAATTTGTAGGGTAGTTGTTTTTGTCTTTAGGGATAATCTACCTATAACTATAGAGAAAAACTTTGCTATTATTGTTTTGTTATTCATTTTTGGTAGAAAAGTTTTCTCTAAATCAGGAAGTGGCTAGGAATGAGCTTAGACAAAATCGACAAACACTTACTTTCTTTACTCCAAAACGATGGAACCTTGTCATTAAATGACTTGGCCGAGCGAGTCAATCTCACCACCACACCTTGCTGGAAGCGTTTAAAAAAGCTCGAAGATGAAGGCTATATCGAGAAGCGAGTGGCGTTGTTAAGTGCTCAGAAGCTGGATTTATCGTTTATTGCATTTGTGCAGCTCAAAATCAGTGACCACTCAGAAGATTGGTATCACCATTTCGTGACTACGGTCAGTGATTTCCCAGAAGTGATGGAGTTCTATCGCATGGCGGGGGAGTACGACTACATGATGAAGGTTGTGGTAAAAGACATGAAGCGTTTTGATGAGTTTTATAAGCGATTGGTCAACAGCGTGAAAGGCTTATCCAATGTGACCTCTACCTTTGCGATGGAGCCGATCAAATACACCACCGAACTGCCATTGTACGGAGTTTGAGCCAACCCAACAAAAAGGAGTACGCCGTTACTCCTCTTAAGCTCAATTCGATGCGTTATTTGGTAAAGCGCATCACACCTTCCTGAACTGCGGTCGCAACAAGGTGACCTTGCTGGTTGTAGATCTCACCACGAACCAAACCTCGCGTATTGCTCGCTGTCGGGCTTTCAATTGCGTACAGCAACCACTCATCCATCTTAAATGGTCTATGGAACCATATAGAGTGGTCAATGGTGGCGACTTGGAAGTTTGGCGTCATTAAAGACACTTCGTGTGAATGAAGTGCGGTGGTCAAAAATCCCCAATCGGATGCGTAGGCAAGCAGATATTGGTGAATCAGTTGGTTCTCTGGCATCTCTCCGTTGGCACGAATCCAAAGGTATTGCTTTGGTTCGGTTTTCTTTGGATTGAGTGGATTGACGATGTTAACCGGGCGAGTTTCGATCGGCTTTTCGCCACAGAATGTTTTGCGTAGGCGTTCGGGAAGGAACTCGGCAATATGGCTTGCAAGCTCGGTTTCTGAAGGGAAATGCTCTGGCCCAGGAATATCAGGCATGGTGTTTTGATGATCAAACCCAGGTGCATCACCGTGATAAGACGCCGTTAGGTAGAAAATCGGACGACCATTTTGGATCGCTTTGACTCGACGAGTGCTGAAGCTGCGGCCATCGCGTAGGTTCTCAACGTCATAGATGATTGGTTTCTCTGGATCACCAGGGTATAAAAAATAACTATGGAAAGAGTGTACGGTGCGTGCATCTTCTACGGTGTAACGCGCTGCGGATAGCGCTTGTCCAATAACTTGACCACCATAAACTTGAGGTAAACCTAGGTTCTCGCTTTGTCCGCGGAACAAGCCTTCTTCTAGTTTTTCGAGTTGTAGTAGGCTGAGTAGCTCTCTTAATGGTTTACTCATGATGTGTCCTCACCTTGTTTTTATCGTTGCTTCAATTATGAAACAAAATCAACTGTTTGGTAATTTCTAACTTAGTCAAACTATTGTCAAATACATCGTCGTACAGCAGACAGTTTTATAATCTCCCTCTATACTTAGCGCGAATTGATACACCCGTTGAGGAAACTATGAAAAAAACACTACTACTTGTTACTGCTTTACTATTCGGTGCTGCACTAGTGGGTTGCCAAACTTCTCAAACAACAGAAATGGAATCGGCTGAAGCGTCTATGAAGACTATTACAGGTACAGTGGCTTACCGTGAGCGTATCGCACTGCCTCCACACGCAGTTGTGATCGTCGCGCTAGAAGATGTTTCTTTAGCGGATGCGCCGGCAAAAGTGCTTGCGAAACAAACGTTCGAAACAGAGGGTAAACAAGTACCTCCTCTAGCATTTGAGCTAAGCTATAACAGCAACGATATTCAGCCAAATCACCGTTACAGCCTGCGTGCTCGTATCGAAGTGGATGGCAAGCTACGTTTCATTAATGATACAAGCATCCCAGTGATTACTGATGCTGAGCAAACGCATGAAGCAAATATCCGTTTGGTTGGCACACGTTAATAGTTAACTGTTAACCCAATGGATTTGAAAATGGCAGCCTAAGGCTGCCATTTGTATTTTCTGAGCGACACTTTTCCGATTTCAGACACTTCAATGCCTTCCGCTTCAAGCTTTTGCTTTTGTCTTTCAAGGTCTCGGCCTTTTAACGAAATCTTGCCCTGACTGTTGATGACGCGAAACCATGGCAGTTTGCTGCCTTCCGGTAAATTTCCAAGCGCTTTACCGACGTGTCTTGCGTAGCCCGGATAGCCTGCCATTTTTGCGATCTCACCGTAAGTCGAAACTCGCCCGTTAGGAATTTGGTGAATTACAGCAAAGATTTGCATTAAAAATTGGTCCATACTGAAAGTGTCCACTGTTGTTTACCAAGGAATGGTAATACACAAGACTTGTACTTCGCTATCAGCTCTTGCTCCTTAACATCATTTGCTGCTCATCTCTCTCCACCGTTTTTGTTGTTTCTTTTTTTGAGCCGTAATTGATCATTCGAGTAAGTTAGAAAGACAAAAACAAGCTCTCGCTTAGTTTACATATAGACCCGCTCAACGATTTTTAATGCCCAGTTTGACATGCCGTTGAGTTACCAAGTTGGTTGGGGAAGCCAGGAGGCGCTATGATTTTTTCGACACTTCAATTTCTTGTTACGACTCTTCTTGCTGTGGTGTGCGCTCGTGCCATCAGTTTGAGCGAAGGAGAGATTCCGGTTATCGCCTTAATGATTCCCGCATTGTGGATACTGCCACAAGGTGGCCTTGCTGGTCTGATTCTGCTCGGCGCCATGACTGTTTATGGCGTGACCTTATCAATGCAGCCGATTGCGTTATCGGTGGGCGTCCTGATCCTTTTCCCTCTACTCATGGTGGTTTTCTCTCGCCGCAGTTCGCTGGGTGTTTTACTTACGGCAGGCTTGATAGTGTTGACTTTGCAAGTGGGCATTATGGTTACGCAGCAATCAGGCAAGTTAGATGGCTCTGCTTGGCTCACGATGGTGCAAACCCTTTCAGTGATCGTCATGTGGTGGGCGGCAAATCATTGGAAACCTTCAGAGAAGCACAGCTGGTGGTCATTACTGTTTCTCTTGCCGTTGTGGCTGGCTGATCTGCCTTATGCTGTTCTGGTTGCACTGAGTATCACTGGTATTTTGGCGTCGATGGAAGCGCTGACGAAGATTAAAAATTCAATGCGCTGGGGGAAACTACTTTGTTGGACATTACCGACTGTCGGCTTTGCGGCCTTAGTTGTCAGTCCAAATATTGATGTACCTAACCCTGTATTTGTGGTTTGGATATGCTTACTCGGTACCGCTTGGGTGACGGACTACATCTTACGTACTAGTGATGAGCAAGCGGAATCATAAATAGTTACAGCATTACTGATTAGATAGTGACCTGTGCGGCAGACTATTGATTTTTTTATGAAATAATGGGCCGGATGTTATATTTTTTGCCCGTCATATTTATTTTGTATTTAATAATAAAAATTCAATATGAGTCTCACAAATATTGTGTCTCTTAGAAAAATTAGTCATGATTAAAGTAGTTCAGAAACTGTTGGTTTTTGCTTGCTTTCTATTGAGTCTGAGTCTCAAAGCAGAACCAGAGTATGCCTCCCATTATAAGGTAGCGACAGAAGCGGATGATGTCGTTACACGTGTCCTGTTTGATGCGGTGGCGGAAAAATTTGATGTCTCAATTGAATATGTTAATTATTCGAGCTTTGATGGGATTTTAGATTCTGTTGCTCGCGGTGATAGTGATTTCGCTGCGAATATTACTTTCACTCAAGAACGCGCTCAGAAGTTCAGTTATTCACGCCCAACCAATATTGAATACACCTATCTTTATGGTTTGAGCGGCATGACGCTGAGTGAAGCGAATGTTGTTGGTGTGCCTAAAGGCACCATCTATGAAGCGCTGATCCAGCAAAACTATCCAGAGTTGCTCCTAGTACCATATCAAGGGCATGAGGAAGCGGTGTCATTGCTTCGCTCTCGTAAGGTTGATGGCGTAGTGGATGCCATCAACCAGCTCAAGCCTATGCTATTAGAAGGGTTTGATGCAACACTGCTGAACGACCATATCTCAATCAAACCCGTTTCTATTGTGAGTCAGAAAGGCGCAAACCTCGAAGTTCTTGCACAGTTTGCTGACTTTATTCAAAGCGAAGAAGTTCAGAAATTGCTGCGTGAAAAGGTAGCCTTGTACCAATTCAAACTGAGGCAGACCGCGTTACGTGAATCAATTAAGAAGTTGCCTATCGATCTCGAAAAACCGTTTACGATTAAATTTGAATCTATTTTCCCTTATGTGGTTTATCGCTCGGATGGAAGCGTAGAGGGGATGACCGCCGATGTGGTGCTTAAGAGTTGTGAAATCTTGGCTCTGAATTGCGTGGTGATCAGCAAACCAAACGAGAGCTGGGAATCGATGTATAACCAGTTCATTGAAGGGGAGTTCGATATGCTTGCGCCGCTGACCATCAGCCGTGAGCGACGTGCGTTCAGTTACTTCCCTGAGTACCATTATCAACCAACCTCTGTGATGGTAAAACGCCTTGGATACAAGCCAAATGTGTATTCTCATGTGTCCCAATTGATATCAGAGCGCATTGGTGTCGTGAAGGATGATTTCTTTGATCAGATGCTGACGCAAATGTTGCCATTAAAGGAACTCAATCGTTTTGATTCACAGCAGGCGATGTTGGATGCGCTACTTGCCAGAGAGATTGACTACATTGCAATGGACACAGTGATGTTCAATCACTTCCTGCGCCTGAGTGAACTGATCCCAATAGAACAAGATGATGCTATTGGTCAATTCTACCAGTCTGAATTGTCTGTTGGTTTAACAAATAATGAACGTGGCGAAATTCTCTCCCCTTATTTTAGTCGTGCGATTTCTATGTTAGATCTAGAAAAGATTGTTGCCCAATACGATTTGAGACCAGACTGGCGCACGGCATTGGAGTACGAAGTTCGCTTAGCCACCCAAACGCAAGCGGTGTTTATTTTTGTGCTGGTGTTCGCTCTGGGTGTCAGTTTGTATTTGTACCGTCAGTCGAACACCGACAATTTAACTGGCTTGAGAAATCGCCGCTCTTTACAGGTGAAATACCGCCAAGGCGTACCGAAAGATCTTGCTATTTTGTATCTTGATATCAATAAATTTAAGCAAATCAATGATACCTACGGACACAGAGCCGGAGATAAGGTACTGCAGTCGCTGTCGCTAAAAATACATCGTGTATGGACGGGCAGGAGCTATCGTATTGGAGGTGACGAGTTTATTTTGCTCGGGTATCCGACGGAGATGCAGCTTGCGAGGGCAATAGAAGAGCTTAACTGCCTAGAAGTAAAAGAGGAGCTATTTGGTGATTTAAGCCAAGTAACGATCTCAGTTGGTGTTTCTGCTAAGCGTGAGCGCAGTGTCAGTCTTGAACAAGCATTGCACCTCGCAGATGAAGATATGTACTCAAGTAAGCAAGCCTCTCGTGATCGCAAGGAATCAACCCCTTGTCTAGTTTGAACCTAATGCGCTGAATTGACCGAGTTTTGTCCAAACGGAAGTGAAAAGGAGAAAATCGTCGCTTTAGCCCTTGCAATCCGACAGGCGATGCTGAATAATCCTCACATCATTTGAGACACGCTCTCAAAACAGAATTATGGGGCCTTGGTCCTCTCGCAACAATAGCTCGTGAACTCGGTCAGGTCCGGAAGGAAGCAGCCGCAGCGTGTGACTTGTGTGCCGGGATGTGGCTGGGGTCCCACCCTTTATGAAGCCTGCAATATATGTTCGCATAAATTGCAGGCTTTCTTCATATTTGCACCATAAGTCTTCATAGTCTATTTTTTTGTTGTAGGTTTACAACAAAAGTCATTTTGCTATGTTCGACCAAACCAAAAAGTCATCCCACGTACACAACATCTGTAAGTTCATGAGCTTGAAGAATGATGCTGTCGTTCGCACTCTGTCCATTTTAGAATTTGATTTCTGTTTTCACCTTGAATACAACGTAGACATCAAAAGCTTCACCTCCCAACCTTTTGGTTTCCACTATCAATTCAATAATCGAAAGTGTCGATATACCCCCGACTTTTTGGCGACAGATCACGATGACCATTCAACTTTCTTCGAAGTGAAACACTCTAGCCAGATTCTCAAACCTGACTTCAGGGACCGATTTAAAGAGAAACAAAGAGTTGCATTGAATGACTTTAACAGACGCTTAGTTTTAGTTACTGAGAAGCAAATTAGAATGGGACCAACTTTAGATAACTTCAAGCTACTACACCGTTACTCCGGATTGCGAACCGTGACTGAGTTTCAAAAGCTAGTTTTGGAGTTTATTCAACGCAAGCAAATGGTGAAGTTACAAGAGGTGTCTTTGTATTTCGGTTTATCGGAGCAGGACACACTTATCTCTACTCTACCTTGGATCTCTTCGGGACAAGTTAAAACAGACCTAAACGGCATTAACTTTGGGCTCGAAACCTATGTTTGGTGCTAACTATGCCATCGGACTCCGATAACATATTTGGGTTCTTTGATGAGTTTGAAGCTTCAGAAGGAGAGCCTCAGCCACTTCCAATAGATCTAATTCAAGAACCTATTGAAATCTCTTCAACTATTGATTCTCAATCACCGAAGGTACAGCAAGAAGTTATCCGTCGTATCAAAATCATCGCTTTCGTGGAGAAGCGTTTAAATGGCGGATGGACCGAGAACAACTTGAACCCTATCTTAAGTCTCGTGGAGTCGGAATTACAGCTCACTCCTCCGAGTTGGCGAACTTTAGCGACTTGGAAAAAATCTTACTTTGAAGCGGGTAAAGACCCATGTGCACTTATTCCGAAACATTCGTTTAAGGGCAACCGCCAAAAAGAAATAAATTCGCAATCCTTGATTGATGAGGCAATTCAGAACGTATACCTGACACGTGAACGACTTAGCGTCGCAGAAGCATACCGATACTATAAGAGTCGAGTGATTCAAATAAATCGCGGGATTGTCGAGGGGAAAATCAAACCAATTTCAGAGCGCTCTTTTTACAATCGAATACACGACTTACCTCCATATGAGGTTGCGATTGCAAGGTTTGGCAAACGATACGCAGACCGAGAATTTCGGTCAGTTGGTCAACAGGTGGCTGCGACTAAACCAATGGAGTTTGTCGAAATTGACCATACTCCAGTTCCAGTGATTTTGATTGATGACGAGCTAGATATTCCTTTAGGGCGACCCTACCTGACGATGCTATATGACCGCTTCAGTAAATGTATCGTAGGGTGCAGTATCAACTTTAGAGAGCCTAGTTTTGACTCTGTCAGGAAGGCGCTATTGAACTCGCTATTAGATAAGAGTTGGGTAAAGCAAAGATATCCATGTATTGATAATGAATGGCCTTGCCACGGTAAGATTGACTGTTTAGTTGTCGATAATGGTGCCGAATTTTGGAGTCAAAGCTTGGAAGATTCGTTACGGCCTCTAGTGTCTGACATCCAATATAGCCAAGCAGCTAAGCCTTGGCGAAAGTCTGGGATAGAAAAGCTGTTTGATCAGATGAACAAAGGTTTAGTAAACGCATTGCCTGGAAAAACGTTCACCAATCCTACTCAACTTCAAGATTACAATCCTA
The DNA here is from genome assembly GCF_002163755.1 of Vibrio campbellii CAIM 519 = NBRC 15631 = ATCC 25920. NCBI lineage: Bacteria > Pseudomonadati > Pseudomonadota > Gammaproteobacteria > Vibrionales > Vibrionaceae > Vibrio > Vibrio campbellii. Next base: position 1,052,386 of record NZ_CP015863.1, read on the forward strand.
AAAAGGATGCGGTGGTTAGAGTTTCCGTGTTTCTTGAGTTACTTCATAAGTGGATTGTCGACTATTACCATATGGCACCTGATTCAAGAGAACGTGACATTCCATACCACAAGTGGAATCAATCGGAATGGACTCCTTCCTACTACAGTGGTGCTCAGAAGGAGCAGTTGAGAGTTGAGCTAGGTTTGCTTAGACACAGAACCATTGGAGTGGCAGGGATCAGGCTTCATAACCTACGCTATCAGTCCTCCGAACTTATTGAATACCGTAAATATTGTGCGTCCAATAATGGGAAAAAGCTGTTTGTTAAGACCAAAACAGACCCTGCTGATATCAGCTATATCCATGTCTATATAGAGTCGGAAAAGAGGTACATAAAAGTTCCAGCGGTAGACAACAGCGGATATACAAAAGGGCTGTCGCTTTTTGAACACGAGCGAATACAAAAAGTACGCAGGCTCAATACTAAGCAGCTTGCTGATGACGAGGCGCTTGCGGATACATTTCTATACATGAAAAAACGTATTCAGGAAGAAACTGATAGGTTCCGAAGTACAAAAAGTAATAGGTCTAGCTTGCCTAAAACGGGTAACACTTCGAAGCTAGCAAGGTTTAATGATGTGGGGTCAGAGGGGCCAAGCTCAATCAATACGACTCCAGTTAAACAAGAAACCACTGTAGTGTTCGATGTCTCAGAGCAGTTATCTGATGATGATTTTGAAGATATTGAGGGGTATTAATTTGAACTTAACATCTAGGCAGTTTGAACAGTTAAGATCCTTTGAAACCTGCTTTATTGAATACCCTGCAATTGCTGAAATCTACTCTATTTTCGATCAACTTCGTTTTAACCACTCTCTTGGCGGTGAACCAGAGTCTTTCTTGTTAACTGGAGAGGCCGGAAGTGGAAAGACCGCGCTGATTAACAACTATCTATCCCGCTTTCCGTCGAGTTCAACTTGGAGTAAACAACCAGTTCTTAGCACCAGAGTGCCAAGCCGCATAAATGAACAGAACACGCTTACGCAGTTTTTAGTTGATTTGGGGGGAAAGTTAGGTGGAAGAAGCCCTCGACGACGGAATGAAATTGCACTTGGCGAAGCTGTCGTAAAGCAACTTCAGCGTAAATCTGTAGAGCTGATTATTGTCAATGAAATTCAAGAGCTTGTGGAGTTTTCTACAGCAGAAGAAAGGCAAGCTATTGCTAATACGTTCAAATATATAAGTGAAGAAGCAAAAGTCTCGTTTGTGCTGGTTGGTATGCCATATGCTGATGTAATAGCGACAGAGCCACAATGGAACTCACGATTAAGTTGGAGACGAAAGATTAACTATTTCAAGCTGTTGAAAGCTAACAGCCATTCGAGTGGAACGGTATCTTATAGTTTTGACTTGGAGCAAAAAAAGCACTTTGCTAAATTTGTTGCTGGTTTGAGTGCGAGAATGGGCTTTGATGAACCGCCAGTGCTTACAAAAAATGAAGTGTTATATCCTTTGTTTATTATGTGTAGAGGGGAGTGCCGAGCGTTAAAGCACTTCTTGAAAGACGCATTACTTATGAGTTTCAGTGAGAACGTTGATACGATAGATAAAGCGATATTGTCACGTACCTTTTCATTTAAGTTTCCCTACTTGGACAACCCTTTTAATTGTTCTATCGAGGAGCTTCGTCTTCATCAAATTGACTCTGGATCGTCTTACAACCTGAATGCCATTGCCGTAGAAGATAAGATACTTGCTCCGCGATTTACGGATGCAATTCCATTGAGTATGTTACTGAGCAAAAATGGACTTAAAGCTTAAGTATTAGCTCTCACTCTTTAGACTTTTAAGTAACACCGCCTTCTCTTCATCACTCATCTTATCAATGGCACACGCCAGTTCAGCACTCAATTCGTTCCTACAGAAAAAGTAGTTTAGCGGCACACCTAACTCTTCAGCCATACGTTCAAGCGTACCAATATCGGGTACGTGTCTACCTTTCTCATAATGGTTCATTCGCCCACTAGCCGAACTTGGTTCCATGCCAATTTTCACCCCTAAATCTTTTTGGGTGATCTTGGCTTTTTTACGCGCAGCTTTGAGCCTCGCTGGGATTGGGTTGTCTTTCTGCACTTACACATTTCTTTTCAACCTTTAGATAACTTAGATTGTCTAAGTTTTACTGATTTTTGTATACTTAGCAATCCTAAGTTTTTATTGCGTGCAAGAGTCACATGAAGAAAGTAACCAGAATTAACCCTGATATGTTTAACCTATTGATTGAAAAAGGGATGGATGATTTCTCTGTTATAGAAGCTAGGGATGCTTTGTTAAATAGTACTTCAACCTTTACGAGCAGTGATGAAGCTCGAAAGTATGTTTATAAGCAACTTCTATCACTTGAGGAGAAAGGCTGGCTTTCTGTCATTGGGACTCGCAGAGGCAAGCGTTACCATCAAACTAATGAATTCAAAGCACTTATAATTGAGCCTCGAGCAGCTAGAAATAAGAAAGCTAAAGTTGATTCAATAACTGTTCAAACTCCGGAGTTCTCTCTAAATGCACTAGAACAAGAGAAAAAACAACATGAAGGTGAGTTAGCGATTACTCTGGGCGAGATTGAGGAATACCAATCTTTGTTAACGCGTTTTCCAAACAACAAGCATGATATGGAACCGTTATTCAATGCAGCGAGAGAGCGATCAGCTAAGCTATTGGGCAAAATCAATGCACTAACCAACTGGATGCAAGTAGCCCAAAGCAAGGCTTCCCAATGTTAAGAACATGGCAAGCTGAGTGCGTAGAGCTGGCTATCAATAAGTTTTCATCAAATCGACGCCCACATTTTTTCTGTCAAGCCACTCCTGGTGCTGGTAAAACCGTTATGGCAGCAGAGGTTGCTAAGCGTCTTTTTCAAGAAGGTATGATTGACTTAGTTCTCTGTTTCTCACCATCACTTTCGGTCGCTGAAGGGATGAAAAATACCTTTTCATGGAAACTGGAATGTTCCTTTAATGGAGGCTTGGGCTCTTTAGGTGGGTCTTATACCTATCAATCCATCCGTTTTTTAGATGAAAACTTCTGGAACACCGTCAGTAAATATCGGGTACTAGTCGTATTTGATGAGATCCACCATTGCTCGTTTGATGATGAGGGTAGGTCAAATTCATGGGGGTTAGAAATTGTCAGTAAGATCCAAGGTTTTGCCCGTTACACATTAGCGCTGTCGGGCACTCCTTGGCGTTCTGATCGGTTACCGATAGTTATGGCCGAGTATTCCGACCCTGATGGTATGCTCATTTGTGATTATCAATATGGCTTGCAACAGGCAGTTGTTGATAAGGTGTGTCGCCGCCCTAAAATCGTTTTAATTGATAATGAACACCTGAGTGTTAATGCTGGCAGGGACAATCAACACTTCGCTTCTATTCTTGATTGCCTTAAACAATCTGATGTCTCTTATCACAGTGTCATTCACAATGAAGACGCTATGAACTACATATTGAATAGTGGTTGCCAAAAGCTAGCCCAAATAAGGCAAGAGTCCCCAAATGCAGGTGGTTTAGTCGTCGCTGCTTCTATCAAGCACGCTAAACATATTCAAAAGCGACTGATTGAGCGCTTTCATCAATCAGCATGCATCGTGACTTATCACCATGATAATCCGTTAAATGAAATTGAGTCTTTTCGTCACTCGAATGTTCAGTGGATAGTCAGTGTTGGAATGATAAGTGAAGGCACGGATATCCCTCGGTTGCAGGTTTGCTGCCATATGAGTTCGGTCAAAACGGAACTTTACTTTAGGCAAGTCCTTGGAAGGATATTGAGAGTTAATGATTCACCCAACCAAGAAGCATGGTTGTATACCTTCGCTGAAGAAAGTTTGATTGGGTTTGCTGAAAGAATTGAGCAGGATATTCCTGATAGCTGTATGTACATTAAACAAGAGAATAATGTGCCGAGTGTTACTGATGAAAAGCGCCTACCACCTAGTGCCTTATCGGAAAGCGTTCAATCTAATCGACCCCAACCAAGCTTACTTAGTTGGGGAGAAGCTTCAGATGTTATTGACTCAAATAATGTAGGACTCACTTTAGCCATGGATGAGCTGAGGTTAGGCCAATTTAAACAGCGAGTCATCGCTGCATTTATCTAAATAGATTCCGCTTCAATCTCTTTCAGTGTTTTGCCTGTAGCACTTCTCTAGTAATCGGGTCCGCTGCAAAGTCAACCAAGTAGTACTGCGGCGGCTTGAGATACTCTCGGCTCCAATAATTTGTGCCCTAGATAACCAATAACATTACCGCTCGGTGATCACAGACATAGTAGACACGTTTGCAACAAACTTTTGGACAGAAATGTTTCAGTGAATTTCCTAAATTAGTAAAGTACGGATAACTTCAAGTATGGAAATTCACTTAACTCAGTGTCCAAAACTGCTGGGGCGGATCATGATGCTCAACCGCTTTCCAGTCGATGGATTGCCATTGGGTGCTGCCAGAAGGGGCACTCACTTCATGAGAAGAGATCATCTGCGTTCCTTCTTAAATAAAGTTTTCCAAATCATCTTGCAATGGGAGACCAGTTGGAAGTGAGCACACTTTCGTGTCAAACATCCGTTTGTATCTGCATCATTACAATGCAGCATTCGCTTTTTCCAACCTCCTTTACCAGCACCGCTATCGGCTCTCTTCACAGACAGCTTTCCCGAAGGAACGATACTGGCTTACCGTGTTCCGCATGTCGCGCAATATCAGGGTAGATGCCCACTATAGTGCGAGGAGCCTATCGATCACGAAAGAGCATTGTCCAACCTCTTTCCTACTCCCATCGCCGTTTGGCCACAGCGTATTAACCACTTCCGCTGCTTCACGTATAACGCACCTTACATGGATTCACTTTCGTTCATCATACTGATTCCCTAGCACTCACCCAATTCGTGGTTATCAGGAGGAGCATTCCCTCACGGTTCTGCTCCCGTTTGGCACAGTGCCAAACTTCGTTACATTGTCAGGCTCGCTGCTTTATTCAGAGCCTTAGGGTCGTCTGGTGATACAAACGGTTCACTCTTATCGCGGTGAACAGCGCTTCATGCGACTTCACGTCGCACGAAAAAAAATGAGTCAACAAACTTACTAATTTAGCAGCTCGTTAATTACTAAAAATACGTAAAACCGCGTAGCTTAGCATCCAGTTTGATGTTTAAGATTAGTCGAATAGTTTTACTTAGGAGAAGCTTGAAATGTCCGTTTCCATTGACTTAACTTCTCTATTTACGATAGACCAAAATCGGTCCTTAATTTCATTGTCCGATAACTTCAGTTTATGGACTGGAATTCCCACATCATGAGAAATGACTTCTTTCATACTTTTGATTTTGTATGAATCAAAATTTGGGAAGTAGTTACTCTTCCATTTATGATGCTTAACTTCATGTATTGCTCTAGTGAGTTTTTTAACGTTCTTATAATCCACACGATTTCTAACGCAAAGATGCTTTATCATGTTGTCGAGTTCAAAAAGCATTTTCATATCGTCAATTTCAGAAAAAAAGAATAACCATCCCTTACATTTATTGCTTGCTATACATCCGGTTATTCTCAAATTAAGCTTCCAGAATAGAAGTGCTTTTGAGCGGTGTTTTCCTGCATTTGCATAAGAGGTAAAAAGAGCGGCTATGGAGTCTTGAAACCGCTTTCTACTCGCATCTCTTACTGAAACTGACACTTCTTTTTTATGTATTGTTGGGTTATATACATAGCCTAGATAAGAGAATTCTTGATCTATAGGGGTTATAGTTGTCTTGTCCGAGTTTTGTTCGAGATCGTGAACGTTCAAGCCTATCTTTGTCGCCTCTTGAACAAAATCTTTATAGATTTTTTGAGCATCTTTTTCTTTACAAAAAATAAGTACATCATCGACATATCTTTTATAGAAGATGCCTGGTTTTTTCAGTCTCTCGTCTACCTCCATCATATAGATTTCAGCAAGTACGTTTGAGATAGACAAGCCTTGTGGGACACCGATTTCATTACTTTGATTCTTCTGAAATCCTGTAGATATAGCTGCATGAACAAGCTTTATTGCTTCTTGTTCTGCACCTAGCTTCTCTAGTTGATGCAAAAGACTTTGATGATTAATAGTAGGGTAGAAGTCTTTTATGTCTATTTTTATTGCAGTTTCGTAAAGACCAGAATCAAGAGCTTTTTTTACTTCTCTAGTTGCTTGTTGAGGTACTTGAACACTTAATTTTTGTCCAAAGTTTTTCTGTAGATAATTATTGAGAGCCTTTAAAGTAATTCGATCTCTTAGAGTGGGGATAGCAATTTGTCTAGGAGGCTTATTGGCCCCTTTAGATATCAATTTTTCTTTGTATCTAGTGAAATTGTAATTGCTAAAGTAAACTTTAGTGACAATGGTATGGAGTTCTTGGCTTTGTACCTTAGAGAAATGCTTTGGTTGAATACAGTCCACTCCGGTAACTTTCGATAGTGCAAAATGTGTTAAGTATATGGCTCTTAAGTTTTCAGAAGTAAAGGTTTCGGATATCGAAGTTGTCATCAATTAGTAACGTCTTTAAAAATAGAAAAATAGATTAACAGCACAGGTGCTAAGATTATTGCTGCAAGGCTGATAACTTTGACAATACGCATTCCAAAATATAAGACAAAGTCCAGTTTGGTCGCTACTATCGTGAGTTCGCTTTTATCTTTGGTATTTAGATAAGCTTCTACTTTTGAGTTAGTGAAGTCAGACCAAAAATGGTTTTCGCAGGAGTCAAGGATCTGCGTGTACCTTGCTTCATCTTCTTCAGTTAAAGATTGTTTGTGTTTAACTTTTGCATGCAATGCTTGTAGCTGAATATAGCCACTTTTTAGTTTTGCGGCTCTATCAGCATAGCGCCCTAATGACGATAAAAGAGAAGCACAAAAAACAAATACAGAAAAGCAGATAAACAGCTTTGAGGTGATGTCTGGTTGCTCCGCTCCTAACACTAGCACTGAAGCAAAAACGCCACATAGTGAATACCAAAAAAGAGCTAAGTTTGACCATGTAGCCATGCTATTTAATCTTTTTTCGGCATTAATCCAGTTTTTTCGTGTCCACCAAATATTATCTTTATTCATAGATACTCCGAATGAATGCCCTGCGGGAATACTTTAAGACCGTTAACGCCCTTAAAAAGAGCTACTCCACAAAGGAAGTAAGCGATAATTCGCTTCATGATTAGAATCACCTCTTTTGGAGGCTTGTAGACATACACACCGACAGGGCGCGGTGATGGTAGCACTTCGCTGAATTGCATACAATTGTTTGAAGTGGCATCTGATAATATTTTGATTGTTATATTAAGATGTTAGGGCCTTGTCCTTACTATAGTGATGGGGACAATTGAATATAAACTTTCCAAAACACATTCAAATTTTTATACCATCAGTAGCATTAAAGTAGACGAAAATGCTTTAGCCTTGCCTTTGCTTATCCATTAGAAAAAGTATGATAAAGTGAATTGTTGGAAGTTACCCTATTAGGATAACTAGCAAGGAAAGGGGCAAAGGTGTGTTTGCCACGATTAGCTTTAGCACACCTCTGAACATTTGTGAGTTACTTGCGATCACACTTAGGCACCAACAAGTAGTAGGAACAATACAATAACCACATAACCTGTAGTACATTAGTGGCATATGCGCTTGTATGCTTTTTTAGGGGAATTCCTATGTACATCAGAAAGGTAACGATTAACAACTACCGTAGTTTCCGCACTTTCGAAGCTAAACTTCAACAACTGACAGTTGTTATTGGTGAAAACGATACTGGTAAGACGAACTTTTTCACCGCACTTTCGTTACCGTTAAGCGGCAACCTAATAGACTTCAACCAGAAGCGTTTGAGTGTTTCTGATTTCAACAAAGATTCCGTTATTGATTTTCTAACGTCCGTTGTCAATGATGACACCGAAGAGAATCAGCTTAAAAAGATCCCTAAAGTATCAGTAACCGTAGAGTTCGCTGATCCGAAAGATGCTTATGAAACAGCACTGTTAGCTAAGTGGGTTGTTGCAGATGGAGATAAAGAGACTTACAAAATCAGATACGACTTTAAGCCTAAAGACGACAAAGATTTGCTTGAGGTCGTGAAGAAATCGTTCGCTGGTAAGATTTTAGATGATATTAACTGGTTTACTCTACCCGTTGAGCTATACGACTACCAAGTCGTCTCTGTGAACAACGAAAAGCCTATCGCATACAGTGACTTAAAACACGTCAGTCTCCATAGCATCAATGCAGAGCGAGATGACTTCTCAGAAAGCAGCTCAATGAAGTCCAATAGCATTTTCACCAAACTGCTTATGAACACTCTCAACGATGACGACAAAGGTCAGATCAATACCGCCTACTCTGAGTTTTTTAGTGCTATTGAAAAGACTGAAACATTCGACAAAGTCATTAGAACTAATGACGATTTTGAGAATTACGACAGTATTATCAAACAGCTTGAGTGCACTCCTAACCTGCCTAACTTGAAGAACATCTTATCGAACATCACTTTGAAATACGGGAATGAATTTCTGTACCAAAAAGGCTTAGGACAACGAAATCTTATCTACATACTCATCTTGTTTGCTTACTACAAGTCATGTGGTGATACATTCAACTTGTGCTGTATAGAAGAACCAGAAGCACACTTGAGCGTTAACAACCTTCGTTTAGTAAGAGACTTCATTGAGAAAAGCTCAAGCAATAGTGGCTCGCTTGTACAAACTATCATTTCGACCCATAACCCATCGATCATCAACAAGCTAAAGATCTCTAATGTGTTGGCGTTTACTGGCGAGAAAGCAATTAGTCTGTCTGATACTCCAACTAAGCTAGTTGATTACCTAAGAAAGAGACCTAACTTCGACATCTTAAAGCTGCTGTTTGCGAACAAAGTCATTCTCGTAGAAGGTCCGACTGAAGAAATGCTAATCAGCACTTATCTGTCTAAACAGCCATCCCTCAACGACATTGATATTATTCCAATTGGTCAACGTGGTTACGCCACTTTCTTAGATATATGGCTAGCCTTGAACAAAGATAATCAGAACAAGAAAATTGGTGTTGTCCGTGATTATGACAATTCAGATGCGGCTAAAGCCAAACATGATGCCTATGACACAGCGCATGCGAATGTCACTGTAAGAACAACAACAAACTACACACTTGAAATTGATTTAGTAGAAGCAGAAGACAACCTAGCTTTACTAAATGATTTATTCGAAATGGAAGGCGACCTCGACGCAGTATCCAAATACATGATTAATGGTAAGACAGCAAGAATGCTTGATGTATGTGATGCGATGGTTGATGAAGAGAATCCGCTGGATATCAAGTTACCAGCTCACATCGCTGAGGTTATCGAGGCGGTATCATGATAGAAGTACAGATTGCTGGTGCAGGTGCTGGAAAAACTTATGGTTTAGCAAAGACTTTGATAGAGCACATCGAAGCTTGTACTAGTCACAAAAAGACATTTGCACTGACGTACACAAACTCTGCAACAGCGAAGATAGAGCAAGAGATAATCAAACAGCATGGCTTTATTCCGTCGAATCTCTGTATACAGACCGTACATAGCTTCTTGTTAAACGAAATCATCTACCCATTCTCGTCATTCACTCTCGGAGATGTGTATAACGACGCATCAATAATGATGTTACCGAGCGATGCTAGATTCAAAAACTGGCACTTAAAGCGATTAAAAGATAAAAATATCATTCATGCCGAGAGCGTCTACAACATCGCTAAACAAATTGTTGATGAAACCACCAGCAAGCACAACAACAGAGCGAAGAAAGCTAAAGTCCGCAGACTTTTGGCTATTCTAGGAAGCTGTTTTGACAAGATATTCATCGACGAAGTCCAAGACTTAGATAAAGATGCACTTCGCTTTTTCGAAGTTCTAGGCAGCAACGATATTGACATATACATGATCGGAGATCCAAAACAAGCAATCAAGTTTCCCCAAGATCTTGAGGCTTTCATTCAAAAATTAGCTCAAAAAAAATACGCGACCATACTACCGATCAACAATCAAACTAGGCGAGTCCCCAGAGAGATACTAACTGTCTCAAACAGCTTCTGTTATGAAAATCAGCAACAAGAGTCACTATCAGAAATGGTTGGTGAACTCATGTACATTGAATCGACGGACGGGCGATATGACGATCTACTAACGCACTACTTAGATACAAAACAGCTTGTTTGTATCGACAAAAAGAATGGTCGCTATACAACTTCATCTAAACACAAACACTCATTCCCACGAGAGATCGAGGAAATGATTCGTGATTCTAACCACAAGAAAGACAAAGCTTTGTTTGTTAAAGCAGCTTTTTCTGACTTTATGGACGATGCGATCAATGAAGATAATAAGAAAGCCATAAGTAAACTCATTGCTCGGCATTCATTGGCTCTTAATAAACAGCACTTCGCCCAATTACATGAGCTATGCAATTCATGCACAAAAAATGATGTTCAATTCAAAGTCCAAAGTATCGAATCTATCAAGGGATTGGATGCTGATGTGTGTGTAATCATACTTAGCCCTAATACTCTGAAATACTTAACTCAAAATGGTATTAGCAAAGCAAATCGATTTAATAAAGAATGGAAAAAAATCTATGTCGCTCTTACTCGTGCCAAAAAGAGGCTGGTGTTAGCTTTAGATCACGATTTACTCGCTAAAGAAGATATGGCGGCTGTTAGGGATTCCATAGGTGAACTGGGATTCGTTACTCATAACTAGTATACATCTGTCCACAAACACCCATGGAGTCTAATAGTAGAAGTCAGACATCAAAAAATGTGTGATATCTAGTGACCCTGTAAATAATTCTCTTTGACACTTGTTGCAACTCATTTTGGGGCAGAATTTTTTTAGTTCTTTCGCATCATAGTTTGTGATCACCAAGCGATTCTGTCGTATTTTGAATGAGTTTATAGGCATTTTTTCAAATTATGTTGGCCTCTATGGTTGCAATGCATGAAATATCTCCGATACTAAAACTTAGATATTCTAAGTTTTAGTGGTGACATGTGAAAACGGACATTCAACTTTACCCTGACGAATCGCTCGAAAGCCTCTTCTTACGCTTATCGCAAGAACAAGGCTACGAGCGATTTTCTCATTTTGCCGAAGATATCTGGTTTGACACGATGGATCAGCATGAAGCGATTGCTGGTGCCTTTCCCTTAGAACTCAACCGAGTCAATATCTACCACGCTCAAACCACAAGCCAAATGCGAGTGCGGGTTCTTATTCATCTTGAGAACCAACTAAAGCTCAATAACTTTGGTGTATTGCGTCTCGCGCTATCACATTCGAAAGCTCAATTCTCTCCGCAGTACAAAGCTGTGCATAGATTCGGTTATGACTATCCATATGCTTTTCTTCGTAAGCGCTTTACGCCTATTTGCCCTCTGTGTATTGACGAAGCACCTTACATTCGCCAGCAGTGGCAATTTATCTCTCACCAAGCTTGTGAACACCATGGCTGTATACTGGTTCATCACTGTCCTGAGTGTAAGTCGAGACTTGAATACCAAAGCACCGAGAGTATTATTCAGTGTGAATGCGGTTATGAACTCCGAAACTCGCCAGTAGAGGGTGCGCCAGAGGCTGAGGTGTTGGTCTCTCAATGGTTGTCAGGGAATGATTCAAAACCCTTGGGATTACTAAAGGGAGAAATGACGTTATCTGAGCGCTATGGCTTTTTACTTTGGTATGTAAATCGCTATGGTGATATCGATGACCTCAGTTTTGAATCATTTGTTGAATATTGTTGCGCTTGGCCAACGGAGCTGTGGCAAGACCTCGAAACCTTGAAAGAGAAGGCAGAACTTGTTCGAGTAAAAGATTGGAAGAAGATGTTTTTCAATAAAGCCTTTGGCGCTCTGCTTAAAGATTGTCGTCAGTTACCTAGTCGGCAGTTGAGTCACAATATCGTACTGACACAGGTGTTAGCTTACTTTACAAAGCTAATGGCAAAAGTGCCCTCAAACGCAAAAGGAAATATCGGTGATGTACTGCTCAGCCCCCTAGATGCTTCTACATTGCTTTCTTGTACAACAGACGAGGTATATCGGCTGTATGAGTTTGGTGAGATCAAAGCCGCTATTAGGCCGCGAATGCATACAAAGATAGCGAGTCATGAATCAGCGTTTACTCTGAGAAGTGTCATCGAAACAAAGCTGACTCGAATGAGCTCTGAAAGTGATGGTTTAAGCGTATATCTACCTGAGTGGTAATTATGACGAAATTATGTGACTTATTGGCAATTGAAGACGAAGCAGTAAAGCAGGTTACGCTAAAGAAGATGTTCATGCCCTATACGGAAGATGTCTGTGTTGAAGGGTTTGAAAAAGAGGCATTAACGATCTTGCTCAATCTCAGTTCAAGCCATCAAGCGGATAGATGCTCGGATTGGTTGGATTTAGCTCGTGCTAAAAGGCATTTAAAAGCGGCTGAGAACCTAGATGCGTCCCTTGATGAAATCAAATGGTTCCACACTCATAATCTCAAGTTTCCAGACTGCCGAGTTAAAGATCAGCGGATAGTTGCACAGGCTCTTACGACAACCGAGGTATTCATTTCAAGCGGAGTATTAGAGCAGCGCTTGGGGTGGGCACATAACTCTGCAGTGTATCGCCATACATTGTGGTTATTGAATCCTTTTAGTTGGCAATCACAGTCCGTATGCATCCTTTCACTTATCAAGCAAGAAAGCTCTATTTGGATTGAGTTGCTCAAAGAATTCGGTCTAAGTGCTAAGTCACTTGCTCGCTTAAAACATACAATTGAAGAGCTGCTCCCTGATAATCATTTTCCCGATAGTGTCAGCTCTTACAGTAAGCAGCTACGGTTTCCTTGGGAGGATGGTTATATTTCGGTGACCCCAGTGGTCAGCCATGCCATTCAGAGCGAGTTAGAAGTGAGATCGAGAAATCGAGAAAGTAAGCTTAGCTTTGTGTCTTCGTCACTGCCAAATTCTGCAAGTATCGGGAACTTGTGTGGCAGTTTAGGTGGGAATATGAAAGCCCTAAACTACCCGCTAGACATCAAACCAGCGAGAGGTGGAACGTTACCTGAAAGTCGAAAAAAGAGTGGTCACTACTTTGATGACTATCAGGTAACTAATACCAAAGTTTGTCAGGTTTTAAATCATCTAATTGGTTCAGAGCCATCAAAAACACAGAAGCAGAGAGAGAGTGATCGTAAGGTTAGAAGTAAGATATTGCGAAAGCAGATAGCCCTTTGGATGCTCCCATTAATTGAGTTAAGAGATATCGTTGATGCTGACCCTAATCAACAGCAATTGGAACATGATGACACTTTAGCTCAGGCCTTTTTGGCGCTACCAGAATCGGACCTAAGCTCCTTAGCCAGTGAGTTTAACCGTCACTTGCATCTCACGTTTCAGAATAATAAGTATGCCGCAAAGTTTGCTTATCACCCTAAGCTTATGCAGGTCGTCAAAGCCCAAATTGTATGGACCCTTGAACAACTCAGCAAACCTAATGGCAATGAAGATAAGGTAACGGGTGAGCAGTATATCTATTTGTCATCAATGAGAGTGCAAGACGCGGTCGCAATGAGTAGCCCATATTTGTGTGGTGCTCCTTCTTTGGCGGCTATTTGGGGGTTCATGCACCATTACCAAAGAGAGTTTAACAAGCTAGTTAATTGTGATTCCCCGTTTGAGTTTTCGAGTTTCTCTTTTTATGTTCGAAGTGAGAACATTCAATCGACCGCGAAGCTTACCGAGCCTAACTCGGTCGCTAAAGCTAGAACGGTTTCAAACGCGAAACGACCTACCATTCGTAGTGAACGATTGGCGGACCTAGAAATAGACTTAGTTATTAGAGTTCATAGTGAAAGCCGAATTTCAGATTTTAAGACAGCTCTTAAAACGGCACTTCCCGTTGCTTTCGCCGGAGGGGCATTATACCAACCACAGCTCTCGACGCAGATTGAGTGGCTAAGGACGTTCACCAGTAGGAGCGAGCTTTTCCATGTCATAAAAGGTTTGCCAGCCTACGGGCGATGGTTATATCCAAGTGAGAACCAGCCGAGTAACTTTGATGAACTAGAGCGTTTATTGACTAAAGGCGCTGATAATTTGCCAGTTTCTATTGGCTACCATTTGTTAGAACGTCCAACTAAACGGCGCAACTCGATCACCGATTGTCACGCCTATGCAGAGAATGCGATAGGGTTAGCTAAGAAAGTGAATCCGATAGAAGTACGTTTTAGTGGAAGAGATCACTTTTTCAACCATGCCTTTTGGTCGATAGAATGCAGTAGCGAAACTATTCTTATAAAAAACTATAGGGATTAATCGTTTATGGAACTTTGCACTCAGCTGAACTACGTTCGATCACTCTCTGCTGGCAAAGCATATTTCTACTATCTATCTAAAAGTGGTGAGATGTGCCCCCTCGAAATTGATAGAACTAGGTTGCGCGCACCAAAAGGTGGTTATGCAGAAGCATATAAAGGGAGTAAGTTCGTAGAAAAGAATGTTGCTCCACAAGATTTAGCTCATTCCAATCCTCAGTTCATCGAAGAGTGTTATGTCAAACCTGGGATTGATGATATCTACTGCGCATTTCCCCTTCGAATTCGAGCCAACTCTCTAACTCCAGATACCTGTAGTGATGACGAAGTGCGCTCTAAACTTTCGTTACTGGCTAACACTTATAAAGAGCTCAATGGGTATCAGGAGCTCGCACATAGATACGCGAAGAATATACTGCTTGGTACTTGGCTTTGGAGAAACAGAGAGTGTCGAAAATTGTCGATAGAAGTGACCACCAGTGATTCACAAACCTTGATTGTAGAAAACGCAACAAAGCTTTCTTGGTATGGTCATTGGGATGAGGCGTCAGCAGAATGCCTAGAAAAACTTACCGCTTATTTGATGCGAGCCCTATCTGACCCGACCGAATATTTCTACATGGATGTCAAAGCTAAAATTGGAGTTGGTTGGGGGGATGAGGTTTACCCAAGCCAAGAGTTCTTGGATGATCGAGAAGATAGTGCTCCTACTAAGCAGTTAGCTACCGTAGAATTATTTAACGGAAAAGAAACTGTTGCTTTTCATGGTCAGAAAATTGGTGCAGCGTTGCAATCGATTGATGATTGGTGGCATGAAGAAGCAGATAAGCCATTAAGAGTGAATGAGTATGGAGCTGACCGAGAGTACGTTATAGCAAGGCGACATGTTTCCTATGGAAATGACTTTTACCAGTTAGTCAGAAATACAGAGAATTGGATTGAGACAATGATAGCTTCTCAGACCATCCCAAATGACGTGCACTTTATTATGTCGGTCTTGATCAAAGGCGGCCTCTTCAATTGTTCCAAAGCGAAGTAAGGAGTAGCTATGACGAAGCGTTACTACTTCTCAATACGTTACATGCCTGAACAAGCCGACTATGAGCTATTAGCAGGACGGTGCATATCCCAAATGCACTTATTTATGGTCAATAACCAACAAGCGATGAATAGGGTAGGCGTGAGTTTTCCCGACTGGAGTGACGTTACGGTTGGTCAAACTATAGCTTTTGTTGCTGATGATAAGGAGGTGATGGTTGGACTCTCTTTTCAGCCCTATTTTTCTTTGATGGTAAATGAAGGTCTGTTTGAGATTTCTAGTGTTTGTGAAGTGCCAGACTCTGCGATTGAGGTGAGGTTTGTCCGTAACCAAACGATTGGGAAAAGCTTTTTAGGTTCTAAGAAACGCAGAATCAAACGTAGCATGGCGAGAGCCGAACTATCTGGTTTTGAACCATCGTTGCCAGTAACGAACGAAGAGCGTGTCATCGATAGCTTCCATCGAATACCAATCTCCAGCGCTTCATCTGGGGGAGATTATATGTTGTTTGTACAAAAGGAGCTTGTTAGTGAGCGCGGTGCAGCGAACTTTAATAGCTACGGTTTAGCCACCAATCAAGAAAGAAAAGGCACGGTTCCAGAGTTACGTGTTTGACCCTTTTTTTAGAGCTCTTTTTTAGAGATTCAAAAACAATGACTTACAGATGCAAGAAGAAAAAGGGTATTTTGGTGAATTGTGACGTTAAGCACGCAGAATCAGGTGGTTAGAGACTATATTCTACAGTGTCCTGCCGAATAGGCAGCTAAGAAAATCTTGCGTGTATTGCTGAGTTTGACGCGTCCGTGTCCTGCCGAATAGGCAGCTAAGAATAGGCCAGGAAGAAAGCAACCAGCCTGCTGAACAAGCAGTTAATAATCAAAACCATTGAGTTTCGGCTTGATGGTTTTTTTTACTTCAGCACGGAACTGCAGTCGGCCTCAACTATTTTGTGGTTCTGGCGTCTTAGGTAGCGCAGATGATTGGTATCTAATTTACTAGTTCCAGAGCTTTTATCCCAAAACATTAGCAGTCACTAATTGGGTAGTGTCAAAACAACTGTATAGAACATCTCTATTAGGACAAAAGAAAAAGGCGTCATAATGACGCCTTTTTCTTTTGGTTTACGCTCAAATCTCTTTGATTTGGAGCAGTTCAACTTGAGGGGCTTTGAGCGAGAGCCCTTGCTCTGTTATCCATTTATTAACGAACTCTCGTTTTTGTTCTGGGCTTTCTAAGTTCCCCCAGTGATTTCTTACCGAAATACTCGATGGCTCTTTTTCATTGAGGATACGCGTCCATGGTTTATCCATGTAGTCCTTGATAGGTGGCAGCCTCACATCGATACCAGGTAGCGGATACCCTTCATTAAGCGCTGATTGCTGTAATGATTCAAATGTTACTGTCAAAGGTTTAAGGTTTTTACCCGCGATAATGTCTCCATATGGGCGCATGCCATCTACCAAGGTTCCCGTAGGGGAAACGTAAGTAAACTTGAAACGCACGATATACACATGCTTGCGGTCACTGCTTTTCAATGACTGGCTGTACTGCGCAGTATTGTCTTGTAAAAAGTCAATGGCGCTTTGTGCAAGGTCATCATGGTTGTGCGTACTTTGTGTTTTGTCATGCGCTAGTTTAAAGACTATCTCGTTTTGCATACCGTTGTAATTATTGTTTGATGGGACGACGGTCGTATGTGTTGCGATACTCATTTCCCCACAATAATGCATTGCGCTGTGTATGGTTGGTCCGTCTTTTAACTTCAATTTCATCATCAGTTCACGCCAATTCAGTCGCATAGTCTCGTACTCTTGGCTTGCTAGCTCATCGCCGAATAGGGCAAAACAGACGGCAAACGAGGTTTCTTTGTTCCAATCAAACTCACTGGCTAATGCTTGCTCTGTCCAATCTTCTCCCCACTTTAGTTGACCATCAATTTCAATCCCTTGCAGTACTGTTAGTTGATCGCCGATAACTTGTGGTGTGTTATCGCGGGCTGACGACGATTCACTCATTACAAAATCTTCGATTAAGAAGTCTGTATCTTCAAACTGGCTCAGCACTTCTATTTGGCCATCAAAGTGACTTGTCTGAGGGCTTGAAGCTTTCGATGTCCCGTATTTCGCGGTGAGGTATTCAAGTCTAAATTGGTTATTGGTACCGACCATCCGTACGCCAAGTGCTAAATCGTGTTTCGCGAGACTGAAGGTATATTCCATTTGGTCAAAACCATCATTGTCGAGCACGTGCTCAAATACTGATTGGCCTTTGATAAGTGCTTTCAGCGAATCGATGCCTTTCACATAAGGGCAGAGCGGTTTTAAACCATGGATGTATACATGGCCGAATGTATAGGTCGGTTCAAACTCAAGGGAATGTAGCTCGGATTGTGAATGCTGTTTAAAGTACTTTGCTACTGCGCCGTCAGGATCTTGTAATTCTTGCGCGTTCTTTTTAGTAAACAACACATCAAATGCAGGGCCATTGGTATTAAATCCGATGACTTCGGTGCTGTAAGACACCTCTTGTAAGAACATACTCTTAGAGTGATGCTCGCCTTCTCCTGTTAAGATCACTTGCAGCATAACGCGGGTTTGCGGTCTGAGTTTGCGTCCGCTTTCCTCTCTCACCCAATCTACGTAAGGTTGCCAGTTGTTCCCTTCTTTAACCAATAAGCGGCTAAAGCCAATGTCTTTCTCCTCGAGTTCGACCTTGGTTAGATTAAAGTCGTTGCAAAACGCTTTTAAGCCTTCTTTTTTGGCTAGATTGATATCGATCATGTCCGCTGTCTTGTCGTTTAAATACAACTGACTTTGTACTGGGAAACCAGTGTTAAAGGAGCCATGCACCTGACGACCTTGATCAAAGGCCAAACTGCTTACCGTATGGGACAATGAAGAGTTAAACGCCTTTTTGCGATTAATCCAGTTTAAAGCGAGCGTATTGCCCATATTGACAGGAATGGACCAATTGTCGCTCATCACGTATTGCTCGATGAACAAGTCCACTTCGTACTGTTCTATCAGATTATCAAAGCTACGGAGCACACCATCCATGCTACTTAAAATGGCTAACAGCTCGACCAATGAGTTCAGAGCGTAGGCTCGCAGTAAAAAGCGTTTAAGTAGCTCGTCGTGATTAACCTGGCTCTCGAGAAAACCGGCTATCTCGCTTGGCTTTAACTCTTTCTGTTCAAGTTTTGTATCCACTTCCTCGTACAACACGATCAACTCTTGGTTAATCATGCTAAGGGTCTTGAGCATGCTTTTTGTGTTGTAAGTATCTTTTAATTTTTTAAACGTCTGATCACCAAACAAGTCGCCATAAAAATCCGTAGCAGCGCCAAGCAATTTGCCGGCTGTGCTACCTGCTAAATAATATGCGGCGATAGGGGAAGCTGGGGTCCAAAGCGCGACGGTAGCAAGCACATCAATCGCAGAGAAGAAGGCCTCTTTTTGAGCCTCTTTTGCGGTAATTTTAAACCCTTCCCAATATTGGTGAGCCCGGTTTAAGGCGAGGGTACCTGTTCGACTCGGCGGCAGAGAAATTGAGAAATCAGGGATAACCAAGCGAACTTCCACTCTTCGGTTTATAGCAATGTCGGCTGTATCCGAACGGTCACCATGGTCGTGGTAACCGCCTTCCTTAGGTAATAATTCAGCTTTACCTTTGGCTTGTGTGACGAGTCTACGTTCAAGCTTTATTCTTTCGTCACCTTGAGTCCCATTTAAAATCCGATCTTTTATTGTATCGATTCGTCTTTGTGAGACGATCAGGTTTTTCTCCTGGCTACTGATAGGGCCACCATGGCCAATCAATGCAATCTGATAATCAGGGTTCTCGACCAATAGGTTACGCAGTTTTTCACAAAGCTCCTCATAATTACTGTTGAGTGCTTTTACCTCGTTCTCAAACTCAGCTGAGTTAAATTTGAAGTTGATCCGCACCACGACGCCCATAGCATCGGTGTAGATTTTTGCTTCATTTCCCAGAAAACCCTGTACCTCGGTGGCTTTTGTCTCCCATCGTTCCTTCTCATCAGAGCGTCGCAAATAAGCAATCGCAGAAAGGTACTGTTTGGCATACGCTTTGAGGCTGTCGTGGGCTTGTTCGGCATCTTCGAGTGCATCAATGTGTTTATCATACTGCTCTTTGGTCTCCATCGCGCTTAACCCGAGTTGTATCACAGGTAAAGCTTGATTGGTGCCAGACAGAAAATCTTTGGATAAGCGGCCCAAACCTCGGAATATTTGGGTTTGACCGTTATCCTTGAATGCTTGTTTTATATATGGAATGTCGATGACTGTTTTTTTAAGGATAAGCTTTCTATAATCTTTTACGCTTAATGGTAGCGCCACAAGAGTTTTTGAAATATCAATCGTCTGTTGAGCATCTTTACATGCCGCGAACGCTGCCTTCAAAGACAACCCGCTCATAATGAAGTCGGGCAAGTTACCCGTTTCGGCATTTTCCCATAATGCCTGACCAATGGTTTTGGCCATATCACCAAAGGTGCCGTACACTTTGGCACCCTCGATAGAGAGAAAATCCGAGCTCAATGAATCGTAGGTTTTCATGATAGCCGAGCTCAGTGATAACGAGGCCATACCAGGTTTAGACTGGTTGTGATACGTGACGCCCTTGCTAGCGTACACACTGTACTCGGGTAACTGGCTGGGAAATTGTTGTATCAGCGTCTCTTCAAGGGTGATCATATCACCACACACACACGCCATTTTGCCAATGCCTGCAGTCTCTTTAAAAATTAGCCGCTCATGCAGCTCGTAAGTGTAGACATCTTGAAGCTTATCGGTGTTTCCTATATACGCTTTGGATCTTTTTACATTGGCCCTAATGACGCTCTCAGGTAACTTCAGCCGCTGATACAGTTCTTTTTCAAACTCCAGCCACTCTTGCTCGCGAAAGGCGACCCGAATGAGATAGAACCCGTCTTTCGCATCAATGGGATCCAAGTGTAAAAGTGCGCTGGGTAAGACATCGTTCTCTCTCCTGTTGTCCCATTCTGGCATCCTTCTGGTAACCGTTTGTGTGGCGATAATCGTTTCACCGGCAGTCTCAGACTCTCCAGGCTTAATCTGTTTTAAGGGCTGTACCAGCGTGACCTCTGCGCCAGCATAAAATGGGTCAGTAAATAGCACCGCACAGGTATGCACACGAGGAACAATAAAGCCTTGTAGGTATGGTTTATTTTGTTGTTTGTCATACCAACTGTTATAGGCTTTCTGCTCTTCACTCAGCTTGCCATCCGTTTCCTCTTCATATTTTGCTGCCAATTGAGATGGTTTGATCTTAGTCAGCTTAAACTTAACCCCTGTTTGACGCTTACCATTAGCAACCCCGTCGATGGTCGTCGCAAAATGTTTGATGTTTTCTGCTAATGTCGCGACATCAGATGCGCCTCCGTCTTTGTAATCCGGCGGGGCAATCATCTGTGACAGCCAGCTAATCGGCGGGAAGCTCAACTCATAATCGATGTCTTTTTGGATATTCTCTTTGCGCGCACCTGGATGCAAAATCATGAAGTTTTCTTTATCTTCAGTTGCAGGCTCTTCCCCATCGACCTTTTCGCCATTAAGAGGCTGCGCTGCAGATTTCGATAAAGGCTCTCCCATGCCTAACTCAACGATTTTTCCTTCTAGAGTGGTGCCCCAAAGCTGAGCATCCACACCCGCTATCGCGTTCACCATAATCGGCGTCTGAGGAATAGGGCGGATTTTACCGTTTAGTTCTGTTTTCTCGGTCAAGTCCGATTCTTGGTGCCAAGTTGGGAAAATTACGTTATCCCCTATCTTTTCACCTTCAAAAAAAGCCCCAAATAAATACACTTCTTGGTCAAATTGAAAGCCCATTACTTGGTCTCCTTAAACCAATCGCCATGGTTTGCAGAGACGTTGTACACAATCGCGGGGTCGCGCGTACCGTTATTGCTTAGAGCTCGCCATTCCCAAGTTTGTTTGGTCTGGTTATTTTTAACTGACATGCGCATGGCATTGTAGTTGGTTAAGGCGTACTTACTGTTTAAACCAATCGCAAACTGCATTGCACCTTCTCTTGGTTTCTCAACACCTTCTTTTAAATCTACATAAAAGGCATTGCGCGATCCCGCCGCCCATGTTTTATCGCCTTCAGGACTTATCGCTTGATAGGTGGTTTTTACAGCAGAAAGTGGTAAATTATCTCCCCACTGTACTTGAGTGAGTACCTTATTAGTCTTTTCATCTCTTATGCTCGATCCAACTGTACCAACGTGGTAAAGCAAACCATCTTTAATCAAGCCTACGCCTGAAATTGATATATCTGTTTTTTCGACTTGACCAGTTTTCACATCCCACTTATAAACCACACGCCCTACTTGTCCTGTACGGTAATACAGGTAACTGCTGTCCTCCGCCCAAATATAACCAGATGGACCATGTAATTGATGAGGCAGGTTAATCATTTTTTGCTCTTTGATATCAAAGACCTTTACCTGCGTTCCTGCATTCATCGCTACGTAGCGGTTATTTGGTGAACGACTGGTTTTCTTGTAAACAATATCGCGGTTAGTATCTTTGAATGGTAGATCCGTGACCAAACGTAAGTCGGTACCGTCGGTCTTCATACTCCAGACTTTTACTCGTCCTTCATAATCGGTGTAAGCCGGTGCGCCTTTTTCTAGCACGCTCCTCTCCGATAAATTGGCCCAAGTAAATTGCACGCGCGGTAAATCGTATGAGCTGGCGTCGTTCAAATCTTCACGTGGCCACTCTTTAGCACGAAATACATGATAACGAGGGAACTTGCCTGCCTGATAGGTACTTGATGGGCTTTCCGCGATTTCCGTCGGCTCCATCGTGTAGTAGTTATGTTCGCCAACGTAGGTGCGGCCATCGTCGGTACACGCCGTGAGCGTAAGTACCGCCAAACAAAGAGATAGTAGTTTTTTCATATTTAACCTAGGAATTCTGAAATTGGTACGTTTTCTTCTAAGACCACCAAACGCTGAAGGCCAGTGGAGCTGTTCGCATGCACTGCTCGGACAATATCAACGGTCTCAACTTCTTCGGGAGGAAACGCAAATCGATGCGTCATATATCCTTCATCATCGATTTTTGTAGAGCGGAAAAATGACTTCGCTATCCAATCGTGCTCAACATTGCGTAGCGCAAAGAAATCATCAGGCTGATCGACCAAAGGCTCATGTAAATAGCGTATCGTCGGTAAGTCGCCGCATGGCGCCATTTTAAATCCGGCGATATTACTTTGTGTAAAACTGTTGATTAACGCTGCCCCAAATGCACTCTCTTTTGCCGTGCCAACCGGAATGATCACGGTCCCAGTATTATCGAAACTCTGCGAATCACTGTATACCTTCAACTCAGCCAATGGCTTGGCGATTGAACTAGGATCACTCTCTAAATTCGAAAGCTCAGCGAGTGTTAATTGAAGTGGAGAGTAGTGCAGATAGCACTCTGACTGGATCTCTCCATTGATTTTGTAAGGGACCCAAATGTGAGGTAAAGGCGTACCTTGTGCGACTCTATCGTCACCGTCCCCAGCTTTACTTGGGCTTTTTACTGTTTTAACTGTAATAGGCTCGATGTCTAATGTTGGAAATGCCACCTCAACTTCTTCTTCCGTCAAACGGAAGACGCGCGCACCTTGGTCCACATTGAGTGTGCCTGAATATACTTTACTGCCAGCTTGATACAGCTCAAACGGCTCTTCCCCAACATAATACTCAGTCACTAAATTGGCACCATCAATATTGACGTGGCGGAACGCTTTGCCGCCCTCTGGTTCGGCATTACGGTAGTACTCTAAATCGACGTCAGCAAAGTAACCGTTCGGCGCCACCTCTACTTCGCGCCACACCTTGTTGTTCCAAATCACATAGAAATACCCAGAAGAGCACAACTCAGATCCTCCACCACTTTCAAGCATAGGGAGAACAGGTATCAATACATTATCCCATTCTTCCATAGCGGCGTCTTTTTCAACGGGTGTAAGTGCGGTTGCGAGCGGCAGAGTAATGGGTTGCGGTTGATTAGAACACGGGACTTTAATACAGAGGTCCCTTGCTTCTTCACTCAATCCTGCAAATGTGGCAAGGCTACGGTGTTGATTCTCCATGTCGCTTCGTGCATTGGTGACTTTCGGTGCCTGATCTTCTGATTTTAGTAACATTAGACACGCGGCATGGCTTGACCATTGTCCCGCAAACTCCACCACTATCTTATGTTCTGGGCTAGGTTCGTAAGGCACGTGAGCGTAGTTACGCACCAAGGTGACATCGTCGGTAACGGGCTTGTAGGATGCTTTAGGTGTGCGGCTCTCTTTTATGTCAGCCAATGTCTCAATACGAGATTTAAGTCTAGGCGCATTCCGAAATCGAGCATCATCAAGGGAATGATGGTTTGGTGTATTCGTGAGTGCAATCCAGTTCGCTTGAACAAGCTCCTTTTGCAACGCACTGAGTAAGCCCGCTGTCGATTTTTTTGCCGTTAGTGAGACGCGCTGTGCTAACTCGCGAGGCAAACTTTTCACAACATCAGTTGGATTCCGAAATCGAGAAAATTGTTGTACGCATTCTTCGGGGGTGAGCAGACAAGCAAGATCAGACCGAGAGAGCTTGGCGCTGTTGATGAATCTTATAGATGGATGCATTGGCAGATCTCCGTGGCCAAGTCGTTAAAACAAAGTGGCCACGGTGATAAGTTAAGCTGATAAGACTTAATTTTAACGATTTGGTGATTGATAATCGTTTACCCATGTATGGGGTATTTCCATTATTTGCTCTAACCAGATGTATTTCAATTAAAAAATAATAAAAAGCCCGCTTTACATTAGGTAAAAAAACCACCAATAACAGCTAAATTTTGAAAATTACCACATTAAATCGGCTATGAGTGACAAAGTAGCCGTCATATTCACATCGTGAGTCGCTAAATTGAATATAAAAAAACGAGATCTTAATCACTATTTCTACTCTACAGGGAATAAAAAAGCCGCTTAGTTGCTCGTGAGTGGAAGCTCTAATAGGGGCAAAGAGTCAACAATACTACTTGAGTGATGAAATGTGAGAAGTGATATCAGGTTGGGATGTGGGAATGCAACTTGTAATGTCTTACCCGAAGATGTTCATGAAAAAGTCATTGTGATATGCAAGACATTTATGTCCAAAGACGTGCTGACGCCGATCTCAGCAAACTCGTCTTTGCCCCATTCGAAGTTACGCCTGATTAATACACTAATTCAGGAAGCTGCTTTTGGGATTACTTTTATTCATTTTTGATCGAAATAAGAAACAAGTAAAAAAACAGATCTTCTTAACTCTCAATAACCTAAGTTCGAACCAATTAAAACGTAACAAAGCAAGAGTGAGTGGGTAACTCACTCTACTTTAAAGGGGTACCCAATACCTAAAAACGATTAGCTAGATAGTAAAGGTAAAGTGAGTTGAGCAATTATCAATGGATTTAGATAACATCACTATTTAGTGTCTCATTCCGTAGACCGACATTCGAAAGTTGCATAGGCACAAAGCCAGATAGCCCTTCTACTCGTTTGAGCCAAGCTTGCAAAACAGGGTAGTCAGCTAAACTTATCCCACCTTCTGGCGCTAACTTGATATAACTGTAGAGGGCTAAGTCCGCAATAGTAGGCTTTGTTCCGACCAACCATTGACGGCCGTTTTGGTAAGTCTGGAGTTGTTTGAGAAGCTTATGTGCTTCATGAGTGAGCGGTGCACTGTCTATGCTGCGATTGAATAAGTTCGCTGCGCGAAGTTTGGCTATTGAGTTAGCTAGTCGATGAGCAGCTAGGGAAAGAAACTGCTCGATATGCGCACGTAGTAGAGGCGACTTTGGAAGCCATATCTGTTCTCTATCATAAACGGTAGCAAGATAAACCAAGATCGCGTTTGAATCAGAAATGACGATTTCACCATCGACTAAAACTGGTATTTGTCCAAAGGGGTTAAGTGCCAAAAACTCTGGCCTTTTATGTTCCCCAGTCGGTAAATCGACGGTAATGAGTTCAAAGTCCAATTCGAGGATATTTAATAGCATGTGAGCGCGGTGTGCGTGCCCTGACATGGGGTGCCAGTATAGTTTTATCATTGTTTTCTCCTAGCTCGTTGTCTGTTCTACATTTAAGAACAAGTTGCGAAGAAGAAAAACCCCGCTAACATGGAATGATAATTTCCAGAATGTTGATAATTTATGGACACTATCGATGGAATGAGAACAGTTGTGGCTGTGATAGAAACAGGCTCATTTACCGCTGCTTCTGAACGTTTAGGTATTTCTAAATCCCTGACCTCCAAATACGTAAACCGTGTAGAAGAGCAGCTCGGAGTCAAACTGTTTCATCGCACCACTCGCAAGCTTTCAGTTAATCAGGCAGGCCAAGAGTACTACCTGCAAGCACAACAGGTTCTGGCTAAGTTTGACCAGCTATACCATCAACTCCACTCAAATAATAAAGAAGCTTATGGCTCTATTCGTGTAACGGCTTCACAGGGTTTTGCTGAGGAATTATTAAGCCCAATTATTCCAGAGTTCCACGCGCGATATCCAGATATTCAGATTGATATCATCGTTACTAATCAAAAACTGGATTTAGTCGAGCAAGGCATAGACATCGCTTTTCGTGCTAGTGAACTCGAAGACTCCAACTTAAAATATCGTAAAGTAATGTCCCTTCAAAGTTCAGTTTATGCCGCGCCTGAGTTAGCAAAACAGTGCTGCGATGATATGGAATTAAAACAATTACCTTGCCTTATCGACAGCAACCTTCACTCAACAGCTCGTTGGCCTGTGGATAGCGTTATGAAGCAAAGTAATGCTTGTCATAATCTCGCAGTACACGCCGTTTTCAAAAGCAATAGTCCACGGCTTATCCGCCAGTTGACGCTCTCAGCGGTTGGAGCAAGCTATCAACCCGATATTATCGCTGCAACTTATGTGGAAAAGGGACTCCTGCAAAAACTTGATATCGGTTTTAAACCACTTAAGTATCCGCTGAACGCTCTATACCGTGGAGGTGCTTATCAACCTGAACGAGTGAAAGTATTTTTAGATTTTGTTATTGATAAACTTGGTGCGATTGAGAGCAACTGACACGTCGTTTTACCAAGGGGGCCTGACACGAATCTGCCCCGAAGTTTGTTTCAGCGTATTCGTTCTAACGGCAGTCTAGCTGATTTTGCTATACTGCAACTAATCTAAATATCCTGTCAGGTTGTATGCGATGAGTAAGAAAAAGTTGACCGAAAAAGAGTTGCTAGAAGGGATGACTCCTTATAATACCCACAGTGATTTGCTTGCAAAGAGCGAAACAAAACCTGATTGGATATCCTTCGCCGACGGGGGAGAAAGGGTTACAGATGATTTCATGGCCAACCGAAATGAGGTTTTCGATGAACCTAGTTTAGATTTGCTGAACCCTGATATTTTTCTTTCAAACCTCAAGTTAGCACTTGATAGCCTTCCAGATGGTGATATTGAGTTTTGTGACTTGGGTAATGCAATTGGTCGAGTCATTGCTAATTTGAATTCACCAAATAAGGCACTTCTACGTGAAGTAATTTATGGAGTTGAACATGGTTTTGACATGATTAGCAAAGAAAGAGGAACTTCGAATGAGTAAGCTTGATGAATGGGTCGACAACAATATGACGTTAACCAGTATCATCATAATGGTTGTGGGCCTAACACTCGGATACATACTTTTCTAGTATCAAATACTAAGGCTTCGAGGAAAGCGTAAGTTGTTGCAAATTCTGCAACAACTCCAATCCAATCTTCTAATTGTGCAACAGTCTGTTGCACAAATCAGTCAAAATCAAAAATGCCCCGAACTTTGTTACGACCCACATATGAACTTGGGAAACTCGAAGGGAAAGACTTTAGCTTTTCTAACGCTCAGATACGACAAGAGCCACTAAATAGTGGCTCTATAACGCGCTACCTGCGGTCAATACTCTATGAGCGTAAGAGAACAGGGCTATTGAAAGGCGGAGGTCTTTGGCTATCGCGGCGCGGCCTGCGACTCATCAGAGTAGACATCAATGTACTGAAAAAGTCCCGCTGTCATTGATAGAACCTAGTCTATCCTTAAACTCAACAACAAAGCAACCAGAGCTTAAATCTACCTCTACATGCTCGCTAACGGGTTCGCGTAATTCGGTAAGTCTTGATGCTTCCTTCAGCCTTAGCCTTCAGGTAAGCAGCTTTAATTGCTTTCATGCTTTCAATTTTCGCACTTCGAGCTTTCGAAATTTGCTTTATTGGCTTTATAGGTGTGCCTTTACTTTCTGACCACTGTTCCAAACAAACCATACTGCAAGTACCGATGGTTTAGCAAATCATCCTGAGTCAAAATCATCCTGAGTCGAGCTAACTCGCCTATGCCCCAAAATCAGTTAACTCGACATCCGCCTCATTCTTCAATTTCAGTATTTGCAATAATTTAACTAATGGAAGCAAAAGGCAAGACGCGGCCCATTAGTTGTAGCAGTTGTAGGGTGGCGTCTCTCGGTTCAAACATACGAACGAGTACATCTGTTAGTGATGAACTGAGTTTACGATTGATCACCTTGGCAGTGGTTTTTGAGTGCTTTTTTCAATCGCTTTTTAACGGCTACCGTATTCGCTTCTGCAAGATAAACATCTAGGCTATGTGATTGGCGTGGTCTAAGTTTAATTTCATCTTAGTTATTGGTGCTCATTTGTTCATGCTTTTGATTTTAAAAGTGAATTGATAGAAAATACATCAATATTAACGTTGTGGCATAGGGTAGGTAATAGCTTTGTTTTTGACTACAGAAGATCGACTAACAGAAAAGCTAAACAAAGAGAAAGAGTATCTCTGGACAGAGATGAATGCTCTTAAAGAAAAATTAGAAAAGACTAATAAACAGCTTGAGTTGCTGGAGCAGAGCGCACCAGATCATTATTCCAAAGCTTTGGGAGCTAGGAACAAAGCCACCGAAGTAAAAAACAAAGCTGAAGAACGATTGGGTGAGATTGATGCCATTTACAAAAGTGTTGAAGATGCTCATGAACTAGTCATTTCATTGAAAGATGAATCAGACTCGAATCTGGCAACTATCAAAGAGTATGGGTCTACTGCTTTTGATAAATCAGAATCAATAGCTCAATACCATGAACAATACTTAGAATCTAAAGCAGAAATTGACGAAGCTTTACAGGAGCTTAATCGTTTAGTTGCTGAGAAAGATCGCTTGGCGTTGAAAGTCGAGTCGTTATCAGAACAAGTAACCAATACCGAATTAGTTGCAAGTAAGTTGAAATCTTTGCTGAGTAATGCAACTAAACAGAAAAATGAATTTGACACTCTTCATGGTGAAGTCTTTGGCTTTACATATGAAGATGACAACGGTGAAGAAGTAGAACAAGGTGGCTTAAAAGAAGAACTTGAAGATGCTTATTCTAAAATCAAAAATGATGTTGCATCGTTAAACGAGGAAGTTTCGAGCGTAGAGCAAAGATACAATGAAAAACTAGACTCTATTGAAGGCCAATACAAAGAAGGGTTAGAGTTGTTCATATCAAAAGGTGAAAAGCAATATAGCTCAATTATTGAACAGATAAAATCACTTCTTCCCGATGCGCTTACGGCTGGTCTTTCTGGTGCATATATCGACAAAATTAAAGTCGAAAAAGAACAATTAGATAAACATGAGGTTTCGTTCAATAAAGCTATTCGCTGGTTGATAGTGTGCTCTTTGTTGCCAGTTGCATTCAGTATGGTTCGAGTAATATTTTTGAGTGAGCAGTTTGCTTCCGTTATTCAAGATGCTCCGATGATTTACTCTATGATGCTACCTGTTTACGCTCCTATCCTATGGGTCGCTTACTCATCAAACAAGAGCTATAAGCTAAGTAAACGACTAATTGAAGAGTACACACATAAAGAAGTTTCGAGCCGAACGTTTGAAGGCTTGTCAAATCAGATTGATACAATTGGCGAAGATGACACTAGTGGTGAGTTAAGAACTAAATTGCTTTTCAACTTGCTCCAAGTTAACAGCGAAAACCCAGGTAAGCTAATATCTGATTATAACAACTCAGATCATCCGATTATTGATGCGATTGATAAAAGTTCAAAATTAGCCGATGCAATTAATCGTTTAGATAACGTGCCTTTGGTCAGCCCACTGTTACGACACCTAAATGCTAAAGAAAGAAATAAAATCGAGAAGAAAGAAAAAGATATGTTGGATGTAGTTGACGTAGCAACGACTCCTGAAGTCAACTCGAAAGAGGAAGAGCCAACAACTAAAACAGCTTCAGTTGTATAGACAAGCTAGTGATGGTATCGGCTCGGCAGCTTGAATACTGCTGAGCCGTTTTTGTTTACAGATAACGACCTTTCAAATGATCCATAAAGTAACTAGCTTTCAGAGTTTCGCCAGTCGCTTGTTTCACTAGTTCATCGGTGGTTAGCAAACTGACTTAGAAACTACAGAGTGTGTCTTGCGATTTGCCTACACAACTTTTCCATATTTAAATTAATCCGCCGTTTACTAATTTAGGAAAGTCACTGGCAAGGTTTTGTCCAAAAGTTTGCTACGTTCACGCCCACTAAGTCACTCAAGAGACTGATAGAAGTGTGGTAATTTTACAACATTGACTTTCAGTATTAGGCCAAATATGCAGACTTTTGATGCAATCTTGTGCGAACTTATGCTGCAAATAGTTTTGTAACTATTTGAAAGCCCGTTCGGGCTATGCTAAGTTATATCGCAAGCATCACTTTAAAAGCCTCGCTTATACAGCGAGGCTTTTTCGTTTCCGGCGTCTCTTTTTGTTCATTTCACTTTATTCTATAATCTGGCGCTCTAGTTCATGCCATTTTCACCTGGGATATTTTCATGATTTCAAAAAACCAACTAAAACTGCTTCGTGCTTTGGGTCAAAAGAAGCAGCGTAAAGCGCACGGCTTATTTCTGGTTCAAGGTGAAAAGAATGTACTGGAATTGGCGAACAGTTCGTTGAGTGTAAAGCAAATCTTTGCAACTGCTGAGTTTCTAGAGCAGCACAGTCATGAACTCAATGGTTTCGAGTGCATTGAGGCATCACTGGATGAGCTAACCAAAGCAAGTACGCTGGTGAGCAACAATGCCGCTATTGCTGTGGTTGAAATTCCAAACGTAACAGTGCCTCAGGCAAAAGGCTTGATGATAGCATTGGATGGTGTTTCTGATCCGGGCAACCTAGGTACGATCATTCGCGTTGCGGATTGGTACGGTATCAAGCACATCATCGCGAGTACGGATTGTGCCGACCCATATAACCCGA
The DNA here is from genome assembly GCF_002163755.1 of Vibrio campbellii CAIM 519 = NBRC 15631 = ATCC 25920. Taxonomy (NCBI): domain Bacteria; kingdom Pseudomonadati; phylum Pseudomonadota; class Gammaproteobacteria; order Vibrionales; family Vibrionaceae; genus Vibrio; species Vibrio campbellii. The sequence continues at coordinate 1,083,115 of NZ_CP015863.1, forward strand.
AAACCATTAGCGCAACCATGGGCAGCTTTGGTCGTGTGCAAGTGAGTCTAGTGGATTTACCAAGCTACTTGGAAGATGCAAACTTGCCGGTGTATGGCGCTTTCCTTGAAGGTGAAAGCGTGCACAAAACGGAATTCTCAGCAGACGGCATTTTGTTGATGGGTAGTGAATCTCATGGTGTACGTGAGGCGGCATCGAAGTTTGTGACCGATAAAATCACTATTCCAGCGTTTGGTGGTGCTGAGTCTCTAAACGTAGCAATGGCGACAGGTATTATTCTGGACAACATGCGTCGTCAACACAGCTAATCGTATCAACGAATCATAGATACAAAAAAAAGCGTAACGAGCCAGACTTTTTCAAGTTGAGGTTCATTACGCTTTTTTCGTTTTAATGCACTTATTTTTCTAGCATGTCCAACTTGTTTGGCACACCATTCCACTTTTCCGCTTCATCCATTGCTGGCTTCACTTCGGTTTGTACCGGCCAGATTTCAGCAAGTTCTGCGTTGAGCTCTTTGTAGATCACTTGATCTTCTGGTAGCTCGTCTTCTTGGAAGATAGCGGCTGCGGCACATTCGTCCACGCACAAGCCACAGTCGATGCATTCAATCGGATTGATTACCATAAAGTTCGGGCCTTCGTGGAAGGCATCTGCAGGGCATACCGCGACACAGTCAGTGTATTTACATTGGATACAGTTATCGGTTACGACAAACGCCATGATAATCAGCTCTTAAGTTAGTCAAAATTGAAGAATGGGGATAATACTCATCCCAAGGCAAAATTCAACATTCGCTACGTTAATTCCGCCGCGCAACTTGGATTTAGTATGACAGACAAATCAATTTCTCGTAGAATGCGCGCCATTGTGAGCTGACCATCTTTTTTCTCCTTAGATATGGAGGGAAATGTGTGGCTTTGGCTAAGACACCTACCATAACGAGACATCACATGATTCGTATTAATGAAATTAAACTTCCTCTTGATCACGAGGAAGGCGCGCTATTGGACGCGATTACTAAAAAGCTTGGCATTGCTGCTGAGAAAGTTATCTCTTTTAATGTCTTTAGACGCGGCTACGATGCTCGTAAGAAAACCAACATTCACCTTATCTACACGCTAGACATCATCGTTGAAGGTGATGAAGAAGCGTTGTTAGCGAAATTCGAAAAAGATCCGCACGTTCGCCAAACACCAGATATGGAATACAATTTTGTAGCGAAAGCACCAGAGAACCTAACAGAGCGCCCTGTGGTGATCGGTTTTGGTCCTTGTGGTTTGTTTGCGGGTCTGGTTTTGGCTCAAATGGGCTTTAACCCAATCATCGTTGAGCGTGGTAAAGAAGTACGTGAGCGTACTAAAGACACGTTCGGCTTCTGGCGTAAGCGCACACTAAACCCAGAATCAAACGTACAGTTTGGTGAGGGCGGTGCAGGCACTTTCTCTGATGGTAAGCTTTACAGCCAAGTGAAAGATCCAAACTTCTATGGTCGTAAAGTGATCACTGAGTTTGTAGCAGCTGGTGCTCCAGAAGAAATTCTATACGTAAGTAAGCCGCACATCGGTACCTTTAAACTGGTTACCATGATCGAAAAGATGCGCGCGAAAATCATCGAACTAGGTGGTGAGATTCGCTTTAGCACTCGTGTTGACGATCTACATATGGAAGATGGTCAAATCACAGGCGTAACGCTATCAAACGGTGAAGAGATCAAATCTCGTCACGTAGTACTAGCGGTAGGCCATAGTGCTCGTGATACCTTTGAAATGCTGCACGACCGTGGCGTTTACATGGAAGCGAAGCCGTTTTCTGTTGGTTTCCGTATCGAGCACAAACAATCGATGATCGACGAAGCACGCTTTGGTCCAAATGCAGGCCACCCAATTCTTGGTGCGGCAGACTACAAACTGGTTCACCATTGTAAGAATGGCCGTACGGTTTACAGCTTCTGTATGTGCCCTGGTGGTACGGTAGTTGCTGCAACATCTGAAGAAGGTCGCGTAGTAACTAACGGTATGAGCCAATACTCTCGTGCAGAACGCAACGCGAACAGCGCCATCGTTGTGGGCATCTCTCCAGAAGTCGATTACCCGGGAGATCCGCTAGCGGGTATCCGCTTCCAGCGTGAACTAGAATCGGGCGCTTACGCACTAGGCGGCGAGAACTACGACGCTCCAGCACAGAAGATTGGTGACTTCCTGAAAGGTCGCGATCCAAGTGCGCTGGGCGATGTTGAGCCATCATTCACTCCGGGCATCAAACTGACTGACCTATCAAAAGCGTTACCGGCGTTTGCTATTGAAGCGATTCGTGAAGCTATTCCAGCGTTCGATCGTAAGATCAAAGGCTTTGCTTCTGAAGACGGCCTACTGACTGGTGTTGAGACGCGTACGTCTTCTCCAGTTTGCATCAAGCGTGGTAAAGACTTCCAGAGCATCAACCTGAAAGGCTTCTTCCCTGCGGGCGAAGGTGCTGGCTACGCGGGTGGTATCCTTTCTGCGGGTATCGATGGTATTAAAGTAGCGGAAGCCGTTGCTCGTGACATCGTTGAAGCAATGCAAAACGCATAATTTTATTGCGTGATAATACAATGAAAGCCAGCCTGATTTGGGGCTGGCTTTTTTGTTTGTACTGCATAGCTAGTTATTTCTTTTTGGTCTTTCTGTGTGACTCGTTTCTGACTCGAATGATTTCAAGCTTGTATATTCTTTGCTTGCAGCGAAATAGTTTTTCCATGTGACTTTAAATAAATATGCAACTGCATATCTATAGGTTTGTGTTATGTATTGATTTGGATAAAGATCAATAGACAGCACCTATAAATAAAATTGCTAATTTCCATTTAGTAAAATCAAGAAATTAGACGACACTTATCTTAAAGGCAGCAAAAACGTGCCGCTAAGGAGATAAGAATGCACTCACTTAAAGTTAAAGATTATATGACGTTACAGGCGGTGACTTTCACCAAGGACATGTCGTTGACGGCGGCTTTGGACAAGGTGATGCAAAGTGTTACTCTAGGTGGGCCTGTGATTAACGAAAACGAGAAAGTCATTGGATTCCTTTCTGAGCAAGACCTTTTAGACAAACTCGTTAAAGCCAGTTATCACTGTCAGGATACACATACAGTAGAAGAGTGTATGCATGACGATGTTCTGTCTGTGTCGCCAGAAATGTCTATTATCGAACTGGCTGACATGATGCAGATAGGTAAACCTAAAATGTATCCTGTGGTCGATGATAAAGAGAAGCTCGTCGGTGTGATTACAAGACGCGATGTATTAAGAGCTATCGGCAAAACGCTAAACGAATGTTTCCAACATCCCGTTTAATATCAAAATAATAAGTATTAAGACGAAAGACGCCTCGGCGTCTTTTTGTCGTTGAGGAAGAGTATGTCTACGCAAGACGCGAAGTTTGTCCAAGGTTCTACGATGCGCCACATTCTGGTGATGTCTGGAGCCGGTTCCGTTGGTTTGATGGCTCTGTTTGTCGTCGATTTACTCGATATGCTCTTCATCAGTATGCTGGGGCAGGTGGAGCTCGCGGCTGCCGTCGGCTTTGCAGGAACGTTGATCTTCTTTTCCACTTCAGCCTCTATCGGCACGTCGATTGCCATGGGCGCCCTGGTATCTAAAGCGATTGGCGCAAAGGACTTTGAACGCGCTAGTCTGACCAGTGGCAGTATCATGTTGGTTGCTTTTATGATCAGCTTGGTCATCACCATTGGTATGTACATTCATATCCCAGAGCTATTAGCCGCCATCGGTGCTGAGGGTGTTGCTGCTGAGCGTGCTAAAGCGTATCTCAACATTCTACTGCCAAGTGCGCCGATTCTGGCATTGGGTATGTCGGCAGGTGCCGGTTTGCGAGCCGCGGGTGATGCAAAGCGCTCTATGTGGGCAACTTTAGCTGGTGGTATTGTTAACGCGATTCTCGATCCACTGTTTATCTTTGTCTTTAAATGGAACGTAGAAGGGGCTGCAGCGGCTTCTGTGATCGCTCGTTTCACAGTATTGGCTTTCTCCCTTTATCCGCTGATTAACGTGCACAAATTGGTGTCTCTTCCAGACTTCGATATCTTCAGAAATAATCTCAAACCTATCTTGGCGATCGCGATACCGGCTATTATCACCAACACTGCCACACCAATTGGTAATGCGATTGTGACCACACACATTGCACAATTTGGTGAAGATTTTGTGGCAGGTTTTGCCGTGATAGGGCGTTTAACGCCAGTGTGCTTTGCTGTTATTTTTGCGCTTTCTGGCGCGGTTGGCCCGATCATTGGGCAGAACTTTGGTGCAGAGCGTATGGATCGTGTGAAGCGCACTCTGAGCGACTCTTTACTGGTGACTACGATTTACACCCTAGGTGTCTGTGCTCTGCTTTATGTGCTGCAAGATTACATCGTAGCGATGTTTAGCCTAACGGGGGACGCCGCGATTATTGTTATCGCATTTTGCACCTATGTTGCCATTACGTTTGTCTTCAATGGGACTTTGTTTGTCGCCAACACTTCTTTCAATAATCTCGGTAAACCGCTTTATTCCACGGCGTTGAATTTGGGTAAAGCAACAATTGGTACTCTGCCTTTTGTTTACTTTGGATCGCAATGGTATGGCGCGCTTGGTGTGTTATATGGGCAAGCAGTGGGTACGATAGTGTTTGGGTTGCTGGCGTTAGTGGTGCTGAACAAACACATTAAAGATCTGATGCAAAACTTCGGAGAAGAAGACATTGAAGACGATCCTGCGATCACTTGCGTCAATACTCAGCCTTTTTGTTCCCATGATGCGGTGTTGATAGATGAGGTAGCGACCGCTTTGGAAGATGAGAAAGCATAAATTTCGTGAAATGCACATAAATACACTTGACCTTGGAGTTAGCTCTAAGGTTTATTCTTATTAATAAATAGAGACTTATCACCAATAAGGAAAGTGAATTATGTGTACGAAACATCAAGGTTGCCAAACAGGCAAAGTCAAATCTGCGGTGGCGCTAGGAGCAAACGATTCTTGCTGCGCACCAGCAAAGCCAACGCTTAATATTACGCAAGCAACCGTCGTAACTTCGGAAGATTCTTGCTGCAGTGGCGGAAGCTGTAGCTCGGATTCTGTTGAAGACGAAGGCCCTGCCGAACCCCTTGAATCCTCCATTCGCCATAGCTGGTTAGTATCAGGTATGGATTGTCCTGCTTGTGCTCAAAAACTTGAAAAGGCTATTTCTTCTATTGAGGGGGTTACGAACGCCAAAGTCTTATTCGCGACTGAAAAACTGGTCGTGGAGTTGGATAACCGTGCACTTGCGCCTGTCATCGAGCAAGTTTCTCAACAAACCGGTTTCCCATTGGCTTCGACAGATGCACCCAAACCAAAAGCAGAGAAAAAGGGTTGGTTGGGCGTTATCAAAGACAATGTTCAAATCCTATCCATTGCAGGTGCGATGGCGTTTGCTGGCATCATTTCTGACTTCAATCCAACGCTGAGTAATTGGCTATTTACTTTAACCTGTTTGCTCGGCTTATACCCGGTTGCGATGAAAGCGGTCAAGTTGGCTCGTACTGGTACGCCATTTGCGATTGAAACATTAATGAGTGTGGCGGCGTTAGGTGCGCTTTACCTCGGTGAAACCGCTGAAGCGGCGATGGTGCTATTGCTTTTCCTTATTGGTGAAAAGTTAGAAGCATATGCATCATCTCGTGCTCGTAGCGGTGTTCAAGCTTTGATGGATCTTGTTCCAGAGAATACAACGCTGATTGTAGATGGTGAACGTCAAGAAGTGCCTGCGTCACAGCTACAACCGGGTGATGTGATTGAAGTTGCGCCTGGCGGTCGTATGCCAGCTGATGGTTTGCTGATGACTCAAGCGGCAAGCTTTGATGAAAGTGCATTAACGGGCGAGTCCGTTCCCGTAGAGCATAACGAAGGCGGCAAAATCATGGCGGGTGCTGTGGTTGTCGATAAAGTCGTTCAAGTCAAAGTGACGTCTCGCCAAGGTGAGAACGCGATTGACCGTATACTACATTTGATTGAAGAAGCAGAATCACGCAAAGCACCACTTGAACGTTTCCTCGATAAGTTCAGCCGTTGGTACACACCGTTGATGATGCTTGTTTCTCTATTAGTCATCATTACACCACCATTGTTGTTTGCTCAACCTTGGGAAACGTGGGTATACCGTGGTTTAGCATTGCTGTTGATTGCATGTCCATGTGCTTTGGTTATCTCTACGCCAGCGGCGATCACTTCTGGCTTGGCAGCGGCAGCAAAACGAGGCGCACTGATCAAAGGTGGTGCTGCGCTTGAGCTATTGGGTCGTGTTGAATCGGTCGCTTTCGACAAAACGGGTACGTTGACACAAGGTAAACCACAAGTGACTGATGTGGTGCCGTTTGATGTGACTGAAGAGCAATTGCTTCGCCTGACGGCGTCGATTGAAATTGGCTCAAGCCACCCGCTAGCAATTTCTTTGGTGAACAAAGCGCAAGAACAAAGCATCAACATTCCTGAAGCTGCAGACAAAACCGCACAGGTTGGTTCTGGTGTGACAGGCCTTGTTGAAGGCAAACTGGTTCAGGTGATTGCACCATCGAAAGCTGACTTCCCAATCTCACAAAAGGTAGAGCAGCAAGTCTTGGCGTTGGAAGGGCAGGGTAAAACCGTGGTTATCGCACGCCATGATCACGAAGTGATAGGTTTGATTGCTTGGCAGGACACGCTTCGTCAAGATGCTCAACAAGCCGTTGCTGCATTGAAGAAACTGGGTATTTCATCTGTGATGCTAACAGGTGACAACCCTCGCTGTGCTGAAGCAATTGCGAACCAAATTGGCCTTGATTACAAAGCAAGTTTGCTACCAGCAGACAAAGTGCATTATGTAGAAGAGATTTCAGCGCAGCGTACCGTTGCGATGGTAGGCGATGGTATTAACGACGCACCAGCGATGAAGGCTTCAAGCATTGGCATTGCGATGGGCGGTGGTACTGACGTTGCACTCGAAACGGCTGATGCCGCGCTGACTCACAACCGTTTGATCGAACTCGCTGGTATGATTGAACTATCACGTGCGACGCTGAATAACATTCGTCAGAATGTGGCGTTAGCATTAGGCCTAAAAGGTGTGTTCTTAGTAACAAGCTTACTGGGTATTACCGGTTTATGGGTTGCCGTTCTTGCCGATAGTGGTGCTACGGCACTGGTCACACTGAATGCACTGCGTCTGCTTCGCTTCGAACCAAAACAAGTGAAGTAGTATCAACCTTTCGTATATCTTTGAATGTTGAATAAATAGCCCGAGGTCATCGTACCTTGGGCTTTTTCTGTCCTGAAGGTGGAGATAACAAAGGTGAATGATTCGTTCGGTAAATCACTCATTGGTATGCAACGAAATGATCTTATGGCTCCAAAAGTGTGATCAAAACCGTTTTTATTTGAAAGTGTAGATTTATTGCATCGTTTCATTGTGACTGTGATCACTCAATGTTAGTGAAAGGTTCGCTACAGTGCATCTGTACCCAACAACTTATTAATGAGCTTATTGTTTACAAAATAAGCCACAACAAGGAGCGACTTATGTCTCAAGCTGTATTCCATTTAGGTGTTACTGAAGCGGATCTTAATGGTGCTACTCTAGCAATCATTCCAGGCGATCCAGCACGCGTACAAAAAATCGCTGAAGAAATGGAAAACCCAGTATTTCTAGCAAGTCACCGTGAATACACGCTATACCGTGCAGAGCTGGACGGTAAACCTGTTGTGGTTTGTTCTACTGGTATCGGTGGCCCATCTACTTCTATCGCAGTAGAAGAGTTAGCGCAGCTTGGCGTTCGCACTTTCCTACGTGTAGGTACTACTGGTGCAATCCAACCACACGTAAACGTGGGTGACATGATCGTTACTACAGGTTCTGTTCGTCTAGACGGCGCGAGCCTACACTTTGCTCCAATGGAGTTCCCAGCAGTTGCAGATTTTGAAATCGCAACAGCAATGAAGGCAGCGGTTGAAGAGTCTGGTGCAACAGTTCATATGGGTGTGACTGCTTCAAGTGACACTTTCTACCCAGGTCAAGAGCGTTACGACACTTTCTCTGGCCGTGTTGTTAAGCGTTTCCAAGGTTCTATGCAAGAGTGGCAAGACATGGGCGTTCTGAACTTCGAAATGGAGTCAGCAACACTGCTAACTATGTGTGCAAGCTCAGGCCTGAAAGCAGGTTGTGTGGCGGGTGTAATCATCAACCGTACACAAAAAGAGATTCCAGATCATTCAACGCTGAAAGAAACGGAAGCTCGCTCAATTAAAGTTGTAGTAGAAGCAGCGCGTAAGATGCTTTAAGCACAACATTTAGTTGGCATTTAAACAAACGGGAAAAGCCAGAGGTTCGCCTCTGGCTTTTTCTATCTGGCAGTGTTGCCGGAGTATTCAAACAACAAATCTGCCGCAATAAAAAAGCAGCTCGAGGCTGCTTTTTTTGATCGGATGTTAATGATTAGATTTCGTCAGAACCGCCAGCGGCTTTAAACCATGCGGTTAGGTGCGTTTTGAGATCTTTCAGCTCATCAGGGCCGATCAATGCTAAACCTAAGTCCTCTGCACGAGTGATGTCGTTGTGACGCAGTGGGCGGAAGCTAACTAGCATCGCTCGCGCTTGCAGGCCACCTAATAAGTCACGTAACGATTCCAGCTTGTACAGGGTGTCATCGCCATCATCACGCATGCCTTTCGTCTTACATTCAATGATGTGAAGCTTGTTGTTTACCACCGTTGCTACGTCAAGTTCATTGCGCACTTCGCTTTCACCGAGTTTGCGGTAAACCTGCACATTCAACGAACGGTCTTGGATCGTCGGCATGGTGTCTTGGATTTGTTTCACTGTGCTGTGCACCAGCGTTTCTAGCCATTCACCGTTAGAGAAACGACGAGCATCTTCGTCAGCGAAGGTTAGAACACCGTTTTCGTAAGTGGCGATTTGCGCTTCAACCAAATCGGTCAGTAGCATGTTCAGCTCACGGTAGCCTTGTTGCTTCTCAGAAAGCTCCACATCCAGCTTTTGTTCTTTACGACAAGTAGTTGCAAGGTAGTTCAGTGTTGCAAGGCCAGGGCCAAGCTCCAGCGCGTTAGATGCCCAGCGTTCACCCAGTTCGTAAAGCTTTTGATCGAGTTGAGGTGGAAGGTCTACGTGGTGGAATTCACCGCGCGCACCGAAAATAGTGAGGTAATCAGAAATCGTAATGTGGTCTTCCACTTGCGTGTCTTCTTTGCCATCTGGGTAAAGCCAGCACAGTTTGTCGCTGTTTGGTTCTACTACGAAGATTGGCCAGCGGTACGTACGGAAGACTTCGTACACGGAAAGCAGTCGGTGACGGAGGCCACAGCTTGCATTGAGTTTTACTTCTTCACCTCGGTCATGGAGGTCTTTTGCCAATTGATGGACAGATTGTTTGATCAGAGAAGTGTTTACTGCAGAAGGAATTTCAAAGAATTCAGACGTAATTTCTCGCTGCTCTAATACTGCGCTCAGTCGCTCGTACATATCGGATTGGCTTTTGTCGCCGATGAAGACGATATGTGTACTTACAGTGCGATTATCCAAAAGAGGAGTGACTAATCTCACTGGATCTTGGTCGATAATACCAACATGAACAGCCATAGGTTTTCCTTCTTATTTGGCTTGCTCGAAAAGAGAAAAGAAAAGGGATGAGCAGGCCATATAAACCATATGTAGACACAGCTCATAAAAAACAAGGGCGACTTTAATAAAAAAGTCGCCCTTATACAGTTGGTTGCAATTAATTTTCTAGTTTTTACATAAAACTTTATAGTTTAAATCGATGAACCAGTTCGTTTTGTTGATGTGCCAGTTGAGTTAAAGATTCACTGGTTTGCGCGATGCTGGACATCGCATGGTAGCTCTGGTCAGCAATGCTATTGATGTCTTCAATGCTGCGCGCAATATCCGCGGAAGTCTCGCTCTGCTCAGCCGCCGCTTGGGATATGTGGGTACTCATCTGACTGATTTCGATGATCAGCGCTTGGATTTCTTCCATTGAGCTGTTTGCCTCAGAGGCTTGCTCAACAGACATTTCCATATCACTCATACAACTTTGAATAACTTGGTTAGCAGACTGAGAACTGGATTGAAGGTTACTGATCATTGCTTCAATCTCAGTTGTCGATTGTGTGGTCTTGGAAGCCAGCACGCGAACTTCATCTGCCACTACCGCAAAACCGCGCCCCTGTTCACCAGCACGTGCCGCTTCGATCGCCGCATTCAGCGCAAGCAGGTTGGTTTGTTCGGCAATATTACGAATCACATCCAGAATCGAGCCGATTTGGCCACTCATTTTTTGTAGCTCAGAAACCGCAGAGACGGATTCGTTTAAGCGTGTCTCAAGCTGGTTGATGGTCGAGATGTTGCTGTTCATGACGTTACGGCCTTGATCTGAAGCCGTCTCAACACGCTGTACCATCTCTAACGAGCCTTGAGCACTTTGCGCGACTTCTTGCACTGAGTGAGACATCTCTGTCATTGCCGTGGCTACGTTTGCGGTTTGCTCACGCTGAGAGTTCAACTGAGCTTGTGCTTGAGAAGAAGTCTGCTCGTTCGTTGAGGCTGTAGACGCTAGGTTTTCTGATGCGTCGTTCAGCTTAACAAGGATGTTATGTAGGCTGTCTGCCAGCGTATTGATATGGCCACTCACACGGCTGAATTCGTTGTTGTAACGAATATCAATGCGTTGCGTCATGTCGCCTTCTGTCAGACCTTCTAATGCCTTCAGAATACGAGTCAGTGGCTCACGAACACTATGAGCAATGTGGTAACCGATAGCCGTTGCAAACAACACCACAATGACGCCAATCACAATCGCTTTGGTAACGCCTGCTGAGTAGATGTCGCCTGCGTCTGCAAGAGATTCGTTCAGCTTATTGGTTGCGGTTGTAGTGAACTGCTCAAGAATCGACATGCTTGAGTCAACTTTGGTGGCAAGGTTAGCGATGTTGTTGTAAAGCGCCGCACGTGCCGATAGATAGTTATTGTGTTGGTCTAATACACCACCACGCATACCTACGTCACGGGTAAATTGTTCAACAGACTCGCCGAAGGCTTCTTTAAGTTCAGGAAGTTGAGTCACCAAACCGCGGAAAGCGTAATTCAGGTGCGTCACCGCCTTGCGGTTTTTTGCTACGGCTTGCGTTACAAACTCAGGATTTGAGCTTGCCAGCGCATCTGACGTAATTACTTCTGCATCTTTCAGCTTAATAAAGTAGCTTTTCGCCATTACTTTAACTGAGATGCTGGATTGATCCGCCACGTATTCTTTTAGACCCACAGATAGCTCAGTATTGAGTTGTTGGAAGCGACGAGAAGATTTTTGCACTTCTTCTTGTGCAGCGAACATCGCTTCGTAGTTATCTATGGCTTCCTTTGCTTCGGTAAAGTAGCTCTGCTCAAGTTCTTTAAGCTGAGAAAAAGGTTCGGCAAGGGAAGGGTAGATTTGGCTTGCAACTTGAAGTTGGCTCAATGTTGCTTCGAAGCTTTGTTGAGATTTGGCAAATTCCTGACGCATCTGATCCATGCGTTGTTTATTCTCTGTGGTCAGGAAGTCTTTAAAAGATTTGTCGGCAGAAAGAAGCTCTACACTGGTTTGGTTAGATAAAGAGACAAGCGGCAGAGAAGACTTGGATACAGTCTCAAACTTACCGTGAATATCATTCATGCCCCCCATCATAATGGCAATCGTGACTGCGAATAAGACGATGATCAGCGCAAAGCCTGCATACATCCTTTTAATTACTGAACCCCGCATAAGTGAGCTTCCTCTCCCAAAAATAGACAACATAAATTAGAATTGTCTTAAAAAAGTAACAAAATTCATCGGATTGTATTGAGTTTGCGACGCACGTTTTATGACGCACACGACAAAAAAAGCTTCAACGTTACGACTTATATTGATATTGTTAAGTGAACACTGTTTTTTATTGAGCTCGCTTTTGGCTTAGCGCATACTAAATAGGTTACACACCTTATAAAATGGAGTACCCATGGCGGAAGAAACCATCTTTAGCAAAATTATTCGCAAAGAAATCCCAGCAGATGTCCTTTACCAAGATGATTTAGTAACGGCATTTCGTGATATCAATCCGCGTGCGCCAAGCCATATCCTTATCATTCCGAACAAACTGATCCCGACAACCAATGACGTGGAAGTGGAAGATGAGGCAATGATGGGCCGTATGTTCACGGTTGCGAAGAAGCTCGCTAAAGAAGAAGGCATTGCAGAAGACGGTTACCGTTTGATTGTAAACTGTAACTCACATGGCGGTCAGGAAGTCTATCATATTCATATGCACCTAGTGGGTGGTCGTCCTTTAGGCCCTATGGTATTGAGTTAATCTTTTAGGAGTGGGTGAGGTGATTCATCCACTTCTTCCTTCCTTGAACAACACATTTGTGGAGATAAATGTGAAACATGGTGTGAAGCTATTCGGATTGATGAGCTGGGTCCTGCTTGCTACAGGATGTGCAAACTTATCCGCTGGCAATCTGTTCAGTCATTATAGCGACCAAAATAAAGAAGTTTATCAAGCTGTGGTTGCAGGCGAATATGCCAAAGCTGAGCAACTGCAATCGAGTGATGTCGGTGGCGAAATACTTGGCAACTTTGAACAAGGCCGAATCTCGTTTCTAGCGCAAGACTACCCAACCAGCCTGAGTTCACTTGAAGACAGCGATCGTGCAGTACGCAAACAACAAGATCGCGCTACCATTTCTGTTACGGAAACGGCGACCAGTGTAGGTTCTCTTGCCGTTAACGACAATTTAAATGAATACCAACCTGCCGACTATGAACTCGGCTTTTTGCATTTGTACCTTGGTCTGAACTACCTACAAAAAAATGACCTTGAGGGGGCGCTGGTTGAAATGCGCCGTGCAAACCAAGTTCAAGAAGCGGCAAAGAAAGCACGTGAAAAGGAACTAAACCAAGCAGAGAAGGATCTTAAGAAGCAAGGTATGTCAGCGAACTTAGGTAGCGTGTTAGCCAACTACCCAGACGCAGGCAAAAAGCTGAGCTCTGTACAAAATAGTTACTTATTCTACCTTTCTGGGTTGCTGTATGAAGCGTCACGAGATTTGAACAGTGCGTATGTAGACTATCGTCGTGCACTTGCAGTGATGCCAGATAACAAGCAAGTGATTGAAAGCACCATGTATGCCGCGAAAAAGCTCGGAATGCGTCAAGATCTTAGGATGCTAGAGAAGCGCTACGGCAAAGCACCATCAGGGCTGAGTAAGTCGCAAGGTCGCGTGATTGTGATTGATGAGCAAGGCGTGGTGGAAGCGCTACAAGATTGGCGTATTGATTTGCCAATCTATGACAGCCGAGGTGATGGCGCGATCTACTCGCTCGCTCTGCCTTATTATCCGAAGCGCGGAACACAACGTTTTGGTGATGTTGCGTTGAATGGTAAAAAGCTACCTTCGAGCACATTGGCCGATGTGAATGCCATGGCGCAAAACGATTTGCACGAGCGTTTAACTACGATTGTGATTCGTCAGGCAATTCGTGTTTGGGCTAAAGACAGAATTCGAAAAGAAGCGGCGAAGGGTGATGATGTCGGCAACATTCTTTTCAACGTGTGGAATACACTAACTGAACAACCTGATACCAGAAGTTGGCAGACACTTCCGGGCACGGTGAAAACGGCATCGAAAGTCGTCAAGCCGGGTCAGCAGAGTCTGAACGTTGGTGATCAGGTGTATCAATTCGAAGTGCCAGCACAGCAAACAACGTTGGTTTGGGTTTCTCGTCAGGGAACACATTCTACGGTGTGGCATAAACAGCTAGGGAGGTTGTAATGAGAGCATGGCTTATAGGTTTGGCAGTGATAGTAGGTTTAGCAGGTTGTGCAGATAACACTGCGGGAATCCGAATCGATGGCCAAACGCAAAAGGTTTTCTTCCACGATAACGTCATGGGTAGTCGCCTGTTGGTAGACAACATTACCACGACTTATGTGGATGACCGTCCACGCGGTGTTGTTCAACTGAGCAGTAATTACAAAGGCGATCAAGAGATTCTTTATCGTTTTTACTGGTATGACAATACTGGATTAGAAGTGAATACCAAACCAGGTCCATGGCGCAAAATGATTGTGCGTGGATTTGAACAAGTGACTTTGTCTGAAGTGACAGTGAGCCCGAATGGGACTCAATTCCGTGTACAAATTCGCGAAGCACAAGATAACTAACCCAAGCTTTGGGATACATATTTTTTAGGTAGCTATGCTGCTTTCCCAAGATGGAGACATCTCGGGACGAAACACAAACTAAGGAACTCTCATGAAAAAAAGTATTATTGCTCTTTTAGGTCTTGCCGTCATTCTGGGTGGTTGTTCAAACAAAGTCTCTTACGGTGATGCGCAAGCGACTGAAACCACAACGATCGATTTCGGTTCGACGGATCTACAAAAAATTGCTGGCGAAATGGTCGACAGCATGATGATGTCAGGTTCAGTGGCAGCAATTACTCGTGACCAACGTCCTATCGTGTTTGTTGAGCGTATCAAGAACAAGACAAGCGAACATATTGATACGGAATCAATCACAGACACTATCTCTACTAAGATGCTGAACTCTGGCAAGTTCCGTTTCGTAGATATGGACCGTGTTGAGTCTGTTCGTGAGCAACTTAACTTCCAAAACACTGACGAGCTAGTGAACCAAAGCACGGCAATCCAATTCGGTAAAATGGTCGGTGCGCAATACATGCTTTACGGAAACCTTTCTAGCATCGTGAAAAATGCAGGTAGTGACAAAGACGTTTACTACAAAATGACGATGCGTCTAATGGATCTAGAAACAGGTCTGATTGAATGGGCGGATGAAACAGAAATCCGCAAAGAGCAATCTAAGAGCCTATTTGGTCTTTAATTGATTCTTTTTGGTCATATGACCTTGAGTGGAGAAGTCATTCATGGCGTGGTTTTCTTGGCAACAAGCGAAACAATTAGACCCGAGTTTAAATACTCTTGATGGCTTCTTTACTTCGCCACCAGTGAAGGTTCAAACCGTCACTGGTGGATTGACCAATCGCTGTTGGCGGTTGGAATCATCTGAGGGCCTTGCTTACGTCTGGCGACCGACCAGTAATGTATGCAATGCCTTTGCTATATCTCGCCACAATGAATATCAAGTTCTCAACGCGATTGCTTCGCTCAATTTAGGCCCGAAGCCCGTGTTTGTTCACGAGCAAGGTTTATTGGTGGAGTGGGTGCTGGGTGAAACTCTCACCAAATCGGGAATTGATATTGAAGAGTTACTGCCAATAGCGGCTACGATCCACGAGTATTCAGCAACGTCGATTCCATTAGTGCCATTCTCTTATCTCTCACGTATCGATCATTATTGGTTAGAGCTGGGGGGCAAGTACGTAGGCACTGAGTTTGAGATGTTGTATCGCAAGTGGCGTTCTGAACCAAGCGTAGACCAAATCCCAGCAGCACTGTGTCATTTTGACCTTGGTTGTTACAACTTAGTGCGCGGCCAAGACGGTGTGAAAGTCATTGATTGGGAATACGCAGGCTTAGCGGACCCAAGACTTGATCTCACCCTTATTTTGCAACTGGCTGACGTACCAATTGAAGATGGCGTCGTCAGGTATTGCCAAGTTCGTCAAATTGAAGACGTGGATTTGTGGCTAGAAGGCGTTCAAGCTTGGATGCCAAGAACTCGAATGATGGCAATGCTATGGTATTTAGTCGCCTACAAATTGTGGGATGATGAACAATACTTAGACAGTGCTCGCGAGTTTAAAGACTTATTATGTATGGAAGATCACTGTTTTGATAACTCATGACTTTTTCCTCTTTAACCATAAGGAAATAGTGGTAGTTTAAAGTGAAGTACCAGCAAGTCACAGGGAGAGGTACACATGATTATTTACTTGCACGGCTTTGATAGTACAAGCCCAGGTAACCACGAAAAAGTTCTTCAATTGCAGTTCATCGATGATGACGTTCGTTTCATCAACTACAGCACACTTCATCCTAAGCATGACATGCAGCACTTATTGAAAGAAGTGTCTAAGGTCATCGACCAAGCGAACGATCCAAATCCACTGATTTGTGGTGTGGGTCTTGGGGCATACTGGTCAGAGCGAATCGGTTTTCTTTGCGGCATCAAACAAGTGATGTTCAACCCGAATTTGCATCCAGAGAAGACGATGGCAGGGCGTATTGATCGTCCAGAAGAGTACGAAGATATTGCCACCAAATGTGTTGAGCAGTTCCGTACGAAAAACCAAGATCGCTGTTTGGTTGTTTTGTCGAAAGCAGATGAAATTCACGACAACTCAAAAACTGCAGCAGAATTGGATAAACACTACCAAATCATTTGGGATGAAACTCAAACGCATAAATTCAAGAAAATCTCTCACCACTTGCAAGCGATGAAGGCATTCAAAAACGCTTAATTTGCCCCAGAGCAAATGATTTAACTATCTTTAAACGGCACTTTTCGAAGTGCCGTTTTTGTTTCTGGCTTTGCCCAACTTGATAATAATAATTCT
The DNA here is from genome assembly GCF_002163755.1 of Vibrio campbellii CAIM 519 = NBRC 15631 = ATCC 25920. Classification (NCBI taxonomy): domain Bacteria; kingdom Pseudomonadati; phylum Pseudomonadota; class Gammaproteobacteria; order Vibrionales; family Vibrionaceae; genus Vibrio; species Vibrio campbellii. The sequence continues at coordinate 1,099,685 of NZ_CP015863.1, forward strand.
GTAGAAATTTACATTTTGTAGCTATTTATTATCTTGATTTATTGTTTTAACCTTTTGTGGCACGAAAACGATACCGTTAAGCAGATGAAAATTAGCCAATCCGTATCTAGAGTAAGGATTTTTGTTGCCATCAAAAGATAGCCCTATATAATGATCTTCGTAAAAATAATTTGATAAATATCAAAAAAAATTGAGAGCGAGTAAGAAACTTGCCCATTTTTTGTCTGAGATCGCGTGTTTCAGACCAAGAAACCGATGCACATCAACAAGAAAATGAAATAAGAAGCAAAAACAAGATGGTATCGGCGTTTATCCAAAAGTGAGCTCACCTCTAGAGGTCAAAGAATTCATCGGTTGGATGTATGACCGCAGAGCACTGTGAGTCAGCATCGAGCTGAACCCATATATTCATTTTTGTAGAGGATAACATTGTGACACGCATTATCGTTGTAGGCGGCGGTGCTGGTGGCCTTGAGTTGGCAACCAAACTGGGCCGCACTCTGGGTCGTAAGAACCGTGCGCAAATTACACTGGTAGACCGTAAAGCGAGCCACTTGTGGAAACCATTGTTGCACGAAGTAGCAACAGGTTCTTTGGACGAAGGTGTGGATGCACTGAGCTACCGTGCTCACGCAAAAAACCACAGCTTTGACTTCCAAATGGGCAGCCTTCAAGACATCGATCGTGAACGTAAAGTGATCATTCTAAGTGAGCTTAAAGACGAGCACGGCGAACTTCTTATGCCAAGCCGTGAACTAGAATACGATATTCTTGTGATGGCAATTGGTTCTACATCTAACGATTTCAACACTCCTGGTGTTCGTGACAACTGTATCTTCCTAGATAGCCCAGAACAGGCACACCGTTTCCGTAGTGAAATGAACAACGAGTTCCTAAAACTGCACGCGAAAAACGGTAATGGCACGGTAGATATCGCGATTGTTGGTGCGGGTGCGACTGGTGTTGAGCTCTCTGCTGAGCTTCACAACGCGGTGAAAGAGCTGCATACTTACGGCTTTGGCGACCTAGATTCTAGCAAGCTAAACGTAAACCTAGTTGAAGCGGGCGAACGTATTCTTCCTGCGCTTCCTCCACGTATTTCTTCTGCTGCACACCAAGAGCTGGTTAAGTTGGGTGTCAACGTACGCACAGCGACCATGGTAACGCAGGCGGATAAAGACGGTCTGACGACGAAAGACGGTGAGAAGATCCCTGCGCAAATCATGGTATGGGCAGCGGGTATCAAAGCGCCTGACTTCATTAAAGACATCGCAGGTCTAGAGACGAATCGTATTAACCAGCTTGTAGTGAAAAACACGCTACAAACCACACGTGATGACGACATCTTCGTTATTGGTGATCTAGCACAATGTACTCAGCCTGATGGCTCTTTTGTTCCGCCACGAGCTCAAGCTGCGCACCAAATGGCTAGCCAAGCATTTACTAACATCGTTGCTAAGCTAAATGGTCGTGAACTGAAAGCTTACGACTACAAAGACCACGGTTCTCTGGTTTCTCTAAGCCGCTTCTCTACGGTTGGTAGCTTGATGGGTAACCTAACCAAAGGTTCGATGATGGTTGAAGGTCGTATCGCTCGTGTGGTTTACATTTCGCTATACCGCATGCACCAAATGGCGCTGCATGGCGTGATTAAGACAGGCCTGATGATGCTGGTTGGCCGTATCAACCGCGTACTGCGTCCGAACTTGAAGCTGCACTAATATTTGATGATTTGGCTCTTTAAGCTGATTTGGTTGAGAGCGAAACAAAGGTCAAAACAGAAGCCACCGCATGTCGGTGGCTTTTTTCATTCTAAGTCACTAGGAAGCAGTGAATACACTACGCCATCCTTTGGCTTGCCATGGAAGATAAAACGGTTTCTGGCAATGGCTTCTTTTTGTGCGCCAACGGATTCAATTAATGCCTGACTGGTGGTGTTATCTGGATCGCAGACAATTTCCACGCGAGTTAAATTGAGTTTGGCAAAGCAGAACTCTGCCAGTGAGCGAATCGATTCTTGTGCATAACCTTTGCGCTGATAGCGATCGGCAACCCAATAACCAATGCTTGCCATATTGAAGGTATGGTAAAGCTCATTAACCGCCGCCATGCCTACGAGACTGTTGCTCTCACGCTCGTAAACGCCAAAACCAAACGCCTCGGTTTTGACCCAATTTAAGCGAGTTGCTAACAAGAAATCTTGAGCGTCTTTTAACGTAACGTCTTCATCGCACCAATCTAGCCATTGATGCAGAGAAGGGGACTCGACTAGGAGTCGCTGCAAGGTGTGAGCGTGTTCTGAAGGAATCAGTCGCAGCGCTAAACGAGGGGTGATGATTTCAAAATCTGGACTCATGAATTGATACAACTTCCATGTGAGACTCTAGATAAAACAAAGCGCAGCCAGTGCTGCGCTTTTATGTTGAGGTGGCTCTTATCGAACTCGACGAACTTGAATGATCATACCCATCAATGGGTTGTCTAGGTAGTGGGTTTCGCCACTGCGCATACGACGCTTTTGATCCATTCGGAAGCTCTTCAAAAACTTCTCTTCGGTCACGGTTGGGGTGACTTCCGCTAAGTTGCCAACTTGTACGTTGCCATCGACTTCGCCAAATTCATCAGATAGCTGTTCAGAAGGCTGTGACGCTAGGTGGACTTCACGCACGCTTGGTTCACGAATATCGATGGTTGTTTCAGCAAACAAGTAGTGCTGAACATAGATTTGTAACTTACCGTCTAGTTCGTACAGTGGGCCATTCACGCTCTCTTCACTGTAGCCATCGGTTGATAGTGATGTGCTGCTGCCGACAGGGCTGCCATCTGCATTGTAAGAGCCAGAGAAGTCTCTGCCACCATCCATACGGAAGATTGGTGCACTGGCTTTACCACGGTCACCTTGACGCCATGCCACGTGTTTTAGCACTTTAAAGCCTGCGTGGTTGTTCAGCGCAGCTTCTTGCGCGTTCAATCGGTAAGAAGAACGTGGTAGAAGCGTAACGCCTTTTGACTGGCGGTAAGAATCGCTTTGTAAGCTGCCGACGTTACTCATTTCAATAGTTGGCAGTTCATTTGGCCATGATTCACTGGTATTTTCAGCGTTGACTGCTCGCTTGAAAATAATTACTTCAATATCAAATTGACGCGCAGCCCAAGATGGCATTGAGACACAAAGAAGCAATAATGGGATCAGTATTCTCATTCGACTATTAGCTCGTTGGTAATAAATTCTGTTTAAAATCATTCAGTAAGTCTTGAACAAACTGGATGCGTTTACGTCGGTCCGTCAATGGTACGCTAAACTTGAACTTAGTTGGACCTTCCATTGCAAATTTTTGCGGCTGTGATTGCAGGAGTTTAACCAAATACGCTGGATTAATGTCAGCATCAGGGTAAAACTCGATGAATCCGCCCTTATCATGCGCCTCAATTTTCTTCGCTTTGATACTTCCTGCCCCAATTTTCAATTCTGAGACAGATAGGAGGTTCTTGGTTGCATCTGGTAAAACACCAAATCGGTCAATCAGTTCCACTTTCAGTTCAGACAAACCTTCGTTATCTGTCACGCTTGCAATGCGTTTGTACATCGATAGACGCGTGTTCACATCTGGAATGTAGTCATCCGGCAATAGCGCTGGGATACGCATCTCAATTTCAGTTTGTTCGCGAAGCAGATCATCCAATGATGGCTCTTTACCTTCTTTCAATGCTTCGACCGCTTGTTCAAGCATCTCCATATATAGTGTAAAGCCAACAGATTGAATTTGACCACTTTGTTCGTCACCTAATAGCTCACCCGCACCACGAATCTCAAGATCGTGCGTGGCCAGTGTGAAGCCTGCACCGAGATCTTCCAGCGAAGCGATCGCATCAAGACGCTTAATCGCATCTTTGGTGATGGCTTTTGGATGTGGCGTCAGTAAGTAAGCGTAAGCTTGGTGGTGTGAACGACCAACGCGGCCACGAAGCTGGTGCAACTGCGCTAAACCGAGGTTATCGGCACGATCCATAATGATGGTGTTGGCCGTCGGAACGTCGATACCTGTCTCGATGATGGTGGTACACACCAGCAGATTGAAACGCTGGTGGTAGAAATCGTTCATGATGCGCTCTAGTTCGCGTTCACGCATTTGACCATGAGCAACGGTCACGCGCGCTTCAGGAATCAGCTTTTGTAGGTCTTCAGCGGTTTTTTCAATGGTTTCTACTTGGTTGTGTAGGAAATAAACCTGACCACCACGCATGATTTCACGCAGTACGGCTTCGCGTACCACAGAGTCTTCACGTTGACGCACAAAGGTCTTGATAGCTAGGCGACGCGCAGGCGGTGTTGCGATGATCGACAAGTCGCGCATGCCACTCATTGCCATATTCAATGTACGAGGAATAGGGGTTGCTGTCAGCGTTAGGATGTCGACATCAGCACGCATCGCTTTCACTTTTTCTTTTTGGCGTACACCGAAGCGGTGTTCTTCATCGACAATCAACAAGCCAAGATCTTTGAATTTTATGTCGCTTGAAAGTAGCTTGTGAGTACCTACGACAATATCCACTTTGCCATCGGCGACGTCTTGAAGAATGACTTTTTGCTCTTTTGCCGATTTAAAACGTGAAAGTACTTCAACGCGAATTGGTAAGTTGGCAAAGCGATCACGGAAGTTTTCAAAGTGCTGCTGAGCAAGTAGAGTGGTTGGCACCAATACCGCGACCTGCTTACTGTTGTCTGTAGCAACAAACGCAGCGCGCATCGCCACTTCTGTTTTACCAAAGCCCACATCACCACATACGAGACGGTCCATGGCTTTTGCTTGGCACATATCGGATAGAACCGCATTAATAGCAGTCGACTGATCATCGGTTTCTTCAAACGGGAAGGTGGCTTTAAATGTGGCGTATTGACCACGGTCCAGCTCAAACTTGTAGCCCGGTTTCAATTCACGCTTAGCGTAAACATCAAGTAGCTCTGCCGCGACGTCGCGTACTTTCTCAGCGGCTTTACGACGAGCCTTCGCCCATGCTTCACCACCCAGTTTATGCAGCGGCGCGCTCTCTTCGGCACCACCAGAGTAGCGGCTGATTAGGTTTAATGAAGAGACGGGAACGTAAAGTTTGGCATCATTTTGATACTCAAGGGTTACGTATTCCGTTTTCATGCCGCCAGCCTCAAGAGTCTGTAAGCCAATATAGCGACCGATACCGTGATCGATGTGCACAACGGGCTGACCTGGCTTAAGTTCAGCTAGGTGACGAATAACGGTGTCACTGTTTACCGCTTTCTTGTCTTTGCGGCGACGTTGAATCACACGATCGCCCAGCAGATCGCTTTCACAGATCAGGGCGAAGTTCAGGTCATCGTGAATAAAGCCATGTTCTGCTGCACCTAAGATCAAACTGAAACGATCGCTAGAATCCAGTGCTTGGTAGAGTGAACCATGCACGACAGGACGCACTTTAATGCCTTGCAGCAGCTCTGTTAGCGCTTCGCGGCGGCCTTCCGATTCCACAGAGAAAATGATTTTACCCGTGAATTGTTCACTGAATTGACGTAAACGCGCTAACGGCTCTTTGTTCTGCTGTTGAACACCAAGCTCGGCTAGAGATTGAACTGCGAGATTCTGGCGACCAGCACGCTTAACGATTTTCTCTAAGTTCAACTGCGCCTGTGGCAGTTGTTTGAAGTGAGTAAATAGTTCGTCTTTTTTCAACCACAATTCATGTGGTGCTAACAACGGACGCATCGGATCGATTTTCTTTTGATCGTAGCGGTAATCTACGTCATTCAAGAACGTATCCACTGCGGCTTCAATATCACCGTATGTGATCAGTTGAGAGTCTTCTGGCAGGTAGTCAAACAGTGTTTCGGTATGGTCGAAGAACAGTGGTTGCCAGTACTCGATACCTGCCGGCCAAGTACCTTTGGTGACTTGCATGTAAATCGACTCGGGCTCGCGGCGAGCTTCAAACTGAGAACGCCAGCGAGTACGGAAATCTTCAATTGCCGCTTTGGTTGTCGGGAACTCATGCGCTGGTAGCAATTGGATTTGCTGAATGTCTTCGATCGAACGTTGATTTTCTGGGTCGAAGGTACGGATGGTGTCGATCTCGTCATCGAAGAAATCAATGCGGTATGGATCTGAGCTGCCCATTGGGAACAGGTCAAGGATCGACCCTCGGCTCGCGTATTCACCCGGACCAAACACTTGATCAACGTGACGGTAGCCTGAGTTCTCTAGCTGCACACGAAGCTTATCTAGTGAGAATTGGTCGCCCGTCTTCACCATCAAAGTGTGTTGCAATAAGAAATCACGCGGAGACTGGCGCTGCAATACTGTACTTACTGGCACAATCGTTACGCCGTTACTTTGAGTCGGCAATTGGTATAAGCGTGCAATACGGTCTGAGATGATCTCTTGGTGCGGAGAAAAGTTGTCGTAAGGCAGTGTTTCCCAATCTGGAAATAGGCTGACTGGCTGATCGGTAAACTGTTCAATTTCCGCTTGCAGCTTGAGTGCGATTTGTGGATCTGGCACTACAAGCAAAGAGTGACTTGAATGCTGTTTGGCTAGCTCAGCGATTGCCATTGCCAATGCTGCACCAGGTAGGTTGCCAAGTTGTTTTTTGTCGCCACGCTCAGATGGATTCGTGACGGAAAGAATTGTTGCTTTTGTCATGATAGTTATTTTAGGAGCATGAGGGTTATTTGTTTTCTCGCTCTAGTGAGCGCTGACGGAGTAATTTTTGCTGTTGGTATAGCGCGGCTTTGATTAATAAATCTTGGTCAGCTTCTCGAAGCAGTTTGTACTTGAGTGTAACCACATAACCTTGCTCTGATTGTTCGCACTCTACTGCCTGAGCGTAGCAGTAAATTGCTGCGGCAGGATTATCTAAGAAGAGTTTCACTCGAACCAGTTGGTCTTTTTCTACGGCAGAAGCGCTACGATAGCTCAGTTGGCTTGCACCGAATTGCGTGGTTTGAAAGCGCAGTGCAATATCATCTTGTTGAGAGAGCATAAAACTCAGCAGTAAGTTGAGTTTTGAGTTTTGGGTATCCAGCAAGCTGATGACGTGTTTCAACTCTTTATTTTGCAGTTCCAGTCTCGCGTTATCCGCTAACATATCTAAGTGACTGAACTCACTTGCGACGATGAACGGTGCTGGAATTTCAGATACAAAAGTGGCCTCATCTGGTAGAGCAAAGTCCGTCCCTAACGTTTCGACGTTAATCGTCAGATTGTGGTGCACGGTGAAGTATTCTTGCTCTGTCATAATTTGGTCCTTTTCTGCCATCGAGCGCTCTCATTTCATTGAAGAATGAGTAGGATAAGGGAGTGATTATCGCTAATCAGGGTAAGTTATCAAGTTTACCTGTTTTTATGGCTGAACTTTTTGCAGTAAATGGGGACTTATTGCATGTCGTTGACAAATTTAGCGATTATCTTGTCTTCTTCATAGTAAGAGTAAGGTAAGATAACCGCTATTAATTAGCTAAGTATTGGCTCCATTATTAGAAAACCAGTTGGTTTGTCCTATATGTATCATCTTATCTCTTTGTTTATTGGCTTGAGGTATCTTCGGGGACGCTCCGGGGATAGATTCAGTCGATTCGTTTCTTACATGTCGACCGCAGGTATCACGATTGGTGTGATGGCGTTGGTGACAGTACTGTCTGTGATGAATGGCTTTGAAGCTCAGCTTAAAGAGCGCATTTTAGGTGTGCTTCCTCATGCTGTCGTTTCTCAGCATGATGGCAAAACGCCAATGAGCGAGACGGCGCCCCAATTCATTCAAAACATGTCGACCATCGCTAAGCCAGAGCCGATTGTGCGTGGTGAAGCGGTGATCCAAAGTTCCGCGCAGCTAACCGCTGGTTACTTGATTGGTATCGAGCCTAAACTTGGCGATCCTATTTCTAATCACTTGATCGCAGGTCGCTTATCTTCGCTACAAGCGGGTGAATATAAGGTTTTCCTTGGTCACAGCTTGGCGCGCTCTCTTAAAGTGTCGATGGGTGACAAAGTCCGCTTAATGGTGACCAATGCGACGCAATTTACCCCATTAGGTCGAATCCCAAGTCAACGTAACTTCACTGTGGCGGGTATCTTTAATACCGGCTCAGATGTGGATGGTCAGCTTATGATCGTCAACATGACTGACGCTTCTAAATTGATGCGTTTACCGAAAGATACGGTATCCGGTTGGCGTGTGTTCTTCTCTGACCCGTTCATGGTGACGGAATTTGCAGATAAGCCAATGCCGGAAGGTTGGCAATGGAGTGACTGGCGTGAGCAGCGTGGTGAGCTTTTCCAAGCTGTAAAAATGGAAAAGAACATGATGGGCTTGATGCTGGGTCTGATTGTTGGCTTAGCAGCATTTAATATTATTTCTGCGTTGATCATGGTGGTGATGGAGAAGCAATCGGAAGTCGCGATTCTCAAAACTCAAGGCATGAAGCAATCTCAAGTGATGGCGATTTTCATGGTGCAGGGCGCGAGTAGTGGTGTGATTGGTGCGATTGTTGGTGGCGCGGTCGGCGTTGCTCTATCGCTCAATCTCAATGCTATTCTGGAAGCGGCAGGCGTTGCCTTGTTTAGCTTTGGTGGTCACTTGCCAATCGTGATTGATTCATTCCAAATTTTATTAGTGGTAGTGCTGGCGATTGCTCTGAGTCTAGCTGCAACTGTTTACCCGTCTTACCGAGCATCTTCTGTTAAACCTGCTGAGGCACTTCGCTATGAATAAGCTATTAGAATGTCGTGATATTCGTAAAGTCTACCGAGAAGGCTCGTTAGATACGGAAGTGTTGAAAGGCGTGAGTTTTGATATCGACAAAGGGGAATTGGTCTCTATTGTTGGCTCATCTGGCTCAGGTAAGAGTACGCTGCTTCACATCCTTGGCGCTTTAGATGATGCATCTCAAGGTGAAGTGGAGTTTCTAGGGCAGAACTTGTCTGCGCTAAGTTCAAATAAACAAGCGGCACTACGAAACAAACACCTTGGTTTTGTCTATCAGTTCCATCACCTATTGGCTGACTTTACCGCAGTAGAAAACGTTGCGATGCCATTGTTGATTGGTGGCACAAAAGTAGCGGATGCGAAAGCGGAAGCAAAAGCTCTACTTGATAAAGTTGGCCTAGGACACCGCATGGACCACCGTCCTTCGGAGCTATCAGGTGGTGAGCGCCAACGTGTTGCGATTGCGCGTGCTTTGGTCAACAAGCCTGACTTGGTTTTGGCTGATGAGCCTACAGGTAACCTAGACCACAACACGGCATTGGCGATTTACGACTTAATGCGAGAGCTAAACCAGGAGTCAAACATCGCTTTCTTGGTGGTGACCCACGATAACGAGTTAGCTGCAAAAATGGATCGTCAAATGCACATGCAAGATGGTTTGCTGGTGGATCGCTTTACGACTCAAACAGCGGCAGCGGAGGGCTAATTTTGTTTTCATCTTTAGCATTGATGATCGGTGGCCGTTTTAGTCGCGCGAAAAAGCGTAACAAGATGGTGTCGTTCATTTCTCTCTCTTCCACTATTGGTATTGCGGTTGGTGTTGCGGTGATCATTATAGGTCTATCCGCTATGAACGGCTTTGAGCGTGAGCTGCAATCGCGCGTACTTTCTGTGATACCGCATGGTGAGTTAGAAGGGGTGAATGGACCGCTGCATAACTTCACCAAAACCATGAACCAAGCCTTGAGTCATGAACACGTCGTCGCAGCGGCGCCTTATGTCCGATTTACGGGATTGGCAGAAAAGGGCAGCAAGCTTAAGGCGATTGAAGTACGTGGTGTGGATCCTGCTTTTGAACAAGCGGTGTCGAGCATGTCGGAATTCATTGATCCAAAAGCATGGCAGAACTTCTATGCGGGCCAACAGCAAGTCATTTTGGGGCGTGGTGTAGCGAATGAACTTAACGTCGATGTGGGTGACTACATTACATTGATGATTCCGCAAACCGGAAGTACCAATAAGGTTCAAGCGCCGAAACGAGTTCGCGTGAAGGTGGCTGGATTCCTAACACTCAATGGTCAAATCGATCACTCATTGGCTTTGGTGCCGCTGAAAGACGCTCAGGCTTATGCGCGCTTAGGTGATGGCGTAACAGGTATTTCGCTCAAGACCGATGATGTGTTAAACGCACCTTCCATTGTGCGTGAAGTGGGCAATCTGATTGATGTGTATGTTTACCTGAAAAGCTGGCAACAACAGTTCGGCTTCTTGTATCGTGATATTCAGCTCGTTCGTACCATTATGTACTTGGTGATGGTCTTGGTTATCGGTGTCGCGTGTTTCAACATTGTGTCGACACTGATGATGGCGGTGAAAGATCGTGCTGCCGAGATTGCGATTCTTCGTACTATGGGTGCAAAGGATGGTTTGATTAAACGTATCTTTGTGTGGCAAGGCGTCTTCTCTGGCGTATTCGGCAGCCTTGCTGGCAGTGTCGTTGGCGTTCTTGTCGCTCTTAACCTCACACCGATTATTAAGGGGCTGGAAGCCTTAATTGGTCACCAATTCCTTTCGGGGGATATCTATTTTGTCGACTTCTTGCCATCGCAGTTACACTGGCCTGATGTCGCTTTAGTTTCCATTACAGCGATTGTTCTGAGCTTGCTAGCAACTTGGTATCCCGCATCTCGTGCAGCGAAACTTAACCCAGCTGCGGTATTGAGTTCAAAGTAGTGGATAGAACTGAACTTAGCGAAGCGCTGGTCACTCACTGACACAAAAAAGGACCGAATCTCGGTCCTTTCTTTTATCTGCAATCTAACTATCTTTGCAGTGGCTCGGTAGCTTTCATACTTGAGTTACATCGCCTTTCATTTCGAACGTTAACTGTTCTCCATTCGATGTTCTGCGACATGCCAACTGAAAGATAAGTACTTATCTTATCTTACGTTTTTGCCAGCTTCTGACCACTGAGTAACGCCATAATCCACGTATACCAAAATAGCCGATGATGGCTGATACCACGCCACAGATTGCGCAGCCTAGTAGGAACGGAGGCCCAATGGTGTTCATTTGCTGCATGATGAAATCCCACGACAACTCAAAGTGGAACGGTTGTGGTGGTACATGCATGACCAATGCGCCAAGTTTGTATGCGAAGTAGAACAGCACTGGCATGGTGATTGGGTTACTGATCCAGACAAGGGCAACAGATAGAGGCAAGTTAACACCGAGCATGATGGCGAGACCTGCCGCCATGATCATCTGGCTCGGAAGCGGAACAAACGCCATAAACAAACCAACAGCAAAAGCACCTGATGCAGAGCGACGATTTAAACACCACAAGTTTGGGTTGTATAAAACGTTGCCGAAGACCTTCAGTGCTTTTTGGCGTTTGATCATTTCATGATCTGGCATGAAGCGTTTTATCAGCTTTCTAGGCATAGGACGACATGACTCTCTTAGAAAAAAGTTTGACCTTGGCGTTATTTGTAGCGAGCGTTATATCGTCTGCGTGGTGGCCGGCGATGCCTGATTGGCGATGGTTGCTGCTGGGAATAATTGCCACTGGCTCGATTATCAAATTACGTCGTGGCTTATTGAGCATAGGCGTAATTTGGGGCTTTATGGTTGTCATTATCCACGGCAATGTTATGGAGCATCAAAGACAAGCCCTGTTTCGAGCAGGGGTGAATATTACCATAAATGGCAAAGTTGACAGCCCTTTTACGCAAATAAGTCACGGATATGAAGGAATTGCGCAGATCAATCAGGTGAATTCTCAAAACCTGTTACCTTTTCTTAAACCGAAAATCCGATTGATAACCGCTTTCCCACTGCCCGTTAACACTGAGTTCACTACTCAGGTGACGATCAAACCGATTCTGGGTTTGAAGAATGAGGCGGGGTTTGATGCGGAAAAGCAAGCGATAGGTAAGGGTATTGTCGCTAGAGCTGTCACACCTGATGACGCGAAATGGTTGATTCGTACACACTCTTCATTTCGACAGCAAATCATTACGGCCGTTGATACTCATATTGCTGAACTTAACCATTTCCCTTTAATCAGTGCATTAGCGTTTAGCGACCGCTCCCTGCTTGCTAAACAGGATTGGCAGTCTCTGCGAGATAGCGGGCTGCTGCATTTGGTCTCGATCTCTGGTTTGCATATTGGAATGGCGTTTGCTTTTGGCATGAGTTTGGGATTTGTCATACGGCTTATAATCCCAAAATTCGTTCACTTTCCTTCCGTTGTCGGTTTATTGGCAGCGCTCGTTTATGCGTGGTTGGCCGATTTTTCTTTACCTACAACCCGTGCTTTTTCGGTTTGTGTCATTTATCTCGTACTTAAAGCGGCTTTGGTTCATTGGAGCCCTTGGCGAGTGTTACTGCTCGCTGTCTCGATACAGCTTTTCATCGAGCCTTTTGCTTCATTCACGATGAGTTTCTGGTTGTCTTATCTGTCCGTGGTTGCCGTGCTTTTAGCCGTGAATGTGGTTCAACGGCGACGCGGCAATTGGCAAACGAAGCTGAGTTCACTACTAAAAATACAGTTAGTACTTACTTTGCTTATCGTGCCAATCAGCGGTGCGTTTTTCTCTGGAACAAGTTTGGTATCCATCGCTTATAACCTAGTTTTCATTCCTTGGTTTGGTTTTTTGGTCGTCCCTTTGATGTTCCTAGCGCTGATTGTAACCCCAATTTCTTTTCAGTTGGCTGGTATGCTTTGGCAACTGGTGGATTGGGTGTTGTTGCCACTGACATGGTCATTACAGTTTGCGGTCGGGAGTTGGCATTTTGTAAGTTTGCCTTTGACCTTAACGATACTCGCAGTTGCCACCTGTGGATTATTGAGACGTTTTTTGAATCGGGGCTCGTTCGTTACGTTAGTAATTCTAGTAAAGGGTGTCGCCCTATTTTATGAGCGTACAACGAGTTCTTGGAGAGTGGACGTGTTAGATGTAGGACACGGCCTTGCGGTATTAATTGAGAAGCATGGAAAGGTGACGCTTTACGACACAGGCAAAGCTTGGAACTCAGGGAGCATAGCGCAACAAGTTCTCTCTCCTGTATTACATCGCAGAGGTTTTGGCACCATTGATATGTTCATTATCAGTCATGCTGATTCGGATCATGCAGGAGGTAGGCAGTATATAGAGCAGCACTTTTCGCCAGCGCAGAAATTCAGCAGTCAAAACTACGCTAACTACCAATCTTGTATTGCGGGTGAACGCTGGTATTGGCAGGCGCTTTATTTTGAAGTCTTATGGCCACCTAAGCAGGTAAACCGTGCTTATAATCCTCATTCGTGTGTTGTTCGAGTTGTGGATAAGGAATCGGGTTTTAAATTGCTTTTGACTGGCGATATTGAAGCCGTCAGTGAGTGGATACTTATGCGTGAACCCAACAAGCTAGAGAGTGATGTTATGCTTGTTCCTCATCATGGTAGCAAGAGCTCTTCGAATCCAAAATTTGTTCAAACTGTCTCTCCAACCTTGGCGATAGCCTCGTTAGCAAAAAGTAATCAATGGGGCATGCCTGCTGAAAATGTTTTATCGGCTTATCAGGCAGCAAGTGCCCACTGGCTGGATACGGGAAATCATGGGCAGGTATCGGTGTTTATTAAGCGAGACAATTGGTACTTTGAAGCTAAACGTAGTGAGACATTTGAGCCTTGGTATAGGCAGATGCTGCGTAAGGGAGTAGAATAAGAGTCTTAATGTAAGAAAATAAAGCACTTCTATGTCGATAAATACTGATGAAACGACCTGGCAGACGTTTAAGCGTCTATGGCAATTTATTCGCCTTTATAAGTCAGGCATTATCGTTGCCGTCATTGCATTAGTGATTAATGCACTTTCAGATACCTATATGATTTCTTTGCTAAAACCACTTCTTGATGAAGGTTTTGGTAATGCGGAATCGGATTTTCTACGCACGCTTCCATTGATTGTTTTCGCCATGATGTTCATTCGTGGTGTGAGCGGATTTGTCTCCACTTATTGCTTGAGCTGGGTATCCGGCAACGTGGTGATGCAAATTCGTCGCATGGTGTTTAATCACTTTATGCACATGCCTGTGTCTTACTTTGACAAAGAAAAAACAGGCAATCTACTCTCTCGAATTACTTATGACTCTGAACAAGTTTCAGCGGCTACTAGTTCTGCGCTAGTGAGCATTGTGCGTGAAGGTGCGAGCATCATCGGTCTTCTTGTGCTGATGTTCTACAACAGCTGGCAGCTTTCTCTAGTACTATTTGCTGTTGCACCAGTTGTGGCTTGGGGCATTGGTATCGTTTCTAAGCGATTCCGTAAGATTTCTAAGAACATGCAAACCATGATGGGCCATGTGACGGCGTCTGCTGAGCAAATGTTAAAAGGTCACAAAGTCGTACTAAGCTACGGTGGTCAAGATATCGAAGGCAAGCGCTTCGAAAAAGTCAGCAACCAAATGCGTCAACAAAGCATGAAGTTGGTGACAGCTCAAGCTGCAGCAAACCCAATCATTCAAATGATCGCGTCTATTGCGATTGTTGTAGTTCTGTACCTAGCAAGTATCGACTCAATCAAAGAACAGTTAACGCCGGGTACATTTACCGTTGTGTTCTCAGCAATGTTTGGTTTGATGCGTCCGCTTAAAGCGCTGACAAACGTAACCTCTCAGTTCCAACGTGGTATGGCAGCGAGCCAAACCTTGTTTGCCCTGGTAGACCTAGAGCCAGAGAAGAACGAAGGTAAGTTCACTGTAGATCGCGCAAATGGCGACGTTGCAGTAAAAGAAGTCAGCTTTACCTACGAAGGTGCAGAGAAACCGGCACTTGAGAACGTGAGCTTTGATATTCCAAAAGGCAAGACGGTTGCTCTTGTTGGTCGTTCAGGTTCGGGTAAGAGTACCATCGCGAACTTATTCAACCGTTTTTACGACGTCAGCGGTGGTTCAATTACACTTGATGGCCATGATATTCGTGACTACGAGCTTAAGAACCTGCGCGAGCAGTTTGCATTGGTATCGCAAAACGTACATTTGTTTAATGACACGATTGCAAACAACATTGCTTACGCGACAGAAGATCAATACACACGTGAAGACATCGAACGTGCCGCTAAACTTGCTCACGTCACTGAGTTCGTCAGCAAGATGGAAGACGGCCTTGATACGATGATTGGTGAGAATGGTGCGAGTCTATCTGGCGGTCAACGTCAACGTGTCGCTATTGCTCGTGCACTTCTTCGTGATGCCCCTGTTTTGGTTCTTGATGAAGCGACATCAGCTCTGGATACGGAATCTGAACGTGCTATTCAATCGGCGCTGGATGAACTGCAAAAAGACAAGACGGTATTGGTGATTGCACACCGACTGTCGACTATCGAGAATGCAGATGAAATTCTAGTGGTAGATGAAGGCTCTATCGTTGAACGTGGTAACCACGCTGAGCTGATTGCCAAGAAAGATGGCGCATACGCTCAACTTCATCGAATCCAGTTTGGTGCCTAAGAACTGTGGTTGAAAAAATCTGGTTCGAAAACCATCCTCTCAAATATCTGCTGTGGCCGCTTTTGTGGCCACTGAGTTTGTTGTTTGGTGCGATCAGTAAATCTAAGCGTCAACAATATCAATCAGGTAAAAAACAAGCTTACAAAGCGCCAGTGCCTGTAGTTGTGGTGGGTAACATTACGGCTGGAGGCAATGGTAAAACACCAGTTGTTGTTTGGCTGGTGGAGCAATTACAGCAGCTTGGTTACAAACCAGGCGTTGTGTCTCGTGGCTATGGGGCGAAAGCGCCGCAGTATCCGCTTGTTTTGGATGACAATACACTAGCGAAACACTGTGGTGACGAGCCGAAGCTGATTTATCGTCGTACTGGTGCGCTTGTCGCTGTAGACCCGGTTCGAGCCAATGCGGTGAAAGCATTGCTTGCAACTGGCGTTGATATCATTATTACTGACGATGGCCTCCAGCATTACGCTCTAGAGCGAGATATCGAGTTCGTTATCGTTGATGGTAATCGCCGCTTTGGCAATGAAAGCCTTATTCCACTTGGTCCTCTTCGTGAAGGGGTAGAGCGTCTTTCTGAAGTCGATTTTATCATCACTAATGGTGGTCAAGCTCAGTATGGCGAAATGCCAATGTCTTTAACGCCATCAAAGGCGATCAACCTGAAGACCAAGCAACAGGTCGAGGTCAGTGAATTACGAGATCTCGTTGCGTTTGCCGGGATTGGGCATCCACCACGATTTTTTAATACACTTAACGCAATGAATGCGGATATCAAAGTGACGAAAGGCTTTGCCGATCATCAAGACTTTGATCAGCAAGAATTACAAGCATTGGCTCAACAAGGAGCGAATGTGATTATGACAGAAAAGGATGCCGTCAAATGCGACAGTTATGCGCAAGACAATTGGTGGTATCTACCAGTTTCTGCTCAGTTTGAATCAAACGACGCAGAGCGAATTTTAAATCGAATAAAAGAGGTTAAAGCGACTTATGGATCACCGTCTGCTTGAGATTGTAGCTTGCCCTGTGTGCAAAGGTAAGCTGACGTACGATAAAGATAATCAAGAGTTGATCTGCAAACTGGATCGCCTTGCTTACCCAATCAAAGAGGGTATTCCTGTTCTGCTTGAGCCAGAAGCACGAACCATGAGCATGGACGAGGGACGCTAATGTCTTTTACGGTTGTCATTCCTGCACGTTACGCGTCAAGCCGCTTACCAGGCAAGCCGTTGGCAGACATTGGTGGTAAACCAATGATCCAATGGGTATATGAACAAGCCTTACAAGCGGGCGCAGAAGACGTGATTATCGCAACTGACGATGAGCGCGTATCGGCGGCGGCAGAACAGTTTGGTGGCAAGGTTTGTATGACCTCGCCAAACCACGAATCTGGCACTGAGCGACTAGCGGAAGTGGTAGAAAAAATGGCTATCCCTGTAGACCACATTGTGGTTAACGTTCAGGGTGATGAACCATTGATTCCGCCATCGATTATTCGCCAAGTGGCTGACAACCTAGCAGGCTGCGATGCACCAATAGCAACGCTTGCGGTTGAGATTGAATCGGAAGAGGAAGTCTTCAACCCGAATGCGGTGAAGGTGGTTGCGGACGAGCGTGGTTATGCCATGTACTTTAGTCGTGCAACGATTCCTTGGGATCGTGATAACTTTGCCAAGCAAGACAAAACCATCGCGAATCCATTGATGCGTCACATCGGCATCTACGCTTACCGTGCTGGCTTCATCAATACTTATGTGAATTGGCAGCCAAGCGCACTTGAGCAAATCGAGTGTCTAGAGCAACTTCGAGTACTTTGGTACGGTGAAAAGATTCATGTGGAAGTGGCAAAAGAAGCGCCAGCAGCAGGTGTGGATACACCAGAAGATTTAGAAGCAGTACGAGCCATTGTCGCTAAGCAAGCACAATAAGCTTGGTATTGATTTCCAAATTAGAAAGGCTCCTCACTGAGGAGCCTTTTTGTATCTAGAATAGATTAGAAACTGTATCAGTTAGATATTGGTGTCGTACTGATTACGTTTCGGACAGGTTGAGAGGATCTCTCTGTGCCCGGTGTCTTTCACTTCTTCTAAAATCACATCGAAGCCCCACAAGCGATACACATGCTTAAGTACCTCTTCATAACTGTTATCCAAAGGAATGCGGTTATGAGGGACGTATTGAAGTGTTAACGAGCGGTCACCGCGGACATCCACGTTAAACACCTGAATATTTGGCTCTAAGTTCGCCAAGTTATATTGCGCAGCCAGCGTTTCGCGAATGCGTCGGTACCCCATCTCATCATGAATGGCGGCAACTTCGATGAAGTTTTTGCGATCATCGTCATTGATGGCAAACAATTTGAAATCACGCATGAGTTTCGGTGACAAGTATTGGCTGATAAAGCTCTCGTCTTTGAAGTTATGCATGGCAAAGTGAACCGCGTCTAGCCAGTCGGTGCCTGCCAGCTCAGGGAACCACTCTTTATCCTCGTCTGTTGGTTCTTCACAGATACGTTTGATATCACGGAACATCGCGAATCCAAGCGCATAAGGGTTGATACCACTAAAGTAAGGACTGTTATACGGTGGCTGTGCAACCACACTAGTGTGACTGTGTAGAAACTCGAGAATGAATTTCTCAGACACTAAACCTTCATCGTAAAGGTGATTAAGGATTGTGTAGTGCCAGAAGGTTGCCCAGCCTTCATTCATGACCTGAGTTTGTTTTTGAGGATAGAAGTATTGGCTCACCTTGCGCACGATACGTACAATCTCGCGCTGCCATGGCTCAAGTAGTGGTGCGTGTTTTTCAAAGAAGTAGAGCAGGTTCTCCTGTGGCTCGCTCGGGAAGCGAACTTTGATGTCTTCTTCTTTGGTTTTCGATTGTGGGACGGTTCGCCATAGTTCGTTCACTTGCGATTGCAGATAAGCTTCACGCTCTTCCTGACGAGCTTTCTCTTCATTGATGGAAATCTTCTCAGGGCGCTTGTAACGGTCTACACCGAAGTTCATTAGGGCATGGCAAGAGTCGAGTAGTTGTTCGACTTCGTGCACACCGTAGCGCTCCTCACATTCTGCAATGTAGTTCTTCGCGAACAGAAGATAATCAATGATCGAGCTGGCATCAGTCCAAGTTTGGAACAGATAGTTACCTTTGAAGAACGAATTGTGCCCATAACACGCGTGAGCAATAACCAGAGCTTGCATGGTGATGGTGTTCTCTTCCATCAGGTAAGCGATACATGGGTTAGAGTTGATCACGATTTCGTAAGCCAACCCCATTTGGCCGTGCTTATAGTTCTGCTCCGTTTGGATGAACTTTTTACCAAATGACCAGTGGTTGTAGTTGATGGGCATACCGATGCTTGAGTACGCGTCCATCATTTGCTCTGATGTGATGACCTCGATTTGGTTAGGATAGGTGTCGAGACGATAATGCTCCGCCACACGCTTGATTTCTTTGTGGTAACGCTCCAGCAGTTCAAACGTCCAATCTGGACCATCTGGCAGCATCTTTTCTCTGCGTTTCTTCGAGGCTTCCCCCGAAAGGTTTGTCGTTGCGGTATTCATCGCTAGCCTCCTTACGCATTTTCTTTTTGGAATAGTTCACGGAAGACTGGGAAGATATCCTCCACAGAGCGGATGTTTTTCATGGCGAAGTTTGGAAAGGCTTCGGAAAGCTTTTCATACTCATGCCACAGCGTTTGATGGGAACGTCTAGTGATCTCGATGTATGAATAGTACTGACAATTTGGCAGTAACTTATTGACGAGTAGGTCACGACAGCGAGGTGAATCGTCTGCCCAGTTATCACCATCGGATGCTTGAGCCGCGTAGATGTTCCACTGGCCAACAGGGTAGCGGTCTTGAACGATCTCATTCATCAGTTTGAGTGCGCTCGAAACAATCGTGCCACCCGTTTCTTGCGAATAGAAGAACTCGTGCTCATCGACTTCTTTCGCTTGTGTATGGTGACGAATGAAGACCACTTCAACGTTTTCGTAGGTACGCGTCAAGAACAGATAAAGCAGTACATAGAAGCGTTTTGCAATGTCTTTGGTTGCTTGGTCCATAGAACCAGACACATCCATTAGACAGAACATGACCGCTTGGCTCGATGGCACTGGGCGCTTCTCATAGTTCTTGAAACGTAAGTCGAAGGTATCGATAAAGGGTACGCTTTCGATTTTCTTGCGCAGATCCTTAATTTCCTTCTTCAGACGATTTTCTTCAAGCTGCTGAGCGGGCTCGATGTTTTTGATGCGAGTAAGCTCATCTTCCAGTTCATTAAGAAGACGCTTCTTACCCGCCGTCATTGCCGTGCGTCGCGCTAGAGATTGTTGTAGCGAGCGAACAACGGCAATGTTGGATGGAATACCCGCAGTTTGATAACCCGCGCGGTGGGTTTTCCACTCTGTGATTTTGGCAATTTGGTTTTTCTCAAGATTTGGTAACTCTAAATCTTCAAACAAGATATCGAGGTACTCGTCTTTTGAAATTTGGAAAACGAACTCGTCTTGGCCTTCACCGTCAGGGCTGGCATTGCCTTCACCAGCACCGCCGCCTTGGCCACCACCTTTCGGGCGTTCGATTTTGTCACCAGTGATAAATTGGTCGTTACCAGGATGCACGCGGTCTCGCACGCCCCCTTTACCCTGATGAAACATAGGTTCGTTAATATCTTTGTGCGGTATTGCGACGTCTTCGCCCGTTTCCGTGTTCGTGATCGAGCGTCGATTCACTGCGTCAGCTACCGACTCTTTAATCTGCTCTTTATGGCGCTTCAAGAAGCGCTGTCGATTAACAGCGCTCTTGTTCTTGCCATTGAGCCTTCGGTCTATAAATTGCGCCATGAAATAGCCCTCTTCATGTTTCACAAGCGACCTAACTCAAACTGGTTAGGATGACTTACGTACTCGTAGGTACCACTCAGAAAGTAGGCGAACCTGTTTCTCGGTATAGCCTTTTTCCATCATGCGAGCGACAAAGTCGTCGTGTTTCTTCTGATCTTCAGAAGAGGTTTTCGCATTGAAAGAGATAACCGGAAGCAGTTCTTCGGTATTGGAGAACATTTTCTTCTCGATTACCGTGCGCAGTTTTTCGTAGCTGGTCCAAACTGGGTTTTGACCATTGTTATTGGCTTTCGCACGAAGCACAAAGTTGACGATTTCGTTTCGGAAATCTTTCGGGTTAGAGATGCCCGCTGTTTTCTCGATTTTCTCTAGTTCAGCATTTAGAGAAGCACGGTCGAACAGTTGACCTGTTTCTGGATCGCGATATTCTTGGTCTTGGATCCAGAAGTCTGCATAGGTGACATAACGGTCGAAGATATTCTGGCCGTACTCAGAGTAAGACTCTAGGTACGCAGTTTGAACTTCTTTACCAATGAACTCGACATAACGAGGCACTAGATAGCCTTTCAAGAATTCAAGATACTTCTCTGCCATCTCGGAAGGAAACTGTTCGCGTTCTACTTGCTGTTCAATCACGTAGAACAAGTGCACTGGGTTTGCAGCCACTTCTGTTTGGTCGAAGTTGAATACGCGAGACAAGATCTTGAATGCGAAACGGGTTGATAGGCCATTCATGCCTTCATCAACGCCAGCGTAATCTCGGTACTCTTGGTAGCTCTTCGCTTTAGGATCGGTGTCTTTCAGTGTTTCACCGTCATACACGCGCATCTTCGAGAAAATGGACGAGTTTTCAGGCTCTTTAAGTCGCGAAAGAATACTGAATTGAGCCAGCGTTTCGAGTGTGCTTGGTGAGCAAGGTGCTTTAGATAGCTCACTGTTTTCAAGCAGTTTCTGGTAGATCTTCACTTCTTCCGACACTCGTAGACAGTAAGGTACTTTCACGATGTATACACGGTCCAAGAACGCCTCGTTGTTCTTGTTATTACGGAAGGTTTGCCACTCAGATTCATTTGAGTGCGCCAGAATCATACCGTCGAATGGAATCGCTGATAGACCCTCTGTCCCGTTGAAGTTGCCTTCCTGAGTTGCAGTCAAGAGTGGGTGTAGCACCTTGATTGGCGCTTTGAACATCTCAACGAATTCCATTAAGCCTTGGTTCGCTTTACATAGCGCGCCAGAGTAGCTGTAGGCATCTGGGTCATCTTGTGAGTAATGCTCTAACTGACGAATATCGACCTTACCAACTAGGGACGAAATGTCTTGGTTGTTTTCATCACCTGGTTCGGTTTTCGCAATAGCCACTTGGTCAAGGATAGAAGGGCGAACTTTCAGTACTTTAAATTTGGTGATGTCACCGCCAAATTCATGAAGGCGTTTTGCCGCCCATGGTGACATGATAGAACGTAGGTAACGATGCTCGATGCCATACTCTTTCTTGAGAATCTCACCATCTTCTGTTGGATTGAACAAACAGAATGGGTGATCGTTAACTGGGCTTCGTTCGCCGTTTGCGCTAAGCACATAAACGGGCATTTTTTCCATTAGGGCTTTTAGCTTTTCGGCAAGTGATGACTTACCACCACCAACAGGGCCGAGTAGGTATAGGATTTGTTTGCGTTCTTCCAAACCTTGTGCGGCATGCTTGAGGTAAGAAACAATCTGCTCGATTGCGTCTTCCATGCCATAGAAATCTTTGAAGGTTTCGTAACGCGAAATGACACGGTTTGAGAATATACGGCTCAGTCTTGGATCTTGAGCAGTATCAATGACTTCTGGCTCTCCGATAGCCATAAGTAGGCGTTCTGCAGCGTTAGCGTAGGCGCTTTTGTCGTCTTTACACAGGGCTAAGAAATCCTGTAACGACATCTCTTCATCTTTTGCAGCTTCATATCTTGATTGATAGTGGTCGAAAATACTCATGTCGCTTTCCCCTTTAACTAGTCAGTCTACCGACGAACGTTGACGCAGGCTTACCCAACCTTGAAATGCCCTTCGTTGTATGAAGTTATACGTCCTGTTATCACGTTTGGTTTGTACTGAAGGCAAGCTAGACAAGACCAAAGACTTTGCTTTGTGGACACTTTTTCACTGCAACGAAGAACGATGGATAAGTTCCTTTCAATCACTCCCTTTCTCAATTTAAGCCTAGTCGGGGATTTCCAATTTTGCTTAACAATTATGAATTTATTGTAAAAGTGACATTTGAATCACTGTTTAGAGAATTAACAATTTGAGCTGTGAATAGGAGCGATAGAAATTAGATATGTGGCTTTGAATCACTGAGATTAGTGATTTGTGTGCAAGTTACAGAGAATGAAAGACTTAAGCGTGCTTTACGAATGAGGTTGAATTGTGACAGGGGAAAAGAAAAAGGAGAGCCTTTGCTCTCCTTTTCAGATACTTGTTGGATTATGCACTAAAGATTTGTGCCAGTTCGTTCGCACACAAGTGGTATTGACGAGGGCAGTTGCGCCAAGTTTTTAGCATGCGACGGTATTTGTCTAGCATTGGCATTTGGCTATTGAAGTGATGGTCCGCTTTATCGAATTGAGGGTAAAGACCTTCCGAATCCACTAGGAAGCGTACGTAATGCACTTGCTGTGCTTCCGTTGCGATATCAAAGCCAAGGAACTGCAGACGACGTTGGTCCACTTTGCCGCGCTCTTCATCATCCAGCATTTTGTTTGATTCTTGCATTGCATGGTACATCTCCATAATGTCGATGATTTCACGACATTCAGTTTCAGTGATGCAGCCAAAATCTTTGTTCAACTCGCGCATTTGCAGCTCGTAACCACGTTCTACAATGGTTTGTAGACGCTTGTATTTTGCCGCATTGCTAGGGTCAAGTTGAGACATTAGGTTGTACTGGTTTGATAGGATCAAACGTTGAGCGTTTGACATTTCCATGATGACCTCACTAAATAATCTAATACATTTTTAATGTGCTTAGGTTAACGTTTCGGACGAAGGTGAAACATGATCTCAACACATATTTAATATGAAAAATGGCAAGAATTATTGAATTTAGCCAGTTTAAAAACGCTGTGTTAACGGGCGATGACAGCTTATTTATGGTAATGGTTGTATATATAATCTCGGTCTGAGAAGACTCGTAGCCATTCTGGTTTGAAAACCGTCAACACAGCCAGTGACATTCCGTTTAGGAGCCCTTCAGGGAAGGCAAGCAATGGAACAAAAACAAAGTAGTTGTGTTGGATGGTTTGCCAGTCGTAATGACCGATAGAGAGGTGGTAAAAAGAGTTAACGAGTAAATGGAGGCTACCAGTGAGCGCACCATTGAAGAATCCCGCTACAAAAATGAAAACGAAGATATTGCGCGGCAGATACTGATAACTTAGCAAAAAAATCAGATAGCTGATCAGAATTGGAATCAGAGCAGAAAGCACCAATGCGCTTGGTAACATTAACAGTGGTACGCCGTGAATCAAGTGATTGACGAGCATGGCAGGGATACAGAGAAGAAATGCCATTCGCCAACCGTACATCATGGTTAGTGTAGTCAACGCAAGAAAGTGAATTTGTAACCCTTCTTTCACACCGGCCTGGGCAGACCACAGAATGCTTAGTAAGAAGAGTGTTGCGAAGACCAAATGTTGGAATGGCTTTTCTTGCTCCATTTTAGGCCAAACCACTTTTCTCCAATCGGGAAGGCAATAAACGACCGCGACCCAGCAAACAATGATGACCGAAACGAAATTAAACCAATCCATGTGTTATCCCAACGCTATTCCTGTAAGCTTTACTTACTACTTAGTATTCCTAATACGTCTAGTATGAGTTGGATAGGGCACAAGGCCGATCAGTTTGTACGACTAGTTTGTACAACACATACACCAACGTATAGGTAAAAAAATACCAGCAAGCTGCTGGTATTTTTAATCTATTCAATAACCTAATTCGCTTAGTATTTCACATTTGAGTTGTATTGGGAAAGAATTGACTGGATTTCATCCATTGTTTCTTTTGATGGTGGGTTGACGCCATCAAGCGGATATTCAACACCAAGCGCTTCCCATTTGTGCGCACCAAGTTTGTGGTATGGCAGAAGCTCTACCTTTTCGATGTTGTCCATATCTTTGATGAACTCACCCAGCATGTGCGCTGCTTCTGGCTCGTCAGTGTAGCCAGGGACTACAACATAACGAATCCAAGTCTTTTGACCAATCTTATGTAGGTAACGAGCAAAGTCTAAAACACGACGGTTAGAGACACCGATGAACTCTTGGTGGATCTCGTCTTTCATGTGTTTAAGGTCAAGCATAACAAGGTCTGTCGCATCCAATACTTCGTCGATGACATCAGTGTGTTTACGGATGTAACCGTTAGTATCTAGGCAGGTATGAATGCCTTCAGCTTGAGCAGCGCGGAAGAAGTCACGTACAAATTCCGGCTGAAGCATTGCTTCGCCACCAGAACACGTAATGCCACCACCTGATGCATTCATGAAGTGACGGTAGGTTTTTGCTTCTGCAATAATCTCTTCAACCGTCACTTCTTTGCCATCATGCGTGTCCCATGTATCGCGGTTATGGCAATACTTACAGCGCATTAAGCAACCTTGCAAGAAGACGATAAAACGAATACCAGGTCCGTCTACGGTACCACATGACTCAAACGAGTGAATACGACCAGTTGTTGACATCTTTTGCTCTCATTTTTAATAAATTCTGACTGTTATTTTATTACAAATTGTAGGGTTAAAACAGTCTAACAGGACTTTCGTTGGCGAGATAATGAGCAAAGAAAACGGCGAATGAAAACTCACACGCCGTATAAAGGTTTTTCTTTAGAAGAATGCGAATAAAGAGAGGGAACCAGTACCGTAAACTTCGGTTTGAGCTTCTTTATAGTCTGGTGTTTTGACGGTAAAGGTTAAACTCGCGCCGTAGTTTTGGTTGTACCAAGTGGCACCTGCGACGGCACTCGCTTGCCAGTTTTGTAGCGTAACATCGTATTGATCTGATGGCTCAGGAATACCAGAGCGATCGCCTTCGATGGTGATGTCATTAAAGCGGTAACGACCTTCGAATCCGGTAAACAAGAACCAACTAGAGGTGCTTTTAGCCAGCATACTTGCGTGGAATGGGCTTTCAACACTGATGTTTGCCGCACCGATGCTGTTTGCTAGGTTTGTACCCCAACGGAACATCACACCTTGTGAAAAATCACTACGGAAGTTACCCGCATTAATGTCGTTTACATTGGTGATTTCCCACTGTGTGCTTTCACCTTCGCTGCGCATCAACTTATTGAATGCGCGGTAACCTACGCTGAATGCGATTTCATCATCAATCTGGTATTCCCAACCTTGCGGGTCGGTTGAGCCAGTAATACCGTGCACGATTTCCTGTGCTTTCTCTGACAACGAGCTTTCACCTGTTGCACCGATAGTGAAGTTATAGCGAACGGCTTTATCTGCAGTCAGTGAGATATAGTTGATTTCGGTATGAAGGTAGCCTGCGTAAGGGCGATCGTTAACAAGCGGGTAGTCGGCTTCAATGTCACTTGGTGTGTACATCTTGTGACCAAGTACGATTTCAATCTTGTCTACGTTACTTTGGCTGTTGTCATTAAGTGTGAACCAATTCCACTCTGCGTCTTCACGCAGTTTTTCTGTCGCGTAAGAAAGGAAAATACCGTTGGTGTAATCTTGGTCGACGCCGAAGATACCATCGTTATCTAAAGTGAAAGAGACTGTGGACTTGGTGGATGCAATAGCTGCTGGAGACAGCAGAGCAAGGACGATTAATTTACTAAGTTTCATATATTATGTTT
Organism: Vibrio campbellii CAIM 519 = NBRC 15631 = ATCC 25920; assembly: GCF_002163755.1. Lineage (NCBI taxonomy): Bacteria > Pseudomonadati > Pseudomonadota > Gammaproteobacteria > Vibrionales > Vibrionaceae > Vibrio > Vibrio campbellii. The sequence continues at coordinate 1,125,846 of NZ_CP015863.1, forward strand.
GCAAGCTTTTTGCGCATCATACGGAAGATCACAGACAAAATCTTTCGTAATGTCACAACTTTAGTTCAAGAAACAAAAAAAGGCCGATGCTTTACAGCATCGGCCTTTATTCTATCAATCAGGGTGTTAATTCAGCTGATCTTATAGAGACTCGGTGAATGTACGTGCGATTACGTCAGCTTGTTGCTCTGCAGTTAGAGAGTTGAAGCGTACAGCGTAACCAGATACACGGATTGTTAGCTGAGGGTATTTCTCTGGGTGCTTAACAGCGTCTTCTAGAGTTTCGCGGTTAAGTACGTTCACGTTAAGGTGTTGACCGCCTTCAATGCCAGACTCGTGGTGGAAGTAACCATCCATTAGACCAGCTAGGTTAGCGCGTTGTGAACCTTCATCTTTACCTAGAGCGTTAGGTACGATAGAGAACGTGTAAGAGATACCATCTTTAGCGTGAGCAAACGGTAGTTTACCTACAGACGTTAGAGACGCTACAGCACCTTTTTCGTCACGGCCGTGCATTGGGTTAGCACCTGGTGCGAAAGGAGCACCTGCGCGACGACCGTCAGGCGTGTTACCAGTCTTCTTACCGTATACCACGTTTGAAGTGATAGTTAGGATAGACTGAGTAGGGATTGCGTCACGGTAAGTCTTAAGCTGACGAATCTTGTTCATGAATACTTCAACAAGTTCACAAGCGATGTCATCTACGCGAGCATCGTTGTTACCGAATTTAGGGTAGTCGCCTTCGATTTCGAAGTCGATTGCTACGCCATCTTCGTCACGAACTGGTTTAACTTGCGCGTATTTGATTGCAGATAGTGAGTCAGCTGCAACAGATAGACCAGCGATACCACAAGCCATAGTACGACGAACGTCACGGTCATGTAGCGCCATTAGTGCAGCTTCGTAGCTGTACTTGTCGTGCATGAAGTGGATGCTATTTAGTGCAGTCACGTACTGCTTAGCTAGCCAATCCATGAAGTGGTCTAGTTTGCCCCATACATCGTCGAAGTCTAGAACTTCGTCAGTGATCTTAGGCATTTGAGGACCAACTTGGATCTTCAGTTTCTCATCCACACCGCCGTTGATAACGTATAGAAGAGTCTTAGCTAGGTTAGCGCGAGCGCCGAAAAACTGCATGTGTTTACCAACGATCATTGGAGATACACAACATGCGATTGCGTAGTCATCAGACTCGAAGTCTGGACGCATTAGGTCATCGTTCTCGTACTGGATTGATGAAGTATCGATAGATACTTTCGCACAGAACTTCTTGAAGCCTTCAGGTAGTTGCTCAGACCAAAGAACAGTGATGTTTGGCTCTGGAGAAGGACCCATTGTGTATAGAGAGTTTAGGAAACGGAAGTTTGAACGCGTAACTAGCGTACGACCGTCAAGACCCATACCACCCATAGACTCTGTTGCCCAGATTGGGTCGCCAGAGAATAGGTCATCGTACTCAGGAGTACGTAGGAAACGAACCATACGTAGTTTCATTACGAAGTGGTCGATCATTTCCTGTGCGTCAACTTCAGTGATCTTACCTTCAGCGATATCACGCTCGATGTAGATATCTAGGAAAGTAGAAGTACGACCTAGAGACATAGCTGCGCCGTTTTGAGATTTAACAGCTGCTAGGTAACCGAAGTAAGTCCATTGGATTGCTTCTTGTGCAGTTTCAGCTGGACGAGAGATGTCACAGCCGTATTTCTCAGCCATAACTTTCATTTGGCCAAGTGCACGGTGCTGCTCAGCGATCTCTTCGCGAAGCTGCATAGTCATTTGTAGATCTTCACCGTTCTCAAAACGCTCTTGTAGAGACTTGAATTGAGCTAGCTTGTCTTTCATTAGACGGTCGATACCGTATAGAGCAACACGACGGTAGTCACCGATGATACGACCACGGCCGTAAGCATCTGGAAGACCAGTTAGAACGCCTGATTTACGACATGCTAGGATATCTGGAGTGTAGATATCGAATACGCCAGCGTTGTGCGTTTTGCGGTACTCTGTGAAGATTTTCTTAACTTGTGGATCAAGCTCGCGATCGTAAGCTTTGCAAGAACCCTCAACCATACGGATACCACCGTTAGGGATGATTGCACGCTTAAGAGGAGCTTCAGTTTGTAGACCAACGATAGTTTCTAGGTCTTTTTCGATGTAGCCTGCATCGTGAGCAGTGATGGTAGAGATAACTGAAGTATCGAAATCAACAGGAGCGTGAGTCGCGTTCTCTTGTTTGATACCTTCCATTACCTTAGCCCAAAGCTTGTTAGTCGCTTCAGTACCTTCAGAAACTAGGAAAGATTCGTCGCCTTCGTACGGAGTGTAGTTCTTCTGAATGAAATCACGAACGTTTACTTCGTTTTGCCAGTCGCCTGCAGCAAAACCTTCCCAAGCTTTAGCAAATTGCTCTGCCATGACATACCTACCTTTGTAGTAGAAAAAAATACGTACTGGTTCGCCGTTGAGCCAGCTATCTCCACTGTTAGATGGAGAACAGTACACTCTTAATGAATAACAATATGTATAGTCTTAAATAAGAAAATGTGAGTCATAAAACTATAAATCTTGTCACTGCTAACAATGTGGTTTTTTCCCAACCACAATTCAAGGCTAAACTAAAAAAATTCTGTAAACCTTAAACTAAATCAATAAATACTAAAAAAACTCGATAAAAATTGGGTAGCGACGAGCGCTACCCACACAATTTTTGAACGAATGTCATTATAGCCAAGCTTTAATGCCGTATTGTCCCTCTAGCATACCTACTGCAAGCATAGCGACCAAACAGATAACAAGTACACCTACAGGGATCACAATCTTGTCTACAAATGACAGGCGGGCTGCACGCTCTTTATTACCAATTAGACCGTTGTTGTCTAGAAGCATCGTAAGTGCCCAAGCAAGAACTGGGTTAACAACTGCTGAACCAAAGATACAGATACCTGCTGCTTGAGAATCTTTTGAGTCTTTCACCATTTGCATACCTGCTTCAAGTAGAGGTAGAGATACACCTACAAGAAGAGCAACACGCATTACTGGTGGCCATACCGCGATATCCATTGGGAAACCAAGGATTGCGATGATCATTACTAGAAGACCAAGAAGGATAGCACCGCCAGGGATAGGGCGTTTCGCGATCGCTGCTGGGATCATGTAAGTACCCCAAGATGAAGTGATGTTACCACCACCTACTGCTGTACCTACCATTTGGCGGATAGAACACATTGTCATAGTGTCATCAACGTCCATCAGTACTTTTTCAGTCTTTTTAGGGTAGTTCAGTTCTTGGAAGATACGGTGACCTAGGAAGTCAGGAGACCACATCGCTACAGCAAGGATTGCAAACGGTAGTGATGCGATGAAGTGTTCCATATTAGGAAGACCTAGCATCCAACCTTCTTCAGTGCTGCCCCACCAGTAAACTGGATTTAGGTTAGGAAGACCTGTTTCAGTAACGAATTTAATGTCGAAACCTGCGCCTAGTACTAAAGCGATTGCAAGGCCAGTGAAAGCACACACTGGGATTGCTAGCCAACGCTTGTTTACTTTTGCAAGGAATGCGTAGAGCGCGATAGTCACTGCTAGGACGATCAGACCAACATAACCCATGCTGCCCGCTTCAACATTAGAAGATTGTAGACCAACCGCCCATTCTTGAATCGAAGTGATTTGGCTCATGGTACCCGTTAAGCCCAGGAAAATAAGCAAGCCGCCGGCTGTACCTTCTGAGGTGAGGTTTACTAGCTTGGAGCCGCCTTTCAAGGCACTAAGTAGAAGACCAAATACACCGATTAGAATTGCCAATGCAAGAGGGTGAGCACCAGCAAGAGCGATGGTACCAATAAGAGGGATCATTGGACCGTGGTTACCTGCAAGGTTGGCTTTAGGGTTAATAAAACCAGAAGCAAGTACACAGAAAAGGAGTGCAGGGATAAGCATTTCTACACGTGCAACTTCGATTGCAAAATCTTTGCCTAAGTTTACGTGGTCCCATGCTGCAGTAAGACCTTCAGCCCAAGACATCATTACCGCAGAGTACATCGCGATAATACCGATAGTACCAGCAAGTGCTGGAATAAGGTCTTCAAGCTCAAAGCGGAAGTCACGACCTGGCAAGTTTAAGCCAAAACGACGTGGCTTCATGATTTGTAGTTCGTGGTCTAGGTAGTCTGAACGGCTTGCGAACTCAGATGATGGACGGTGAAGCTCGCGGTAGCTTTTAGTCTCAATATCCGAATCAGAGTGCGCTTTATTCACTGCGTCTGACATAGATTCCTCATATATTTAAAAGTTATGAATTCTAAATTGTGTGTTTTCCGCCTCCTGCGGCACTTCCTATGCTAGCTATTATTAGATTTTGTCACACGAATACTACGTGCCTAAGCATAGCTAATAACTCGTTGTGTTGAGGCACAAAAAATTCCTCATCATTGACGCGGAGTCTAACAAGATAGCCCTTTGGGGTGATTGATTTAGATCACTTTAAGAATAGATGTGAAAGAAAACTACAGAAAGTGTCTGGCATGCGAACAAGCTGGTGATTTAGTGTGTAATTAGATTACACAAGTTGCATAAAATTAGACTTTGTTTTGCAGAAATAATGCTCAATTGAACGTATTGATGCCATTCATAGGTGGAACAAAAAGCTGGCTTCATTCTTGCTTAATACCGAGCAGAGACGATTTTTTGGCTAATCATTGCCGCTCAGTTTAGGAAGAAGACATGAAACAGCTTAAAGTACTGCCGCTAGTGGCAATTATTTCGGGATTAATGGTCGGTTGCGGTGGCGGCGGTGGTGGCGGTGGTGGCACAGCCCCTCGTACGACTTTTACATTTGACTTTGCGATTCCGGCAATGATGTCTGAAAGCGACGCTAAAGCAAAAAGCTGTACCGTTTATGACCGAGATACGGATTCAAATGGTGATGCAATCGTCTTGACTTACAGCCAGGCATCAAAAGCTCAAGTAACGAATAACGTGATTGGTTATTACTCTGATGCTAATGGCAAGATGGTTGGAGAAATCATTAAACCGACAAGTGATAACTTTAAATTTGTTCTGCAAGATATTCCGGAAGGTGGTTACATCACCATTCAAGCTCTTGAATTCAACGGGAGAGAAGTTCGTGTAAATTCTTTCTCTCGTGAGTTTTTGGAAGACAAAGAGTTACGCAGCGCTACTTTTGCATTGAACCGAGAGTCACTGAATACATGCTTTACGGGTGGTAACGTATCGGATAAAACGTTCAAAAACCTTTCATACCGTAACGCGGTATCTGGTGGGGGCGATTATCATTTCGTATCACAAAAAGACGTTTTAGTATCTCCAAATAGCGATATGACTTCAGACGAAGAATTGTTAGGTTTCAATGGGGAGCCTACCGCATTATTCCAATATGAGTCTGGCTCTGATAACAAGTCGCTATATCAATATGGTATTGGCTCTTGGGGCTCCGGTGATATTGATCTAGTTACGACGGACGTTGTTTCTAGTATTTATTCATCATCTGGCTATAAATACGACTCTTTGAACATTGGCTTTGTGGCAAATGATTATTTATACAATGCTTTGGAATTAGGTAATTCTGCAAACGAATACCGTCGACCTAGTGAAGCCAACAAAGAAGAGTGGGTTTACTTAGCCGTTTCTGAGAATGCGACAAATGGTTGGGATTCATTACTAACTGGCACTATTGATTCTAGCTGGGATATTGATGCTGACCCAAGTATGTTTCTAAATATCAAAGACTTGTCAAATGCCAAACCTAGTGTGGTATCTCAGAGCGGACGAGAGTCGGTAATTGATATCAACATGGGGCTTACTAACTCTACAGAAGGTTTTGTTCGCACGGCCTATTTTGCTGCTTCAGGAGATTACAAAGTAACTCATCGTATTTTTACTAAGAGCAATAGTGACTATGTGGTAGTACCTGAGCTGGACTACTACAACTTCCCATCTTTAGCGGTAAGCGGCTTGAAGGTCTCGGAAACAGATAATTTTAACCGTGCAGCTATCATTCTCGATGACAACAGTGATATTGACTCAAAAATGTTCATGAGCTTCTTCTCTAACGGTGAAGCTTCCGAACCTGAATTAGAAGCCGATCTTGATGGCATTTTAACGTCAGAAAAAGACGGGATGGCAAGTGAAGTAACACTTCGCACTTCTAACTCTCTTGTTGTAACGCGTTTTAACTAGCATTAGCAAAGCAAGATTTAATTAACACTTTTGTATCTTAACTAGCCCCTCTACTGAGGGGCTTTTTTATGTCAGTTATTCAACATTTAAAGAATATTTAGCTAAATATTGCATATTAATTTGATTGTTGTATCTATCTATTCGAGTTATTTAGGTTAATAATTTGTTGCAACTTGCAGTTGGTGGTGATAGTTTGTTCCAATTCAAAGAGGGCGGAGTCCCTTATTGCAGTGACTAAAACACAGGGAGTAAGGCGCAATGAATGATGTACCAGCGCTAGATATAAAAGACCTGCACAAAACATTTGGACAGAATGAAGTCCTTAAAGGCATTTCACTTGCCGCTCATAAAGGGGATGTTATCTCCATCATTGGTTCTTCCGGTTCCGGTAAGAGTACTTTCCTAAGATGTATTAACCTTCTTGAAACGCCTACTGCTGGTGAGATTTGGGTAAACGGTGAGCTTATCCAGATGAAAAATAACCGAGCAGGAGAGTCCGTTCCAGCCAATGAGAAACAAGTTCAACGTATTCGTTCACGCTTAGCCATGGTGTTTCAGGGCTTTAACCTTTGGTCACACTTAACGGTTCTAGAAAATGTGATTGAAGCGCCGGTGCATGTACTTGGCGTACCTAAAGCGCAAGCGATAGAAAATGCAGAGCTGCTTCTGAAAAAAGTAGGGCTGTACGAACGAAAAGACTACTACCCAGGACACCTTTCAGGTGGTCAGCAGCAGCGGGCGGCTATTGCTCGTGCTCTTGCTGTCGATCCAGAAGTGATGCTGTTCGATGAGCCAACCTCTGCACTCGATCCTGAGTTGGTTGGTGAGGTGTTAGGAGTAATGCGAGATTTGGCAGATGAAGGGCGAACGATGTTGGTCGTTACCCATGAAATGGCATTTGCGCGTGACGTATCTAACCATGTGATGTTTCTACATCAAGGCTTAGTGGAAGAACAGGGAGATCCAGCTAAGCTATTTACAAACCCAGATTCAGAACGTTTACAGCAATTTATCTCATCTATCTACTAATATTTCTTGGGTGGCAGTCTTTTGCCACCTATTAAGCACAATAATCAAAACCAAATAAAAGCAATCACAGGAGTATGGAAATGAAAAAGTGGTTATTAGCAGCAACGCTTGCTGCAACAGCAGTGTCTGGTGTCGCCCAAGCGAAAGAATGGAAAACCGTTCGCTTTGGTATTGAAGGCGCTTACCCTCCGTTTAGCTGGACAGAAACGGATGGCTCTTTAAAAGGCTTCGACGTGGATATGGCGAACGCACTTTGTGAAGAGATGAAAGTGAAGTGTCAGATCGTTGCTCAAGACTGGGATGGTATTATTCCTTCTCTACTTGCTCGTAAATACGATGCAATTATTGCTGCAATGTCGATCACTGAAGAGCGTAAGAAGAAAGTTGACTTCACAGGGAAATACGCACTGATTCCAAACAAATTCATCGCTAAGAAAGGCGCAAACCTAGACTTTGATAACCTTGACGGTCAAAAAATTGCCGTTCAACGTGCAACCACTCATGATAAGTACCTAACAGATAACTACGGCGATAAAGTTGAAATCGTACGTTACGGTTCATTTGATGAAGCCTACCTTGATCTTGCTAACGGTCGTGTCGCAGCAGTACTTGGTGATGCATCAGCACTTGAAGAAGGTGTATTAAACAAAGCGGGTGGTGAAGCGTACGAATTTGTTGGTCCTTCTCTAACGGATCCTAAATGGTTCGGTGACGGCTTTGGTATTGCCGTTCGTAAGCAAGACAAAGACCTAACTAAGAAGCTAGATGCGGCTATCTTGTCACTACGTGAAAAAGGTGTTTACCAAGAAATCGCAGGTAAATACTTCAACTACGATGTTTACGGCGAGTAAGCTGTAACTAAGCGACCGTTGGCTTGTTCCTAGAAGTAGCTAACGGTCGATCTTTTGAGTTTAGGGATTAGGAACTCACCTATGCTGGATCTACAAGGATATGAAGCCTCGATCTTAAAAGGGGCTCTAGTAACCATAGAAGTCGCTGTACTTTCACTTCTTTTAGCCATGGTTCTCGGTATGCTCGGTGCGTTAGCAAAACTGGCGCCTTACAAGTGGGCGAGAGCCATAGCGACACTTTACACCACCATTATTCGTGGCATTCCAGACCTTGTTTTGATGATGCTGATCTTTTTCGGTGGTCAAATTCTATTAAACAACAGTCTTTATTCGATCAATGAGACACTCAACGAGTGGTTTACTGCAAGTGACCCTAACCATGAGTGGACTTCTTACTTGCCTGATTATATTGACGTCAGCCCTTTTATTGCAGGCGTGCTGACCATTGGATTTATCTTTGGTGCTTACATGGCTGAGACGTTCCGTGGTGCGATCATGGCCGTAGACAAAGGCGAATTAGAGGCGGCAAAAGCTTATGGCATGAGCCCGGTAATGTCGTTTCGCAGAATCTTATTACCTCAAATGATTCGACATGCCTTACCTGGCTTTGGTAACAACTGGTTGGTCCTACTGAAAACGACGGCATTAGTATCCATCATTGGTTTGGAAGATATGGTACGCATGAGCTCGTTGGCGGCGGGTACAACCAAAATGCCATTCACTTTTTATATGGCGGTTGCGATCATTTTCTTGTTCTTTACCAGTGTTTCGACCGGTTTGCTTAAGCTGGTGGAACGAAAATTCAGTATTCACGCGAGGTAAACCATGGATTTTTCATTGATCGTTGAAAGTTTCCCGGTCTACCTTGATGGGCTGTGGACAACAGTATGGCTTGTTGCGTTAGCGCTGGTGATTGGTCTATGTGTATCAATTCCCTTAGCTATCGCGCGTAACAGCACGAATTACGCATTAAGTTTGCCGTCATGGGCATTTATTTACTTTTTCCGTGGGACTCCATTGCTTGTGCAGCTCTACCTCATCTATTACGGTATGGACCAGTTTTTCCCGGTGAAAGATACACTTTGGGAAAACGCGTGGTTTTGTGCGCTGGTGGCTTTTGTACTGAATACATCAGCCTATACGGCGGAAATTATTCGTGGGGCAATTAATGGTTTGCCTAAAGGTGAAGTGGAAGCCGCTAAAGCATACGGTATGAGCAAGTTTATGACTTATCGCCGCATTATTTTGCCAAGTGCTTTGCGTCGTGCATTACCAGCTTACTCCAATGAAGTTATCTTCATGCTTCATGGTAGTGCGGTCGCGGGTATTATTACCATTATGGATCTGACAGGGGCTGCTCGTTTGGTGAACTCTCGATACTACGCACCATTTGAGTCATTCCTAACAGCGGGGCTGTTCTATATGGCATTGACTTTCATTATTTTGTGGTGTTTTAAAATGGCAGAGAAGCGCTTCTTGGCATACCTAAGGCCACTGAGCTAAATCGTCACCAGCAAAATAGTGAATGAAAAGAAAAAGAGCGCCGATTGGCGCTCTTTTGGTTTTTTGGAAAGTGATTTGGCTATTGGAAAGTAGACCAGATCGGGGCGTGGTCAGAAGGCTTTTCAATACCACGTAGTTCATAATCGATATCTGATTCAACACACTTTTTCGCCAACGATGGAGTCGCCAGAATAACGTCGATACGCAGGCCTCGATTATCATCGAAACCGCGAGAGCGATAATCAAACCATGAGAAACGGTCATTGACTTCTGGGTGTAGGTTACGGAAAGTATCTTCGAAGCCCCAATCTAATAAGGTTTTCAACCATTCACGCTCTTCCGGTTGGAATGAACATTTCCCTGTCTTCAACCAACGCTTACGGTTTGGTTCGCCAATGCCGATATCTGAATCAATTGGGCTGATGTTAATGTCGCCCATGACGATCAGCTGTTCATCGTTTGTATGGTGATCATTCAGGTAAGTCATCAAGTCCTTGTAAAACTGACGCTTATATGGGTATTTGGTTTCATGAGCAATATTGTCACCTTGAGGGAAGTAACCATTTAGAACCGTTACCTTCTCACCATTCTCATCTTCAAACGTCACCATGATCATGCGTTTCTGATGTTCTTCATTGTCGGTTGGGAAACCTTTTTGAACGCTGATCGGTTCTTGTTTGCATAGCATTGCCACACCGTAGTGGGCTTTTTGACCGTGAAAGTAAACTTTGTAGCCCATCGCCTCGACGTCTTCGATAGGGAATGCCTCATCGTGTACCTTGATTTCTTGAAGACCAATCACGTCTGGTTGGTGTTTGTCGATAAGCGCTTGGAGTTGATGCAGACGCGCACGAAGTCCATTGATGTTAAAGCTAATTACTTTCATTTTTTATCCTTCTCAAGGGGCGTGTTTGCGTATGATGTTACCATTGCAACGGGAAGGTGCAAATGGTTCTCATGCAAGGGGGGAGGGAGACTAGTGAGACAAGGCCAAATAGCAAGTTACTACTGTGCTTTAAGTTTGTTTTCCAGATCATTTTGCACGATCTTTAGCGCTTTGAGTGCAGTCTCAGGATCTATCTCGTTGGTTTCGAGCAGGTAAATTAAATCAACCGCGAGTTTGATCTCTGCTGGCGCGTCGTCGAGAGGAGATTTTGGCTGTTCTGACATTACTGGTTCTTTTCCCTATGAGTAATTTGGTTCTCTAATTTAAGCAGGGCTGCTTCGCAACGTTCTAGTCGTTGTTCGGTGGCGAGCAAGACTTTCTGAGCCTCTGCTCTAGCAAAGCTTGGTGCCATTTCGACCGCTCTTTGCTTCTCTAATACCATTTCGCGTAAACGGCGAGCCCACTCTTGATGCTGTGCCAATTCTTGATACATCACATTGATGGGTTTTCGGAAGTGGCTGCTGTGCTTGATTTCACCTTTACGAATCTTAGTCGTGGAAATCTCACGTTGAATCGCGGTGATTTGTGCTACCAGACGCTCTGTTAAGTACTCAGCTCGAAGGGCTGTGAGCTTTCCTTCATTTTGCTCGCGGATAATAGCATCCAGTGTTGCATTTGCCTCTTTAACACATGGCGTAAGCAAACGAGAACGGCAATGAAACAAGCGCTCATCAAAGAGTGGAACATGATGCTCGCCGCGTTGGCGATCAAGCATGGCTGCTTGGTTAGACATCTGATTTAAGTTTTCAGAAAGCTGTTTAATGTTCATGTTAATCCCACAAACCACGCGTCATAGGCAAGTTTTATCGCCAACACACTCACCACAGTGACAAACACTGGGCGAATGAATTTGGAGCCAAACCGAATAGCGGAATGTGCGCCAACAAAAGCGCCAGCCATTAAACAGACTCCCATGGTTAAGCCTAGCACCCAGTTGATATGACCTAAAACAGCAAAAGTGATGAGAGAAGTAAAGTTGCTGGTGAAGTTCATTGCTTTTGCTAGGCCTGACGCAAGCAAAATGTTCAATCGATAAAGTGCCATCGAGCTTACTGTCCAAAAAGCACCGGTACCAGGGCCTGCTAGACCATCATAAAAGCCAATCGTAAACCCCTGTGCATACTGTTTTTTATTTAACATAGGGCACGGCTCTGGTGTTGGGCTCTGATGTGTTGATTGCGGTGTTTTGTGGAATACGGTGTACATGGCGGCCGCAAGAATAATAAGAGGTAAAACCTTCTCTAACCATTCTGTACTAATAGCATCAACAAACAGCGTTCCTAATGTCGCGCCAATGAGGGTTGATACAAACGCTCTTCCCCAGCACTGTGGTTTGAACAAGCGCTTTCTATAATAAGTAAAGGCGGCAGTGGAAGAAGCAAAAGATGCAGCTAGTTTGTTGGTTCCTAATGCAATATGTGGCGGAAGTCCTAGCGACAGCAAAGCGGGGACAGTAAGCATGCCTCCTCCACCAGCTACAGCATCAATAAATCCAGCAACAAAAGCGACTAGCGCCAAGACCAACAGCATGGTTGGCTCAATCATTTCCATAAATAATTATTCTTCTAATATTCGATCTTGCGTTTAAACGGCGGAAGCGAGTCAATTAACGCTTGCCCGTAGCGTTTTGTTACTAAACGTCTATCAAGGATAGTCACTCTACCAGAATCGCGTTCTTTGCGCAGTAAACGACCGACACTTTGAATCAGCTTTTTGCTCGCATCAGGAACGGTGATCTGCATAAACGGGTTTCCTCCTTTCTTCTCTATGTATTCCGAGTGAGCCTGTTCTACCGGAGAAGTAGGGACTCCAAATGGAATCTTAGTGATGATGAGGTTTTCTAGTAGTTCACCCGGTAAATCAAGGCCTTCTGAGAAGCTTCCTGTACCGAAAAGAATGCTAGTTTTCTGCTGATCTACGAGCTTTTTATGTTTTTTTAGAGTTTCTGCGCGTGAACTTTCGCCTTGAACTTGTAGTGCCCAGCCTCGTTTTATGAAGTCTGAACTTAACGCATCCGCCACTTGGTTCATTTGCCAATAAGAGGAGAATAATACTAAGTTTGCTTTGTTGTCTTCTAAATACTTAGGCAAAATTTCAATAAGATATTCGGTAAATTGCGGCGCTTGAGGCTCGTACCTCATTGCTGGAATCAAAAGCTCGGCTTGGTTTTGATAGTCGAACGGAGAAGCCAACGCTAAGAACTGAGTGCCAGACTCAGGTTTTGCATCAACACCAACTTGGTGACAGAAATAGTTGAACGAGTTCAGAGCTCGCATTGTCGCAGATACGAGGACTGCACCAATACAGCGGTTCCAGATTTGTTGATCGAGTTGCCAGCCAATCTCTAGTGGAGAAACACTAACAATGTAATCTCCTTCTCGGTCTGGATGTTTTTCTAGCCATCGGGCCAAAGGGGCACCTTTGTCACGAGTAGGCTCTGCCATTAGGTTCCATACTTGCGCTAGGTTTTCCAAGCGCTGAATGTAAAAGCCTAATTCAGCTAAAGCAGGCTCGGCTAATCTTGACGATAATTCACCATCTTTAACGCGTTCAGCAATCAAATCGGCGATCTTAGCTACACTTTGATTCGCTTTCTTACTCAGTTGTTTTAGATCTTTAGACTGGTTTTCTAACCAAGTTGGCAGTTCGCCATGTTCAAAACGATAAACGTTCTCTTCAAACTGAGCAGGGTCAAACTGCTTGGTTAATTGGTTTAACGCAGGGATCAGTTCCTGTACCGACTCTTGTAGATCATTACGGAATCGGCCAACACGTTTTTCATCGGTTAATGAAGAAAACTTAGTGATGGATTGGTTGAGCTTTTCTAGCCATGCCGCAGCCCCTTTCAAGCTTGCTGAAGCAGAAGCATGGTCTCGCGCAACATGAGGCAGGTGATGAGCTTCATCAAATACGTAAATCGTGTTTTCAGGTTCTGGGAGAATGACTCCGCCACCTAAATCGGCATCCGCCATAACCAATGAGTGATTCGCAATGATGACATCATTCTTGTCTAACTCTGAGCGAGCTTTCTGAAAAGGGCAGTTTCGATGGGCTGGTAAGCTGTTATTGCAACTGTGCTTATCACTCACAATAAGCTGCCATAGACGATCATCTATTGGTTTTGGCCAAGAGTCACGGTCGCCATCCCACTTACCTTGAGCAAGAGAACGATACATGGTCTCTAGGAGTTCGATGTCTTTTTTCTTAGGCTTGGTCTCAAACATTGCGAGCTGGCCACCATCCACACCACTGGCTGTAGCAAGCTTTTCTGCGCAGCAATAGCGTTGACGCCCTTTAGCAATAATAAAAGAAAACTCTCGATCCGTAATTCGGCGGAAAAGAGGGAGGTCTTTATTCACCAATTGCTCTTGCAAGGCCACTGTCGCAGTTGAAATCACTACTTTGCGGTTGTTGTAAACCGCGACAGGAATCGCCGCCATTAAATAGGAGAGTGACTTACCGATACCGGTTCCTGCCTCGGCTACCAGCATTCGATTTGATTTGTGGTATTGCCCGCATAGCGTTTTTGCGATCTCAGCGACGAGGTAGTTTTGTGCTCGTCTCGGAACAAAGTTATCCAGTTGAGCTTGCAAGTTCTGATAACTGGTTCGAATCGATTTTTGGATGTTACTGGTTAGCATACGGGCCTCAAGTGAGTTGGAGGCGCATAGTAGCACACATCACTGGTTCGACAGTAGTTCACAAAATGGAATGCTTTTGTGCGGAATGTAGATCTTGTTCACAAAAAAATATTGAACTCAAACTAAATGAAAATAATTTCATTATTTGAAAAATATAAAGCTTCAAAAATGCCATTGATGTAGTTAGATATTCTGTTTTCTTGTGTAATTTTGCAGTTTAAAGGTGTTTTGTATTTGTTATTTATGACTCACTAAATTAAGGAAAATCAAGTTTATAGTTTAGAACTTCATCGAATAATTTAAATGTAAATTTTTAAGTTTTTGTTTTTAAAGTATATTTTTGTTCTTTGATATTTCTATTTAGAAAATTTGACAGCCAGAATAATCTTTTGTACTCTAGTGTCCAGATTTTGCAGGTAAAGCATTGTTGCGATTTGATAACAAGCGACCTAAAAAATATAAAAAGGGAATCGGAAAGGATATCCCAATCTAAGAAAAGGCAGTGGATTAATTATGAAAAAGACTCTAGTAGCTCTAGCAGTAGCAGGCATCTCTACGTCTGCACTAGCAGCAGGCAACATCTACGACAACGGTACAACTTCTCTAAACCTTAAGGGTGAGATCGACACTTACGTAAGTACTATCGAACGTAAAGAAAACGGTGAGACTTCTACTAAGCGTGATGTAGACGTTGACCTATGGGCTAAAATCCAAATCGATGCAGAGCACAAACTAAACGAAGACATCAAAGTATTCGGCTCATTCGAACTAGAAAACGGTGAATTCTTCGATAACGACAACAAAATTACTGGTGAAATCGACGGCGACCACGCTCGTGTACGTACAGATGACCTATACTTCGGTGCCTACTTCGGTGACAACTGGGGTGTAGCTCTAGGTGAAGTTGGTGATTTCGGTGATTCTCTTGACGCAATCACTATCGACAACACCAACGAAGGTCTTGGCTATGTCGATGATTTCGTGAAATCAAAAGAAAGTGCTGGTCACGCTGTTTCAGTTAAAGGTAGCTTCGACAAGCTAACTGTCATCGCTGATGCATACCTAGATCAACACGAGAAAATCGATACTGCATTCGGTCTATCTGCACAATACGCAATCAACGACATGTTCACTGTTGGTGCTTCTTACCAAGATCAAGAAAACCGTAACCTTGCTGGTGATGACTACCAAGTAATGGGCGCTGCTGTTCGTTTCAACATGGACAACTTCTCTGCTGCAGTTAACTACGTTGCTGAAGAGCTAAACAAAGCTGACGCTGATACATGGTCTGCAGTAGCTGCTTACCAAATGAACGAAGCTCGCGTTTACACTTCATTCGGTTTCACTGAGTACGAAGGCGACCACGACCAATCTTACTACACGTTTGGCGCTGACTACGCTGTAACAGGTAACGTTCTAACGTTCATCGAATACACTGCAAGCGAAAACGACAATAAAGACGCTTCTACAAAAACTGAAGCTGACCTAATTGTCGCTGGTGTTTACTACACGTTCTAATTCAGAACTTAAGTAGATATAGTAAAGGTCGCATTTATTGCGGCCTTTTTTATATTAAAAGCTTGTATCTCCTTAGGCACCTGAAAGCATGAACCAAGTGAGTACATGAAGATTTATGAGACTTGAATGCGTTTACCAATTATCTACAGTCAATGATTTAGAAATGGTTGGCTTTTAAGCAATGATTTCCTCAAACTGTGATGAATGGTAAGCGATATTTAACTCTTTTGATGTAATTAATTGAATTTTAAGGTTATTAGGATATGAGACTAAAAGCTTGGACTGTAGCATTTGTACTTGGAGTGTTTGGTACAACAGCGAGCGCAGACGCAACAAATAGAGCTGATACTTCAGCAACCCTAACCACCGCTCAAGGCGTTCAAGTGCTGTTTGTAAACGGCGTCAGTGCGGATGATTTGAGTGAACCGTTTGGTCTTGTTGATGGCTCTAACCAAGTAGTTGTAAAAGTAAACAAAGCGATTGGGCGTGGCGATAAACGTACTCAAGTTTACTCTGCACCATACATTCTTGGTTTTAGTTCTGGCGCGGGTGAGCTTTATATTGATGCGCCATCTTTTAGAGAAAAACGTCAGGCAGACAAGCTGTTTGAGCAAGATAAAATGGACTGGAAAGTAAGTTTCAACGATAAGTCTATTGATTACTCGCAATATAAAATGCCAGGTGAGAAAGGCGCGTTCCCTTATTCAAACCTTGATGAGCAACTAGCGGTGTACAATGAAGCTAATGGCGTTTTCTTTGCAAACGGTAAGAGAGTCGAATTGTCTGAGCTACAAGCAGCGACGGCTGTAACAGCAACTAGCAAAAGCGCGCAAAGAGTAAAATCACCCGTAACAAAAGCGAAGATTGCCTACCTAGAAATGACAGACGAAGAACGTCAAGCATTCATGAAGTGGGTTGCTCAACAATAATCGTTATTGGTAACGACAAAAACTAAAAAAGCAGGTGATAGCCTGCTTTTATGTTTTTTGAGGTTTAAGCCTAGAGCTTTATTTCTCGCCACTCCCCAGGTTTTAAATCGTCAAGGGCAATACCGCCCATCGAGTAACGAACTAAACGCAGTGTTGGGAAGCCAATGTGCGCGGTCATACGTCTTACCTGACGGTTTCTCCCTTCTATAATAGTGATAGCTAACCAAGTAGTCGGAATGTTTGCTCGAAAGCGGACAGGTGGAGTTCTTTCCCAGATCTCTGGCTCAGGCATCACTTCTACTTTTGCTGGCAATGTCATGCCATCTTTCAATTCAACGCCTTTACGTAGTTTCTCTAAATCCTCTTCAGTCGGAGCACCGTCTACTTGCACCCAATAGGTCTTTGGTGATTTTGATTGAGGTTGGGTCAACTTAGCCTGCAGAATGCCGTCGTTAGTGAGCACCATCAAACCTTCGCTGTCTCTGTCTAATCGGCCTGCCGCATAAACATCTTTTACAGGAATATAATCAGCTAGTGTTTTACGGCCATCGTCATCAGTAAATTGGCTTAATGTGTCATAAGGCTTATTGAAAATGACCACCTTACGATCTTCGGGTGCAATACGCGGTTTAGCGGTTTTTGAAGAACGGGTAGGGCGACTAGGTCGATTTTTAGCCTGTCCATTTGAATGATTTGGCTTACCAGAGCGTTTAAAATGGCTCGGTTTGGTATGGTTACTACGGCGACCTTTTTCATGACCCGTGCGAGATGACATGTTAACTACCTTGCAAAAATGTAAATGAACTGTGTTTGAAAGTTTTATGTTTTTTTCTTATCAGCTATCATTTGCGCGCCTAAAACTAACAAAAGCGCACAGAATAATAGACTATTTCGTGTTATTTGTTTAATGATATAGCCAAGTTGCTTTTAGTGAGGTGTTTTTGCAAAAGAACTTCATGAAAGCAAACTTGGCACAAAGTGCACTCATGGATAGAGAGCCATAGAGCTTCAAACTATAAGAAAGAGTGCAAACCGCATGTCGCGTTGGTGAGGAGGAATGCACTACTAACGTTAAGCACTGCGTAAATTCAACGAACTCAGTTGCTGAGTTGTTCAGCTTAGTTGAGTAAAAAATAGGGAAATTTCATGCCTACAGAAAAACCTACAATTATCTACACAATCACTGATGAAGCCCCGGCGTTAGCAACCTATTCATTACTACCAATCATTCAATCGTTTACTGCATCGTCTGGCATTAATGTAGATACACGTGATATTTCGTTAGCGGGTCGCATCATCGCTAACTTCCCAGAACATTTGAAAGAAGATCAGCGCATCGGTGACGCGCTAGCAGAATTAGGCGAATTGGCGAAAACGCCTGAAGCGAACATTATTAAGCTTCCAAACATCTCAGCGTCAATCCCACAGCTAAAGGCCGCTATTAAAGAGCTGCAAGCGAAAGGCTACGAGCTACCAAACTACCCAGAAGAGCCAAGCACTTACGAAGAAGAAGCGATCAAAGCGACTTACGACAAAATCAAAGGTAGTGCGGTTAACCCAGTTTTGCGTGAAGGTAACTCAGACCGTCGTGCACCACTTTCAGTGAAGAACTACGCAAAGAAAAACCCGCATTCAATGGGCGCGTGGTCAGCAGACTCTCAATCTCACGTTTCAAGCATGGCTGACAACGATTTCTTCGGTAGTGAAAAATCGACGACTATCTCAGGTGCTACCGACGTTAAAATCGAATTTGTTGCTGCTGATGGTTCGGTAAAAGAACTTAAATCAGCATTCCCTCTACAAGACAAAGAAGTGATCGATTGTTCAGTAATGAACAAGAAAGCGCTTGTTGAGTTCTTCGAGAAAGAAATTGCAGAAGCAAAACAGCAAGATGTACTGCTTTCTCTACATATGAAAGCAACCATGATGAAGGTATCGGATCCAGTTATCTTCGGTCACGCAGTTAAGGTTTACTACAAAGACGTATTTGCAAAATACGGGAAGCTGTTTGAAGAGCTAGGTGTTGATGTAAACAACGGTATCGGTGACGTATATGCGAAGATTGAAGCGCTACCTGCAGAACAAAAAGCAGAAATCGAAGCAGCTATTCTTGCGGTATACGAAACGCAACCAGCACTAGCTATGGTGGATTCAGATCGCGGTATTACTAACCTACACGTACCAAGCGATATCATTGTTGATGCTTCTATGCCTGCAATGCTACGTGCTTCTGGCCAAATGTGGGGACCAGACGGCAAGCAGAAAGATACGAAAGCAATGATTCCAGATCGTAGCTACGCAGGTATTTACCAAGCGGTGATCGACTTCTGTAAAGAACATGGTGCGTTTGACCCAACAACAATGGGCAGCGTTCCAAACGTCGGTCTAATGGCCCAAAAAGCTGAAGAGTACGGTTCTCACGACAAGACCTTCATCTTAGATGCAGCAGGCAGTTTGCGTGTTGTAGATGCTTCTGGTGCGGTTCTTCTTGAACAAGCGGTAGAAGAAGGTGACATCTTCCGTATGTGTCAGGTGAAAGACGCGCCAATTCAAGACTGGGTGAAACTTGCTGTTACTCGTGCTCGTGCTTCAGGTGCTCCAGCGGTATTCTGGCTGGACGAAGCTCGTGCTCACGATGCAGAACTTATCAAGAAAGTAAATGCGTACCTTCCTGAGCACGACACTTCAGGTTTAGAGATCAAGATCCTGGCACCAATCGACGCATGTAAATTCTCTCTAGAGCGTATCAAAGAAGGTCTAGACACCATTTCGGTAACAGGTAATGTACTTCGTGACTACCTAACTGATTTGTTCCCAATTCTTGAGCTTGGTACTTCTGCGAAGATGCTATCCATTGTGCCACTAATGAATGGTGGTGGTTTATTTGAAACGGGTGCAGGCGGTTCAGCTCCTAAACACGTTCAACAGGTAGAAAAAGAAAACCACTTACGTTGGGATTCTTTGGGTGAGTTCCTTGCACTTGCGGCATCTCTTGAGCACCTAAGCACGGTTGCTGGCAATGCAAAAGCACAGGTGCTTGCCGATGCACTTGATAAAGCAACGGGTGAGTTCCTAGACAACAACAAGTCACCATCACGTAAAGTTGGTGAGTTGGATAACCGTGGTAGCCATTACTACCTCGCTTCTTACTGGGCGAAAGCACTCGCTGAGCAAACGGCAGATGCTGATCTAGCGGCTGAGTTTGTGCCAGTAGCAGCCGCGCTTGCACAGCAAGAAGAAGCGATTGTTTCCGAGCTAAACAATGCACAGGGTGTGAAAGGTGAGCTAGGCGGTTACTATTCACTGGATGATGCGCTAGCTTCTACATTGATGCGCCCGAGCGCAACGCTGAACGCAATCATCAATAAATAACCTTGTACGCGCTATTTCGGTAGCGCGTAGTTAAGACTTATAAAAACAATAAACCCGCTTTACGCGGGTTTATTTTTCTCTTCATGAAAAACAGATAATTTGTGCTTTCACGAGCAAATGGTTTGTCTTTCCGACAGCGCTCAATTTATTTGGCTTGGCCTTCTATTGGCACTACGCTACTTGCGTGTGAACCTTTTGGACCTTTTTCAATCTCGTATGAGACTTGTTGGCCTGCTTTCAGTGTACGATAACCGTCCATTTGGATAGTTGAGTAGTGGGCGAAAATGTCTCCTTCCTCTTCGTCTGAACAAATAAACCCAAATCCCTTGGCATTGTTAAACCACTTTACTGTACCTGTAGCCATGCTTTTACATCCCTCATGCATTTTTTACTGATGTTGTTACTTCTCCAAGCTATCCCTTTAGCTTGGCCTCATTGTTAGCCGTTGCTTTGTTCGTAATTGCTAACACACGTCGAGCTAGCATATCCATATTCATCAGGGTGTTAGAAAACCAATAAACCCAGAATGAGGATTTATGCATCAACACATTCCACTGTAGTCAATGAATCTCGACAGTCAATAGTGAAAGACAACAATCAGAAACATATTTGAAAACAAATCACTTTTGAGATTAACAACTTTGCAAAGTAATTTATGGTTGTTTGCCGATGTTTAGTGAAAATCTCTGTAAGGTTTTAATATAAGGAATATGAATACTAGATGAGAAGAGTACATTAGAAGATTCTACTGAATGAATAAAAAGTACGGTTTTCGTGATATTTAGTGTTTTTTCCCTGTAACTGTGATCTTCGCAGAATATGAGAGGGTAATTACAGAAGATGAAGTGTGTAGAATATTTGTGAATCTAACGGCAAAAATATCGCGCCTCAGTGATAAAAATCTTTTATTTGCGCGCCTGCCGGAGGTGCATTAGTCTCTATATGAGGACGTAAATTTTATCTATCAAATTCGAATTAGGTGCCATATCTCACTACACCGCATGGTATGCTTATGGTAGATTGTTTTTATAGGTCGAAAACATCAACCCTTTGATACGATATCTTTGAATTGCCATGAGTAAAAATTTTGAATGGGTGACTCCAGACTCTGATCTTCTGGAGAGAGAAAGTACAAAAGTTCAGCCACCAAAGCTATATAACGTTGTACTCAACAATGATGACTACACACCTATGGATTTCGTCATAGAGGTACTTGAGCGATTCTTTTCACACGATATTGATAAAGCAACGCAAATCATGCTCAAGATTCACTATGAAGGAAAGGCAATTTGTGGCACATACAGTGCAGAAATTGCCGAAACAAAAGTAGCGCAAGTGACGATGTACTCAAGGGAAAATGAGCATCCGCTACTATGTACTATGGAGCAAGCGTAATAAGAAGACTTGCTCGAGCAACCCAAGTTGTTCTTTCGGGAGGTACTTATGCTAAATAAAGAACTAGAGTCAAGCCTTAACGGTGCATTCGCTCGTGCACGTGATAAACGCCACGAGTTCATGACTGTCGAACACCTCCTACTTGCATTATTAGAAAATGATGCAGCTAAGGAAGCCCTTTTAGCCTGCAAAGCGGACCTTGATGCTTTGCGAAATGAACTCGATATTTTTATCGACCAAACAACGCCGCTCATCCCAGAAAGTGATGAGACGCGCGAAACCCAGCCTACATTGAGTTTCCAGCGTGTACTTCAACGCGCCGTCTTCCATGTTCAGTCGTCTGGCCGCAGTGAAGTGACTGGGGCAAACGTCCTCGTTGCTATTTTCAGTGAGCAAGAGTCTCACGCTGCTTACCTACTTAAAAAGAACGATATCTCTCGTTTGGACATTGTTAACTTTATTTCTCACGGCATCACTAAAGCATCGGGTTCAAGTGAAGATTCCTCTTCATCTGATTCGTTTGGTTCAGAAGCACCTGAAGAAACCAACCCAGAAGAGCGTCTGGAAAGCTTTGCAACGAACCTAAACCAAGTTGCGAAAGCGGGTAATATCGACCCATTGATTGGCCGTGACAAGGAGCTTGAGCGCACGATTCAAGTGCTGTGCCGTCGTCGTAAGAACAACCCATTACTTGTGGGTGAAGCTGGCGTAGGTAAAACGGCTATCGCGGAAGGTCTTGCGTGGAGAATTGTAGAAGGCCAAGTGCCTGAAGTGATTCAAAATAGTGTGATTTATTCCTTAGATATCGGTTCTCTACTGGCTGGCACTAAATACCGTGGTGATTTTGAGAAACGCTTTAAGTCAGTTTTGAAGCAGCTTGAGAAAGAAGAAGATGCGATTCTGTTCATTGATGAAATTCATACCATCATAGGTGCAGGTGCAGCTTCTGGCGGTCAAGTTGACGCAGCTAACCTGATCAAACCTCTACTGAGTAGCGGTAAGTTGCGTTGTATCGGTTCAACGACGTACCAAGAGTACAGCAACATTTTTGAGAAAGAACGCGCGCTATCTCGTCGTTTCCAAAAGATCGATGTAGTTGAGCCTTCTTTGGATGATACGACGAAGATTTTGATTGGCCTTAAGCCTAAATACGAAGCTCACCACGAAGTGCGTTACACCAACAAAGCATTGCGTGCTGCTGTAGAGCTATCAGCGAAGTACATTAACGAACGTCATCTACCAGACAAAGCTATTGATGTGATTGATGAGGCGGGTGCACGCAGCCGTCTAGCACCAGCAAGTCGTCGCAAGAAAACGGTCGGCGTAGCAGACATCGAAGCGATGGTTGCGAAAATGGCTCGTATTCCAGAGAAATCAGTGTCGTCTTCAGACAAAGACATTCTGAAGAATCTGGATGACAAGATGAAGATGCTTGTATTCGGTCAAGATACGGCGATTGATGCGCTGTCTGAAGCCATCAAGTTATCTCGTGCTGGTCTTGGCGTGGATAACAAACCTGTTGGTTCATTCTTGTTTGCGGGCCCTACAGGGGTTGGTAAAACAGAAGTTACTGTTCAGCTTTCTAAGTTGCTTGGTATCGAACTTCTGCGCTTCGATATGTCTGAGTACGGCGAACGTCATTCAGTCAGCCGTCTGATCGGTGCGCCTCCTGGTTACGTGGGCTATGACCAAGGCGGTCTGTTGACTGACGCTGTGCTTAAGCATCCACACTCAGTGGTTCTGCTTGATGAAATCGAGAAAGCACACCCAGATATCTTTAACTTGCTACTGCAAGTGATGGATAACGGTACGCTAACAGATAACAATGGTCGTAAAGCTGACTTCCGAAATGTCATTCTTGTTATGACAACCAACGCGGGTGTGGCAGAGACAGAGAAGAAATCTATCGGTCTTATCCAACAAGATAATAGTCATGATGCGATGGCGGAAATCAAGAAGGTGTTCACACCAGAATTCCGTAACCGTCTAGATAATATCATTTGGTTCAATAGCCTAGATGAAGTGGTGATCCACCAAGTGGTTGATAAGTTCATCGTGGAGCTTCAAGTTCAATTGGATGCTCGAGGCGTATCAATGGAAGTGTCGCAGGATGCTCGTCATTGGTTGGCACACAAAGGTTATGACAAAGCGATGGGCGCGCGTCCAATGGGACGTGTTATCCAAGAGCAGCTTAAGAAACCTTTGGCGAATGAACTTCTGTTCGGCTCCTTGGTTGACGGTGGTACAGTGAAGGTAACGCTAGTGAAAGACGAGCTTAAGTTTGAATACCTAAGCGAGAAAGAAGCAGCACTTCATTAATTCTTTGTTGAAATCTATGTTAAAAGCGTGCGCTTAGGCGTGCGCTTTTTTGTGTCTGCAAGAATGGAGCTAGCCTGAGCCTGTGGAGTGTATTGAAACTCCCAAAAGTAAGCTTAGTATTGAGAGCAAAAACAGACAATAAAAAACGGAGCCTTGAGCTCCGTTTTTTATTGTATTCGAAAATCAGAGATTAACGAGCACGGAAGACGATGCGGCCTTTAGAAAGGTCGTATGGAGTCATCTCTACAGTTACTTTATCACCAGTAAGGATACGGATGTAGTTCTTACGCATCTTGCCAGAGATGTGTGCAGTCACAACGTGACCGTTTTCAAGTTCAACGCGGAACATAGTGTTTGGTAGAGTGTCAAGCACAGTGCCTTGCATCTCAATTACGTCTTCTTTAGCCATTTAATCCTCTTTAGAAATTAGGCGGTATTAGCGCGCTTATTCTGCCGCTAAACAGTAATTATGTAAACTTGGGGCGTATTCTACCCTTGCCAACGCTGATTTACTAGCCTTTGGTGTCGTTGAAAACGAGTTTTGTAGTTCATCGCTGGACATTCATCGATCTGATAACCTAAATATAGCCAATGTTTATTCTCTCGTTGGCAATATTCGAGCTGGAAAAGTACCCCTAACGTCCCGAGAGATAAAGGATAGTCCGGATCGAAGAAGGTATAAAACGCACTTGCACATTTATCCATTATATCGGTAACGGCGACCGCGAGAAGTCGATCACTCTCGTCATAAATATGGAGAAATCCAGTGGTCAACCAAGTTGTTTGAGCGAACCGAGCAAACTCATCCTCTCTTGGTGGAAACATAGTGCCGTCTTTGTGTCGTTCACAGATATAGCGGCTGTAAAGGTCAAACCAATCTGGATCGAGCTCAGGTTTCATCTCCCAATGTAACGCCTTTCCTTTGCTCTGCAAGCGCTTCTGGCTTTTTGAAGGGATGAAGTCAGGTACCGCAATCCGTATAGGTTGACATGCGTTGCAGTGCTGGCAATGAGGCTTATAAATAGTATCGCCGCTGCGTCGAAAACCGTTGGCCATCAAAACTTGATAGTTGTCTTCTGTATGTAAGTTTTCGTCTAGCGCGACAGCCACTCGCTCTTCACGTTCAGGTAGGTAACTGCATGGATGGTTATTAGTTAATCCGATACGAATGTGCTGGAGATCTGTGCTCATGATACTGCGCCTTGCAAAACCTGTGGTTCAAACGTACCCAAATTAATGTTCCTATCTCTTAAAGATAGTAGTTTTTGTACAAAGTCGTCACGCTCCAGCTCAAACGCGCCAAGTGAGGCTAGATGCGGATTCATTACTTGGCAATCAATTAATTGACCTTGGTTTGACGCCAAGTGCTCGCATAGATACCACAATGCGATTTTCGACGCGTTGTCTTTTAGGCTAAACATCGACTCACCACAAAAAAGTTGGCCGACGTTAATGCCGTACAAGCCGCCAATTAACTGCTCATCGTGCCATACTTCTACTGAGTGGCAGTGTCCGCGTCTTGCAAGCTCTATGTATGATGTCTGCATCTCTTCATTGAGCCAAGTTTCTTCTGCTGAGCGAGTTGAAGAGCATAATTGAATTACGCGTTCGGTTGCATTGTTTAGCGTTACTTTATACTGTTGTTTACGTTGAAACTTTTTCAAGCTTTTGGAAGGCTTAAATGCCAAAGGGTCAAAAACGGCTCGTGGAGATGGGCTCCACCAAAGAATCGGCTCTCCCGGCCCATACCAAGGAAAAATGCCCTGACGATAGCCGTTTAGAATGCGATCAGGGTTAAGATCGCCGCCAAAAGCCAGTAAGCCATTTGGGTCATTCAATGCGTCGTATGGCGACGGAAAAGAATGTGAATCACCAAGTTCAGTTAAATAGATAGCCATAAAGAAAACTTTACCAACATCAGAGCCTATAGGAGCTTATTATGAGCGGAGTAACACTTAACATAAAACGATGGGCATGGATCATACTGTTTTTGCCATTTTTCGCCAATGCAGCCTATGAAAGAAATGTAGCAAAGCCAGTTAACCAAGTGGTGTATGGCAGAGTCGATTCGGTGCGATACATTACACAGCAAGAGGTGAAGCAATCTCAAAGCAACGGGTGGGAAACCTTACTAGGGGCAACGATCGGTGGTTTAGTCGGCAATCAATTTGGTGGTGGCACGGGTAAAGAAGTGGCGACGGCTGTTGGTGCATTAGCTGGTGCGGCGGTGGTGAGAAATCGCAGCAATTATGAATACACGGTTGAATACAAACTCGTTGAACTATTGATCAAGGTTGATGGCAACAAACTGATCAACGTCATTCAAGATGTTGATAACAGAATGTTGTTTAATCGAGGTGATGAGGTGCGCATCCTGTATTTTGATGATGGTGTAAGGGTTGATATCGCTTATTAAGCCAACGTTTGCACTGCAAAACCTAAGCTGACTAATTATTCAAAAATTAGCATGGATTTACTCTGGTTTTGTGGTGGTTTTTTCGTTAGTCTGATTTCACGAAGAATTGTTTAGCTCTCAAAAACCTTGAAGTGAGGGCACAAAGGATTATCAACTTTTAATGGAAAGCCTAACGTTACAACCTATCAATAAAATTCAAGGGGAAGTGAACCTTCCTGGATCAAAAAGCGTTTCCAATCGAGCGTTACTGCTTGCTGCACTAGCAAAAGGTACGACTCGTTTGACCAACCTTCTCGACAGTGATGATATTCGCCACATGTTGAACGCTCTGACTAAACTCGGTGTTCAGTACCAATTATCTGAGGACAAAACGGAATGTGTCGTAGAAGGTCTTGGTCGCCCATTTTCTGTCTCTGAACCTGTAGAGCTCTTTTTGGGTAATGCAGGTACAGCAATGCGTCCACTTGCTGCAGCCCTATGCTTAGGCGAAGGTGAATACGTTCTGACTGGCGAACCTAGAATGAAGGAACGCCCAATTGGTCACTTAGTCACGGCCCTAAAAGCGGCTGGCGCGGACGTAACGTATCTGCAAAATGAAAACTACCCACCACTAAAAATCGTAGGTACTGGACTTAAGTCGGGCTCTGTATCGATTGATGGTTCGATTTCTAGCCAATTCCTGACGGCATTTTTGATGTCAGCGCCGTTGGCAGAAGGTGACATTCGCATCAACATCGAAGGTGAACTGGTTTCAAAACCATACATTGATATCACGCTGCACATCATGAAACAGTTTGGTGTGGATGTGATCAACAACGATTACCAAGAATTTGTGATTCCTGCGGGTCAACAGTATGTCGCTCCGGGTGACTTCTTGGTTGAAGGTGATGCATCATCTGCTTCTTACTTCTTGGCGGCAGCAGCCATCAAAGGTGGTGAAGTGAAAGTCACTGGTATTGGTAAAAACAGTATCCAAGGCGATATCCAATTCGCTGATGCGCTTGAAAAAATGGGTGCAGAGATCGAATGGGGTGATGATTACGTTATCTCTCGTGTCGGCCAACTGAAAGGCATCGATATGGACTACAACCATATTCCAGATGCGGCGATGACCATTGCGACAACAGCACTGTTTGCCGAAGGCACAACGGCGATTCGCAACGTGTACAACTGGCGTGTAAAAGAGACTGACCGTCTATCCGCTATGGCGACTGAGCTACGCAAAGTTGGCGCAGAGGTGGAAGAGGGCGAAGATTACATCATTGTGAAGCCTGTACCACAGCTTACGCACGCTGCGATTGATACCTACGACGATCACCGAATGGCGATGTGTTTCTCGCTGGTAGCGCTAAGCGACACGCCTGTGACGATTAACGATCCCAAGTGTACGTCGAAGACGTTCCCGGATTACTTCGATAAGTTGAAAGCGTTGAGCTGTTAATTCGTCTTATATGAAAGAGAAAAGCCAGAGTGAGAACTCTGGCTTTTTTATTGAATTTGCAGCGCTTACTTGTTCAATGTGAACTCTTTTGAAAGGTGATGCGCTAGGTATTTGAACATATTGAATACTGCTGTTGTATTAGTGGTCGGTAGACCTTTTTCATCGAGGAAGTACTCACCTTTAAATACCAATACATCGTCTTTTTCTTCTACGCTCGTCGCACGCATACCATCGATGTAGTCATCGTGCTCTTGGATGATTTGGTTTGCGATTAAAAGAAGGTCGAATTCTTCAATGTATTTTCTATCAGACATAACGCTCTCGTCATTCAATGAAACTTAAGTGAGCGCAGTATACCCACAATTGTCATGGGTTTGCATGCCTAAATCTCTGATTGCGTGTTTACGCTTTTATAGCGATATACATCTATATAGAGGGAATAGTAGGCGTTATTGGTATATACATGCAGTGGCTATTTTACGGTCTAATCTAAGGTTACGTTCTGATAGCGAAAGAAAAAATATTTTGTGATGTGAGACAAAATTTATTGAATTCGACTAGCGAGAGGAATCTTTGCCTGCTTAGTATATGCCGCTCAAGACCTTTTTCAGAACCCTGCCTCGTCAAAGTGCAAAGGCGATGAATTGTCAACCAATCGGATCTGAATTTCAAAAAAGCAGTTGATCTTCTTTTCATCTCGCACAATAGTAAAAAAGAAGCAATGAAATAGAACATTATGCGGGTAGCTTCCTTAGGGGGCAGTTACCCGCATTATTATGAAGGACGTTAGAGTCAGTTATGGGTAAATCGCTCGTTATAGTGGAGTCACCAGCCAAGGCTAAGACGATAAATAAATATCTTGGTAAAGACTTTATTGTTAAGTCTAGTGTTGGTCACGTGCGTGATCTGCCTACGGCCGGTCAAAGCACTGGTGAGAAAAAAGCCGCTGCCATTTCTACAAAAGGAATGAGCCCGGAAGAGAAAGCGCGTGTCAAAAAAGAAAAAGACCGCAAAGCGCTAATCAAAAAAATGGGGATTAACCCATATCATGACTGGGATGCGAATTACCAAATCCTTCCAGGCAAAGAAAAAGTCGTAAGCGAACTGCAAAAATTAGCCAAAGACGCTGATTACGTTTACCTCGCAACCGATTTGGACCGCGAGGGGGAAGCAATCGCATGGCACCTTCGTGAGATCATCGGTGGCGATGAAGAGCGATACAAGCGCGTAGTGTTTAATGAGATCACTAAGAATGCTATCCAACAAGCTTTCCAGACACCTGGCGAGCTAAACATGGATGGTGTTAACGCACAGCAAGCACGTCGATTCATGGACCGAGTAGTAGGCTTCATGGTTTCTCCATTGCTATGGAAGAAAGTTGCGCGTGGTCTTTCAGCAGGTCGCGTGCAATCAGTAGCGGTGAAGCTATTGGTTGAGCGTGAGCGTGAAATCAACGCTTTCATTCCAGAAGAGTTCTGGGATATCAATGCGAATACGCACACCAAAGATAAGACTGCATTCAAATTGCTCGTTGCACAAAAAGATGGCGTTGCGTTTAAGCCAGTCAACGAGGCAGAGACCAAAGCAGCGCTTTCGGTACTGGAAAAAGCGAGCTACGAAGTTTGTAAGCGTGAAGACCGTCCAACAAAGAGTAAGCCGTCTGCTCCTTACATCACTTCAACACTGCAACAAGCGGCAAGTACTCGTCTTGGCTACGGCGTTAAGAAGACAATGATGCTCGCTCAACGTTTGTATGAAGCGGGTTACATCACCTATATGCGTACCGACTCAACTAACTTGAGTGCGGAAGCTGTAGATGCGGTTCGTGGATTCATCGGCTCTGAGTATGGTGATAAGTATCTTCCTGCTAACCCGTTAAGATACGGTAGCAAAGAGGGCGCACAAGAAGCGCACGAAGCGATTCGTCCTTCCGATGTTTCTGTGAAATCAGAAGATCTACAAGGTGTTGATGCGGACGCACACAAACTTTACTCATTGATCTGGAATCAGTTCGTTGCTTGTCAAATGACGCCAGCAGAATACGATTCAACGACAATCAGTGTGAAAGCGGCAGAATACACGCTAAAAGCGAAAGGCCGTATCCTTAAGTTTGACGGTTGGACTCGCGTACAACGCCCAATGGGTAAAAACGAAGATACGATTCTTCCAGCTGTTCAGCTAGGCGAAAAGCTAGACTTAGAGTCATTAGAGCCTAAACAGCACTTTACTAAGCCACCCGCACGTTTTACAGAAGCGGCATTGGTTAAAGAGCTTGAGAAGCGCGGCATTGGTCGTCCTTCAACTTACGCTTCAATCATCTCTACGATCCAAGATCGCGGTTACGTGAAAGTTGAACAGCGTCGTTTCTATGCAGAGAAGATGGGTGAGATCGTTACTGACCGCCTAGATGACAGCTTTAACGACCTAATGAACTACGACTTCACGGCTCGTATGGAACAGAAGCTTGACCAAATCGCAGAAGGCGATGTGATGTGGAAAGATGTCCTAGACAACTTCTTCACAGACTTCACTGGCGATCTTGAGAAAGCGGAACAGGACGAAAACGAAGGCGGCATGAAGCTGAATCACATTGTGATGACAGATATTGAGTGTCCGACTTGTAGCCGTCCAATGGGTATTCGTACTGCGTCTACTGGTGTGTTCCTTGGCTGTTCTGGTTACGCATTACCACCTAAAGAGCGTTGTAAGACAACGATTAACTTAGGTGACGAAGATGGCATTATCAATGTTCTAGAAGAAGATGTGGAAACTGCAGCACTGCGTGCGAAGAAGCGTTGTCCTATCTGTGAAACAGCGATGGATGCATACCTGATCGACGATAAGCGTAAGATGCACGTTTGTGGTAACAACCCGAACTGTGAAGGCTACATCGTTGAACACGGCGAGTTCAAAGTGAAAGGCTACGATGGCCCAGTTGTTGAGTGTGACAAGTGTGGTTCTGACATGGTGCTTAAAAACGGTCGCTTCGGTAAATACATGGACTGTACGAGTGAGACGTGTAAGAACACTCGTAAGATTCTGAAGAATGGCGAAGTTGCGCCACCGAAGGAAGACCCAGTCCATTTCCCCGAACTGCCATGTGAAAACTCGGACGCTTACTTTGTTCTGCGTGATGGTGCTTCTGGCCTATTTATGGCAGCAAGCAACTTCCCTAAATCACGTGAAACTCGTGCTCCGTTGGTGTCTGAACTTGCTCGCTTCGAAGAACGTCTTCCGGAGAAGTTTAAGTACCTAACGACAGCGCCAGCAGCGGATCCAGATGGTCGCCCTGCAGTGGTTCGCTTTAGCCGTAAGAGCAAAGAAAACTACGTGCGTACTGAAGACAATGGCAAACCAAGTGGTTGGACTGCGTTTTTTGTTGACGGTAAGTGGGAAATCACAGATAAGCGCAAAAAAGCAAAAGCTTAAACATCAAGTTTAAATGGATAAGGCAGCGAATTCGCTGCCTTATTTTTTATCTGCTATTTTATAAATCATTCATTTCACCAATGCTTTTCCCTCCAAGTTTTCTCCATTTTGTTTTCATCGAACGGTCATAGTTTCATCGTATCCTGTCGCAAAACTGCACTTGTGTAGTTAATCGGTTTGTAAATTGTTTTCACAATGTAATCGTTTGCACTCTGATGTGTGATCAAGATACCGTATTGAGTAAGCAACATCTGTATATGACACAGAATGGCATATTTTAAATTGTAATTTAGTTCCAGTCCGATAACTTATTACACAAATAATGTATCTGTATGCTGTTATTTAGCGCCAAAAATAAAGAATAACTAAGGTGCTGGCGTACGAGGATGTGCAATAGCTTTTTTAGTTCGTGCTGTGAGGGTTCAAAGAAACTTGTCAGTGCGAATGTATTAACGTATTCGCTTGACTCCCCGAGTTCTGCTCATATCAAGCGAGTACAAGTTCCAAGCTATAACTATATATGGAGAACAACGAATGGCTGGTGTTTTGGGAATGATTCTTGCTGGCGGTGAAGGCTCTCGCTTGAGACCTTTAACGGAATCCCGCAGTAAACCTTCGGTCCCTTTTGGCGGGAGCTACCGACTTATTGATTTCGCTCTGAATAACTTTGTGAATGCGGATCTCATGCGCATTTACGTTCTTACTCAATTCAAATCTCAATCTCTATTCCACCACTTGAAAAAGGGGTGGAACATCAACGGCATTACCGACCGTTTTATCGACCCAATTCCTGCGCAAATGCGTACAGGTAAGCGTTGGTACGAAGGTACAGCGGATGCTATTTACCAAAACCTACGTTTTATGGAATTGGCGGAACCGGATCAAGTTTGTATCTTTGGCTCAGACCATATTTATAAAATGGACATCAAACAGATGTTGGCTTTCCACCAAGAGAAAGAAGCGTCACTAACGGTTTCAGCGCTTAGAATGCCGTTATCTGAAGCTTCTCAATTTGGTGTTATTGAAGTCGATAAAGAAGGTCGTATGATCGGCTTTGAAGAGAAACCTGCAAACCCGAAATCTATTCCTGGCGACCCAGAACATGCGCTGGTTTCGATGGGGAACTACGTATTTGAAGCTCAGACGCTGTTTGCTGAGTTGATTGAAGATGCCGACAATGAAGCTTCTTCTCACGATTTTGGTAAAGACATCATTCCAAAGATGTTCCCACGTGGTGATGTGTTCGTTTACGACTTCAGTACTAACCGCATTACTGGCGAGAAAGAAGAAGTTTACTGGCGCGATGTGGGTACGATTGACGCGTACTGGCAAGCTCACATGGATCTGCTTGAGAAAGACGCAGCGTTCTCGCTATACAACCGAAAATGGCCACTGCACACTTACTACCCACCATTGCCACCTGCGACATTTACGGACTCTGACAATGGTCGAGTTCAAATCATTGACAGCTTAGTATGTAACGGCAGCTACGTGCGTGGCTCTCGTATCGAAAAATCGGTACTTGGCTTCCGCAGCAACATCGCTTCTGCGTGTGACATTAGCCAATGTATTTTGCTTGGTGACGTGAAAGTTGGAGAAGGTTGTGTACTTCGTCGCGTGATTGTAGATAAAGATGCGGATATTGCACCGGGTACGCAAATTGGTGTAAATCTACAAGAAGATAAGAAACACTACCATGTGTCAGATGATGGCATTGTTGTAATTCCAAAAGGAGCACGTGTTGGCTACTAACAATTTGTCTGTTCTGTTTGTAGCGTCTGAAGTCGAAGGACTGATCAAGAGTGGCGGCTTGGCTGATGTAGCCAAGGCACTGCCGGAAGCCCTTCAAAATCTTCAGCAAGATGTACGAATTTCTATACCAGCCTATACCGGCATTGAGCAGTTATCAGAGGCGGAAACCGTTCTTGAGACAGAGCTAACGAGTTGGCCTCATAACGCTTACCGTGTCCTAAAGCTAACGCTCGGCGACAATCCAGTTTACTTGATTGATTGCCCTCCGTATTTCAATCGTCCTTCCATGTATGCGGAAAATAACCAGGCTTATACCGACAACGGCGAGCGCTTTGCTTTTTTCAGCGCTGCTTGCCTTGATATGTTACCTAAGCTTGGTTTTCAACCAGATATTGTACATGCCAATGATTGGCATACTGGGTTAGTCCCATTCTTGTTAAAACATCGTTACGGTCACGACGCTTTATTTGCGAATACTCGCAGCGTTATCTCTATCCATAATGCGGTATTCAAAGGGGTATTTAGCTATGACGATGTTCAGTGTCTTCCTGAATTTCATTCCCGAAATGTACCAGACGCAGCGGTAAGCGCTACGCACATCACCATGCTTAAAGCGGGGGTGATGAACGCAGATAAAATAAATGCGGTCAGTCCAACTTATGCAGAAGAGCTTAAAACTGAGCTGGGAAGCCATGGTATGGCGTGGGAATTTCAGCAACGTGCTGGAGATTTGATTGGTATTCTTAATGGCTGCGATTACGGCACTTGGAACCCAGAAACCGATTCGAATTTACCGCTAAACTACAAAGCGAATCGACAAAGTATGGTTCGTGGTAAAAACGCATGTAAGAGGGCGCTGCAAGAACAACTGGGTCTTGAAGCGTCCGATTGTGCCATGTTTGGTATGGTGTGCCGCCTGACACAGCAAAAAGGGGTTCATTATCTGTTGCCGGCATTGGCTGATTTTCTAAAACACGATGTTCAGCTTGTTGTGGTTGGCACTGGCGATCCTATTCTGGCTGCGCAGTTACGAGATGTTGCCGCACAGTTTTCGGATAAGTTTGTTTTTGTTGAAGCTTATGACAACGAGCTCGCGCACTTGGTTGAGGCCGGCTCAGATTTCTTCTTAATGCCTTCTGAGTTTGAGCCTTGTGGTTTGAACCAAATCTACAGCATGGCCTATGGCACTTTGCCTATCGTTCGTGGGGTGGGGGGCTTAAAAGATAGCGTGAATGACTACGACGTAGATCCAACAGACGCAACGGGTTTTGTTTTTTATGAGCCGACGCCACAAGGATTGTTGCTTACCATGCTACGAGCATTATTGCTGTATGCACAAAATGTGAACGAAGTAAGGCGAGTACAACTGCATGCTATGCAAAAAGACTTTTGCTGGCGCAAAACGGCTGAAGAGTATTTGCAACTGTATAGAGCTGCGTTAAATTGACGCAAAATTTTTAGAAAGTGTAACGAAAGGCACCGAATTAGGTGCCTTTATTACTCTTGTCCTAATAGAGTGTGTTAGGATTTATTTATTCCTGTCCAAAAAGAATGTTTTTCATACTGATACATGACTCAGCCACTTTTATTCCACAAAACCTATTTACACCCTACTAGTAAAGAGTGGGTCGTTTTCGTTCATGGTGCTGGTGGCAGTTCTTCGATATGGTTTAAACAGATCAAGGCTTATAAGCAGCACTTCAACTTATTGCTGATTGATCTTCGAGGACACGGAAAATCCAATCAACTGCTTAAAGAGTTGATGACAAGCCGTTATACCTTTACGGCAGTCACCCAAGATATTTTAAAAGTCCTAGATCACCTTAAGATTCAGTCCGCGCACTTTGTCGGTATGTCTCTGGGGACCATCATTGTTCGTAACCTTGCCGAGCTGGCTTCAGAACGCGTACGCTCTATGGTTCTTGGCGGGGCGGTGACACGTTTGAATACACGCTCTCAAATCCTAGTGAGACTTGGTAACTTCGGTAAGCACATCCTGCCATACATGTGGCTGTATAAGTTATTTGCTTACATTGTGATGCCACAGAAGAACCAACGTGAATCGCGACATTTATTTATTCGCGAAGCAAAGAAGCTGTGCCAGAAAGAATTCAAACGTTGGTTTATTTTGGCTGCAGATGTGAACCCGTTGATGCGATATTTTAAAGATCGTGAGCTTCCAATCCCAACCCTATACTTGATGGGGGACAGAGATTATATGTTTATTAAACCTGTCAAAGAGATGGTTGCGGTACATAAGCTCAGCGTCTTGCGCGAAATTCCTGATTGTGGCCACGTGTGTAATGTGGAAAGACCAGACGACTTTAATCAGCATTCTATCGAGTTCATTAAGCAGCAAAGTCTTGCGGCTTAATAGATTTTTCAGTCAGACCCAAAGAGTAGGGGAGCCATTATGGCTCCCCTATTTGATATCCACATTGCCAGCATGCCCCAAACTGACCTTCATTTTGTTCTGAACATTGTGGGCATCGCCAATCTTGATAAGTTCGGTCCGCTTGTTGTCGATAATCTTCAACAATGGCTGACGCTTTCAACTCTTGCTCTGGATGTAAAAGCCAAACATACGGGTCTGTATCATCGCCAAATGGCAGTTCGCCTTTCAAGCCAAACATTCCCTCGCCTCTTACTTCACAAGCTATCTGTTCGGTTTTTAGAAGCTCGCAAACGATATGAGCTTCAGCAGGATTCTTGGCGACGTATATTTTCATTAAGCGTTTCCGTTTTGTACTTGAGCAGGGCGAACTTTATTCATAACCCATTTTGCGATGATTGGGAACAAACCAAGTAACGCAAATGACGCTAATACGGTCGGCGACACAATACCTGATAGGCTATCAATGGTGGCGAGTTGAGTACCAGCGTTTAAGTACACGGCAGTGCCTGGCAGCATACCGATTTGGCTGGTTAAGTAAAAACGCGCAATGGTCATCGGTGTTAACCCCATCAATAAGTTGATAAGGAAAAACGGAAAAACAGGAATCAAGCGCAGAGAAAACAGGTAAAAGGCACCATCTTTTTCAACGCCTTGGTTAATCGCACTCAGTTTACTCCCAAATTTGCTTTGTACCCATTCTCTCAATAGGTAACGGCTACTCAAGAAAGCAATCGTAGCGCCGATGGTGCTGGCAAAAGAAACCAACAATAAGCTAGTCCAAAAACCAAACAAAGCAGCACCGAGCAGGGTAACGACAGCTGCGCCTGGAATCGAAAACGCAGTGATGGCGATATAAGCAAAGAAATAGGTCGCGG
The DNA here is from genome assembly GCF_002163755.1 of Vibrio campbellii CAIM 519 = NBRC 15631 = ATCC 25920. NCBI lineage: Bacteria > Pseudomonadati > Pseudomonadota > Gammaproteobacteria > Vibrionales > Vibrionaceae > Vibrio > Vibrio campbellii. Next base: position 1,161,858 of record NZ_CP015863.1, read on the forward strand.
CGGCGTATATGAAGTTTTGGTCAATAAAGCTATTTAACGCCTCTTGTTGTGCTTTTGCATTTTCTAGGGTTAGGTATTGGCCAAAATTTACACCTAAAAAGAGGATGGTCGCGACTAGGATCAGTCCTAAAATCATTTTCTTATTCATATCAATTGCTCCGTTTGGCTTCTTAAATAATAAGACAGAATGGAATAAGAAAAAATTTCAAAAAAAAACCGCAGCGTGAAAACTGCGGCTTTTACTCAATGTCATACTGATATGAACGCGCTACGGGAGAGCACTCATCAATTCTTCTCGGCGAGACTGAGGTACGACGCTCCAATGTGTACCGTTGATTGCGCCCTCTAGTGCCCACAACAACTCAAGGCTTACCGTTGAGGCATGCGTATCTTGGATTGCTTTGTAAGCGTTTAAGGCACCTTCTTCTTCTAGCTGCTCGACAGAGTCAATGCCTGCTTTCTTCAACATACGTTCAGTTGCTAGGCGAAGGTTCGGAAGGTCTTTCAATCGGTTAGGTTTGGTGCTCGCTTGTTGCTTTTTCTCTTGCTTAGCGGTCTCTAGAGATTGCTTTGCAACTTCAATCAAGCGATCGGTTGAATCCCATAGATCATTAGAAATCGCATAGTATTTCGTAACAACTGGGAAACCACGTTTTTTGTAGACGTACGGTTTTAGTCCTTGAGTCTCGAAGTCAGAAGATGTTTGTCGGTCAGCTCGAATGTGAAGTTGGTTGTTTACGACTAGCGCAAACATCGTTTCATCAGCGAAGAGCCCGAAGCCGCCAAACATTGAGCGCGACTTGATATTACCAAGTGCCTCAAACAGCTTCATTGAGTCTTTGAGTATCGGTTTATCCATGGTGTGTTATCTCGGTGTAATTAATATTACGCCACCAAAAATCAGGTCCGAGAGATTAGCAAATGCATGCAGACACAATGTCATTAAAGGGTAAACTCACTTAATGCATATTTGCCATCGGTAACCCCGCTACCTTCCATCTAATTCGATGGTTCAGGCCGGAGGCTTTGCGTCCCACCCTTTCGAATGGTTTGCCCTGTGCGTGACCATTTGAGAATACTTCGTATATTGAATTAACATCACGTTTCAAGTACCAAAGTGTGATCTTGGTTCAGTTAATAGTGCTATTTTGGTGTGTTTAGTTTCATATTTTGGACTGCTTAATTGCCATACTAAAGCTTGATGTAGGAAATGGGCTACAAGTGAGTTAAAACAGCAACTTATCTTAGCTTTTGATTGTATAAGCGATGTCGAATGTTTCAAAAAAGTTATTTTACGCAATAAAAAAGCGCCCCGAAGAGCGCTTTATAAAAATTGAGGTGAAATTAGTTCAATTTCTTAACTGTATTGCGAACTACGATCTCTGGCTGCATCTCAAACACACGCTTTTCGTGCTCTTTGTCTTTGATGCGCTCTAGTAGAATTTCAAACGCGTTTTTACCCACACGACGTTTCGGTTGGTGGATCGTTGTTAGCGGCGGTGAGAAGTACTCAGCAAGCTCAATGTTGTCGTAGCCGATAACGGAGATGTCATCTGGTACTTTGATGCCATTTTGTTGTAGACGGCTCATCAACCCTAACGCCATTGTATCGTTAAAGCAGAATACAGCAGTTGGGCGTTTTTCCATTGCAGTGATGTTGTCTGCAGCAAGTACTGCTGTATCACACTCGAAGTTACCTTCAAGAACCCAATCTTCGTTTATTGCAAGATTTGCTTCAGCCATTGCACGACGGTAGCCTGCGATACGCTCTTGGCACGCTGCCTTTTCAAAGTGGCCACTCAAACATGCGATGTCAGTATGACCGTTGTCGATCAGGTATTTCGTCGCGATGTAACCGCCTTCTTCTGAGTTATCAATGATCTTATCTGCCTGTGAGCTTTCTGGGCCCCAGTCCATTACCACTTTAGGAATGTCTGAATGGCGATCAAGCATCTCTTTTAGCTCTTCCGTCAAGTCAGAACACATTACTAGGATGCCGTCTACGCGTTTCTCAGCAAGCATGCGGATGTAGTCACGTTGTTTCTCGTAGATACCACCAGTGTTACATAAGATCAGTGTGTAACCTTGACGGTAACAGTAGCTTTCAACACCATCGATCACTTCAGAGAAGAATAGGTTGGTTGATTGAGTAACTAACATACCGATAGTACGAGTAGAGTTGCATTTCAAACTACGAGCAACAGCACTTGGCGCGTAATTGAGCTCATCCACTGCTTTCATTACTTTTTCTTGAGTGGTCTCTGCAACAAAGCGAGTTTTGTTAATTACGTGCGAAACTGTTGTGGTAGAAACGCCGGCTAAGCGAGCAACGTCTTTAATAGTGGCCATAAATGATGTCCTGTATCGAGCTACTGAATACCGTAGTGAAGACAACCATACGTTTAGGGTCTTGCGCAAACCGAGCAACTGCAGAAAGGGCATTGCTGAGATATTTGGCAGCGGTTGTTCCGAAATCGGTATAAAAATGTTTGTAGCAACATTTGTTGCTGAAACGCCTATTCCTGTCTTACATAAATGAGAAATAGGTCAGCAATCATGTTAAGAAAACACGAAAACCGCTATATTTCAGCGGTTTACATATAAATCATATTTAATCGTTTGCGCTCACATTTTAGACTGATGTGGGCAGACTGGCAATATTTTCAGCGGTTGTTTTGTGCCTTTGAGGTCACATTTTAACGGCTAAATTTGTTGGGTTTCTATGAGCCAGATTAAAAATAAACGAATAAAATAGGGAGCCTAAATAGCAGGCTCCCTAAAATAGGCGGCAATTATTCACCAAGAAGGTAGGTGCTGTCCAGTTTACAGAATGCAATTAATAGTTGCGCAACGCTAACATAGAAGCCAAATTCATCGAATTGCTTACATTTAGCAGCAAACTGAGGCAACCAAGTCATAAGGTGCTGCTGGATGAATTCGTTCTGTTTCTCGAACGCTTCTTCCATATGCTTTTCTTGCTCTAGTTCGTTTGAGCGAATGATCATGTTGCCTAAGAAATCCAGCTCTACCGCTAAGTGGTCTGCTGGTTCTTTAAGGTTTTCGTCTACCTGCACGCCAAAATCAGCCATCAGCTTTTCCATCTCTTCTGCTGGTTTATCATTTAGCAGGCCAGATTTACCGATGTACATAGAGGCGTAAGGCAGTGCGCCGTGTTTTTCTGTTTTAAGGAAAAGTTCGCAGAAGTCTGCAGCTAATTCTAGCTGAGCGTCTTCACGATCTTGTTGGCGGTTGAGTGCATCAACAAGGGTATCAACGGCTGGTTTCAGTGATTCATTTTCACCAAGGCCGGCTAAAAAGCTTCGAATTTCAACACTGTGGTAGGCTTCCAATTCATTTTCTGTCAGCTCTTTTGCGAACAGACTAGAAAACCACCAATAGATCTCGGCGCGTTTTTCGTTAAAAGCTTTCACTTCTTGCATTTTTTTGCTCCTGAATGATTCTCCCTTAAGTGTAAACAATTAAGATGAATAGCAGTAACTATAATTGTTATGCTTTGTGGGAAAATATTCGTAGTTATGTATGGCCGTAAATAAACTTGCTTTGAATCAATAAAATCGCAAAATCTTGCATTTTAATGGTTCCACGACTAGAAATGTTACTAGTTATGAATAGAATACGTCTTGGATAATAAAAAAGACAGAAAGTGGTGTAAATGAGCTATCACGTATTAGTCGTAGAAGATGATGTTGTAACTCGTAGTAAGCTTGCGGGCTATTTCCAAAACGAAGGCTACAAAGTCAGTGAAGCAGAAAGTGGCGCAGAGATGCGTGAAGTGCTGCAAGGTGGCGATGTAGATTTAATTATGCTGGATATTAACTTGCCCGGCGAAGACGGCCTGATGCTTACGCGTGAATTACGCAGCCAATCAGATATCGGCATCATATTAGTGACAGGACGCACGGATAGCATTGACAAAATCGTTGGCCTAGAAATGGGCGCAGACGATTATGTGACAAAGCCTTTTGAACTAAGGGAATTACTGGTTCGCGTTAAGAACTTGCTATGGCGCATCTCTGCGGCTCGCAACGGTTCTCAAAAAGCAGCCAGCGACACTAATGAAGAACACATTGTGCGCTTCGGTGAGTGGACGTTTGATATTCAACGTCGTGCTCTAAGCCGCAATGGTGAGCCAGTGAAACTAACGAAAGCAGAATATGAGCTGTTAGTTGCATTGTCTTCGTACCCAAATCAGGTACTTAGCCGTGAGCGTATTTTGAATATGATCAGCCACCGAGTGGATGCGCCAAACGATCGTACTATCGACGTTTTGATTCGCCGCATGCGAGCTAAGATGGAGTTTGACCCTAAGAACCCACAAATCTTTGTGACGGTTCACGGTGAAGGCTACATGTTCGCTGGTGACTAAATCATCGCAGTAAAGAAAAAGGAGAGCACTGGCTCTCCTTTTTTGTGTCTGTCATTTTTGTAGCGCAATCTGGCGTAAGATGCTTGCTAGCTATTAAACGCTGTTTCTATGGCTGCAATATTTCAGGATCTTCCATTTCAACCATTGGTGTTTGACCGACGTTGTCGCGCAGCTTTTGCCATAACCCACCAAGGTATTCATACCAGTAGAGTTCGGTTTGCTCTAGGTAGCGTGCTTTTGGTGCGTATTTCTGCCATGGCTGCTCGATGTCATCAATCGCCATAAAGTTCGTTGGTGCTGGGATTGGTTTAATACCCGCAGCGTTGAACTCATACAAAGCACGTTTCATGTGGCTAGCAGAAGTCACTAACACAATATCTTTTTGTTTTACGAAGGCTGCCGCTTGGCGTGCTTCTTCCCAGGTGTCTTTCGCGTCTTCCAACAAAATGATATCGGATTTGGCTACACCAAGAGAAAGCGCAACGTTCGCCATCATACGAGCATGGCTTATTTCAGAGCCGCCAGCGTAGCCAGACAGAATGAGTTTTGCACCTGGGTACATACGCAAAATACGAATGCCTTCGGTGAGTCGCATCAGTGATGTGCGACTTAATTGAGAAGTGGGTGGGATCTCATTGTCCACCACATGGCCGTTACCGAGCACCATGACATAGTCAACAGTACCAGAAACAGGTAAAAACGCTTTGTACTCGCGCTCAAGAGGCATTAACAGCTTGGTTGAAACAGGTTGAAAGGCAACAAGAAAAATGCCGACGAAAGAGAATAGAACGACAAAGCAGCCAGTTTTACGTTTTGTGGTAAAACTAATGAGAGCAAGACCTAACAAGCCTATGATTAACAATGCCGGAAGTGGCATAAGCAAGGCAGACATTACTTTTTTCAGCTCAAACATACGAAAATAGTCCGAAAAAACATCAATTGATTATAAAAATGAGGTTGACCCTCTTTATTCCTGCTTTCCTTGTGACAGAATAGCGGCACAATCCGATATGATAACCCAGCAGAAGTGACAGAAGACCGCAATTTCGACGATATCGCCCACAAATTTGCAAAAAATATTTACGGCTCCGATAAAGGGGAGATCCGTCAAATCATTGTGTGGGAAGATTTTCTACAGATTCTAAGTGAATTAGGCGCCGACCATCAAGCTCTACAAGTCCTTGATGCTGGTGGTGGTTTAGCACAAATGTCGCAAAAGCTTGCTAAGCTCGGACATCATGTCGCTTTATGTGATCTATCTTCGGAAATGCTGCAACTAGCGAAACAGGATATTGAAAAAAACGGTTTGCTTGAGCAGTATCGCCTGATTCATTCGCCTGTCCAATCCATTGGTGATCACATGGAAGCGCAGGTGGACCTTGTCATGTTCCATGCTGTCATGGAGTGGTTGGTAGACCCGAAAACCGCACTCGAAACCGTTTTGGAACAGGTCAAGCCGGGGGGCATCGCTTCGGTTATGTTCTATAACCACCACGGCTTAGTCTATAAAAATGTGGTTTGTGGCAACATTCCTCATGTTTTAGACGGCATGCCTCACCGAAAAAGATTTAAACTACAGCCACAAAAAGGCCTAAAACCCGAAGAGGTCTATCAATGGATAGAAGATTCTGGTTTTAGTATTTGTGGAAAATCTGGTATTCGTTCATTCAGTGATTACATAGGCAATATGGAATACATGGGCGATTACGAGTTTGAAGATGTGTTGGCGCTAGAAAAACAACTTTGTCGACAAGAGCCATACCTCTCATTAGGCCGCTATATTCATGTGTGGGCTAAGAAGAACGATAAACAGGAATAACGATGAGTGAGATGACTCTCAATGCTGCAGAGCAACCAATCGATGAGTTGGTTGGCTGGGTAAAGCAGCACGATTTCTCGTTGAACCTGACCACTGAGCGACTGGCATTTTTGATTGCTATCGCAGTACTAAGTAATGAAAGGTTCGATGAAGAATTGGGTGAAGGTGAATTGCACGACGCATTTGCCATCGTCACTCGACTTTTTGATGAGACGGGTGAAGCTTCGGCTTTCCGTGCGAACAATGCCATCAACGAGATGGTTAAGCAGCGCCTCATTAGCCGTTTTGTCAGTGAAATTACTGACGGAGCGAGCATTTACCGCTTGTCGCCATTAGCGATAGGGATAACCGACTACTACGTGCGCCATCGTGAGTTCTCGAAACTGCGTCTTTCTATCCAGCTATCCATGGTAGCGGATGAAATGGCGAAAGCGATTGAAGCGGCACAAAAGGGTGGCACTCCGGGCCACTGGAAGAAAAACGTTTACGGGATTTTGAAATATTCTGTAGGCGAAATCTTCGATCAAATTGACCTCAACCAACGTGTGATGGATGAGCAACAACAATCTGTGAAACAACAGATTGCTGACCTGCTTAACAAAGACTGGCGTGAAGCGATCAACAACTGTGAAGCACTTCTGTCAGAAACATCCAGCACGTTGCGTGAACTTCAAGATACGCTGCAAGCTGCCAGTGATGAACTGCAAACTCAGATCCTAGACATCCAAGAAATTGTTTACGGCGATCCTGAGCTTGAGTTTATCGAAGAAGCCTTGTTTGGTCTGCAAATGAAGCTGGACCGAATCACAAGCTGGGGCCAGCAAGCGATCGACCTTTGGATTGGTTACGACCGACACGTGCACAAGTTTATCCGTACCGCGATCGATATGGATAAGAACCGTGCGTTTAGCTCGCGTCTACGCCAGTCCGTGAAAGACTACTTTGATTCGCCTTGGTATCTGACTTATGCAGATGCGGAAAGGCTTTCTGACCTTCGTGATGAAGCCCTAGTACTGCGTGATGACGAGGTAACAGGTCAAGTTCCGATGGAAGTGGAATACGAAGAGTTTCAACAAGTCAATGATGAGTTGGCGGAGCGAATTGGTGACATGCTGAAAGCGCATAAAGACCAAGACGCACCAATTGATCTGAGCGTGGTACTGCGAGATTACCTTGCACAGCACCCATACACTCATCACTTTGATTTAGCTCGCATTGTCGTTGATCAGGCGGTACGTCTGGGTTATTCAGAATCCGACTACCAAGCTGTTCAGCCAGACTGGAAAGCAATCAACGAATTTGGGGCAAAGGTACAAGCGAATGTCATCGACCGATACTAATGAATACATGTCAGAGAATCTGGCAAAAGCAATTTCTAACCCTCTGTTCCCAGCGCTAGATAGCATGCTTCGAGCAGGGCGTCATATCTCAAGTGAAGATCTAGATAACCACGCGTTGTTGTCGGATTTCGAACTTGAGCTTTCTTCTTTCTACCAACGCTACAACACCGAACTGGTGAAAGCGCCAGAAGGTTTCTTCTACCTTCGTCCTCGTTCAACGTCTCTGATTGGCCGCAGTGTGCTTTCTGAGCTGGATATGCTGGTGGGTAAGGTACTGTGTTTCCTTTACCTAAGCCCAGAGCGTCTTGCGCACGAAGGTATCTTCACTAACCAAGAGCTGTACGACGAACTGCTTGCACTAGCAGATGAAAATAAGCTGATGAAGCTAGTAACGAACCGTGCGACTGGTTCAGACCTTGATAAAGAAAAGCTGTTTGAAAAAGTACGTACGTCACTTCGTCGTCTGCGCCGCCTAGGCATGATCATCAACATCGGTGAAACCGGTAAATTCAGCATCAGTGAAGCGGTATTCCGTTTTGGTGCCGATGTACGTGTTGGCGATGATATGCGTGAAGCGCAGCTACGCCTGATCCGTGATGGTGAAGCGGTAGTGCACACCAAAGAACCAAGCCAAGGCAGCCTATTGTCTGAAGAAGATCAAGACGACCAAGCCCAAGAAGAAACAACAGAAGAGGGTGAAGCATGAGCATGATTGAACGCGGTAAATACCAATCGCTGACCATGGTCAACTGGAACGGCTTCTTTGCCCGTACGTTTGACATCGATGGTCTGGTCACCACGCTATCAGGTGGTAACGGTGCCGGTAAATCAACCACAATGGCGGCGTTCATCACCGCATTGATTCCTGACCAAACGCTACTGCACTTCCGTAACACGACGGAAGCAGGAAGCAGCCAATCGTCTCGCGATAAAGGTTTGTACGGTAAGCTACAGCCGGGCGCGTGTTATGCGGCGCTAGACGTGGTGAACTCACGTAACCAACGCCTATTGTTCGCAGTAAAACTGCAGCAAGTTGCGGGTCGTGATAAGAAAGTAGACATCAAACCGTTTGTTATCCAAGGTCTTCCAAGCCATGTGAAACCAACGGATATCTTGATTGAAAGCGTATCAGCGACTCAAGCTCGTGTACGTCAAATCAACGAAGTAAAAGAATCGATCGCAGAATTTGAAGGTGTTCAATTCAAAGCCTTCTCTTCTATCGTGGATTACCACTCACAGATGTTCGAATTCGGTGTGATTCCGAAGAAACTGCGTAACTCTGGTGACCGCTCTAAGTTCTACCGCCTGATCGAAGCATCGCTTTACGGTGGTATCTCAAGTGCGATTACACGCTCGCTACGTGACTACCTTCTGCCACAAAACGGCGGCGTGAAGAAAGCGTTCCAAGATATGGAATCGGCACTGCGCGAAAACCGCATGACGCTAGAAGCGATCAAAACCACGCAAGCAGACCGTGACTTGTTCAAACACTTGATCACAGAGTCGACTAACTACGTGGCGGCGGACTACATGCGTCACGCGAACGACCGTCGTAATAAGCTAGATAAAACACTGTCATTGCGTTCAGAGCTGTTCGGTTCTCGTGAAACTCTTGTTGAGCAAAACAACCTGCTTAACCGCGTTCAAGAAGAACTAGAACTGTTAGTTGAGTCGGAAGCGGCATTAGAGCAAGACTACCAAGCGGCTTCGGACAACTTGCAACTGGTACAAAACGCACTGCGTCAGCAAGAGAAGATCGAACGCTACCAAGAAGATCTTGAAGAGCTGAGTGAGCGTCTTGAAGAACAGATGATGGTAGTGGAAGAAGCGCAAGAACGCGTGATGATGGTGGAAGAGCAGGCGACCGTTGCGGAAGAAGAGGTGGATAGCCTTAAGACGCAACTGGCAGACTACCAACAAGCACTCGACGTTCAGCAAACTCGCGCGCTTCAATACCAACAAGCGGTTCAAGCGCTGGAAAAAGCGAAACAATTACTTGACAATGACAGCCTAACGGCAGAATCGGCACAAGCGCTTGTCTCTGAACTCAAAAGCAAAGAATCAGAAAGCACCAACGCGTTGCTATCGGTTAAGCACAAGTTGGACATGTCTTCTGCAGCAGCAGAGCAATTCGAAACTGCACTTAAACTGGTACAAAGCATCGTTGGTCAAGTTGAGCGCAGAGACGCGTCTGAACATGCGAAAACCGCAATTGCGAAAGCGCGTGAATCTCAGCAAGTTGCGCAAAACGAACAGCAATGGCGTGCACAGCACCGTGACCTTGAGCGTAGCCTTAACCAGCAACGTCAAGCGCGCGAGCTAGTCAACGAATACCAGAAGCAGTTCCATGTTGAACTGACTGACGAAATCACGTTTGAACAAGAACGTGAGCGTCACGCGATGCAAATTGACTCGCTAGAAATGACGCAAGAAGACGTGCGTGAGCAACGCAGCGAACAGCGTCGTCTAGAGCAAGATGCAGCAGCGGAAATCAACAAGCTAGAAGCCATTGCTCCAACATGGATTGCCGCGAACGATGCGCTAGAAAAACTGCGTGAGCAAAGTGGCGCTGAGCTAGAAGATAGCCAGTCAGTCATGAGCCAAATGCAAGTGGTGCTTGAGCAAGAGAAGACCCTTTCTCTGGCGAAAGACAAACTAGCAGAGCGTCGCAGCCAACTTGACTCTGAGATTGAGCGTCTTGCTTCTCCTGGTGGTTCAAACGACCCTCGTCTGAAAGGTTTGGCAGATACACTGGGCGGCGTATTGCTGTCTGAGATCTACGATGACATCACAATTGATGACGCGCCTTACTTTAGTGCGATGTACGGTCCGGCTCGTCACGCTATCGTTGTTTCTGATCTGTCTGGTATCGAAGAGAAATTAGTAGAGCTAGACGACTGTCCAGAAGACTTGTACATCATTGAAGGTGACATCGATGCCTTTGATGACAGCTCATTCGACGCGGAAGAGCTAGAAGGCGCGGTTTGCGTTCGCATGAACGATCGCCAAATGCGTTACTCTCGCTTGCCTGAAATCCCACTGTTTGGTCGTGCGGCACGTGAGCAGCGTTTAGAGTTACTTCGTAACGAACGTGAAGAAGTGGTTGAGAAGCACGCGAAAGCAGCATTCGATTCGCAAAAAATGCAGCGTCTTTACCAAGCGTTCAACCAGTTTGTGGCAAGCCACATTCAAGTAGCATTCGAAGCTGACCCAGAGCAAGCGCTGGCAACCATTCGTGACAAGCGTAACCAAATCGCTCGCGTACTGGCTGATTTGGATGCAAAAGAGCAACAGCAACGTTCTCAACTGCAAACCAGCAAGCAAGCGTTGTCTTCTCTAGACAAGCTAGCGCCAAACATGGCGTTGATTGAAGATGAGTCGCTGCAGGCACGCTTTGATGAGTTGGAAGAGAAAATCGCTCAGCTTTCAGAAGCAAAAGCTTTCCTAACCAACCACGCGAAAGCTGTGGCGGAATTGGAAAAAGTGGCGGTTGCCCTAGATGCCGATCCAGAGCAATTCGATGCGCTGGAAGCGGAATACAAAGCGGCAGACGAACAGCTACAAGATCTTAAGAAGCAAATCTTTGCACTCTCAGATCTTGTTGAACGTCGCCACTACTTCGCTTACTCAGATTCAGTAGACTTATTGAACAAGAGCAGCGAACTGAGCGAGCAGCTAAAAGCGAAATTGGTTCAAGCTGAACAAATGCGTACATGCTCTCGTGAAGAGTTGAAGCAATCGCAAGGTCAAATGAACCAATACAACCAAGTATTGGCTTCTCTGAAGAGTTCGCACCAAGCGAAACTGGAAACGGTTCAAGAGTTCAAACAAGAACTTCAAGAGTTTGGCGTTAACGCGGACGAAGGTGCAGAAGAACGTGCAATGCGTCGTCGTGATGAACTGCATGAGCGTCTACACACGTCTCGTAGCCGTAAGAGCGAATACGAGCGCACGATCACCTCTACTGAACTAGAGATGAAAGGCTTGGCGAAACGTCTGAAGAAAGTTCAGAAAGAATACGTTGAGCTGCGTACCTTCGTGGTTGCAGCGAAAGCCGGCTGGTGCTCGGTACTTCGTCTGGCGCGCGAGAACGATGTTGAGCGTCGCCTACACAAGCGTGAACTGGCTTACATGTCTGCGGATGAACTGCGTTCGATGTCGGATAAATCATTGGGTGCGCTGCGTCTAGCGGTTGCGAACAATGACGACCTACGTGATGCGCTGCGTCTGTCAGAAGACAACGCACGTCCAGAGCGTAAAGTTCTGTTCTACATCGCGGTTTACCAACACCTTCGTGAGCGTATTCGTCAGGATATCATCCGTACTGATGATCCAGTGGAAGCAATCGAAGAGATGGAAGTAGAGCTAGCGCGTCTAACAGAAGAGCTAACCCAACGTGAAAACCGCCTAGCGATCAGCTCTGAGTCGGTAGCGAGCATCATCAAGAAGACGATTCAGCGTGAGCAAAACCGTATCCGTATGCTGAACCAAGGTTTGTCGAACATCTCGTTCGGTCAGGTGAAGGGCGTACGTCTAAACGTGAAGATCCGCGAAAGTCACGAAGTGCTACTGAACGGTCTAGCGACACAGCAAGAGCAGCATAAAGATCTGTTTGAATCGACTCGTTTTACCTTCTCTGAAGCAATGGCGAAACTGTTCCAACGCGTGAACCCACATATCGATATGGGTCAACGCTCTCCTCAGGTTCTGGGTGAAGAGCTACTGGATTACCGTAACTACCTAGAGCTAAGTGTAGAAGTGAACCGTGGTACAGATGGTTGGCTACAAGCTGAGTCTGGCGCGCTATCAACAGGTGAAGCGATCGGTACCGGTCAGTCAATCCTACTGATGGTAGTGCAAAGCTGGGAAGAAGAGTCTCGTCGTCTGCGTAGCAAAGATATTGTGCCTTGTCGTTTGCTCTTCTTGGATGAAGCAGCACGTCTGGATGCTAAGTCTATCGCGACATTGTTCGAATTGTGTGACCGTCTGGATATGCAGCTTCTTATCGCGGCACCAGAAAACATCAGCCCAGAGAAAGGCACGACCTACAAACTCGTGCGTAAGGTGTTTAAAGACCACGAGCATGTACACGTAGTTGGTCTGCGTGGTTTTGGTCAAACGGATAAGCCTAAGACTGAAGCGCAAGAGATGATTGAAGAGTTTGAATCGTAAACTCCGAATCTAATAAAGCAAAACGCCCGCAATGATTGCGGGCGTTTTTGTTTGTGCTACTTTTAAATCTTGGCCTAGATTTATTAAATTTATACTCAGGCTCATACCAAATCACAGATAATCTTAATCGTTCAGGTTCTTTCTAGTAAATTCCGATGTGTTGAAGCTAACGACTAATTATAGCTACTGGTATTACTTGAAACGTTTGTACCTTGATTCTATTCAAAATAATCAATAGTCTAGTCATTTCTATCAAGAGAGTTGAAGGATAAATGAGACGTAATCTTTTCTTGTCTAGTGGTGACTTTTTAGCTAATTAAATAACCATTTTATCTTACAGTGTTCTCTTAATAAGAAGAGGAAATATTTAACAAACTCATGCTATTATCTATTTTTCTATATAAATGTTGAAAATTTTCTAGCTATTAGTTAATCAATATAGAAAAAGGATAGGCTAAAAAATCATTCGCACCCCTCACCAGGGTGAACTTTTAAAATTAATTAAATTATATATTTTAGAGTGTAGTTTATGGCTAGGAAAATAATAATAACTTTCTTAATTAATCTATTTTTAATGAGCTATTCTAGAGCAGATAGCAATATCTATGTTTTAAATAATACTGATGAGGTAATTAATGTTTTCTCTTCAGGAGATTCTAATATAATAAGTGGTGGTGGAATTGATGTTATAGAACCATATCAATATTTTAAGGTTTCTAAGCTAAGTCGGTATAGTAATATAGAATCAGGAAAAAGTTATTATTTCTTTATATTTTTAGGGTATGAACATCTGACATTGGCGTTGAAGTTAGATGGTAATTTACTTGGTTCAAATATGTCTTTTACTCTTACTGATCCTGAGACTACTCATGTAAGTGGTTTTAAATCTGATAGGAATATTTATTCCTCATCTAAGGGTGAATTTCAATACTACTATAAAGCTAGCTATACTGGAGGCTACGATGATGTGACTTTTGTTGTAGATAGAAAAAAAGTTATTGAGCCTTACAGTAAAAATAATATAAGAATACTAACTTATAATGTTTGGATGTTGCCTTATATCGGATCTAATATGAATCTTAGAGATGGTAAGATTGTAAATGAGACTAAGGAATATGATGTAGTATTTATGCAAGAAGTGTTTCGTCGAGAAAATGAGAACGAAATTTACGCTACTATGCGTGAACACTTTGAATATAGGAGTGAAAAGCTTGATGGTGGGGGAAGCAATACCTATGATGGTGGCGTAGTTACATTTAGCAAATTTCCAATAATAGCTCAATCTCAGCATATTTTTGATAACTGTATCGGTACCGACTGTGCTGCTGATAAAGGTGTTTTATACACTAAAATATTAAAAGATGGACGCAACTTTCATTTTCTTAATCTTCATTTAGGATCTTGGAACTCGCAAAAACATAGAGATGTTAGAATATTGCAGATATATGAAATAAAAGCCTTTCTAGAGCAGTTAAATATACCTGACGATGAGCCAATCATTCTAGGGGGGGATTTCAATATTGCCAAACATAAGTTCCCACTGGACTTCTCTATGCTGCTTGATTCCTTAAATTTATTAGAGCCGACGCTGAGTGGCCCCCTAGAGTACAGCTATGATCCAGTAGTAAATATAAATTTGGCTGGTGGTGATGTATCTGAGCGTGAGCGGTTAGATTATCTTCTGTATGTTGATAATGGAGCCGTTGCTTCAAGCAAAGCTTCAATAGAGGTCTTACGTACTTTTGATACTAATATGTGGGGAATATGGGATCTCTCCGATCACCTAGCGGTTAGTGGCACTTTTTATGTTCACTGATTGCTCAATTTAAACCTCTAACGCTTACACGGGGTAGGAGAGATTGTTACTGGAGAGGTATTTAACCATATCAAATGGTCAATTCTTACGTCAAAATACAACCAAGACTAGGCTAGCAACCATGATCATGGTTGCTAGCGAGGACATCAGAACTGAGATTTCACACCGAATTGTTCGGCTGCGTAGGCAACGCGCTCTTTCGGTTTTGGATACTCGGCTGGCATGCCAAGGTTTTCAATGTGCTTCAAGCGAGGTAGAAGGCCAGCACCGTTAGCAATTTGGATTGCTAAACCAGGACGTGCATTCAGCTCAAGCACCATCGGGCCTTCTTCTTTGTCCAATACCATGTCGGTACCCATGTAGCCCAAGCCTGTCATTTCCCAAGCACTGGACGCTAGCTCTAGCAAACGCTCCCAATGAGGCACTTGCAGTGTCGACAAGTCTTTCCCAGTATCTGGGTGGTGAGTGATGGGTTGGTCAAACTGTACCGCACGAATGGCTTTGCCTGTCGCGATGTCGATACCAACGCCAACCGCACCTTGGTGAAGGTTCGCCTTGCCATCGGATGCTGCCGTAGAACAGCGCATCATCGCCATCACGGGGTAGCCCTTGAATACAATAATACGTACGTCTGGCACACCTTCGTAACTGAAGCCGTCGAAGCAGTCATCAAACTTAATCAAGTTCTCAACCACAGCCACATCATTCTTACCACCAAGCGAGAAAAGACCCGCTAGTGCGTTACTGATGTGACGCTCGACTTCTTCTTTGTTACAGGTAGCACCTGATGGCTTGGTGTAGACGCCATCTTTGTGCGAAGTGATAACCAAGATACCTTTACCACCACTGCCTTGTGCTGGTTTGATTACAAAACCAGGCCAGTCTTCGACCATTTTGTGGATCTTTTTCACTTCAGCTTGGCTAGCAATCACACCGATAAGAGCAGGCACAGTCGCGCCTGCTGCTTCAGCAATGATCTTGGTTTTTAGCTTGTCATCCACCAATGGGTATTTGGAACGATCATTGTAGCGACCAATGTAGCTGTGGTTACGCTTGTTCATTCCCATAATGCCTTTATGGCGAAGCTTTGATGGCGAAGTAAAACGTTCAAACATCGTTTAGTCCTCCGCTAGTGGTTTAAAGCGGCGCAGCTCAGTTAGACGGTAACCCGTGTATGTACCTAGTAGTAGAATACCTGCCAGTACAATAAGCTGTAGGCCGATAAAGTTAAACGTTAGGTGCTGGATGTACGTGTTAGTCATTGCTAAGTAAACCAGTACCGCTGTTAGCAGTGAACCGCCACCTTGAAGCGCGACTTCTTTCGCACCTTCCTCTTCCCATAGAATCGACATACGTTCGATAGTCCATGACAAGATGATCATTGGGAAGAAGGTAATCGTTAGACCTTCAGTCAGACCAATCTTGAATGCCACAACCGTGAACACAGAGATGATCATGATTACCGTGATGATAACCGCGGATATCCTTGCTACCAGAAGTAAGTTCAGCCTCGATAAGTAACTTCGGATGATCAGACCCGTACCGACAATCAATAGGAAGCCAACGATACCAGTCACAAGTTGCGTTTGTACAAAGGCAACCGCAATCAGAACAGGCATGAAGGTACCGGATGTCTTAAGACCGATGATAACGCGCAGGAACACGACAATCAGAGCACCAATTGGAATCAGCATGATGGTCTTGAACATCGCTTGCTCTTCAAGCGGCAAGCTGTGAATCGATAGGTTCAATAGACCGTCAGCTTCCACTTTGTTGTCTGTCGCTTCTTGCGGCGTGAGTTCTTGCTTGATCATTGAGAAGTGAACTTGGCTGTTTTTACCGCCCACTAGGTCAAGTAGAGAAACGTTTGATTCATCCCAAACCAGAAGGTTAGGTTGTGCTGCCGCTTGCTCTGAATTTGGTGAGAACAGAACCCACTTTTCACCAGACCAAACTTGAACCATAGGTTGAATCGTTTGACGACGACGACCATCTTCTAGCTCGATAACACCAACGGTTTTGCTTTGTACACCTGCAGTAAGCAAGATTTTATGCAGTGCATCAGTGCGGTCAAAGTCGTTTAGAATTAGTGCCGCGTTTTGGCTGTCTGGATCGTTGAGTGTTTTGATCAGCTCACGAGCGAAAGTTTCGTTGTCTGCCGAACGGCTCATCGCACGCTCAATCAACGCGTTTGCAGCCGCTTGTTGTGGAGCCGAAAGGGTAGGTTTGGTGATTTCACCTGATGGTGGTAGTTCGTCTACCTTGGCTTGAGGATCAACCAAGAATTGTGCTTTGTAGTAAATAGTTTGTGCGCCAGTTGCCTGACGAATTGACCATTCAGCACGGCGGCCTGAATCAGAGTTTACGTAAGAAACACCGTAACCTGGAGACGACGCAGACTCACCGATTAAGGTGTAGCCTTTTTGTGTATGAGGGGCAGCAAGAGAAGCTTTTACTTCACCGCCGTTTGCATTGAATTCAATACGGGCTTCAACATCCCAAACTTGACGTGTTTCACCTGGAGTCCAAGGAACGCCGTAATTCTGATGTCTGAAAACACTCAAGGCGATGCCTGCAACCACCAAAAGGATGATTGACAGGTAAAATGGTATTCTGGACGTCATAATCTACCTTTTTATTTTTTCTCTTCTTCCGTTTGAATATATTTACGGCTTACATCGACGAGTGCGATGTCGCGCATAAATTCTCTTCCTAGTAACACAGGATGGTTCATTTGAGAGCGATCTGCCAACGTAAATTGCGCTTTTTCATGAATTTTTCCAACGTGTACCCAAAGTTCAACAACAGCTCGACGCTCTAGTTCTTCATTGGTTGCTTGACGGATTTTCACGTAGCGAATAATTGGCGCTTCAATCCAAATATCTTTCTCTTCTTCTGACTTGGTATTGTCAGCAAGGTGGAAACGCACCCAGTTTTTGCCATTTCGTTCGAACTCTTCAATATCGACTGCATTTAGTGAAGAAGTCGCTGCGCCAGTATCGACGCGAGCATCGAAAGTTTGTTTGATTGAATCGATCGTCACTCGCTCAATTGAGCCAAGGACAATGTCATGGGTAGGAGTGGCTTGAACAGGAGCAGGCGCTTGAACAATGATAGGTTCTTTTGGCTTCCTGACTTCGTCCATTGCTTCTTTGCGGAAGGTGCTAAGATCGCCATTTAACTTATCCACTTGGTCTTCCAGATTCTCGATGTAATCCGACTGGTTACTAAGTTGAAGCTCTAAGTTGGTAACGCGAGTATTGAAATTCGTTTCAGAAGCCTGAATAGCAGCTAACGTTTCTTGGTGGTACTGTTCGCCTTTGGTTAAAGTACATCCAGATAGTAAGGCGATGGCAACAACCGGAGTCAATCGTATAAACATTGAAAACCTTGAGATTGGAGTAAGTTGTTTGTTTTTTAAGAGTTTAGCGTTATCGACAATCGCTCACAAGCAAGAATCTGCGGCAGTCTCTTACAGAGTGAGGAATAGTGACGAAAAGCCAAAAAATTAAGGACGCAATACGCATCCTTAATTAGATTTGAATAGAGGTTAATGTCTTAACGAAGGGAGTGAGTTAAGACAATGTCAGAAATCTCAGTTAATTATGGCTTGGTTGCTACAAGTACCGCTCGACGAGGGGCAGGGTAGCCTTCTACCGTTTTGCTCGGGTCGTTTGGATCAAGGTAATCCGGCAGCGAGTTATGTGTCATCCAATCGGTCGTGCGCTGCTCACCAACCGTCGTTACGTTTTCATCTACGATGCGCACATCTTTAAAGCCAACCAGTTCTAGCCACACTTTCAGCGCTTTCGCTGAAGGGAAGAAGTACACATTACGCATTTGCGCGTAACGAGACGTCGGCACTAATACCGCGTTCTCATCGCCTTCGATAACGAGTGTCTCAAGAACAAGCTCACCGCCTGATACCAACTGATCTTTTAGCTGCACCAAGTGATCCAGTGGAGAGCGACGGTGGTAAAGCACGCCCATGCTGAATACGGTGTCGAACGCTTCTAGCTTAGGTAGCTGTTCAATCCCTAATGGAAGAAGGTGAGCGCGTTGGTCATCGCCCATTAACTTACGAATCGCTTCGAACTGAATTAGGAACAGATGAGAAGGGTCGATACCAACCGTTAGGCGTGCACCTTCACCTAGCATGCGCCACATGTGGTAGCCGTTGCCACAACCCACATCTAATACGCTGCGATTTTTCAGTGGCGAGATGTGAGGAAGCACGCGATCCCATTTCCAGTCACTGCGCCACTCGGTATCGATATGAATACCGTGTACTGTGTATGGACCTTTACGCCATGGGTGGAATGTACGTAGTAGGCTTTCTAGCTTTTTCAGCTCACCTTCATGGAAAGGCGTATCGTTGCTGATGGTCACTGAGTTTTTGATGTCCACTTGGTTTGGTGCACCTTGTGGGATCTTGTTCAGCGCTTTCAGCCAGCGACCAAAGTCACCGTGCTCAGCATTTTGCCAATCTGTTAACTGTTGAGGTAATACGTTTAGCCACGGCTGAAGACGAGTGTCTTGAGCGATTAACTGATAAAAATTAGCAAAATTAAACATAGTTTTTCACTGAGTTTATGGAGTCAGCAGACCCTGGGTAAAAGTTAAATGTGTCATTCTCTACAGTGAGGGACGAACGTGATAGGGAATCACGGTTTTTATCGTTTTTGATAAGAGATCCCCAACTCGCTCGTTCCTCGCTCTTGAGGATGACGTCCTAATGAGAGCGAACTGTGTCGCGAAGCTTATTTAATCGCAAACATCGAACCGAAGTTAAAGCACTGGAACCAAACGTCGTAGCTTGAGAACCCAATTTCTGCGAAACGCTCTTTATGATCTTTCTTTGAATCAGGACGCATCACGTTTTCAATCGCGCTGCGTTTTTGGCTGATTTCTAGTTCGCTGTAGCCGTTCGCACGTTTAAAATCGTGGTGAAGGTCAATCAACAGCTCGTTGGATACTTCATCTTCAAACACGAACTTTTCAGACAGAATCAAAATACCGCCCGGGCGCAGACCCGCGTAGATTTTCTCCAGTAGCGCATAGCGATCTTCTGGAGAGAGGAATTGAAGCGTAAAGTTCAGCACCACAACAGATGCGTTTTCGATTTCGATATTACGAATGTCCGCTTCTACTACATCAACTGGCGTATCACTGCGGTACGCGTTGACGTGAAGCTTACAGCGCTCCACCATCGCAGGAGAGTTGTCCACTGCAATGATTTGACAACCTTCTTGTTTGATATGACGACGCATAGACAGCGTAGCAGCTCCCAAAGAACAACCTAGGTCGTAGATGTTTGAGTGAGGTTTAACAAAACGCTCTGCCAGCATACCAATTGCAGAAATGATGTTGCTGTAACCCGGCACCGATCGTTGAATCATGTCAGGGAAAACTTCCGCTACGCGTTCATCGAACGTGAAATCCCCAATTTTATCGATTGGAGCCGAAAAAATAGTATCTGGATTGCTCTTAGGGTTCATAACCAAATCTCTGCATACAAGCCGCCTGAAACTTCAGGCATCAAAAAAGGCGCGTATTTTATGGGAAATTCGCGCCTCTGTCATTTGCTTAATTATAAGCTTACCTAAAACATTTGTATTTGCGAGTTGCCATCGTTGGCAGGAAATACAGACAAGTTTGGCAATGAGAGCTTAAGTTGTAGCTGCTTATACAGCTTTTCAGCCAGTTCTGGCGCTAAGATGTTATCTGGGGTGTGAATCATCAAGTACGGTTGAATGCCTTGTTCAATCCACATCGGCAGTTTCTTCAACCAAGGTTCGAAAAAGCGCAGGTTGTCGTCCATGTCTGGGTGACCGATGAAACGGATCATCGGGTGCTTGGCGGTTGCGATTGCATGCACCGGAACGCGAGGCTTTTTCTGGTGGGCATCGATTACCGCTTCAGTCGTAGGCTGCGCGGCGAATACAGGGCGGCTGTCCATGATAATGCGGTCAATGCCGCTCTCTAACAGCCATTGATTCAACGCTCGCTCTTCTTCACCTTTGGAGAAGAGAGCCATATGACGAACTTCCACCCCAAGGGGGAAATTCGGCGGAAAGCTGGCACAGAACTTCTTCAATCTATCAAGGTGTTCTGGACCAAATGCAGCAGGGAGCTGAATCGTCCATTGCCCAACACGTTCATGAAGCGGTTCCATTACCTTCATAAAGTCACGTAATTGCTCGTCGCAACCTCTGAGCATCTGCTCGTGAGTAATGGCTTTTGGCAACTTAAAGGTGAATTTGAAATCGTCGTGAGTCGCGGCTTTCCAGTTTTGCACCGTGTTGAGCGTCGGTGTGGCGTAAAAGGTGGTGTTGCCTTCTACAGTGTGGAACACCTGCGCGTACTTTTCGAGTCGCTCTGCGGGTTTGGTGCCACTGCCATAAAAGCTTTGTTGCCACTGGTTGTGCGACCACATGGTCAATCCAAGTCGAAGGGGTAAATTATCCATATCTCTGCTTTACGTTTTTTCCTGAGCCCACTTTACGAGAGTTTTGCTGAAATGGGTAATTTCACGCTATAATCCCCACCAATTTTTTCGCTTTGGTGCGCTTTTGAACATTTTTTGTACTAAAAACCACCAATGAATGATAAAACACACTTAATTGTATGTTGAGTAGTCGATTTTCACAGGCTTTCAGCGTATAAATGGATCTTTACTCTGCTCGGCAATGAGGCTGACAGAGCGTAGTTAACAATATTTGAGAGATTGGGAATTTCATTATGCGTACCCATTACTGTGGTCACCTGAACAAGTCCCTTGCAGGACAAACTGTAGAACTTTGCGGCTGGGTTAACCGTCGTCGTGATTTAGGCGGTCTTATTTTTATCGATATGCGAGATCGCGAAGGTATCGTTCAGGTAGTTGTTGATCCAGATATGGCAGATGCGTATGAAGTGGCTAACACACTTCGTAATGAATTCTGTATCAAGCTAACTGGTGAAGTTCGCGTTCGTCCAGAAAGCCAAGTAAACAAAGACATGGCAACAGGTGAAGTTGAGATCCTTGCAAAAGGTCTTGAGATCATCAACCGCTCTGACGTTCTGCCTCTAGACTTCAACCAAAAGAACTCTGAAGAGCAACGTCTGAAGTACCGTTACCTAGATCTACGTCGTCCAGAAATGAGCGACCGCATCAAGCTACGTGCTAAAGCGTCTAGCTTTGTTCGTCGTTTCCTAGATGACAACGGCTTCCTAGACATCGAAACACCAGTACTAACAAAAGCGACACCAGAAGGCGCTCGTGACTACCTAGTACCTAGCCGTGTTCACAAAGGTAGCTTCTACGCGCTTCCTCAGTCTCCACAGCTATTCAAACAGCTTCTAATGATGTCTGGTTTTGACCGTTACTACCAAATCGTTAAGTGTTTCCGTGATGAAGACTTGCGTGCTGACCGTCAACCAGAATTCACTCAGATCGATATCGAAACGTCATTCATGACGGCTGACCAAGTTCGTGCAACGACTGAGAAAATGGTCCGTGAAATGTGGCAAGAGCTACTGAACGTTGACCTAGGTGAATTCCCAGTAATGCCGTTCAGCGAAGCGATTCGTCGTTTCGGTTCTGATAAGCCAGACCTACGTAACCCGCTAGAGCTAGTAGACGTTGCTGACCTAGTAAAAGACGTTGAGTTCAAAGTATTCTCTGGTCCAGCAAACGACGAGAAAGGTCGCGTTGCAGTTATCCGTGTTCCAGGTGGTGCTGAGCTTACTCGTAAGCAAATCGACGGCTACGCAGAATTCGTAGGTATCTACGGTGCGAAAGGTCTAGCATGGATGAAGGTTAACGACCGTGCAGCAGGCATGGAAGGTATCCAATCTCCTGTAGCTAAATTCCTAAACGAAGACGTGATCAACGGCATTCTAGATCGCACTCAAGCGGAATCTGGCGACATCATCCTATTTGGCGCAGACAAAGCTAACATCGTTGCTGAAGCACTAGGCGCACTTCGTCTTAAACTTGGTAAAGACCTAGGTCTAACTAAAGAAGGCACTTGGGCTCCACTTTGGGTTGTTGACTTCCCAATGTTCGAAGAAGACGACGAAGGCAACCTACACGCAATGCACCACCCATTCACATCACCTTTAGGTGTGACTGCGGAAGAGCTAAAAGCGAACCCAGCAGCCGCGAACTCAAACGCATACGACATGGTTCTAAACGGCTACGAAGTAGGCGGTGGTTCTGTACGTATCCACAACGCAGAAATGCAAGCAGCAGTATTCGATATCCTAGGTATCAATGCAGAAGAGCAACAACTGAAATTCGGCTTCCTACTGGACGCTCTGAAATTCGGTACGCCTCCACACGCTGGTCTTGCATTCGGTCTAGACCGTCTAGTGATGCTACTATGTGGTACAGAGAACATCCGTGATGTTATCGCGTTCCCTAAAACAACTGCGGCGGCGTGTCTACTAACAGACGCACCAAGCCTTGCAAACCCAGCGGCTCTAGAAGAGCTAGCAATTGCAGTAACAGTTGCGAAAGAAAAAGACGCAGAATAAGCGCACAACAATTAAAGAAAAAACTCCCGCATCTGCGGGAGTTTTTGTTTTAATGGCAACTATTCTCATACTTACAGTGAGTTATTGATTAGGACTCTTCATGTCAATTATTTTGGGCATTGACCCAGGCTCTCGTATTACTGGTTACGGCGTGATTCGCCAGCAAGGGCGTCATCTGCAATATCTAGGCAGCGGCTGTATTCGCACTTCTGAAAAAGAGCTGCCAGGTCGTCTCAAGCAAATCTACGCAGGCGTAACGGAAATCATCACCCAGTTTCAACCAGATGTATTTGCCATCGAACAAGTGTTTATGGCTAAGAATGCCGATTCTGCACTAAAGCTAGGGCAGGCGCGTGGTAGCGCAATTGTGGCGGCTGTGAATGCGGATCTTCCGGTGCATGAGTACGCGGCACGTCTTATAAAACAAGCGGTAACGGGCACAGGTGGTGCAGACAAAGTTCAGGTTCAACATATGGTTCAACACATGCTTAAATTGCCAGCCAAGCCTCAAGCCGATGCTGCCGATGCGTTGGGTGTTGCCATTTGTCACGCTAACACCAATAAGACACTAGTGGCGCTCGCAGGCAAAGCTACCAGTGCAAGAAAAGGTCGTTACCGTTAGGCGTGTTCTCGTATTAAAAATGAGACATATCAGACAGATTTAAGGATTAAGTTTGTTGAGAAAATGTTACAAAACTATAGTGGTCAGAGGTCTAATAAGAAATCAATCAAGGAAGATTGAACATGAATCCAGCCACGCTGTGGCGCAGTGCATTTATGCCGCGCCAAACTCAATGGACGAGAACACAACAACGTCAAGCCGACATCCTCTCTCTATTTAACCTCATCGCTTTTCTCGTCGGGATCTACAGCCTGATCAAA
Source organism: Vibrio campbellii CAIM 519 = NBRC 15631 = ATCC 25920 (assembly GCF_002163755.1). Classification (NCBI taxonomy): domain Bacteria; kingdom Pseudomonadati; phylum Pseudomonadota; class Gammaproteobacteria; order Vibrionales; family Vibrionaceae; genus Vibrio; species Vibrio campbellii. The sequence continues at coordinate 1,185,794 of NZ_CP015863.1, forward strand.
TGGTCCAAACATGGACATGAAAGCTTAATTTTCACCTCAATATTCTTAATCGCACTCGAACTGATATCCGCCTTCAGCCTGAAATGGTTCAAGCAACCAGCATTGTCGCTCAATTTGGGTTTTGTAGGCATGTCTGTGCATGCGCTTAACATCATCTATCAAAGTGGTGGTGTGGTCGATTCAACCCAAACTTACTGGGTACCTTTGTTAGTCGTCGCTTTCTTTTTATCTGGCACTCGTATCATGGCGATCTCTTGGAGCGCGCTAGTGATAGTGCTTTCTGCGGTAATGACGTATCAGCATGTGTCTGGTTTTGATTTTCCTCAACTTGTGTTGTCTGAATCTGCCCAGCGTGTGGAAATATGGTCAGGCACCGTGTTACCGCTGGTGGTGATTTGTATTGCACAAGCCTTTACCGCCAAGCAGCGAGACATCGCGATTGAAAGTGCAGAGAAAGCCAAAGCAGAAAGTGAGTTGGTGGCCCAGAAGGCAACAGAAGGAGAGCTACGTTTAGCAGAGGTGCTTGAGCAAGCTAATCAAAATTCAAGTGAGTTGAAACAAGTCTCGCAAGTACTGGATGAGCAGTCATCGCAATTGGACGCTCAAGTGAATGCCCTTAATGTAAACAGTGAATCCCAAGCGAGTGCAGCCGAGCAAATGAGTCAGCAAGTGCATCACATGGCGACGGGTATAGAAGAGTCCAGCAAGTTTGTCGAAGAGCTACGAGAGAAGAGTGAAGAGGTTCATCAACAAGCTGAGAAAAGCTCGGAATTGCTGGAGGATTCAACCCAAGCGATCAGCCAGATCATTACCAGCCATGAAGATATCATGAAAGTGGCAGACTTGATTACCTCGGTCGCAGAGCAAACCAACTTGTTGGCACTCAATGCCGCTATTGAAGCGGCGCGAGCGGGTGAGCAGGGCAGAGGCTTTGCGGTCGTTGCGGACCAAGTACGAGAGCTTTCGGCTAAGAGCAGTCAGTCGGCCGTGGAAATTCGCAACTTGCTTGATCGCAGTGAACAAGAAGTGAAGCATGGTCAAAGCGTTGTGACGTCAAGCACAGAGCGAATGAACACCATTATTCAGCAAGTTACCACCATCTCGCATGATGTGCAGAGTCTGTCTGGCATCATGGCAACGCAAATGACGGCTTTAAAAGAGTTAGATGAAGCTAGCAGTGAAGTGGCTAACGGCGTGGTGAACACCAAAACTATTGCCGAAACCGTCGCGCAATACGGAACCGAGTTGAATGGGCAAGTGGTCGCGGTACGCAACCTCACACAGCAACTTGATCAAGTTGTCTCAAAAATCTAACCCCACCGCATAAAGGACTGGATGTCTATCCAGTTCTTTATTATCCTGTCGCAAATTCATTTCCAAAGAGTATTTATAGTGATTGGACGTCTTCGCGGCACTCTGCTTGAAAAGCAACCACCTGAAGTTTTAATTGAAGTTAATGGCATTGGCTATGAAGTTCAGATGCCAATGAGCTGTTTCTACGAATTGCCAAATGTCGGTGAAGAAGCCATTATTTATACTCATTTTGTTGTACGTGAAGACGCGCAATTACTTTACGGTTTCAACACAGTCAAAGAACGTGCGCTTTTCCGTGAAGTGATCAAAGCGAACGGTGTTGGTCCTAAGCTAGGTCTGGGTATCCTTTCAGGTATGACTGCGAGCCAATTCGTTTCTTGCGTAGAGCGTGAAGACATTTCAACGCTTGTAAAACTACCGGGTGTTGGCAAGAAGACAGCTGAACGCCTAGTCGTTGAAATGAAAGACCGCCTGAAAGGGTGGGGCGCTGGCGATCTGTTTACTCCGTTTACTGATGCAGCACCTGCGGACTCTGGTTCTGCGGCTTCTAGCAACGCAGAAGAAGAGGCAATCAGTGCGCTTCTTGCTCTAGGCTACAAGCCAACTCAAGCGTCGAAAGTGGTTTCTCAGATCGCTAAACCGGATATGACCAGTGAGCAACTGATCCGTGAAGCACTAAAATCAATGGTGTAACGGAAAGCCCAAGGGAACAATATGATTGAAGCCGATCGTTTAATCGCGCCAGAAAATCCTTCGTTTCGTGAAGAAGACGTCATCGACCGTGCGATTCGTCCTAAGAAGCTGGCGGATTACCAAGGTCAGGATCACGTGCGTGATCAGATGGAGATTTTCATCAAAGCCGCTCAATTACGAAATGAAGCGCTCGACCACCTTTTGATTTTTGGTCCTCCAGGTTTGGGTAAAACCACGCTTGCGAACATCGTTGCCAATGAGATGGAAGTGAACATTCGTACCACTTCTGGCCCTGTACTCGAGAAAGCAGGGGACTTAGCGGCGCTGTTGACCAATTTAGAAGAAAACGATGTGTTGTTCATTGATGAGATCCACCGCTTAAGCCCGATGGTTGAAGAGGTGTTGTATCCAGCGATGGAAGACTACCAGTTAGACATTATGATCGGTGAAGGTCCGGCGGCACGCTCTATCAAAATTGATTTACCACCTTTCACTTTGATCGGTGCAACGACGCGTGCAGGCTCTTTGACATCACCATTGCGTGACCGTTTTGGTATTACTCAGCGTCTTGAATACTACAAAGTGAAAGACCTGCAAGATATCGTTCAGCGCAGTGCTGACTGTTTGGGCTTATCTATGGAGTCGGAAGGGGCGTTAGAAGTTGCTCGCCGTGCTCGTGGCACGCCACGTATTGCTAACCGATTGCTACGCCGAGTTCGTGACTATGCGGAAGTAAAAGGTAACGGTCATATTTGTGCTGATACGGCAGACAAAGCATTGAACATGCTTGATGTCGATGCCGAAGGTTTTGATTATATGGACCGTAAGCTGCTGTTAGCGATTATGGAGAAGTTTGGCGGTGGGCCTGTTGGTTTGGACAACATGGCTGCGGCGATTGGTGAAGAGAAAGACACCATCGAAGACGTTCTTGAACCATATCTAATCCAACAAGGTTATTTGCAACGCACTCCGCGTGGTAGAATTGCCACCGATCGTGCTTATTTGCATTTCGGAATTGAAAAGTAAGATTTCAACGCTGGGTAAGTAGAGCTCAGCGTTCGACTAACGTTGACCAACTTCTCATTTATCAAATTTCTTTTTATAGTAAATAGGTAATAAAAATTTATCGTTTGCTAACTCTATGTTCTTAGCTCAGTGATAATTCCCTCTTCTGATTACGCTCCTTTAACATCTCTTCTAAATATCGTTTGATCTAGATCAAATTGATGGGTTTTTGTTCAAATTAAGTGCTTATTGATTGAGTTATATCAAAGTGATTTACTGATATAAACCTTTTGAAACAAACTGATTTTAGAAGTAATATTAGCCCTAGCTATATTAGCTGATGCTTAACAATTAACTAACCAACAAAGCACATTTTTGCAACAATGCGTTGTGATTATTCAACATTTTTCAAGTGTAAATAACACTTGTGGTTGGATTGCAATATGTAGAGAGTGTCATTCAGCCGACACATAGGAGTTACCATGATTGACGTAGTTGATCTGTCGCGGTTGCAGTTTGCACTGACAGCGATGTATCACTTCCTATTCGTACCATTGACCCTTGGTATGGCCTTCCTTTTGGCCATTATGGAATCGATGTACGTAATGACGAACAAGCAAATCTACAAGGACATGACCAAGTTCTGGGGTAAGCTGTTCGGTATTAACTTTGCACTTGGTGTGGCTACCGGCCTCACCATGGAGTTCCAGTTTGGTACGAACTGGTCTTACTATTCCCACTATGTAGGTGACATCTTCGGTGCGCCACTTGCGATCGAAGCACTGGTTGCTTTCTTCCTGGAGTCAACTTTTGTTGGTCTATTCTTTTTCGGGTGGGATCGTCTATCGAAACGTCAACACTTGGCGGTAACTTGGTTGGTTGCTCTAGGTTCTAACTTCTCTGCACTTTGGATTCTTATCGCGAACGGCTGGATGCAAAACCCAGTAGGTGCAGAATTCAACTTCGAAACCATGCGTATGGAAATGGTAAGCTTTGCAGACGTTGTTCTAAACCCAGTAGCGCAAGTTAAGTTTGTACACACAGTAGCTTCAGGTTACACGTGTGGTGCAATGTTCGTTCTAGGCATCAGTTCATACTACCTATTGAAAGGCCGTGACGTGGCGTTTGCTCGTCGCTCATTTGCTATCGCAGCATCTTTCGGTATGGCTGCAATCCTATCGACAATCATCCTAGGTGACGAATCTGGTTACGAGTTGGGTGAAGTTCAAAAAGTGAAACTAGCGGCAGTTGAAGCAGAATGGCACACAGAGCCTGCGCCAGCAGCATTCACGCTATTTGGTATTCCAAACCAAGAAACAATGAACACCGATTACGCAATCAAGATCCCTTACGTAATGGGTATCATCGCAACGCGTTCGTTTGATGAACAAGTAACAGGTCTGCGTGATCTTCGAGATGAGCACGTAGATCGTATCCGTAATGGTATGTACGCTTATGAGTTACTTGAGAAATTGCGTGCTGGTGATAAGTCTGAAGCAAACATGGCAGCGTTTGACGAAGTGAAAGGTGACCTAGGTTACGGTCTACTTCTAAAACGTTATACAGAAAACGTTGTTGATGCGACTGAAGAGCAGATCCAATCGGCTGCGGATGACTCAATTCCAACTGTATGGCCGTTGTTTAGCGCGTTCCGAATCATGGTTGGCTGTGGGTTTATCATGCTGTTTGTTTTTGCTGCATCATTCATCCAGACATGTCGTCAGAAGATCGAGCAGAAACCTCTGATTCTTAAAGCTGCATTGTTCAGTATTCCACTACCATGGATTGCGATCGAAGCAGGTTGGTTCGTCGCAGAATTCGGTCGTCAGCCTTGGGCTGTAGGTGAGATTCTACCTGTTCATGTTGCTGCATCTGCATTGACTGCAGGTCAGATTTGGACTTCACTATTCGCAATCCTAGCGCTATACACTGTGTTCCTAATCGCAGAGGTATACCTAATGGTGAAATTCGCTCGTAAAGGTCCAAGCAGCCTGAAAACAGGTCGCTACCACTTCGAGCAAAACGCTGACTCAGTTGAAGACAAAGTTAGTCGCCAAGTAGAAGCGTAAGGAAGGAGATAACAAAATGTTTGATTACGAAATCTTACGATTCATCTGGTGGGGCTTAATCGGTGTCCTACTGGTTGGTTTCGCGATTACTGATGGTTTCGATATGGGTGTAGGCGCGCTTGTACCTGTAATCGGTAAAAATGAGACGCAACGTCGTGTGATGATTAACACAATCGCTCCGCACTGGGACGGTAACCAAGTATGGCTTATCACTGCTGGCGGTGCATTGTTCGCGGCGTGGCCTTTAGTTTACGCAACATCGTTCTCTGGTTTTTACCTAGCGATGGTTCTGACTTTAGCAGCACTTTGGTTGCGCCCTCTGGGATTGGAGTATCGTGCAAAGATCGAGGATCCAAGATGGCGTAAAACTTGCGATACCTTTATTTCAATCAGTGGCTTCGTTCCACCAATTATCTTTGGTGTTGCGTTTGGCAACCTTCTACAAGGTGTTCCATTCCAGTTAAACGAGTTCCTAATGCCAACGTACCACGGTTCATTCTTCGGTCTACTAAACCCATTTGCTCTGCTATGTGGTCTAGTAAGCTTGTTCATGATCCTGATGCAAGGCGCAACTTGGCTACAAATGAAAACAACTGGCGAAGTACACACTCGTGCTCGTAACGTAGCTCAGCTTACTGGCCTACTAACAGTGGTTGCTTTCGTAGCAGCAGGCTTCTGGATCCAAAACATTGAAGGCTACGTAATCGTAGGTGGCATCGATACTGCAGCAGCGTCTAACCCTCTAAACAAAGAGGTTATCCGTGAAGCAGGCGCGTGGATGACGAACTTCGAAACTTACCCACTACTATGGGCTGCACCTGTATTGGGTGTTGCTATGCCGCTTCTAGCTGTATTGGCATCTCGTCTAGAGAAGTGTGGTATTGCGTTCCTAACATCAAGTCTAGGTATAGCTGGCGTTATCTTTACTGCTGGTATTGCGATGTTCCCATTCATCATGCCATCAGACCTAATGCCAAGCCACAGCCTAACAATGTGGGATTCAACTTCATCTGAGCTTACTCTGAACATAATGACAGTCGTAGCGTTTGTTATGGTTCCGATCATCTTGGCTTACACGTCTTGGACTTATTCTAAGATGTTCGGTCGCTTGGATGATAAGTTCATCGAAGACAACAAAAACTCACTTTACTAAGGAGCTATTACTATGTGGTATTTCGCATGGATTCTAGGTGTACTACTTGCTTGTGCTTTCGGTATCATCAACGCTCTTTGGTTAGAGCACTCAGAAATGATGGATAAAGACAGTGAGTAATCTCGCTGACAAGGTAGCGAAACTTCACGCACCAATGGACAAGACTCTGTTGAGAGTCTTGGCCTTAATCCTCGGCTTTATGCACGTTGGATTGGTGATGTGGGACCCAAACGCATACCATCGAGAAATTGGTGGCTTTAATGCGTTTATCGCGCCAGCATTGATTTGGGCTTGTTGCTCAAGCATGGTGTATGGCGTGGGTTTTAAACCGAGAAGCTGGTACTGGCAAGTATTGTTCAGCCCTTACTTCTCACTCGCTATCCTAATTTATCTAACTGCACTGTATTTCATGTAAGCGTTACACTTTGAAATAAAGTCGGTTACTAAATCATCGAATAAAAGCCAGGCAGTTTGTCTGGCTTTTATTTTTTCTACAAAATTCAAAAATATTCCCTTCGCTCAGTACCAATTACTGCCGCTTCAGTTATAGTAATTGCTTTAAAGAATTGAAATTACTGGTACTCCCTTGCAAGGCACATCAAATCCCTTCCGCTGGCCGATCACCGTGTATTACGAAGACACGGATGCGGGCGGCGTTGTATATCATTCAAATTATTTGAAATTCTTTGAACGTGCGCGCACTGAGATGTTGCGTGCAAAAGGCGTTTCCCAACATGTGTTATTGGAACAAAACATAGGCTTTGTTGTCCGACACATGGATATCGATTTCAACCAAGGCGCTAGGCTGGACGAGCATTTGACCGTTCTAACCCGAGTGTCAGAAATAAAACGTGCTTCCCTGCAATTCTGTCAAGAGTTAGTCAATGATGAAGGCAGAACATTGTGCAAGGCAATGGTTAAGGTAGCATGTATCGATAATAAGAAAATGAAGCCAATTGCGATTCCATCATTTATCAATTCGGAGCTAACAAATAGTGACTGCTGATATTTCCATTTTAGATCTCTTTCTTCAGGCCAGTCTGTTGGTAAAGCTTGTGATGTTGACACTGCTAGGCATGTCAATCGCATCATGGGCTATGATCATTAAGCGCAGCAAAGTCTTATCTCAAGCATCAAAAGATGCAGAGTCATTTGAAGACAAATTTTGGTCGGGCACGGATCTTTCACAGCTTTATCAAAAAGTGAAAGGCCGCAAAGACGACATCACGGGCACAGAAGAAATCTTCTACGCAGGTTTTACCGAGTTTGCACGCCTACGTAAGAGCAACGTAAACTCACCCGCTTACATCATGGAAGGTACTGGCCGTGCAATGCGCGTCGCCGTTGCTCGTGAAGTTGATGAGCTTGAAACCAGCCTACCATTTCTTGCAACGGTCGGTTCTATCAGTCCATACATTGGTCTGTTTGGTACCGTTTGGGGCATCATGCACGCGTTCATCGCTTTAGGTGAAGTAAAGCAAGCAACGCTTTCAATGGTAGCGCCGGGTATCGCAGAAGCACTGATTGCGACAGCGATGGGCCTATTCGCGGCAATCCCTGCGGTAATGGCTTACAACCGTCTAAGTAACAAAGTAAGTAAGCTAGAACACACATACGCCACTTTCTCTGAAGAATTCCACAGCATCCTGCACCGTCAAGCGATGGCGGGTCGAGACAGCGCAAGTAAGGAATAAGTCATGGCGGGTTACCAACCTAAAAAGCGTAAACTGACCGCAGAGATCAACGTCGTACCTTACATCGACGTGATGCTTGTTCTGTTGATCATTTTCATGGCGACCGCTCCATTTGTGACTCAAGGCGTGGATGTGAATCTACCACAAACGTCGACGGCTGAATCCATGCAAGATCTGGCTGGTGATACTGATAGCAGCTTCATCATTATCGAAATCGATCGTGACGGCAATTTAGGCCTGAGCGTGAATGATGAAGAGGTTCAACGCGGTCTGTCACTACAAGACGTGATTGTGCGAGTGAAAGCTGAGCGTGAAATCAAGCCTGATTCACCTGTTGCAGTCGGTGGTGATGCGGCAACGCCATACGCTGACGTTGTACTTTTGCTTGACGAGTTAAGTCGAGCAGGCATCCCAAAAGTGGGTCTGATGACCGATATCAAGGAATAGACATCGTACATCTATGAAAGACAACAAGAATAAACGCAAAGAATACACCAAGCCGATAGCGATATCGGTTGGTTTGCATGCGCTGTTAGTCGTTGCTTTGCTTTGGGGTACGGATTTCACAATGTCGAAACCAGAGCCGACAGGGCAGATGGTTCAGGCCGTGGTGATTGATCCAAAACTTGTTCAGAAACAAGCGAACGAGATTCGTCAGCAACGCGAAAAAGCCGCGAAGAAAGAGCAAGACCGTCTGGATAAACTGAGACGTGAAGCTGAGCAGCTTGAGAAAAACCGTAAAGCTGAAGAAGAACAGATTCGTAAGCTAAAAGAGCAGCAGGCAAAAGACGCCAAAGCCGCTCGTGAAGCCGAAGCTGCTCGCAAGAAGAAAGAACAAGAACGTAAGGCCGAAGAAGAACTTACTCGCAAAGCGAAAGAGCAAGCGGCAAAAGCCGAGAAACAGCGTAAAGCCAAAGAAGAGGCAGTACGTAAGGCAGAGCAGGAACGTGTAGCGCGTGAGAAAGCCGCGAAAGAAGCGGAAGACAAAGCGAAACGTGAACGCGAAGCCGCAGCAAAAGCCGAACAAGAACGCATCGCGAAAGAAAAGGCAGCCAAAGAGGCCGCAGAGAAAGCGCGTAAAGAAAAAGAGCGTCTTGAGCGAATAGAGCGTGAGCGTAAAGAACAAGAAGCGGCACTGGATGACATCTTTGCCGGTCTAGAGAGTGAGTCGAGTGCAAACCAACAGGCACAAGGGCAATTTGTTGCTGACGAAGTTTCTCGTTACAGCTCAATCTATACTCAGCTTATTCAGAGCAAATTGCTAAAGGACGACTACCTATTGGGAAAGGAGTGTAGAGTTAACATTAAGCTGATTCCGACAGGGGCAGACATGATAGTCTCATCGGTGAGTGTTCTTTCTGGAGACTCTAGAGTATGTGCAGCTGCAAAGAGTGCAATCGCACAAGTGCCAAGTTTTCCAATGTCTACCGATTCAACAGTTAACCAAAGACTGAAGGATATTAACCTTACGGTCGCACTACAACAATAAGGGATAAGCCGTGATTAAACGTCTTTTACTAGGAATGTTTGTACTGCTTGGCAGTCTGACGAGTGTAGCTCACGCTGCATTGGAGCTGGTGATTACCGATGGTATTGATTCAGCACGACCAATTGCTGTTGTTCCATTCAAATGGGAAGGCAGTGAACCGCTTCCTACCGATATTTCTGCTGTGATTGCTTCTGACTTGCAACGCAGCGGTAAATTCAGCCCGGTACCAACCAGCAAAATGCCTCAAACGCCATTCAACGAATCAGAGGTGAACTTTGACGCGTGGACTGGCCTAGGTGTGGACGCGTTGCTTACTGGCTCAGTCAAAAAGAACGAGCAGGGTAACTACGTAGTTAACTACCAATTAGTTGATGTAGTGCGCGGCCAGCTAACTGGTGGTAAGAGCAAAGCATTGGGTGGTGATGGTGAACTGGTCCTTTCTAAAGATCACGTGCTGTTCAACAAGGTTGCAACAGTTGAAGGCCCACGCATGCGTGAATACGCACACCGCATCTCTGACTTGGTTTACGAGCAGTTGACGGGTGAACGTGGTGCGTTTATGACGCGTATTGCCTACGTGGTAGTGAACGATAAAGATAACTTCCCTTACCAACTTCGTGTTGCAGATTACGATGGTTACAACGAGCGTTTAGTACTGCGTTCTAAGCAGCCACTGATGTCTCCTGCATGGTCTCCAGATGGTCAAAAGCTGGCTTATGTTAGCTTCCAAAATGGCCAAGCTGAAATCTTCATCATGAACATCTATACCGGCGAGCGCGAGAAGATTACTTCATACCCTCGTCACAATGGTGCGCCAAGATTCTCTCCAGATGGCAGCCAGTTAGCACTGGTACTTTCTAAGACTGGCTCGCTTCAGGTATACACTTTGGATCTGAAAACTCGCAAGCTGACACAAATTACGCGTGGCAGATCAAATAATACAGAACCGTTCTGGCACCCTGATGGTAAATCACTGATTTTCACATCTGACAGGGGTGGTAAACCTCAGATTTATCAAGTAGATTTGGGCAGCGGTTCTACTAACCGCTTGACTTGGCAAGGCAGCCAAAACTTAGGTGGTCAAATCACCCCTGATGGTCGATTCCTAGTTATGGTGAATCGCAGTGATTCGGGTTTCAACTTGGCTAAACAAGATTTGGAAACAGGCGCTCTTCAGGTTCTAACAAAAACATTGCTTGATGAGTCTCCGAGCATTGCCCCAAATGGTGGCATGGTTATCTATAGCTCGATTTACAACAAGAAAAACGTACTATCGATGGTGTCAATTGATGGTCGATTTAAAGCTAGATTACCGGCAACAAATGGGCGTGTAAGAGCTCCCGCATGGTCACCGTTTTTGTAGTAAGAAAAATTGATTAATAAAGGAAAATAAGATGCAACTGAACAAGGTTCTAAAAGGGCTACTAATCGCGATTCCTGTGATGGCTATGACAGCATGTAGTTCAAGTGATGACGCTGCTTCTAACACTGGTGCAGAAACAAACACTGGTGCTTCAGAAACAACAGTAGTAACGCCGATCGATCCAAATGGTCAGCTAACGGAGCAAGAGCTAAAAGAGCAAGCGCTACGTGAAACTCAAACTATCTACTTCGCATTTGATAACTCAACAATTGCGGGCGATTACGAAGAAATGCTAGCAGCTCACGCTTCTTACCTAAGCAAGAACCCTGCTCTTAAAGTAACGATTGAAGGTCACGCGGATGAGCGTGGTACGCCTGAGTACAACATCGCACTTGGCGAGCGTCGTGCTGAAGCAGTATCGAACTACCTACAAGCACTAGGCGTTCAAGCTGACCAAATCTCTATCGTTAGCTACGGTGAAGAGAAGCCACTTCTTCTAGGTCAATCTGAAGAAGTTTACGCTAAGAACCGTCGTGCGGTTCTAGTATACTAATTCGAGGTAAACCTCATGTTCAGTAACACTAAGCGCGCTGTTACGCTTACGTTACTGGCAAGTGCAGCGAACTTCGCGTTCGCTGCACCAGCTCCAGTATCAGATCTCAACAGCACATCATCAGTATCTACTCGATCTTCTTCAGAAAGCGACATCGAGCGTTTAGAGCGCTTGCTGCAAAATCGCAATCGCGTTCAGCTTCAAATGCAAGAGCAAATTGACCAAATGTCACAAGAGATCAGTGATCTACGTGGTCAGTTAGAGCGCAACAGCTACGAGATGCAGCAAATGCTCAAACGTCAGCGAGAGTTGTTCGTTGAGTTAGATCGAGTGCGTGGCGAAATGAAAGCCGCGCCAGTAAAAGAAACCAAACCAGCGGAAACGGGTGGTAAGTACTCATCGAACGCCGATGAGCAAACGGCTTACCAAGATGCGGTGGACTTGATCCTCAAGAAACGCGACTACACTGGCGCGATCGCTGCATTCAAACAGTTCCAAAAGGACTATCCTGATTCAACTTACTCAGCGAACTCGCATTACTGGCTAGGTCAGTTGTACTTCGCTAAGAAACAGGACAAAGAGGCCGTGAAAAGCTTTGCTGCTGTGGTTTCTTACAAAGATTCCAACAAGCGTGCGGACGCATTGGTTAAGCTAGGCGATATCGCAGAGCGTAACAATAATGACGCAAAGGCGAAGAAATACTATCAGCAAGTTGTTGATGAGTACCCGGGCAGTGCCTCGGCGAAAATTGCAAGCTCTAAGCTGAAGTAATCACGCCTAATCGGTAGCAAGACAATATCAAAGGGAGCAGAGGCTCCCTTTTTGTTTTCTGTGTCCCTATCTCTTTCAATCTCTATATCTCTTTCAATCTCTACTCTTTATCTCCCTATGCCTCAATCCCCCTCAATACTTGTCTCTGTATTGCTGAGCTGAGATGTAACAAGCGTTCATTCTCTACAGTTAGAATTGTTACTTACAACAAAGATATACGGCTAGACTGCTATAAATTCCGGTTACGGGTTGGTTTTTGAAAATCAACAAGGTTACAATACCCGGATTAAAGGAAGTTGCGTAGAGCAAGAGCAATGAGCCACATACTAGATAAAATCGAGACAGTTTACCCATTCCCTCCAAAACCAATCCCATTAAGCCAAGAAGAAGAAGCCGATTACATCGAGCGAATCAAAAAGCTGCTTAAAGAGGAAGACGCGGTACTTATCGCGCACTACTACACCGATCCAGAGATTCAAGCTTTGGCTGAAGAGACCGGCGGTTTTGTTGGTGATTCGCTTGAAATGGCGAAATTTGGCAACCGTCACCCAGCAAGCACACTGATTATTGGTGGTGTTCGTTTTATGGGCGAATCTGCAAAGATTCTTACGCCTGAAAAACGCATTCTGATGCCAACGCTAGAGGCAGAATGTTCTCTTGACCTCGGCTGCCCAGCAGATGAGTTCAGTGATTTCTGTGATGCACACCCTGACCATACGGTCGTGGTATACGCAAACACGTCGGCAGCGGTAAAAGCTCGTGCTGATTGGGTGGTCACATCAAGCATCGCTCTTGATATTGTTGAGCACTTAGACGCAGAAGATAAGCCAATCATTTGGGGGCCAGACCGCCATCTAGGTTCTTACATTGCGAAAAAGACAGGCGCAGACATGTTGTTATGGCATGCTGAGTGTGTAGTTCACGATGAGTTCTCTGCGGATGCATTACGTAAGATGAAGAACGTGTATCCGGATGCCGCTATTCTAGTACACCCAGAATCGCCAGCGAGTGTAGTGGAATTAGCCGATGCTGTGGGGTCTACAAGTCAGCTAATCAAAGCGGCTAAAGAGCTACCTCATCAACAAATGATCGTGGCTACAGACAAAGGCATCTTCTTCAAGATGCAGCAGCTAGTTCCAGAAAAAGAGCTGATTGAAGCTCCAACGGCAGGTGCGGGTGCAACGTGTCGCAGCTGCGCACACTGTCCTTGGATGGCAATGAACGGCCTTAAAGCGATTGAAAAAGCATTGAGAGAAGGTGGTGCAGAGCACGAAATCTTCGTTGATGAAGCATTACGTGTGAAATCTCTGGTCTCACTGAACCGCATGCTAGATTTCGCAGAGCAGCTTAACATGTAGTTGAAAGGCAACGCTTAGTCAGTTCTTAGACCAAAGTTTGCTACGATAAATCTCAAAAACCAGCCGAATATGGCTGGTTTTTTTGTTTTTTACAATCAATGAGTTAGTATTTAGTTATAGCAATCAGAAAGGAATCGGAAACTTATGGCTGTATGGCTAGTACTGAAAAAGTGGCTAAGTACCCATCTTTTCAAATTGAGCAACCGAAACCTTCTTGTCATTAGTGCCGCATATGTCGCCATTTCATGGTTGTTGCTGGCCCTCGCGGGGGAGCACGCACTAACCGATAACTTCTCGAACTTCATTTACTACCTAATGGTCACCGCCTCTACAGTGGGCTATGGCGATCATTCACCCGTCACCGATATGGGCAAGTGGGTAGTCGTGTTGTTTATCATCCCTGGTGGTCTGAGCTTATTTGCCGCCATTTTGGGACGAGTGGCAGGAGGCGCGATCGACTATTGGCGAGCGGGAATATTGGGCAAACGGAGAGTAAGAGTGGAAAACCATATCGTATTACTGGGTTGGAATGGCGCGCGTACCATGCATCTGATCCGTATGTTGCAACATGAAGAACATGGCAAGCGTCCAATCGTTTTGTGCAGCCGTTCAGACATTGAAAACCCATTGCCGGGTGAGATTGGTTTTATCAAGGTTAACAGCTATACCGATGCGCAGGAGATGAAGAATGCCAACATCACCGAAGCGAACTGTATCATTGTTGATAATCTTACCGATGACATCA